>NZ_BKAH01000004.1 GCF_007992455.1 Microbacterium saccharophilum | reverse complement strand
TCTAGCGCCGGCGGGTAGCGTGGGAGGGTGACCTCCTCCCCCGCGTCGTCCCTCCGGGCCTGGATCATCTGGACCGTCGGCGTCGCGGGATACGTCCTGGCCGTCACGAACCGCACGTCGCTCGCCGCGGTCGGCGTCGACGCCGCCGACCGCTTCTCCGCGGATGCGGCGACCCTGTCGCTCTTCGCCGTCGTCCAGCTGGCGATGTACGGCGGCATGCAGCTGCCGATCGGGGTCCTGCTGGACCGCTACGGCGCGCGCCCGATCATGACCATCGGGATGGTGCTCATGGCGGCCGGTCAGCTCACGATGGCCCTGTCGGAGAGCGTCGGGGTGGCCCTCGTCGCGCGCGTGCTCGTCGGGGCCGGCGACGCCGCGGTCTTCCCGGGCGTGCTCCGCCTCATCGCGACGTGGTTCCCGGCCCAGCGCGCGCCCGTCATGGTGCAGCTGACCGGCATCGTCGGGCAGGCAGGCCAGCTCATCGCCGTCCTGCCGCTCGCGGCGCTCCTGCACGCCACGACCTGGACGATCGCATTCGGCAGCGTCGGGGGGCTCGGCGTCCTGTTCGCCGTGCTCGTCTTCGCGATCATCCGGAACCACCCGCCGGAGGTCGCCGCGGACGTCTCCGTCGACACCGACACCGGTGCCGTCCGCGTCGTGCGGTCCTCGGTCGACACCGGGGTGGGCATCCGTGCCGCCTGGGCGCACCCGGGCACCCGCCTGGCGTTCTGGTCTCATTTCACGACCCCGTTCGCCGGCACCGCCTTCATCCTGCTGTGGGGGATGCCGTTCCTCACCGCCGGCGAAGGGCTGAGTCTCGGGCAGGCTGCGGGCATCACGTCGGTCTACGTCTTCATCGGGATGGCCCTGGGGCCGATCATGGGCGAGCTGTCCCGCCGCATCCCGAACATGCGCTCCCGCGCGCTCGTGCTGCCCGCCGTCGCCGTGCAGATGGTGGTGTGGCTCACGGTGATCCTCTGGCCCGGCCCGGCGCCGCTGTGGCTCCTGTACACCCTCGCGTTCGCCCTGGCGATGGGCGGGCCGGCGTCGATGATCGCGTTCGACCACGCGCGCACGCACAACCCGGCCCACCGGCTCAGCACGGCCACCGGTGTCACCAACGCGGGCGGATTCCTGGCCGCCCTCATCGCGATCTTCATGATCGGGCTCGCGATGGATCTCCAGGGCGCCGGGACCCCCGACACGTACACGCTCGACGCCTTCCGGCTCGCGTTCCTCACCCAGGTGCCGCTGTGGCTGCTGGGCGGCGCGTTCATCGTCATCGAGCGCCGCAAGACCCGCGTGCACATAGGAATGGACCAGCCGCGCCCGCGAAGACGCGAGCGCGGCTGATCCGCCGGGGGTGGGGAGGGGTTCAGACGGTGGGGTCCCCCGAGGTGCTCGTGGAGTTGCGCGTGACGCGCTCGCCGGCCACGGGGTCGACCGTCCGGGTGACGGACTCCGTCTGGCGGCGACGCAGCATCATGACGATGCCGATGATGAAGATGAGTGCGCCCGCGCCCATCAGGATGTAGCCGATCATGTCGAGGTTGACGAACTCCACATCGACGTTCACGGCGTAGACGAGGATCGCTCCGATGACGAAGAGCGCGATTCCTGCTCCGATGCTCATTTTGACTCCTTGTGGGTCGGTCGTCCTGACATCATGACCGATCCCTCCGCCGGCGCGCCTCCCCTTGACAGCGCCGCGGCCGTTGTGCTTCAGACCGGTGCCGCAACCGTCGTCCAGATGCCGTACTTCGGCTCCCGCCCATCGCCGGAGGACGTGCCGGTGAGTCGCCGCCGCACCCAGGGGCCGAGGTGATCGCGCATGTACTCGGCGCGGCGCAGGCGCACGGCATCCGGCAGCTCCGGGAGCGACCACCACCCCTCGGGCACGCTCTGCCCGAGGGCGGTGAGCACGCGGGCGGCGACCCGGTGGTGGCCGCGCGCATTCATGTGCAGCCGGTCCTCCGACCAGTACGCGGGCCGCGACAGCTCGGCATCCGGCCAGTTCAGCGCCTGCACGACGTCGCCCCGACCGCCCATCCGCTCGATCACCGCGGCCGACATGAGGTCGCCGCGCCGCTGGATGAGCCGGCCCATGGGCAGCTGCGCCGACGGGTTCGCGCCGGACAGCAGGATGAGGGTCACGCCCTCCTCGTCGCAGCGGCGGAGGACGTGGGTGAACGCATCCGCGATGTGCGTGATCGAGGTGCGCGGGCGCAGCATGTCGTTGCCCCCGCCGTTGAAGGACAGGTGGGTGGGACCCAGTGCCAGCGCCGCCTCGAGCTGCTGGTGCACGATCGGCCAGACGAGCTTGCCCCGGATCGCGAAGTTGGCGTAGGCGATGTCGGCGCCGCGCGACCGCGCCCAGCCCTGCGCGACGAGGTCCGCCCAGCCGCGCACGGTGCCGTCCGGCAGCTCGTCCCCGACGCCTTCCGTGAAGGAGTCGCCGATCGCGGTGAAACGCACCTGCCCCGCCTCACCGGTCATCGAGCGTCTGCCCTCTCTTGTCGACGAGTCCCCACGCGGCGCCCGCGGCCACGAGGAAGAAGACCGCGAACACGACGAACAGGACCGGCACTCCCCCCAGGGCGAGGAGCGGCGGGACGCTCAGCGGCGCGAGGATCGACGCGATCCGTCCGACGCCCGCCGCCCAGCCCGAGCCCGTGCCGCGCAGCGAGGTCGGGTACATCTCCGGGGTGACGGCGTAGAGCGCGCCCCACGCGCCGAGGTTGAAGAACGACAGCGCCATCCCCGTCGCGATGATGAGCCCCTCGGTGCCGGCCTGTCCGAACAGCACCGCCGAGACGGCCGATCCGGCGAGGAACACCGACAGCGTGAGGCGCCGCCCCCACACCTCGATGAGCCAGGCGGCGACGGCGTACCCGGGCAGCTGGGCGAGGGTGATGATGAGGGTGAAGCCGAACGACTTCACGAGGTCGTAGCCCTGCGAGAACAGCAAGGTGGGGATCCAGATGAACGCGCCGTAGTAGGCGAAGTTGACGCAGAACCAGACGAGCCAGAGGCACGCCGTGCGGACGGAGAACTCCGCGGCCCACAGGGCCCGCAGGCGCTCCCCCGCCGTCGTGGCGGCCGGGCCCGCGAGGGGGGTGGGCACGAGGACCGGTTCGCCGCGGCGCCGCTGCGACGAGGCGAGCGCGGGCGACGCCTCGAGGCGGGCGACGATGGCCTCCGCCTCGCTGTGGCGGCCCTGCCGCTCCAGCCAGCGCGCCGACTCCGGCAGCCCCCACCGGATGACGAGCGCATAGACGGCGGGGATCGCCCCGATCGCGAACGCCCACCGCCAGCCCTCCGCGACGTTCGGGATGACGAAGAAGCCGATGAGCGAGGCAGCCGTCCAGCCGACGGCCCAGAACGCCTCCAGGATGACGATGAGGCGGCCGCGCATGCGCGCCGGGGCGAACTCGCTGACGTACGTGCTCGCCACCGGCAGTTCGGCGCCGAGCCCGAGGCCCACGAAGAATCGGAGGACGAGCAGCAGCGTGAGGCCTCCGACCAGGGCGCTCGCCCCGGTCGCGACGCCGTAGACGAGCAGCGTGATCGCGAACACCGAGCGGCGGCCGAGACGGTCGGCGAGGAGCCCGCCGAGGGTCGCGCCCACCGCCATGCCGACGAAGCCCGCCGAGGCGATCCAGGAGGCCTGCTCCCCCGTCAGCGACCACTCGCTGACGAGCACGGTGATGATGAAGGAGATGAGGCCCACATCCATGGCATCCAGCGCCCACCCGAGGCCGGAGCCGCCGAGGATGCGGGCGTGCCCGCGCGTGAACGGCAGGGCGTCCAGGCGCGCCGCCACCGTCGGTGTCGTCACATCGGTCATCCTTGAATGCTACGGATGCCGGGGCTCCGCCGTCACCGCGACGCGAGCATGTCCTGCACGAGCGGGGCCACCCGGGTGCCGTAGAGCTCGATGGAGCGCATCATCTGCTCGTGCCCCAGCGTGCCGGTCGAGAACTTCATGTCGAACCGGTCCGCGCCGAGCGTCCGGACGGTGTCGGCGATCTTCCGGGCGACGGTCTCCGGCGAACCGACGTACAGCGCGCCCTCCGGCCCGACGTCGTGCTGGAAGCGCAGCCGGTTGTACGGCGGCCAGCCGCGCTCGCGCCCGATCGTGTCGTTCATGGCCTGCACACCGGGATACGCCTCCTCCCACGCCTGCTGGTCGGTGTCGGCGATGTGCCCGGGCGAGTGGATGCCGATGGGGAGTGTCCCCCGGCCGAAGCCGGCGAGGGAGCGGTGGTACAGGTCGACGAACGGCCGGAACCGCGCCGCGGGGCCGCCGATGATGGCGAGCATCAGTCCGTACCCGTACCGCGCGGTGCGGACGACGGACTCCGGGCTTCCGCCGACGCCGACCCAGGCCGTCAGACCGTGCTCGGTCTTGGGGTACACGTCCGCCGCATCGAGCGAGGGGCGCATGGTTCCCTGCCACGTGACGGGCTTCTCGGTGAGCAGCTGCGAGAAGAGGTCGAGCTTCTCCTCGAAGAGCGTCTCGTAGTCGTGCAGGTCGTAGCCGAAGAGCGGGAACGACTCGATGAACGACCCCCGGCCGAGGATGACCTCCGCGCGCCCGTGCGAGACGGCATCCAGCGTCGCGAACCGCTCGAACACGCGCACCGGGTCGTCGCTGGAGAGGACCGTGACGGCCGTGCCGAGCCGGATGCGGGAGGTGCGCGCCGCGGCGGCGGCGAGGACGATCTCGGGGCTCGAGATCGCGAAGTCCGGCCGGTGGTGCTCCCCCACGCCGAAGAAGTGCACGCCGACCTCGTCGGCGAGGACCGCCTGCTCCACGACGTGCCGGATCGTCTGCGCGTCGCTGACGCGCCGACCCTCCGCGTCCAGGGTGATGTCGCCGAAAGTGTCAAGGCCCAGCTGTACCGTCATGATCCGTCCCTTTCCATACTGATGAATGGAACTCGGCGCGTCGGGCGGGCATTCCCCGCGGAGATCCGGGGCATTCCACCTGCGCCGTCCCCAGCGTACGGTGGGCTCATGGCCCTCTTCGAGGATCGCGCCGCGGCGGGCCGCGACCTCGCCCGTGCACTGGACGCCTGGCGGGCCGACGACGCTCTCGTCGTCGGCCTGCCGCGCGGCGGCGTGGTCGTGGCGGCGGAGGTGGCGCGGGTGCTCGGTCTCCCGCTCACGGCCGTCGCGGTCCGCAAGCTCGGCGCACCGCGACACGCGGAGTTCGCCGTGGGGGCGATCGCCGACGGCGTCCGCGTCGTCCATCCGGATGCCGACGACTGGGCGACGCCTGCGCAGCTCGCCGCCGTCGAGCAGGAGGAGCGGGCCGAGCTGCGGCGCCGTCAAGCGCTGTACACCGTGCCGGGGCGCGACCCCGCGGGACGGACCGTGATCGTCGTGGACGACGGAGTCGCGACGGGGGCCACGGCGACATCCGCCTGCCGCTCGCTGCGCGCACACGGCGCCGCGCGGATCGTCCTGGCGGTGCCGGTCGCACCCGCCGCGTGGCGCCCGGAGCCCGGGCTCGCCGACGACTACGTGTGCCCGCATCCGCAGCAGCACCTCTGGGCCGTCGGCCAGTACTACGACGATTTCCGTCAGGCCCGCGACGCGGAGGTCGTGGCGCTGCTGGCCCGCGACCTCCGCGCCGACTGACGGTGCCGGGGGCTCAGTCCTGCGCGAGTGCCATCCGCAGGGTGTCCAGGCCCACCCCGCCGAGGGTCAGGGCGCGCATGTGGAACTTCTTGATGTCGAACGCGTCGCCGGCGCGCTGCTGCGCCTCGTCGCGGATCTGCTCCCAGATGCGCTGGCCCACCTTGTACGACGGCGCCTGTCCCGGCCAGCCGAGGTAGCGGTTCACCTCGAACTGGATGAACTCGTCCGACATGTTGACGTTCCGGCGCATGAAGGCGAGCGCGTAGTCGGCATCCCACACGCCGTCACCGTCGAGCTTCGGCTTCTGCAGGTGCACGCCGATGTCCAGCACGACGCGCGCGGCGCGCATGCGCTGGCCGTCGAGCATGCCGAGGCGGTCGGCGGGGTCGTCGAGGTAGCCGAGCTGCTCCATGAGCCGTTCCGCGTACAGCGCCCAGCCCTCCGCGTGCCCGCTCGAGCCGGCGAGGAGCCGGCGCCACGAGTTGAGCTCCGCGCGGTTGTACACCGCCTGAGCGATCTGCAGGTGGTGACCCGGAACGCCCTCGTGGTAGACGGTCGTGAGCTCACGCCAGGTGTCGAACGTGTCGACGCCCTCCGGCACCGACCACCACATCCGGCCCGGACGGGAGAAGTCGTCGGTGGGCCCCGTGTAGTAGATGCCGCCCTCGTTCGTGGGCGCGATCATGCACTCGAGCTTCTTGATGGGCTCGGGGATGTCGAAGTGCGTGCGGCCGAGTTCGGCGACGGCGCGGTCGCTCGTCTCCTGCATCCACTTCTGCAGCGCGTCGGTGCCCCGGAGCTTGCGGGACTCGTCGGCCTCGAGGAAGGCGACGGCCTCCTCGACGCTCGCGCCGGGCTTGATCTCCTTCGCGATCGCCTCCTGCTCCGCGACCATGCGCGACAGCTCCTCGATCCCCCACTCGTAGGTCTCGTCGAGGTCGATCGTGGCGCCGAGGAACCGGCGGGAGTGCAGGGCGTACAGCTCGCGACCCACGGCATCCTGCTCCCCGGCGGCGGGGGCGAGCTCCTCGGAGAGGAACGAGGCGAGACCGTTGTAGGCGATGCGCGCCGCATCGGCGTTGCCGGACAGGTCGTGGACGAGGGATGCGGGGAGGGATCCCTCCTCGGGTGCCGCCTCGGCGGCGAAGGTGGCGAAGAAGCCCTGGTCGGCGGTGTACCGGCCGATCTGGGTCACGACCTCGGACACCTGACGGCGCGCGGGAACGATGCCCTGTGCGATCCCCTGGCGGAGGGTCTCCACGTACCCCTCGATCGCGGCGGGGACCGCCGCGAGGCGGGTGGCCACGACCGACCAGTCCTCCACGGTGCTCGTGGGCATGAGATCGAAGACGTTCCGCAGCTCCTGAGCCGGCGAGGCGATGACGTTCAGGTCGCGCAGGTGCGCGCCGGCGTCGTGCAGCTCGAGGTGCAGCGACAGGTCGCCGCAGAGGTCGGCCTTCGTGACGGCGTCGACCTGGTCGACGGGCTCGGCCGCCTCCAGCGCCGCGAGCGCCGCCTTCGCCGCGGCGTGCGCGCGTTCCGTCCCGGCCGGGGACAGGTCGTCGAGACGATCGTTGTACTCGGACCGGCCGATGTAGGTCGCAAGGCCCGGGGAGAGTTCGGCGAGGGTGTCGACCCAGCCGTCGGCGATCTGGTCGATCGGCGTGGGGGTGCGCTGTGCGTCAGTCATCCTCCGAGCCTAAACCGACGCGGGCCGCCGGATCAGTGACCGGCTTCGTTCCAGTCGGCGCCGCGTCCGATCTGCACGTCCAGCGGCACCGTCAGCTCGGCGGCGTCGCCCATGCGGGAGCGGACGATGCGCTCCACGGCATCCCACTCCCCCGGGGCGACCTCGACGACGAGCTCGTCGTGGATCTGCAGCAGCACGCGCGATGCGAGCTGCTCCGCGGCGAACTCCCCGTGGATGCGGAACAGCGCGATCTTCATGATGTCGGCGGCACTGCCCTGGATCGGGGCGTTGAGCGCGGCGCGCTCGGCGTTCTCGCGGAGGACGCGGTTGGGGCTGGACAGGTCGGGGAACGGGCGGCGGCGGCCGAAGATCGTCTCCGTGAAACCGTCGATGCGAGCCTGCTCGACGGAGGAGCGCAGGTAGTCGCGCACCGCGCCGAAGCGGGCGAAGTACTCCATCATGAGCTGCTTGGCCTCGGTCTGCTCGATGCGCAGCTGCTTGGAGAGTCCGAACGCGGACAGCCCGTACACGAGGCCGTACGACATGGCCTTCACCTTCGTGCGCATCGCGGGGGTGACATCGGCCGGCTCGACGCCGAACACGCGGGCGCCGACGAAGCGGTGCAGGTCCTCGCCGGAGTTGAACGCCTCGACGAGCCCCGGGTCGCCGGACAGGTGCGCCATGATGCGCATCTCGATCTGCGAGTAGTCGGCGGTCAGCAGCGTCTCGTAGCCCGCGCCGACCTCGAAGGCGGCGCGGATGCGGCTGGACTCCTCGTTGCGGATCGGGATGTTCTGCAGATTGGGGTCGGTGCTCGACAGCCGTCCGGTCTGGCTCCCGGTCTGCAGGTAGGTCGTGCGGATGCGCCCGTCGGCGGCGATCGCGACGTCGAGGGATTCGATGATCTGCCGCAGCTTCATCGCCTCGCGGTGCTGCAGGAGGAGGTCGAGGAACGGGTGCGGGTTCGTCTCCTGCAGATCGGCGAGGACGGCGGCATCCGTGGAGTACCCCGTCTTCGTCTTGCGGGTCTTCGGCAGCTGGAGCTGGTCGAAGAGCACCTCCTGCAGCTGCTTGGGCGAGCCGAGGTTCACCTCCCGCTCGATCGTCGCGTAGGCCTGCTGGGCGATCGCGTCGGCGCGCGCGGCGAGCTCGGCGGAGAAGGTCGAGAGCTTCTCGTGCGACACGGCGACGCCGGCGAGCTCCATGTCGGCGAGGGTGTCGAGGGTCGGCAGCTCGATGTCGGCGAGGACACCGGCCACGCTCTCCGGCAGCTCGGCCCGCAGCGCCGCGGCGACGCGCAGGGTGTACCACGACAGCTGCCCGGGGGTCGCACCCTCGGTCTCGGGCACGAGCTGCGTCGGATCGGCCTCGGGCAGCGTCTCGTCGAGGTAGCGACCCACGAGGTCGGCGAGGTTCTTGTCCGGGAGGCTCGGACGCAGGAGCCAGCCCGCCAGCAGGGTGTCGAAGGCGAGCCCGCCCAGGTGGGCCCCGGCGCGGCGCAGCGCCTTCACCTGCGGCTTCGCGTCGGTGAGGACCTTGGGGGCGTCCCCCTCCAGCCAGGGGCGGAGGGCGGCGGCGGCCTCCTCGGTCCAGGCGGTCTCGACGGCGGCGTCGGCGGTCGCCAGGCCGATCCGGACGGGGAGGCCGCCCTGCAGGACGAGCGTCACGCCCACCTCCCCGCCGGCGGCGGCGACCCAGGCGGCGAGCTGGGCGGGGTCGGGCTCCGTCGCGGTGGGCGCCGTGGCCCCCGGGCGGGCGGGGGTCTCCGCCGGGTCGGCGCCCATCGCGTCGAAGACGCGCGGCAGGAGGGTGCGGAACTCCAGGCGCGAGAAGATGTCGCGCACGGCCTCCGGGTCGATCGGCTGCACCTCGAGGTCGGCGGGCCCCACCTCCAGCTCGACGTCGCGCAGGAGGGTGTTCAGCGCGCGGTTGCGGCGCACCCCGTCGATGTGCTCGCGGAGGTTGCCGCCCACGACGCCCTTGATCTCGTCGGCACGCGTGAGGAGCTCGTCGAGCGACCCGTACTGGGTGAGCCACTTCACGGCGGTCTTCTCGCCGACCTTCGGCACGCCCGGCAGGTTGTCGCTGGTCTCCCCCACGAGCGCGGCGATGTCGGGGTACTTCTCCGGCGGCAGTCCGTACTTCTCCACGACGGCGTCGGGCGTGTAGCGCTTGAGCTGCGAGACGCCCTGCACGTTGGGGTACAGCAGCGTCACGTCGTCGGTGACGAGCTGGATGGTGTCGCGGTCGCCGGAGCACACCAGGACGTCATAGCCGAGCGCGGCGCCCTGGGTCGCGAGGGTCGCGAGGATGTCGTCGGCCTCGACGTCCTCCTTCGTCAGGACGCGCACGTTCATGGCCTGCAGGCACTCCTGCAGGAGCGGGATCTGCCCCTTGAACTCCGCCGGCGACTCGGACCGGTTCGCCTTGTACTCCGCGTACTCGCGGGTGCGGAACGACTGCCGCGACGTGTCGAACGCGACGGCGAGATGGGTGGGCTTCTCGGCCTTCACGAGGTTCACGAACATCGACAGGAAGCCGTAGATGCCGTTGGTGTGCTGCCCGTCCTTCGTGGAGAAGTTGTCGACCGGGAGGGCGAAGAACGCACGGTAGGCCAGCGAATGGCCGTCGACGACGAGAAGGGTAGGCTTTGCGGAGTCCGTCACCCTGCAAGCCTAGCCAGCGGCGGCGACACCCGATCCGGCCCCGTGCGAAGGCGAACGATGACCTCTGACACCACCCCTGCATCCGTCGACGGACTCGAGTGGGCGCAGCGCCGCGGGCTCGGAGCCCTCGCCGACAAGATGGGGATGCGGATCACCGAGTTCACGGTGGAGCGCTGCGCCGCGACCATGCCGGTCGAGGGGAACACCCAGCCCGTGGGGCTCATGCACGGCGGCGCCTACGTGGTGCTCGGCGAGTCCCTCGGATCCATGGCGGCGAACCTGCACGCCGGTCCCGGCCGCCTCGCGGTCGGCGTCGACATCAACGCGACGCACACCCGGTCGGCCACGAGCGGCGTCGTCACGGGCGTCTGCACGCCGATCCACCTGGGCCGCAGCATCACGGTGCACGAGATCGTCGTGACCGACGATCAGGGCCGGCGCTGCTCGACGATCCGGATCACGAACATGATCAAGGATCAGCCGGCCGGCTGAGCCGCGCATCCGGCGGCGGTCAGGCCTTCTTGGGCGAGAGCTGCTCGATGATGGCCTTCGCGACGTCCTGCATCGTGAGGCGGCGGTCCATCGACGCCTTCTGGATCCAGCGGAACGCCTCCGGCTCCGACAGGCCCATCTTCTCGTTCAGGAGGCCCTTCGCGCGGTCGACGAGCTTGCGGGTCTCGAAGCGCTCGACCATGTCGGCGACCTCGGCCTCGAGCGTGATGATCTGCTCGTAGCGGGCCAGCGCGATCTCGATCGCGGGGAGCAGGTCGTTGGGCGTGAACGGCTTCACGACGTACGCGAGGGCGCCGGCTTCCGTGGCGCGCTCGACGAGCTCCTTCTGGCTGAACGCGGTCAGCAGCACGACGGGCGCGATGTGGCTCTTGCTGAGCTTCTCGGCGGCGCTGATGCCGTCGAGGACCGGCATCTTCACGTCCATGATGACGAGGTCGGGGCGCAGCTCGGTCGCGAGCTGGACGGCCGTCTCGCCGTCTCCGGCCTCGCCGACGACGTCGAAGCCGTTGTCGCGGAGGATCTCGACGATATCGAGTCGGATCAGCGATTCGTCCTCGGCGACGACGACGCGTCGGGGGGCGGATGACGTGGACGCCGTGGTCTGTTCCTGCTCACTCACTCGTCCATCTTAGAGCCCAGCGCGCACTCGTTCCTGCGGTATGGTCGATTCCGGCGTGCGCCGGTGTGGCGGAATGGCAGACGCGACCGACTCAAACTCGGTTGTCTTCGGACGTGTGGGTTCGACTCCCACCACCGGCACGCGGGAACGACGAAGAGCGGATGCCGTGCGGCATCCGCTCTTCGTGTCCGCGGTCCGGGTTACTTGCCGGCCTGGTAGATCGGGGCCTTGCCGTGCACGGCGTCGCCGATCCGGTGGATGCGGATGTCGTTGGTGGAGCCGATGATTCCGGGAGGCGAACCGGAGATCACCACGACGACGTCGCCTTCCGTGGCCAGGCCGTTCTTCAGGAAGAAGTCGTCCACCTGCAGGAACATCAGGTCGGTGTGGGCGACGTGCTCGACGAGGGTCGACTGCACGCCCCACGTCAGCGCCATGCGGCGGCGGATCGCGGGGTCGGCGGCGAACGCCATCATCGGGATCATGGGACGCAGACGCGACATGCGCCGCGCGGTGTCGCCGGACTCGGTGAAGATGCAGATGTACTTCGCCTCGACGAACTTGGCGACCTCCTCCGCGGCGAGCGTGATGATGCCGCCCTGCGTGCGGGGCTTGGTCGTGAACGGCGCGATGCGCTCCAGACCGTGGTCCTCGGTCGAGGCGATGATGCGCGCCATCGTCTCGACGACGACGACGGGGTACTTGCCGACGCTCGTCTCGCCGGAGAGCATCACGGCGTCCGCGCCGTCGAGGACGGCGTTGGCGACGTCGCTCGTCTCGGCGCGGGTGGGGACGGGGTTCTCGATCATCGACTCGAGCATCTGCGTCGCGACGATGACGGGCTTGGCCATGCGCCGGCAGAGCTCGACGGCCCGCTTCTGCACGATCGGGACGGCCTCGAGGGGCAGCTCCACGCCGAGGTCGCCGCGGGCGACCATGATGCCGTCGAACGCGTCGATGATCTCCTCGAGGTTCTCGACGGCCTGCGGCTTCTCGATCTTGGCGATCACGGGGATCTTGCGACCCTCCTCCGCCATGATCTCGTGCACGCGCTGCACGTCGGCGGCGTTGCGCACGAACGACAGCGCGATGATGTCCGCGCCGGCGCGGAGCCCCCAGCGCAGATCCGCCTCGTCCTTGTCGGAGAGGGCGGGGACGTTGACCGCGACGCCGGGCAGGTTGATGCCCTTGTTGTTCGACACGGGGCCCGCGACGATGACCTCCGTCGTGACGACGGGGCCGTCCACGGCGGTGACCTGGACGCGCACCTTGCCGTCGTCGATCAGCAGGAAGTCGCCCGGGGTGACGTCTTCGGGAAGCCCCTTGAAGGTCGTCGAGACGATCTCCTTGGTGCCTTCGATGTCCTCGGTCGTGATCTTGAACACGTCGCCGACGGCGAGGTCGTGGGGGCCGTCCTTGAACTTGCCGAGGCGGATCTTGGGGCCCTGCAGGTCCACCAGGATGGCGACGGTGCGGCCCGCGTCGTCCGCGGCCTTCCGGACGTTGGCGAGCCGGGTCTCATGCTCGCTGTAGTCCCCGTGGCTCAGGTTGAATCGGGTCACGTCCACACCGGCGTCGATGATCGCGCGAAGGCTCTCATACGAGGATGTGGCGGGTCCCAGGGTGGCGACGATCTTGGCGCGTCTCACGTACTGACTCCGGTCTTCGGGTTTTGTTAGCGTTCCTTACAGCCTACGCTTCAGGCGGACTGCAACCCGATCGCGACATCGCGCGGTCGGACGGGGGCGGGAAGATTCGTTCCTCCCATAAGGTACTCGTCCACTGCCGCAGCCGCCGCGCGGCCCTCGGCGATCGCCCAGACGATGAGGGACTGTCCGCGGCCCGCGTCACCGGCGACGAAGACGCCGGGAGCGGTGGTCTGGTAGTCGTCGGTGCGCTCCACATTGCCGCGGCCCGTGAAGACGGTGCCCAGCTGGTGCTCGAGCGCGGTGCGCTCCGGCCCGGTGAACCCCATGGCGATGAGGACGAGGTCGGCGGGGATCTCCCGCTCGGTCCCGCTCTTGGGCACGCGTGTGCCGTCGCGGTACTCCGTCTCGGCCACCCGGAGCGCCCGGACCTCGCCGGCGTCGTTCGCGAGGAACTCGACCGTGGAGGCGAGGAACGTGCGCTCTCCGCCCTCCTCGTGCGCGGACTGCATCTCGAAGATCGTCGGCGTCATCGGCCACGGCTGGTGGTCGGGGCGGGAGGCCGGCGGCTCCTTGCCGATCGCGAGGTTCGTGACGCTCAGCGCGCCCTGGCGGTGCGCCGTGCCGATGCAGTCGGCGCCGGTGTCGCCGCCGCCGATGACGATGACGTGCTTGCCCTCGGCGTGGATCTGGTTGGCGACCTGGTCGCCGGCGACGACCTTGTTGGACTCGACGAGGTACTCCATCGCGAAGTGCACGCCGGCGAGGTCGCGGCCCGGGATGGGCAGGTCGCGCGGCACGGTGGCACCGGTCGCGACGACGACCGCGTCGTACCGGGCGCGCAGGTCGCTCCAGGACAGGTCGGTGCCGATCTCGACGCCGGCGCGGAACCGGGTGCCCTCCATCTGCATCTGCCGGAGGCGCGACTCGAGGTGGCGCTTCTCCATCTTGAAGTCGGGGATGCCGTAGCGCAGCAGCCCGCCGATGCGGTCGTCGCGCTCGTACACCGCGACGGTGTGGCCCGCGCGGGTCAGCTGCTGGGCGGCGGCGAGCCCCGCGGGGCCGGAGCCCACGACGGCGACGGTCTTGCCGGTGAGGCGTGCGGGCGGCTCGGGTTCGACCCAGCCGTTCGCGAACGCATCGTCGATGATCGAGACCTCGACCTGCTTGATGGTGACGGCGGGCTGGTTGATGCCCAGGACGCACGAGCTCTCGCACGGCGCGGGGCACAGCCGTCCCGTGAACTCCGGGAAGTTGTTCGTCGCGTGCAGGCGCTCGATGGCCGAACGGCCCTCGCCCCGCCACATCAGGTCGTTCCACTCCGGGATGAGGTTGCCCAGCGGGCATCCCTTGTGGCAGAACGGGATGCCGCAGTCCATGCAGCGGCCCGCCTGGCGGCGCAGCACGGCGGAGTCGCCGGGCTCGTAGACCTCTTTCCAGTCCATGATGCGGACAGGGATGGGCCGACGCGCGGGCAGCTCGCGCTCGGTGACTTTCAGAAAACCTTTGGGGTCAGCCACCGGTCACCTCCAGGATGCGGGTCCAGACGACGTCGCCGTCGGGGTCCAGCCCCTCGGCGGCCGCCTCCTGGCGGGTCTGCAGAACCGCGGCGTAGTCGCGCGGCAGGATGCGGACGAAGTTCGACACCTCGGCGTCGAAGTCGTCCAGGAGCGCGGCGGCGAGAGCGGAATCCGTCTCGGCCACGTGCTGCACGAGCAGGTCACGGAGGATCTCCGCGTCGCCCGCGCCCAGGTCGAGCAGCTCCAGCTCGCCGTTCGCGATCGCCTCGCGGTTCACCAGCGCCCGGTCGAGCTTGTAGACGTACGCCGAGCCGCCGGACATGCCGGCGCCGAGGTTGCGTCCCGTGGCGCCGAGGATGACGGCGAGGCCCCCGGTCATGTACTCCAGGGCGTGGTCGCCGACCCCCTCGACGACCGCGGTCGCACCCGAGTTGCGGACGAAGAACCGCTCCCCCACGACGCCGCGGAGGAACATCGTGCCCTGCGTCGCGCCGTAGCCGATGACGTTGCCGGCGATGACGTTCTGCGACGCGTCGAAGGTCGCGGCGCGCGGCGGGCGGACGACGATCTGCCCGCCGGAGAGGCCCTTGCCGACGTAGTCGTTGGAGTCGCCCTCCAGACGCAGCGTGATGCCGGCCGGGAGGAACGCGCCGAAGGACTGCCCGGCCGAACCCGTGAGGTTGATCTCGATCGACCCGGACGGCAGGCCGTTCGCGCCGTGCGCGCGGGTGACGTGGTGTCCGAGCATCGTCCCGACGGCGCGGGCGGTGTTGCGGACCGGCAGGTCGATGGAGATGTGACCGCCGTGGGCGAGGACGTCCTGCGCGCGCTCGATGAGCTGCACGTCGAAGTGGTCCTCGAGCTCGTGATCCTGCGGCCGGGCGTTGCGCCGCGGCACGTCCGCCGCGAAGGCGGGGCCTTCGAGGATGGGGGTCAGGTCCAGGCCGTTGGCCTTCCAGTGCTCGACCGCGCCGTTGACATCCAGCAGCTCGTTGTGGCCGACGGCCTCGTCGAGGGAGCGGAAGCCCAGCTCGGCGAGGTACTCGCGCACCTCCTGGGCGATGAACTCCATGAAGTTCACGACGAACTCGGGCTTGCCGGAGAAGCGCTCCCGCAGCACGGGGTTCTGGGTCGCGACGCCCACGGGGCAGGTGTCCAGGTGGCAGACGCGCATCATGATGCAGCCTTCGACGACGAGCGCCGTCGTCGCGAAGCCGAACTCCTCGGCGCCCAGCAGCGCCGCGATGATGACGTCGCGGCCGGTCTTGAGCTGGCCGTCGGCCTGCACCACGACGCGGTCGCGCATGTCGTTGAGCATGAGCGTCTGCTGCGTCTCGGCGAGGCCCAGCTCCCACGGCGTGCCGGCGTGCTTGAGGGAGTTCAGCGGGCTCGCCCCCGTGCCGCCGTCGTGGCCGGAGACCAGGATGACGTCGGCGAGGGCCTTCGCGGTACCCGCGGCGACCGCGCCGATGCCGGACTGGCTGACGAGCTTGACGTGCACCCGCGCGCCGGGGTTGGCGCGCTTGAGGTCGAAGATCAGCTGCTTGAGGTCTTCGATCGAGTAGATGTCGTGGTGCGGCGGCGGGGAGATGAGTCCGACGCCGGGCGTGCCGCCGCGGGTGCGCGCGATCCACGGGTACACCTTCGCGGGCGGCAGCTGACCGCCCTCGCCGGGCTTGGCGCCCTGCGCGAGCTTGATCTGGATGTCGTCGGCGTGCGTGAGGTACATGCTCGTGACGCCGAACCGGCCGGACGCCACCTGCTTGATCGCACTGCGGCGCTGCGGGTCGAGCAGGCGGTCGGTGTCCTCGCCGCCCTCTCCCGTGTTCGACTTCGCGCCGATGCTGTTCATCGCGATCGCGAGCGTCTCGTGGGCTTCCTTCGAGATGGAGCCGTAGCTCATCGCGCCGGTGGAGAACCGCTTCACGATCGAGGAGACCGGCTCGACCTCGTCGATCGGCACGGGCGGGCGCTGACCGGTGCGGAGGGCGAACATCCCGCGGAGGGTCTTCAGCTCCTTCGCCTGGTCGTCGACGAGCTTCGTGTACTCGCGGAAGATGTCGTACCGGCGCGTGCGGGTGGAGTGCTGCAGCCGGAACACGGTGTCGGGGTTGAACAGGTGCGGGGAGCCGTCGCGGCGCCACTGGTACTCGCCGCCGGTCCAGAGGCGCTCGTGGGCGCGGGCCGCCTCGTCCTCCGGGTACGCGTAGTCGTGCCGGGCCTGGTTCTCCGCGGAGATCTCGGTGATCCCCACGCCCCCCAGCTTGGTCTCGGTGCCGGTGAAGTACTTGTCGACGAACTCGTGCGACAGGCCCACGGCCTCGAAGACCTGGGCGCCGGCGTACGAGGACACCGTGGAGATGCCCATCTTCGACATGATCTTCAGCACGCCCTTGCCCAGGGCGTAGATGAGGTTCCGCACCGCCTTCTCGGGGGTGACGTTCGTGATGAAACCGGCGCGGACGAGGTATTCGACGGTCTCCATCGCGAGGTACGGGTTCACCGCGGAGGCGCCGTAGCCGATGAGCGTCGCGACGTGATGCACCTCGCGGACATCGCCCGCCTCGACCACGAGACCGACCTTCATCCGGTTCTCCTGCCGGATGAGGTGGTGGTGGATGGCGGAGAGCATGAGCAGCGACGGGATGGGGACGAGGTCCTTGTTCGAGTCGCGGTCGCTCAGGATGATGAACTCGACGCCGTCGTCGATCGCGGCATCCACTTCGGCGCACATGGCCTCCAGGCGCGCCTCCATGGCGCCGGGGCCCTGGTCGAAGTGGTAAAGCCCGCGGATCGTCACCGACCGGCGCCCGGGGAGGGCCTTGTCGATGTTCTGGAGCTTCGCGAGCTCGTCGTTGTCGATGACCGGGAAGTCCAGCGTGATGACGCGGGTGTGCTCCGGTCCCCAGGACAGCAGATTCCGCTCCGGGCCGATGCCGTGCGAGAGCGAGGTGACGACCTCTTCGCGGATGGAGTCCAGGGGCGGGTTCGTGACCTGCGCGAACTGCTGCGTGAAGTAGTCGAAGAGCAGACGGGGGCGCTCGCTGAGCACCGCGATGGGCGTGTCCGACCCCATGGCGCCGAGGGGCTCGGCGCCGGTCTGCCCCATCGGGGTCAGCAGGATCCGCACCTCCTCCTCCGTGTAGCCGAAGGTCCGCTGGCGGCGCGTGATCGACGCGATGGGGTGCACGATGTGCTCCCGCTCGGGCAGGTCCTTCAGGCGCACCCGCCCGGCGTCGAGCCATTCCTGCCACGGCTCCGCGGAAGCCAGCTGCGCCTTGATCTCCTCGTCCTCGACGATGCGCCGTTCGGCCGTGTCGACGAGGAACATGCGGCCGGGACGCAGGCGACCGCGGCGCTTGATGCGCTCCGGGGCGAAGTCCAGGACGCCGGTCTCGCTGCCGATGACGACGAGGCCGTCGGTCGTCTCGGTCCAGCGGCCGGGGCGGAGGCCGTTGCGGTCGAGGGTCGCGCCGACGAGGGTGCCGTCGGTGAAGATGAGGGCGGCGGGGCCGTCCCACGGCTCCATCTGCATGGAGTGGTAGTCGTAGAAGGCGCGCAGCTGCGGGTCGATGTCCGACTGCTTCTCGTACGCCTCCGGCACCATCATCATGATCGCGTGCGGGAGGCTCCGGCCCGTGAGGGTCAGGAGCTCGAGGACCTCGTCGAAGGATGCCGAGTCGCTGGCGCCCTCCGTGCAGATCGGCAGCAGCGGGCGGATGTCGCCGATGAGCTGGGATTCCAGCTGCGACTGGCGCGCCCGCATCCAGTTGCGGTTGCCGTTGACGGTGTTGATCTCCCCGTTGTGCGCCAGCATCCGCAGCGGCTGCGCGAGCGGCCAGGACGGGAAGGTGTTCGTGGAGTAGCGCGAGTGCACGACGGCGAGCTCGCTGGCGAACCGCTCATCCTGCAGGTCGGGGTAGAAGGGCTCCAGCTGCAGGGTCGTGACCATGCCCTTGTAGCCGAGGGTGCGCGAGGACAGCGACACGAAGTACGCGTCGTACTCGCGGCGGGCGCGTTTGCGGAGCCGGTACACGCGGCGGTCCAGGTCGATACCCGACAGGGCGGGCTGGTCGCCGGACGCGGGGTGCGAGACGAAGAGCTGCTCGAACGCCGGGCGCGCCGCGTGCGCGAGCTTGCCGAGGTTCTCCTGCTCCGTCGGGACGACGCGCCAGCCGAGGACCGTGAGGCCCTCCGCGGCGGCGATCTTCTCCACGCCGGCCTTGACGGCGGAGCGGGCCGCCTCCTCGAGCGGGAGGAAGGCCATGCCGGCGGCGTACTCCCCCACCGGCGGCAGGTCGAAGTCGACGACCGCGCGGAGGAAGGCGTCGGGCATCTGCGTGAGGATGCCGGCGCCGTCACCGGTGCCCGCGTCGGAGCCGATGGCGCCGCGGTGCTCGAGGTTGCGCAGCGCCGTCAGCGCGAGCTCGACGATGTCGTGGCCCGGCTCGCCGCGGAGTGTGGCGACCATCGCCAGGCCGCACGCGTCCTTCTCGAACGCGGGGTTGTACATACCCTGCGTCGGGGGCGGTCCCGGCAGTGCGCCGGGTCGGTCGACGTCGCGATTAAGGCTCGAAGGCATCGCTACCGTCCTCACATTGATGCTCAACTGGGACGACGTCGGCCCGCGGTATTCCTTACGTGGTGACTCTGCTTGTGGCTGCGTCTTCGACATCTTCGGGCGTGGTGGGTGCGCTGACGTCCACGAAGTCATCGGTGTTCCCCGATTGTACAACCCCCTCGGGCGTCCACTCGCGACCCGGGACGTACACGGACGGTTCGAGGCCCGGGTGGCGGCGCCGCTGCACCGCGAGGATCACGATGCCGACGAGGACGCCGAGCACAGCGGCCCACACGTTGGTGCGGAGCCCGAAGAAGACCTCGCTCGGGTCGATGCGGATCGACTCCCACACGATGCGACCGGCGCTGTACCAGATGAGGTAGACGGCGAACAGGCGTCCCCACTGCATGCTCAGGCGTCTGCCGAGCCACAGCAGCACGACGACGCCGGCGACGTTCCAGATGACTTCGTAGAGGAATGTCGGGTGGAAGAGGGTGTCGTCGGCGAGCCCTGCCGGGAAGGCGGGGTTGTCGGGGCTGATCTCGAGCCCCCACGGCAGATCGGTGGGGAGGCCGAACAGCTCCTGGTTGAACCAGTTGCCGAACCGGCCCATCGCCTGGGCGAGGAGGAGGCCCGGGGCGAGGGCATCGGCGAAGCTCCAGAACCGGATGCCGGTCCACCGGCATCCGAGCCACGCGCCGACGGCGCCGCCGAGGAGCGCGCCGAAGATGGCGATGCCGCCCTCCCAGATGAAGAACACCGCCCAGGGGTTCTTGTCCTCGCCGAAGTAGAAGCCCGGGTGGGTGAGCACGTGGAAGATGCGCGCGCCGATGATGGCCAGCGGCACGGCGAGCAGGCAGATGTCGATGACGACCCAGGGCTCACCGCCGCGCTTGGTCAGGCGGTGGTTCGTGAGGAACGCCGCGACGATGATCCCCGCGAGGATGCACAGCGCGTAGAAGTGGATCGTCAGCGGGCCGACCTGGAAGCTGCTGATCGGCGGGCTCGGGATGCTGGCGACGACGGAGAGCGCGGAGAAAGTCACGCCGCGAGTCTACTTCGCCCCGCGCCCTCCCCCTCGCGGCCCGGGTCGTCACGCCGCGCCGCCGGGGGCGCGGTGCGAGGAGAGGACGGTCAGCGGGCGGTGCCGGAGGTGAGGGCGCGGGCGGTGGATGCCAGCTCCTCGAGGCCCCCGTCGCGCAGCGCCCGGACAAGGGCGGTGCCCACGATCGCGCCGTCGGCGTACTCGAGGACCCCCGTGACCTGGACGGGCGTGGAGATGCCGATGCCGACGCAGGCGTGCTCCGCGCCGTGCGCGCGGAGGCGCGACACGAGGCCGCGGGCCGCGGCATCCAATTCGGCGCGCTCGCCCGTGATGCCCATCGTCGAGACGGTGTACACGAACCCCGTCGACGCGCCGACGATCATCTCGAGGCGCTCGTCCGTCGAGGTCGGCGCGGCGAGGAAGATGCGGTCCAGGCCCGTGCGCTCCGATGCGGCGATCCACTCGGTGGCGGCGTCCGGCGTGATGTCGGGCGTGATGAGCCCCGCGCCGCCGGCGGCGAGCAGCTCGTCGGCGTAGCGGTCCACGCCGTACTGCAGCACGGGGTTCCAGTACGTCATGACGAGCACGGGCACGTCGACGCGGTCGGCGATCGCGCGCACCGCGGTGAACGTGTCGCGCAGGCGGAATCCGCCCGCCAGGGCCGCCTGGGTGGCCTCCTGGATGACGGTGCCGTCCATGACCGGGTCGGAGTACGGCGGGCCGAGCTCGAGGATGTCGGCGCCGTTGTCCGCGAGGGTCACGGCCGCGTCGATGCTCGTCTGCAGGTCGGGGAATCCCAGCGGCAGGTAGCCGATGAACGCGCCGCGCCCCTCGGCGTGGGCCGCGTCGATGGCGGCGGCGACGCGGGAGGTCACAGCTCCGTCCCCTCGCCCTTGGCCTCGTCGGCATCCGGCGGCGTCTGCACGGGGTCGGCGCCGTCGTACAGGCCGAACCACTTCGCCGCGGTGTCCATGTCCTTGTCGCCGCGGCCGGACAGGCTCACCGCGATGATCGCGTCGGGGCCGAGCTCGCGGCCCAGCCGCAGCGCGCCGGCGAGGGCGTGCGCCGACTCGATCGCCGGGATGATGCCCTCGGTCAGCGACAGGAGCCGCAGGGCGTCCATGGCCTCGGTGTCGGTCGCCGGGATGTAGGTGGCGCGGCCGATGTCGGCGAGCCAGGCATGCTCGGGTCCGACGCCGGGATAGTCCAGGCCGGCGGAGATGGAGTGCGACTCGACGGTCTGGCCGTCCTCGTCCTGCAGGACGTAGGTCTTCGCACCGTGCAGCACGCCGGGACGGCCGCGCTCGATGGAGGCCGCGTGGCGGGGCGTGTCCACGCCGTCGCCGGCCGCCTCGACGCCGTAGAGCTTGACGCCCTCGTCGTCGAGGAACGCGTCGAACATGCCGATGGCGTTGGAGCCGCCGCCAACACACGCGACGACGACATCCGGCAGCCGCCCGGTCTCGTCGAGGAGCTGCTGGCGCGCCTCCTCGCTGATGATCTTCTGGAAGTCGCGGACCATGGCGGGGAACGGATGCGGACCGGCCGCGGTGCCGAAGATGTAGTTGGTGGTCTCCACGGATGCCACCCAGTCGCGGTACGCCTCGTTGATGGCGTCCTTGAGCGTCCGCGAACCCGTCGTGACCGGGATGACCTCGGCGCCCAGCAGCCGCATGCGGGCGACGTTCAGCGCCTGGCGCTCGGTGTCGACCTCGCCCATATAGATCGTGCACTCGAACCCGAACAGCGCCGCGGCCGTCGCGGTCGCGACACCGTGCTGGCCGGCGCCGGTCTCGGCGATGACGCGGGTCTTGCCGAGGCGCTTCGTCAGGAGCGCCTGCCCCAGCACGTTGTTGATCTTGTGGGATCCGGTGTGGTTGAGGTCTTCGCGCTTGAGGAAGATGCGCGCCCCGCCGGCGTGCTCGGCGAACCGTGGCACCTCGGTGAGGGCGGAGGGGCGGCCCGCGTAGCTGTGCAGCAGGTGACGGAACTCGGCGTCGAACGCGGGGTCGGCTTTCGCGGACTCGTATTCGGCGGTGAGCTCGTCGATGGCGGCGATGAGGGATTCGGGCATGAAGCGCCCGCCGAACTCGCCGAAGAAGGGCCCTGCGGCTTCTCGCAGACTCATGATCCAGCCTCCAGGAACGCGTGCAGGGTCGTGACGGGGTCGTTCGTGACGAGCGCCTCGCCGATGAGGACGACATCCGCCCCGGCGGCGCGGTAGTGCGCGACGTCGGCGGGCGTCAGCACCGCGGACTCGGCGATCTTCACCGCGTCGGCCGGGAGATGCTCGGCGAGACGGCCGAAGAGGTCGCGGTCCAGCTCGAAGCTGGAGAGGTTCCGGGCATTCACGCCGATGAGGTTCGCGCCGATGTCGGCGGCGCGCTGCACCTCTTCGAGCGAGTGCGTCTCGACGAGCGGCGTCATGCCGAGCTCGCGGACCAGGCCGTGCAGCTCGGCGAGGAGCGGCTGCTCGAGCGCCGCGACGATGAGCAGCACGAGGTCGGCGCCCGCGGCGCGGGCCTCCAGCACCTGGTACGGCGTCGCGATGAAGTCCTTGCGGAGGACGGGCAGCGACACGGCGGCCTTCACGGCCTCCAGGTCCGCGAGCGATCCCTTGAAGCGACGACCCTCGGTCAGGACCGAGATCGCCGACGCGCCGCCCTGCTCGTACAGCGACGCCTGGTGCGCCGGGTCGGGGATGGCGGCGAGGTCGCCGCGTGAGGGGCTCGCGCGCTTGACCTCGGCGATGATCTTGACTCGGTCCGCGGGGGCGAGGGCTGCGAGGGCGTCGCGCGCGGGCGGCTGGGCGAGGGCGCTCTTCTCGACGACGTCGAGCGGCCGAGAGAGCCTGCGCTCTTCGGCATCCTCCACCGCGCCGGCCGTGAGGTCGGCGAGCACGTCAGTGCTCTTTCGCGACGTACTTGTCTCCGCCGACGCCGTAGCCGGCCTTGGCCATGCCCCAGCCGACGAGGAGACCGACGAGCAGCAGGCCGAACGAGGCCCAGACGAGCACGGGCAGGTCGAGGAAGAAGAAGAGCGTGCCCAGCGTGACCGCGAGGAGCATGATGACGACGGCCGTCCAGGCAGCCGGGGAGTGTCCGTGGCCGGGATCGCCGATGTTGTTGCTCATTGTTCTCCTTCGCGTGCGTGGCGGGCGTGCCCGCTCGGCAAGTCTAGCGGGGCCGCGCGGGGCCGCTGGGCATCAGCGCGTCGGGTCGTCGCCGCGGCTGAGGTCGTCCCAGGAATCGATCGCGTCGTGCGGGCGGGACGAGGCCGGGCCGCCGGCGGCGGGCTCGGCCGCCGTGCGGTAGCGCCGCCCGGCGCCGCTCCACGTGCGGGCCGTCACGAGCGTCAGGATCCCGCCGGCCGCGACGAGCAGCGCCGTCACGATCGCGACGTACGGCCACGGCGTCGTCACGAGGGATGCCACGAGCGCGCCGACCGTCTCCGTCCCGGTCAGGCCGGTCGCCTCGGCCACGGTCGAGGTGACCGCGTCGATGGGATGCTCGGCCGCGACCCGCCAGGCGCCGGCGAGCAGCCCGGCGCCGATCGCGACGGCGATGACGCCGAACACGTAGCGGGTCACGCGACCCGCGATCGTGAGCGCGAGCCCCAGGGCGAGGGCCGCGAGGCTCAGCGGGGCCAGGAGCGGCAGGGCGTCCGCGCCGGCGACGTGCAGCGTCTCGCGCGCCCCGTCGCGGAGGGTCACGTCGATCCACGTCTGCGTCGAGGAGATGAGGGCGAGCGCACCGCCGACGACGACGGCGAGCACGCTCCCGAGGCGTGCGCGCCGCGCGCGGTGCCCGGCGGCGGGTGCCGTCACCGCTCCCCCACGGCGGGGGTCAGGTCGTCGGCGTCGAAGCACGTGCGGTCGCCGGTGTGGCAGGCGGCCCCCACCTGGTCGACCGTGATGAGCAGGGCGTCGCCGTCGCAGTCCAGGCGTGCGCCCTTGACGTATTGCGCGTGCCCCGATGTGTCGCCCTTGCGCCAGTACTCCTGCCGTGAGCGCGACCAGAAGGTCACCCGGCCCGAGGTGAGCGTGCGGCGGAGGGCTTCGGCATCCATCCACCCCAGCATGAGCACCTCACCGGTGTCGAACTGCTGGATGATGGCCGGTGCCAGCCCGTCGTCGTCGAACGCGACGCGGGAGATCCGCGTCTCGATGTCCTCGGTCATCACCGCACCTCGATTCCGTCTGCGGCGAGGGCGTCTTTCACGTCGCCGATCGTGAGCTGCCCGGAGTGGAACACCGACGCCGCGAGCACCGCATCCGCGCCCGCGTGCACGGCGGGGGCGAAGTGCGCGGCGGTGCCCGCTCCCCCGGACGCGATGACGGGCACGCTGGAGACCTCGCGCATGAGCCGGACGAGCTCCAGGTCGAAGCCGTCCTTCGTGCCGTCGGCGTCGATGGAGTTGACGAGCAGTTCCCCGGCCCCCCGGTCGATGGCCTCCCGGGCCCAGGCGACGGCGTCGAGGGTCGTGAGGGTGCGCCCGCCGTGCGTCGTGACGACGAATCCGGAGGTCGTGCCGGGCGCGCGCTTGACGTCCAGCGACAGCACGAGCACCTGCGCGCCGAAGCGGTCGGCGATCTCGTCGATGAGCTCGGGGCGGGCGATGGCCGCGGAGTTCACGCCGACCTTGTCGGCGCCGACGCCGAGCAGCCGGGCGACGTCGTCGGTCGTCCGCACGCCGCCGCCGACGGTGAGCGGGATGAAGACCTCTTCCGCGGTGCGTCGCACGACGTCGTAGGTCGTCGAGCGGTCGTCGACCGTCGCGGTGACGTCGAGGAAGGTCAGCTCGTCGGCGCCCTGCTCGTAGTAGCGGCGGGCCAGCTCGACGGGGTCGCCCATCTCGCGCAGGTTCTCGAAGTTCACCCCCTTCACGACGCGCCCGTCGGCGACGTCGAGGCAGGGGATGACGCGGCAGGCCGGCGACATGTCAGAGCCGCGCGTTGTGGATCGGGGTGACGAGGATCGCGCGTGCGCCGATCGCGTACAGCGCATCCATCACCTGGTTGACGCTCTTGCGGGGGCTCATGACGCGCACGGCCACCCACTCCGGGTCGCGCAGCGGTGAGATGGTGGGCGACTCGATCCCCGGCGCGATGGCCACGGCGTCGTCGACGAGGTTCGCCGGCAGGTCGTAGTCGATGAGGACGTACTGGCGGGCGACCATGACGCCGCGGAGGCGCCGCAGCAGCGTGTCGGTGCCCTCGGCCTCGGTCGGAGCGCCGATGAGGACGGCCTCGGACTCCAGCAGCACGGGGCCGAAGATCTCCAGGCCCGCCTGCTTCAGGGTCGTGCCGGTGGAGACGACGTCGGCGACGGCGTCGGCGACGCCCAGCTGCACGGCCGATTCCACGGCGCCGTCCAGCGGCACGAGGTCGACGGCCACGCCGTGTTCGTCGAGGTAGGCGTCCACGAGGCCGGGGTACGCCGTCGCGACGCGCACGCCGTCGAGGTCGCTCAGCTCGGAGAAGGCTCCGGGAGGGCCCGCGAAACGGAACGTGGAGGCGCCGAAGCCGAGCTTCTCGATCTCCCGGGCACCGGGCATCCGGGCATCCAGCAGCAGGTCACGGCCGGTGATCCCGACGTCGAGGGCGCCGGAGCCGACGTACGTCGCGATGTCCTTGGGGCGCAGGTAGAAGAACTCGACTTCGTTGACGGGATCGATGACGTGCAGGTCCTTGGGGTCGCGGCGGCCGATGTAGCCGGCCTCTCCGAGCATCTCGGCGGCGGTCTCGGCGAGCGATCCCTTGTTCGGCACAGCGATACGCAGCATGTTGCGGGGGCTTTCGGTTCGTGGTGTGGAGTCGGCGGCGTCGCTCAGAGATGTCGGTAGACATCCTCGAGGCTGAGGCCCTTCGCGAGCATCATCACCTGGAGGTGGTACAGCAGCTGGGAGATCTCCTCGGCCGCCTCGTCCTGCGACTGGAACTCCGCCGCCATCCACACCTCGGCGGCCTCCTCGACGATCTTCTTGCCGATGGCGTGCACACCGCGGTCGAGCTGGGCGACCGTGCCCGATCCCTCGGGACGTGCCGCCGCGGTCGCGGTCAGCTCCGCGAACAGATCGTCGAACGTCTTCACCCTGACAGGTTACCGGGCCGAGGGAGGCCCCGGTTGCCGCCGGCCGCGGTCAGTGCCGGTGATGCGCGGATGCCTGGGCCCGCAGCGCCGCGATCGCCTGGCCGGGATCGTCCGCGCCGAACACCGCCGACCCCGCGACGAACGTGTCGGCGCCGGCCTCCGCGGCCTGCGCGATCGTCGAGGCGCTGATGCCTCCGTCGACCTGCAGCCACACCTGCGAGCCGCGGGCCCGCGCCTCGTCGGCGAGTGAGGCGAGCTTGGGCATCTGGTCGGCCATGAAGCTCTGGCCGCCGAATCCCGGCTCGACGGTCATCACGAGGATCTGGTCGAACTCGTCGAGCACGTCGAAGAGCGATTCGACGGGGGTCGCGGGCTTGACGGCGACACCGGCACGCGCCCCGATCTCCCGCAGCCGACGCGCGAGCCGGACGGGGTCGGTGGCGGCCTCGAGATGGAAGGTGACGGATGCCGCGCCGAGCTCGGCGTAGCCGGGTGCCCACCGGTCGGGGTCGGCGATCATGAGGTGCACGTCCAGCGGCACGGGGCTCGTCGCCTGGATCCGCTCGACCATCTGCGGCCCGAACGTCAGGTTCGGCACGAAGTGGTTGTCCATGACGTCGACGTGGACGAAGTCGGCCGTCGCGATGCGCGCGAGGTCGGCCTGCATGTTCACGAAGTCGGCGGCGAGGATGCTCGGGTTGATGCGGATGGCGTCGGCGGAGGGCACGGCCCCATTATCCCGGGGCGGGCCGGCTCTCGCGCCGATCGGGGGCAGTTCGTGCCGCATGGGCGGGCGCGAGGCGGCGTGAAGCGCCACCCTTTCGGCCAGGATGCCGGGGCGGGCTGGCTCTCGCGCCGATTGGTGGTAGTTCGTGCCGCATGGGCGGGCGCGAGGCGGCGTGAAGCGCCACCCTTTCGGCCAGGATGCCGGGGCGGGGCGGCTCTCGCGCCGATCGGTGGCAGTTCGCGCCGCATGGGCGGGCGTGAGGCGGCGCGAAGCGTCCCCCTTTCGCCCGGGATGCCGGGGCGCGCCCGCTCTCGCGCCGATCGGGGGCAGTTCGTGCCGCATGGGCGGGCGTGAGGCGGCGCGAAGCGTCCCCCTTTTGCCCGGGATGCCGGGTGCCCGGGCGCGGCCCGGCTCAGCGGCGGCGCAGCAGCGTGATCGACATGGCGTCCGTGCCGTGCCGGTGCGGCCAGAGCTGGGCCCGGCCCGACCCGTCCGCGGGTTCCGGCAGGTCGATCTCGCGCGGCGAGATGGATGCCAGCACCGCCCGCGCGTCGAGTTCCTCCAGCGCGTCGCCGCGCGAGCGGCGGACGTCCGCGACGACCGCGGCGGTCTCGGCGAGGTGCGGCGAGCACGTGACGTAGGCGACGATGCCGCCCGGCGCCAGGGCGTCGACGGCCGCCGTGAGGAGCTCCCGCTGCAGATCGACGAGCGCGGGGACGTCGGCGGGGCTCTTCCGCCAGCGCGCCTCCGGACGTCGGCGCAGCGCACCGAGCCCCGTGCACGGGGCGTCGACCAGGATGCGGTCGTAGCGGCCACGGCCCGCACGGTCGCGGCCGTCCTCCTCCGAGACCGGCACATCCAGGGGCACCCCCGACACGGAGTGGCGGACCAGGCGCGCGCGGATGGGCGAGAGCTCGTTGGCCTCCAGGGCTGCGCCGCCCGCGAGCGCCTCGGCGGCGAGGACGGCGGTCTTCCCGCCCGGCGCGGCGCACAGGTCGAGCCAGCGCTCGCCGCCGCGGATCGGCGCGGCGCGGGTGAGGGCGAGGGCCGCGAGCTGCGACCCCTCGTCCTGCACGCGCACGCGGCCGGACGCCTGGCGGACGAGCCGCTCGGGGTCTCCCCCGGCCAGGCGGAACCCGATGGGCGAGTACGGCGTCGCCTCGGCGTCCGCCGGTGCGTCGACCAGGCCGGGGAGCGCCGTCATCGTGACACCCGGTGCGGCGTTGTCGGCGGCCAGCAGGTCTTCGAGCTCATCGGCCCGGCCCTCGGCGGTCAGCGCACGCCGGAACGCGCGGATGACCCACACGGGATGCGCGTAGCGGAGGCCGAGGCGCTCGTCGTCGGAGCGGGCCGCGCTCTCGACGCGGTCCAGCCACTCCGCCAGCGGCCGCTCCGAGATCCGCCGCAGGACGGCGTTGGCGAACCCGGTGGCCTTCTTCCCCGCGGTGTCCCGCACGAGGTCGACAGTCTCGTTGACGGCGGCGTGCGTCGCGACCCGCATCGACAGGAGCTGATGCGCGCCGAGTCGCAGCGCGTCCAGGACATCCGCATCGATGTCCTCGGTCGCCCGGCCCGCAGCATCCGCGATGATGGCGTCGTACGTCCCCTGCAGGCGCAGCGTCCCGTAGGTGAGCTCGGTGGCGAGCCCCGCGTCGGCCGTGTCGAGGCCGGCGAGCGTGATCTCCCGCGGCAGCAGCAGGTTGGCGTACGCGTCGGACTCGTGCACGGCGCGGAGCGTCTCGTATGCGACGCGGCGGGCGAGGTTCACGGGGCCACCGCCGCATCCACCCGCGGGTCGTCGGTTCTGAGGCCCCGCCACCAGTCGGCGGCGGCCATCGGTCCCTTGCCGGCCGGCTGCACGGTGCGCAGGGCCACGGTGCCCTCCCGAGCGCCGACGAGGACGGCGCCGTCGACGAGGGCGAGGCGCCCGGCATCCAGGCCGGTGTCGGGGCCGCGGACGGCGGAGAGCACCTTCAGGCGCTGACCGCCGACGGAGGTGTGCGCGCCCGGCTCGGGGGTCGTGCCGCGGAACCGGGCGAGGACGGCGTCGGCGGATGCCGTGAAGTCCAGGGCGCCGTCGGCGATCGTGAGCTTGGGGGCGAGGGTCGGCTCCCCGCTCTGCGGCACGGCGCGCGCGGTGCCCGCCGCGATCGCGTCGACGACGTCGACGAGCAGGGCCGCTCCGCGCTCGGCGAGGGCTGCGAGTACGTCGCCGGCGGTCGCTTCGGCCGGGACGTCGTAGCGGATCTCCCCGAAGACGTCGCCCGCGTCGAGCGCCGGGACGAGCTGGAAGACGCTCGCACCCGTGACGGTCTCCCCCGCCATGAGCGAGCGCTGCACCGGCGCGGCGCCGCGCCAGGCCGGCAGGAGCGAGAAGTGCAGATTGATCCAGCCGTGCCGCGGCAGCGACAGGAGGGGCTCGCGGACCAGTCCGCCGTACGCGACGATGACCCCGAGGTCGGGGCGGAGCGCCTCGATCGCGGCCGTCGCGTCGGCGTCGAGCCGGTCGGCCTTGACGACCGGTGCGCCGAGCGCCTCGGCTGCGGCGGCGACCGGAGACGGCGTGAGGACGCGCTTGCGGCCGAGCGGCGCGTCGCCGCGCGTGACGACGCCGACCAGGTCGTGCGCGGACGCCGCGACGGCGTGCAGCGAGGGGACCGCCGGGTGCGGTGTCCCGGCGAAGACGATGCGCATGGGACTCCTCACAGATCCAGCTCGGGCACGTCGAGCCGCACTCTGAGTGTATTGCGCGTGCCGCGCTCCCTCGCCCGGCGGGCGCGCAGCGCCTCCGCGACGACGGCCGCCCGGAGGTGCTCGGCGACGGCCTTGCCGTGCCCGTAGTCGAAGCGCACGAGGGCCCGGACACCGCCCTCCGCCTGCGGCACCGGTCCCAGCACCGCCTCGGGCCCGAGCGAGGGCACGGCGGTCCGCAGCTCCGCGAGCGTCGCCTCCACGACCGGCACGGCGCCCTCCAGGGCGGCGACGCGGACGGCGGGCGGCATGTGCAGCGGGACGCGGTCGGCGAGCTCGGCACGCGCGTAGGCGGGCTGCGTCCAGGTCGCCAGAGCCCGCGCGACGGGCCCCGACACCCCCACGAGGTGCACGGGCGCCCCGGGGGCCGCGAGCGTCGCGGCGTGCGACCACCAGCGCAGGCACGACTCCCCGATCCGCAGCTGCTCGGCCATCAGCATCCGGTCGCCGTCGAGGAGGATGACGGCGCGGTAGCCGCCCACGGCGGCCGGTTCCGCGCCGCGCGTCGCGACGACGAGGGCGGGGCGGTGCTCGACGCGGCTGACGGGGTGCTCGCCGTCCGCGACGATGATCCGCGTGTTCGGGAACGCCCGGCCGAGCTCGTCGGCGGTGCGCTCACTGCCGGCCGAGGCCATCCGCAGCTTCGTGGACTCGCAGTTGGTGCAGGACCAGTTCGGCGCCGACCGGCCGCACCACGTGCACTCCGGCGCCGCGCCGGCCCGCCGGGCCCGCATCGGCCCGCCGCAGTGCCGGCACCGCGCCGGCGTGCGGCAGTCGGCGCACACGAGCACGGGCGCGTACCCCGGCCGCGCGACCTGCACGAGCACGGGCCCACCCCCCGCGATGGCCTCCCGCGCGGCCGCGAAGGCCGCCGAGGGCACACGCGCGCCCCGGGACTCGCCCTCGCGGGTGGCCGACAGCACGACCCGGGGACTCGCGCGGCGCGCGGCGGGCAGGTCGCGGACCCACCCGATCTGCACGAGACGCTCGACGTCGGTCGTGCGGGTGTGCCCCGCGAACACGAGGGCGCTGCCCTCGAGCTCCTGCCGGATGAGCGCCGCGTCGCGGGCGTGCACGCCCGGGCTCAGCGGCTCCGCCAGGAGCGGATCGCCGTCGTCCCACACGACCACGACACCCGTCTGGGATGCCGGGGCGTACACCGTGGACCGGTTGCCGACGACGATGCAGGGGGCCGGGGTGAGCAGGCGCAGGTACGTCGCGTACCGTTCGGGACCCGAACGGCGCGCGTCGTCGCGGACCACCTCGGGCGCGCGTCCCTCCAGCGCCGCGAGCACCTGATCCTCGTCGCGCTGGTCGGGGACGACGAGCAGCGTGCTGCGGCCCGCGGCGAGCGTGTGCACGGCGATCGCGGCGAGCAGCTCGGCCCAGGCCCCCACGACGCGTTCCGTCGACGGGCGGGGCGGGGCGTCCAGGGCCAGCCGCTCCCCGGCCGCGAGGGCTTCGGCGAGACCCGGGTAGCCGGCCAGCAGGCCGGACGCCCACGCGGCGGCCTCCGGGGGCACGGCGGCGACGGGCGGCGTCTCGGCGGCGAGCCACGCTTTCTCGGCGCGCACCATGCGCTTCGGGATCGCGAGCCGCAGGATGTCGCTCGCCGAGCCGGCGGCGCGGTCGGCCGCGCGGCGTGCCAGGGCGTACAGCGGCGGAGTGAGCACCGGCACTGTGGAGACCACGCTGTCGAGGTCGGACAGGGGGCGGCCGGAGGTCTCCGCCTCCCCGCGCTCGACGACGTACCCCTCGACGACCCGCCCGGCGGTGCGCAGCGGCACCTTCACCCGCACGCCCGGGACCGCGTCGGCATCCAGCTCCGCCGGCACGGCGTAGTCGAACAGCCGGTCGAGCTGCGGCAGCGGGGAGTCGATGAGGACGCGGGCGACGCTCGTCACGGCCGCGGCTCTACAGTCGTGCGGCCGCGCGGAGCTCCTCGACGCGGTCCGTGCGCTCCCACGTGAAGTCGGGCAGTTCCCGGCCGAAGTGACCGTACGCGGCGGTCTGCGCGTAGATGGGGCGCAGGAGGTCGAGGTGCTCGATGATCGCGTGCGGTCGCAGGTCGAACACCTCGCGGATCGCGGCCGTGATGACCTCGTCCGCGACGTGGCCGGTGCCGAAGCTCTCCACGTAGAGTCCGACGGGCTTGGCCTTGCCGATGGCGTACGCGACCTGCACCTCGAGCCGGTCGGCCAGGCCCGCAGCGACGGCGTTCTTGGCGACCCAGCGCATGGCGTACGCGGCCGAGCGGTCGACCTTCGAGGGGTCCTTCCCGCTGAACGCGCCGCCGCCGTGGCGCGACGCGCCGCCGTAGGTGTCGATGATGATCTTCCGCCCGGTGAGACCGGCGTCGCCCTTCGGGCCGCCGATGACGAACGGCCCGGCCGGGTTGATGAAGTACTTCACATCGGGCATGTCGAGGCCCGTCTGCTCGAGGACCGGCTCGATGACCTCGGCGCGGATCGCGGCGCGCAGCGCCTTCTGCGAGATGTCCGGGTGGTGCTGCGTGGAGAGCACGACGGACTCGACCGTCTTGGGGACGGTGCCGTCGTAGCCGAGGGTCACCTGCGTCTTCCCGTCGGGCCGGAGGAACGGCAGGCTGCCGTCGCGGCGCACCTCGGACAGCCGCTCGGCGATGCGGTGCGCGGTCCAGATCGCCATCGGCATGAGCTGCGGGGTCTCGGTGGTCGCGTAGCCGAACATGATGCCCTGGTCGCCGGCGCCCTGCAGGTCGTGCGGGTCCTCCGAGCCGTCTTCGCGACGCTCGAACGCCTTGTCGACGCCCGCGGCGATGTCGGAGGACTGGGCGCCGATGGACACGCTCACGCCGCACGAGTCGCCGTCGAACCCGGTCTCGGAGGATGTGTAGCCGATGCGGTTGACGACGTCGCGCACGATCGCCGGGATCTCCACGTACGCGCTCGTGGAGACCTCGCCGGCCACGTGGACGAGACCCGTCGTCACGAGCGTCTCGACGGCGACCCGGCCGTCCGGGTCGTCGGTGAGGATCGCATCGAGGATGCTGTCGGAGATCTGGTCGCAGATCTTGTCCGGATGCCCCTCCGTGACGGACTCGGAGGTGAACAGGCGCAGCGGGGTCATCGGCTCTCCAGGAAACGGACGCGAACGGGTGCGGAAACCATCATGCCCGTGGGGCCTGACATGTCAGGGCACACGGGCATGGCGACGCCTTGCGGCGTCACAGAGTCACTCGGCCGGGCGAAGGCGGAGCTTGTCCTCGTGGATCTCGTGCATCGCGATCGTGAGCGGCTTGTCCTCGACGCTGGAGTCCACGAGCGGGCCCACGTTGTCGAACAGGTTCCCCTCGTGCAGGTCGGAGTAGTAGTCGTTGATCTGACGCGCGCGCTTGGATGCGTAGATGACGAGCTGGTACTTCGAGTCCACCTTGTCGAGCAGTGCGTCGATGGGCGGGTCGATGATGCCCTGGTTCGTTCCGGCCATGGCGAAACCTCCTGGATCGGATGTCATGGGAAAGATCGTGGCGCGGCGGCGCCGCGGCATCCCACCAGTCTACCGGACGGGCGGGCGTCACCGCGCGAGGGCGGCGACCTCCTCGGCGGCACGGGCGACCTCGTCGTTGACGACGAGGTAGTCGAACTCCCCCTGCGCGGCGAGCTCACGGCGGGCGGTGCGGAGGCGCCGGGCGCGCTCCTCCTCGTCCTCCGTGCCCCGGCCGACGAGCCGCTGGACCAGCTCGTCCCAGCTCGGCGGCAGGAGGAAGACCAGCGTGGCGTCCGGCGCAGCGGCACGCACCTGCCGAGCGCCCTGCAGGTCGATCTCCAGCAGAACGGTGCGTCCTTCCGCGAGGGCGGCGTCGATCGGGGCCTTCGGCGTGCCGTAGCGGTGCGTGTTGTGCACCGTCGCGTTCTCGAGGAGCGCGCCGGAGGCGATGAGACGGTCGAACTCGGCATCGTCGACGAAGAAATAGTGCTCCCCCTCGACCTCCCCCGGCCGCGGCGTCCGCGTCGTCGCGGAGACGGACAGCAGGATGCCGGGGTGGTGCGCCTTGATGTGCGCGGCGACGGTGCCCTTCCCGACGGCCGTGGGGCCGGCGAGCACGAGCAGACGGCTGCGGCCGGCGCGCGGCGCGGGCTCCGGCCAGCGCCGGTCGAGGAAGGCCTGCAGCGCGACCCGCTGCCGGGTGCCGAGACCCCCGAGCCGCTTGACGGGCGAGATGCCGAGTTCGGCGAGGATGCGGTCGCGCTTGCCCTCCCCGATCGCCGGGATCGCGGTGAGGAACTCCGGCACCCGCATGGCACCGGCCGGCGACGCCGGGTCGGCGAGGGCGCGCCGCAGCAGCTCCTGCGGCGTGATGACGCGGGTCGAGACGTCGCGCTTGAGCGACGCGCGCTCGCGGCGGGCGGCGACGGCGCGCCGCGATGCCGCGGCCCGGTCGACCTCGGGGGGACGCTGTCCGTCAGCCACGGCGGTTCTCCTGCAGTTCTGCGTTGTGCGCGTCGATCGCGGCGACGAGACCGTCCGGTCCCGCGCCGAGGATGCTGCGGCTCGCCGAGGCGAGCACCTGCGGCGCGAGCGCGCCGAAGAGGCGGTCGAGGTCGGCCAGGCGCGCGCCCTGCGCGCCGAAGCCCGGCGCGAGGATCGGCGCACCGCCGAGCGTCTCGGTCCGCAGGCCCAGTTCGTCGCGGTCGATCGTGGCGCCGACGACGAAGCCGACCGGGCCGAGCGCGTCGCCCTCCACGACGCCGAAGCGGTTCGCCGCTCCGGCGTGGGAGGCGACCCAGTCGGCGACCGTCTGCCCGCGCTCGGCGTCGACGACCGTGACCTCGGCCGACTGCAGTCCGAGCGCCTCGGGGTTGCTCGTCGCGGCGAGGACGAAGACGCCCTTGCCGCCGCGGACGGCGTGCGCGATCGTGCCGCGCAGCGAGTCGGGGCCCAGGTACGGGCTCACCGTCACGGCGTCCGCCTCCAGCGGCGACCCCGGGGCGAGCCACGCCTGCGCGTACGCGTCCATGGTCGAGCCGATGTCGCCGCGTTTCGCGTCGGCGATGACGAGCAGGCCCGCCTCGCGTGCCGCGCGCAGGACGTCCTCGAGGGCGGCGAAGCCCGCCGAGCCGTACTGCTCGAAGAACGCCACCTGCGGCTTCACGACGGCGACGCGCCCCGCCGCCGCGTCGACCACGCGCAGGCCGAAGTCGCGCGCGCCGGCGGCCGTGGCATCCAGCCCCCACTCCTCGAGCAGCGCGGCGTGCGGGTCGATGCCGACGCACAGCCGGCCGCGCTCCGTCATGGCGGCGTGCAGGCGCCCGCCGAATCCGCTCACGCCGACGCCGCCCGGTCGGCGGCGTACTCCTGGAGGCTCCGCACGCGGAACCCCTCGCGGAGGACGGGGAGGGCGCTGACGGCCGCGCCGAGCACGGCCATGGTCGTGAACAGCGCCTTGTCGCCGGCGACCGCCGCGGCCCGGATCTCGTAGCCGTCGGCGCGTGCGATGCCGCCGGAGGGCGTGTTGACGATGATGTCGATCTCGCCCGCGTTGATGAGGTCGACGACGTTCACCTCGCCGGAGTCGTGGGTCGCGGAGTACTTGTTCACGACCTCCACGCGGATGCCGTTGCGCGCCAGGATCTCCGCCGTGCCCTCGGTCGCGACGAGGCGGAAGCCGAGCTCCTGCAGCCGGTGCGCGGGCAGGATCACGGCGCGCTTGTCGTCGTCGGCCACCGAGAGGAACACGGTGCCGGAGGTCGGCATCCCGCCGTATGCGGCGGCCTGGCTCTTCGCGAACGCCGTCGGGAAGTCGCGGTCGATGCCCATGACCTCGCCCGTGGAGCGCATCTCCGGGCCGAGCACGGAGTCCACCGTGTGCCCGTCGGCGGTGCGGAACCGCTTGAACGGCAGCACGGCCTCCTTGACGGCGACCGGGGCGTCCAGCGGCACCCGGGAGCCGTCCTGCGCGGGCAGCAGCCCCTCGTCCTTCAGCTCGGCGATCGTGGCGCCGGCCATGATGCGGGCGGCGGCCTTCGCGAGCGGGATGCCGAGCGCCTTGGAGACGAACGGGACGGTGCGCGACGCGCGCGGGTTGGCCTCGATGACGTAGAGCACGCCGGCCGACACCGCGAACTGCACATTGAGGAGGCCGCGGACGCCCACGCCCTTCGCGATCGCGAGGGTCGCGATGCGGACGCGGTCGATCTCGTTGCGGCCGAGCGACATCGGCGGAAGGGTGCAGCTGGAGTCGCCGGAGTGGATGCCGGCCTCCTCGAGGTGCTCCATGACACCGCCGATGTACAGCTCCTCGCCGTCGTACAGCGCGTCGACGTCGATCTCCACGGCGTCGTCGAGGAACCGGTCCACGAGCAGCGGCGCACCTTCGCCGATGATCGCCTGGTCGGCGACGCGGACGAAGTAGTCGCGGAGGCTGTCGGTGTCGTACACGATCTCCATGCCGCGGCCGCCGAGCACGAAGCTCGGGCGCACGAGCACGGGGTAGCCGATCTCCTCGGCGATGACGATCGCGCCGGCCTCGTCGGTGGCGGTGCCGTGCCGCGGGGCGACGAGCCCGGCCTCGGCGAGGAGCCCGGAGAACAGGCTCCGCTCCTCCGCCATGTCGATGGCGGCCGGCTGGGTGCCGAGGATCGGGTAGCCGGCGGCCTCGATGCCCTTCGCGAGGCCCAGCGGTGTCTGCCCGCCGAGCTGGCAGATGACGCCGAGGATCTCACCGGAGCGGGCCTCCGCGTGCAGCACCTCGAGGACGTCCTCGAGGGTCAGCGGCTCGAAGTACAGCCGGTCGGAGGTGTCGTAGTCGGTGGACACCGTCTCGGGGTTGCAGTTGACCATGACGGTCTCGTACCCCGCGTCGGACAGCGCGAACGAGGCGTGCACGCACGAGTAGTCGAACTCGACGCCCTGGCCGATCCGGTTGGGTCCGGAGCCGATGATCACGATCTTCCGGCGCTCCGACGGCGTCACCTCGGTCTCGGCGTCGTAGGAGGAGTAGTGGTACGGCGTCTGGGCCGGGAACTCCCCCGCGCAGGTGTCGACGGTCTTGTAGACCGGGCGGATGCCGAGCCCGTGCCGGATCCCGCGCACCTCGGCCTCGTCCAGGCCCCGCAGCTGCGCGATCTGCGCGTCGCTGAAGCCGTGATCCTTCGCGATGCGGATCGTCGCGGCATCCAGCTCTGCGGCCGCGGCGATGAACTCGGCGACCTCGTTGATGAGGATCATCTGGTCGAGGAACCAGGCGTCGATCTTCGTGGCCTCGAAGGCCTGTTCCAGGGTCGCGCCCTTGCGGAGCGCCTGCTGGAGCACGACGATGCGACCGTCGGTGGGCTTCCTCGCGACCTCCAGCAGCTCCTCCATCGACCGCGGCTCGTCGCCCCAGTGGAAACTGGAGCCGCGCTTCTCGAGCGAGCGCAGCGCCTTCTGCAGCGCCGTGGCGTAGTTGCGGCCGATGGCCATGGCCTCGCCGACGGACTTCATCGTGGTGGTGAGCGTCGTGTCGGCGTTCGGGAACTTCTCGAAGTTGAACCGCGGCACCTTGACGACGACGTAGTCCAGCGTCGGCTCGAAGCTCGCCGGCGTCACCTTCGTGATGTCGTTGGGGATCTCGTCGAGGCGGTAGCCGATCGCGAGCTTCGCGGCGATCTTCGCGATCGGGAAGCCGGTGGCCTTGGACGCGAGCGCCGAGGAGCGCGAGACGCGGGGGTTCATCTCGATGACGATGATGCGGCCGGTGGCCGGGTCGACGGCGAACTGGATGTTGCACCCGCCGGTGTCGACGCCGACGGCGCGGATGATGTCGATCCCGATGTCGCGGAGCTTCTGGTACTCGCGGTCGGTGAGGGTGAGGGCCGGGGCGACGGTGATGGAGTCGCCGGTGTGCACGCCGACGGGGTCGACGTTCTCGATGGAGCAGACGACGACGGTGTTGTCGGCCGTGTCGCGCATGAGCTCGAGCTCGTACTCCTTCCAGCCGAGGATCGACTCCTCCAGGAGCACCTCGGTCGTCGGGGAGTCGCGCAGGCCCGCGCCGGCGATCCGGCGGAGGTCGTTCTCGTCGTAGGCGAAGCCGGAGCCGAGGCCGCCCATCGTGAAGGACGGCCGGACGACGAGCGGGTAGCCGAGCTCGGCGGCACCGGCGAGCACCTCGTCCATCGTGTGGCAGATGCGGCTGTCGGCGACGTCGGCGCCGGCGTCCAGCACGAGCTGCTTGAAGATCTGCCGGTCCTCGCCCTTGTTGATGGCCTCGAAGTTCGCGCCGATGAGCTCGATGTCGTACTTCTCGAGGACCCCGTGGTTGTGCAGGTCGATCGCGGCGTTCAGGGCCGTCTGGCCGCCGAGGGTCGGCAGGATCGCGTCCGGGCGCTCCTTCGCGATGATCGTCTCGATCACCTGCCAGGTGATCGGCTCGATGTAGGTCGCGTCGGCGAAGTCGGGATCGGTCATGATCGTCGCCGGGTTGGAGTTGACGAGGATGACGCGGACGCCCTCCTCGCGCAGCACGCGGCACGCCTGGGTGCCGGAGTAGTCGAACTCGCAGGCCTGGCCGATGACGATGGGGCCGGAGCCGATGACGAGGACGGAGCGGATGTCGTCGCGCTTGGGCACTAGTTCTTGTCCTTCAGGGTCGACACGACGAGGTCGCGGAAGCGGTCGAACAGGTAGTTGGCGTCGTGGGGTCCGGCCGCCGACTCGGGGTGGTACTGCACCGAGAACGCCGGGATGTCGAGGGCGCGCAGGCCCTCCACGACGTTGTCGTTGAGGTCCACGTGGCTGACCTCGACACGCCCGTAGCCGTTCGGGCTGTCCGTGACGCCCTCGATCGGCGCGTCGACGGCGAAGCCGTGGTTGTGCGCCGTGATCTCGACGCGCCCGGTCTGCTTGTCCAGCACCGGCTGGTTGATGCCGCGGTGCCCGAAGGGCAGCTTGTAGGTCCCGAAGCCGAGCGCGCGTCCGAGCAGCTGGTTGCCGAAGCAGATGCCGAAGAACGGCAGCCGCTCGTCCAGGACGGCGCGCAGCAGGTTCACATGGTCGTCGGAGGCGGCCGGGTCGCCGGGGCCGTTGGAGTAGAACACGGCGACCGGGTCGATCGCGCGGATCTCGTCGATCGTGACGCTCTGCGGGAGCACGTGCACGTCGAACCCGCGCGCCGCGAGGTTCGTGACGGTGGACTGCTTGACGCCGAGGTCCAGGACGGCGAGATTGCCGAGGCGCTCGCCGACGGCGGGGGTCACCTGCGCCTCGGAGACCGAGACGGCGGCGGACAGGTTCTGGCCGGCCATCTGCGGCGCCTCGCGCACCATGCGCAGCTGCTCGTCGGCCGCCAGGTCTGCGGACGCGCCGGAGAACACGCCGCCGCGCATCGACCCGGCGGAGCGGATGTGCCGAGTGACGGCGCGGGTGTCGATGCCGCTGATGCCGACGATCCCGTCGCGCTCGAGGGCATCGTCGAGGGACTCCTGGGCGCGCCAGTTCGACACGACGCGCGAGGGGTCGCGGACGATGTAGCCGGCGACCCAGATGCGCCGCGACTCGGGGTCGTCGTCGTTCATGCCCGTGTTGCCGATGTGCGGCGCGGTCTGCAGCACGATCTGGCCGGCGTAGGACGGGTCGGTGAGGGTCTCCTGGTAGCCGGTCATGCCGGTGGAGAAGACGACCTCGCCGAGGGTCACGCCGCGCGCGCCGTACGCGCGGCCGGTGTGGCGGGTGCCGTCCTCGAGGACGAGGACGGCGGGGTCGGTGGTGAAGCTCATGCGTCGGTTCCCGTCGGGGTGGTGGAAGTCGGTGCGGGCAGGATGCCGGCGATGGCGTCGACGACGGCGCGCGAGGACGCGTCCTGCGCCCGCAGGTACGTGTCGACGAGCGTCCGGTCCGGGGTGTCGGCCGCGGCGTGCCAGGCGAGGCGGACGAGTCCGTCCTTCTCCACGACGCGGTCGATCGCGACCGTCGCCTGCCCGACCGATGCGATGCGCTCCAGGGAGAGGAACAGACGCGGCTGGCCGGTGAGGTCCAGCGCGACGCCGAGGTCGGTGACCGTCACCGTGACGCGGGAGCGGAAGCCGAGCCCGCGGATGGCGAGGCGCTCGAGCGGCTCGTCGTGTCGCGTGGTGGCCACGTAGAGGCCGTGGAAGACCGCGCGGGTCGCCGCGCCCGCCGGGATCTCGCCGAGCGGCGCCGCCAGCGCGCTGTCCCGCCGCGTTCGTCGGATCCACGCCCAGACGCCGAGCCCGAGCAGGACGACGGCGAGGGCGATGAAGATCAGGACGGCGGTTTCGCGGGTCATGCGCGTGCTTCCTCGCGGACGATGCCGCGTTCGACGGTGGGGGTGCCCCGGAAGAACGTCCACAGCACCTGCCCGGGCAGGTCGCGGCCGACGTAGGGCGAGTTGGTGCTGCGCCCGTGCAGGTCCTCGCGCGTGAACGCGCGCACCGGCGTGGGGTCGTACAGGGTGAGGGATGCCGGGGCGCCGGCGACGAGCGGGGTGCCGGCGCCGTCGAGACGGCCGATGCGCGCCGGCGCCGCGGACATGACGCGGGCGACGTCCGACCAGTCGAGCAGGCCGGTGTCCACGACGGCCTGCTGCACGACGCGGAGCGCGGACTCGAGACCCACCATGCCGTTCGCGGCGGCCTGCCATTCGCAGGACTTCGCCTCGGCGGGGTGCGGGGCGTGGTCGGTCGCGACGATGTCGATCGTCCCGTCGGCGAGCCCTTCCCGGACGGCCTGCACGTCCTCGTCGCGGCGCAGCGGCGGGTTGACCTTGAAGCGGGCGTCGTAGCCGCGGACGAGATCCTCGGTCAGGAGCAGGTGGTGCGGGGTCGCCTCGGCGGTGACGTTGACGCCGCGCTTCTTGGCCCAGCGGATGATGTCGACGGAGCCCGCGGTGGAGAGGTGGCAGACATGCAGGCGGGAGCCGACGTGCTCGGCGAGGAGCACGTCGCGGGCGATGATCGACTCCTCGGCGACGGCCGGCCAGCCGGCGAGACCCAGCTCGGCCGAGACGGTGCCCTCGTTCATCTGGGCGCCCTCGGTGAGCCGCGGGTCCTGCGCGTGCTGGGCGACGACGCCGTCGAAGGCCTTCACGTATTCCAGGGCCCGCCGCATGATGAGCGGGTCGAAGACGCAGAATCCGTCGTCGCTGAACACGCGGACGCGGGCGCGGGAGGAGGCCATGGCGCCGAGTTCGGCGAGCCGCTCCCCCTTCTGCCCGACCGTGACGGCGCCGATCGGCTGCACGTGGACGTAGCCGGCGGCCTCGCCGAGGGCGAGCTCCTGCTCGACGACACCGGCCGTGTCGGCCACCGGCGACGTGTTCGGCATCGCGAACACCGTCGTGTAGCCGCCGGCGGCGGCGGCGCGGGAGCCGCTGAGGATCGTCTCGGACGCCTCGTAGCCGGGCTCGCGGAGATGCGTGTGCATGTCGACGAGACCGGGCAGGGCGAGGAGCCCGTCGGCATCCACGACCCGCGCGCCGGCGCGGCTGAGGCCGGTGCCGATCTCGTCGATGCGTCCGTCGGCGATCACGAGGTCGGATGCCGCCCCGTCGATGCGGGCTCCGCGGATCAGGATGGTCTCGGTCACCGTGCGGCCTCCTCTGCGTTCGTCGTGTCCCGCTCGCCCGCCAGCAGCAGGTACAGCGCCGCCATGCGCACCGAGACGCCGTTCGCGACCTGTTCGAGCACGGTCGAGCGCGGGGAATCGGCGGCGTCGGCGGAGATCTCCAGGCCCCGGTTCATGGGACCGGGGTGCATGACAATGCTATCCGCCGGAAGGGATGCCACGCGCCGCGCGTCCAGACCCCAGCGGCGGGAATACTCCCGTTCAGTGGGGAAATAGGCGGCGTTCATGCGTTCCAGCTGGATGCGGAGCATCATGACCGCGTCCGGGCCGGCGGCGAGGGCGTCGTCGAGGTCGTAGCGGATGCGGGCCGGCCACGCCGAGACGTCCTGCGGCACGAGGGTCGGCGGGGCGACGAGGGTCACGTCGGCGCCGAGCGTCGACAGCAGCCACACGTTGGAGCGGGCGACCCGGGAGTGCAGGATGTCGCCGACGATCGTGACGGCGACGCCCGTGAGGTCGCGGCCGCGGCTGTCCGCGCCGAAGCGCCGCTTGCGGATCGTGAAGGCGTCGAGCAGCGCCTGCGTGGGGTGCTCGTGCGTGCCGTCGCCCGCGTTGACGACGCCCGCGGAGATCCAGCCGCTCGTGGCGAGGGTCTGCGGGGCGCCGGAGGCGCCGTGGCGGATGACGACGGCATCCGCGCCCATGGCCTGCAGCGTCTGCGCGGTGTCCTGCAGCGACTCCCCCTTCGACACCGACGATCCCTTCGCGGAGAAGTTGATGACGTCGGCGGAGAGGCGCTTGGCGGCGGCTTCGAAGGAGATGCGGGTGCGCGTGGAGTCCTCGAAGAAGAGGTTCACGACGGTCTTGCCGCGCAGCGTCGGGAGCTTCTTGATCTCACGGGTCTGCGTGTCGCGCATGTCCTCGGCGACGTCCAGGATGCGCAGGGCGTCGTGGCGGGAGAGGGTCTTGGTGTCCAGCAGGTGCCTCATGAGGCGATCGTCACCTCCTCGGCGCCGTCGACCTCGGCGAGGAGGACGTTGACGCGCTCCTGGCGGGCACTGGGCAGGTTCTTGCCGACGAAGTCGGGCCGGATGGGGAGCTCCCGGTGGCCGCGGTCGACGAGGATCGCGAGGCGCACCGCGGCGGGGCGCCCGATGTCCTGCAGGGCGTCGAGGGCGGCGCGGATTGAGCGTCCGGAGAAGAGCACGTCGTCGACGAGGATGACGGTCTTGCCGTCGATGCCGCCGGCGGGGATCTGGGTGGGCTGGGGCGTCCGCGTCGGGTTCCGGTGCAGGTCGTCGCGGTACATCGTGATGTCCAGGGCGCCGCGGGGCACGGCCGCTCCCCCGAACTCGGAGACGAGCGCCGCGATGCGGTCGGCGAGGGCTACGCCGCGGGTGGGGATGCCGAGGATGACGAGGTCGTCGGGCCCCTTGTTGGACTCGAGGATCTCGTGGGAGATCCGAGTCAGGGCCCGGGCGATGTCAGCGGTGGACATCACGGTGCGGGGGTGCACGGTGGGCGTGCTCATCCGCGCTCCCTTCTCCGCCTCTCTGGACGGTGTTAAAGGTGGCTGCTTCCCTCGATGATAGTCCGCCTCTTGACACCTAGTGACGCTAGGCCTAGTGTCCCTAGGTATGAATAGCGAAGCACTCAAAGGTCATCTCGACCTGCTGGTCCTCGCGATCGTCTCGGGGGGACCGTTGCACGGCTACGGGGTCATCGAGCGACTGCGCGATCGCAGCGGCGGATCGTTCGACCTGGCCGAAGGCACGGTCTACCCCGTGCTGCACCGTCTGGAGCGGGCGGGCCTTCTCCAGCACGAATGGTCCGACACCTCGGGCCGCCGCCGGAAGCTCTACGCCCTGACGGCGCAGGGCCAGACCCGACTCGTCGAACAGCGCCAGGGGTGGCGCGAGTTCGTCGACGCCGTCGACTCGGTCCTGAGGAGGAACCCGTGGCCGCAGACAGCCTGATCGACGAGTACCTCCAGGTCCTCGGCACGGGCATGCACGGGCGGCGCGACCGCGCCGACCTGCTCGACGAGGTCGCCGACCACCTGCACTCCGCCGCCGAGCGGCTCGAAGCCGTCGGCGTCGACCCGGAGACCGCCCAGCGCCGCGCCCTGGCCCGTTTCGGCGAGCCGCGCCTGGTGGCAGGCCTCCTCACCTCCGTCCCATCGAAAGGAAACCTCGTGACCCTGTTCTTCTCGCGCCATCTCGGCGCAACCGCCGCTCTGGCCGCCGTCCTCTGGGCCGTCGCGTCGGTGGCCGCTCTGTATGGCTTCACGGACGTCGACGGCGCATGGACCTCCGACCGCTACCTGCTCTCGGCGATGCTCATCTCCGCCGCCTGCCTCGTCACGACGGCTGTGCTCGTCGGGATGAACCTCCGCGCAACCGGGGCGTTCGACGGCTCGACGATCGCGATCGCGGCGCTCGGAGTGCTCTTCGCTGCCGCGGCGCTCGTGCTCGCGTGGGCGATCATCTTCTGGCTGCCGCTGCTGGCGGCGGCCGTGACCTGGACCATGGCGCGCGCCCGGCGGGCGCACGCCGGCTCACGGACCTTCGTCCTCGTGCTGCTGGTCGCCGCCCCGCTCATCGGGATCGCGTCGATCGCGGTGACGCTGCTCGGTCAGTTCGCCGAGGCGAACCTCGAGTTCGCCGGCTGGGCGCTCGTGGCCGGCATGGGCGCCGTGCTCATCGCCGCGCTCGCCGATCTCGCGGTGCGCCTCGCGCGCCGGGTCTCCCGCGGGTACGCCGTTCCCGCCTGACGTCACGAGAAGGGGGCCGATCGCGGTGCGCGATCGGCCCCCTTCTCCGCGTCGTCAGACCGCGGCGGGCAGCGTCGCGGCCTCGGTGATCTCGCCGTCGACGCTGCGGGACGCGCGCACCGGGTGTCCGTGGGTGGTGAGGCACTTGCCGGTCGCGAGGTCCCACTTCCAGTCGTGCAGCGAGCAGGTGAGGACGCCGTCCTCGATCTTGCCGGTCTTCGACAGGTCGGCGCGCAGGTGCGGGCAGCGGCGCTGCACGGTCCAGTCGGCCAGCTCGATGTCCTCGGACACGTCGGCCTGCTCGGCGTACCAGTTCTCCACGTACTCGATGCGGTCGCGGGACAGGCACTTCAGGAAGGTGTAGATGAACTCGTTGAACTTCCCGACGCGTCCGGCCTGGAACTGCATCGACAGGAAGATGGAGTTCGACCAGTCGATCTCGCGCTCGGCGAGGTTCGTGGAGACGAGATCGGCGGGGATCGTGAACCAGTACCCGGTCTCCTCCCCCGCGTATTCGCGGAGCTTCGCCTTCGGGAAGTCCACGACCATGTCGAGGTCGCCGATCGTGAAGCGCACGGGGCCGCCGACGCCGGTGCGGATCGTGCGTGCGCGGCGCAGCAGCGGCTCCCACCACTCCTGGAGCGCGGCGAGCATCTCGGCGGGCGGCAGGATGGGCGAGCGCGAGGCGACCTCGTCGGCGATCTCCTGCTGACGCGAGGCGCGCTGCTCCTCCAGATAGGCCCACTTGTCGGTGAAGATGCGCTCGATCTCGGCATCCGTGTACAGGCTCTGCTCGACGCTCACCTCGCCCCCCTCGAGGGTGACGACGGTGCCCGGGAGGAAGTAGTGACCGTCGTACTGCGGCGCCTCCTCCTTCATCCGCGCCAGGAACTGCGCCTGGTCGGTGAAGATCGAGTCGTCCTCCTGGCCGAGGCCGTTGTAGCGGAACAGTTCATCGCGGAGGAACATCGGGGGCCCCGCCATCGGGAAGACGTGCGGCGCGTCGACCTTCTCGATGTAGAACATGGCGCGCTTGTGCTGGGCCTCACGCTTGAGGTGGGCGAAGTTGCGCTTCGCCTCCTGCGGCAGGTCGTAGACCATCGGCCACCAGATCGCGCCGGAGAACTGGGTGAAGTACGCCTCCGGCTTGCCGAACGACAGCAGCTTCTCCAGGTCCAGCGGGTGCGAGTCGTTCTGGTTGAGGATCGACGCCGTGCCGTCGTCGACGGAGAGGCTGGAGTCGCCGATGGGGCCGTCGCTGGGTGCGCGCAGCGGCGTGATCATGATCTTCAGCGAGCCGCGCTCGATGACCTCGCCGGCGCGCGTGTAGGTGATGTTGTCGTACCCGAGCGCGCGGAGATCCTGCTCGAGGTCGTCCGTCGGGTAGTCCGGCAGCAGCACCTCGATGTCCTTCGACACGTACTGCTGCAGCGCCCGGGGATCGAAGTGGTCGCGATGGCGGTGCGAGATGTACAGGAAGTCCGCCGCCCCGAAGCGCTCCCAGTCGAGCGCCCGGTTGTCCGGGAACACGAACCACGAGCCGTAGAACGACGAGCCGACCACGGGGTCGCACAGGATGCTGCCGCCCGTGGTCTCGATGAACATTCCTGCGTGGCCGAGACCGGTGATGCGCATGCTGAATCCTCCTGCCGAGAGTTTACGGGAGGTGGTCCGCGCGTCCGGGCAGCGGTGCCGTGCAAAACGAGGCGGGTCGGGTCAGTCCTCGAACAGGCCGCGGATGTCGTCGGCGGTGAGCGCGCGGGAGAGCAGCTCGTCCTCGTCCAGGACGGCGTGGAACAGCCGGGCCTTCCGCTCCTGCAGCGCGAGCACCTTCTCCTCGATCGTCCCGTCCGCGATGAGCCGGTACACGTTGACCGGCCGATCCTGGCCGATCCGGTGGGTGCGGTCGATCGCCTGCGCCTCGGCGGCGGGGTTCCACCACGGGTCGAGCAGGAAGACGTAGTCCGCCTCGGTGAGGGTGAGTCCGAAGCCGCCCGCCTTCAGGCTGATGAGGAACACCGGCGCGTCGCCGCCGCGGAACTCCTCGACGGTCCCGGCGCGGTCGCGCGTGGACCCGTCCAGGGAGACGTGGCGGATGCCGTGCGCGTCCAGTGCCGCCGCGACGAGGGTCAGGTACGACGTGAACTGGCTGAAGACGAGAGCCCGGTGACCCTCCGCGACGACCTCGTCGAGGCGCTCCAGCAGGGCATCGAGCTTGCTCGAGCGGATGTTCCCGGCATCCACGAGCGACGGCGCGAGCGCGAGCATGCGCAGCAGCGTCAGGGAGCGGAACACGATGAACCGGTTGCGGTCGAGGTCGTCCAGGAGCCCGAGCACCTTCTGCCGCTCCCGCTGCAGGACGGTGTCGTAGACGGTCCGGTGCGCGCTGCTGAGCTCGATGCGCAGCTCCTGCTCCTGCCGGGGCGGGAGCTCGGCGGCGACGAGCTCCTTCGTGCGGCGCAGGACGAAGGGACGGATGCGGTGGCGCAGGCGCTCGATGCGCCGCGCGCGGTAGGGGCCGCCCTCGACGTTCTCCGGCACCTTGCCCTTCTCGATCGGCTTCACATACTCCTCGCGGAACCGGCGGGCGGAGGCGAACAGGCCCGGGGAGGTCAGGGAGAGGAGGGTCCAGATTTCCTCGAGCGAGTTCTCCAACGGGGTGCCGGTGACGGCGAGCGTGACGTCCGCGCGGAGCGCCGCGGCCGCGCGGTAGGCGCGCGTGCGGCGGTTCTTCACGAACTGGGCTTCGTCCAGCACGACGAGAGCCCACTCGGCAGCGGTGAACTCCCCCTCATCCAGGCGCAGCAGCGTGTACGAGGTCACGACGATGTCGGCGCCCGCCGCCGCGTCGGCCAGCGGCATCCCGCTCGTGGCGCGCGTGGCATCGACGACCCGGACGCGCAGGTCCGGCGTGAAGCGGGCGGCCTCCTCCCGCCAGACCGACAGCACCGAGGTCGGCGCGACCACGAGGAACGGGCGCCGCTCCCCCGTCTCCCGGGCGTGCGCGAGGAGCGCGAGCACCTGCAGCGTCTTGCCGAGGCCCATGTCGTCGGCGAGGATGCCGCCGAGCCGGTGCCGCCAGAGGAACGCGAGCCGGTCGAAGCCGTCCCGCTGGTAGGGGCGCAGCTCGGCGTGCAGCCGTGCGGGAAGCGGTGCGTGGTCGACCGGCTCGACGTTCCGCAGCGCGCTCGCCGCCTCCCGCCAGCTCACCGCGGGCTCGGACACGTCGGCGAGGTCCTCGAAGTCCGACCAGAGCGCGGCCTGGTAGCGGCTGATGCGCGGACCGGTCTCCCATTCGTCGAATTCGGCGGCCTCGTCGATGAGCTCGCGGAGCCGGTCCAGGGCCGGGTGGGCGAGCGAGAAGTACCGGCCGTCGCTGAGCAGGATCTTCTTCCGCCGCAGCGCCAGCGCCGTGAACAGCGGCGTGAACGGCACGCGTCGCCCGCCGATCTCGACGATGATGCCGAGGTCGAACCAGTCCGGGTCGGTGGACTCGACGGTGGAGACGGTGATCCGCGGGTCATCGGTGAGCTCCCGGTAGCGGCGGCGGGTCCCCGTCACGACGACGCGGACCCCGTCGAGCGACTCCAGCAGGGGCAGGGCGTGCGCGCCGAACTCGGCCGCGTCGACGCCGCGCAGCGTCGCGACCGGCGCGAAGGGCAGCGGGACGGCGTCGTCCCACGCGCGTTCGAGCGCCTGGGCGGTGGCGGCCTCGGCGTCGTCGGCGGGCGGCTCGTACGGGGCGCTGCCGGCGCCGGCGCGCTCCCAGCGCAGGGCGTAGTCGATCGTGTCGCCGGGCTGGAAGGCGACCGTCGCGACGAGGGTCGTGTGCCGCGGGGTCGGCAGGTCGAGCCCCGGCGCCGGCGTGACGTGGCGGGCGAGCGCGGGATACGCCTCGCGCACGAAGTCGTCGACCTCGTCCGCCGGGACGCGGACGGGCGCCGGCGCGAGGAGGATGGCGCGGGCCGTCTCGCTGAGCGGCACGGGAGCGAGCGTGACGCGGAGACGGGCGCCGTCCAGTGCGACGGCGTACACCCCGCTCCGGGCGACGGGACGCACGGCCGGGGCGTCGGCGGAAGCGCCGTCGATCTCCACCCGCGGGGCGAGGTGCAGGCCCGCGTCGTCGCGGCTCAGGACGACCTCGACGGCGGCGCCGGCCGCGAGGGTCACGTCGAGGTCCTTTCGGGTGGGGACGATCGGGATGCCGAGATCCGCGGCGGTGCGCAGGTGCGGCCACAGCAGCGTGGCCTCGATCGTGTCGAGGGTGAGCCATTCGGACGTGTCGGCGAAGCCGCCGAGGATCCGGTCGTCGCGGGCGAGGGCGTGCAGTTCGGTGAACCAGCGCACCTGCGCCCGGCTCCAGCGTCGTCCGCGGCCGGTGCGGCGCAGCGACTCCCAGGTCACGTCCCCCTTGATCCAGCCCGCGGCGCCGCGCATGAGCGGGCGGAGGCCCACGAGGAGGTCGAACGGATCGTGCGCGAAGCGGCGGGGGGTGACGGCCTGCACGCGGCGCGGCGCCCAGTGGGCCTCCCCGGAGGTCTCGCGCTGGCGCAGCTCGACGCCGAGGGCGAGCGGCTCGAACTCCGCCGGTGGAGCGGAGAGGAGGGTGCGCCAGGACGGCGCCGCCTCACCCGGGGTGCGGCGAGCGGCATCCATGGCGGCGGCTTCGCGTGCCGATGTCAGTGGGAGCGAGCGATGCGCGCCAGGACGCCGTGCACGAACGAACTGGAGTCGTCGGTGGAGAACTCCTTGGCGAGTTCCACGGCTTCGTCGATCACGACGGCGGTGGGCACCTCGTCGTTGTAGACCAGCTCCCACACGCCCATGCGGAGGATCGCGCGGTCGACGGCCGGCATCCGCTCGAGCTTCCAGTCCCGGGCGTGCGTGACGATCTGCTCGTCGATGTCGTCACGGTTGTCGATGACGCCGTCGACGATCTCGCGCGCGTACAGCCACGACGCCTCGCGGGACGGTTCGCTGGCCGCGCGCTGCGCCTCGGCGGCGAGCGTCACGGCGAGGTCGTCACCGCGGACGTCGGACTGGTACAGGATGTCCAGGGCGCGCTTGCGCGCCTTGCTGCGGGCGCTCAACGCTCAGTTCACGCGACCGAGGTAGTCACCCGTGCGCGTGTCGACCTTGACCTTCGTGCCGGTCTCCAGGAACAGCGGCACCTGGATCTCGTAGCCCGTCTCGACGGTCGCGGGCTTCGTGCCCGCCGAGGAGCGGTCGCCCTGCAGGCCGGGCTCGGTGTACGTGATCTCGAGCACGACGGATGCCGGGAGTTCGACGTACAGGGGGTTGTCGTTGTTGAGCGCGATCTGGACCTGCTGGTTCTCCAGCAGGAAGTTCTTCGCGTCGCCCACGGTCGCCGCCGGGACGGTCAGCTGGTCGTAGTCGGCGACATCCATGAACACGAAGCTGTCGCCGTCGTTGTACAGGTACGTGTAGTCGCGGCGGTCGACGTTCTCGATCTCGATCTTCGTGCCCGCGTTGTACGTGCGGTCCACGGTCTTGCCCGAGACGACGTTCTTCAGCTTCGTGCGGACGAACGCGCCGCCCTTGCCGGGCTTGACATGCTGGAACTCCACGACGCTCCAGAGCTGTCCGTCGATCTTGAGGACGACGCCGTTCCTGATGTCTGCGGTGGATGCCATGAGTGTGAAGTTTCCGTTCGTGTGGGGTCCGGGGCCGCGGCGCTGAAGAGGTCGAAGCGCGGGCCGACAGTCGATTCTACGGGAAGACGGCTCAGAGGTCCGACTGGCCCGTGATCACGTCGAGGAGCAGGGCGGTGGCGCGAGCGTAGCCGGGGACTCCCTCGCCGATGACGTGGACGGCGGCGACGTCGGCCACGAACGAGTGGTGGCGGAACGCTTCGCGCTCGTAGACGTTGGAGATGTGCACCTCCGCGACCGGCAGCGCGACGCCGGAGAGCGCGTCGCGGAGGACGACGGAGGTGTGCGTGAGCCCGCCGGGGTTGATGACGATGCCGGCGCAGTCCGCGCGGGCGGCGTGGATCGCGTCGATCAGGACGCCCTCGTGGTTGCTCTGCACGGCGCGGACCTCGAAGCCGCGCGCGGTCGCGGTCTCGGTGACGAGCCGCTCGACGTCGGCGAGGGTCTCCCGCCCGTAGATCTCCGGCTCGCGGGTGCCGAGGAGGTTGAGGTTCGGCCCGTTGACGAGCAGGAGGCGGCGCGAGGTGGTCACGTCAGCACCCTAGCGGCCGTGGGCCGGCGGCCCGGTCTGCTCGGCCGTACGCCGCGGGAGGAGAGGGCGCCTCGGGAGGGCGGATTCCGCGGATATGACCTCCCGGCGCGTCATCTCCTCCGGAGGGGTACGGATGCCGGCGGTGCGGATGCCGGCGGCGCGGATGCCGCGCGCGGCGGCCGCGGACGCTAGCTGTACTGACCTCGACCGTTGTTGATTCGGTCGATGGGAGTTTTGCCTCCGATGCCGAGGTGGGCTCTGTCTAGGTTGTAGTAGTCGAGCCAGGCGGGCAAGGCTGTTGCGCGATCGGTGTTCGATGTCCAGGCTCGGGCGTATGCCCACTCGGTCGCGAGGGTGCGGTTCAGGCGCTCCACCTTCCCGTTGGTCCAGGGACAATGCGGTTTGATGAACTTCTGCTTGATGCCGCGCGCGTCGATCACGCCGCGGAACGCGGTGGAGTGGCGGTAGGCGAACGCGTTGTCGCTGATGACGCGTTCGACCTTGACGCCCAGGGTCGCGTAGAACCCGATGGCTCGCTCGAGGAAGCCTGCCGCCGTCGTGCCCTTCTCGTCATCGTGGATCTCCACGTAAGCGACCCGAGAGCGGTCATCGATCGCTGTATGGACGTAGTCCTAGCCGACTTTGAGATGCGATGTTCGATGGACGGCGACGGTTTGCCTGGGATCTGCTCTCCACCCGCCGCCGTCTGGGATACGGCCGAGTTTCTTCACATCGATGTGGATCAGGGAGCCCGGGTGGTCGTGCTCGTACCGGGCTGCGGTTGCTCGTGTCGCGCGAATCATCTTCCCCGTGATCGGGTCCATCTCGCGCAGCAACGGCATCCGTCGTCGCCGTAGCACTCGCCCCACTGTCGAGGCGTGCATGTCGAGCTTGTCGGCGATGAACACGGGTCCGCGGCGAGCGAAGTGCCGCATGATCTGCACTCGCGTCTCCACGCACGCCGTCGTGCGGCGCGGGTGCGAGCGAGCAACGCTGGACCGATCGACCAGCCCCGCCCGTCCGTGTTCCTGAAACCGCCGCCACCACCGCCACGCGGTCGTACGCGAGATCCCCATCTCTGCCGCGACATGCGCGACAGCGCGCCCCGACTCGATGCGCTGGACCATAATCAGCCTGCCGGCCGGAGTCAGCCGGGCATTAGCGTGAGACAAGAGAGACCTCCGTGGGTTCGAGCTGAAGAACTAGACAGCTCCAACTCGACCCCGGAGGCCTCTCCTACGTCAACAACGATCCGGGTCAGTACAGCTAGCCCGCGACCTCCTGGTACGCGGCGAAGAGCAGGGACTCATCCGGCGCCTGCAGCACGGTGGGCTTGGCGATGTCGTCGAGGACGATGAAGCGGAGCATCGAGCCGCGGGACTTCTTGTCGCGCTGCATCGTCGCCAGCAGCGACGGCCACGCGCCCGCGCGGTACGTCGTCGGCAGCCCGAGGAGTTCGAGGATGTCGCGGTGCCGCTGCGCGGCGGCATCCGGCAGGCGTCCCGCGAGGCGGGAGAGCTCGGCGGCGAAGACCATGCCGACCGAGATCGCGGCGCCGTGGCGCCAGCGGTACCGCTCGGAGTGCTCGATGGCGTGACCGAGGGTGTGGCCGTAGTTGAGGACTTCGCGGAGGCCCGCCTCGCGGAGGTCCTCCCCCACGACGCGCGCCTTCATGTCGATCGCGAGCTCGACGCAGCGCCGGAAGGCCGGGCTGTGCGGGTCGACGGCGGCTTTCGGGTCGGCCTCGATGAGGTCGAGGATCTCCGGGTACCAGATGAAACCGGCCTTGACGACCTCGGCGAACCCGGCGACCCGCTCGTTGTCGCTCAGCGAGTCGAGCATCTCCAGATCGCACACGACGGCGCGGGGCGGCCAGAAGGCGCCGACGAGGTTCTTCCCCTCCGCGGTGTTGATACCGGTCTTGCCGCCCACGGCGGCATCCACCATGCCGAGGACCGTGGTCGGCACCTGCACGAGCGTGACGCCGCGCAGCCAGGTGGCCGCGACGAACCCGGCGAGGTCGGTCACGGCCCCGCCGCCGAAGCCGATCACGACGTCGGTGCGGGTGAAGTCGGCCTGCCCCATGACCTGCCAGCAGAACGCGGCGACCTCGACCCGCTTGCCCTGCTCGGCATCCGGGATCTCGGCGAGGAGCACCTGCCGCTCCTCCCCCAGGAGCGCCCGGAGCTGCTCCGCCTGCGCGGACAGGGTCGGCGGGTGCACGATGAGCACGCGGCGCGCGGCGGCGGGCAGGACGTCGCCGATCATGGGCAGGATGCCGCGACCGATCGTGATGTCGTAGGGCTGGTCGCCTGCGACGGTGATGACGGTGGTCTCGCTCATGTGTTCTCCTGAACCCACTCGGTGATGGCGTCGACGATGTCCTGGAGGGGGCCGGTGGACGTGTCGAAGGTGACGTCGGCGAGCTGCTCGTACAGGCCGCGCCGCGTCTCGTACACCTCGCGCCAGCGGGCGACGGGGTCCTCGCCCTGCAGCAGGGGGCGCTTCGAGCCGCGGATGCGGGAGCCGACGGTGTGCGGCGACACGGTGAGCAGCACGACACGGTGGCCGGCGAGCTCGGCCTGCGTGTCGGGGTGCAGCACCGCCCCGCCGCCGAGTGCGACGATGCCGCCCTGGTCGAGGCCGGCGTGCACGGCATCCCGCTCGAGGGCGCGGAAGTGCTCCTCGCCGTGGTCGGCGAAGATCTTCTCGATGGGGCCGTGCGCGCGGGACACGGCGACGTCGCTGTCGTAGAACGTCACGCCGAGCCGCTTCGCGACGCGCTTGCCGATGCTGGTCTTGCCCGCGCCCATCGGACCGATGAGGACGACCGCGGGGTTCGTCATCCGAGCGTGTCGTCGCTGCCCGGTGCCGTGTGCAGGCTCTCCGGGATGGCGGCGAGGTAGCCGTCGAGGTTCCGGCGGGTCTCGGCGACGCTGTCGCCCCCGAACTTCTCCAGGACGACCTCGGCGAGCACGATCGCGACCATGGCCTCGGCGACGACGCCCGCGGCCGGGACGGCGCACACGTCGGAGCGCTGGTGGTGCGCCGTCGCCGCCTCGCCCGTCGTGACGTCGATCGTGCGGAGCGCGTGCGGGACCGTGGCGATGGGCTTCATGCCGGCGCGGACCCGCAGGACGGTGCCGGTGGACATGCCGCCCTCCGTGCCGCCGGCCTTGTCGGTGGCGCGCGTGATGCCGCCGTCCGTGGCGAAGAGCTCGTCGTGCGCCGCGGAGCCTCGGCGCCGCGTGGTCTCGAAGCCGTCGCCGACCTCGACGCCCTTGATCGCCTGGATGCTCATGAGCGCCTGCGCGAGCTTCGCGTCGAGGCGGCGGTCCCACTGCACGTGCGAGCCGAGCCCCGGCGGCAGGCCGTACGCGAGCACCTCGACGATGCCGCCGAGGGTGTCGCCGTCCTTGCGGGCGGCGTCGACCTCCTCGACCATGGCCGCGCTCGTGGCGGCGTCGAAGCAGCGCAGCGGATCGGCGTCGAGGGCCGCGACGTCGTCCGGCGCCGGGAGCGCCGTGCCCTCCGGTACGCGGACGGGGCCGATGGAGAGCGTGTGGCTGACGAGACGGATGCCGAGTTCGCCGAGGAAGCCGCGGGCGATCGCGCCGAGCGCGACGCGCGCGGCGGTCTCGCGGGCGCTGGCGCGCTCGAGGATGGGCCGGGCCTCGTCGAAGCCGTACTTCTGCATGCCGACGAGGTCGGCATGGCCGGGGCGGGGGCGCGTCAGGGCGGCGCCGCGGCCGCGGGACTTCTCCGTCAGCTCGACGGGCTCGGGGCTCATGACCTCGACCCACTTGGGCCATTCGGTGTTGCCGATGCGCAGCGCGATGGGGCTGCCGATGCTCGTGCCGTGCACGACGCCGGAGGAGATCGTGAGCTCGTCCTCCTCGAACTTCATCCGGGAGCCGCGGCCGTAGCCGAGCTTGCGGCGAGCGAGGTCGGCCTGGATGGCGGCGCGCGAGACGGGGACGCCCGCGGGCAGGCCCTCCATGACGGCGACGAGTTCGGGGCCGTGCGATTCGCCGGCCGTGAGCACGCGGAGCATTGTTCTATCCTCCCATGAGCGCGCGGCGCATGACGGCCACGACGGCGGCCTCGTCCGGCAGCGGCTCGGCGGGGTCGCCGGTGCGGAAGATCCGGATCTGCAGCACCGCCTGGTGCAGCAGCATCCCCGCCCCGCTGACGGCGCGGCCGCCGGCCCGGTCCCACGCGGCGGAGAGCGCGGTGGGCCAGTGGCCGTAGACGACGTCCAGCAGGAGGCCGCCGGCACCGGCGAGGGCGTCGGCGGCGAGGGGGTCGAGCCGGGCGCCGCCGGGGAGCGTCGCGATCGTGAGCGGCACCGGGGCGAAGGCGTCGGCGGTCAGCGGAACGGGCCGCACCGTCATCCCGAGCCGGTCCCCCAGGTCCTGCAGCGGTGCGATGGCGAGGGGGCGGCGCGCGGCCACCTCGACGTAGCGGGCGCCGAGTTCGGCGAGGGCGACGAGCGCGGAGGTCGCGGTGGCGCCGGCCCCGACGATGCGGACCTCCTCGAAGCCGGCGATGCCCTCCTCGGCGAGGGAGCGCACGATGCCCCCGACGTCGGTGTTGAACCCGCGGGGCGCGGAGTCCCTGAGAAGCAGCGTGTTGACGGCGCCGGTCAGCTCCGCGCGGTCGTCACGCGTCGCGGCGGCCGCGAACGCGGCGGTCTTCAGCGGCATCGTGAGCGACAGGCCGCGGAGCGTCGGCGCGGCCGCGGCGAGCTCGCCCGCGAAGCCGGCCTCCGTGACGCGGCGCCGGCCGTACGTCCAGTCCCAGCCGAGCTGCCGGTACGCCGCGGAATGCAGCGCCGGCGACAGGCTGTGCTCGATCGGGTCGCCCCAGACCTCCAGTGCGGCGTCCGGCACCGCTCAGCAGCCCGAGTCCGGGTTGGCCTCGCACCAGGCGGTCCACTTCTCGATGGCCTGCTGGTGCTGCGCGTAGGTCTCGGTGAACTCTGTCTCGCCGGTGTCGAGGTTCACGGTCACGAAGTACAGCCACGGGCCCTCGACGGGGTTCATGGCCGCATCGATCGCGAGCTGGCCGGGGTTGGCGATGGGGCCGACCGGGAGACCCGGGTGCACGTACGTGTTCCACGGGTTGTCGTCCTCGAGAGCCTCCTTGGAGGAGCTCACGGTGCCGTCGTGCATCTCGCCGTAGCCGTACTGGGCCGTGGAGTCCATCTGCAGCTTGCCGAAGGTCTCCTCGTTGCCGGCATCGAGGCGGTTCTGGATGACGCGCGAGACCTTGTAGAAGTCGTCCTCGAATCGTGCTTCCCGCTCGATGATCGATGCGATCGTGAGGATCTCGCCGCGCCGCTCCGCCGGGACGCCCACCGTGTCCAGGACGCTGACGGTCTTGTCGACGAGCGTCTGGATGACCTGCTGCGCCGTGACGCCCGGGTCGAAGGTGTAGGTCGCCGGGAAGAGCCAGCCCTCCAGGCTGCCGGCATCCACGCCGTAGACGGACGGGTCGGCGACGGCGGCCTGGAAGTCCTCGATCGGCAGGCCGATGCCGTCGGCGAGGAGCGGAAGCGTGGCCTCGACCGTGAGCCCCTCGCGCAGCTGCGCGGTGTTCTCCTGCTTGTTCGCCGGGTCCAGGAGGGCTTCGAGGGCGGCCGCGGAGGTCATCTTCTGCTGCAGCGTGAAGACGCCCGGCACGAACGTCGGGTTCTGGCCGGAGGAGATGAGGTAGTCGTAGAACGCGCCGGAGGTCTTCGTGACCCCGGCGTCGTACAGGCGCTCGGAGATCGTCGCGCCGGTGTCGCCGGAGACGATCGTGACGAGCGCCTCCCCCTCGGCCATGCCCGACTCGTAATCCTTCGGCTCGCTCCACCCGAACAGATCGCGGATGGGCTCTTCATAGGTGTTCCAGACCCACAGGCCGCCGGCGACGATGCCGCCGATGATCGCGAGCACGACGAGGAGGATCACCCAGCCCGCGATGCGGCCCTTGCGCCGGTCGCGCTCGTGGCGCTCTTCGACGAGGCGCTTGTCCGCGGGGTGCTCCTCGGCGAAGAGGGCGTCGATGGGTGTCGTGGATCGCGGCACGTCGGTCGTGGGGGCGGGTTCGTGCTCGTCGGCGGGCGTGCTCATCGCCGGCGGCGCGGTCTGCTCCTCGGGTGCCGGGGCGTCCGGAGCCGGGGCGTCCGAAGCCGGGGCGTCCGGAGCCGGGACATCGGTCACGGTGGGGGTCGTCCCGGTGGCGGCCAGACGCGCCGCGCGACGGCTGAGCGGCGCGGCGGCGGGAGCGGGCTGGTCGGATTCGGGATGCACGCCGCTACCCGCGCTCGGCGTCGGCAGCTTGCTGAAGAGGTCCGCGAACTGATCGTCGTTCGACGGGGTGTCGGGCATCAGACGATCTCCTGCGGATCGGGCAGAGGCGTGCCGGCCGGGTTGCCGGTGCTCTTCTCGACGTCGATCGCCTGCTGGAGCAGGACGACGGCGGCGACTTGGTCGACAATCCTACGAGACGACTTCTGTGTTCGCCCAGAGTTCCGCAGTGCCGCGTGCGCCGAGACGGTGCTGAGTCGTTCGTCGACGAGCCGGATGGGCAGGCCGGATGCCGCCGCCACGGCGACCGCGAAGGTGCGCGCATCGGCGGTGGACGACGTCTCGTTGCCGCTGAGGCTGATGGGCAGGCCCACGAGGATCTCGAACGCCTCGTGCTCCGCGGCGAGCTCCGCGACGCGCGCCGCGGCGGCGTCGGTGCGCGGCACCGTCTCGACCGGGACGGCGAGGAGGCCGTCGCGGTCGCAGCGGGCCACGCCGACGCGGGCCGTCCCGACGTCGACGCCGAGCCGGACTCCGCGCCGGAACCCGCTCACGCGGTCGCCGACTCCAGCGCCGTGACGATCGCCGCGAGGGCCGCAGGCAGCGCCGATGCGTCGGTGCCGCCGCCCTGCGCGAGGTCGTCGCGCCCGCCCCCGCCTCCGCCGAGCGTCGCGGACGCCGCCTTCGCGAGGGCACCCGCCTTGGCCCCGGCGGTGCGAGCCGCGTCGTTGGTCGCGACGATCACGACGGGGCGTCCGCCGACATCCGCGCCGAGCGCGACGACGGCCGCGTCCGAGCCGAGCCGCTCCCGCAGCTGCAGCGCGAGTCCGCGCACGTCGTCCGCGGACGCCACGGCGCCCAGGGACTGCGCGACGACGCGGTGCGCGCCCGCGCGCTGCGCCGTCTCCAGCAGGGCGGGCAGCCGTTCGCCGAGGGCCTTCGCCTCGAACTGCGCGATCTTCTTCTCCGCCGCCTTGAGGTTCGCGGTCAGCTCCGCGATGCGCGCGGGGATCTGGTCGCGCGGCGTCTTCAGCGCAGAGGTAAGCTGCGACACGATGGCACGCTCGGCCGCGAGCTCGCGGAACGCGTCGAGCCCGACGAGGGCTTCGACGCGGCGGTTGGAGGCGCCGACCGACGACTCCCCCACGAGGTTGATGAGACCGACCTCGGCGCTCGTGGACACGTGCGTGCCGGCGCACAGCTCGCGCGACCAGGGGCCGCCGATGTCGACCATGCGCACGGTCTGGCCGTACTTCTCGCCGAACAGCGCCATCGCGCCGAGCTCCTTGGCCTCCGCGAGCGGGAGGACACGCGTCGTGACCTCGAGGTTGTCGCGGACGGCGTTGTTGGCGATCTCCTCGATCTCCGTCCGGGTCGCCTCGGAGAGCGCCTGACCCCACGTGAAGTCGAAGCGCATGTAGCCGGCGCGGTTGAGCGACCCCGCCTGCGTCGCGGTCTTGCCGAGGGTGTCGCGCAGCGCCGCGTGCACGAGGTGGGTCGCGGAGTGCGCCTGACGGGCGGCGCGGCGGTTCACGGCATCCACGACGGTCGTCGCCGGCTGGCCGACGCCGACCTCGCCCGTCGTGACCTCGACGGTGTGGCTCACGAGGCCCGGCACCGGCTTCTGCACGTCGATGACGTCGAGCTCGTACCCGGGGCCGACGATGACGCCCTTGTCGGCGACCTGGCCGCCGGACTCGGCGTACAGCGCGGTCTCCGCGAGGATGACCTCGGCGATCTGCCCCTGCGTCGCGCGGTCGACCGGCTGGCCGTCGACGAGCAGACCGAGCACGGTGGACTCGGTCTCCAGATCGCTGTAGCCGGTGAAGACGGTCTCGCCCTGGGCGCGGAGGCTGCTGTAGACGCTGAGGTCGGCGAGGGCGCGGCGGCGCGACTTGGCATCCGCCTTCGCCCGCGTGCGCTGCTCGAGCATGAGCGCGTCGAACGCCGCACGGTCGACGGAGAGGCCGGCCTCCTCGGCGACCTCGAGGGTGAGGTCGATGGGGAAGCCGTAGGTGTCGTGCAGGAGGAACGCCTCGGAGCCCGCCAGCGACGCGCCGCCGGAGCGCTTGGTGTCCTCGACGGCGAGGTCGAGGATCGTCGAGCCGGCCGCGAGGGTCCGCAGGAACGTCTCCTCCTCGGCGACGGCGTACTGCGAGATGCGCTGCCAGTCCGTCTCGACCTCCGGGTAGGCCGCCTTCATCGCGTCGCGCGAGGCGGCGAACAGCTCCGGGAAGGTGGGGCCGTCGACCCCGAGCAGGCGCATGGCGCGCACCGAGCGGCGCATGAGGCGGCGGAGGATGTAGCCGCGGCCCTCGTTGGACGGTGTGACGCCGTCGGACAGGAGCATGAGCGACGAGCGGATGTGGTCCGCGATGACGCGGAAGCGCACGTCGTCGCCGTGGTCGGCGCCGTAGCGGCGGCCGGACAGCTCGACGGCGCGGTCGAGCACGGGACGGACCTGGTCGGTCTCGTACATGTTGTCCACGCCCTGCGTGATGAACGCGACGCGCTCCAGGCCCATGCCGGTGTCGATGTTCTTGTTGGGGAGCTCCCCCACGATGTCGAAGTCGACCTTGGAGCGGACGTTCGCGATCGCGTCCTGCATGAAGACGAGGTTCCAGATCTCGGTGAACCGGTTGTCGTCCACGGCGGGGCCGCCGTCCTGCCCGTAGGCGGGACCCCGGTCGAAGTAGATCTCCGAGCAGGGGCCGGCGGGGCCGGGCTGGCCGGTGGACCAGTAGTTGTCCTCACGGCCGAGGCGCTGGATGCGGTGCTCGGGCAGCCCCGCGACCTTCTGCCACAGCGCGGCGGCCTCGTCGTCATCCTGGTACACGGTGACCCACAGGTCGCGCTCGGCGAAGCCGAGACCGCCGTCGGCGCGCGAGGAGGTCAGCAGCTCCCAGGCGTAGCCGATCGCCTGCTCCTTGAAGTAGTCGCCGAACGACCAGTTGCCGAGCATCTGGAAGAACGTGCCGTGACGGGCGGTCTTGCCGACCTCCTCGATGTCGTTCGTGCGGATGCACTTCTGGTTGTCCGCGGCGCGGGGGTATGGCGGCGGGACGGTCCCGTTGAGGTAGGGGATGAACGGGACCATGCCCGCGATCGTGAAGAGGACGGACGGGTCGGGGCTCACGAGGGATGCCGACGGCACGATGACGTGGTCGTTCTTCTCGAAGTACGACAGGTAGCGCTGGGCGATCTCAGCGGTCTTCATGGAATGGGTCCCTCGGGCGAGCATGCGGATGCGACGCACCGGTACGGTGCGCCGCGGTGACGCGGGTCAGTCGGTGAGCTTGGCGGCGGCGTCCTTGGACGCCTCGACGGCCTCGGCCGCAGCATCCGCGAGGTCGTCGGCGGTCGCGGACGCGGCGTTCTGGGCGGCGTCGACGACGTGCGAGGCAGCGCCCTTCGCGTCGGCGACGAGACCTTCGATCTTGGCCTCCTGCGCGCGGTAGGCGTCGCCGATGCGGTCCGTGAACTCGGAGATGCGGGCGTCGACCTCGGCGAGGACCTCGTGACCACGCGGGTCCTTGTTGACCAGGTGGGCGGCGACGAAGCCGCCGGCGATGCCCAGCAGGAACCACAGCGCGTTCTTCATGCGTCCATGTTAGGCGCAAACGACGAAGGGCGCCGGGTGACCCCGACGCCCTTCGATGCTCGCTGATGGATCAGCGCGCGGCGTAGTTGTGCTGTCGGCCGCTGCGCGGCTGTACTACGCCCCGCTCAGCGCGCGGCGTAGTACTCGACGACGAGCTGCACGTCACACGTGACGGGCACCTCGGCGCGCTTGGGGCGACGCACGAGGCGCGCCTGCAGCTTGTCGAGCTCGACCTCGAGGTAGGCCGGAACCGGGGGCAGGACGTCGGCGTGACCGCCGGCGGCTGCGACCTGGAAGGGCTCGAGCGACTCGCTCTTCTCCTTGACGTGGACGAGCTGGCCCGGCTTCACGCGGAAGGACGGGCGGTCGACGAGCTGGCCGTCGACGAGGATGTGCCGGTGCACGACGAGCTGGCGGGCCTGCGCCGTGGTGCGGGCGAAGCCGGAGCGGACGACGAGGGCGTCGAGACGCATCTCGAGCAGCTCGACCAGGTTCTCACCGGTCAGGCCGTCCTTGCGGCGGGCCTCGTTGAACGTGTTGCGCATCTGCTTCTCGCGGATGCCGTACTGCTCGCGAAGACGCTGCTTCTCGCGCAGACGGACGGCGTAGTCGCTGTCCTGCTTGCGCTTGGTGCGACCGTGCTCGCCGGGAGCGTAGGGGCGCTTCTCGAGGTACTTGGCTGCCTTGGGGGTCAGCGCGACGCCGAGGGCGCGCGACAGACGCACCTTGCGGCGGTCCTGGGACTTCGTTGCCACGAAGTATTCCTTCCGTAGACGTGGCCGCGTCTTTCGCGACTCACGGACGTATCGCCTCTCCTCGCCCGGTTCGGACAGCACGCCGGGGCATGCCGAATGGTTGTTCCAGAGGAGAGGGGATGCCCGAAAACTCCGTTTCGAGCCGCTCAAGTCTAACAGACCGGGCCTGGGCGCCCCACGGCGCGTCCGGGCACGCCTGCGGCGGGGTCGGGCGGTGAAATCGGGGTCGCTTCGCGCCGCCTCCCCCGCCGAGAGGCGACAGCATCCGCCCCCATTCTCCGCGGGCTCCGCGAAGGGTGTCAGCCCGTGCCGCCTCAGCCCGCGCGACGCGGCACGAACCGACCCCGATCCGCGGCGCCTCAGATCATCCTCCTGGCGCGGGCCCTCGTGCGCGGCGCCTGTCACAGAAGCCGCGGCCACGCGCGGGCACAGGCGCAGGAGGTGTGACACGCCGCGCGCGGGTGTCGCGCGAGGTGCGGGTCGGCCAGCCGGCAGCCCACAGGTGGTGTGACACGGGCCGCCGGGCGGATTGCCCTGCTCTGGTGGGCGTGCGCGGCGGCTGGAATCATGAGCGCCATGCGGCGCAATCCCTACTACGTCACCCTTCTCACGGTCGGCGGCCTCGCGCTGCTCCTGGCCCTGATGCTGGTGCTCATCGTCGCCGCGAAGACCGACTACGCGTCATACGACCGCGAAGCCGTCGGCGAGCTCCGCGCGTGGACCTATCTGATGGTCGGGATCGCGGCGGCGTCGTTCATCGGCACCCTCGTGCTGGCGGGGATGCGGTGGACCCCGCGCGACGGCATGCCGGCGGCGGGAGCCGATGCGCTCGAGCGGATGCCGGTCGACTGACTGACTGACTGACTGACTGACTGACTGACTGACTCGGCGCGGCTAGGCCGTCCACGGAGCCAGGAGCGTGCGGACGCTGCTCCGCAGTCCGGCGAGCGGCGCGGGCACGTCGCCCGCCCGGGCGAAGGCGTGCAGGCCGCGCAGCGCCGCGCCGGCGTCGCTGAGCTCGCCGGAGACGAGGTGCTCCAGCAGCGCGGCCGCGGGGATCTCGCGGACGCGCCCGGTCTCCCCCGTCTCCCACTGCGGATCGCCGACGCGGACGCAGTCCGCCGCGATGAGGATGTTCTTGCGACGCCGGGAGTTGGCGGCCGCCCACTCCGCCCCCGCGTGGAAGACGGCGCCCGGGCGGTAGCCGGTCTCCTCCCGCAGCTCCCGGATGCCGGCTTCCACGGCATCCTCGCCGGGATCGATGAGGCCGCCGGGCAGCTCCGCGATGACCCGCTCGGGCCCGACCCGGTACTGGTCGAACAGCACGACGCGGTCGTCCGGCGTGAAAGCGACGACCGAGACGGTGTCGCCGATCTCGATGACGTCCCAGCCGCTCTCGCTGCCGTCCGGGAGGCGGTACTGGTCGCGGCGCACGCGCACATAGCCGGCGTACATCGGTTCTGTGCCGAGCTTGATCCAGCGCGGGACGGGCTCGTCTGCCGTCACCGGTCGTCCCCGAGGATCTTGCGGATCTTCTCCAGCCGCGCCGAGATGTCGCGCTCGACGCCGCGGCCGGTCGGCTCGTAGTAGCGCCGGCCCTGCAGCTCGTCGGGCAGGTACTGCTGGGTCGCGACGCCGACGTCGAGGTCGTGCGGGTAGATGTAGCCCTTGCCGTGCCCGAGCCGCTTCGCGCCCGGGTAGTGCGCGTCGCGGAGGTGCGTCGGGACGCGGCCGAACCCGCCCGCGCGCACATCGGCGATCGCGGCGTTGATGGCGTTGTAGGCGGCGTTGGATTTCGCCGTCGTCGCGAGGTAGGCCGTGGCCTCGGCGAGCGGGATGCGGCCCTCCGGCATCCCGATGAACGCGACGGCGTCGGCGGCGGCGACTGCGATCTGCAGCGCGTGGGGGTCCGCGAGGCCGATGTCCTCGGCGGCCGAGATGACGAGCCGGCGCGCGATGAAGCGGGGGTCCTCCCCCGCCTCGATCATGCGGGCGAGGTAGTGCATCGCGGCATCCACGTCGGAACCGCGGATCGACTTGATGAACGCGCTGATGACGTCGTAGTGCTCGTCGCCCTGCCGGTCGTAGCGCAGGAGCGCGCGGTCCACGGCCTGCGCGACGTGCTCCGCCGTGATCACGGCGGAGTCGCCGTCCGGCATGGATGCCGCCGCTTCGAGCGCCGTGAGCGCCCGCCGCGCGTCTCCGGATGCCAGCTGGATGAGTGCCGCCCGCGCCTCCGGGGCGAGTTCGACGGCTCCGGCCAGACCGCGGGCGTCGGTCACCGCCCGGTCGATGAGGATGCCGAGGTCGGCGTCGGTGAGCGGTTGCAGGGTCAGGAGCAGGGAGCGGGACAGCAGCGGGGAGATGACCGAGAAGGACGGGTTCTCGGTGGTGGCGGCGATGAGGATGACCCAGCCGTTCTCGACGCCGGGCAGCAGCGCGTCCTGCTGCGCCTTCGTGAAGCGGTGGATCTCGTCGAGGAAGAGGATGGTGGACTGGCCGTACAGGTCGCGCTGGGTCATCGCCTCCTGCATCACCTCGCGGACGTCCTTCACGCCGGCCGTGACGGCGGACAGTTCGACGAAGCGCCGCCCCGAGGTGCGTGCGATCGCCTGCGCGAGGGTCGTCTTCCCGGTCCCGGGCGGACCCCAGAGGATGACGGACACGGCGCGCGACGCCGTGGCGTCGGGGTTGGCGAGGGCGACGAGCGGGGATCCGGGACGCAGGAGGTGCGACTGGCCCGCCACCTCGTCGAGCGAGACCGGCCGCATCCGCACCGCGAGAGGCGTCTGCCCCTGGAAGAGCGCGGTGGGAGTGGTCACCCGTCAAGGCTAGTCGCGCCCGCCGACGCGGGCGCGTTTGGCCGCCGCTGCGCCCGCACCATAGGCTTTCCCGCGCCCGGTGCGGACCGGCGATGAAGGAGGCCACGTGGCAAGCGGTGCAGGCAAGAAGGGCGACCGCGCGGCGAAGGAACGCGCGCGGCTGTATCTCGCGCGCCAGGAGTACCACCAGGGCCTGCAGCGTCGCCGACAGCGCGACAACCTCATCGCGGGGATCGCGGGCGGTGCGCTCATCCTCGCCGTCATCGGCGGGCAGATCGCCTACTACACGCTCGGCCCCGGCACCCCCGAGCCCGCGCCGTCGCCGTCCGCCACACCGACGCCGACGCCGGCGGTGACCCCGTCGCCCACGCCGACGGTGGCCACGACGCCGTCCCCCTCGCCCACACCCTGAGTTCGGCCGTACTAGGCTGTGAGCCGACCGAACCCCCATGCGGCGTATGCCGCGACGAGGTGCATCCTGTGACTTCCGCCACACATCCCGAGCCCGCCGACAACGCCGCCGAGGACTCGGAGCTGAACGCTCCCGAGCCGGCGGAGACCGTCGAGCCCGCATCCACCGCCGCCGACGAGGCTGCGCCCGAGCCGACCGACGAGGCCGCGCCCGAGCCGGCCGACGAGGCCGATCCTGACCCGACCGCCGAGCCCGCGCCGACCGCCGAGCCCGAGCCGGAGTCGATCGACGAGGCAGAGCCCGCGGCCGAGGCCGAGCCCGCAGCCGATGCCGACGCCGAGCCGTCTGCAGACGCCGAGCTGAGCGCCCCGGCCGAGCCGGTGGCATCCCCCGCCCCCGCGAAGCCGACCCCGGGACGCTTCCCGCTGCCGGGAGAGCCCGCCAAGCCGGCGATGCCGGTCAAGCACGCCGCGGCGCCCGCCGTCGTCGCCGAGCCCCTGGCCGATGCCGGCGAGTGGGGCCGCGTCGATGAGGACGGCACGGTCTCCGTCCGCGATGGTGACCAGTGGCGCGTCGTCGGCCAGTACCCCGACGGCACGCCCGATGAGGCGCTCGCCTACTTCCAGCGCAAGTACGCCGACCTCGTCAGCGAGGTGAGCCTCCTGGAGGTTCGCCACCGGCGCGGCGGCGCGTCGGCATCCGATCTTCGCTCGACGGCCAAGACGGTGCGCGAGCGCGTGACGGGAGCCATGGCGGTCGGCGACCTCGCGGCCCTGGAGGCGCGGCTGGACGCCCTCGAGGCGACGCTCTCCGAGGCGACCGCAGAGGAGCAGCAGGCGCAGCGCGCCGCCGTCGACGCCGCGATCGCCGAGCGCACCCAGCTCGTGCAGACGATCGAGGAGATCGCCTCCCGCGACCCCAAGTCCATCCAGTGGAAGCAGGTGACCGCCGAGGTCACCGCGCTGTTCGAGCGCTGGCAGGCCCACCAGGCGACCGGGCCCCGGTTGCCCAAGTCCACCGGGCAGCAGCTGTGGAAGCGGTTCCGCGACGCGCGCAGCGTGGTCGACAAGCACCGCCGAGAGTTCTATTCGAGCCTGGACGAGCAGCACAAGTCCGCACGGGATGCCAAGTCGCGTCTCGTCGAGAAGGCCGAGGCGCTCGCGAGCAAGGGCGAGGACGGCATCACCGCCTACCGCGCGCTGCTGGATGAGTGGAAGAACTCCGGCCGTGCCGGCAAGAAGGCCGACGACGCGCTGTGGGCGCGGTTCAAGGCCGCCGGCGACGCCCTGTACGGTGCGCGCGCCGAGCGCGAGCAGGCGGATGCCGAGGAGTCCAAGGAGAAGATCGAGGCCAAGCGCGCTCTTCTGGCCGAGGCTGCCGCCGTGCCCAAGGAGAAGGACGCCGGCAAGGCGCGCGCGCTCCTGACCGGCATCCAGCGCCGCTGGGACGACATCGGCCGGATCTTCCCGCGGGAGGCCGAGCGGGGCCTCGACGACGAGCTCCGCAAGATCGAGCAGGGCGTCAAGGCGCGCGAAGACGCCGAGTGGAAGAACAACAACCCCGAGACCAAGGCGCGCCAGAACGACATGACGCAGCAGCTCCGCGACGCGATCGCGAAGCTCGAGGCGGATGTCGCGGCGGCCGAGAAGACGAAGGACGAGCGCGCCATCGCGGCCGCGAAGGATGCCCTCGCGGCGCGCAAGGCGTGGCTCTCCGCGCTCGGCGGCTGACACGCAGCTGCGCTCGGCAGCTGACAGCCGCCGGCGTCTCCTCCCCCTCGTCGCCCATCGCGACCTGTCCACAGGACGGGTCGCGATGCGCGTTCACGGCGTCCCGCTCCGGCACACTGCCCTCATGTGGCCGTTCCTGTACTACGCGGGCGATCGGCTGTCCACGGCGGAGCTGACGGCGGCGCGGCTGGACGGCGACCTCGTCGAGATCGGCGAGGCGTTCATGCCCGCCGACGCGGTCGAGACGCGCGAGCTGCGCGCCGGTGCCCTGCGCGCACTCGCGGGCGAGACGGTCGCCCTGACGCGTCTGTCGGCGGCGTGGGTGCACGGAGCGGTCCCCGAACCTCCCGTGCGGCACTGCGTACAGCGCCGCACGGACCGTCGCATCGCGACCGTCATCGATGCGCGGCTCGACTACCGCGACCTCCGGCTTCCCCCGGCGGACATCATGACGATCTCAGGCGTCGCGGTCACGACGCCCGTCCGGACGCTCGTCGACCTCGTCCGTGACCTCGTCGGGCGCACTGACGGCGATCCGTCGGCCGTGGAGGCGATGTGCGCGTGGCAGCCGGGTCTCGCCGTCGCCGCCGTGGCCTGGCTCGAGCGGTCCGGTCCCGTGCACTTCAAGCGTCCGGCCCTCGCCTACCTGCGCGGGCGGGCGCGGGATCAGGAGGAGGTGACGCGGTAGACGTCGTAGACGGCGTCGATGCGGCGGACGGCGTTGAGCACGCGGTCCAGGTGCACCGTGTCGCCCATCTCGAAGACGAAGCGGCTGAGCGCGAGCCGGTCGTTCGTCGTGGAGACGGTGGCCGACAGGATGTTGACGTGGTGCTCGCTGAGCACCCGGGTGACGTCGCTCAGCAGTCCCGCGCGGTCCAGGGCCTCGACCTGGATCTGGACGAGGAAGACGCTCTTGCTCGTCGGGGCCCACTCGACCTCGATCATCCGCTCCGCGTCGGCCGTCAGAGACTTCACGTTCGTGCAGTCGGCGCGGTGCACCGACACGCCGCTGCCCCGGGTAACGAAGCCGACGATCGCGTCGCCGGGCACCGGCGTGCAGCACTTCGCGAGCTTGACGAGGATATCGCCGGCGCCGCGGACGAGCACGCCCGAGTCTCCCCCGCGCGGCGCCCGCGCGCGGCCCGGGGCGGGCAGGTCGACGGCGCCGGTCGAGGTGTCCTCCTCGGCGCCGATGAGCGCCGTGACCTTCTCGATGACCGACTGCGTCGAGACGTGGCCCTCGCCGACCGCGGCGTACAGAGCCGTGACGTCCTCGTAGCGCAGCTGGTGGGCGACCTCGGTGAACGAGTCCTGGTTCATGAGGCGCTGCAGGGGCATGTTCTGCCGGCGCATGGCGCGGGCGATGGCATCCTTGCCCTGCTCGATGGCCTCTTCGCGCCGCTCCTTCGTGAACCAGCCGCGGATCTTGTTGCGCGCGCGGGTGCTCTTGACGAAGGTCAGCCAGTCCTGGCTGGGGCCGGCGTCGGGGTTCTTCGAGGTGAACACCTCCACGACGTCGCCGCTGTGCAGCTCGGACTCCAGCGGCACGAGGCGGCCGTTGACCTTGGAGCCCATCGTGCGGTGGCCGACCTCGGTGTGCACCGCGTACGCGAAGTCGACCGGCGTCGCGCCGGCGGGAAGGCCGATGACCCGTCCCTTCGGTGTGAAGACGTAGACCTCCTTCGCGCCGATCTCGAAGCGCAGCGAGTCGAGGAACTCCCCCGGGTCGGCGGTCTCGGCCTGCCAGTCGGAGATGTGCGCGAGCCAGGCCATGTCGGCGTTGTCCGACTTGGAATCGGTCTTGCCGCCGTTGACGCGCTCCTTGTACTTCCAGTGCGCCGCGACGCCGTACTCGGCCTGCTGGTGCATCTCGTTCGTGCGGATCTGGATCTCGACCGTCCGGCCGCCGGGGCCGATGACGGTCGTGTGCAGCGACTGGTACAGGTTGAACTTCGGCGTCGCGATGTAGTCCTTGAAGCGGCCCGGCAGCGGCGTCCAGCGCGCGTGGATGGCGCCGAGCACCGCGTAGCAGTCGCGGACGGAGTTCACGAGCACGCGGATGCCGATGAGGTCGTAGATGTCGTCGAACTCACGGCCCCGCACGACCATCTTCTGGTACACCGAGTACAGCTGCTTCGGGCGTCCCATGACGCGCCCGCGGATGCGGAGCTCCCGCAGGTCGGCCTCGACGGCTTCGATGACCGTCTGGACGTACTGCTCGCGCTGCGGCGTCCGCTGCTTGACGAGACTGTCGATCTCGGCGTACAGCTTCGAGTGCAGGACCGCGAAGGAGAGGTCCTCGAGCTCGCTCTTGATGGCTTGGATGCCGAGCCGGTGGGCCAGCGGCGCGTAGATCTCGAGGGTCTCGGTGGCCTTGCGCGCGGCCTTCTCCGGCGGGACGAAACCCCAGGTGCGCGCGTTGTGCAGGCGGTCGGCGAGTTTGATGAGGAGCACGCGGATGTCCTTGGACATCGCGACGATCATCTTCCGGACCGTCTCGGCCTGCGTCGCGTCGCCGTACTTGACCTTGTCGAGCTTCGTGACGCCGTCGACGAGCATCGCGACCTCGTCGCCGAAGTCGGCGGTCAGCTGGTCGAGGCGGTAGTCGGTGTCCTCGACGGTGTCGTGCAGGAGTGCCGCCGCGATGGCGCGGGGCCCGAGACCGAGCTCGGCGAGGATCTGCGCGACCGCGAGCGGATGCGTGATGTACGGCTCGCCGCTCTGCCGCTTCTGGTTGGCGTGGGCGCGCTCGGCGACCCGGTACGCGCGATCGATGATCGCGAGGTCGCCCTTCGGGTGGTGCGTGCGCACCGTGCGGACGAGGAGTTCGACGCCGTCGCGGGAGGGGGCGCGGGAGAAGATGCGCGGAACGAGGCGGCGCAGCGAAGAGCTCTGTCCGGGCGTCTGCGTCGACGCGGGAACGGGCTCCGCCATCCGCTCACCTCCGTCTCAGGACCGCCTGTGCAGCTTTCTCACGCCCTCGCGGAGCGCTCCGCCGGGCATTCCTCGATTCTACGCCCGCCGGGTGGGCCGCGGAGTCACGCCGAGGCGAGCGCACGCTCGCGCGACTCGAGGAGACGTGCGTCGCGCGCCTTCAGGTCCGATTCGCCTTCGCGCAGCAGCGAGTACAGCGGCGCGGCGACGAACAGGGTCGAGTAGGCGGCGACGATCGTGCCGACGAAGATCGACAGCGAGATGTCGGTGAGCGTCTGCGCGCCGAGCCACAGGGCGCCGATGAAGAGGATCGCGCCGGTCGGCAGCGCCGCGACGACCGTCGTGTTGATGGACCGGATGAGGGTCTGGTTGACGGCGAGGTTCACCGACTCGGCGAACGTGCGGGGCGAGCCCTCCCCGTCCTCCTGGGTGTTCTCGCGGATCTTGTCGAACACGACGGTCGTGTCGTACAGCGAGTACGACAGGATCGTGAGGAAGCCGATGACGGCCGCCGGCGAGATCTCGAAGCCGAACAGCGCGTACACGCCCACCGTGATGATGAGCACGTCGACGAGGCCGATGATGGCCGCGACGGACATCTTCCAGGTGCGGAAGTAGATCGCGAGGATGAGGAAGGTCAGGGCCAGGAAGATCGCAAGACCCCACAGCGACTGACGCGTCACGTCGGCGCCCCAGCTGGGTCCGATGAAGGACGAGCTGACCTCGTCGGTGGACACGCCGAACGCGTCGGCGAGGGCGGCCGTCACGGCGCGCGTGTCGGCATCCGTCATCTGGTCGGTCTGCACGCGGAGCGTGTCCTCGCCGATCGTGGTGACCTTCGTCGCGGCGCCGTCGACGACGGTCTGCACGGCCTCGGTGGCGACGGCCTGATCCGGTGACGCCACGTTGCTGACGGTGAACTGCGACCCGCCGGTGAACTCGATGGAGAACTGGATGGGGCGCAGGAGCGGCACGAGCGCCGCACCGATGACCAGCACGGCGGCGATGATGAACCACAGCCGCCGCTTGCCGACGAACGGGAAGGACGTCTTGCCGGTGTAGAGGTCGTTGCCGAGATCGTTCATGGAGCGCATCAGCGGTCCCCCTCCGTCGTCCGGCGGCTACTCGTGCCGAGTTCGGCCTGCTTGCGCTCGGCGATGGTCTGGCGGCGCTCCGCCTCCCCGCGGGAGCGGACGCTGCGGCGTGCCGCGGCTCCCTTCGCCGCGGCGGCCGCGGGCGCGCGGAACTGTGCGCGGCCGCGGTACACCGCGCCCAGCGCCTCCGGGTCGAGTCCGGACAGCGGGTGACCGCCCCCGAAGAACCGGGTGCGTGCGAGCAGCTGCAGCACGGGATGGGTGAAGAGGATGAAGATCGCGATGTCGATGACCGTGGTGAGGCCGAGGGTGAACGCGAAGCCCTTCACGGTGGCGTCGGCGAGGATGTACAGCACGACGGCGGCCAGCACGTTGATCGACTTCGAGATGTAGATCGTCCGCTTCGCGCGGGCCCAGCCGTCCTCGACGGCCCCGGTGATCGACTTCCCGTCGCGCAGCTCGTCTCGGATGCGCTCGAAGTACACGATGAACGAGTCGGCCGTGAAGCCGATCGTCACGATGAGGCCCGCGACGCCCGCGAGGGACAGGCGGAAGCCCATGCGCCACGCGAGGATGCAAAGCGCGATGTACGTCAGGACGCCCATCACGGCGAGCGACGCGATGATGACGAAGCCCAGGGCGCGATACACGACCAGCGAGTAGATGGCGACGAGCGCGAGGCCGATGAGGCCCGCGATCAGGCCGATCTGCAGCTGCTGGGAGCCGAGCGTCGCCGAGATGGAGTTGCTGCTCTGCACTTCGAAGCTCAGCGGCAGCGCGCCGTACTTGAGCTGGTCGGCGAGCGTCTTGGAGGACTCCTGCGTGAAGCTGCCGGTGATCTGCGGCTTGCCGTCGAGGATGACGGCGTTCATCGACGGCGCGGAGAGGACGACGCCGTCGAGGACGAACGCGAACTGGTTCTGCGGGGCGTCGAGCCCGTACAGGCGCTGGCTGATCTTGCCGAAGACGTCGGTGCCCTCACCGTCGAAGACGAGGTTGACGGCCCACTGGCCGTTCGTCTGGACGACGCCGAACGTCGCGTCCGAGATCGACGAGCCGTCGAGCTCGACGGGTCCGAGGATGTACTTGTCGGTCCCGGTCGGCCCGCACGTGATGAGCGGCTGGTCGGCCGGCTCGTTGGCAGGGTCGTTCGCCTCATCGGAGCAGTCGTACGCGAGGAACTCGGCGAAGAGGCGGTCGGTGACCCAGCTCGGGTCGCTGCCGTTGGTCGGCTCGGCGGTCGGCGTGGCGTTGAGCGTCGGGTCGGGGCTCGGGTAGGGCGTCTCGTTGCCGTCCTCGCCCACGAAGCTCGTCGCGGCGGAGCCGGTGTAGAGGACGGCGCGCAGCTGCAGCTGCGCGGACGCCTCGATGCGGTTGCGGGTCTCCTCGTCTGCCTGGCCGGGGATCTGGACGACGATCTGGTTCCCGGCCTGCGTCGTGATGTCGGCCTCGCCGACACCCGACGCGTCGACGCGCTGGCGGATGATCGACGCCGCCTGCTCCATCTGCTCCGTCGTCGGCGCGGCGCCGTCGGGCGTCTGGGCCGCGAGGATGATCTGCGTGCCGCCCTGCAGGTCGAGCGCCAGCTCCGGAGTCCACGAGCTCTTCTGGAACACGTGCACGCCGAGGGCGTTGATGCCGAACAGGACCGCGGTGACGATGAGCAGCCCGGTCAGGGCGCGCCAGGCGTGGCGGACGGGGGTCGGTGTGGCCACGGAGGGTCAGCTTTCTTCGAGCACCGCGCGCGGGCGGTGGAGGATCAGGCCTTGGGCTTGTCGTCCGCGTCGGGGACGGTGCCGCCCGTGAGAGGCGTGGTCGGCTCGGCCGGCTCGGCGTCGATCGACTCGACGGCGGGGGCGTCGGAGAGCACGGCGTCCTCGGCCGGAGCGTCCTCGAGCGGGTCGACGACACGGAGGATCGCCTGGCTGTGCACCTCGACGACGAAGCCGGGAGCCAGCTCGACGTGCGCCGCCTTGGAGAGGTCTTCGGCGTCGAACTCGACGAGCGTGCCGTACAGGCCGCCCTGCAGGAGGACCTTCACGCCGGGGACCATCTGGCGCGCCTTCGTCTCCTGCTCGACCTTCGCGCGAGCCGCGCGACGACGCGAGCTCCAGAACATGAAGACGATGAGCACGAGCAGCATCAGCAGAAGGCCGTACTGCTGGAAGAATAGGGCGAACCCGCTGGCCTCGGTGGTCTGCGTCGTTGCGAAAGTCATGGAGATGACGGCACCTTTCACGGTGGTGGCGCGGCGCAGGGGCGCAGCGAAGAGCGGGTGATCGGCGAGTGCCTTCAGCGATTATAGGTCATCGATTCTCAGCGCCTCATCTGCCCGCGGGACGCGCAGATGGGCGTACGCCTCCGGGGTCGCGATGCGGCCGCGCGGGGTGCGCCCCATGAGGCCGATGCGCACGAGATACGGCTCGACGACCGACTCGATGGTCTCGGCCTCCTCGCCGACCGTGACCGCCAGGGTGTTCAGGCCCACCGGTCCCCCGCGGAACCGCCGGATGAGCGCATCGAGGACGGCGCGGTCCAGCCGGTCCAGGCCGATCGCGTCGACGTCGTACAGGTCCAGCGCGGCGGAGACGTCCGCCTCCGTGGCCGAACCGGCATCCCCGCCGTGCACGACGACGTAGTCGCGGACGCGCCGCAGCAGCCGGTTCGCGATGCGCGGGGTGCCCCGCGACCGCCGCGCGATCTCGGCGCGGGCGACCGGCGGCACCGTCACGTCCAGGACGCTGGCCGAGCGCTCGACGACCTGCTCGAGCTCGGCGGTCTCGTAGTACTCCAGGTGCGCCGTGAAGCCGAAGCGGTCACGCAGCGGGTTCGGCAGGAGTCCCGAGCGCGTCGTGGCGCCGACGAGCGTGAACGGCGCGAGGTCGAGGGGGATGCTGGTCGCCCCGGCGCCCTTGCCGACCATGATGTCGATCCGGAAGTCCTCCATCGCGAGGTACAGCATCTCCTCGGCGGACCGGGTCATCCGGTGGATCTCGTCGATGAAGAGCACTTCGCCGGGAAGGAGGCTCGACAGCAGCGCGGCGAGGTCGCCGGCGTGCTGGATCGCGGGGCCGCTGGAGAGGCGCAGCGGTCGCTCGCTCTCGTGGGCGACGATCATGGCGAGCGTCGTCTTCCCGAGGCCGGGAGGACCCGACAGCAGGATGTGATCGGCCGGCCGCTGCTGGATGCGGGCGGCGTCGAGGAGCAGCTGCAGCTGACGGCGCACCTTGTGCTGCCCGATGAACTCCGCGAGCGAGCCGGGGCGCAGGGCGCCTTCGACGGCGAGCTCGCCCGCGTCCTCGGCGAGGCTCGGGTCGCGGGGCTCAGACACCGCTCTGCTCCGTCCGTGCCGGTCCCAGGTGCGCCAGGGCGAGCTTCAGGAGGGCGGAGACGGACCCCAGTTCCGCCGGCGTCGCGCCCGCCGAGACGTCGGAGACGGCGTCGATGCAGACGCGTTCGCTCCAGCCGAGGGCGACGAGAGCCGCGACGACCTGGCTCGCGACGGCGGGAGCCGCGGCGCCGCGAACCCCGCCGGGTCGGCCGGACGGCAGAAGCTTGCCGGCGAGCTGGACGACGATGAGCTTCGCGGTCTTCGGGCCGATGCCGGACACGCGGCGGAACGGTGCGTCGTCCTCGGCCGCGACGGCATCCGCGATCTGGTCGACCGTGAGGGACGACAGCACGCCGAGCGCCGACTTCGGGCCGACGCCTGAGACGCTCAGCAGCTGTGTGAAGACGGTGAGCTCCTCGCGCTCCTGGAACCCGAAGAGGGACAGGGCGTCCTCCCGGACGATGAGGTTCGTGTGCAGCACGATCTCGTCGCCGATATGGAATTCGCGCGTCACGGCGGGCGTCACCGCCACCGCGAACCCGACACCCCCGACGTCGACGACGAGACTGTCGGCATCGAGGTGCAGGACGCGTCCGCGCAGGGAGGAGATCATGCGTCGAGCCTACGCATCGGTTCGGATGTTTGTTCGAGCGACACGCGTCACCGGCGGGCGAGACGTTCCGCGTCGGCCCACGCGCGCTGCGCCGGGGTGAGCGCGGTCGCCGCAGCGCCGGTCGCCGAGGCCGCGCCGGATGCTCCGCCGCGCCAGGCGTGACACAGCGCGATCGCGAGGGCGTCGGCGGCATCGGCGGGCTGCGGGAGCGCGTCCAGGCGCAGGACCCGGGCGACCATCGTCTGCACCTGCCGTTTGTCCGCCGACCCGTACCCGGTGACCGCCGCCTTCACCTCGGACGGGGTGTGCGTCGCGGCCGGGAGCCCGTACTCCCCCGCGAGGAGCAGCGCGATGCCGCTGGCCTGCGCCGTGCCCATGACCGTGTTGCGGTTCTGCTGCGCGAACACCCGCTCGACCGCGACGACGTGCGGACGGTGCGTGTCCAGCACCTCCCGGATGCCGGCGGCGATGAGCGCGAGCCGGCGCTCGATGGGGAGCGTGTGGTCGGAGCGCACGACGCCGACGTGCACGAGCGTGGCGGACCGGTCGCGGCCGACGTCGACGACGCCGACACCGCAGCGGGTGAGGCCGGGGTCGATCCCGAGGACGCGGAGGGTGGATGCCACGCCCCCACGGTACGGGCGGGTGCCGACGGGCGCGCTCAGGCGCGCCCGCGACTCACTCGTCGTTCTCGAGCTCGGCCTGCACCTCGGGGGTGAGGTCGAAGTTGCTGAAGACGTTCTGCACGTCGTCGCTGTCTTCGAGGGCGTCGATGAGACGGAAGACCTTCCGCGCCGTGTCGGCGTCGATCTCCACCTTCAGCGAGGGGACGAACTCCACGTCGGCGGACTCGTAGTCCAGGCCCGCCTCCTGCAGCGCGACGCGGACGGAGACGAGGTCCGAGGCGTCGATGACGACCTCGAAGCCCTGCGCGTGCGGCTCGACCTCTTCGGCGCCGGCCTCGAGCGCGGCGAGCATGACGTCGTCCTCCGTCGTGCCCTCGCCGGAGACGACGATGACGCCCTTGCGGTGGAAGTTGTACGCGACCGACCCGGGATCGGCGAGCGTGCCGCCGTTGCGGGACAGTGCCGTGCGCACCTCGGCGGCGGCGCGGTTCTTGTTGTCCGTGAGGCACTCGATCAGGAGCGCGACGCCGTTGGGGCCGTAGCCTTCGTACACGATCGTCGTGTACTCGACGGCTTCCCCGCCGATGCCCGCGCCGCGCTTGATGGCGCGGTCGATGTTGTCGTTGGGGACCGAGGTCTTCTTCGCCTTCTGGACGGCGTCGTAGAGGGTGGGGTTACCCGCGAGGTCCGCGCCGCCGAGCTTGGCGGCGACTTCGATGTTCTTGATGAGCTTGGCGAACGACTTGGCACGGCGAGAGTCGATGACGGCTTTCTTGTGCTTGGTCGTCGCCCACTTGGAGTGGCCGGACATGACGATCAGTCTAAAGGGCGGCGCTAGCCGACGCCGCGCCGAGCCGCGGCGTCGTACGGCCCGGGACGCACCGTGCCGGCCGACAGCAGGTCGAGGGATCTCTCGTACTGGCGGCGCCCGATGAGGCGATAGAGGATGCGGATGGCCGCCGGGACCTCTGCGATGAAGGCGTCCAGCCGCTCCGGCGTTAGGGAGTCCTGGATGATCCCGAAGAAGAGGAAGATCTGCGACCGGTCGTAGGCCTTCTGCGCCTGGGCCCCCACCGCATCCCATTCGGACTGGCTGAACACCTCGCCCATGACCGGGAGGGCGAGCTCCTCCTCGCGGGCCAGGTGCAGCCGCAGCAGCGCGCCGATCTCCTCGATGTGGGCGGCGAACGCCTCCGCCGTGCCGGCGCCGGGGTTGGTCGTCCACGCGTCCGCGAGCGGTGCGGAGGCGTCCAGGAGCGCGGCGACCCGCGCATGATGCTGCTTCATGAGCTCGACGTGCGGCGTGCAGGCCGGCCGGCGCGTCTGCATCGGGCCCCAGTAGTACTCGTCCTCCAGGTGGTGATGGTGGTGCAGGGCATCGCCGACCATCGCGACACCGCGCGCGACGCGCGCGACGCGCCGGTGATCCTCCGGCGGGGTCTTGCGGACGCCGGTGGGCAGGACGGCGTACAGCCGGCGGAACGCATCGTGCACGAACACGAGGTCCTCGGCGTCGCACCCCGCGTCCTCCGGCATCGGCGCGCCCGACGACGGCAGCGCTGTGGCGGCCATGGCATCCCCCTCCCCCGACCCCATGGCTGGTCGATGGCGGGATGCTAGCGCCGTGGCCGCCGGCCGGCAATCCCCACCGTGCCGGGGCCCCGTTGTATCAGCCGGGCGACGCGAGCACACTTCGTTGGTATGGACGATCGGCGTCGTGCGCTTGAGGCGGCCCATGCGGCAGCGCTCGGGTTCCTGGACGGTCTCGACGAGCGGCCCGTGTGGCCGCGCGCGGGCTTCGAGGACATGCTCGCCGTCTTCGGCGACGACCTTCCCGCGGAGGGCGCGGACGCGGCGGCCGTCGTGACCGACCTGGCCGCGCGCGCCGACCCAGGCCTCGTCGCCATCCCCGGCGGTCGGTTCTTCGGCTTCGTGATCGGCGGGACGCTGCCGGCCGCGCTCGCGGCGGACTGGCTGGTCTCGGCGTGGGATCAGAACTCCGGCTCCTCCACCATGACCACCGCGACGGTCGCGCTCGAGCGGGTCGCGGGGCGCTGGGTGTGTGATCTGATGGGACTGCCGGAGGACGCGGCGGTGGGCTGGGTCACTGGCGCGCAGATGTCGAACTTCGTCTGCCTCGCGGTCGCGCAGCACGCCGTCCTGCGCCGCGTCGGCTGGGACCTGACCCGCCGGGGCCTGCGTGGGGCGCCGGCGCTGCGCCTCGTCGTCGGGCGGCACCGGCACGGGTCGATCGACCGGGCTGCGCGCTTCAGCGGCATCGGCGCGGAGGAACTCGTCGTCGTCGACACGGACGAAGAGGGGCGGATGCTGCCGGCCGCCCTCGCCCAGGCGCTCGGCGCGGGCGCCGACACGCCGACGATCGTGTGCCTGCAGGCCGGGGAGGTGCACACCGGGGCGTTCGACCCCTTCGAGGAGCTCATCCCGCTGGCGCGCGCCGCCGGGGCGTGGGTCCACATCGACGGGGCGTTCGGGCTGTGGGCGGCCGCGACGCCCGGTCTTCGGCATCTCGCCGCGGGTGTCGCGGGCGCCGACTCGTGGACGACCGATGCGCACAAGACGCTGAACGTCCCCTACGACTGCGGGATGGCGATCATCCGCGACCCCGCCGACGCGATCGCGATGTTCCGGACCGGCGGGGACTACCTGATGTACACGAGCCTGGACCCGTGGGACGTGAACCCCGAGCTGTCCCGGCGCGGGCGCGGGGTGCCCGCGTGGGCGGCGCTGCGCAGCCTCGGCCGCCGGGGCGTCGCCGACCTCGTCGACCGGCTGCACGCGCACGCGCGCCGGCTCGAGGCGGGCCTTCGCCGGATCGACGGCGTGACGGTCGTCAACGACGTCGTCTACACGCAGGTGATGTTCCGGCTCGACGACGACGACGCGACCCGCGCGCTCGGCGCCGCGATCCTGGCCGATGGGACGGCGGCGCTCACCGGCGCCGAGTGGGACGGGCACGCGACGCTGCGCTGCTCCATGTCGTCGTGGGCGACCACGCAGGACGACATCGACCGGACCATCGAGGCCATCGCCCGGCTCGTCGCGGAGCGGCGTCCGCGGTGAGCCCGGCCGCGGGTCGTCAGGCGGCGCGCACGAGGTCGAGGAAACGGCGGTGGAACCGCGTCTCCCCCGCGACCTCGGGGTGGAACGCGGTGCCGAGCAGGTTCCCCTGCTGGACCGCGACGATCCGGTCGTCCTCGAGCGCGGCGAGCACCTCGACACCCGTGCCGACCCGGGTCACGAGGGGCGCGCGGATGAACACGGCGTGCACCGCGGGATCGCCGAAGGCCGGCACGTCCAGGTCGGCTTCGAAGGAGTCGACCTGACTGCCGAACGCGTTCCGCTGCACCGTCACATCGAGGCCGCCGAGCGTCTGCTGACCGGCGATCCCGTCGGTGATGCGCTCGGCGAGGAGGATGAGCCCCGCGCACGTACCGTAGACCGGAAGGCCCGCCGCGATGGCATCCCGCAGCGGCTGCTGCAGGCCGAAGGCCCGCGAGAGCTTGTCGATGACGCTCGACTCCCCGCCCGGCAGCACGAGTCCCGCGACGGATGCCAGTTCCTCGGGCCGCCGGACGAGCACGACCTCCGCCCCGAGGTCGGTCAGGACGCGGGCGTGCTCGCGGACGTCCCCCTGCAGTGCGAGGACGCCGACCCGGGGGCCTGTCACCAGCCGCGCTCGGACAGCCGGTGCGGGGCGGGGAGGTCGGCGACGTTGATGCCCACCATCGCCTCGCCGAGTCCGCGGGAGACCTCCGCGATGACCTTCGCGTCGTCATGGAACGTCGTGGCCTTGACGATGGCCGCCGCGCGCTGCGCGGGGTTGCCGCTCTTGAAGATGCCCGACCCGACGAACACCCCGTCGGCCCCGAGCTGCATCATCATCGCGGCGTCGGCGGGCGTCGCGACGCCGCCGGCGACGAACAGCACCACGGGGAGCTTCCCGGTCTCGGCGACCTCCGCGACCAGCTCGTAGGGCGCCTGCAGCTCCTTCGCGGCGACGTACAGCTCGTCCTTCGTCTTCGAGCGCAGCACGTTGATCTCGCTCGTGATGGTGCGGATGTGCTTCGTGGCCTCGGAGACGTCGCCGGTGCCGGCCTCGCCCTTGGAGCGGATCATCGCGGCGCCCTCGGTGATGCGCCGCAGCGCCTCGCCCAGGTTGGTCGCCCCGCAGACGAACGGCACGGTGAAGTCCCACTTGTCGATGTGGTTGACGTAGTCCGCCGGGGAGAGCACCTCGGACTCGTCGATGTAGTCGACGCCGAGCTCCTGCAGCACGCGGGCCTCGACGAAGTGGCCGATGCGGGCCTTCGCCATGACGGGGATGGAGACCGACGCGATGATGCTGTCGATCATGTCCGGGTCGCTCATGCGTGACACGCCGCCCTGCGCGCGGATGTCCGCGGGCACGCGCTCGAGCGCCATGACGGCGACCGCGCCGGCATCCTCGGCGATCTTCGCCTGGTCGGCGGTCACGACGTCCATGATGACGCCGCCCTTGAGCATCTCGGCGAGTCCGCGCTTGACGCGCCCGGTTCCGGTGCTGGACATGGCTGCTTCCCCTCTTCGACGCGCGGGTCGCGTCGCTTCGCTATTGGCCTATGCCAGAAGCTAGCATGGCCTGAGTTGTGCCGGCGGACAGGTGAAGGACGGTGACGGTGAGCGACACGGCGATCACGGGGACCTCCGCGGCGGAGATCGCCGACAGCGTCCGCGCGCTCGTCGACAGCGGCCGCTTCTCCCCCGGCGAGGCCCTCCCCCCGGTGCGGGCGCTCGCCGACCGGCTCGGAGTGAACCGCAACACGGTCGTCGCCGCCTACCGGCTCCTCGGGCAGGCCGGGACGGTCGAGACGCTCGGACGCGGCGGCACGCGGGTCGCCTCTCCCGCCCCGCTCGCCGTCGAGGGGTACGCGCAGGACAGCGTCCTCCGCGACGTCGGGGACGGCAACCCCGACCCCGCGCTGATCCCCGACCCGTCCCGCGCCCTGACGGCGCTGGCCGGCCGGCCGATCCTGTACGGCGAACCCGTCATCGACCCCGACTTGGAGCGCTGGGCGCGCGACTGGATGACGCCCGACGTCGCGGACCCCGCGGCGCTGCGGCTGACGGTCACCGGCGGGGCCGTGGATGCCATGGAGCGTCTCCTCGCGCACGCGCTCGTCCGGGACGACGCCGTGGCGCTGGAGGACCCGTGCTTCCTCTCCGGCATCCGCACCGTGCGTCTCGGCGGGTACCGCCCCGTCGCCGTCCCGGTGGACGAGGAGGGGATGACGGTCGAGGGGCTGCGCGCCGCGCTCGCGCAGGGCGTGCGCGCCGTCATCTGCACGCCGCGCGCCCAGAATCCGACCGGCGCGAGCCTGACCGCCGAGCGCGCCGCGCAGCTGCGCGCCGTGCTCGCCGACCACCCCTACCTCCTCGTGATCGCCGACGACCACTTCTCGATGCTCACGCGTCAGCCCTACCACTCCATCATCGGACCCGAGCATCGGCGGTGGGCACTCGTCCGCTCGGTGTCGAAGTTCCTCGGCCCCGACATGTGCCTCGCCGTCACCGCCTCCGACCCGGAGACCGCCGACCGCCTCGCGATGCGCCTGAGCCCCGGCAGCACGTGGGTCAGCCACCTGCTGCAGCGCCTTGCCGTCGCCCTCGTCACCGACCCGGCCGTGATGGCAGCCGTCGACCGCGCGGGCGAGCACTACCTGCGGCGGAACCGCGCCTTCGCCGCCCGCCTGACCGCCCTCGGCGTACCGTGCGACGCCGGCGACGGGCTGAGCCTGTGGGTCGACGTCGACGGGCCCGCGCGCCCGGTCGTCGAGCGGCTCATGCGGCGCGGCTGGCTCGCCCGCGCGGGCGACGAGTTCGTCCTCGTCGACGAGCGTGCGGCGCACCGCCTCCGCCTGACCGTGCACACCCTGTCCGATCCCCACGCCGAGCGGCTCGCCGCCGACGTCGCCGCCGCCGTCGGTGCGACGGCATCCCCCCGAGAGAAGGTCACCCGCTCGTGAAGATCCTGTCGATCCAGTCCGCCGTCGCCTACGGTCACGTCGGCAACTCCGCCGCCGTGTTCCCCCTGCAGCGCATCGGCGTCGAGGTCCTGCCCGTCTACACCGTGAACTTCTCCAACCACACCGGCTACGGCTCCTGGGGCGGCCCCATGATCAGCCCCGACGATGTCGCCGCCGTCATCTCCGGCATCGAGGCGCGCGGCGCCTTCCCCGACATCGACGTGATCCTCTCCGGCTACCAGGGCGGCGAGGGCATCGCCGATGTCATCCTCGATGCCGTGGCGCGGGTCAAGGCGGCGAACCCGTCCGCCGTGTACGCGTGCGACCCGGTCATGGGCAACGCGAAGTCGGGGTGCTTCGTCGCGCCCGCGATCCCGGTGCTGCTGCGCGAGCGCGTGGTCCCCGCCGCCGACATCATCACGCCGAACCAGTTCGAGCTGGGGTTCCTCACCGGCACCGAGCCCGCCGACCTGGAATCGACCCTCGCCTCCGCCGACCTGGCGCGGGCCATGGGCCCCCGCACGGTGCTCGTCACGAGCGTCGAGCGTCCTGACCGCCCGGAGGGCACGATCGAGATGCTCGCCGTCACCGACGCCGGTGCGTGGATCGTCCAGACGCCGCACATCCCCATGAAGGCCAACGGGTCGGGGGACGTCACGGCGGCGCTGTTCACCGCGCACTACCGCGCGACGGGCGACGCCGCGACGGCGCTCGCGAAGACCACCTCGAGCGTGTACGACCTGCTGCGGATGACGTACGAGTCGGGGCAGCGGGAGCTCCAGCTCGTGGAGGCGCAGGAGTTCTACGCGCACCCCGCGGAGCAGTTCGCCGTCACGCAGGTCCGCTGAGGCCGGCGGGGCGCGCCTCGCGCCTCGCTGCGCCACCCGGAGTCAGGCGATCGGCCGAGGACAGGACGATCCGCGCGGAATCCGCTTGATCCGGGCCGATCGCCTGATCCCGGCCGGGGCGCGGCCGGACCGATCGGGTCAGGATGCCGGCCAGGCGGCCGCGACCGCCTGGCGGACGTCGCCGAGCAGCTGCGGCAGCGCCTTGGTCTTCGCGATGATCGGGAAGAAGTTGGCGTCCGTCGCCCAGCGCGGCACGACGTGCTGGTGCAGGTGGGCGTCCACGCCTGCGCCGGCCACGGCACCCTGGTTCATGCCGATGTTGAAGCCGTCGCAGCGCGACACCTGACGCAGCACCCGCATGGCGGTCTGCGTGAGGGCGCCGATCTCGGCGATCTCCTCCGGCGTCGCCTCGTCGTACAGCCCGATATGCCGGTACGGGCACACGAGCAGATGCCCGGAGTTGTACGGGAAGAGGTTCAGCAGCACGTACGCGGTCTTCCCCCGCGCGACGATGAGACCGTCGGGGTCGGACTTGCCCGGCGCCGCGCAGAACGGGCACGCCTCGCGGAGCGGCTCGGGGCCTGCCTGGATGTACGCCATGCGGTGCGGCGTCCACAGGCGCTGGAACTCGTCCGGCACCCCCGGAAGCGTCGCGGCGTCCTCCAGGCGGGGCTCCGAGCCGTCCGTCACGCCAGGTCCTCCGCGGTGTTCACGAGCGTCTTCTGCTCGATCGCGGACCGGATCTTCGCGATGGCCTCGTCGACGGGGATGCCGTTGGTCTGCGACCCGTCCCGGAAGCGGAAGGAGACGGTTCCCGCCGAGCGGTCCTGCTCGCCGGCGATGAGCTGCAGCGGCACCTTGTGCGTCGTGTGGGTGCGGATCTTCTTCTGCATGCGGTCGTCGGAATGGTCCACCTCGGCGCGGACCCCCGCCTCGCGGAGGGTGTCGACGATGCCCTGCAGGTAGTCGCCGTACTGCTCGGCGACCGGGATGCCGACGACCTGGACGGGGGCGAGCCACACCGGGAACGCGCCCGCGTAGTGCTCCAGCAGGATCGCGAAGAACCTCTCGATCGATCCGAACAGGGCCCGGTGGATCATGATCGGCCGGTGCTTCTCGCCGTCGGGGCCGGTGAACTCCAGACCGAAGCGCTCCGGCAGGTTGACGTCGACCTGGACGGTCGAGAGCTGCCAGGTCCGGCCGATCGCGTCGCGCGTCTTCAGGTCGATCTTCGGCCCGTAGAACGCGGCCTCGCCGGGCACTTCGGTGACCTTGAGGCCCGAGGCGTGCGCGACGTGGCGGAGGGCGTTCGTGGAGTACTCCCAGAACTCGTCGCTGCCGATCCACTTCGACTTCTCGTCGTCGCGCATCGAGAGCTCGAGCTCGAAGTCCTCCAGGCCGAAGTCGCGCAGCATCGACAGGACGAACTCCAGCACGCGGGCCGTCTCCGCCTCGAGCTGGTCGGGGGTGACGAACAGGTGCGAGTCGTCCTGTGTGAAGCCGCGGACGCGGGTGAGCCCGTGCAGGGCGCCGGAGAGCTCGTTGCGGTAGACGGTGCCGTTCTCCGCGAGCCGCATGGGCAGGTCGCGGTAGCTGCGCGCGCGCTCCTTGTAGATGAGGATGTGCATCGGGCAGTTCATCGGCTTCAGGTAATAATCCTGGCCGTGCTTGGTGATGTTGCCGTCGGCATCCGTCTCCTCATCCATGCGGATGGGCGGGAACATGCCCTCACGGTAGGTGACGAGGTGGTTCGAGGTGAGGAACAGGTCCTCCTTCGAGATGTGCGGTGTGTACACGTAGGTGTAGCCGCCCTCGATGTGGCGGCGGCGGGCGTGCTGCTCCATCTCGCCGCGGACGATGCCGCCCTTCGGGTGCCACACCGACAGGCCGGAGCCGATCTCGTCGGGGAACGAGAACAGGTCGAGCTCCTTGCCGAGGCGGCGGTGGTCGCGCTTGGCGGCCTCCTCGAGGCGCTGCTGGTAGGCGCGCAGCTCGTCCTTCGTGGGCCAGGCGGTTCCGTAGATGCGCTGCAGCTGCGGGTTCTTCTCGCTGCCGCGCCAGTACGCGCCGGCGATGCGGGTGAGGTCCCAGCCGTTGCCGAGCATGCGGGTGCCCGGCACGTGCGGCCCGCGGCAGAGGTCCTTCCAGACGGTCTCGCCGTCGCGGGACACGTTGTCGTATATGGTCAGCTCGCCCGCGCCCACCTCGACGGAGGCGCCTTCTGCCGCTTCCTTCGACCCGCCCTTGAGCCCGATGAGCTCGAGCTTGAACGGCTCGTCGGCGAGTTCGGTGCGCGCCTCGTCGTCGGTGACGACGCGGCGGACGAAGCGCTGGCCCTCCCGGACGATGCGCTCCATCTCCTTCTTGATCGCCTTGACGTCCTCCGGGGTGAAGGGCTCGTCGACGCCGAAGTCGTAGTAGAAGCCGTCGGTGATGGGCGGGCCGATGCCGAGGTTGGCCTGCGGGCGCACCCGCTGGACCGCCTGCGCGAGCACGTGGGCGGTGGAATGACGGAGGATCGACAGGCCGTCGGCGCTGTCGATCGTCACCGGCTCGACGGCATCCGTCGCGGTGACGACCGTGGCGAGGTCTTTCAGCTCGCCGTTGACGCGCAGGGCGACGACGGAGCGGTCGGGGAACAGGGCGAAGCCGTCGGCCGGAAAGGACACGTCCGACGGGGCGTTGACGTCAGTCAAGAGAGGACTCCAGAGGTGGATCGGAAGGATGTGCTCAGCTTCGGACGCGTCGCGTCCCGCCCGCTCAGGCGTCGAGCGTTCGCGTGCCGGTGCGCGTGACGAGCGTCACGGCGAGGATCCGGCGGTGTTCCATGGATCGAGTCTATCGCCGCCCGGCCGATCCCCCATGATGGATGCCGTGAAGCTCGCCGTCGTCGGAGCCGCGCTGCTGCTCCTCGGCGGGGCCGCGGTCGCCTTCGGCGTGCTTCCCGTCGATGACGCGCTGGCCGTGGCGGAGCGGGTCTGGCCGATCCTCCTCTTCGTCGTCGCGGTGACGATCGTCGCGGAGCTCGCCGCCGTCGCGGGGGTCTTCGACGCGCTGGCCGCCCGCCTCGCGCGCCTGGCCCGTGGGCGCACGCTCGTGCTGTGGCTGCTGGTCGTGGCGCTGGCGGTCGCCGCGACGGCGTTCCTGTCGCTCGACACGACCGCCGTCCTGCTGACCCCCGTCGTCGTCGCCGTGGCGCGGGCCAATGGGCTGCCGGCGCTCCCCTTCGCGTTCACGACCGTCTGGCTCGCCAACACGGCATCCCTGCTGCTGCCGGTGTCGAACCTCACGAACCTGCTCGCCGCGCACCGGCTGGGCGGCGCGGATGCCGGGGATTTCCTGGCCCTGCTCGGCCCGTCGGCGGTCGTCGCGATCGTCGTGACGGTCGCCCTGCTGCTCCTCATCCACCGGCGATCGCTCCGCGGCCGGTACACACCGGCCCCGCCGCCGCACCTGGTGGACCGCCGCCTGCTGACGGTCAGCGCCGTCGTGGTCGCCGTGATGGTGCCCCTCCTGGTCAGCGGGCTGCCGCCGTGGATGCCGGCCGGCGTGGCGGCGCTCGTGCTGGCCGGGGTGTTCGCCTCGCGCTCCCCGGACGTGCTGCGCGTGGGCCTCGTGCCGTGGCAGCTTCTCGTGTTCGCCTCCGGGCTCTTCCTCGCCGTCGCCGCCGCGCAGGCGCTCGGCTGGGGCGCGGTCCTGGCGACCGCGGCCGGGTCCGGCGACGGCCTCCTGGCGCTCTGGCGACTGGCCGGAGCCGGGATGCTGGGAGCCAACGTCGCGGACAACCTGCCCGCCTACCTCGCGTTCGAGGGGACGGCCGACTCCCCCGCGCGCCTGGCGGCCCTCCTCATCGGCGTCAACGCCGGGCCGCTCATCACGCCGTGGGCGTCGCTCGCGACGCTGCTGTGGCATCAGCGGCTGCACGCCGTCGGCGTCGACGTGCCCTGGCGCACGTACATCCTGTGGGGGCTGCTCGCGGCGCCCCTCGTGGTCGGGCTCGCCGTCATCCCGCTCGCACGCTGAACTCCGGGGCGCTACAGGTGCTTGAGCGCCTCCCGGCGGCTCAACGGACTGAGCTCGTGCGTGGCCGCGTACTCCCGCACCCAGTCCGGCCGCGTGCGGCCGACGTCGCGGAGGGCCCAGCCGATCGCCTTCCGGATGAAGAACTCGGGGTCGCCGAGGTTCGGCTCGAGCAGCTGGCTCAGGAGCGCCAGGTCGGTGCGGTCGCGGCGTCCGAGCTGCGAGAGGATCGCCAGCCTCCGCATCCACAGGTCTTCGTCGACGCTCCAGTCGCGCACCAGTCGCGCCGTCTCGACGGGATGCCGGTCATGCAGCTCGCGCACCCGGCCAGCGAGGTCGTCGGTGAAGTCCCACCAGCGGCCGGTGCGCACCATGTGCTCGAGGAGAGGGACGGAGTCGAGGTCGCCCCGCAGGACGGGCCCGCCGAGCAGGATCATGCCGGCGTACCGCTCCTCGCGGTGCGTCGCCTCGTCCCACAGGGCGCGGGCGAGGCCCCGCGCCTCATCCGGGGATCGGAGGTCCTTCCCGGCAAGCCGGGCGATGCGCCGGACGTCGGGCATCGTGACCCCGAGGTAAGGCATGGCCGACTTCATGTACGCCTGCTGCCCCGCGGCGCGGGCGGGGTCCGCGGCGCGGCGGAGGGCGGCGCGGACGTCGTCGGCGGCGCTCATCCGGTGCTCACCCCAGGCTGAGGTCGACCTGGATCTCACCGGCGAGGCGCTCCAGCGCGCTCGTGATGGCGTCGGCGTCCGCTGCCGAGGGGACGCGCACCTGGACCGTCGCCTCGAAGAGCGTGCCGCCGGCCATCGGCGCGTCCAGGGTGCGGCTGCGGAACCCGTCGATGCTGAGGGCGTGCGCGGCGACGGCGGTCGTCACGTCGCGGACGATGCCGGGCCGGTCGTTGCCGAGCACGGTGAAGGTGAGGTTGTAGGCGTCGTCGTCGGCGTGCGCCGCGGGCGGCGTGTGGGCCGTGACGCGCAACAGTCCCTCGAGGCTCTGCACGGCACGCGTGAGCTCGTCGACGCGGTCGTCCGGCACCGAGATCAGGACGATGCCGGCGAAGGCGCCGGCGAGCTCGGCCAGTTCGCTCTGCTCCCAGTTGCCGCGGTGCGCGGCGACCTGTTCGGCGAGGGCGCTGACGAGACCGGCACGGTCATCGCCGACGACGGTGAGGACGAGGGTGGCCATGGTGCTGCCTGTCGCGCGGCGTCAGCGCTTGGCGCGGTCGGCTGCGCTCGGCAGGTGGATCAGCAGCGCGACGGCGAGGGAGACCGACAGGATGCCGGCGACGAAGATGTAGCCGCTCGGGTCGGAGTCGATCGCGAACGCGAGCCCGAACAGGTAGAAGCCGAGCAGGAAGAGCACCAGATAGACGATGAACATCGCAAACCTCCGTGACGTCGTCCTCCGATCGTATCCACAGTCGGGCCGCGAGGTGGGAGCGGGGGTGTGCGGGCGAACCCGGAATGCAGAAAACCCCCGGCGAGGCCGGGGGTTTCAGGTGGTGCGCGATACTGGGATCGAACCAGTGACCTCTTCCGTGTCAGGGAAGCGCGCTACCGCTGCGCCAATCGCGCCCGCATGGGCTGTTCAGTTCTGAGTGGAGGTGGCGACGGGATTCGAACCCGTGTAAACGGCTTTGCAGGCCGGTGCCTAGCCGCTCGGCCACGCCACCATGTGGTTCGACCCACGTGTCGTGATCCCTTCGAAAAGGGATCCCCGCACTCGAGCGGATGACGAGATTCGAACTCGCGACCCTCACCTTGGCAAGGTGATGCGCTACCACTGCGCTACATCCGCGGATCCCGGATCTCTCCGGGCGCGTCATTGACTTTAGCTGACTAATCCGCGAGTTCCAAACCGGCGGACGCTCGCGCGTGTCTCGCCGCGCTGCGCGGTCGCCCCTCGACGCGGAAGCGCGGGCCGCGTGTGTGGAACGGCTCCGGGAATCCGATAAGCTTGGTGCTCGGCCCCCGGGCCATGGGCGATTGGCGCAGTTGGTAGCGCGCTTCCTTCACACGGAAGAGGTCATCAGTTCGAGTCTGGTATCGCCCACGGAAGCAGCCCCGCAGCACGCGCACCCCGCGAGCATCGGGGCTTTTTCGTGCCCTCGCGTGCCCACACGCCCGCCGAGCGTGCGTGTCGCGCCACCTGCGGGTTTCCGGGCGCGCAGCCGCACGAGGTGGGACAGGCGGCCGCACCGTGTCACGGCATCCGTGGCTGCAGGCCGCGGCGACTCGCTCGAAGTGGGACACGGCCCGGACGTGGGACACGGCCCCGGCGCGGGAGGGCGGAGGGATGCCGGCACCCGGCGCCGGGATGGATGCCGGCGGTCAGCCGCCGACGGCCCAGCCGTACCGGTCGCTCAGCGCCTTCGCGACGCGCGTGAAGCGGTCGAGGTCCAGCACGCTGGCCTCGCGCCGCATCCCGTCGCGGTGCACGCTGTAGAGCTGCTCGATGTCGACCCAGGACGGCCGCCCCCGGCTGTCCCACGGTCCCGTGCCGAGCGCCAGGAAGTCGCGGTCGCCGTCATGCGACTTGCTCGTGAGGCGGACGGCGTAGACGCGGTCCTCCCCGTCTCGGCCGATGACGAGCACCGGGCGGTCCTTGCCGCGCCCGTCGTTCTCCGCGTACGGCACCCACGTCCAGACGATCTCCCCGGCATCCGGATCGCCGTCGAGGGCGGGGGCGTAGGTGATCCGCAGTCCGCGGGCGGCCGGCGGCGCGACCTCGAAGGTCGCGCCCTCTCCCCCGCGCCCCGGCAGGTCGCGGACCGGCGCGGGCGTCGAAGCGGCGGAGGAGCGGAAGAGGCCGCCGAGGGCGTGCAGGATGCGGGTGGCGTAGCTCACCCTGCCACCCTACTGAGCCGGAATCCGACGCCCGCGCCCCCCCGCGCACGCGAAGAGGGTGCCGCATGATGCGGCACCCTCTCCGTGCTGGAACTGCGTCGATTCAGTCGACGAGGGCGTAGCCCTCCTCACCGTGGACCACGGTGTCGACGCCGGCGATCTCGTCCTCGTTCTTGACGCGGAAGCCGATCGTCTTCTCGATGATGAGACCGAGGACGTAGGCGACCACGAAGGAGTAGACCAGGACGCCCACGGCAGCGATGACCTGCACGAGCAGCTGCGACGCGTCGCCGCCGGTGAAGAGGCCGGTGCCGGTGGCGAAGAAGCCGAGGTACAGCGTTCCGATCAGGCCGCCGACGAGGTGCACGCCCACGACGTCGAGCGCGTCGTCGTAGCCGAGCTTCCACTTCAGTTCGATCGCGAGGGCGCAGACCGCACCGGTGACGAGGCCGAGGAGGAGGGCCCAGCCGGGCGCCAGCGCGGCGCACGCCGGGGTGATCGCGACGAGGCCCGCGACGGCGCCGGACGCGGCACCGATCGAGGTGGCCTTGCCGTCCTTGATCTTCTCGATGATGATCCAGCCGAGGATCGCGGCGGCCGTGGCGCCCAGGGTGTTGACGACGATGAGGCCGACGCTGGAGTCCTCGGTGCCGAGAAGCGAGAACGTGCCTTCGGCGCCGGCGTTGAACCCGAACCATCCGAACCACAGGAGCGCGGCGCCCAGGAGCACGAGCGGCACATTGTGCGGCTTGTTGATCCCCTTCTGGAATCCGACGCGCTTGCCGAGCACCAGTGCGAGGGCGAGGGCCGCCGCGCCGGCGTTGATGTGCACGGCCGTACCGCCGGCGTAGTCGATTACGGCGACATCCAGACCGAGGTTCGCGCCGAGGTTGTAGATCCAGCCACCGCCCCAGACCCAGGCGGCCACCGGGAAGTAGACCACCGTGGCGAAGACGCCCGCGAAGATCATCCACGACCCGAACTTCGCACGGTCTGCGATCGCGCCGGAGATGAGGGCGACCGTGATGATCGCGAACGTGGCACCGTAGGCCGAGATGACGAGGGTGTCGCTGTCGGCGTTGGCCAGACCGAAGTCACTGAACGGGTTGCCGGCCAGGAACTGGGACTCCCCCTCGCCGATCACGGTCATGTTGGAGCCGTAGAGGATCCAGAGCACGGCCACCAAGCCCATGGCGCCGAAGCTCAGCATCATCATGCTGACGACCGACTTGGCCTTCACCAGACCGCCGTAGAAGAACGCCACACCGGGCGTCATGAGAAGCACGAGGGCTGTCGCCGCGACAGACCAGGCGAGATTTCCGCTGTCCATGAAGTTCCTCACTCATGTGTTGATACTCAAAGGCCCGCTCCGCCTGATGTCGGGTGTGACGGTGGGATCCGGGCTCGCCCAGTCTCATCACTGCCGGTTTCCCGCAGTATGCGTGTCGTGTTTCGCGACTGTTACAAGGGTGCCCCGGGCGTGAACATCACGTTTCGGCGGGCCGGATGACCGCTTCGAATCGGCCGGAGGAAGGCCGGGGCGGCGGGGTCAGCTGTGGGTGAGGGCGACCAGGCGCGAGATCGCGCGGAGGTACTTCTTGCGATAGCCGCCGGCCAGCATGTCGTCGGTGAAGACCTGGTCCAGAGAGGTTCCGGTGGCGCGCACCGGGATCTGCGCGTCGTACGCGCGGTCGATGAACGCGACGAAGCGCAGCGCGGCGGACTGGTCGTCGAGCGGGGCGACATCGCGGATGCCGATGACGGCGATGTCCTCGATGAGGCGGATGTACCGCGACGGGTGCACCGTCGCGAGGTGCCGGATGAGGGTGTCGAACGCGTCGTCGGAGACGAGGCCGGACGCCGCGGCATCCGCGAGGTCACGCTCGTACTCGCCCGCGGTGACGACCACGGCGTGCCCGTCGACGGCGCGCTGACGGTAGTCGGTGCCGTCGATGCGGATGGTCTGGAAACTCGCCGCCATCGCGTGGATCTCGCGCAGGAAGTCCTGCGCGGCGAACCGGCCCTCGCCCAGCGCGTTCGGCGGGGTGTTGGATGTCGCGGCCAGGCGCGTGCCGGTCGGGACGAGCTCGCCGAGCAGCCGGGTCATCACCATGGTGTCGCCCGGGTCGTCGAGCTCGAATTCGTCGATGCAGAGCAGGTCGGCGCCGCGGAACAGCTCGACCGTCTTCTGGTAGCCGAGCGCCCCCACGAGGGCGGTGTACTCGATGAAGGAGCCGAAGTACTTCCGGCGGGCCGGTACCGCGTGGTAGATCGCGGCGAGCAGGTGCGTCTTGCCGACGCCGAAGCCGCCGTCCAGGTACACCCCGGGCTTGACCTCGGGGCTCTTCTTGGCGCGTCGGAAGAGCCCGCCCCGGGCCGCCGGTGCCCCGCCGCCGCTGAACGCGATCAGCAGATCCTTCGCCTCCTGCTGCAACGGGAAGCGCGCATCCGCGCGGTACGTCTCGAACGTCGCGCCGTCGAACTGGGGCGGAGGGATCAGCGCCGCGACCATCTGCTCACCCGAGACCTGGGGAGCGCGGTCGCTCAGATGCACGATGCCGACGGGTGCGCTGCTCACCCCTCCACACTAAACCGCGGGGGTGACCTGCCCGGTCCGCGTCAGCCAGCCCGTGATGGCCGCGGTCCAGCGCTCCTGGTCGTAGTTCCACAGCTTCGTGTGCCGCGCGACGTCGAAGATCTGCAGGTCCACGAGATCGGGTCTCGCGACGACCAGATCGTGCGAGGCATCCGACGGGACGAAGCCGTCGTCGTCGCTGTGCAGGATGAGGATCGGATGCCGGAGCTCCGCCGCGCGGGACACCACGTCGAGCCGGTCGAACGGGATCGCCACGTCGGCGCCGGTGACCGGCGTCGTCCATTCCCGGCGCAGGGTGCCGATCGCGAGGTCCGCGACCTGCGAGGGGAGGCCGAGGAGCCGCGCCTGATGGCTGAGCACGATCCGCCAGTCGATGACCGGCGATTCGAGGATGATCCCGGTCAGGATGTCGCGATGCGCGGAGCTGAGCGCCAGCTGCAGTGCGATCGCGCCGCCCATCGACCAGCCCATGACGATCACGCGGCGGGCGCCCCGGCGGCGGGCCAGGCCGATGGCGGCATCCACGTCCCGCCACTCCGTCGCGCCCAGACCGTAGGCCCCGCCGCGGCTGCGGGGCGCTTCGCCGTCGTTGCGATACGACACGACGAGCGAGGTGAGCCCGGCCGCGTGGAAGACGGGGACGGCGCGGAGGCATTCGGCGCGGGTCGTGCCGCGCCCGTGCACCTGCACGACCCACGTGTCGCTCGGCTCTGCGGCCGGGAAGATCCAGGCCGGGCAGGGGCCGACGGGAGAGCCGACGAGCTCGACGGAGAAGGGCAGGTGCAGCTCCTCGGGCTGGTCGAAGTACCAGCCGCTGAAGGCGGCATCGGGGGCGAGCTGCGCGTCGGGACCGACATGCGTGAGGAGCTTGCGCTTCACGCTCGTCTCGTCCGCGGAGAGCACGGAGCCGAGCTTGAGATAGGCGGCCGTGCCGACGGTGAACAGGCCGTAGCGTCCCGGGAGCACCGTGTCGGGCGTGCGGGTCAGGGTGATCGTCTGCGCGGCGGTGTCGACGTCGAGGATCTTCGTGTCGGGCAGCCTGCCCCCCGGGGTCACGACCTTCCGGGCCATCCGCACCGAGATGAAGGTCAGCATCCCGGTCACGCCGACGACCGCCGTCGCCATCGCGACGATGAGTCCGCGGAGCGCGGCGATGAGCGTCGGAGATGCGCCGGCGGGAACGGCGCGCCTGGGTGCCTTCATGGTCCCGTCACTCTAGTCTGTCGACGTGGATGAACCCCGTCCCCCGGCTGCCACGCCGGCCTTCGCGCAGGTCGCCGATGCGCTGCGCGCCCTGAGTTTCCGCGATGACTTCGCGGTACGCGAGATCCCGGCGCCGTCCTCGCTCGCGCCGGAGGCCATCGCTCTCGCCGGTGACGTGCGCCCCGATGAGGAGGGCGGCGACTCCGAGTACGGGACCGGCCGGCTCATCCTCCTGCACGACCCGAGCGAGCCCGACGCGTGGAACGGCGCCTGGCGCATCGTCTGCTTCGCGCAGGCGCCCCTCGAGCCGGAGATCGGCACCGATCCCCTCCTGGCGGACGTCGCGTGGTCCTGGCTCGTCGACGCGCTGGCCGCCCGCGGCGCCCGGTTCCACTCGGCATCCGGCACGGCCACCAAGACGCTGTCCAAGGGATTCGGATCGCTCGCCGAGGAAGGCGACGGCGCGCAGATCGAGCTGCGTGCGTCCTGGTCGCCGGAAGGCGACGTCGCGGCGCACGTGCGGGCGTGGGCGGAACTGGTGTGCATGCTGGCGGGTCTCCCGCCCGGGTCGGAGGGAATCGTCGTGTTGGGCGGAAACAGGGCGGCGCGTGGCTGAGTACCCCGTCATCACCGATGTCGAAGAGTTCATCGAGGCCGCGCTGACCCTCGCGGGCGGCACGGGGCCGGTCGCCGTCGACGTCGAACGAGCATCCGGGTTCCGCTACACGCAGCGCGCGTACCTCATTCAGGTCTACCGGCGCGATGCCGGCGTGTTCCTCTTCGACCCGCCGGCCCTCGGCGACATGGCCCCGCTGCAGGACGCCATCGGCGACGTCGAGTGGGTGCTGCATGCGGCGAGCCAGGACCTCCCGTCGCTGCGCGAGGAGAACCTCGAGCCTCCGTCGATCTTCGACACCGAACTCGCCGCCCGGCTGCTCGGGCACGCCCGGGTCGGACTCGGCGCCGTCGTCGAGGACACGCTCGGCATCACCCTTGCCAAGGCGCACTCCGCGGCCGACTGGTCCACGCGTCCCCTGCCGCAATCCTGGCTCGAATACGCGGCCCTCGACGTGCTGCACCTCATCGACGTCCGCGATGCGCTCGCGCTCGAGCTGGAGGAGCAGGGCAAGACGGCCCTCGCGCAGGAGGAGTTCGAGGCCGTGCGCACACGCCCCGCGAAGCCGCCGCGTGAAGAGCCGTGGCGCCGCCTGAGCGGACTGCACACGGTGCGCGGACGGCGCTCGCTCGCCGTCGCCAAGGCGCTCTGGACGGCGCGCGAGGAATACGCCAGGGAGCAGGACGTCTCCCCCGGCCGCCTCGTGCCCGACCGTGCACTCGTCGCCGCCGTGCGGGCCGACCCGGCCACCAAGCAGGATCTCGCCCGCACGAAGGAGTTCATCGGCCGCGCGAGCCGCACCCAGCTGGACCGCTGGTGGGCGGCGATCGAAGCGGGCCGCGCCGCCCCGGTCCTCCCCGTGGAACGCGTTCCGGGTGACGGAATGCCGCCGCCGCGCGCATGGGCCGACCGGAACCCGGCCGCCGACGCGCGGCTGAAGACCGTCCGGCCGCGCATCGATGACCTCGCGGAAGAGCTCAACATGCCGGCCGAGAACCTCCTGACCCCGGACACGCTGCGCCGCGTCGCGTGGCAGCCGCCGGAGCCGCTGGATGTCGACGGCGTCGGGCGCGTCCTCGAGTCGTACGGCGCCCGCCGCTGGCAGATTGCGCAGACTGCACAGGTGATCGTCCAAGCCTTTGTGGATTCCGTGCACGCGGCGGCGGAGCCGTCCGAGCCGGCTTCGTAGATACGATCCAACCGATTTCCCCGCCCCTGCCGCCTTCATAGGCTTGAGGGATCCCTAACTTTGGAGGCAGTGTGGCCGAGCTTTCGGACGTCTACTTCGTCGACGGAATGCGCACCCCGTTCGGGCGTGCCGGCGAAAAAGGCATGTACTGGAACACCCGCGCCGATGACCTCGCCGTGAAGGCGACCATCGGCCTGATGGAGCGCAACCCGCAGGTCCCGGCAGACCGCGTCGACGACGTCGCGATCGCCGCGACGAGCCAGACCGGAGACCAGGGGCTGACCCTCGGGCGCTCGGTCGCGATCCTCGCGGGCCTGCCCCAGACGGTGCCGGGCTTCGCGATCGACCGGATGTGCGCCGGCGCCATGACGAGCGTCACGACGATGGCCGGCTCGATCGGCTTCGGCATGTACGACGTGGCCCTCGCGGGCGGCGTCGAGCACATGGGTCATCACCCCATCGGCGGCAACGCCGACCCGAACCCCCGCTTCGTCGCGGAGAAGATGGTCGACCCGGGCGCCCTCAACATGGGGGTGACGGCCGAGCGCATCTTCGACCGCTTCCCGCATCTCACGAAGGAGCGCTCCGACCGCTTCGGGATGCTGAGCCAGCACAAGGCGCAGGCCGCGTACGACGCCGGCAAGTTCCAGCCCGACCTCGTCTCGGTCGCCGTCAAGGACGCCGAAGGCTCCTGGGCGCTCGCGACCGAGGACGAGGGACGCCGTCCCCAGACGACGATGGAGGACCTCGCCGGCCTCAAGACCCCGTTCCGCCCGCACGGTCGGGTCACGGCGGGCACCTCGTCGCCGCTGACCGACGGTGCCACGATGTCGCTGCTGGCCGGCGGACGGGCCGTGAAGGAGCTCGGTCTCCGTCCCAAGATGCGCATGGTGTCGTTCGCGTTCGCGGGCGTGCAGCCGGAGATCATGGGCATCGGGCCCATCCCCTCCACGGAGAAGGCGCTTCGCAAGGCGGGGCTGAAGATCTCGGACATCGGCCTGTTCGAGCTGAACGAGGCGTTCGCCATCCAGGTGATCTCGCTGCTGGACCACTTCGGCATCGCCGACGACGACCCGCGCGTCAACCAGTGGGGCGGGGCGATCGCCCTCGGCCACCCCCTCGCCGCCTCCGGCGTGCGCCTCATGATCCAGCTCGCGGCCCAGTTCGCCGAGCGCCCCGACGTCCGCTACGGCCTCACCGCCATGTGTGTGGGCCTCGGTCAGGGCGGTTCGGTCATCTGGGAGAACCCGCACTACGACGGCAAGAAGAAGTGAGAGAGACACCGATGACCGACTACGACGCGATCGACTTCTCCCCCATTCAGGCCCTCACCGCCGGCGAGGTCGTGACGCACTCCCGCGTGCGCGACGTCACGCTGCCGAGCGGCAAGCGGCTGGCCCTCATCACGCTCGACAACGGCCGTGACCACACGCGGCCGAACACCCTCGGCCCGGCGACGCTCACCGAGCTCGGCGAGACGCTGGCCGCGCTCACGGCGCGGGCGAAGGCCGGCGAGATCGACGCCGTCGCCATCACGGGCAAGCAGTACATCCTGGCCGCAGGCGCCGACCTGTCGGACATCTCGAAGGTCGGGTCGAAGGAGAACGCCAAGCTCATCGCGCAGCTCGGGCACAAGGTGCTCGGGATGCTGGGAGAGCTCGGTGTGCCGTCGTTCGCGTTCGTGAACGGCCTCGCGCTCGGCGGGGGGCTCGAGATCGCGCTGAACTCCACCTACCGCACCGTCGACGCGTCCGCCGCGGCGATCGCGCTCCCCGAGGTCTTCCTCGGGATCATCCCCGGCTGGGGCGGCGCCTACCTGCTGCCGAACCTCATCGGCATCGAGAACGCCCTCGAGGTGGTCATCTCCAACCCCCTGAAGCAGAACCGGATGCTGAAGCCGCAGCAGGCGTTCGACTACGGCATCGTCGACGCCATCTTCCCGGCCGCGAACTACCTCGAGGATTCGCTGCGCTGGGCCGACGGCGTGCTCACCGGGGCGACCAAGGTCGACCGGAAGAACGAGCCCGGCAAGATCGAGCGCCTCACCAAGTGGCCCATCGCGATCAAGATGGCCCGCGGCATGCTGGAGTCCAAGATCGGCACCATGCCCCGATCACCGTACGTCGCCCTCGACCTCCTCGACAAGGCGAAGTCCGGGACGAAGGCGGAGGGCTTCGCGCGCGAGGATGAGGCGCTCGCGGAACTCGTCACGGGCGATCAGTTCGCGGCATCCATGTATGCGTTCGATCTCGTGCAGAAGCGTGCGAAGCGTCCCGTCGGCGCCCCCGACAAGGACCTCGCCAAGAAGGTCACGAAGGTCGGCATCATCGGCGCGGGGCTCATGGCGAGCCAGTTCGCGCTGCTGTTCGTGCGCAAGCTCCAGGTGCCGGTGCTGATCACCGACCTCGACCAGGCCCGCGTCGACAAGGGCGTCGCCTACATCCACGAGGAGATCGGCAAGCTCGAGGCGAAGGGGCGTCTGGACGGCGACGCGGCGAACAGGCTGCGCGCGCTCGTGACCGGCACGACCGACAAGAGCCTCTACGCGGACTGCGACTTCGTCATCGAGGCCGTGTTCGAGGAGGTCGGCGTCAAGCAGGAGGTGTTCGGCGAGATCGAGAAGATCATCGCGGAGGATGCCATCCTCGCGACCAACACCTCGTCGCTGTCGGTCGAGGAGATCGGCGCGAAGCTTGCCCACCCCGAGCGTCTCGTCGGCTTCCACTTCTTCAACCCCGTCGCCGTCATGCCGCTCATCGAGATCGTCAAGACGCCGCAGACCTCGGATGCCGCGCTGTCGACGGCGTTCGTCGTCGCTCGCGGGCTGGGCAAGAATGCCGTCCTCACCGCCGACGCCCCCGGCTTCGTCGTGAACCGGCTGCTCGCCAAGGTCATGGGCGAGGCGGCGCGCGCCGTCTACGAGGGCACCCCGGTCGCCGACGTCGAGAAGGCCTTCGGCCCGCTCGGCCTGCCGATGGGACCGTTCCAGCTCATCGACCTGGTCGGCTGGAAGGTCGCCGCGCACGTGCAGGACACGATGGTCCGCGCGTTCCCCGACCGGTTCTACGCCAACGAGAACTTCCACGCCCTGGCCGAGCTGCCCGAGGTCGTCGAGAAGGACAAGGGCGGCCGCGTCACCGGGTTCACGAAGGCGGCGGAGAAGGTCCTCAAGCCGGCCGTCGGCAAGACGCCCGTCGATGCCGCCACGATCCTCGCGCGCGTGCAGGACGGTCTCGCGCAGGAGATCAAGATCATGCTCGACGAGGGCGTCGTGCCCGAGGTCGAGGACATCGACCTGTGCCTCATCCTCGGCGCCGGCTGGCCGTTCATCGACGGCGGCGCGTCGCCGTACCTCGACCGCGAGGGTGCGTCGGAGCGTGCGTTCGGTGGCACGTTCCACACCCCGCCCATCCGCGGCATCGGCTGACGATCGGCTCACAGCGGCCCCGGGCTCCGGCCCGGGGCCGCTGCCGTCGGTGCCGGCGTCGCTGCGCGCGTGCAACGGCGGAGATCGTGGCTCGGGTACCCCCAAGGATGCCGGCTGGCCGGCAGGCCCGCGACGATCTCCGCCGTTGGGCTCTCAGCCGCGTGTGAGGCTGCCGGTCAGGCCGCCCCGAGCAGCCCCTGCGCAGCGCGGACCCGCAGGTCGCGGGCCAGGTGGTCCCGCTGCTCGAGCACGATGCGGCGCAGCGCGCCCGGTGCGTCCTCGTTCGCCGCGAGCCACGCGTCGACCGGATCGAGTGACTCCGAGGCCGGGAACAGCCCGCGCACGAGTCGGCCGGCGATCTCGATGCTGCGCTGTTCCCACACGGCGCGCAGGCGCGCGAAGTAGTCCTCGTCGAAGCGTGCGACGAGGTCGCGCCGCCCGCCCGCACGGATGCCGGATATCGTCGCGTCGAGATGCTCGTTCGTCAGGGCCTGGTCCTCCCACGCGGTGCGCCACGCCACCGCTCGCACCCCCGGATCGGGTCGGGCGGCCAGCACCGCGAGCTGTGAGCTCCGCCCCTTCGCCGTGGCATCCCGGCTGTACTCCGCGTCGGCATCCTCGACGCTCGCGTGTCCCGTTGCGGACAGGGCGAACAGCCAGTTCCACCGCAGCTCGGGGTCCAGGGCGAGGCCCGCCGGGGCCGGGGCCGTGCCGTCGAGCATCGCCCGCAGGTCTGCGGCGCGGTCATCGCACGTCGACGCGGCCGCGCCCACGGCGCGCGCCCAGACGAGCTGGGCGTCGCTGCCGGCATCCGCAGCCGTCATCGCCTGCCATGCGGTCTCGAGCCACGCGGGACGCCGCGCGTCGCGCTCGTCCGCCGGGACGAAATGCTCGACGGCGTAGCGGGCATGCCCGACGACGTCCGCCAGCACGGCGATGTTCGTCTCGGCGGGGCCGTGTGTGCCGGCGATCTGGACGTAGCGGGCCGCGGCGAGCTCGCCGTCGCGCGTCGCATTCCACAGCGCCGACCATGCGACGGCGCGGGTGAGGGCATCCGGAATCGTCGACAGGGCAGACGCCAGCGCGTCGACCGAGCGCTCGTCGAGCCGCACCTTCGCGTACGTGCGGTCGCCGTCGTTGGGCAGGATGAGGTCGACGTCCGGCACGACCGGCAGCGTCACGGCCGTCCGCTCCTCGTGGATGTCGACGTCGAGCGCCGCGAGGCGGCGCAGCGTGCCGTGGTCGAGGCGGTGCAGGCCCACGCTCAGGCGATGGGGCCGCGGCGGGGTCTGCACGATCGCGAGGTGTTCCCCGCGCTCGACGCGGATGGTCGACATCCCGGTGGTCTGCAGCCACGCGGCGCTCCACGCACGCAGGTCGCGCCCGGCGGCCGCCTCCAGTTCGACGAGCAGGTCGTCGAGGGTCGTGTTGCCGTACGCGTGCGCCTCGAAGTAGCGCTTCGCGCCGGCGAAGAACGCATCCACCCCGACGTACTCGACGAGCTGCTTGAGGACCGACGCGCCCTTCGCGTACGTGATGCCGTCGAAGTTGAGCTTCGCCGCCTCGAGGTCGGTGATGTCCGCGACGATCGGATGCGTCGTCGGCAGCTGGTCCTGCTGGTATGCCCACGCCTTCCGGCGCGACGCGAAGGTCACCCACGCGTCGGGGTAGCCGCCGACCGCGGCCGCGGCATGCGTGCCCATGTAGTCCGCGAAGGACTCCTTGAGCCACAGGTCGTCCCACCAGCGCATCGTCACGAGGTCGCCGAACCACATGTGCGCCATCTCGTGCAGGATCGTGTTCGCCCGCGCCTCGTGTTGTGCGACGGTCGACGCGCCGCGGAAGATGTAGCCCTCCGTGAACGTCACGAGGCCGGGGTTCTCCATCGCGCCGAGGTTGTACTCCGGCACGAGGATCTGGTCGTACTTGCCCCAGGGGTAGTCGCCGAAGACGCCGGTGAAGAAGTCGAGCCCGCGCCGGGTGATCCCCAGGATCTCGTCGGCGTCCAGGTGCACCGCGAGCGAGGCGCGGCAGAGGACGCCGAGGTCGGCGCTCTGCCGCTCGCCTTCCCAGCGCCCCGTGACGCGGTGATACGGCCCCGCGGCGACGGCGGTGATGTAGCTGGACAGCGGAAGCGTCTCGGCGAACGTGACCCGGATGCCGTCGTCCACGGCGGTGCGGCCGGTCTCGGCCCCGTTGGAGAGGACCTCCCAGCCGCCCGGCGCCGTGATCCGGAAGGTCCAGCGGGCCTTCATGTCGGGCTGCTCGAAGCACGGGTAGACGCGACGGCAGTCGGCGGGCTCGTACTGCGTGTACAGGTACACCGCACCGTCGACGGGGTCGGTGAACCGGTGCAGCCCCTCCCCGGAGCGGCTGTATGCGCCGCGGGCGTGGACGCGGACGACGTTCTCTTCCACGAGCCCCGTCACCCGGATGCGGGAGCCGTCCCACTCGACGGCCTGCGGGATGCCGTTGACCTCGACGTCGTCGACGGCTTCGCCGAGGAAGTCGATCCAGGTCTCCCCCGTCGAGGCGGAGAACGCGAGGGTGCTGACCGTGGCGAAGCCTGTCGTGTCGGCATCCGGCGCGGAGCGCACGTCGAGGTCGACGTGCACGGTGTGCAGCGTGACGGCGGCGGATCGGACGGCGGTCTCCTCGCGGGTGAGGTTGGCGGTGCTCATCCGACCATCGTTTCACGCCGACTGCCCGGCGCGTGTGGCCGCGCAGCCGTCAGCGGGTGCGGGGACGCTTCGCGAACCCGAACGCCCAGACGGCCACGATCATCGCGACGACCATCGCGATGCCCATCGGCACGGCGCTCGCCTCGCCCGCGAGCCCGACGACGGGGGCGGTGGCGGCGGCCAGGATGAACTGCAGGAATCCGAGGAACGCCGAAGCGGTGCCCGCGTGCTCCGCGGCCTGGCCGACGGCGAGCGTCGTGGCGTTGCCGAAGATGAAGCCCATCGAAGCCTGCAGCACCCCGAAGGCGATGAGGGTCGGCAGGGTCGGTACGCCGGAGAGCGCGAGGAGGAGCAGGACGAAGGCGGCGACCACGGCGACCGTGAGGCCGATGCCGATCATGCGCCGGAGCTCGACCTTGCCGGCCAACGCGGCGGCTGCGGCGCTCGTCGCCGTGATGGCGACGGCGTTCAGGGCGAACAGCAGCGAGTACGTGCCGGCGTCGAAGCCGAGCATCGTCTGGATGACGAACGGGGAGGCCGAGATGTAGGCGAACAGGGCGGCGAAAGAGAAGCCGAAGACGAGCACGTAGCCCACGTACGCGCGGTTGCGGAGGACCTCGCCGGCGGAGGCGAAGACGGCCTTCAGCCCACCGCGGGTGCGGCGCTCGCGCGGGAGGGTCTCACGGCCCCAGATGAGGACGCCCACGAGGAGCACGGCGAGTAGTGCCGCGAGGACCCAGAAGACGGCGCGCCAGCCGCCGGCGCGACGGCGCAGACGACCGTCGCGGCCAGGCACAGGACGCTGCCGGCGATGAGCGGGAGGCGACGGCCCATGGCGTCCGACAGCGGACCGATCACGAGCTGCCCGATCGCCATCCCGAGGAGGAAGGTCGTCATCGTCAGCTGGATGGCGCTGCTCGTCGCGCCGAGCTCGGTCACCATGGCCGGGAACCCCGGCAGGTACATGTCGATCGACAGCGGAGCGATGGCCGTCAGCGCGGTCAGGATGCTGAGGGCCGCGAAGGAGAGCAGACGGGTGGCGGCGCGCACGACGGGCGTGGGGGCGGTCACGCGCTCCTGGGGGAACGCCGAGCGCACCGAGGGGTCAGGAGTCCTGGTGGCGGGCTTCGACGTCGGCCAGCCAGATCGCCCCGGTCTCGGTCGACGGGCGCGCGACGGGGATGCGGGTGCCGAGCACCTGCGCGACGACATCCTGCGCGATCTTCGCCGGGGTGAGGCCGGCATCGGCGAGGATCTGCTCGCGGCTCGCGTGGTCGATGAACTCGTCCGGCAGGCCGAGCTCGTCCACCGCCGTGTCGACGCCTGCTTCGCGGAGCACCTGACGGATGCGGGTTCCCACGCCGCCGACGCGGATGCCGTCCTCGATCGTGATGACGAGGCGGTGACGGGCGGCGAGGTCGACGAGGGACGGCTGCACGGGCACGACCCAGCGCGGGTCGACGACGGTCGCGCCGATCCCCTGTGCGCGGAGGCGACCGGCGACGTCGACCGCGAGGTGCGCCATGGGGCCGATCCCGACGAGCAGCACGTCCTCCGCGTCGCTGCGCACGAGCACGTCGACGCCGTCGGAGAGTCGTTCGACCGCCGGCAGATCGTCGCTCACGGCGCCCTTCGGGAAGCGCACGACGGTCGGGGCGTCGCCGACCGCCAGCGCCTCGTGGAACTCCTCGCGCAGGCGCGCGGCGTCACGGGGCGCGGCGATCCGGATGTTCGGGACGAGCTGCAGCATCGCGAGGTCCCAGACGCCATGGTGGCTGGGCCCGTCCGGACCCGTCACGCCGGCGCGATCGAGGACGAAGGTGACGCCGGCGCGATGCAGCGCGACATCCATCACGACCTGATCGAACGCGCGGTTCATGAACGTGGCGTAGATGGCGACGACGGGATGCAGTCCGCCGTAGGCGAGGCCCGCCGCCGACGCGACGGCGTGCTGCTCGGCGATCCCGACGTCGTAGACACGGTCGGGGAAGCGCTGCGCGAACGGGAGGAGACCGGTCGGGCGGAGCATCGCCGCCGTCATCGCGATGACGTCCTCACGCTCCTCCCCCGCCGTGACGAGCTCCTCGGCGAAGACGTCCGTCCACGCGACCTGCGCGGCGCCGCCGAGGGCGACGCCGGTGACGGGGTCGATCTTCCCGACGGCGTGGAACTGGTCGGCCTCGTCGCTCAGCGCCGGCGCGTAGCCGCGCCCCTTCTCGGTGATCGCGTGCACGATGACCGGGGCGCCGTAGGACTTCGCGAGCTCGAGGGTCTCGATCATCGACGCCAGGTCGTGCCCGTCGACGGGACCGAGGTACTTGATGTCGAGGTTCGAGTAGAGCGCCGCGTTGTTCACGAAGCGGGAGAGGAAGCCGTGCGTGCCGCCCCGGACGCCGCGGTACACGGCGCGCCCGGCGGGGCCGAGGCGCCGGAAGAGCGTGTCCGACCCGCGGTGCAGCGAGCGGTACGCCTCCCCCGTGCGGACGCGGTTGAGGTAGCGGGCCATGCCGCCGATGGTCGGGGCGTAGGAGCGGCCGTTGTCGTTGACGACGATGACGAGGTTGCGGTCGTTGTCGTCGCTGATGTTGTTGAGCGCCTCCCACGTCATCCCGCCGGTGAGCGCGCCGTCGCCGACCACAGCCACGACGTGACGGTCGACATGGCCGGTGCGCGTCAGCGCCCGGGACACGCCGTCCGCCCAGCTGAGGGAGCTCGACGCGTGCGAGGACTCGACGACGTCGTGCGGGCTCTCCGAGCGCTGCGGGTAGCCGGCGAGGCCCCCGCGGGAGCGCAGCTGGGAGAAGTCCTGGCGGCCGGTGAGCAGCTTGTGCACGTACGACTGGTGGCCGGTGTCGAAGATGATCGGGTCTTCGGGCGAGCGGAAGACCCGGTGGATCGCGATCGTGAGCTCGACGACGCCGAGATTGGGGCCGAGGTGTCCGCCGCTGCGCGCCACGTTCTCGACGAGGAAGGCGCGGACCTCGGCGGCGAGGGCGTCCAGCTCGGAGATGCTCAGCCGATCGAGGTCGCGCGGTCCCGAGATCGATGAGAGCAGTGACATGCGTGTCCCTCCAGGTGACGACAGCGTCTGTCGAGTCTACCCGCGGCGAGGATGCGGAAGACGGCAACGGGCGCCCGGCGCGATGCCGGGCGCCCGTTGCGGTGCGTGTCAGACGAGGCTGCGCAGCACGTACTGCAGGATGCCGCCGTTGCGGTAGTAGTCCGCCTCTCCGGGGGTGTCGATGCGCACGACCGCGTCGAACTCGATCGTCTGCTTGCCCTCCGGCGAGAACTCGCTCGGCTCGGCGACGACGCGGACCGTCTTCGGCGTGACGCCCTCGTTGAGCTGCTCGAGACCCGTGATCGAGACGATCTCGGTGCCGTCCAGGCCCAGCGACTTCCAGCTCTCGCCGGCCGGGAACTGCAGCGGCACGACGCCCATGCCGATGAGGTTCGAGCGGTGGATGCGCTCGAAGCTCTCCGTGATGACGGCCTTGACGCCCAGGAGGCTCGTGCCCTTGGCTGCCCAGTCGCGGGACGAGCCGGAGCCGTACTCCTTGCCGCCGAACACGACGAGCGGGGTGCCCTGCGCGGCGTAGTTCTGGCAGGCGTCGTAGATGAACGACTGCGGGCCGCCGGCCTGCGTGAAGTCGCGGGTGTAGCCGCCCTCCACGACCTGACCGCCGTTGACCGCCGCGACGAGCTCGTTCTTGAGCCGGATGTTCGCGAACGTGCCGCGGATCATGACCTCGTGGTTGCCGCGACGCGAGCCGTAGGAGTTGAAGTCCTTCTGCGCGACGCCGTGCTCGATGAGGTACTGCGCGGCGGGCGTGCCGGCCTTGATGTTGCCGGCCGGGCTGATGTGGTCGGTCGTCACGGAGTCGCCGAGCGCCGCCATGACGCGGGCGCCGGTGATGTCGGCGACGGGGGTGAGCTCCATCGACATGCCGTCGAAGTACGGTGCCTTGCGGACGTAGGTGGAGTCCTGGTCCCACTCGAAGATGGGGCCCGTCGGCGTCGGCAGGGTCTGCCAGCGCTCGTCGCCGTCGAACACGGTCGCGTACTGCTTGATGAACTGCTCGCGCGAGATGGAGGAGTCGATGATCTCCTGGACCTCTTCCGTGCCGGGCCAGATGTCCTTGAGGAAGACGTCGTTGCCCTCGGTGTCCTTGCCCAGCGCGTCGGTCTCGAAGTCGAAGTTCATCGACCCGGCCAGCGCGTAGGCGACGACGAGCGGCGGCGACGCGAGGTAGTTCATCTTCACGTCGGGGCTGATGCGGCCTTCGAAGTTCCGGTTGCCGGAGAGGACGGCCGTGACGGCCAGATCGTTGTCGTTGACGGCCTGGGACACCTCGTCGATCAGCGGGCCGGAGTTGCCGATGCAGATCGTGCAGCCGTAGCCGACGGTGTAGAAGCCGAGGCCCTCGAGGTCCTTGTCGAGACCGGACTTCTCGTAGTAGTCGGTGACGACCTTGGAGCCGGGGCCGAGCGTGGTCTTGACCCACGGCTTCTGCTTCAGACCCTTCTCGCGCGCCTTGCGCGCCAGGAGGCCCGCCGCGATCATGACCGACGGGTTGGAGGTGTTCGTGCACGACGTGATCGCGGCGAGGGTCACCGCGCCGTTGTCGAGCAGGTACGGCGAGCCCTCCGGGGGCGTCACCTTCACGGGGTTGGATGCCGGGTGGCTCGAGCCGCTGAACAGCAGCATCGACTCGGCGTGCTGGTCCTCGTGCTGGTGCGAGACGCCGTTCGCCGACACCGTCTCGTGCTCGACGCCGGGCGCGGTGCCGGGGTCGGACGCCGGGAAGGTGCCCTCGAGCTCGACGGAGTCCTCATCGGCGGCCTCCGCGTAGTTGAGGATGTCCTTCTGGAACTGCGACTTCGCCTCCGACAGGAGGATGCGGTCCTGCGGGCGCTTCGGGCCGGCGATGGAGGGGACGACGGTGGAGAGGTCGAGCTCCATGTACTCGCTGAAGGCGGGCTCGATGTCGGCGTCGTGCCAGAGCGACTGCTCCTTGGCGTAGGCCTCGACGAGGGCGACGGACTGCTCGTCGCGGCCGGTGAGGCGCAGGTACTCCAGCGTCACGTCGTCGATCGGGAAGATCGCTGCGGTGGAGCCGAACTCCGGGCTCATGTTGCCGATCGTGGCGCGGTTGGCCAGCGGCACCGAGGCCACGCCGGCGCCGTAGAACTCGACGAACTTGCCGACCACGCCGTGCTTGCGCAGCATGTCGGTGATCGTCAGGACCACGTCGGTCGCGGTCACGCCGGCCGGGATCTCGCCGCTCAGCTTGAAGCCGACGACGCGCGGGATGAGCATCGACACGGGCTGGCCGAGCATCGCGGCCTCGGCCTCGATGCCGCCGACGCCCCAGCCGAGCACGCCCAGGCCGTTGACCATCGTGGTGTGCGAGTCGGTGCCGACGCACGTGTCCGGGTAGGCGCGCAGCACGCCGCCGACCTCACGGTCGTAGATGACCTTGGCGAGGTGCTCGATGTTGACCTGGTGCACGATGCCGGTGCCCGGGGGGACGACCTTGAAGTCGTCGAAGGCGGTCTGGCCCCAGCGGAGGAACTGGTACCGCTCGCCGTTGCGCTCGTACTCGATCTCGACGTTGCGCTCGAGGGCGTTCTCGGTGCCGAAGAGGTCGGCGATGACGGAGTGGTCGATGACCATCTCGGCGGGCGAGAGCGGGTTGATCTTCTTCGGGTCGCCGCCGAGCGCCGTGACGGCTTCGCGCATCGTGGCGAGATCGACGATGCAGGGCACGCCGGTGAAGTCCTGCATCACGACGCGCGCGGGCGTGAACTGGATCTCGGTGTTCGGCTCGGCGTTCGCATCCCACGACCCGAGCGCCTCGATCTGCTCCTTCGTGACGTTCGCGCCGTCCTCGGTGCGGAGGAGGTTCTCCAGCAGCACCTTGAGGCTGAACGGGAGCTTGTCGTAGCCGGGGACCGTGTCGATCCGGAAGATCTCGTAGTCGGTGTCGCCGACTGTCAGGGTGCTCTTGGCTCCGAAGCTGTCAACTGTCGACACGTCTGGTCTCCTTCGTCGGCGATTCACGGGACTGGGGCCCCGCCCTTCATCTTCCCTGCCCTCGGCGCCCCGTGCCAGTGAGGACGGCCTAACCGTGACCGGGAAGATTTATCTTGATATCAAGATAAATCTATCATGCGTCGCGGCGCCCGTAGAGTGCGCGGACGGCGAGCCAGGTGACGGCCACGAGCGGCGCGAACAGCGGCAGGCCCATAACGAGTTTGAGGGTGCCGAGCGTCGTCACATCGTCGGCGAGGTAGAACGGCAGCTGCACGCCGAGGCGCAGGAAGAACAGCGCCGCCCAGGCGATCGCGAGCCAGGAGAAGACGCGCCGCTTGCGCTTGTCCGCGCGCCAGGCTGTGCCCTCCCCCATGAGGAATCCGGCGGCCAGGCCGATGAGGGACCACCCGAGGAGGGCCGAGATCAGCAGGGCGGTGCCGTAGACCGCGTTCGTGATGAAGCCGGGGATGAAGTTGTTGGCGGCGTCGCCGGTGAAGACCGCGAAGGCGGCCGCGACGGCGGCCGCGAGGAGTCCGCCGATCGCCGCACTCACCGGCTGGCGGGCGATCAGCCGGGCGATGGTGAAGACGGCGGCGATGCCGACCGACAGGCCCAGCGAGAGCCACAGGTCGCCGTCGCCGGAGTCGGGGTCGATCGTGAGCGTGTAGACCACGATAAAGACGAGCCCCGGGATGACGGACTCCGCGACGCCCCGCCATCCGCCCATCGCCGACCACACGACGTGTCCCGTGCTGGCCTCCTTGGCGGGGTCCAGCCCGGCCTTTCGGGCGGCGCCGCCGAGGGCCTGCCCGAAGATCTCCGCGGCCGTGGGCTGCGGGTCGGGGTCCCGCGGTTCGCTCATGCCGTGCCCGGCGAGGCCGGCATCTTCAGTGGGATGAGATCGCGCGGCGGCATCGGCGTGCCGCCCCGGACGACGACGATGGAGCGGAAGAGGTCCTCGACCTGCGCCGCCGCTTCGACGTCGCTCGTGGCCGCGCCCCCGATCACGCCGCGCAGGAACCAGCGCGGACCGTCGACGCCGACGAACCGCGCGAGGCGCTTGCCCGCCGTGCCGTCCGCTCCGGCGACGACCGGCACCTCGGCGAGCAGCTCGTGGCCCAGCGGCCCCTCGCGCTCCTCGACGCGCCCGCCCTGCTGACGGATCTGCTGGCGGATCTGGTCACGTGTCTCATCCCACAGCCCCGTCGACCGGGGCGCCGCGAACGGCTGCACCTGCAGGGTCGAGCCGGCGTAGTCGAGTCCGACCGCCACGATGCGCTTGGTCTGCTCCTCCACCTCGAGGCGGAGGTTCAAGCCCTCGCGCGGAAGGATCTTGATGCCGCCGAGGTCGATGTACGGCCGGACGGGATTGGCCTCGGACTCGTCGAAGGGTCCGGTGCTGGCGCGGTCGGCGGTGCCGCCGTCGGTGATGTCGTCGCTCATGAGGCGGCTCCTGTCGTGATGCCGGTGGACCCGAACCCGCCGTCGCCGCGGGCGCTGCCCTCGAGGGTCGTGACCGGGAGGAAGGTGGCGCGCGGGACCGGCATCACGATGAGCTGGGCGATGCGGTCGCCGGGGGCGATGTCGAACGCGCTGTCGAGGTCGGTGTTCAGAAGGGACACCTTGATCTCGCCGCGGTATCCGGCGTCCACGGTGCCGGGCGCGTTGACGATCGTGATCCCGTGCTTGGCCGCCAGGCCGCTGCGCGGCACGACGAAGGCCACGTACCCGTCGGGGAGGGCGATGCGTACCCCCGTGCCGACGAGCGCGCGACGGCCGGGCTCCAGACGGACCGATTCGGCGGAGACCAGGTCGGCCCCCGCGTCGCCGGGGTGTGCGTAGACGGGAACCTGCGACGCGATAATGGGAACGTCCACGGATTCGATCACCAGATGAGGCTAATGCACATGACCGCAGCCGGCACGCGGCCCGCAGCCGCCGGGTATCGGGAGCGCCTGAGCCCCTCGCTCTGGGCGCTCGTGGGCGCCGCGGTGGGCGGTCCCATGATCGCGCTCGTCTTCGTGCCGATCGACGCGACGCTCGCTCTGGTCATCGGAGCCGTCGCGGGGATCGCGCTCGTGGCGGGGATGATCCTCATGGCGCCGGTCGTCGCCGTCCACGGGGGCGAGCTCCGCGTCGGCCGCGCGCACATCGACGTCGCGGACCTCGGCGACCCCGTCGGCGCGACCGGGGAGGACGCCCGTCAGGCGCGCGGGCCCGGGCTCAGCCGTGACGCCTGGCATCTGCTGCGCGGCGGGGTCGACGGCGTGGTGCGGGTCCCGGTCCGGGATGCGGAGGATCCCGTCACCGAATGGGTCTTCTCGACGCGCACGCCCGACCGGGTGATCGCGGCGATCCGTCGCGCACAGTCAGTGCGCTGACGCGGCGGAGATCAGGCCGCGCACTCCACGCAGATCGCGCCGGCGCCGGTCTCGTGGTCGATCTGGGTGCGGTGCTTGACGAGGAAGCACTCGACACAGGTGAACTCGTCCTCCTGCGGGGGCAGCACGACGACGTCGAGCTCGAGGTCGGAAAGGTCCGCACCGGGCAGCTCGAAGCCGGACGGGTTGTCGGCATCCTCGTTGTCGACGGCGCCGGACATCTTGTCGGGGACGCGCTCCTTCAGGGCCTCGATCGACTCGCTGTCGTCTTCGGTCTTGCGGGGGGCGTCGTAATCCGTAGCCATGCTCGAAGGTCTCTACTTCCGGGAGGTGCTGTGGGCCCGATGGGGCGGCGATAGTTTGCATGACCGAGGTGCTTTTCGCAAATGCGGCTCGGGTGGGGCGCCCTCTCATCGATGCGTCCCCTGAAACTCACGGCGCGCCCTCGATATTCCCGGCGACGGGCGAGCGCTGTGACAGCATGGGCCGCACACGCAGGATCGGGAGGGGTGTTTCGCATGGAGCAGCTCAAAGTCATCGGGACCGAAGAGGGCATCCTCGTCCTCGCCACGGAGTCCGGGGAGCGTTTCACGCTGCCCGTCGACGAGACGCTGCGGGCGCAGCTGCGCCGCGCGCCACGCGATGCGGAGCCGCGCGCGGCTCGCCCGAGTCCCCGTGAGATCCAGTCCCACATCCGCTCCGGCCTGTCGGCCGAAGAGGTGGCGGCGCTGCTCGGCGTGCGGGTCGAAGACGTCGCCCGCTACGAAGGCCCCGTGCTCGCGGAGCGCGACCACATCGTGGGGCAGGCCCTCGCCGTCCCCGTCCTCATGGGCGGCGACATCGAACCCGATGCCCAGCCGACCTTCGGCGCGGCCGTGCGTGCGAAGCTCGCCGAGGCGGGCGCGTCGGGTGAGCGCTGGTCGAGCTGGCGCGAGCAGACCGGGTGGGTCGTGAAGCTCGAGTTCGTCGCGAACGAGGTCGATCACGATGCCCGCTGGTCGTTCGACCCGCGCCGCTCCACGCTCGCGCCGCAGAACTCCGACGCCGTGCAGCTCTCCCGGCAGGGGTCCCTGCCGGAGGGCCTCATCCCCCGGCTGCGCGCTCTCGACTTCTCGCCGCTGAAGGATGCCTCGCGCTTCGACAGCGGGGCGTTCGGACCGCGGCGCATCGTCGAGGCGGACGCCGACGACCAGCCCGAGCTGCGCACGCCCGCCACGGCGGCCGTGCAGGAGGCCGCCATCAAGCGGGCGCCCGACCAGGGTGTGACCTCGGCGGAGACCGCCGACCTGCTGGAGGCGCTGCGGCGTCGCCGTGGTCAGCGCGAGCCCATGCCGTCGGACGAGCACGCCGATGCCCATCCGCACGCGCCGGTCGCCCTCTTCGATGCGCTCGAGCCCGGATACGACGACATCGTCCCCGAGCCGGAGTCCGTCGAGCAGCCGCGGCCCGATGAGGCGACCACGGCCGACCTCGGCAAGCGCAAGGGGCGCACGTCGATGCCGTCCTGGGATGAGATCGTCTTCGGGGCACGCACGGAAGACGGCTGAGCCCGTCTCAGCGCGCGAACGCGCCGAGGCGGATGAGCGGGACGATCCGCTCCTGATCGGTCAGGGACCCGTGCTGGCCGATCATGTTCTGCGGCTTCCTGTCCGCGAGACGGTCGTCGTAGTACACCACCGCTGACCGTGCGGCGACGAGCACATCGCCGATCCGCGGCGCCACGGCCGGGTCGACCTCCGGACCGAACAGCCCGGCGGAGACCGCCTCGTCCCGTCCCATCACCCAGGAGCGGTGCGACTCCGCCGCGCGCCAGCGGGCCAGTACGCCGGCCGCCTCGCCGTCCTCGGCGTACAGGTGCAGCATCCTCGGCTCCCCCGCCACGAGGCGCACGCCGTCCAGGAGGGGCTCGCCGTCGCCCAGGAGGATCTGGCGGTGGCGCGGCACATCGACCATCCCGTGGTCGGCGGTGACCAGCGCGCCGACGTCGCGCGGGAGGCGCTCCTCGAGGAGGCGCGCGGCCGCGTCGACGGACTCGAGGCTCGAGGTCCACGCCGCGCTCTCCCACCCCTGCGCATGGCCGATCGTGTCGAGCTCCGGCGCGTACAGGTAGACCAGCGCCCCGTCGTGGTCCGCGAGCGCCGCCGCCTGCGCGACCCGCTCGGTGAGGTGCGCGGCGCCGACGAACGTCGCGCCGCGCTGGATGGCGCGTGTGAAGCCGGTGCCCGCGTACAACGGCCGCGACACGACGAAGCAGGGCCGGCCGGCCGCGGACTCCCGGGCGAGGAGCGGCTCGGCGCGCTGCCATGTCATCGGGTCGAGCCCGTCGGTCTCCCATCCCTTCAGCTGGTTCGGTGCGCTGTCGGTGCCGGGCACCCGTGCGCGGTAGCCGACGATGCCGTGCACGCCGGCATCCACCCCCGTCAGGAGGCTCGTCAGGGCGACGGCGGTCGTCGACGGGAAGACCGTGCGGGCGGAGTCCTTCTTCGCCATGCGCTGCGCGAGGAAGCGCGCGTGCCCGGCGCGCGCGGCGAGGTTGCCGCGGCCGAGGCCGTCCACAACGAGGATGACCGCCGACCGGGCCGACGGGAACCAGTCCGCTCCGCCCGACATCGAGGCCAGGACCTGCGGCACGACACCGGTGAGGCTCCGGGCCGACGGCGGGTCCGCGGGTAGGCTGAGAGACATCGGGGCCAGTCTCGCACACGGCGGACGGGCCTCTTTTCCCGTCACCGGAGGACCCCTCAGTTCCATGGCAGCTTCGCGCACCGAACCCGCGCCCATCGACGAGGGACGCATCGAAGACGTCGACGTCTCCGCGGAGATGCAGGGGTCGTTCCTGGAGTACGCGTACTCCGTCATCTACTCCCGCGCACTGCCCGACGCGCGCGACGGGCTCAAGCCCGTGCAGCGCCGCATCCTGTACCAGATGGCGGAGATGGGCCTCCGCCCCGACCGCGGTCACGTCAAGAGCGCGCGAGTCGTCGGCGAGGTCATGGGCAAGCTGCACCCGCACGGCGACTCCGCCATCTACGACGCCCTCGTTCGCCTCGCGCAGGACTTCGCCCTGCGGGTCCCGCTCGTGGACGGCCACGGCAACTTCGGCTCCCTCGACGACGGCCCCGCCGCCGCCCGCTACACCGAGGCGCGGCTCGCACCCGCGGCCCTCGCGCTGGCGGAGAACCTCGACGAGGACGTCGTCGACTTCATCCCGAACTACGACGGCCAGTTCCAGCAGCCCGAGGTGCTGGCGGCTGCGTTCCCGAACCTCCTCGTCAACGGCACGACCGGCATCGCGGTCGGCATGGCGACGAACATGGCACCGCACAACCTCATCGAGGTCGTCGCCGCCGCAGTCCACCTCCTCGACCACCCCGACGCGACGCTCGATGAGCTCATGGAGTTCGTGCCCGGCCCCGACCTGCCCGGCGGCGGCGTCATCGTCGGCCTGGACGGCGTGAAGGACGCCTACGCGAGCGGGCGGGGCTCGTTCCGCACCCGCGCGAAGGTGTCGATCGAGTCGGTCGGGCCCCGCCGAACCGGCCTCGTCGTGACGGAGCTGCCGTACATGGTGGGCCCCGAACGGGTCATCGAGAAGATCAAGGATGCCGTCGGCGCGAAGAAGCTCACCGGCATCGCCGACGTCACCGACCTCACCGACCGCAACCACGGACTGCGCCTGGTCATCGGCATCAAGACGGGCTTCGACCCGGCCGCCGTGCTCGAGCAGCTGTACCGGCTGACCCCGCTGGAGGACTCCTTCGGCATCAACAACGTCGCGCTCGTCGACGGGCAGCCGCAGACGCTCGGACTCAAGGAGCTCCTCCGCGTCTACCTCGACCACCGCATCCAGGTCGTCACCCGTCGTTCCCGTCACCGCCTCGGCCGCCGGCAGGAGCGCCTGCACCTCGTCGAGGGTCTCCTCATCGCGATCCTCGACATCGACGAGGTCATCCAGGTCATCAGGACCTCCGACGACTCCGAGCAGGCGCGGCAGCGTCTCCGCGACGTGTTCGACCTGTCCGAGGCGCAGGCGGAGTACATCCTCGAGCTGCGGCTGCGCCGTCTCACGAAGTTCTCCCGTGTCGAGCTGGAGACCGAGCGCGACGCGCTGAAGGCGGAGATCGCGCACCTCGAGGAGCTGCTGGCCAGCGACACCCTGCTGCGCGCGCAGGTCGCGCGGGAGCTGGATGCCGCCGCCGACGCCTACGGGACGCCACGGCGCACCCTGCTCCTCAACGGCGGACCCGTCGCCTCCCGCTCGCGGGCCGCCGCGCCGGCCGACCTCCAGATCGCCGACGCCCCGTGCCGTGTGTTCCTCTCCGCGACGGGCCGGATGGTGCGCGCCGAGCTCGCCGTCGACACCCTCGGCGGCGGCATCGTCCCGCCGGCGCGCCGTTCGAAGCACGACGCTGTCCGCTCCGGCGTCGATGCGACGACCCGCGGCGACCTGGGTGCCGTGACCTCGGCCGGGCGCCTCATCCGCTTCTCCCCCGTCGACCTGCCGTCCGTCCCCGGCAACTCGGTGCAGCTGGCCGCCGGTACGAAGGCCGACCAGTACCTCGGGCTCTCCGGCGGCGAGCACGTCGTCGCGGTCGTGCCGCTCGTCGAGGCGCCGGTCATCGCGATCGGCACGGCCCAGGGCGTCGTCAAGCGCGTCGCGGCCACCGAGCTCGGGACGAAGCACGACGTCGAGATCATCGCGCTGAAGGACGGTGACCGCGTCGTCGGCGCGGCCCCGGCGCCGGACGACGTCGAACTCGTCTTCGCGACGACGGACGCGCAGCTGCTGCGCTTCGGGGCGGACGCCGTCCGCCCGCAGGGCCGCTCCGCCGGCGGAATGGCCGGCATCCGGGTCGCGGACGGCGAGAGCGTCGTCTTCTTCGGCACCGTCGCACCCGGGGATGAGGATGCCGTCGTCGTCACGATCGCCGGGTCCAACCAGGCCCTCGCCGGCGCCGACCCCGGCAGCGGCAAGGTCACCGCGCTGGCGGAGTTCCCGGCCAAGGGTCGCGCCACCGGCGGTGTGCGCGCCCAGCGGTTCCTGAAGGGCGAGGACACGCTGACCCTCGCCTGGGTCGGCTCCGACCCACGCGCCGTCGGCACGGACGGCGCCGTGCGCGCCCTGCCGGCAGCCGGCGCGAAGCGGGACGCCTCGGGGCAGCCGCTCGAGGCGGTCATCGGCGCGATCGGCACCGTCGTCGGCTGATCGCCGACGCCGCTGTCCGACGCCGCTGTCGGCACCGCTGTCGGCACCGCTGTCGGCACCCTAAGGTAGACCTGCGGGATGGACGACATTCTGCAGAACTGGCTCGACCGCTACCTCGTCGCCTGGCAGTCGAACGAGCCGGACGACATCCGTGCCCTGTTCACCGACGACGCCACCTACGCCGGAAGTCCCTGGGACGCGGAGCCATGGGTCGGAGCCGACGCCATCGTCGCGGGCTGGCGAGCGCACCGGGACGAGCCGGGAACCTGGACGTTCGAGGGTGCGCCCCTGGCGCTCACCGCCGGCACCGGCATCATCCAGGGGCGCACCGATTACGCCGGCGGCAGCGTGTACGCGAACCTCTGGGTCATCGAGTTCGCCGAAGACGGGCGCGCGCGCTCGTTCGTGGAGTGGGCCGTGGAGCCAGGTCCCGTCTGGGAGGTCCAGGAGTAGGTCCTCGCGTCAGGCGTCGATGGCCTCGCGGTTCAGGCGGTCGCTCGAGGAGACGATGAAGTCGCGGCGCGGGGCCACGTCGCTGCCCATCAGCAGCTCGAACACGTGCGCCGCGGCCTCGGCATCCTGGACGCGGACGCGGCGGAGGGTGCGCCCGGCGCGGTCCATCGTCGTCGTGGCCAGCTGATCGGCATCCATCTCGCCGAGGCCCTTGTAACGCTGCACGGGCTCCTGCCAGCGCTTGCCCGACTTCTGCAGCTTGGCCAGCAGCGTGTGCAGCTCCTGCTCGGAGTAGGTGTAGACCGTGTCGTTGGGCTTGGAGCCGGGGTTCACCACGATCACCCGGTGCAGCGGCGGAACCGCGGCATACACGTGCCCTTCCTCGATGAGCGGACGCATGTACCGGAAGAAGAGGGTCAGCAGCAGCGTGCGGATGTGGGCGCCGTCGACGTCGGCGTCGCTCATCAGGATGATCTTCCCGTACCGCGCCGCCGACAGGTCGAAGGAGCGGCCGGACCCGGCGCCGATCACCTGGATGATGGCCGCGCACTCCGCGTTGGAGAGCATGTCGCTCACCGACGCCTTCTGCACGTTGAGGATCTTGCCCCGGATGGGCAGCAGCGCCTGGTACTCGCTGTTGCGGGCGTGCTTGGCGGTGCCCAGCGCCGAGTCACCCTCGACGATGAACAGCTCGGACTGGGCGACGTCGTTCGTACGGCAGTCGGCGAGCTTCGCCGGCAGCGAAGAGGACTCCAGTGCGTTCTTCCGCCGCTGGGTCTCCTTGTGCGTGCGCGCCGAGATGCGCGCCTTCATCTCCGCGACGACCTTGTCCAGGAGCAGCGCGGTCTGGGCCTTGTCGTCGCGCTTGGACGAGGTGAAACGTGCGGTGAGCTCGCGCTGGACGACGTTCGCGACGATGTTGCGGACGGCGGGCGTGCCGAGGATCTCCTTCGTCTGCCCCTCGAACTGCGGTTCGGGCAGGCGCACGGTCAGGACGCAGGTGAGACCGGCGAGGATGTCGTCCTTCTCGATCTTCTCGTTCGCGCCGACCTTGAGCTTGCGCGCGTTCTGATCGATCTGCCCGCGCACGACCTTCATGAGACCCTGCTCGAAGCCCTGCTGGTGGGTGCCGCCCTTCGGCGTGGAGATGATGTTCGCGAATGAGCGACTCGTCGTCTCGTAGCCGGTCCCCCAGCGCAGGGCGATGTCGACCTGGCATTCGCGCTCGACGTCGGTGGGGACCATGGCCCCCGTCGGCTGCAGCACGGGCACGGTCTCGGTGAAGGTGCCCGAGCCCGTCAGACGCCACGTGTCGGTGAGGCCGGAGTCGGGGGCGAGGAAGTCGGCGAACTCCGAGATGCCGCCGTCGAAGCGGTAACTCGTCTCCACGCGCTCGGGGCCGCGCTCGTCGGCGATGACGATCTCCAGGCCCGGCACGAGGAACGCCGTCTGCCGTGCGCGCTGGACGAGCTCATCGAGGTGGAAGCTGGCATCCTTCGTGAAGATCTGCCGGTCGGCCCAATACCGGATGCGGGTGCCGGTGACGCCCTTGGCGACCTTGCCGACGACGCGCAGGTCGGACGACTTCTCGAACGGGGTGAACGGCGAGTCCGGCGCGTCACCGGCGAACAGGCCCGGCTCGCCGCGGTGGAACGACATGGCCCACGTCTTCCCGCCGCGGTCGACCTCGACGTCGAGACGCTCGGAGAGGGCGTTGACGACCGATGCGCCGACGCCGTGCAGCCCGCCGGAGGAGCCGTACGAGCCGCCGCCGAACTTGCCGCCGGCGTGCAGCTTCGTGAAGACGACCTCGACGCCGCTGAGACCGGTGCGCGGCTCGACGTCGACGGGGATGCCGCGGGCGCGGTCGCGGACCTCGACGCTCCCGTCGGCATGCAGGAGGATGTCGATGCGCGAGCCGTGGCCACCCAGGGCCTCGTCGACGGAGTTGTCGATGATCTCCCAGACGCAATGCATGAGACCACGCGAATCCGTCGATCCGATGTACATGCCGGGGCGCTTGCGGACGGCCTCGAGCCCTTCGAGCACCTGGAGGTGATGGGCGGAATACTCGGCTGTCACAATCCTCTAGCGTATCCGGGGCCGGTCCCCCGGCCCCGCAGACACACGCGCCATCGGGCCGGTTCCCGCCCCGCGGCGCGACTCACGGTACGCGCACAGCGAAATGTGACCGGATCGCGGCATTCTCGAAACATCCGCGTGGTTGTATTTCATGACCGGACCGGATCTTGACGTCAACGAGGAGGCACCCAGAATGAGCATGTCGACCACCACAGAGTCCCCCGCCGTCCTCGAGTACCGCCTGAGCGCCGCCGACCGCTGCGACTCCTGCGGCGCACAGGCCTACATCGCCGCCGAGGTCAACGGCAGCGAACTCCTGTTCTGCGCGCACCACGGCCGCAAGTACGAGGAGAAGCTGCGCTCCATCGCCACGTCGTGGCACGACGAGACGGCCCGTCTGACCGAAGCGGTCTGACGCCCACCCACGATCACCGAAGCGCCGAGGCGGCCCAGCCCCTCGGCGCTTCGTCGTTCCCCGGCCCGCGGCATCCCCCGCATCCGGCGGGCACTCGGCCGCCGCAGTCAGGCGATCAGCCGGCGTCAGGCGGATTCTGCAGGCACCGGCCTGACCCCGGCCGATCGCCTGAGCCGGGCAGCCTGCCGGCGAGCCGGAGCGCCGCTCAGAACCCGATCGCGGCGCGGTAGACGGGCAGGAGGCCCGTGCGGACGCCGGAGGCGGACGGCTTCGGCTGGAACACGCTGGAGTTGTGGTTGCCCTCGATGACGACGGGGCCGCTCGGGGTGATCGCGAGGTCCCAGCCGACGTACGGCGCTTCCGGGGTACGGCGGGCGAGCGCGAACGCGAGCTCCACCACCTGGTCGTACAGCGGGACCTGGAAGCCGACGATCGGCGTGTGCGTGACGGGATGCTCGGGGTAGACGTTGCTGTTCTTGTCGACGCCCGGGTACAGGGCGACGCCGTACTCGTCGAGCATCGTGAACATGCCGCCGGAGGCGAAGTTGTCGATGACCGCGCCGTTTCCGATGCGCAGCACCGCCGCCAGCAGGTGCACGACGCCGGCCTTGTCGAGGAACGTGATGAGCCGGACGGTGTTGACGCTGTCCGGGTAGAGCGCCGACATGTCGGGATGCTGGACGATGAACTCGTCGATCATCGTCTGCCCCTTGCCGGTGACCTCGGCGCGGAATGCGGCCGGGTCGGTGCCCGGCCCGGTCTCATGCAGGTCGATGCCGCCGCCGCCGTGCCCGTCGTTCGGCTTCGCGAGGACCTTGGGGTGCCGGGCCAGGAAGGCCGCCAGCTCCGTGTCGTCGACATCGCGCAGGTCGATGGACTCCCGGCCCAGAAGATCGGCGTACTCGCGGGCGAAGCGCCGCTTGTCCTCGAGCTTCGCGCGCCCCTCCGGCGTGTTGTACATCCGCGTCACCCGGAACGACTTGGGGTGCGTCATCCAGGTGGCGCGCTCCTTCGCGTTCAGGAGCCGGATGTCCCACACGGCGTAGTCGCGGAACCCCATGTCGTACTTCACCGAGCACCACAGCATGTCCGCGATGATGACGGGCAGCGGGGCCGTGGAGACCTTCTGCGTCTGGCGGGCGAACTCGACGAGGTTCCCCGGCCGGATGTTGCGGGCCCGGTTGAGGAGATACCCGAGACGCACACGACCCTGACCCATGGATTCGACCCTAACCGTCGTTGGACGTCAGAACCGCATCGCAGCGCGGTAGCGCGGCAGCAGGCCCTGACGGATGCCGGAGACCGACGGCTTCGACTGGAAGACGCCGGTGTTGTGGTTGCCCTCGATGACGACGGGACGCTCCGGTGTGATCGCGATGTCCCAGCCGATGTACGGCAGCGCGGGCACCCGACGCGCCAGGCGGTCGACGAGCTCGAGGATCTCCGGATACAGCGGCACCTGATAGCCGGTGATCTCGACGCCCGTGATGGGGTGCGTCTCGAACGGCCGGCCCTCCTCGTCGCTCGCGGCGTGCAGCGCGCGCCCCGCCTCGTCGAGCATCGTGTACATGCCGCCGTTGCTGAAGTTGTCGATGACGCCGCCGTTGCCGACCTTCAGCACCGCGGCCAGCAGATGCACGTCGCCGTCCGGGTCGAGGTAGGTCACCATACGCAGCGAGTTGACGCTCCCGGGGTAAAGCCGGGCCATCTCCGGGTGCTGCACGAGCACCTCTTCGACGAGCGTCTGGCCGGAGGCGATGAGCTCGGCACGGAGTGCCGCGACGTCGTGGATGTCGGCGGCGGCGCGCATCGTGATGCCGTTGCCGCCCACGCCGCCCGGGTTCTTCGTGATGATGCGGTCGAAGCGGCGGACGAACTGCGCGAGCTGCTCGACGTCGGTCTTCGCCACATCGAGCCAGTCCCGGCCGAGCTCGTCGCCGAAGCGGGCCGCGAACTCCAGCTTGTCGTCGAAGATCGCGCGCTGCGTGTTGTCGTTGAGCTTGCGGGAGAGGTGAAACGACTTCGGGTCGGTCATGTAGGTGCGACGCTCACGGCCCCGGAGGATGCGGAAGTCCCACTCCGAGTAGTTCTCGAACGTCGTCTCGTAGCGGACGGCGCACCAGGCCATGTCGAGGGCGACCCACCACACCGGCGCCTTCGACAGCTTCGCCGACTGGCGCGCGAACTGCAGCACGCGCTCCCGGTCGAAGGAGACGATGCGGCGCACGAAGAAGCGCGCACGTCGATAGAGACGGTTCACCGCTCCCATGTCAGGCCTTGCGGATGACGCCCAGAGGCGTGGACTGGTGTCCCTGCCCGAGCGGGTTGTCGCCGAGGATGCGGACGAGCCGCTGCTCCCCCGCCTTGTCCAGCGTCGAGCCGAGGATGTTGCCGCCGATGTCGTTGATGTCGACGACCGCGACCTCCAGGGCCGAGCCCAGCAGGGACTTCAGGCGCGCGGCGACCTCATCGGGCTTGTCCGGCCCGAGGACGACGGCCTGGTTGTACGGGGGGATGGTGCCGCTCGTCGGCCCGTCGATCGCGCGGGCCTTGTCGCCCGCGATGCGGTAGAAGTCGCCGCGCCGACCGAACAGCTTCGTGACGGCGCTGACGGCCGCGGCGAACAGGATGCGGGGCGTCCCGCACTCCCGGAGCGCCATCTCCATCGTCTCGGGCATGCCGAGGCCGATCCCGTAGGGCGTGCGCACCACGTACTTCGAGAGCAGGCGCGCGAGCGGGCGCGGGGTGATCTCATCCAGGCGGAACGATCGCCCCTGCGTGATCGCGACGATCTTCTCCGTCACGAACAGGATGTCGCCGGGCTGCACCGTCGGCGTCGCGTACTCCGCCACGAAGGCGTCGAGGTCGTCGCCGGGCATCACGACGCGCGTCCGGATCGGGATGCGCGCGTACGAGACGCCGTCCACGGCGACCTCGAGGGCCTTGCCCTCGTTGGCCGCCGCGGTCATTCGAGGTAGTCCCGCAGCGACTGCGAACGCGACGGGTGGCGCAGCTTCGCCATCGTCTTGGACTCGATCTGGCGGATCCGCTCGCGGGTCACGCCGAACGTGTCGCCGATCTGGTCGAGCGTCTTGGGCTGACCGTCGCCGAGACCGAAGCGCATGCGGATGACGCCCGCCTCGCGCTCGGAGAGGGAGTCCAGGAGCGACTCGAGCTGGCGCTGCAGCATCGTGAAGCCGACGGCGTCGGCCGGCACGACCGCTTCGGTGTCCTCGATGAGGTCGCCGAACTCGCTGTCGCCGTCCTCGCCGAGGGGCGTGTGCAGGGAGATGGGCTCGCGGCCGTACTTCTGGACCTCGACGACCTTCTCGGGCGTCATGTCCAGTTCGCGGGACAGCTCCTCCGGGGTGGGCTCGCGGCCCAGGTCCTGGAGCATCTGACGCTGCACGCGGGCGAGCTTGTTGATGACCTCGACCATGTGGACGGGGATGCGGATCGTGCGGGCCTGGTCGGCCATCGCGCGAGTGATCGCCTGGCGGATCCACCACGTGGCGTACGTGGAGAACTTGAAGCCCTTCGTGTAGTCGAACTTCTCGACCGCGCGGATGAGGCCCAGGTTGCCCTCCTGGATGAGATCCAGGAACTGCATGCCGCGGCCGGTGTAGCGCTTGGCGAGGGAGACCACGAGGCGCAGGTTGGCGCCGAGCAGGTGGCTCTTCGCGCGCTGGCCGTCGCGGGCGACCCACTGGAGGTCCAGGCCCAGCTGCTTGGACTTCTCGGCCGCCGTCATGTGCGACAGCTTCTCCTCCGCGAACAGGCCCGCCTCGATGCGCATCGCGAGCTCGACCTCTTCGGCCGCGTTCAGCAGGGGGACCTTGCCGATCTGCTTCAGATAGTCCTTGACGGGGTCGGCCGTCGCGCCGGTGATCTGCGTGGAGTAGACCGGGACGTCGTCCTCGTCGCTGGAGGAGATGACGATCGCGCCCGTGGGCAGCGGCTCGGAGAAGGCGGGCTTCACCGTCTCCTCGTCGTCCTCTTCCTCGTCCTCGTCGGCCGCCTTGACGGCGTCCTTCTTCGGGGCGGCGTCGTCCGCGTCGTCGGTGTCGTCGACCTCGACGTCGTCGAGGACGACCTCGTCTTCGATCTCCTCGTCCTCCTCCGTGGCCTTCGCCTTGGAGGTGCGTGCCTTCGCCGGGGCGGCCTTGGCGGCAGCCGGCTTCTTCGCGGCGGGGGTCTTCGCGGCGGGAGTCTTCGCCGCGGTGGTCTTCGGGGCGGCCTTCGCCGGCGCCTTCTTGGCCGGCGCCTTCGCAGCCGGCGTCGTCGCCTCGGTGGTGTCCTCGGCGGGTGTGCGGGTGCTCTTCGTGCCTGACGTCACGTCTTGCCTTTCACCGACGGAGACCGCCGGGGTTTCGGACACTAGTAAGACCCTTGTCAAGTCCCCGGGCTGCGCCGTCAGGCGCCGCGCCGGTGTCGACAACGGGTCAGATGGTCCATTGTCTCACATGTCGCGTCGGATGCCGGTGCGGCCGTGCGCCGCGCGGCGGTTCCGCGTCATAGAGACCAACGCCCCCGCGGGCAGGGACATTCCGTCAGTGGCGCATCCGCTTGTCGTCGTCTCCGGGCGGCCGCGTAGCCAGGAACCGTTCGAGCTCGGCGGCGATCTCGTCGGCGCTGGGCAGGTCGCCCGCGTGGATGATCGGCTGCCCGAGGGTGGAGCCTGCCATGTAGGAGTCGTAGCGCTCTTCGAGGTTGTGCAGCATCGTCGTCAGCTCGGGGCTGCCCTCCACCTGATCGTCCACCTTCTCGAGGTAGACGCGGTTCTCCTCACGGAGGTCGTCGCTGGAGAAGACGAGTCCGGTCGCGACCGTGAGGCTGTCCAGCGCCGCGATCGCGGCCGCCGGGTAGTCGGTGTCGCCGAGGTAGTGCGGGACCAGCAGGACGAAACCCGCGACCTCGGCGCCGGCCTGGGCGAAGCGGTGCTCGAGCAGGTGCCCGATGGAGGCGGGGACCTGCGTCCGCGGCTGCCACACGGAGTGCGCGTGCGTGAGGTCCGTGCGGGTTCCGCTGACGGTGGTCCCGATCGGGCGGGTGTGCGGCACCGGCATCGGGATGGCGTGGACCCACGTGACGGTCGCGACCTGCAGTCCCTCCGCCAGGCCCACGACGGTCTCGGCGAACGCCTCCCACGCGAAGTCGGGCTCGTAGCCGGCGAGCAGCAGGAAGGGGCTGCCCGAGGGGTCGTGCGCGAGGGAGAGCTCCAGGCGCGCCGGGCGGTAGTCGGTGAGGTGATCGGTGTCGAAGGTGATCACGGGTCGGCGGGCGCGGTAGTCCAGCAGCACGTCGGCCGAGAACGCCACGACGGGGGTGGGGTCCAGTTCGTCGCGGAAGTAGTCGATGACGCGCGCGACGGCGCCCCCGGCATCCGTGAACCCCGTCAGCGTGATGACGAGCGGGAGCCCCGGCGGAACCGGCGGGGCGGACACGACGCGCTCGTAGAGAGGACCGGACGGAGGCATGAGACAACTGTACGAGCCGCCGTGGGCGGCGGTCGCGCGACCGTCCCGCTGACAGCGAACACGCGAACCTAGGATGGGACGCATGCCGTTTCCCGCGCTCTCGCACAGCACCGCCCCCCTGAACGAATCCGACGCGGAGGCGCTCGTCCTCGCCCTCCCCCCGCTCGACGCGGCGGAGCAGGCGCTGACCGCCTGGCCGGGACTGGCCGCCTCGCTGACGGCCATCGGCTTCACCGGCGCGGCCGGCGCGACGCACCGCGTCTACGCGCCGGAAGCCACCGCCAAGCCCCTCATCGTCGTCGGCACGGGTGCCGCCGGGGATGCCGCGGCGATCCGCGACGCGATCGGCGCCGCCGTCCGGGTCACGACCGGCTTCGCGACGCTCGCGGTTGCCGCCCCGGCCGCCCCGGCGCAGTGGCGGGCCGCCGCGGAGGGCGCGGTCCTCGGCGGCTATCGCTTCGCCGGCTACAAGAAGGATGCCGGGGCGTCGCGCGCGTCCGCCGTGACGGTGCACTCCCCCGCCACCGTCGGCGACGACGAGCTGGCCGCGGTCACCGCGACCGGCGAGGCCGTCGCCCTCGTGAAGGATCTCGTGAACATCCCCGCGGAGTGGCTCGGCCCGGCCGACTTCGCCGAGCGCGCCGTCGAGGCGACGGCGGGACTCCCCATCGACGTGCAGGTCTTCGACGAGGAGCGTCTCGCGGCGGAGGGCTTCGGCGGCATCCTCGGCGTCGGGCAGGGCTCGGACCGGCCGCCGCGCCTCGTGCGCGTGGAATACGCGCCGGAGGGCGCCGCGCGTCACGTGGCCCTCGTCGGCAAGGGCATCACGTTCGACACCGGCGGTCTGTCGCTCAAGCCCGCCGCCTCCATGGTCGGCATGAAGTACGACATGTGCGGCGCCGCGACGGCCCTCGCCGTCGTCCGCGCCGCCGCCGCGCTCGCACTGCCGGTGCGCGTCACCGGCTGGCTGTGCGTCGCCGACAACATGCCCTCGGGCCGGGCCATCCGCCCGGGCGACGTGCTGACGACCGTCGGCGGCACGACCGTCGAAGTCCTCAACACCGACGCCGAGGGCCGGCTGGTCCTCGCCGACGGGCTCGTGGCGGCCAGCCGTGAGCACCCCGACGTGATCGTCGACGTCGCGACGCTCACCGGCGCCATCACGGTCGCGCTCGGCAACCGCGTGGTCGGCGTGATGGGCGAGGACGACGCGGTCGCGGAGTACCTCGCAGCCTCCGAGCGCGCCGGCGAGCTCGCCTGGCAGCTGCCGCTCCCGGCGCACATGGAGGACGAGCTGGACTCCCCCATCGCCGACCTGCAGAACGCGAAGATCGGCGACCCCGCGGGCGGCTCGCTCTTCGCCGGGCTGTTCCTGCGCCGTTTCGTCGGCCCGGTCTCGGACGAGCCCGACGCGCCGCGTATACCCTGGGTGCACCTGGACATCGCCGGCGCCGGCATGCACAAGGGCGGCGGCTACGGCGCCACCGACAAGGGTCCGACGGGCGCGACGGTCCGTTCCCTCATCGCGTTCCTGGAAGGGGCAGCATGACCGACCACACCGCCGACGTCGTCATCCTCGGCGGTGGCAGCGGCGGCTATGCCGCGGCCCTCCGCGCCGCCGAGCTCGGGAAATCCGTCATCCTCGTCGAGAAGGACAAGCTGGGCGGCACCTGCCTGCACCGCGGCTGCATCCCGACGAAAGCGCTCCTGCACGCCGCGGAGGTGGCCGATCACGTCCGCGACGCCGGCAACGTCGGGGTGACCGCGACGCTCGAGGGCATCGACATCTCCCGCGTGACGGCCTACCGCGAAGGGATCGTCGCGAAGAAGTTCACGGGCCTCGAGGGGCTCGTCAAGGCGCGCGGCATCACCGTCGTCGCCGGCGAGGGCCGCCTGACCGCCGACCGCGCCGTCGCGGTGGGCGACGACGTCTACCGCGGCGCCGACGTCATCCTCGCCACCGGCTCGTACAGCCGCACGCTCCCCGGCCTCGAGATCGGCGGACGCGTGATCACGAGCGAGGGGGCGCTGGCGCTCGAGGAGATCCCGGCGCGGGTCGTGATCCTCGGCGGCGGCGTCATCGGCGTCGAGTTCGCGAGCGTCTGGCGCTCGTTCGGCGTCGAGGTCACGGTCGTCGAGGCGCTCGAGCACCTCGTGCCCAACGAGGACATCGCCCTCAGCAAGGCGCTCGAGCGGGCCTTCCGCAAGCGCGGCATCACCGCGAAGCTCGGCGTGCGGTTCTCCGGCGTGACGCAGACGGATGCCGGCGTGACGGTGACGCTGGAGGACGGCACCGCGATCGATGCGGACTATCTCCTCGTCGCCGTGGGCCGCGGGCCCGCGTCGGCGGGTCTCGGCTTCGAGGAGGCCGGCGTCACGATCGACCGCGGCTTCGTCACGGTCGACGAGCGGCTGCAGACGAACGTCCCGCACGTGTGGGCCGTGGGCGACATCGTCCCGGGACTGCAGCTCGCGCATCGCGGTTTCCAGCAGGGCATCTTCGCGGCCGAGCAGATCGCGGGCCTGAGCCCCGTGCCGGTTCCCGAGTCCACCATCCCCCGCGTCACCTACTCCAGCCCCGAGGTCGCCTCCGTCGGCCTCACGGAAGCGCAGGCGCGCGCACTGCACGGCGACGCCGTGGTCGCCTACGAGTACAACCTGGCCGGAAACGGCAAGAGCGAGATCCTCGGCACGGCGGGCATCGTCAAGGTCGTGCGGCAGGTCGAGGGCCCCGTCCTCGGCGTGCACATGGTGGGCGATCGTGTCGGCGAGCTCATCACCGAGGGACAGCTCGCGGTCGGCTGGGAAGCCCACCCGGAGGACCTCGCACCGCTCATCCATGCGCACCCCACGCAGAGCGAAGCGCTCGGCGAGGCGTTCCTCGCCCTGGCGGGCAAGCCCCTCCACGCGCTCTGACCACCCGGTCGGGCATCACTAAGCTAGAGACGACATCGACATTTCTGAAGGAGACAAGGTCATGAGCACATCCGTGGTCCTCCCCGCGCTCGGCGAGAGCGTCACCGAGGGTACGGTCACCCGCTGGCTCAAGAAGGTCGGTGACACCGTGCAGGCCGACGAAGGGCTGCTCGAGATCTCGACCGACAAGGTGGATACCGAAATCCCTTCGCCCATCAGCGGCGTCATCGAGGAGATCCTCGTCCAGGAGGACGAGACCGTCGAGGTCGGCGCCGTCCTGGCGAAGATCGGCGACGGCTCCGGCGCGTCCGCAGACGAGGCGCCCGCCGCCGAGGCCCCAGCCCAGGAGGCCCCGCCCGCCGCCGAGGCGCCCGCCGCGGAGCAGGCGGCACCCGCGGAGCAGGCGGCACCCGCCGAGCAGGCGCCCGCCGAGCAGGCGCCCGCCGAGCAGGCCGCGCCCGCCGCAGCCCCGTCCGGCGACGCCAAGGACGTCGTCCTCCCCGAACTGGGTGAGAGCGTGACCGAAGGCACCGTGACCCGCTGGCTCAAGCAGGTCGGCGACAGCGTCGAGACCGACGAACCGCTCCTGGAGATCTCCACAGACAAGGTCGACACCGAGATCCCGGCCCCGTTCGCCGGCGTCCTGCAGGAGATCGTCGTCGGCGAGGACGAGACCGTCGCCGTCGGCTCCGTGCTGGCCCGGATCGGCTCCGGCGCCCCCGCGGCTCCGGCCGCTCCCGCCCAGGAGGCCCCGGCGGCCCCCGCGCAGGAGGAGGCCCCGGCGGCCCCCGCGCAGGAGGCGCCCGCCGCCCCGGCTCCGGCCGCACCCGCTCCGGAGGCTCCCGCCCCCCCGGCTCGGGCCGCATCCGCCCCGCAGGCTCCGGCCGCCGCGGCACCTGCGGCAGCCGCCGCACCGGCGCCCGCCGCGGATGAGGACGCGCTCACCTACGTGACCCCGCTCGTCCGCCGCCTCGCGCAGCAGCAGGGCGTCGACCTCGCGACCGTCACCGGCACGGGCGTCGGCGGACGCATCCGCAAGGAGGACGTCCTCAAGGCCGCCGAGGCCGCCAAGGCCCCCGCCGCAGCACCCGCGGCAGCGGCTGCCGCACCGGCCGCTCCCGCACTCGAGGTCTCGCCGCTGCGCGGCACGACGCAGCCCATGTCGCGTCTGCGCAAGGTGCTCGCCGAGCGCGCGGTCGCCTCGATGCAGCAGACGGCGCAGCTGACGACGGTCATCGAGGTCGACGTCACCAAGCTGGCGTCGTACCGCGACCAGGTGAAGGGCGCGTTCCAGGAGAAGACCGGCGACAAGCTGTCGTTCCTGCCGTTCTTCGCCCTGGCGGCCGCCGAGGCGCTGCAGGCGTACCCGATCGTCAACGCGACGGTGGACGGCACCGACATCGTCTACCCCGCGAGCGAGAACCTCTCGATCGCGGTCGACACCGAGCGGGGCCTCCTCACGCCCGTGCTGCGTGACGCCGCGTCGAAGAACCTCGCGCAGATCGCCCACGAGATCGCCGACCTCGCCGCGCGCACGCGCGACAACAAGCTGAAGCCCGACGAGCTCGCGGGCGGCACGTTCACGCTGACCAACACCGGTTCGCGCGGCGCGCTGTTCGACACGCCCGTCGTTTTCCTGCCGCAGTCGGCGATCCTCGGCACCGGCGTCGTCGTCAAGCGCCCCGGCGTCGTGACGGTGGACGGGAAGGACGCGATCGCGGTCCGCTCGTACGTCTTCCTCGCGCTGTCGTACGACCACCGGACGATCGACGGTGCCGACGCGGCCCGCTTCCTCGGCGCCGTCAAGGCCCGCCTGGAGGCCGCGCAGTTCGAGGCACAGCTCGGCATCTGATCCCGGGTCGAACCTGATTCACGGCTGGTCCGCGACGTCGTAGACGTCGCGGACCAGCCATTTCTCGTCGTCCCGGACGATCACCGCGATCTGCGGGGGAACCTCCCCGGTGCCGCTCTCCACGCGCAGCACGGACACCCCGCCGTACTCGTCGAGCAGCGTGATGCGCCGCTCCGACCGGAGATCGCTCGCGATCCCCGCGGGGATCGGTCGCCGCGGGTCCTCCCGCGGGTCGGCGTCACCGCACGGCGACGCGACGCACCGGGCGAGCTCGTCCAGGAGCTGCGACCGCTCCTCCTCGGGTGTCCCGGGCGGCGCGCTCGGAGAGACGGAGACCGACGGCGCGCTCGGCGACGGGTCCGCCGGCGGCTCGGCGCCGCGGGGCGCATCGTCCGGCCACAGCAGACCCGCCATGACGATGACGCCGGCGAGCCCCGCCCCGAGGAGCCACGGCGCCCGCCGTCGGCGCGTTGCCGCGGCGCCCGGCTCCCGGGCCGCCGGGGCCTTCCGGGGCAGCGCCGCCCGGAGCCGGTCGGCCAACCCCGCATCCAGCCACCGGGCGACCAGCTCCACGACGCGCGGCGGCGGCTGCTCGGATGCCGGAGCCGCCCGCGCGACGTCTCGCGCGCGCACCGGGGTGAGGCGCGCGCCGAGCGCGGCAGGCTCTGCGAGGGCGAAGAGGGCGTCCTCGCAGGCAGCCGCATCCCGCGCCAGGTGACGTGGATCGGCGACCGCGTCGCGGCAGCGCTCCAGCACCTCCGCCACGTCCGTGTCCTGCTCCTGTCCGAGCAGCGCGAGCAGTTCCCCGCTCGCCGGCCGCCACAGCGTCTCCCCGGTGAGGGCGAGCACGGGACGCCCGGCATCCGTCACCCACCACTCTCCACGGCTCGCGCCGAGATCGTCGGCCTCGACGGCGCCGCGCAGCAGGCTGACCGCCACCGTCACGACCTCGCCCCGCGACAGCGGTGCCCGGCGGACGACGGCTTCGCGGAGGCGCTTGGTGCACAGCGGGAGGACGACGGCGTGATCCGTGGGCGTCCGCGCGACTTCGAGCGGCCCGAGCACATGACCGTCCGGATCGGCCCGCCAGGCGGGACCGTCGCGGAAGTCGTCGGCATCCACCCACACCCGGGGAGGGTCCCCGGCCACCACGACGCCGGGATACGGGTGCTCCCCCGGTACGACCGAGCGCAGCCGCGCGGGGGCGGCGAGGGCGTCGGCGGCCGCGGGTAGGGGCATCCGGTCAGTGTGCGCCGTGCAGCAGCCGTCCTCCGGACGCCTCGGGCATCTGTGGAGTGCCGTCGCGCCGGAGCGACTGTGAAGAACTCGGCGCCCGTCGAAGGTAGGCTGGGAGCCATGGCATCCCGCAGTTCCGCGCCCGAAAAGCGCCCCGGCTTCTTCGCCCAGATCCGCACCCTGATCACGTTCACGAAGGATGCCTACCCGTGGCTGCCGTGGCTGCTCATCGGCATCCTGGTCCTCGGGGTCGGTCTCGGCGTCCTCATCGGATTCCTGATCCCGCCCGCGGCGATCTGGAGCATCATCCTGTGGGGCATCTCCGGTCTGATGTTCGGCTTCCTGGCCGCCATGATCACGATGACCCGCCTGTCGACGCGCGCCATGTACAAGAAGATCGACGGGATGCCGGGAGCCACCGGCCACATCCTGTCCACCTCCCTCGGCCGCAAGTGGGTCGCCAGCGAGATGCCCGTCGGCATCAACCCCAAGACGCAGGATGCCGTCTACCGCGCCGTCGGACGAGGCGGCGTCGTCATCGTCGCCGAGGGCGCCCGCGGCCGTCTCACGCGGCTCGTGAACGACGAGCGCATGAAGGTGCAGCGCGTCGCCTCGGGGGTGCCCGTGCAGGTCTTCTACGTCGGCCACGGCGACGACGACATCCCCATCGGCAAGCTCGCCGGGGCCATCAAGTCGCTGCCGACGAAGGTCGATCGCGCCACGATGGCCGCGGTCATCAAGCGCATCGACTCGGTCTCGCAGTCGGTCACGTCGCTGCCGATCCCCAAGGGCATCGACCCGCTCCGCGCCCGCGCCCCGCGCCCGCGCTGATTCCCGCGGCGGGGCTCCGCCGGTCAGCTGCGGACGAGGATCGTCCCGACGGCCTTGTCGTGCAGGCCTCGCTGGTCGGGGTCCCAGATGACGGCCGGGATGACGAGGACGAGGAGCAGCGTCCGCACGACGGGGCGCCAGAGCCCCACCCATCCGCCGTCGAGCATCGTCAGGCGCATTCCCATGAGGCGGTGGCCGGGGCTTCCGGCGATCGTCGGGATGAAGACGATCTGCACCGCCGCGAACACGGCGAGCGTGGCCATCGGGTCGTAGGAGAAGAACGCCATCGAGATGATGACGGCGCAGGCCCAGTCGATCGCGATGGCCGCCAGACGCCGGCCGACGCGGGCCACGCTCTGCGGACCGGTCGTCGGTCGCCCGAGCCGCTCCCCCGGATAGCTGTTCTCGATCCTCAGGTCTGCCACCGCTCAAGCCTAACGGCGGCGACGTAACATCCCCGAAACACGGGGGATACTGCCGGGCAACTGGATCCGGTTAGGTTCGTTGTACGCCTGCTCTCGACAGGCCCGTTCCTCACCCGATCTTGGAGACTCCATGTTCAAAGATTCATCCGAGGTGCTGAAATTCATCAAGGACGAGGACGTCAAGTTCCTCGACATCCGTTTCACGGATCTCCCCGGTGTCCAGCAGCACTTCAACATCCCCGCTTCGACCGTCGATGAGGAATTCTTCACGGTCGGGCAGTTGTTCGACGGGTCCTCCATCCGGGGCTTCGCGAACATCCACGAATCGGACATGCAGCTCATCCCGGACGTGTCGACGGCGTACCTCGACCCGTTCCGCGAGGCGAAGACGCTGATCATGATCTTCGACATCTACAACCCCCGCAACGGGGAGATCTACGCGAAGGACCCGCGCCAGGTCGCCAAGAAGGCGGAGAAGTACCTGGCCTCCACCGGCATCGCCGACACCGCGTTCTTCGCCCCTGAGGCCGAGTTCTACATCTTCGACGACGTGCGCTACGAGGTGAAGCAGAACTCGAGCTTCTACTCGGTCGACTCCGAGGAAGGCGCCTGGAACACCGGTCGCGTCGAAGAGGGCGGCAACCTCGCCAACAAGACCCCCTTCAAGGGCGGCTACTTCCCCGTCTCGCCGGTCGACAAGACCGCCGACCTGCGCGACGACATCTCGCTGCACCTGATCGAGGCGGGCCTCGTCCTCGAGCGCGCCCACCACGAGGTCGGCACGGGCGGTCAGCAGGAGATCAACTACCGCTTCGACACGATGGTCCACTCCGCGGACGACATCCTCAAGTTCAAGTACATCGTCAAGAACGTCGCCGAGCAGTGGGGCAAGGTCGCGACCTTCATGCCCAAGCCGCTCTTCGGCGACAACGGCTCCGGCATGCACACGCACCAGTCGCTGTGGCTCGAGGGCAAGCCGCTGTTCTACGACGAGAAGGGCTACGGCGGGCTGTCCGACATCGCGCGCTGGTACATCGGCGGCCTGCTGGCGCACGCGCCGGCCGTCCTCGCCTTCACCAACCCGACGCTGAACTCCTACAAGCGCCTGGTCAAGGGCTACGAGGCCCCGGTCAACCTGGTCTACTCGGCCGGCAACCGCTCCGCGGCCATCCGCATCCCCATCACGGGCTCCAACCCGAAGGCCAAGCGCATCGAGTTCCGTGCGCCCGACGCCTCCGGCAACCCGTACCTGGCCTTCGCGGCGCAGATGATGGCGGGCCTGGACGGCATCAAGAACCGCATCGAGCCGCACGAGCCGGTCGACAAGGACCTCTACGAGCTGCCGCCCGAGGAGGCCAAGAACATCCCGCAGGTGCCGAACTCCCTGCTGGACTCGCTGGAGGCCCTCCGCGCCGACAACGAGTTCCTGCTGGCCGGCGGCGTGTTCACGCCCGAGCTGATCGAGACCTGGATCGAGTACAAGATCGAGAACGAGATCAAGCCGCTCGCGGCCCGTCCGCACCCGTTCGAGTACGAGCTGTACTTCGGGGTCTGACGCACACCACGGAAAGGCCCCGGCGGATCGCCGGGGCCTTTCTGCATGCCCGCGTATCCGGATCCCGCCGGCGCGGCTACCCCAGCACGTCGCGGCGGGCGAGGCCGAGCGTGGCGACGGCGATGAGCACGGCGGAGACGCCGAAGAGCAGACCGAGGCCGCCGACGTCGGCGCCGTTCGCCAGCGGCGCGCTGCCGAACGCCCAGTCGAACGGCGAGAATCGGCGTAGCACGTCGAGGTCGGCGCTGTTGTTCGCGACGGCCTGCAGGGTGTACCCGGCGACTGCGACACCGGCGCCCGCGCCGACGCTCCACGCCCGGCTGCCGGTGAGCCCGCCGGCGGCGAGGGCCGCGGCGCCCGACACGAGCCCTGCGCCGACCCACGCCGCGACGGTCGCCCAGAGGTTCCCGGCATCCAGACCCAGCTGCGCCGGTCCCTCGATCGCCCGGATGATCAGCCACGCCGCGACGCCGAGCCACGCGAGCTTGAGGACGAGGGCCGCGGCACTCTGGACCGCGTACGAGACCCGGCCCACGCCGTGCGCGAGGGTCAGCTCCAGGCGGCCGGACTCCTCCGCGCCGCCGATGAGGGCGGCGCCCCAGCCGATCGACGCGATCGTGAGGAGCACGAAGCCGATCAGTCCGAAGAAGGTCGCCTGCGTGTACCCCGGCCCGGTCCCGATGTCCCGATAGCCGAGCGTCTCGATGAGGGCGGGCGGGAGTGCGTCGAGCACGTCGGTGAGCTCCGGCGACGCCATCGACGGGAACAGCGGCAGGTAGAGCAGCGCGACGCCGGCGAGTCCGACCGTCCACCCCAGCAGTCCCCGCCACCCGTCGGTCAGTGCGCGCCGCAGGATGGGCAGCGGCGCCTGCCGCACGCCCGCCGCGCCGCTCACGGACGTCCTCGTCGACGCGGGGCCTGCGGTTCCGCCTCGTACAGACCGAGGACGGACTCCTCCAGGTCGGGCTCCTCGACCGTCAGCTCCCGGACCGTCGACGCGGTGAGCACGCGCAGCACCGGATCGATGTCGCCCCGGCTGGTGGCGCTGACCCGTACGAGGCCGCCGGAGGGCGCGTCGGCGACCTCGAGCGACTCGACGCCGGGGGTGCTCTGCAGGGCGCTGCGGACCTCGTCCGCCGTCGACCCGGCGAGCATCGCGTGGATGCGGCGGACGCTCGCGAGCCGCAGGTCGGCCACCGGCCCCTCGGCGACGACCCTGCCTGCGGCGAGCACGGCGACATCGTCCGCAGCCTGCTGGATCTCGCTGAGGACGTGCGAGCTGAGCAGCACGGTCTGCCCGCGCTCGCGCGCCTCCCGGATGAGAGCGAGGAACTCCCGCTGGACGAGCGGATCCAGGCCGCTCGTCGGCTCATCGAGGACGAGCAGGTCGGGTTCGTGCATGAGCGCCTGCACGAGACCGAGCTTCTGGCGGTTGCCCTTGGACAGCATGCGCACGGGGCGGGTGAGGTCGAGGTCGAGCCGCTCGGCGAGTTCATGGATCGCCCCCGCCCGCACGGGCCCGCTGATCTCGGCGAGGTGGCGCAGCAGCGCCTCGCCTCGCAGGCGCGTCCCCCACCGCAGCTCGCCGGGGACATAGCCGATGCGCCGGCGGAGGGCCGCGCCGCCGGCCCGGGGGTTCTCACCGAGGACGGTGATCTCCCCCGACGTGGGGCGGATGATGTCCAGCAGCATCCGCAGGGTCGTGGTCTTGCCGGCGCCGTTCGGACCGATCAGCCCGTACACGGAGCCCCGCGGAACGCGCAGGTCGAGCCCGTGCAACGCGATGTGGCGGCCGTAGTCCTTGCGCAGCGCGTGCGTGCTGATCGCGGGCGACGTCATCGTCCTCCTCCTCCTGTCCCGGGGTCAGTGTGGCACCGGAGGTCATGCTGCGGAAGCTGTGGGCTGCGGCCTCCTCGTGTCGGCCGAGGCACGCTCCTCCCCCGGCGCCGGTCCGCGCAACGCCCGCAGGGCGTACAGGATCGTGGCCAGGTCGACGAGTTCCTGGATGAGCGCGCCGCCGACGGCAGGGATGACGCCCGTCATCGCGATCACCATGAGTCCGATGCTCAGTCCGATCCCGATCCAGATCGCGGTGAGGGCCACCTGCACCGTGTGCCGGCCGATCGCCACGGCATCCGCCACCTTCGCGAGCGAGTCCACCAGGATGACGACATCCGCGGCGTCGCCGGCCGCTGTCGCGCCCCGGGCCCCCATCGCGACGCCGATGTCGGCCGCCGCGAGCACGGGCGCATCGTTCACGCCGTCGCCGACCATCATGGTGGGCCGGGGGCGGAGCTGCGCGGCGAGGTGCACCTTCTCCGCGGGCAGCAGATCGGCGTGCACGTCGTCGATGCCCACCGTCGCCGCGATCGACGCGGCGGTCGCGAGGGCATCGCCCGTGAGCATCGTGATGCGTTCGACGCCGTTCTCGCGCAGCCATGCGATGACCTGCGCGGATTCGGGTCGAGCCGCATCGGCGAGGATCAGTGCGCCGGCGAACCGCCCGTCGATCGCGACGTAGGCCGCCGCCTGCCCGGGTTCCAGCGTCGCCGGCTGCATGTCGGGCGTCAGGCCCGCCACATAGGCGGGCTTCCCCACCACGACCTCCCGGCCCTCGATCACGGCCGTGACGCCGTTCGTCGCGATCTCCCTCGCCCGTTCCGCGGAGCTCAGCGGGATACCGCGCTCGTGTGCCGCGCGCCGGATGCCGTCGGCCAGCACATGGGAGGAGTACTGCTCGGCCGACGCGGCCAGCCGCAGCAGGTCCAGCTCCCCGAAGCCGTCGGCCGCCCGCACGTCGATCAGCTCCGGGCGGCCCTGGGTGAGGGTGCCCGTCTTGTCGAAGCAGGCCGAGCGCACCCGCGCGAGCTGCTCGATCACCGCCCCGCCCTTCATGATGACGCCGGCCTTCGCGGCCCGCGACAATCCGGCGAGGAACGCGACCGGGGCGGCGATCAGCAGGGGGCAGGGCGTGGCGAGCACCAGGACCTCGGCGAACCGGCTGGGTTCCCCCGAGATCGCCCACGCCGTCCCGGCGAGGACGAGCGACACGGCGGTGAACGGGACGGCGAACCGGTCCGCCAGGCGCACGACCGGCGCCCGGGATTCCGAGGCGCCGCGCACGAGGGCCACGATCTGCTGGTACTGGCTGTCGGCGCCGCGCCGGAGGACCCGGATCCGGACGGCGCCCTCGCCGTTCGTGGCCCCGGAGAGCACCTCCTCACCGGCCCGCCTGGTCACGGGGAGGCTCTCCCCCGTGATGGAGGACTCGTCGAAGGTGCCGGTCTCACTGAGCAGCGTCCCGTCCACCGGCACGATCTCGGAGGGACGGACCAGCAGCACATCGCCGACCACGACGTCGTCGACGTCGGCATCCTGGATCTCATCCCCGTCCGAGGACCGGGGATGCACGATCACGTGCGCGACGCGGGGGGTGCGATCCAGCAGTGCCGTGAGCTCCCGCTTCGCCCGCCGCCCGGCGATGTCTTCGAGTGCCTCTCCGCCGGCGAGCATGAGCACGATGATGAGGGCCGCGATGTACTCCCCGACCGCCAGCGTCGCGACCATCGCGACGACCGCGAGGACGTCGAGCCCGATGTGTCCGCGGAGGACGTCGCGCACCATCCCGATGAGCGTCCACACGACGAACAGCGCGACGAAGACGGTCGCGGTCCAGCGACCCGCCGCCGGCATGCCGGCCGCGTGCAGCAGGAGGACGACCGCGAGGACGACGAGCGCGAGCAGGATGACGCGGTAGCGACGCAGAGCGCGGAGAACGGGCATGCCTCCAGCTTGGCCCGGATGCTCGACACGTGCGAGCCGATGCGGTGGGATCAAAGCATGAGCGAGGATGACGGACTGGTCCACGGCGCCGGGGCGCGACCGATCGTGGTGGGGGTGGACGGATCCGACTCGTCGATCGCGGCCCTGCGGCACGCTGCGAGGATCGCCGCGGCGCTCGGCGCACCGCTGGAGGCGGTGACCACGTGGACCGCCCCGCCGTTCGTCGACTACTTGTCGATCGCAGGGTGGTCGCCCGAGGTGGAGGCCTCCGCGGTTCTGGACGACGCCGTCGAGCAGGCCTTCGCCGACGCGCCGCCCCGGGCCCTCGTCCGGACCGTGCTGCCCGGCCTGCCGGCGCCGACGCTGATCGCGCAGAGCCGGGATGCCGAGATGCTCGTGCTCGGCAGTCGGGGCCACGGCGGGTTCGCCGGACTGATGCTGGGCTCGGTCAGCGCCGCCTGCGCCGCGCATGCGCACTGCCCCGTCCTCATCGTGCGCGAGGACGCCGTGCGTGGCGACGCCTGAGACCGCCGCGGACCGCGCCTACCCGTAGAAGAGCTTCTCGAAGGCGCGGCGGGCGCGGCGCGCCGTGCCCATCCAGTCCTCCTCGACGAGGGTCGCCGAGCGCGGCGGGTACTCCAGCAGGCGCCCGATTCCGTCGAGCTTGCCGCGGTCCACCGGCAGCACGTCGCTCGTCTGCCCGGACAGCAGCGTGTTCGCCGACCGCAGCCGGCTCGCGAGACGCCAGGCGGCCTCCAGCCGCTCGGCGGCGGTCTCCGGAACGAGTCCCGCCTCCACGGCGGCCGCCAGCGCCTCCAGGGTCGACGTGGTCTGCAGCGACGGGATGCGGTGCCCGTGCTCGAGCTGCAGCAGCTGCACGAGCCATTCGACGTCGCTGAGCCCGCCCGGCCCGAGCTTCAGGTGCCGCGACCGGTCGACCCCCTGCGGCAGACGCTCGTTCTCGACGCGGGCCTTGATGCGCTTGATCTCGCGGAGGTCCTGCAGCGCCACGGCCGCCGGGTAGCGGACATCGTCGGCGAGCTGCATGAAGCGGCGGATGAGCTTGACGCTGCCGGCGACCCCGCGCGCGCGCAGCAGCGCCTGGGCCTCCCACGACAGCGACCACCGGCGGTAGTACTCCGCATAGGCCTCGATGGAGCGTGCGAGCGGGCCGTTGCGGCCCTCCGGACGGAGCCCCGCATCCAGCTCGAACGGGACCCGCTGGTCCTCGGAATAGGTGCGCAGCCCCGTCACGATCTGCGTCGCGAGCGTGTGCGCGCGCTGCGGGTCGAGACCGTTCGCGTCGTAGACGTACATGACGTCGGCGTCCGAGCCGAAGCCCAGCTCCCCTCCCCCGAACCGCCCCATCGCGATGACGGAGAAGTCGAGGGCGCGGTCCTCCTCGGGGACCACCTCGCGGCGGACGGCCCGCAGTGTCGCCTGGATGGTGACCTCGCTGATCGTCGTGAGGCCGTGTGCGAGCTCGTCGATGGTCAGGATGCCGAGGACGCCGCCGATCGCGAGACGCAGCAGCTCACGGCGACGCAGCGCCCGGACGGCGCGCATCGCCTCGTCGATGGGCGCGTGCCGCGCCTGGATGGCGCGGGCCTCCTCCTGGAGGGCGACGCCGGTGCGGGGCTTCAGGCTCTCCTGCGCGTCGAGCCATGCGACGGACTCCGGGATCCACTCCATGAGCTCGCCGATGTAGCGCGACCCGGAGAGGACCCGGGTGAGGCGCTCGGCCGCGCCGGAGGAGTCGCGCAGCATGCGCAGGAACCACGGGGTGTCGCCCAGCCGCTCGCTGATGCGGCGGAAGCAGATGAGGCCGTAGTCGGGGTCGACGCCGTCCGCGAACCAGCGGATCATCACCGGCATGAGGTGGCGCTGGATCGTCGCCTTCCGGCTGAGGCCGCTCGTGAGCGCGCCGATGTGGCGGAGAGCGCCGGTCGGGTCGCGGAAGCCGATGGCCGCGAGCCGGTCGTGGGCCTGGGCCGGCGACAGCGCCTGCTCGTCGCTCGGCAGTGCCGCGACGGCGGACAGCAGCGGCCGGTAGAAGAGGCGGACGTGGATGTCGCGCACTTCGCGCTTCACCGATTCCCAGAGCTGCCACACGCCGTCGCCGGTGTCGGCGAGCCGGGACGCCCGCGCGAGGACGCGCAGCCCCTCCGGCGTCGTGGGCATGAGGTGGGTGCGGCGGAGGTTGCGCAGCTGCAGGCGGTGCTCCAGCACCCGGAGCTGCCGGTAGTCGTGCGAGAACGTGGCGGCGTCGGACCGGCCGATGTAGCCCTCCGCGACGAGCGCGTCCAGCGCGTCGAGCGTCCCGCGCTGCCGGATGCGCTCGTCGGCGAGACCGTGCACGAGCTGCAGCAGCTGGACGGTGAACTCGATGTCGCGGATGCCGCCGGGTCCGAGCTTCAGCTGGTAGGCGACCTCCGCGGCCGGGATGTGCTCGGTGACCCGCTCGCGCATGCGCTGCACGCTGTCGACGAAGTTCTCCCGCGCGGCGCTCGTCCACACCTTCGGCTGCACGGCCGCGATGTACGCGTCGCCGAGATCCCGGTCCCCCGCGATGGGGCGGGCCTTCAGCAGGGCCTGGAACTCCCAGCTCTTGGCCCAGCGGTCGTAGTACGACACGTGCGAGTCGATCGTGCGCACGAGGGCGCCCTGCTTTCCCTCCGGCCGCAGGTTGGCATCCACCTCCCACAGCGGAGGCTCGATCTCGATGCTCGTGATCCCGCGCATCGTCTGGACGGCGAGGCGCGTCGCGATGTCGGTGACGCGGCTCTCGCCGATCGCCTCCGTGACGGCGTCGTCCGCGCCGCCGGCGAAGATGACGTCCACGTCGCTGACGTAGTTGAGCTCCCGGGCCCCCGTCTTGCCCATTCCGATGATCGCGAGTCGGACGGCCGCCACCTGCTCACGCGGGAACAGGCCCGCCCCCGCGCCGCCCGTCGTCACGCGGGTGCGCGCGACGCACAGCGACGCCTCCAGTGCGGCCCCGGCGGCATCTGCGAGTGCCGCGGCGACCGGGGCGAGCACGTCGACGGCGCTCGGGGCGCGGAGGTCGAACGCGGCGATCCGGGCGAGGAGGCGACGATAGCGGATGCGCAGCGCGACCCACGCCGTCTCGTCGCCGGTCGCGGCGAAGCCGTCCTCGTCGGCGGCGACGGATGCCAGCAGCTCCGCGCGCAGCTCATCGCCGCTCGGCAGGGAGGCGCCGGCGCCCTCGAGGAAGGCGAGCTCGGCCGGGTGCCGCGCGTAGAACTCGCCGAAGCCGGGCGAGGCGCCCAGCAGTGCCCAGAGCGTGACGGGGTCGGCGCGCAGTGCGGCGCGCACCGGTGCCGGGTCGCGGCGGGCGATGCGGGCGAGCGCCGTGATGGCCGCGTCGGGGTCTGCCGCCGCGTCGGCGCCGGTCACGACGTCCAGACGCGGGATGCCGAGTTCCGCGGCGAGCTCGTCGAGCAGCGTGTCGGCGGCGGTCAGCTGGCCGAATCCGGCGCGCGCGAGCGTCGTGAGCGACGACGAACGCTCCGTGCCGGACATCCGCGTTAGAGCATCTCCAGGTTGCTCTTCAGTTCGAAGGGCGTGACCTGGGCGCGGTACTCCTGCCACTCGCGACGCTTGTTGAGCAGGACGTAGTTAAAGACCTGCTCCCCGAGCGTCTCGGCGACGAGCTCCGACTCCTCCATGTACTCCAGCGCGTGATCCAGGCTCGCCGGCAGCGGCGCGTAACCGAGCGCGCGGCGCTCCGCGTCGGTCAGCGACCACACGTTGTCCTCCGCCTCCGGGGGCAGCTCGTAGCCCTCTTCGATGCCCTTGAGGCCCGCGGCGAGCATGAGCGCGTACGCGAGGTACGGGTTCGCGGCCGAGTCGAGGGCCCGGTACTCGACGCGCGAGGACTGCCCCTTCTTCGGCTTGTACATCGGCACGCGGACGAGGGCGGAGCGGTTGTTGTGACCCCACGTGATGAAGCTGGGCGCCTCATCGCCGCCCCACAGGCGCTTGTACGAGTTGACGAACTGGTTCGTGACGGCGGAGATCTCCGGCGCGTGGCGCAGGAGACCGGCGATGAACTGCCGGCCGGTCTGGGAGAGCTGGTACTGCGCGCCCTCCTCGTAGAACGCGTTGACGTCGCCCTCGAACAGCGACATGTGCGTGTGCATCCCGCTGCCGGGGTGGCCGCCGAGCGGCTTCGGCATGAACGTGGCGTACACGCCCTGCTCGATCGCCACCTCCTTCACGACGGTGCGGAACGTCATGATGTTGTCGGCCGTGGCGAGGGCGTCGGCGTAGCGCAGGTCGATCTCGTTCTGTCCGGGGCCGCCCTCGTGGTGGCTGTACTCGACCGAGATGCCGAGGTCCTCCAGCATCCGCACGGAACGGCGCCGGAAATCGTGCGCCGTCCCGCCCGGCACGTTGTCGAAGTAGCCGGCGGAGTCCACCGGCTCGGGGCCGGCGGGGCCGTACGAGGACGACTTCAGCAGGTAGAACTCGATCTCGGGGTGCGTGTAGAAGGTGAACCCGGCGTCGGCGGCCTTCGCGAGCGAGCGCTTGAGGACGTGCCGCGGGTCGGCGACGGCGGGTTGCCCGTCCGGCGTCGTGATGTCGCAGAACATCCGCGCCGTCGGGTCGATCTCGCCGCGCCACGGCAGCACCTGGAACGTCGACGGGTCGGGGTGGGCGAGCAGGTCGGACTCGTACGAGCGCGTCAGCCCCTGGATGGCGGAGCCGTCGAAGCCGAGGCCCTCCGTGAAGGCGCCTTCGACCTCGGCGGGCGCGATCGCGACCGACTTGAGGGTGCCGATCACATCGGTGAACCACAGTCGCACGAACTTGACGCCGCGCTCCTCGATCGTGCGCAGTACGAAGTCCCGCTGCTTGTCCATCGTGTCCTCTCGATGCCGACTTTCCGCCCAGACTATCGGCCCGCGTCGTCCTCCGAGTCCGCCGACACGTCGGGCGTCGAGCCCGATCCCCACGAGTCCTCGCGCGCCTCCTCCTCGGCCCAGGCGCGCGAGCGGCGCTTCATGAGCTCGGGGGCTCCGGCGGCCTCCTCGGGGGTGTCGAACGGGCCCGCGCGGTCGACGGCGGGAGACTCGAAGCCCTTCTCGACCTGACCGGTCGTGAGGTTGAACCAGTACTTCTCTTCGCCTGCGGACATGTCGCGCCTCCTGGTGCGTCGTTGCGGGGTGCTCGTCTCGATCCTAACGAGGCGCTCCGGCGCGGACGAGGCGGCCCCGCCCGCTCGGTAGGCTGAGTGCCATGACGGCGCAGGCGACGACAGCGGTCGGTGTGGACATCGGCGGAACCGGGATCAAGGGGGCGCTCGTCGACCTCCGGGAGGGGCGTCTGCTGAGCGAGCGCGTGAAGGTGCCGACGCCCGCCGGTGCGGAACCGGACGACGTCCTGGCGGCCGTCAAGGTCGTCCTCGAGACGCTCGACGTCACCGACGCGGACGTCCCGCTGGGCGTCGCGTTCCCGGCGATCGTGAAGCACGGCAAGACGCTGTCGGCCGCCAACGTGGCCGACACCTGGATCGGCTTCCCCGCCGAGGAGTTCTTCGAACAGGGCCTCGGCCGTGAGATCCACTTCGCGAACGACGCCGACGTCGCCGGCGTCGCGGAACTGCGCTACGGCGCGGCGAAGGGGGTCGAGGGACTCACGATCCTCACGACGCTCGGGACCGGCATCGGCACCGCCCTGCTGTACGACGGCCGCCTCATCCCGAACTCCGAGCTCGGCCACCTGCAGCGGGCCAAGCACGGCAAGGATGCGGAGGCCTGGGCGGCGTATTCCGCCATGGAGCGCGACGAGCTGACGTTCCCGCAGTGGGCGAAGCGTCTGCAGTGGTACTACAGCCACCTGGAGTTCCTGCTGAGCCCCGACCTGTTCATCGTCGGCGGGGGCGTGTCGAAGCACGCCGAGCAGTTCCTGCCCCTGCTGACGCTGAGCACCCCGATCGTCCCGGCCGTGCACCGCAACAGCGCAGGCATCGTCGGCGCGGCGGCCCTCGCCCTCGCGGCGGACGCCGGGGTGCAGACCGCGGAGACGGCGAAGCTCGTCGAGGAGACGACGCGCTGACACCGTCGGCGCGGCCGGCGTGAGGCGAATGGGCCGGCCTGTACGCCGGGTTCTGTTCCGGGGCTGACGCCCCTTCGACGGTCATCTCTCTCGGCGACACGTTGCCGTGCCGCTCCAGCGGCCCACCCGGGGACTCGGCGGGCCGCGTCGTCATCCCCTGTCTGGCCTTGCTCCGGACGAGGTTTACCTTGCGGATCGTGTCACCACGATCCCGGTGGTCTCTTACACCACCCTTTCACCCTTACCGGGGCTCGCGCCCCGGCGGTCTGCTCTCTGTGGCACTGTCTCGCGGATCGCTCCGGGTGGGTGTTACCCACCATCCTGCCCTGTGGAGCCCGGACGTTCCTCGGTGCGGTCTCCCGCCACGCGACCGTCCAGCCGACCCATTCGCACTGCCGATTCTAGTCGTGCCGAGCTCGACCGATTGTGGCCGGTGGCCCGGTGGGTTAGCCTGCGGGTGGGGAAGACGGGCATGTGGGGTGCTCGTCGCACAGAAGGGGGTCGTCCGACGACGCCCGCTATCGACCTTTGGGGAGGTCTGATGGACAAGCGATCGATTTTTGCGGCCGTCGTGGCGGCTGCGCTGCTGGTACTCGCGGCACCGGCGGCGGCTACGGCCGACGTCGGTGCCGGGACCGTTCGTGTAGTCGACCGCGACGTCGACTACACGCCGGACAAGCCGAAGGAGCCGAGCCTTGCCGGGTCCCGGGTCGACGTGGTCTGCCTGCGCGATGCGCCGTGGATCACCTTCGAGGTCACGCTGACCGATCCCGACCGGCAGTCCACCGGTGACCGGGCGGTTCTCGTGATCAGCGACGGCACGCACGAGGTGTCGCTGCCGCTGGGCACCCTGGCATCCGGCCGTGTCGCCGGCTCCGTGCTGTGGCCCGGTGCCGCCGTCAGCGGGGGTGTCGGGACGGGCTGGCCGGGGTGGGTCTACGAGGGCGGCCAGTGGCGGGAGACCGCGGGCAACTTCGCGTGGACACGGGGCGACGTGCGGGCGTGGATCCGGGTCGATCCGGAGCTCGCCGTGCCGCTGGCATACCCGCCCGCGACGTCGGGCTGCGCAGCGCCTACGGGCAGCATCCAGGGTCGCCTGGCCGCGACGGGCACGAGCGGGGACATCCTGTTGCCGCTCGTCCTGGCCGGTGCGGGAGCGGCGGCCGTGGGGCTCGTCGTGGTCCTGTCGGTACGTCGCCGGCATCGCGTCTGAGTGCCGCCCATGGCCCCTGTTCCACGGACGGGGTCGCCACTTCCGGCCGCAGCCCTCCTGCTGTGCGTGCTGCTCGGCGCGTTCGGCTGGCTGGGATCGCGTGTCGCGGTGGCGGCCACCGAGATGCGGGCGGCCGAAGCCGCCGCCCGGGACCTGGTCTCCGCGGTCGAGTCCGGCGATCTCCTCGACGCCGCCGACCGTGCGCGGACGCTGTCCGCGCACGCGCGCGCGGCACGCGGCGCGACCTCGGATCCGCTGTGGCCGGTCGCGGAGACGATGCCGTTCTTCGGGGATGACGCGGCCGCCGTCCGCATCCTCTCGGCACAGTCCGCCGAGCTCCTGGACCGGGTGCTCGACCCCGTCCTCCGTCTCGTCGAAGCGCGCGAAGGCGCGTGGGATCCCGGTCTGCTGACCGCCCTGGGCCGCACTCTCGACGGTGCGGGGGATGCCGTGGCCGAGGCCCGCACGGCGCTCTCTGCCGTGGATGAAGGCGATCTCGTCTCCCCCGTCCGCGCGGGGGTCGGCGCCGTGCGCGCCGCCCTGGACGACGCCGCGCCGAGCGTCGACGCCCTCGCGGCGCTGGCCGCCTTCGCCGGCTCGGCGACGGAGCGGGACGGCGGCACCGTCCTGCTGGCGCTGCAGAACCCTGCCGAGCTGCGCACCGCCGGCGGCATCACCGGCTCCTTCGTCCTGCTCCGCGCGGAGGGGGGCCGCTTCCGGATCGCCCAGCAGACGGACTCGACCGACTTCCCGGAGCTGCCGGAGTCCATCGTGCCGGTGCCGCGCTCGACGGCGCGGCTCTATGGCGACGTCGTCGGCCGGTTCGTGCAGAACGCGACGATGCCGACCGCTTTCGCGCGCAGTGCGGAGCTCCTGACCGCATGGTGGCGCAGCCGCGGCGGGGAGCAGCCGGACGCGGTGGTCGCGATCGACCCGCTGGCGGTGCGCGGTCTTCTCACGGCGACCGGACCCGTCACACTGCCGGACGGATCGCAGCTGACGGCGGAGAACCTCGTGCAGCGCGTCCTCGTCGACCCCTACATGACGCGGGACCCCGCGGGGCAGACCGTGGTGCTGGAGGCGATCAGCACGGCGGTGATCGAACGCTTCACGAGTCTGGACCTCGATCCGCTGACGTGGGCGCGCGCTCTGGCCGATCCGATCGCGGAGGGTCGCGTGTCGGTGTGGACCTCGGACGAGGCAGCGCAGCGGGTCGTCGACGCAACGGTGCTCTCCGGTCCGTCCGGGCGGCTGACCGCCGCCGGACCCGACGCCTTCGCCGTCTTCCTGAACGACGCGACGGGCGGCAAGATGGACACCTTCCTCCAGGTGGACATGGAGCTCACCGCGATCGGATGCCGCGGGGACGGCCGCGCCGAGATCCGGCTCCGCGTCACGATGCGCAGCACGGCGCCCGCGGGCGCCGGCGACGTCCTGCCCCCGTCCATGACCGGACACGGACTGTTCGGCACGGGCGCCGGCGACATCGGGACGAGCGTGTCGGTGGCCGCACCCGCCGGCACCTACTTCGGCGGCGTCACCAAAGACGGAGCCCATCTCCTGTCGGTCGACGTGGAGGACGAGGGCCGCCCGACGAGCCTCGTGCGCATCAACCTCTCCCCGGGCGAGGTCAACGTCGTGGAGTTCGGCTTCCTCGCCGCCCGGCCGGGGTCGCTGGACCTCCGGCTGGTCCACACGCCGCTCGTCAACACGCCGGCTGTGACGGTGGATGCGGGCGGCGGCTGCCGCTGAGCCTCAGGCCTTGCCGGCATCCTCCGCGATCCGCAGGTCGAGCGGGAAGTCGAGCGGGAAATCGCCGAAGAGGAGTCGCCGGGCCCCGTCCGCCGCGGCCCGCACCGCCTCGGCGGCCGCCTCGGCCTGCGCCGCCGGGGCGTGCACGACGATCTCGTCGTGCAGGAAGAAGGCGAGGTGGGCGCGGCGGCCGAAGACGGGACCGGAACGGCCACCGGCATCCTCGACCGCATCGAAGGCGGCCAGCCGGCCGCGCACGTCGGCCATCCACGCGAGCGCCCATTCGGCGGCCGTGCCCTGCACGATGAAGTTGCGGGTGAATCTCCCCCGGTCGCGTGCCGATCGGCGCGCGCGGGACTCGTCGGCCGCCGTGGCCTCGATCGCGCCCGCCCCCCGCTGGACGTCCCGCCAGGAGGACGACGGGGCCGGGGCCGACCGTCCCAGCCACGTCGTGACGATGCCGCCGTCCTCGCCGATCCGTGCGGCCTCGTCGACGAGCGTCATGGCGCGGGGGTACGCCCGCCGCAGCGCCGGCACGAGCCTGCCGCTGTCGCCGGTCGTCGCGCCGTACATCGCGCCGAGGATCGCGCCCTTCGCCTCCTGCCGCGTCGCGACGACACCGCCGGCGACGACCCCGGCGTAGAGATCCTGCCCGCGCGCGGCGTCGGCGAGGGCCGTGTCGCCGGCCATCGCCGCGAGCACACGGGGCTCCAGCTGCGCGACGTCGGCGATGATGAGGAGCCACCCGGGGTCGGCGCGCACGGCGGGACGCAGCTGCCGGGGCAGCTGCAGCGCTCCCCCGCCGGACGAGGCCCACCGGCCGGTGACGACTCCGCCCGGGACGTAGACGGGCCGGAACCGGCCCTCGGCGGCCCACTCCTCCATCCACGCCCACCCGTTCGCCGACAGCAGCCGCATGAGCTTCTTGTACTCGAGCAGCGGCGCGATCACCGGATGGTCGTACTGGGCGAGCTCCCACCGGCTCGTCGAGGTCGCGAGCACGCCCACGCGGTGCAGCGCGCGCAGCAGCTTCGGCTGCGAGTCGAGGCTCGCCGCCGGGGCGCCGAGGGCGTCCCGCACGCGGACCGCGAGCTCTTCGATGCGGGCGGGGAGCCGGCCGGCGGCGGGGCGGGGGCCGAGGAGGTCCACGAGGATCGCGTCGTGCACGCCGGCGTCCCACGGCAGGCCGGCGGCGTGCAGCTCGACGGCGATGACGGCGCCCGCCGACTCGGCGGCAAGGAGCAGCCGCAGCCGACCGGGCGCGGTCGCGCCCTCGAGGGCGGCGCGCTGGCGGGCGAACTCCGCGAGCGCCTCGTCGATGCCGTCCGGGACGGAGGACGCGTCGCCGCGTTCGTCGAGCTCGAAGAGGGTCTCCGCGGCGGGAGTCACGGCGTCAGCTGCCGGGCCGTCCCACTCCGGGTGCGCGCGCAGTGCCGCGGCATCCGTCACGAATGCGCTGCCGCGCAGGATCGTGTGGCAGAGGCGCAGATCGTGGCAGCGCGCCACGACGACGCCGTCGGCGAGGAGCGGCGGATACCAGCGCGTTGCGTCGCTCCACACCCAGCGTCGCGCCGGACCCGCTGCCGGCACGAGCGACGCCAGGGCCGCGGAGTCCACCGACGTCCTGCGCCGCTCGGTGCCGTCGGCGTTCAGGTCGGCGACGACGACGGTCCCGTCCGGACCGCGACCGAGGACGCTCCAGACCGGTTCGTCGAGCGTCATCGCCGGAGGGCGGCGGGTCAGAGACCGGTTTCGTCGCCGCGGACGAGGATGCCCCCGCACTCGGGGCAGGTGACGACGTCGTCCGCCGCAGCCTGGCGCAGGGTCTGCAGGTCGGTGCCGGAGAGCACCATGTTGCAGCCCTCGCACGTGCGGCGACGCAGGAGCCCCGCCCCGACCCCCCGCGCGGCGAGCTTCTCGTAGAGCGCCAGCAGATCGGCGGGGATCTGGGCGGCGACCGCCTCGCGATCCCGGATGGACGACTCGAACCGGGCGGTCGCCTCGGCGACGGCGGTCTTGCCGGCGGCGCTCAGCCGCGCGCCCTCGTCGTTCAGGGCGGCGATGAGCGCCTCCTGCGCGAGCACGTCCGCCTCGGCCGTCTCCAGGCGCTCCATGATCTCGAGCTCCAGATCCTCCAGATCGCTCTTCCGCTTGGTCAGCGACGCGATCTCGTGCTCGAGGCCCTGCGCCTCCTTCGCGTTCGCACTCGTCGCGAGGCGTTCCGCGTCGCGTGCCGCGCGGGCGTCGACGAGCGCGACGTCCGACTCCAGCCGCGACAGTTCCGTCTTGGCGTCGTCGCGGACGCCGAGCAGGCGGGTCAGCTCGACGGAGAGCTCCTTGCGCTGGGCGAGGAGCTCCTGGACGCGGGCCGTCTGCTCCGGGTGCCGGCGCTGGTGGTCCGCATGGCGGACGGTCGCGTCGAGCGCGGCGAGGTCGAGGAGACGGCGCTGGTCGGAGGGGCTGGCTTTCACAGTCCCCAACCTACCGCGCCCCCTCTCGCGCGCGCCCCGATCGGTCTACCATGTGGGCTCTGACGCCATGCGAAGGAGCGGTGCGATGAGCCTGATGAGGACGAAATCCGTCGAGCAGTCGATCGCCGACACCGAAGAGCCCGAGTTCCGCCTCCGGAAATCGCTCTCGGCGCTCGACCTGACGGTCTTCGGCGTCGGCGTCGTGATCGGCGCCGGCATCTTCACCCTCACGGGCCGCGCCGCGCACGAGGTCGCCGGCCCCGCCATCGTCGTGAGCTTCGTCGTCGCCGCCATCGCCTGCGCCCTGGCGGCCATGTGCTACGCGGAGTTCGCGTCGACGGTGCCCGTCTCCGGCTCCGCGTACACGTTCTCCTACGCGTCGCTGGGCGAGCTGTTCGCCTGGATCATCGGGTGGGACCTCATCCTGGAGATGTTCCTCGGCGCGAGCGTGGTCGCACAGGGCTGGAGCGCATACCTGGGCGTCCTCATGGAGCAGCTCGGGGCGCCGATCCCGGCCGTCATCGGTTATGGGGGCACCGTCGACCTCATGGCCGTACTGCTCGTCGTCGTCCTCGGCGCGCTGATGACCCTCGGCATCCGGGAATCGATGCGGGTCAATCTCGTCCTCGTGGCGGTGAAGCTGTTCATCGTGCTGTTCGTGATCGTCGCGGGCATCCTCTTCATCGATCCGGCCAACTACTCCCCGTTCGTGCCGGAGACAGCGCCCCGCGAAGCGGCATCCGGTCTGACCCAGCCGCTCCTGCAGTTCCTCTCCGGCGCCGAGCCCATGGCCTTCGGCCTCGGCGGCATCTTCGCCGGTGCGGCGCTGGTGTTCTTCGCCTACATCGGCTTCGACGTCGTCGCGACGACGGCGGAGGAGACGAAGAACCCGCAGCGCGATCTGCCGATCGGCATCATCGCGTCGCTGACGATCTGCACCGTCCTGTACTGCGCCGTCGCACTGGTGGTGACCGGCATGGTCTCCTACCGGGACCTCGATCCGGCTGCGGCGCTCGCGAACGCCTTCGCCTTCCACGGGCAGACCTGGATGGCTACCGTCATCTCCGCGGGCGCCGTCGCGGGGCTCACCACCGTCGTGCTGACGCTGCTGATCGGCGCGACCCGCATCATCTTCGCGATGTCGCGGGACGGTCTGCTGCCCGAGCGCCTCGCGAAGGTGCACCCCACTCGCCGCACGCCGTGGCTCATCTCCGTCATCGTGACCGCGATCGTGGCGGTCGTCGCCGGCTTCACGCCCGTCGGCGTGCTCGAGGAGATGGTGAACATCGGGACGCTCTCCGCGTTCATCCTCGTCTCCGTCGGCGTCATCGTGCTGCGCCGCAACCGTCCCGAACTTCCGCGCGGGTTCACGGTGCCGTGGAATCCGTGGCTGCCGGGGCTGTCCGCCCTCATCTGCATTTACCTGACGCTCAACCTGACCGTGGAGACGTGGCTGCGGTTCCTCATCTGGCTCGCGCTGGGCTTCATCGTCTATTTCGCGTACTCGCGGCGGAACTCCCGCGTGGGCCGGGGATCCGGGCTCTACCGCAACCCCGCGCTGCCGAAGGTCGTCGGGCGCGAGGACGGAAGCTGAGGTCAGGTCTCGTCCGCGCGCCGCGCGAGCCGAAGCCGGACGAGCCGGTAGCCCACGCCCACGGCGACCACGAGGACGCCCCCGACGATCGAGGCCGGAGGCAGCGTGGCGACGAGCAGGAGGCAGCCCGCGGCGCCCAGCGCCTGGAGCACCCGCGCGTAGCGCCGGTGCTCACGGGTCTGGGTGAAGGCGGCGACATTGGCGATCAGGTAGTACAGCAGGACGCCGAAGGAGGAGAACCCGATCGCGTCGCGCAGATCGATCGTCAGGACCAGGATGCCGACGACGGCAGCGAGGGCCATTTCCGCGTGATGCGGCACGCGGAAGGTCGGGTGCACGCCCGCGAGCCAGACGGGCAGGTCGCCGTTGCGCGCCATCGCCAGCGCCGTCCGGCCGACCCCGGCGACGAGGGCGAGCAGCGCGCCGAGCGCCGCCGCCGCCGCGCCGACCCGGACGATCGGGGCTGCCCCGCCGGCGTCCGCGAGGAGGACGACCTCGACGAGGGGCGCCGCACTCGTGGCGAGCCGCTCCGGGCCGAGCACCACCAGCACCGTGGCGGCGACGAGCGCGTACACGACGAGGACCAGGGCGAGGGCGCCCACGATGGCCCGCGGGATCGTGCGCCGCGGATCCCTCACCTCCTCCCCCATCGTCGCGATGCGGGCGTAGCCGGCGAACGCGAAGAACAGCAGCCCGGCCGACTGCAGGATGCCGTACGGCCCACCCGCGAACAGGTCGGCGCCGGCGAGCCCGGCGGACGCCCGGCCGGTCGTCAGGCCCAGCACCACGACGAGGCCGAGCACGACGAGGACGACCGCGACGATGATGCGCGTCAGTCGTGCCGTGCGGGTGACGCCGCGGTAGTTCACCGCCGCCAGTGCCAGGACGGCGGCGACCGCGACCGGCTTCTCCCATCCGGCGGGGGCGGCGTACGCCGCGAAGGTCAGCGCCATCGCCGCGCAGCTCGCCGTCTTGCCCACCACGAAGCTCCACCCGGCCAGGAACCCGGGCCAGGCGCCGAGGCGCTCCCGGCCGTAGATGTAGGTGCCCCCGGAGGTCGGATACTGCGCTGCCAGCTGCGCCGAGGCCGTCGCGTTGCAGAACGCGACGAAGCCGGCGATCGCGAGTCCGATCAGCAGACCGGCGCCGGCTGCAGCGGCGGCGGGCGCGAACGAGGCGAAGATGCCTGCGCCGATCATCGAGCCCAGCCCGATCAGCACCGCATCGAACGTGCCGAGGCGGCGGGAGAGGGCGGCACCGGAGGTCATCGCCGGAATGGTAGCGGGTGAACGTGACGGGCACGGTCGCCGTCGGCTGACAGTGGGCCCTGCCGGGATCGAACCGACGACATCCACGGTGTAAACGTGGCGCTCTACCAGCTGAGCTAAAGGCCCTTCGCATCCAGTCTAGGAGGCGGGCGTGGAGGCACCCCGCACCCTCGCGGAGTCGCTAGGCTGAGGGGCGATGCGTTGTCCGAGCTGCACAAAGCCGCGCGCCTCCGAAGCCCCATCCCTGGCATGACCTGCCAGAAGACGAAAGGTCTGTTGTGACTGTCAACGAACAGGATCCGTACTCGCAGGGCCCGCTCGACAGCGATCCGGATGAGACGGCGGAGTGGCGCGAGTCCCTCCAGCAGCTCGTGGATGCCAAGGGCGCCGGCCGCGGCCGGGAGATCATGCTGAGCCTTCTGCACGCGTCGCACGAGCTGCAGCTCAACGTCCCGCAGGTCCCGACGACGGACTACATCAACACGATCGCGCCGGAGAACGAGCCGGAGTTCCCGGGCGACGAGGAGCTCGAGCGCCGCTACCGCCGATGGATCCGCTGGAACGCCGCACTCACGGTGCACCGCGCCCAGCGCCCCGGCATCGGCGTCGGCGGTCACATCTCCACCTACGCGTCGTCGGCCTCGCTGTACGAAGTCGGCTTCAACCACTTCTTCCGGGGACTGGACCACCCGGGCGGCGGCGACCAGATCTTCATCCAGGGCCACGCCTCCCCCGGCATCTACGCCCGCTCCTACCTCGAGGGCCGGCTCTCCGCCGATCAGCTCGACGGCTTCCGCCAGGAGAAGTCCAAGGCGCCCGTCGGCATCCCCTCCTACCCGCACCCCCGCCTCATGCCGGACTACTGGCAGTTCCCGACGGTCTCGATGGGGCTCGGCCCGATCAACGCCATCTACCAGGCGATGACGAACAAGTACCTCACCAACCGCGGGGTCAAGGACCTGTCCGACTCGCACGTCTGGGCGTTCCTCGGCGATGGCGAGATGGATGAGGTCGAGAGCCGCGGCCAGCTGCAGGTCGCCGCGAACGAGGGGCTGGACAACCTGACCTTCGTCGTCAACTGCAACCTCCAGCGCCTCGACGGGCCGGTCCGCGGCAACGGGAAGATCATCCAGGAGCTGGAGAGCTTCTTCCGCGGTGCCGGCTGGAACGTCATCAAGGTCGTCTGGGGTCGCGGCTGGGACGAGCTCCTCGACGTCGACCGGGACGGCGCGCTCGTGCACCTCATGAACACGACGCCCGACGGCGACTTCCAGACCTACCGCGCGGAGGACGGCAAGTTCATCCGCGACCACTTCTTCGGCCGGGACGAGCGCACCTCGGACATGGTCAAGGACTGGTCCGACGAGGATATCTGGGGCAAGCTCCGTCGCGGCGGCCTCGACTACCAGAAGCTGTACGCCGCCTACGACGCGGCCGTCAAGCACAAGGGCCAGCCGACCGTCATCCTGGCGAAGACGATCAAGGGCTACGGTCTCGGTCACCACTTCGAGGGCCGCAACGCGACCCACCAGATGAAGAAGATGACGCTCGAGGACCTCAAGCACTTCCGCGACTCGATGCGCATCCCGATCACCGACGCGCAGCTCGAGGAGAACCCCTACGCCCCGCCGTACTACCACCCGGGCAACGAGGACGAGACGATCCAGTACATGATCGAGCGTCGTCGCGGCCTCGGCGGGTTCCTGCCGGAGCGCCGCACGCACCACGTGCCGATCAGCCTCCCCGACGACAGCGCGTACGCGCTGCCGAAGAAGGGCTCCGGCACGCAGGAGATCGCCACGACCATGGCGTTCGTGCGCCTGCTGAAGGACCTCCTGCGGGCCAAGGACTTCGGGCACCGGATCGTGCCGATCATCCCCGACGAGGCGCGCACGTTCGGCATGGACGCGTACTTCCCGACGGCGAAGATCTACAACCCGAACGGCCAGAACTACACCTCGGTCGACCGTGAGCTGCTCCTGGCGTACAAGGAGAGCCCGCAGGGCCAGATCATGCATGTCGGCATCAACGAGGCGGGCGCCGTCGCGGCGTTCACCGCGACCGGCACGTCCTACTCGACGCACGGCGAGCCGCTCATCCCGGTCTACGTCTTCTACTCGATGTTCGGCTTCCAGCGCACCGGCGACGCCCAGTGGGCCGCCGGCGACCAGATGGCGCGCGGGTTCATCATCGGCGCGACCGCCGGGCGCACCACCCTCACGGGTGAGGGCCTGCAGCACGCCGACGGGCACTCCCACCTCCTGGCATCCACGAACCCCGCGACGGTGTCCTACGACCCCGCGTACGGGTACGAGATCGCGCACATCGTGCGGTCGGGCCTCGAGCGCATGTACGGCGGGAACCACCCCGACCCGAACGTCATGTACTACATCACGGTCTACAACGAGCCGCTCGTGCAGCCGGCCGAGCCGGAGAACGTCGACGTCGAGGGCATCGTCCGCGGCATCCACCGCATCTCGGTCGGCGAGGGCGACGGGCACCGCGTGCAGCTCCTCGCCTCCGGCGTCGGCGTCCCGTGGGCGCTCGAGGCGCAGCAGCTGCTCCGCGACGACTGGGGGGTCGTCGCCGATGTCTGGTCGGTCACGAGCTGGACCGAGCTGCGCCGGGACGGCCTCGCCGCCGACGGGCACAACTTCCTGCACCCGCTCGACGAGCCCCGCAAGGCATACGTCACGCAGAAGCTCGAGGGCACCGAGGGCCCGATCATCGCCGTCAGCGACTTCATGCACGCCGTCCAGGACCAGATCCGTCCCTGGATGCCGCGCGGCTACGCGACGCTCGGCGCCGACGGCTTCGGCTTCTCCGACACGCGCGCGGCGGCCCGCCGGTTCTTCAAGATCGACGGCCCGTCCCTCGTCGTCCGGACGCTCCAAGCGCTCGCGGATGAGGGTCGCGTGGACCGCGCGCTGTCCGCGCAGGCGATCGAGAAGTACCGCCTCGAGGACGTCACCGCGGGAACGAGCGGGAACGCCGGCGGCGAGAGCTGACGTCGTCCATGCCCGCCCGTCCGACGGCGCAGGAGAAGGCGGAGACCCTCGCGTGGCTGCGGCGGATCTCCGGTGATCTGGCGACCGTCACCATCAAGCGTCTCGAGGACTCGCTGCCCTGGTACGCGGAGATGCCGCCGGCGCGACGCTCGACCGTGGGTCTCGTCGCGCAGGCGGGCATCTCCTCGTTCATCCAGTGGTACGACGATCCCACCTCGACCCCGTGGATCGCGGCGGACATCTTCGCGGCCGCGCCGCGTGAGCTGCTGCGCAGCGTCAGCCTGACGCAGACCCTGCAGCTCATCCGCGTCACCGTCGAGGTGACCGAGGAGCGGGTCGCCGGCCGTGGGGAGGACCTGCGCGAGAGCATCCTGCTGTACTCCCGCGAGGTCGCCTTCGCCGCCGCGGACGTCTACGCCCGCGCCGCGGAGGCGCGCGGGCTGTGGGATGCGCGCCTGGAGGCGCTCGTCGTGGACTCCATCCTCACGGGTGAAGCCGACGAGGAGCTGCCCAGCCGGATCGCGGCGCTCGGCTGGCACGGGCACGGTGAGGTCGCCGTCCTCGTCGGCACGACCCCGCCGCAGTTCGACGTCGACCAGCTGCGGCGCCTCGCGCGCAAGCTCGGCGTGGATGTCCTCATCGGCGTGCAGGGCTCGCGGCTGGTGCTCGTCATCGGCCGCGCCGACCTGCCCGGACGCGAGGACGCCACCGCCGAGCCGCTCCCGTTCTCTGAGATCGCGAAGCGCCTGGAGCCGGGTTTCGGTGCGGGGCACCTCGTCCTCGGCCCGCCGGTCCCGGCGCTCATCGACGCCGGGCAGAGCGCCCGCGCGGCCCTCGCGGGCTTCGCCGTCGCGACGGCGTGGCGGCACGCCCCGCGGCCCGTCGAGGCCGACGACCTGCTCCCCGAGCGCGCCCTCGCCGGCGACTCGGTCGCCAAGATGACCCTCGTGGAGCGGATCTACCGGCCGCTGCAGGCCCACTCGACCGATCTCGTGCTGACGCTGTGGAGCTACCTCGACAACGGCCGCTCGCTCGAGGCGACGGCGCGAGAGCTGTTCGTGCATCCGAACACCGTGCGCTACCGCCTCAAGCGGGTCTCGGATGTCATCGGCTGGGATGCCACGGGTCCCCGCGAGGCGCTGATCCTGCAGACCGCGCTCATCCTCGGATCCATCGGCACGGAAGTCACGCGTCGCCGTCCGTCGCCCCCGCGCCGCGGCTGACCTGATGCCGCAGGGGCCTTTGTGTGTGACGCGCACAAAGGTTCCTGTGTTTCTTGTGACCTCTTCGCCAGTGGAGGGCGCCCCGTTCTTGGGAGGATGGTGAAGTGATGGTCGTCGTCTGCCCCGGACAGGGCTCCCAGACCCCCGGGTTCCTCGCCCCTTGGCTCGAGCTCGACGGGGCGCGTGAGCGCCTCGAGCGACTCTCCGAGGCCTCTGGCGTGGACCTCGTCGCGCACGGCACGACCTCCGACGCCGACACCATCCGGGACACGAGCATCGCTCAGCCGCTCATCGTCGCGGCAAGCGTCCTCGCGTGGACGGCCCTCGCCGACCGCGCGGGCCAGGCCCGTCCTGGCGGGTTCGCGGGCCACTCCGTGGGCGAGGTCGCGGCGCTCGTCGCCTCCGGCGTCGTCTCTGACGACGACGGCATGCGCCTCGTCGGTGAGCGCGGCCGTGCGATGGCCGACGCCGCCGCCGTCGAGAAGACGGGTATGAGCGCCGTGATCGGCGGCGATCAGGATGCCGTCCTCGCCCGGCTCGCCGAGCTCGACCTCACTCCCGCCAACTACAACGGCGGCGGGCAGATCGTCGCCGCCGGCGCGCTGGAGCCCCTCGCCGCACTGGCCGCGGAGCCCGTGGCCGCGACGCGCGTCATCCCGCTGCAGGTCGCGGGCGCGTTCCACACGCGCTACATGCTTCCCGCGGTCGAACGTCTCCGCATCGCCGCGGCGGACGTGGCGGTCTCGGCGCCCAGCGCCACTCTGTGGACCAACCGCGACGGCTCCGTCGTCGCCGACGGCCCCGCCGCCCTCGAGCTGCTGATCGGACAGGTGGCGAACCCCGTCCGGTGGGATCTCTGCATGGCGTCGTTCGCGGAGCACGGCGTCACCGGCATCATCGAACTCACCCCCGCCGGCACCCTCACGGGCCTCGCCAAGCGCGCCCTGCGCGGCGTGCCCTCGGTCGCGGTGAAGAGCCCCGACGACCTCGCGGCCGCGACCGCGCTGCTGACAGGAGACGACGCATGACCGTCACGCTCAACCAGGCGACGGGCCCGGCCCACACCCGGATCTACTCCTACGGCGCCGCGCGCGGCGAGAACGCGGTCCCGAACGACGACCTCATCGGACCGATCGACTCCAGCGACGAGTGGATCCGCCAGCGCACCGGCATCATCACGCGCACGCGCGCCGTCGCGGGCACGACCGCCATCGATCTCGCCGCGGATGCCGCAGCCGAGGCCGTCACGCGCTCCGGTGTCCCGGCCGACCAGATCGACGCCGTGATCGTGGCGACCGTCTCCAACCCGAAGCAGACGCCCTCGGTCTCGGCGATCGTCGCCGACCGCATCGGCGCCAATCCCGCCGCCGCCTACGACGTCAACGCGGCCTGCGCCGGTTTCGCGTACGCCGTGGCGCAGGCCGACGCCCTCATCCGCGCCGGCGCCGCGCACTACGCCGTCGTCGTGGGAGCCGAGAAGCTCAGCGACATCGTCGACCCGACCGACCGGTCGATCTCCTTCCTCCTGGGTGACGGAGCCGGCGCGGTCGTGATCGGCCCAAGCGACTTCCCCGGCATCGGCCCCACCGTGTGGGGCTCGGACGGCTCGAAGGCCGACGCGGTGGGCATGAACCACACGCTCGTGGAGTTCCGCGACGGGCAGGCGCCATGGCCGACGCTCCGTCAGGAGGGGCCCACGGTCTTCCGCTGGGCCGTCTGGGAGATGGTCAAGGTCGCCCGCAAGGCGCTCGAGGAAGCCGGCGTGGAGCCCGGGGACCTCGCGGCGTTCGTGCCGCACCAGGCGAACATGCGCATCATCGACGAGTTCGCGAAGCAGCTGAAGCTGCCGGAGTCGGTCGTCATCGGCCGCGACATCGAGACGACCGGCAACACGTCGGCTGCCTCCATCCCGCTCGCCACGCACCGCCTCCTCGAGGAGCACCCCGAGCTCAGCGGCGGACTCGCGCTGCAGATCGGCTTCGGCGCGGGGCTCGTCTTCGGCGCCCAGGTCGTCGTCCTCCCCTGACCGCGCGCACCCCGCACCTAAACTGAACAGCGGCCCGGCCGGGCCCGCGACCGACACCGAACAAGGAGAAACAATGGCATTCACGAACGACGAGGTCCTGGCAGGGCTTGCCGAGCTCATCACCGACGAGACCGGCATCTCGGCCGACGAGGTCGCGCTGGAGAAGTCCTTCACCGACGACCTCGACATCGACTCCATCTCGATGATGACGATCGTCGTCAACGCCGAGGAGAAGTTCGGCGTCACCATCCCCGACGAAGAGGTCAAGAACCTCAAGACCGTCGGCGACGCTGTCACGTTCATCACGTCGAACCAGGCGTAGCCCCGACACCGGTGGGGGCCTCGCCCCCACCGGAGCATCCCGAGGAGACCATGAGCATTCCCCGAATCGTCGTCACCGGCATCGGCGCCTCGTCGCCCATCGGCGGCACCGCACCGGAGAGCTGGTCGGCGCTGCTGGCCGGGAAGTCCGGCGCCCGCACCCTCGAATACGACTGGGTCGAGCAGTACAACCTGCCCGTCACGTTCGCGGCGCAGGCGCTCGTGCGCCCCGACACGGTGCTGGAGCGCCCCGTCGCGAAGCGACTCGACCCGTCCTCCCAGTTCGCGCTCGTGGCGGCGCAGGAGGCGTGGGCGGATGCCGGTGCACCCGAGGTCGACCCGGAGCGTCTGGGCGTCGACTTCGCGACCGGCATCGGGGGCCTGTGGACCCTGCTGGACGCGTGGGACACGCTGCGCGAGAAGGGGCCGCGGCGCGTGCTGCCGATGACGGTCCCGATGCTCATGCCGAACGCCGCCGCGGGGAACCTGTCGCTGCACTTCGGTGCCCGCGCGTACGCGCGGACCGTCGCGAGCGCCTGCGCCTCGAGCACGGAGTCGATCGTCAACGCGATCGAGCACCTGCGCGACGGACTCGCCGACGTCGTGATCGCCGGCGGCACGGAGTCCGTCATCCACCCGGTCACGATCGCGTCGTTCTCCTCCATGCAGGCGCTGTCGCGCCGCAACGACGACCCCGCCACGGCATCCCGTCCGGGGAGCATCGACCGTGACGGCTTCGTCATGGGCGAGGGCGCCGCCGTGCTCATCCTCGAGACCGAGGAGCACGCCAAGGCCCGCGGGGCGAAGATCTATGCGGCCGTCGTCGGCGGCGGCGTCACCGCGGACTCCTACCACATCACCGCCAACGACCCCGAGGGCACCGGCGCCGCACGCGCCGTGCGGCTCGCACTCGAGATGGCCGACGCGTCCCCCGACGACGTCACGCACATCAATGCGCACGCGACGTCGACGCCCGTCGGCGACCCGAACGAGTACGTCGCGCTCAAGACGGTGTTCGGCGACCGCATCGACGACATCCCGGTGTCGGCGACGAAGGCGTCCACGGGGCACCTGCTCGGCGGCACGGGGGCGCTCGAGGCCATCTTCACGATCATGGCGCTGCAGGAGCGCGTGGCGCCGCCCACGATCAACCTGACCGAGCAGGACCCCGCCGTCCCGTTCCGGCTGTCCGGCGAGCCCACCCCGCTGGGATCCGGTCAGCAGCTCGCGATCAGCAACTCGTTCGGCTTCGGCGGTCACAACGCCGTCGCCGCGTTCGCGTCGGTCTGAGCCGCGCCCGCAGTCCGCACACGAAGAACGCCCTCGGGAAGCCATCCGGGGGCGTGCTTCGTGTCAGACGGTGCGGACGCGGTCCCGGATCCCGGGACACCCGTCGACCGAGCCCGGTACTGGCGCCGCGCGCCGTCTGAAGTCTGCAGTTGTGGAGTGTGTCCGCCGGGTGAGGCGTCTCAGCCGTCTGGTTCAGCCGACCGTGTGGTTCAGCCGACCTTGTGGAGCCAGACGACGGGCGCGTCATCGCTCGCGTGCCGGAACGGCTCGAGCTCCTCGTCCCACGCGGCACCGAGCGCGACGTGCAGTTCGCGCTGGAGTTCGAACGCGTCGCCCGCGGCGATCTCCATGGCGTACCGCAGCCGGTCCTCGCCGATGACGACGTTGCCGGCGGTGTCGGTCTGGGCGAAGTGGATCCCGAGGCCCGGAGTGTGCAGCCAGCGACCGCCGTCACTGCGCGGCGTCGGATCCTCGGTGACCTCGAAACGCAGGTGCTCCCACCCGCGGATGGCCGTCGCCAGGGACGCGCCCGTGCCGGCCGGTCCCTCCCAGTAGAACTCCGCGCGCCGGCTGCCGGCGAGCACCGGCTGGTCGGCCCAGTCGAAGTTCACCGCACGCCCCAGAGCGCGTCCGACCGCCCACTCGAGGTGGGGGCACAGCGCGCGTGGCGCGGAGTGGATGAAGATCACTCCGCGCGCCTGTGGTGTCGCCATTTCGTCTCCGTTTCATCAGGTGCGTCTTCCCCTACGACCTGAGTGCCGGAGTGCGGCGGGTTATGCGGTTGTGGGGCCATTATCCCCCACGCGCCGCGCGAATCACAACCCTGTGATTCCGGGCCGCGCGTGCCGGCCCGCGGGGCCGTGCGTCGAGGGATGCGCCGTGGTCCGCGTCGCGGGATCGGGGGCGCTTCGCGCCGCCTGGACCGGCCCGAGGCGACGCGAACGGTCCCCCTTCTCGGCGCCGACGCGAATGGGGGTCGCGACGTGCCGCCTCGGGGCGTCCGAGGCGACCTCGCGCGCCACCGATCCGTGCGACGTCTGGCTCGCAGTCGGCTCCCCCCGGCGCCCGGAGTGTCTGCGCGCTCTCATACGCTCTGGTAGGGCGGGTGGGACTTGAACCCACGATCGTCGGGTTATGAGCCCGCTGCCTTGACCAGCTTGGCCACCGCCCCCTGCGACAGAGAGCCTACCGGAGCGCCCCGGTGCGCCCGGTCAGCCCCGGTGCGGGCCGAGGGGGCGCTCGTCGTCCACGGGCGGGTCGGGCCACACCTTGGAGACGGCCTCCGTGATCCGGATGGAACCGGTGCGGGGCGCGGGGCCGTCGACGGGCTCACTCCCCCGCGGGATCGGGATCTCCTGGCTGTCGCTGAGCACCTGCGGGTGATGGCGGGCGAGCTGGAAGACGCCCGTGACGGCCATGGCCCCGGCGATCGCGAACCCGACGTACGCCCAGAGCGGTGCGTTCACGGCCTCGCGCAGCACGATGAGCCCGATGAGGATCGCGACGATCGGGTCGATGACGGTGAGCCCGGCGATCACGAGGTCGGGCGGGCCGGAGGCGTAGGCGGTCTGGACGAAGTACGCGCCGATGGCGGTGCCGGCGAGCAGCGCGACGAGGCAGACGAGCGTGAGCCACTCGAAGTCGCCGGTCTGGATCCGGCTGATGACGACCTTCGCGAGCGTGGCGACGAAACCGTACATGATGCCCGCCGCGACGATGTAGAACAGGGCGGCGATGCGCTTGCGCAGCCACAGCCACAGTCCCGTCAGAGCGAGCGTGACGGCCGCGAGGATGATCAGGATCGTGATCAGCTGACTGTCCAGCACGCGGGTCTCGGTCGCGAAGAGCGCCGCGATCGTCACGAAGACGAGGATGCCGCCGACGCACAGCGCGATCGCCGTGAGCGACCGCCTGGTGGGGCGGTGACCGCTGATCCGGGCATTGAGCAGCGTCGTGATGACGAGGGAGATCGCCCCGACGGGCTGCACGAGGATGAGCGGCGCGAAGGACAGGGCCGCGAGCTGGCAGACGATCGCGAGCCCGAGCATGACGGTGCCGATAACCCACGACGGTCGGGTGAGCAGGCGCACGAGCTGTCCGCCGGTGAGTCCGCGCCCGCCGTCGACGTGGCTGAGCGCCTCGACCTTCTGTACGCCGCGGTGCTGGTACTGCGCGCCGAAGGACATGAAGACGGCGCCGAGCAGGGCGAGCGGGATGCCGATCAGGATCGCAGGATCACGGAAGACGCCCACCACCTGGTCGGCGATGTCGTCGAGCGGCATGGCCAGGGCTTCCACCCCTCGACACTAACCGCACGCACGGCTCGATAGGCTCAAGGACGTGGCTGTTCTCCCGATTCGCATCATGGGCGATCCCGTCCTGCACTCCATCGCCTCCCCCGTCGGCGAGGTGACCGATGAGATCCGCGTCCTCGTCGCCGACATGTTCGAGACGATGGATGCCGCTCCCGGCGTGGGCCTGGCGGCTCCCCAGGTGGGCGTGGGTCTCCGTATCTACACGTACTCGTACCCCGATGACGACGGGCAGCCGTGGCGGGGCGTCATCCTGAACCCCGTGCTCTGGATGACACCGCCCGAGCCGGGGGTGCCCGACGTCGACGACGAGTCGGAGGGCTGCCTCTCCTTCCCGGGTGAGCGCTTCCCCCTGCGCCGCTCGGACGAGGTCCGGGTGACCGGCACCGACCTCGACGGCGCTCCCGTCGACATCCACGTCACCGGATGGCGGGCCCGCATCATGCAGCACGAGTTCGATCACCTGAACGGCTTCCTCTACATCGACCGGCTCGATGACTCGGACTGGAAGACCGTGCAGAAGATCGCGCGCAAGCGCGGATGGGGTCGCCCGGGCGCCAGCTGGACGCCCGGCGTCGACGACGTCGACGCCTGAGGTCGCTCAGCGCACGACGGCCGTGACGGTCGCGAGCCGGGCGAGCACCTCCTGGCTGATCGAGCCGAGCAGGAAGCGCGCGATCGCGCCGCGCCCGTGCGTGCCGACGACCGCCAGCCGGGCGGATGCCGCGAGCTCGTTGAGGACGTGCGAAGGGTAGCCGCGCTCGACGCGGCGGATGACCTTCACGTCGGGGTAGTCCGCGGCGATGCCGGCGAGCGACAGGGCGAGGATCTCCTCGGTCGCGGCCTGCATGTTCGTGAGGTACAGCTCCGGGTAGACGGCCATCCCGTTGCGGGGTGCCTGCAGCGGCGTCCACACCGCGCACGCGATCAGCGGCTCGCCGAGCCGGTCGGCTTCGGCCGCGGCGAAGCGGATCGCCCGTTCGGACACCTCCGACCCGTCCACGCCCACCACGATCCCGGAGCGGGCGCCGAGCTCGAGGTCCGGCACCACAACGACGGGGCACGCGGCACCCGCCGCGATGCGCACGCCGTGCATGCCGCGCGCGGGACCCGACCCCGGCCCGGTGTAGTCGCTGCCGATGACGAGGAGGTTCGCCGATGCGGAGGCGTCGATGAGTTTCGCGACGGGATTGCCGTTGTCGACGCGGGTCGTGATGTCCACCCCGCGCCCCGCCACGCGCTCGGCCGCGAGGTCCAGCATCTTCTGGGCGGCGGCGCGCGCGTCGATGACGACATCCGCCTCGCCGACGGTGCCCATCGCGCCGCCGACGACGGCGACCAGCTCGATGCGCTGGTGGTTCTCCGCTGCGCGGGCGACGGCCCAGTCCACAGTTCGGTGCGAGACGGGATCTCCGGTCACGCCGACGACGATCAGTCCAGACATGGTGCCCTCCATTGGGATCCGCTTGCCCCCCACGATAGCCGTCGCCGCGAGCGGTCGCGGGCCCGGGAGCCGTGAGAAAGGATGCGCCGGCGAAAGGGTGAAGGCCAGGGGTGGAAGCCCTGGCCTTCGGTCGAGAGCCGCGCAGATGACGCGGGATTCTCGATTTCCAGTGTACCCGCGAATCGGCGACGTACGAATCGGATATCTGGCAGACTCTTCATCGGTAGGCGGCTGGGGCCGCCTCCGTGACGACCGCACGAAGCACAGTGGGGACCGTGCCTGCGGCTGTCGCCGGCTTGCACGCCGCCAGGGAGTAGACGCATGACCGATCTGATCGCTCGGACCATCCGACGCAGCGCCGACGCTGCCGGCAGTGTCACGGTCGCGCTCGCTCCGCACACCGCGGAGGCGGGCGGCTTCCGCGTCTACCTGGGCGATGCGTACGTCGGTGACGTGGTGTCCCGCACGACACAGACCCGGAAGCGGGTTCCCGGCACCCAGCGCGTCCTGACCGGTGCCGTGCACGTGGAGTGGGTGGCCGCGGCGCCCGAGGCCGCCGGCCGTTGCGTGAGCTCGCATCTCGTGCAGGACGACGCCATCCGCGCGCTGCTCGCCCTCGCCGCGTCCGTCCCGGTCTGATCCGCCGCGGGACCGGTGCGGACGCCCGGGTCACCCCGCTTCCGCGCGTCGTCGCCCGGCTCCGCGCGTCGCCGCCCCAGAAACCACATCCGGCTTGAGAAACCACGTCTGAAGCGGTTTCTCATGCTCGATGTGGTTTCTCGGTGCCGCGCCCGCAACGGCGAAACTCCCCCGGCGGACCAGGGGAGTTTCGGGAGGTTGTGGCTCCCCGGCTTGGACTCGAACCAAGAACCTATCGGTTAACAGCCGATTGCTCTGCCAATTGAGCTACCGAGGATCAGCCGCTCACCTTGCGGTGGGCAACCCGACTATCGTAGCAAAGCCGCGGGGGTGCTCGTGACGTCAGGGGGCGATCCGCGCGTCCTCATCCGGCGTCCACAGCATGTCGTCCAGGCTCCGGCCGGACCCGACGGTGTGGCCGTCGCGGAGCACCAGCACGGCAGCCGCGAAGTGCCGCACGACGTCTTCCTCGTTGGTGACGAGCAGCAGTGACATGCCCGTCTCGCTGCGCCGCCGCTGCAGGGCGTCGCGTACCGTGACCCTCACCTCCGGGTCGAGGTTGGCGAGCGGATCATCCCCCACGAGCAGGCGCGGCTCGAGGACGAGGGCGCGCGCGAGCGCGACGCGCTGGCGCATCCCCGCGCTCAGCTCGTACGGGTATTTCGCTGCGGCACCGAGCGGCAGCTGGAGCTCGTCGAGGAGCTCGGCGACCCGGATGGCGAGAGCCCGACGGTTCACCCTGCGGTCCCGGCTCGTGATCGGCTCCGCGATGATGTCCGAGACCGTCAGTCGCGCCGGGAGATCGGCCCCGACGCCCTGCCCGAGCCAGCCCGTGACGTACGTGAGCACGCGCCGGCGCCGCCCCCGCGCACGCGCCGGGATGCCCTCCACGAACGCCGATCCCCCGACGATCCGCGCGTCCGTGTCCGCGCCGGCGAGGACGGCGGCGAGGCTCGACTTGCCGGAGCCGGCGGGACCCATGACGGCCAGCGCTCCCCCGCGCTCGAGGGTGAAGGAGACGCCGTCGACGACGCGCGGTCCCCGCCGTCCCCGCGCGATCGACAGATCCACGCAGCGCACGGACACATCGGCGTCGGTGTGCGGAGGCATCCCCTCATCCTGCCCGGACGGGGCGGGACACGCTACTCGTCGGACAGGGCACGCCGGCGCGCGTCGAGCTCGCGCAGCGCGACACGCACCGTGCGGCCCTCCTCGGAATCCGCGGGCACGCGCTGGATGGCGCCGAGCAGTTCGCTCTTCTCCCGGTCCACGGCGCGCACGCGCAGCCGCCGGCAGAGGGACAGCGTGGATGCCGTGGCCTCGGCCTCGGTGAGGGCGGGGAAGTCGGCGGTCAGCAGCTCGACGGCCAGCGACCGGAACGGCTCCCGAGCCGACTCCACGGCCGTCGAGGCCCAGCCGATACGGCTGCGGTCGGCCTGCGCGACGATCGCCTGGCGCACGGCGTCGAGGGCGGGATGCGACATCGGCAGGGCGAGCGCGGCATCGACCTCGGCGGCATCCAGGAGGTGACCGTACTGCAGGATGCCCATGAGCGCGTCCCGCTCGATGGCGGCGTCCGCCGTGCGGGGCAGGGAGGTGATCGTGACCCGCGTCGTCTCCCCCGTGGGCGCCGGCGCGGCCGGGGCGGTCTCGCCGGAGCGGGCGGCGCGTGCCGCGCGCGCCGCGCGTTCGATGGCCGGTGCGACCTCGGAGAGGTCCATGCCGAGCTTCCGCGCGAGGACGCGGGTGTACCCGGGGCGAAGCGCGGAGTCCCGGATGTCGGCGACGATCGGGGCGGCGGAGCGCAGCGCGCCGACCCGCCCTTCCACCGTGGCGAGGTCGAAACCGGACAGCCGCTGGTCCATGACGAACTCGAACATGGGGGCCTTGGTCTCGATGAGCGACCGCACGGCGCCGTCGCCGCGGTTCAGGCGCAGATCGCAGGGGTCGAGGCCGTCCGGCGCGACGGCCACATAGGTCTGGGCGGCGAAGCGCTTCTCGTCGCCGAAGGCCCGCAGCGCGGCCTTCTGCCCGGCCGCATCCGGGTCGAACGTGAAGATGACCTCGCCCGCGGCGGAGTCATCGTCGCCCATGACACGGCGCAGCACCGTGATGTGGTCGGAGCCGAACGCGGTGCCGCACGACGCGATGGCCGTCGTCACGCCGGCGAGGTGGCACGCCATCACGTCGGTGTAGCCCTCGACGACGACGACCCGGTGCTGCCGCGAGATGTCGCGCTTGGCCAGGTCGAGCCCGTAGAGCACCTGCGCCTTCTTGTAGATCGGCGTCTCGGGGGTGTTGAGGTACTTCGGGCCCTGATCGTCTTCGTACAGGCGCCGGGCGCCGAAGCCGATGGTCTGTCCCGTGACGTCGCGGATGGGCCAGACGACACGGCCGCGGAAGCGGTCGTACACGCCGCGCTGGCCCTGCGAGACGAGGCCCGCGGTCGCGAGCTCCTCGTCGGTGTAGCCCTGCGCCCGCATGGCGTCGCGGAGCGCGTTCCACCCCTTCGGGGCGTACCCGACGCCGAAATGCGCTGCAGCTCCCGCGTCGAACCCGCGCTCCCCCAGGAACCGGCGTCCCGCGTCGGCCTCGGGTGTCGACAGCTGTGAGCGGAACCACTCCGCCGCGGCGGAGTTGGCCTGGTACAGCCGCGTGCGCCCGCTCGTCTCCGGGGCCGCCTGACCGTCCTCGTAGTGCAGCTGGTAGCCGATGCGCCCCGCGAGCCGCTCGACCGCCTCGGTGAAGGAGAGGTGGTCCATCGCGCGGAGGAAGGAGTACACGTCGCCCGACTCGCCGCATCCGAAGCAGTGGTAGTAGCCGACCTGCGGCCGGACGTGGAAGCTCGGGCTGCGCTCGTCGTGGAACGGGCAGAGGCCCTTCAGCGACCCGACGCCGGCGGACTTGAGGGCGACCCGCTCGCCGACGATGTCGCCGATGTTGGTGCGGGACTTCACTTCGTCGACGTCGGCCTGCCGGATGCGCGCCATCAGAGCCCCTCGAGGGGTTCGGGGAGCGCGAAGGAGTGCGAGGGGACGACGGCGCCGGAGGACCACAGGCCGAGTTCGCGCAGATCGACGGGCCCGACGAGGCGCGTGTGCCACTCGATCGCGAACCGGTCCGTGAGGGTCGCGACCTGGTCGACGATCACGCGCTTGCGCTCGGCATCCGTCTGCGCGCGGGCGAAATCGCCGGCGTGCATGCGGTCGAGATGCTCCGGACGGGCCGCGAGCGCCGACGCGAGGCGCTTCAGGACGCGCCGCTGCTCCTTGTAGAGCCCCTTCCGGCCTTCGATCGAGACGACGAAGGCGCCGAGGATGCCCTTCAGCACGGCCATCTCGGCTTCGATGACGCGTGGCACGATGACGCGCCCGCGGTAGCGGGTGAGCACGGACACCGGGAAGTGCTCCCGGGTCGCGGCGGTCGCGGCGCGCGCGAAGCGGCCGATGAGGTCGGAGGTGAGGTTCTTCAGCCGGGCGACGTCGCCGCGGGAGCCGTCGAACGCGGTGAACCACTCCGGCAGCCGGCTGATGCGGTACAGCGCATCGGCGAGCTCGTCACGCGTGAACCCGTAGCCGACCCACGTCTGGATGGCCGTGAGGAGCGCGTCCCGCTCGTGCGGGTCGTCGAGGCGGCGCGGGTCGAGGTAGCCGTTGAGGATCGCGTCCTCGAAGTCGTGCACCGAGTAGGCGATGTCGTCGGAGAGGTCCATGACCTCGGCCTCGATGCACCGCACGCGTCCGGGGGCGTCGGCGCGGAGCCAGCGGAAGACGGCGTCGTCCTCGGGGTAGACGCCGAACTTGAGCCGCCCGCCCGGGTCGGGCACGGGGTTGTCCGCGGTCCACGGGTACTTGCACGCCGCGTCGAGGCTCGCGCGGGTGAGGTTCAGCCCGAAGCTGTGTCCGGACTCGTCGATGACCTTGGGCTCCAGACGGGACAGGATGCGGAGGGTCTGGGCGTTGCCCTCGAACCCGCCGATGTCCTCGGCCCACTCGTTGAGCGCCCGTTCGCCGTTGTGCCCGAACGGCGGGTGCCCGATGTCGTGGCTGAGGCACGCGGTGTCGACGACATCCGGGGACAGCTCCAGGGCGATCGCGAGCTCCCGGCCCACCTGCGCGACCTCGAGCGAGTGGGTGAGGCGGTTGCGGGCGAAGTCGCCGGGGCTCGCGGGGCTCAGGACCTGCGTCTTGGATGCCAGCCGCCGCAGCGCCGCGGAGTGCAGCACGCGGGCGCGGTCGCGCGCGAAGCTGTCGCGCTGGGACCGGTGCCGCTCGGGGTGGAATCGCTCGGCGTCGTGGTCGTCGTAACCGGAGGGTCGTCCCGGCGCGACGCCCACGCCGCTGGCGAGGTCAACCGCCACTGTGGTCGAGCTCCGCATCGGCGAGGGCACTGGAGGCGTCGGCCCCGAGGTCGCGCGAGTCGAGCCACCCCTCCGGCAGCGCCGGACGTTTCGGGGTGCCCGCGCGGCCACGCTGGCCCTCCGCGGCGGCACCGGGATACGGGGCCGTCAGATCGAGCGTCTGCACGAGCTCGTCGATCTCCTCGAGGGAGGAGACGGTCGCGAGCTTGGCGCGCGTGTCGCCGCCGACCGGGTAGCCCTTGAAGTACCAGGCGACGTGCTTGCGGATGTCGCGGCAGCCGCGTCCCTCGTCCTCGAAGAACTCGACGAGGAGTTCCGCGTGCCGGCGGAACGCCCGCGCGACGAACGCGAGGTCGGCGTCGACCGGCTCGCCCGGGGCGGCATCGGGGCCGCCGAGGGCGCGGGCGAGGTCGCCGAACAGCCACGGGCGCCCGAGGCAGCCACGGCCGACGACGACGCCGTCGCACCCGGTCTCCGCCATCATCCGAGTGGCGTCCTCGGCCGACCAGATGTCGCCGTTGCCGAGCACCGGGACGCTCGTGACGGCCTCCTTGAGACGCGCGATCGCCTCCCAGTCGGCGGTGCCGGAGTAGAACTGCGACGCCGTGCGGGCGTGCAGGGCCACGGCGGCGACCCCGGCATCCTCGGCGATCCGTCCGGCATCCAGGTAGGTGAGGTGGTCGGGGTCGATGCCCTTGCGCATCTTCACGGTGAGCGGGATGTCGCCGGCCGCGCGCGCGGCGCGCGTGACGATCTCGCGGAACAGCCCGAGCTTCCAGGGCAGCGCCGCTCCCCCGCCCTTGCGGGTGACTTTGGGGACGGGACAGCCGAAGTTGAGGTCGATGTGGTCGGCGTGGTCCTCGTCGACGAGGATGCGCACGGCGGACTCCACCGTCGCCGGGTCGACGCCGTAGAGCTGGATGGAACGCGGTGTCTCCGACTCGTGGTGCCGGATGAGGCGCAGCGTCGTGGCGTTGCGCTCCACGAGGGCGCGGGTCGTGATCATCTCGCTGACGTACAGGCCTGCGCCGTACTCGCGGCACAGGCGCCGGAAGGCCGTGTTGGTGATCCCGGCCATCGGGGCCAGCACGACGGGCGCATCGAGCGTGATGGGCCCGATGCGCAGCGGGGACGCGGGAGCGAGGGTCGTGGACATCCTGTCCATTCTCCCAGACGCAGCGCCGCCCGCGGGCTCCCCGGCGGCCCTATCGTGGAGAACATGACCGAGACGCAGACGGTGGACATCCGCCGCATCCCCTTCCAGAGCGCGGACGGGTCGGAGCAGACCCTCGCGGACTACGACGACAGCCTCCTGATGATCGTCAATGTCGCGTCGAAGTGCGGCCTCGCGCCGCAGTACGAGCAGCTCGAGCAGCTGCAGCGCACCTACGGTGAGCGCGGACTGCAGGTCGTCGGGTTCCCCTGCAACCAGTTCATGGGGCAGGAGCCCGGATCGATGGACGAGATCCTCGAGTACTGCTCGGTCACGTGGGGTGTCAGCTTCCCGATCATGGACAAGGTCCGCGTCAACGGCTCCCACGCGGCCCCGTTGTACAAGGCGCTGAAGAAGGCGCCGAACGTGGAGGGCTCGAAGGGCCCGATCATCTGGAACTTCGAGAAGTTCCTCGTGACCCCGACCGGTGAGGTGCACCGCTTCCGCCCGCAGACGAAGCCGGACGACCCGGAGATCGTCCGCGCGATCGAGGCGAACCTCCCCCGGTAGCCGGAGCCCTCACGCCGTCTGTGCGGCGGGCTCCTGCTCGGCGTCCTGACGCTCGGCCCACACCTGGCGGGCGATCTGGGCGAACGCGTCGGCCGGCTGCGCACCGCTGACGCCGTACGTGCCGTCGATCACGAAGAACGGCACGCCGTTGATGCCGTACGCGGCGGCCTGCGCCTGGTCTGCGCGGACGTCGGCGAGATGCCGGCTCGACTCGAGGGCGTCCCGCGCCGCACCGGCGTCGAGGCCCACCTCGGCTGCGAGCGCGACGAGGTCGTCGATGCGTCCGACGTGGCGGCCCTCCAGGAAGTAGGCCGACATGAGGCGCTCCGCCATGGCCGGCTGGGCGCCATGCGCCTTCGCGAAATGCAGCAGCTCGTGCGCCTTCACGGTGTTCGTGTGCTTCAGGATGTCGAAGCGGTATGCCAGGCCCGCCTGCGCGGCGACGCCGGTCACGTTCTCGAGCATCTCCTGCACGCGCTCGCGCGGCATCCCCTTGTGTCCGGCGAGGAAGTCGATCTCGTCGCCGTCGAAGTCGACGGGTGTGTCGGGTGACAGCTCGAACGAGTGGAAGGTGACCTCCACCCGCGGTGCGTCATCATCGTCGGCGGTCTGCGCGAGGCCCCTCTCCAGGTTCCGCTTGCCGATGTAGCACCAGGGGCAGGCGATGTCGCTCCACACGTCGATCTTGATGGCATCCGTCATACCGAGGGGAACGCCCTTCGCCCCCCGACATATTCCGGGTCAGTCCGGTGGGTTCTCGTCCGGGAAGAACCGGAAGCGCACCCGGATGTCGTCGCCTAGGGGCACCACGAGGGTCGAGGCGTTCGGCGACCACCGGTCGGGGACGAGGAACAGCCGGTCCTCGCCGCGGACGAGGAGGCGGAGGCCGTGGTAGCGGTACGCGAACTGGCCAGGCAGCGGCTCGCCGGCCGCATCCCGCTCCTGCTCCAGCTCGATCAGGCTGATGGCGGGGCTTCCCGGTGCCAGGCGCTCGCGGGTGTCGAGGACGACGGCGGGGAGTGTGGAGAGGTCGGCGGCCTGCGTGCGGGCCTGGCCGCGTCCCCACCACTCCGCGATGGTCGCGGTCGCCCAGAAGGTGCCGGCGACCATGACCGCGACCAGCAGGACGACGAGCGGGCGGGCGCGGGCCGCATCGCCGGGTGGCGGGGCGGTGGATGCGGCGTAGGCGGCCAGGCCCGCCCCGATCGCGAGGGATGCCGCTGTCGCGAAGCCGTAGAACGGCCACGCGGCGAGGAAGGCGTAGCCGAAGGCGAGGGCGAGGCCGGCGATCAGCAGGAGGACGCCCGTCCAGCCGAGCACTCCCGCCACGCGCCGGCGCGCGGCGGCCGAGGCGGCAAGGCGACGGCGGAGCATCCGGTGCACGGCGATGACGGCCGCCGCCAGGAGGAGCAGGACCATGACGGGGATGAAGAGCGCCCCCGGGCTGCGCATGACGAACTGCTGGTTGCTGAGGCCCAGGACGTCGACGTCCACCCCGAAGTAGAGGAAGAAGGCGCGGGACGACACGTACCCGAAGTAGAACAGGAGGCCCGTGATGAGCGTCGCGGGCGCGATGAAGGTGGAGAGGAAGCTCATCCACTTCTCGAAGCCCAGCCCGGCGGGAGCGGCGTCCTCGGCCGCCTCGGGTTTCGCCGCCGGCGGCGCGGCAGCGGGCCGGCGGGAGCGGACGCGGGCCACGCCCCGTCACCCGCCCAGCCGGATCGGCGGGCCGCGGTCCGCGTCGCGTTCGATGGCCGCGTCGCAGAAGGCCGGTTCGGTGCACTCGAGCGTCCCCGCGAAGCCCACCTCCGCGCTCCCCGGGTACGCCTCCGTCGCGGTGAGGAGCAGGCTGCACGTCGTGAAGGGCGTGTCGGGCGCCATGACGAAGCCGATGCAGGTCTCCTCGGCGCCGACCGACCCGCAGACGGCGGGCTCCGCGGTCACCGCGCCGGCGGGGTCGGCGACGATCCCCGCCACGGTGAAGGTGACGTTCTCCGGCGGGGCCTCCCCGCCCCAGAAGAACCCGACCGTCACGCACCAGACGCCCGCCGAGACCTCCTCGGGGTCGCCCTGCGCTCCGAACGGCGGGCCGCCGAACTCGACGGAGGGGCCGGAGCGGCGGGTCTCCTGCACCGGATCGACCGGTCCGTCCGTCACGCCGTCCCCGGCGCCGTTATCGGCGCCGCCACCGCCACCGCTGCCGGTGCTGCCGCCGTCGTCCGGTGCGGTCGTCGGGGCGGGCGGCTCGGCCGTGCCCGTCTCCGCGGGCGCGCAGCCCGCCAGGGCGAGGGCGAGGAGCGCGGCGGTGACGATGGGCGCCATGCGGGACCCGTGCTGACGCGGTGACATCCGTGACATCCGAGACCTCCCGACCGCGGCGCGTCTGCGCCGCCCCCTGTATCGGAGAGCGTCTGCTCGGCTGCATGATACGCCGCGGTCCGCGCCGCCGGAATGCCCGGGGAGCTCAGGCGGTGGGCGCGTCCACGGCGCCGCCGAAGCGGCGATCGCGGCTGAGGTACAGCCCGATGGCGTGCCACAGCTCCGTGCGGGAGAAATCGGGCCACAGCGTGTCGAGGAACACCATCTCGGCGTACGCCGACTCCCAGAGCAGGAAGTTCGAGGTGCGCTGCTCGCCGCTCGAGCGGACGAACAGGTCGACGTCGGGCATGTCCGGGATGTAGAGGTTCCGCCGAATCGTCTTCTCGGTGATCGCGGACGGCTTCATCCGCCCCGCGGCGATCTCCTCGCCCATGCGACGCATGGCGTCGACGAGTTCGACGCGGCCGCCGTAGTTGATGCACATCGTGAGGGTGAGCACGTCGTTGCCGGCCGTGAGCTTCTCGGCGTACTGCAGTTCGGAGATGACCGAGCCCCACAGTCGCGGCTTCCGGCCCGCCCAGCGGACCCGCACACCCCACTCGTTCAGCTGGTCGCGCCGGCGGTGGAGCACATCGCGGTTGTAGCCCATGAGAAAGCGCACCTCGTCGGGCGAGCGGCTCCAGTTCTCCGTGGAGAAGGCGTAGACGCTCAGATGTCTGACGCCGGCCTGGATGGCGCCGGCGACGACGTCGAGCAGCACCTCCTCCCCGGCGCGGTGTCCCTCGATGCGCGTGAGGCCGCGACGGTTCGCCCAGCGGCCATTTCCGTCCATGACGATCGCGATGTGATTCGGCACACCGGCCTTCGGGAAGGCGGGCGGGTACACCCCGGTCCAGTCCAGCGGTCGGTAGGGCACCGCGTCGCGGTGGGTATAGGGCTTGGGGCTCACGAAACCGCCTCGATGTGACTGAGCGAGCGGATGCCGCGCTCCAGGTGCCACTGCGCGTACGCGGCGATGAGTCCGGATGCCGCGCCGGTCGCGCCGGGCGACGCCGCATCCACGTCGTCCCACTCACCCGCCATGAGGGCGCGCAGCAGATCGCCGGTCTCGGGGCGCAGGCGCGCCGACCCGACCGGCGCGCACGCGCTGCACACCGTGCCGCCGAGCTGCGCGACGAACCACTCGTGGGGTCCGACGGCACCGCAGCGGGCGCAGTCCCCGAGCCCCGGCGCCCAGCCGGAGAGCGCCATGGCGCGCAGCAGGTACGAGTCGAGCACGGCGCGCGAGGCGTGGTCGCCGCGCGCGAGGGAGCGCAGGCCCCCGACGAGCAGCAGGTACTGCTGCGGCGTCGCCTCGGCCTCGTTGAGCCGGTCGGCCGTTTCAACCATGGCGTGCGCGGCGGTATACCGGTCGTAGTGCACCGCGATCTCGGCACCGTAGGAACCCAGCGACTCGGCCTGCTGGATGATGTCGAGCGAGCGGCCCTGGTACAGCTGCACGTCGGCGACCATGAACGGCTCAAGGCGCGCACCGAACCGCGACGACGTGCGGCGCACGCCCTTCGCGACGGCGCGCAGCTTGCCGTGACGGCGGCTGAGCATCGTCACGATGCGGTCGGCTTCACCCAGCTTGTGGGTGCGAAGGACCACGACTTCGTCGCGGTAGGTGGGCACTCCTCGATTATCGCCGCCAGCGACGACAATGGAGGCGTGACAGAGCCGCTCTTCCTGATCCCTCTCTGGGCAGATCTCCTCGCCGTCGGCCTCGGCGGCGTGCAGGGAGCGCTCTTCGCCTCCGGGTTCGTCGGGCAGCGCCGCCTGGACCTGCTGGGCGTCGTCATCATCGGCACCGTCGTGGGCATGGGCGGCGGTCTCATCCGCGACCTGCTCCTGAACGTCGAGCTCGCCACGATGCAGAGCAACTGGTACCTGCTGACGGCGGTCGCGGCGGCCCTCCTCGGGATGCTCCTGGCGAACACCTTCCAGCGCCTGAACGCCGTGATCGTCGCGCTCGACGCCGTCGTGATCGGTCTGTTCGGCGCGTTCGGCACGAGCAAGGCGCTCGCGATCGGACTGCCCGAAGTGCCCGCGGTCTTCGTCGGCGTGTGCGCCGCCGTCGGCGGCAGCGTGCTGCGCGACGTGTTCATGGGCCTGCCCGTCGCGATCATGCACGTGGGCTCGCTCTACGCGGTCGCCGCCGCGGCCGGCTGCGTCGTCCTCGCCCTCAGTCACGCCTTCGGCGCCCCGCTGCTGGCCGCCGCGATCGCCGGCCTCATCGTGACGACCGTCATCCGTCTGCTCGCCGTGCTCTTCGACATCTCGCTACCCGAGCAGCGGGCGCTGTACCGCCGGAAGGTCGCCGTGGAGACGTCGAGCATCCCGATCGTCAGGCCCTGACCCGCGAAACCACGACAGAGCGGCACCGCCCCCGAGGGAGGCGGTGCCGCTGCGTGCGGTATCAGACGGAGGCGAGCTCGCCGGAGCGCTCCCGCGTGCGGATCGCGCGGTTGACGCAGGAGACGATCGCCTTGAGGCTCGCCGTCGAGATGTCGCCGTCGATCCCGACCCCCCACAGGCGGTCACCGTCCACGTTGAGCTCGACGTAGGCGGCGGCCTGCGCGTCGCCGCCGGCGCTGAGGGTGTGCTCGACGTAGTCGTAGAGCGACACCTCGAAGCCGCGCTCGTGCAGGATCGACAGGAACGCCGCGATGGGGCCGTTGCCGTGGCCGGTCGCGGGCACCGTCTCCTCGCCGTCGCGCAGGGTCACCTCGAGCGAGACGTCGCCGGACATGTCGCTGTTCGTCCGCGTCGCGAGCAACTCGAAGCGCCCCCACTTGTCCTCGTCCACGCGGGCGGGGAGGTACTCGTCGGTGAAGATGTCCCAGATCTGCTCGCTGGAGACCTCGCCGCCGTCGGCATCCGTCTTGGCCTGCACGACCCCCGAGAACTCGATCTGCAGCTTCCGCGGCAGGTCGAGGGCGTGGTCGGTCTTCAGCAGGTAGGCGACGCCGCCCTTGCCGGACTGCGAGTTGACGCGGATGACGGCTTCGTACGAGCGGCCCAGGTCCTTCGGGTCGATCGGCAGGTACGGGACGGCCCACTCGATCTCGTCGACCGAGACCCCCTCGGCGGCCGCGCGCGCCTCCATGGCCTCGAAGCCCTTCTTGATGGCATCCTGGTGCGATCCGCTGAACGCGGTGAAGACGAGGTCACCGGCCCACGGGCTGCGCTCCGGCACGGGCAGCTGGTTGCAGTACTCGGCGGTGCGCTTGACGTGGTCGATGTCGCTGAAATCGATCTGCGGATCGATGCCCTGCGTCAGCATGTTGATGCCGAGCGCGACGATGTCGACGTTGCCGGTGCGCTCTCCGTTGCCGAACAGGCAGCCCTCGATGCGGTCCGCACCCGCCATGTAGCCGAGCTCGGCGGCGGCGATGGCCGTGCCGCGGTCGTTGTGCGGGTGCAGCGACAGGATGACGTTCTCGCGGTGGGCCAGGTGGCGGCTCATCCACTCGATCGAGTCGGCGTAGACGTTCGGCGTCGCCATCTCGACCGTCGCGGGCAGGTTGATGATGACCTTGCGGTCCGGAGTGGGCTCGAGCACTTCGAGCACCTGGTTGCAGACGTCGACGGCGAACTCCAGCTCGGTGCCGGTGTAGCTCTCCGGGGAGTACTCGTAGAAGACCTTCGTCTCGGGGAGGCGCTTCTCGAACTCGCGGCACAGCCGCGCGCCCTCCAGTGCGATGTCGATGATGCCCTGCTTGTCGGTGCGGAACACGACGTCGCGCTGCAGGATGCTCGTGGAGTTGTACAGGTGCACGATCGCCTGCTTCGCCCCCGCGATGGCCTCGTAGGTGCGGGCGATGAGGTGCTCACGCGACTGCGTCAGCACCTGGATCGTCACGTCGTCCGGGATGAGCCCGTCGTCGATGAGCTGGCGGACGAAGTCGAAGTCGGTCTGGCTCGCCGAGGGGAACCCGACCTCGATCTCCTTGTAGCCCATCTTCACGAGGAGTTCGAACATGATGCGCTTGCGCTCCGGGCTCATCGGGTCGATGAGGGCCTGGTTGCCGTCCCGGAGATCCACGGCGCACCAGCGCGGTGCCTTCTCGATGCGGGCGTTCGGCCATGTGCGGTCGGGCAGATCGACGCGGATCTGCTCGTGGTACGGACGGTACTTGTGGATCGGCATGCCGGACGGCTGCTGTGTGTTCTCCATGATGCTGTCGCTTCTACTCTCGTCGAATGATGCGGGCCGACGACAAGCTCCGCGACGAGGGAGGCCCTAGAACGAGGTCTCGTCGCGGCGACTAAGAAGGAGAAGTCGACCGAAGCGCATGCGCCCAGATTACACCCGTGCGGGCGAGCGCGCGGACATCGGAGACGATCCCGCAGCAGGCGACACTTGTCGGACATGAACCCTCGCCGCCTCCTCGCCGGATCCGCGCTCGGCATCGTGGCCCTGCTGTCGTTGACCGCGTGCGCCACACCCTCGTCCTCGTCCGGATCGCCCGACGCCCCCGCGGGGCACTCGCTCGGGTCGCTCTGGCCGGCACCGCCGGAGAGCGAGGTCGTCGGTCAGGGAACGGTCATGGACGTCGGCGGTGCTCCGGAACTGTGCCTCGGCCCCATCATGGAGTCCTACCCGCCGCAGTGCCACGGCATCCCCCTGGCCGGGTGGAGCTGGGATGGCGTCGACGGTGCGGAGTCCGTGGGCGACGTGCGCTGGGGCACGTATGCCGTGCAGGGCACGTACGACGGCGAGACGCTGACCGTGACCCGGCCGCCCATCATGCTCGCGCTGTACGACCCGATGATGACGGAGGACCCCACGGGCGGGAAGGCCGGGGCGGGCGAGGAGGCGGAGCTTCAGGAGATCCAGGATGCGCTGCCGGACCTCCTGGGCGCGGAGTACCTCAGCTCGTTCCCCGAGAACGGCTGGCTGTGGGTGGATGTCGTCTGGGATGACGGCACCTGGCAGAAGGCCGCCGACGACGACTACGGGACCGGCGTCGTCGTCATCGGGTCGGCCCTGCGCGCGGTCTCCGGCTGACCCCCGCCCGCGCGCGCCGCGACGGCTTCCGCGGCGCGCGCGGCTTCCCCCTCCGCGCTGCGCGATCCACCCTCCGACCGGGGAAAAACCTGCCTCGGAATGTCGGAGCCCGTCGAGAGGATGGGGGCATGGAAGCACTTCCCGCGCACCTGACCGATGCCATCGGTCACACGCGCGAGCGGGTGCGGGACGACCTCGCGGGCGGCGCCATCCCGGGGGTTTCCGACGACGATCTCGTGCGTGCCCTTGCGCTGGCTGCCGACTGCAGCGGCTCACGGATGCCGTCCTGATCGAGTCGGTCGGCGAGATCGACCGCCGCTCGGTCGCCGCCGATCGTGACCTGCGGATGACTTCGCGGTACGGCTGCCACGATGTCGGCGAGCTCGTCCAGCGCGCGCCGCTGGCGGGTCCCGCGACGGCGGCGAGATTGCGGCGCGCCGGGGCCGACGTGCGGGTGGGGGTGTCGCTCGCGCAGGAGCCGATGCCGGCGCCGCTGCCGGCCATGCGCGAGGCCCTCCTCGAGGGGGCCGTCGGGCTGGGCGTGCGCCGACCTGCTCCGGATCCAGGCGCGCGCCTGGGCGGCGGCGCTCGACCAGGACGGCGCCGAGCCGCGCGAGGAGAAGGCGCTCCGCCTCCGCGGCCTCACCTTCGGAACCGCGCGTGACGGCGTCGTCCCCGTCACGGGCGCCCTCCTGGTCGAGGTCGCCGCACAGTTCCAGCGGCTGCACGACGCGATCGTCAGTCCGCGGAGCTCCGGCCCGGTGTTCCGGCCGGAGCGAGCGGTTCCCCCGGTCCCTGACGACGACGACGTCCGCACGCCGGCCCAGAAGCGGCACGACACGTTCGCGACGGCGCTGTTCACGGCTGCTTCCCGTGCGCTTCTTCCGACCATCGGCGGGGCTGCACCGACCCTCGTCGTCTCGGTTCGCGAAGAGGACCTGCTCTCCGGCACGGGATGGGCGCACACCGACGGCGCCGATGAAGCCGTTCCCCTGGCGGCAGCGCGGCACGTCGCGTGCGCGGGCGTGGTGCAGCGCATCGCGCTCGGGGGCGATGGCAGGGTGAAGCGCATCGGCACGGAGGAGCGCGTCTTCAACCGCCACCAGCGACGCGCGATCGCCCTCCGCGACGGCAACTGCATCATCCCCGGATGCGGCGTGCCCGCGGGCTGGTGCGAGATCCACCACGTCACCGAGCACGCCCACGGCGGCGCGACGCACACGGACAACGGCGTCCTGCTCTGCTGGTTCCATCACCGACATCTGGATCGCAGCGGGTGGCGGATCCGGATGAACCGTGGCGTCCCGGAGGTGCGGCCACCCGTGTGGGTCGAGGCGGAGCCGCGCTGGCGAGTGGCGACGACGTCCCCGACGCGCCTGCTGGACACCGTCCGCCGGCGGACGTGAGTCACGCGGGCTACGGGATGAGCGCGAGCTTCCCGCCGGGGTGGCCCTCCATGAGGAAGCGCAGCGCCTCGGGAGCCTCGGCGAGGGTGTAGGTGCGCGCGACCGGCACCTCGAGCAGTCCCTGTTCGGCGAGGTCGACCAGCTCACCACGCACCTGGGCGCGGAATCGGGCGCTCTCCGGGAGTGCGCCGGCGATGAAGCGGATGCCGTCCCGCTGAGCCCGTGCGCCATCGGCGATCGTGAGGATGCGCTGCCGGTCGGTGACCAGCTCCAGCGACACGTCGAGGGCCTCGGCGGTGCCCACGGCATCGAGAGCCGCCGCGATGCCGTCGGGGGCGAGATCCCGCACGCGGTCGGCGAGCCCCGGCCCGTAGCGCACGGGGACGCCGCCGTAGCGCGTGACGCGCGCTGCCCCGGCCTCGCTTGCCGTGCCGATGACGCGCACGCCGCGGGCGGCCGCGAGCTGCAGCACCGCGACGCCCACGGCGCCGGATGCCGCGTGCAGGAGGATGGTCTCCCCGGCCTGCACTCCGGTGACGGCGAGCATCTCGGCAGCGGTCGTACCGGCCAGCAGCAGGTTCGCCGCTGCGGGGTGGGTGAGGGTCGTGGGCTTGCGGAGCACGAGGTCAGCCGGCACCGTGAGCTCGGTCGCGTAGCCGCCCTGCACGCGGAACGCGATGACCTCGTCGCCGACCCCGGCCGCACCGGATGCGATCCGGGTGTCCGGACCCACAGCGGTGAGGACGCCGGACACCTCGTAGCCGATCGGCAGCGGCAGGTCGACGCCGTCCCGCGGGACGGCGACGTGCTTCGCGTCGGCGGGGTTCACCCCCGCGGCGTGCACCCGGATCGTGACCTCACCGGTGCGCGGTGCCGGCACCTCGACCTCACGGAGCTCCCACGCGTCCGGGGCGCCCCACGTCGTCGCCATCCACTGCACCGCCATGTCAGAACCCCAGCCGTCCGAGCTGCTTCGGGTCGCGCTGCCATTCCTTCGCGACGCGGACGCGCAGCGACAAGAAGACGCGCGTCCCGACGAGCGGCTCGATGCCCGCGCGGGCCCGGGCACCGACGTCCTTCAGGCGGGAGCCCTTGTGGCCGATGATGATGGCTTTCTGGCTGTCGCGCTCGACGACGATGTTCGCGAATACGTCGGTGAGGTCGGAATCCGCGCGGGGCGCGATGTCCTCGATCGTCACGGCGATGGAGTGCGGCAGCTCGTCGCGGACGCCCTCCAGAGCGGCTTCGCGGATGATCTCCGCGATCCGGTCGGAGACGGACTCGTCGGTGGCGATGTCATCGGCGTAGAGCGCGGGACCGACCGGCATCATGGCCAGGAGCTCGTCGGCGAGCACGTCGAGCTGCTCGCCCGCGACGGCGGACAGGGGGATGACGGCGGCCCAGTCCTCGCGAAGGGCGTCCGCCTCGAGCAGCCGCTCGGTGATCTGCTCCCGCGACGCGATGTCGGTCTTCGTGACGAGCGCGACCTTCCGGGCGCGCGGGTACCCGTCGAGCGATGCGGCGATGCGCCGGTCTCCGGGCCCGACCTTCTCGGTCGCCGGGACGAGGAAGCAGATGGCGTCGACGTCGCCGAGCACCTGCTCGACGAGGTCGTTGAGGCGCTGCCCGAGCAGCGTGCGCGGCTTGTGGATGCCGGGGGTGTCGACGATCACGAGCTGCCCGGCCGGGCGGTTCAGGATGCCGCGGATGGCGCGTCGCGTCGTCTGCGGCTTGTCGCTCGTGATGGCGACCTTCTCCCCCACGAGGGCGTTCGTCAGCGTCGACTTGCCGACGTTCGGCCGCCCCACGAAGGTGACGAATCCGGATCGGGTCTCGCTCATGTCATTCGCCTTTCCTGGGGGTGCGGATCTCGCCGGTGCGCGGGACGCGCACCTCACCCGTCCGCGGGGCCGTGCTCTCCTCGAGCGCGATCAGGCTCGGGGCGCGTTCGACGAACACGGTCGCCAGGCCCCGTCCGCGCCCGCGGGACGCGCCGCCGGTCAGCAGCAGCCCGCCGTATTCGGCGGTCACACCCGGCAGCGGCACGCGGCCCAGCACCTTGCCGAGCAGGCCGCCGATGGAGTCCACGTCCTCGTCGTCCAGCTCGATGTTGAACAGGTCGCCCACTTCGTCCAGGCCCAGGCGTGTGCTCACGCGGTAGCGCCCCCCGCCGAGGTCGACGACCTCGCTGGAGCGCGGGTCGTACTCGTCGGCGATGTCGCCCACGAGCTCCTCGATGAGGTCCTCGAGGGTCACGAGGCCCGAGACGCCGCCGTACTCGTCCACGACGAGGCACACGTGCACGGCGTCGCGCTTCATCTGCTGCAGGAGCGTCTCGGCCTTCATCGACTCCGGGACGAAGACGGCCGGCCGGGCGATCTGCAGCACCGGCACGCCGCGCCAGGCGCGCTCGTCGCGGTACGCGAACTGCACGAGGTCCTTGAGGTAGACGACACCGCTGATGTCATCGGCGTCGCCGTCGGCGACCGGGATGCGCGAGACGCCCTTGTCGAGGAAGAGCTGCATCGCCTCCTGCGTCGTCGCCGCGGCATCCATCGTCACCATGTCGGTGCGCGGCACCATGACGGAGCGCACGATCGTGTCGGTGAAGTCGAACACCGAGTGGATGAGCTCGCGGTCGTCCTCCTCGATGAGCGCCTGCGACGCGGCTTCGTCGACCATGCTCAGCAGCTGCTCCTCCGAGGCGAAGGAGGTGCTGCGGCGGATGCCGGGGGTCAGTCGGTCGCCGAGGATCACGAGGAGGTGGGCGAGGGGTCCCAGCACGATGCGCGCGCCGCGGATGATGGGCGCACAGGCACGCAGGAGGCCCTTCGCGTGCTGCCGGCCGACGCTGCGGGGGCTCGCGCCGACGAGGACGAAGGACACGATCGACATGAGGACCGCGGCGGCGAGCATGGCCCACCAGATGTTGCGGAACAGCAGCGTGAAGGCGACCGTGACGAGCACGGCGGCCGTCGTCTCGGCGAGGATCCTGATGAAGACGACGGCGTTGCCGTGCGCCTCCGGGTCACCCGCGATCTTCGACAGCGACGAGCGGTTGCGCCCGCTCAGCGACAGTTCGGCGACGTCCAGGCGGGAGGTGACGCCGAGCGCGGCGTCGAGTGCCGCCATGAGCCCGCCGAGCGCGACGAGAAGGACGGCGGCGAAGAGGAGGAGGAATGCGGTCATGCGCGACGGCGTCGCTCGGACGCATGGAACGCCGCGATGAGCTGACGCTGCAGCGCGAACATCTCGCGTTCCTCTTCCGGCTCGGCGTGGTCGAAGCCGAGCAGGTGCAGGAGGCCGTGCGTCGTCAGCAGGATGAGCTCCTCGAGCGTCGAGTGGCCGGCGCCCTGCGCCTGCGTCTCCGCGACCTGCGGGCAGAGCACGATGTCGCCGAGGAGGCCGGCCGGGGTCGGCGCCTCCTCCGTACCGGGGCGGAGCTCGTCCATCGGGAAGCTCAGCACGTCGGTGGGGCCGGGCTCGTCCATCCACTGCACGTGCAGCGACTCCATCGCGCCCTCGTCGACCAGGAGGAGCGCCACGTCGGCGTCGGGGCTCACGTTGAGCTCGCCGAGGTTGTGCTCGGTGAGCCGCAGCAGCACCGTCTCGTCGATCGCGACGCCCGACTCGTTGGTGATCTCGATCGTCATGAACGTCCTCGCTTGGGCAGATGGTCGCGCGGGCCGCTCGGCCGCACGTGGGAACGGCGCTCGGCGCGGTTCGCGAACTCGGTGGCCTCGTCGCGCTCCCGGCGCGACGCCAGCCGCTGCTCGTCGTACACGCTGTACGCGTCGACGATGCGACCGACGAGGGTGTGCCGGACGACGTCGTCGCTCGTGAGCATGGCGAAGTGGATGTCGTCGATGTCCTTGAGCACGCGCGTCACGAGCCGGAGGCCCGAGGAGCCCTGCGGCAGGTCCACCTGCGTGATGTCGCCGGTGACGACCATCCGGGTGCCGAAGCCGAGCCGGGTGAGGAACATCTTCATCTGCTCGGGCGTCGTGTTCTGCGCCTCGTCGAGGACGACGAACGAGTCGTTCAGCGTGCGTCCGCGCATGTACGCGAGCGGGGCGACCTCGATGGTGCCGGAGGCCATGAGCTTGGGGACGAGCTCCGGATCCATCATCTCGTTGAGCGCGTCGTACAGCGGCCGCAGGTAGGGGTCGATCTTGTCGGTCAGGGTTCCGGGCAGGAACCCCAGCCGCTCCCCCGCCTCGACGGCGGGCCGCGTGAGGATGATGCGGTTGACCTCCTTGCGCTGCAGCGCCTGCACCGCCTTCGCCATCGCGAGGTAGGTCTTGCCGGTGCCGGCCGGGCCGATGCCGAAGACGATCGTGTTCTCATCGATCGCGTCGACGTAGTTCTTCTGGCCGAGCGTCTTCGGGCGGATGATCTTCCCGCGCGAGGACAGGATGGCCTCGCCCAGCACTTCGGACGGGCGCTGCCCGGATTCGAGGATGCGGGTGGACGCGCGGACGTCGGACGGGTCGAGGCCCTGTCCGGCCCGCGCGAGCGAGATCAGCTCCTCGACGAGCGTGCGCGCGGCGGCGACGGCGGCGGGTTCGCCGCTGAGCGTGATCTCGTTGCCGCGGACGTGCACCTGCACCGACGGGTGCTCCCGCTCGACGACCCGCAGGAGTCGATCCTGGGGTCCGAGGAGCTGGACCATCGCGACGCCGTCGGCGTAGATGAGCTCGACGGTGGGTTCGGGGGCATCAGCCACCGAGGCTCCCTTCGGGAAGGCCTCCACCGAGCACATGGGCGTGCACATGGAAGACGGTCTGTCCGGCGCCGGGGCCGGTGTTGAAGATGAGGCGGAAGTCGCCGTCGGCGTGCTCGGCGGCCACCGAGTTCGCGAGACCGACGAGCTCTGCGAGGAGGTCGGGGTCGCCTGCGGCGAGCTCGACCACGTTGCGGTACTGCTCGGACTTGGGGATCACGAGCAGGTGCACGGGAGCCTGCGGGTGGATGTCGCGGATGGCGAAGGCGTTCTCGGTCTCGGCGATGATCTCGGCGGGGATCTCCCCCTGCAGGATGCGCGTGAAGATCGACGGTTCGCTCATGTGCCCAGTCTAGCCAGCGGCGTTCACCACCGGCCGAGGCGGACGCTGGCGACGGCGAGGGCCGCGGGGCCCGCGGTGGACGTGCGCAGCACCGTCTCGCCGAGCCGCACGAGCGTGGCGCCGGCGGCGGTGAGCGCCGTGAGCTCCTCGGGTGCGATGCCGCCCTCCGGACCGACGACGAGGACGAGGTCGCCGTCGCCGGCGGTGAGGTCGAGGTCGGACAGCGCCGCTTCGGCGGTCGGCTCGAGGATCAGCATCCGCGACTGCGCCGCGCGCGCCGCGAGCTGGCGCGTCGTGACGGGCGACGTCACCTCGGGGACCCAGAGCCGGTGCGCCTGCTTCGCGGCCTCGCGGACGATCGCGCTCCACCGGGCGACGCCCTTGGCCGCCTTCGCGGTATCCCAGCGCGAGACGCTGCGCGCCGCTTGCCACGGCACGATCTCGTCGACGCCGAGCTCGGTGGCCGCCTGCACCGCGAGCTCGTCGCGGTCGCCCTTCGCGAGCGCCTGGACGAGCACGAGCCGCGGACGCGGCGGCTCGGTGACCGTGCGAGCGGTGACCCGCACGGTCACCCGCGCGGGTGCGGCCTCCTCGACGGCGCCGCTGAGCCGGACGCCGCGCCCGTCACCGACCGTGACCTCCTCGCCGACGCGGACGCGGCGGACCGCCGCGGCGTGGTGCGCCTCGGCGCCGGTGAGGACGACCTCGCCGCCCACCGGGATGTCGCCGGCATCCTCCACGAGGAAGTGCAGCGCCACGGCTCAGCCGTTCCGGAACCGGTCGCGGAGCTTGGAGAACATCCCCTGGTGGAACTCCGCGAGCCGGGGAGCCGGGGCCTTCGACTTCTTCGCGAAGTCCTCGATGAGGGCCCGCTGCTTGGCGTCGAGCCGCGTGGGCGTGACCACCTGGATGCCGACGCGAAGATCGCCGCGCTGCGTGCCGCGCAGCGGGGTGATGCCGCGGCCCTTGATCGTCAGGACGTCGCCGGACTGGATGCCGGGACGCACCTCGAGGTCCACATCGCCGTCGAGCGACGCGATGCGGGTCGTGGTGCCGAGGATCGCGTCGGGCATCGAGACCTCGAGGGTCGCGAGCAGGTCGTCGCCGTCACGGCTGAACGTCTCGTGCGCCGCCACGGTGACCTCGAGGTAGAGGTCGCCGTTCGGGCCGCCGGCAGGGCCGACCTCCCCGGAGCCCGGCAGCTGCAGGCGCAGGCCCGACTCGACGCCGGCGGGGATGTCGACGGACACGGTGCGGCGCGAGCGCACGCGCCCCTGACCCTGGCACGAGGCGCACGGGTACGGGATCGTCGTGCCGTAGCCCTGGCAGGTCGTGCACGGCTGCGACGTGACCACGTTGCCGAGTAGGCTGCGGACCGTGCGCTGCACCTGACCGGAGCCGTGGCAGATGTCGCACGTGACCGGCTGCGTGCCCGGCTGGCAGCACGAGCCCTGGCACGTCTCGCAGAGGACGGCGGTGTCGACCTCGATGTCGCGGTGCGCGCCGAAGACGACGTCGCCGAGGTCCAGCGTGACGCGCACGAGGGCGTCCTGGCCGCGCTCGCGGCGCGAGCGGGGGCGACCCCCGCGGCCTCCCCCGCCTCCGCCGAAGAACGTCTCGAAGATGTCCCCGAAGCCGCCGAAGCCCTGCGCCCCGCCGAACGGGCTGTTGTCGCCGCCCATGTCGTAGCGCTGCCGCTGCTCCGGGTCGCTCAGCACGTCGTACGCGTGCGTCACGAGCTTGAAGCGCTCGGAGGCGTCCGCGCCCGGGTTCACATCCGGGTGCAGCTCGCGGGCCAGCCGCCGGTACGCCTTCTTGATCTGGTCGGGGGTCGCATCCCGCGACACGCCGAGTACCTCGTAGTGATCAGCCACAATCGCCTTTCCTGGGCGCCCGCGAGGGCGCGTATGCGTCGTTCAGCGGGACCGCTCGTCTTCGTCGAGCAGTCGGCTGAGATAGTGCGCGACGGCGCGGACCGCCGCGAGGTTGGTGGGATAGTCCATGCGGGTGGGGCCGAGGATGCCGACGCGCGCCCGCGAGCCGGTGGGGTCGTACTCGCTCGCGAGGACAGACGCCTCGGAGAGCCCGAACGACTCGTTCTCCCGCCCGATGGACACCGAGAGCCCCTTGTCGTCGGCGACCATCTCGCTCATGAGCCGGAGCAGGGTCACCTGCTCCTCGATGGCCTCTAGGAGCGGATAGATGCTGCCGCGGAAGTCGTTCTCCCGTCGCGCGAGCGTCGCGGCTCCGGCCATGACGAGGCGGTCCTGCCGGAATTCGTCGAGCTCCTCGGAGACGATTCGCGCGACCGTGCGCAGCGCGAGGTCGCGCCGGTCGCCGGCGCCCTCGACCGCCAGCAGGTCGGTCACGGCCTGCGCGGCATCGCGCACGCTCTTCCCGGTCACGAGCGACGCGACCTGCGCCTTGACGGCGAGGGTCTCGTCCTCGTCGGGCTCGAACGGGAGGAACGCGACGCGCTGCGAGACCCGGCCGGTGTCGGTCACGACGATGATGACGACGCGTGTCCCGCCCAGATGGACGAACTCGACGTGCGAGACGCTCGCGCGCGCGAAGGACGGGTACTGCACGATCGCGACCTGGCCGGTGAGCTGGGTGAGCGACCGGACGGTGCGCACGAGGAGGTCGTCGAGGTCGACAGGAGCCTCGAGGAACGAGGAGATCGCGGCGCGCTGCGCGCCGGTGAGCGGACGGAGCTCGGCGAGATGGTCGACGAAGACGCGGTAGCCCTTGTCGGTGGGGATGCGCCCCGACGACGTGTGCGGGGCGGCGATGAGCTCCTCGTCCTCGAGCAGCGACATGTCGTTGCGGATCGTCGCCGCCGAGACGCCGAAGTGGTGGCGGTCGACGATCGCCTTGCTGCCGACGGGCTCGCGCGTGTCGACGTAGTCCTGCACGATCGCGCTGAGGACCTGCAGACCTCGTTCGGAGACCATGGTCCCTCCTCGCTGGCACTCGTGATCCTGGAGTGCCAATTCTATCCCGCCGCGCGGACGGATGCCCCTCCGGAGAGGTCAGACGGTCAGCGCCCGGACGACGGCGTCGGCGAGGAGCCGGCCGCGCCGGGTCAGGACGATGCGGCCGTGCACGGCCGCCGCCCCGTCGATGAGCCCGTCGGCGATGAGGGAGGCGACGGCCCGGCGACCCTCGCCGGTGACCTCCGACACGGGAAGGCCCTCGGCGATGCGCGAGCGCAGCAGCACGGTCTCCAGGCGACGGGCGGCTTCGTCGGGGCGCTCCCGTCCGGCCGCGGGCGACTCCCCGGCGGCGAGACGCTGCGCGTAGGCGGCAGGGTGCTTGACGTTCCACCAGCGGAGCCCCCCGACGTGGCTGTGCGCGCCGGGACCGTAGCCCCACCAGTCGGTCCCCCGCCAGTACGCGAGGTTGTGGCGCGACCGGTGCCGCTCATCCCTGGCCCAGTTGGACACCTCGTACCAGCCGTAGCCGCCCGCGGCGAGCAGGTCGTCCGCGAGCTCGTACATGTCGGCCTGCAGGTCGTCGTCCGGCGCGGGCACCTCGCCGCGGCGGATCTGCCGCTCGAGCCTCGTGCCGTCCTCGATGATGAGCGCGTACGCCGAGATATGGTCCGGCGCGAGGGCCAGCGCGGCATCGACCGATCGTCGCCAGTCGTCCAGGGACTCCCCCGGCGACCCGTAGATGAGGTCGACGCTGACGTCCAGGCCCGCGCGGCGCGCCGCGGCGACCGCGGTCGTGACCCGGGCCGGGTCGTGGGTGCGGTCCAGGACGGCGAGGACGTGCGGCACGGCGGACTGCATCCCGATCGACAGCCGCGTGACCCCGGCGGCGGCGAGCGCGGCGGCCACGGCGTCGGTGACGGTGTCCGGATTGGCCTCGACCGTCACTTCGGCGCCGTCGGCGAGACCGAACGTCTCCCGGACGCCGGTGAGCATCCGGGCGAGGTCGCCGGGGGGCAGGAGGGTCGGGGTCCCGCCGCCGAAGAAGACGGTCTGGGCGGGCCGGAGCGGCCCGCGCTCGGCGAGGACCCGCCGCGACAGCGCGACCTCGTGCAGCACCTCGTCCGCGTACGCGTCCTGGCGTGCGCCGCGCAGTTCGGTGGCCGTGTAGGTGTTGAAGTCGCAGTAGCCGCACCGTACGCGGCAGAACGGCACATGCAGGTACACGCCGAAGTCGGTGTCCGGTGACGGCGTGATGTCGGCCGGCAGCGCGCCGTCGCGCGGGGCGGGATCGCCGACGGGGAGCGCGGCGCCCATCAGGCGGGGGTGGCGTACAGCGGCGAGATCGCGCGCAGGTACCCCTGGAAGAGTTCCCGGCGGCGCCGCTTGGTCAGGGGCGGCAGGAGCCGGTAGAGCGGCGCGACGGGACGATCGAACGCCCGCACCGTGAACCACACCTCATCGTTGTCGCGCCAGTCGACGAGGAACGACTCCTCGCCGCTGACGACCGAGTCGGACACGGTGCCGAGCGCGAACCCGACCCGCCGCGGCTCCTCGATGACGTAGATGACCCGCAGCTCGGCGTCGGCGCGCATCGCCTTGACGCGCCCGTGCACGCGGATCGTCGTCCCCGCCGCGACATAGGGCGTCCCGTCGGCGTCGAAGCGCTGGTCCGCCTCCGTCCGGCTCGGCACGAGCGGGTTGCCCTCGGCATCGAAGCTGACGCCGGAGTACATCGGCCCGGCGGCCGGGCGCACGTCGGTCAGTTCCAGACCCGCGCCGCGCAGGGCGCTCCAGGCCAGGAGTGCGTCGGCGGACGAGGCGAACCGGGCCTCGCCGCTGCCGATCCGCCAGGAGGCCTCGGCGGGGACGCTCTTCTCCGGTGGGTAGCCCATGAGGTCGGCCGCCTGAGTCGCCCCGACGGCGGCGTAGTCCACTGTCCCGTCCTGGAAGCTCCCGCGGCGCATGGGCTCCAGCCTACTTCTTGTCCTTGCTCTCGACGTCGCCGGAGAGGGCGGCGATGAACGCCTCCTGGGGGACCTCGACGCGACCGACCATCTTCATGCGCTTCTTGCCCTCCTTCTGCTTCTCCAGCAGCTTGCGCTTGCGGCTGATGTCGCCGCCGTAGCACTTGGCGAGGACGTCCTTGCGCATGGCGCGGATCGATTCGCGGGCGATGATGCGGGCGCCGATGGCGGCCTGGATGGGCACCTCGAACTGCTGGCGCGGGATGAGCTTCTTCAGGCGCTCGGTCATGAGCACGCCGTACGCGTAGGCCTTGTCGCGGTGCACGATCGCGCTGAACGCGTCGACGGGCTCGCCCTGCAGCAGGATGTCGACCTTCACGAGATCGGCCTCCTGGTCGCCGCTCGGCTCGTAGTCCAGCGACGCGTAGCCGGCGGTCTTGGACTTCAGGTGGTCGAAGAAGTCGAAGACGATCTCGCCGAGCGGCATGCTGTAGCGGATCTCGACGCGGTCCTCGCCGAGGTACTCCATGCCCAGCAGTGTGCCGCGACGCGACTGGCAGAGCTCCATGATCGTGCCGACGTAGTCCTTGGGCGCGAGGATCGCGGCCTTCACCATCGGCTCCGTGACGCTGGAGATCTTCGTCCCGGACGGGAACTCGCTCGGGTTGGTGACGGTGAAGGTCTTCTTGTCGTCGGTGACGACCTCGTAGGTCACCGACGGCGCGGTGGAGATGAGGTCGAGACCGAATTCGCGCTCCAGTCGCTCCGTCACGATCTCCAGGTGGAGCAGACCCAGGAACCCGCAGCGGAACCCGAAGCCCAGGGCGACGGAGGTCTCCGGCTCGTAGTTCAGGGACGCGTCGGACAGCTTGAGCTTGTCGAGCGCTTCGCGGAGCACGGGGTAGTCGCTGCCGTCGATCGGGTACAGCCCGGAGAAGACCATCGGCTTCGGGTCGGTGTAGCCCGGCAGCGGAGAGGACGACGGCTTCGCCGCGTTCGTCACGGTGTCGCCGACCTTCGACTGCCGCACGTCCTTCACGCCCGTGATGAGGTAGCCGACCTCGCCGACCCCGAGACCCTTCGTGGGAACGGGTTCGGGCGAGGACACGCCGATCTCGAGCAGCTCGTGCACCGCGCGGGTCGACATCATCTGGATGCGCTCGCGCGGCTTCAGCGACCCGTCGATCATGCGGACGTACGTGATGACGCCGCGGTACGCGTCGTAGACCGAGTCGAAGATCATGGCGCGGGACGGGGCGTCCGGGTCGCCCTGGGGAGCCGGGATCTGCGCGACGACGTGGTCGAGGAGCTCCTCGACCCCCATGCCGGTCTTGCCGCTGACCCGCAGGACGTCTTCGGGACGTCCGCCGATGAGACCGGCGAGCTCCTTCGCGTACTTCTCCGGGTCGGCTGCCGGCAGGTCGATCTTGTTCAGCACCGGGATGATCTGCAGATCGTTCTCCAGTGCCAGGTACAGGTTCGCGAGCGTCTGGGCCTCGATGCCCTGCGCCGCGTCGACCAGCAGGATGGCGCCCTCGCAGGCGGCGAGCGAGCGCGACACCTCGTAGGTGAAGTCCACGTGCCCGGGCGTGTCGATCATGTTCAGCGCGAAGGTGCCCTCCGGCGTCGTCCACGGCATCCGCACGGCCTGCGACTTGATCGTGATGCCGCGCTCGCGCTCGATGTCCATGCGGTCCAGGTACTGCGCGCGCATGTCGCGGTCGGAGACCACGCCGGTGATCTGCAGCATCCGGTCGGCCAGCGTGGACTTGCCGTGGTCGATGTGGGCGATGATGCAGAAATTGCGGATCAGCTCAGGAGGGGTCGCAGACGGCTCGAGAGGCTTCAGGGCACGGGGTGACATGTCCCGTGAAGTCTACCGGCGGGGAAGCGGGATGCTGCGCGGCGGCGTCCGCGAGCGGTGAACGATACGGGGTCCCGAGCGTGACACGCCAGAACGGGTTCGATGAGAAAGAGTTAACCGATCTGTCACTTGTCGAACGGGCCGGTTCCACCGAATGCTCGGTGTTGCGGACGGATTCTGCGCGAAACCCTCACGCGCCCGAGCCGCACGGGAGAACACACACTGTGACGCAGCACACCGACCGCCCCTCCGCGCGCCCGGCCCGACTTCGGCTGGGCGCGATCTTCGCCGCCACCATCACGGCATCCGCCGGCATCGCGCTCACCCCGAGCGTCGCCGTCGCGGCCGTCAGCCCCGATGCCGACATCGTTATCAGCGAGGTCTACGGCGGCGGCGGCAACAGCGGAGCCGCCTGGAACCGGGACTTCATCGAGCTCGCGAACGTCGGCGACACGGCCGTCGACCTCGGCGCCTACAGCGTGCAGTACGCCTCGGCGTCGGGCACCTCCTGGCAGGTCACGAACCTCACGGGCGTGACGCTCCCGGCGGGTGAGCAGCTCCTGGTCGGGCAGGCGACCGGGGCCAACACCGCCCTGCCCGCCTTCACCCCGGACGTCGAAGGCACGATCGCGATGAGCGGCTCGGAGGGCAAGGTCGCGCTCGTGTCGGCGCAGACCGCGCTCGTCGGCGCGACCGGCGTGGCCGCGCTCGAGCAGGTCGTCGACCTGGTCGGCTGGGGCAGCGCGAACGCGTTCGCCGGCTCGGCGGCGGCTCCCCGCACCGACAACGCCCGCAGCATCGCCCGCGACGCGGCGTTCACGAACACCGCCGACAACGCGGCGGACTTCACCCTCGGCGCGCCCACCCCGACGGCCCTGGGCGACGGCGGCGGAGACCCCGAACCCGAGCCGACGACCGCCACGATCGCCGAGATCCAGGGCACCGGCGACGCGTCGCCGCTGGCCGGCGCGACCGTGACCACGACCGGAGTCGTCACGGCGCACTACCCGCAGGGCGGCTTCAACGGGTACGTCATCCAGACCCCCGGCACCGGCGGCGCGCTCGACGCGGCGCACACGGCATCCGATGCCCTCTTCGTCTACGCGCCCGGCGCCGTCGGCGAGGTCGCGCTCGGCGACACGGTCGAGGTGACCGGCGTCGTCTCGGAGTTCAGCGGCCTCACCGAGCTGACCGTCGCCGCCGGCGGCGCGACCAAGATCGCGGACGCCGCGGCTCCGATCCCCGCGACCGTCCCCTGGCCGGCCACCCCTGCCGAGCGGGAGGCGCTGGAGTCGATGCTCGTGCAGCCGCAGGGCGCGTTCACGGTGAGCAACACCTACGCCACCAACCAGTACGGCGAGGTCGGCCTGGCGGCGGGCACCACTCCCCTGCGCCAGCCCACCGACGCCGCGCGCCCCGGCACCCCGGAGGCCGCCGCGATCGCCGCAGACAACGCCGCCCGCGCCGTGACCCTCGACGACGGCACCACGATCAACTACCTGAGCGCCGCGAACAGCGCCCTCATCCCGGCCTACGTCTCGCTGACCGAACCGGTCGTCGTCGGCGCCTCGCTCACCTTCGCGGCACCCGTGATCGTCGATTACCGCAACAACGCCTGGAAGCTGAACCCCACGACCCCGCTCGTCGGCGACGGCACCGGGGCGGACGGGGTCGCGTTCGCGAACCCGCGGACCCCGGCTCCCGACGCCGTCGGCGGCGACCTGTCGATCGCCTCGTTCAACGTCCTCAACTACTTCACGACCCTCGGGAGCGAGGACGCCTCGTGCGTCGCGTACACCGACCGCCTCGGCGACGGGGTGACGGTCCGCGACGGGTGCGACCAGCGCGGGGCGTGGGACGCCGCCGACCTGACGCGCCAGCAGGACAAGATCGTCGCGGCCATCCGGGCGCTGGATGCCGACGTCGTCGGCCTCATGGAGATCGAGAACTCCGCGGCCCTCGGCGAACAGGCCGACGAGGCCACCGCGACCCTGGTCGCCGCGCTCAACGCCGCGGCCGGTGCCGGCACGTGGGCGTACGTCCCCTCGTCGGCCGACCTGCCGGACGTGTCCGAGCAGGACGTCATCACGAACGCGATCATCTACCAGCCCGCCGCCGTCAGCCCGGTCGGCGCGGCGCGCGCGCTCGGCGACCAGAGCGGCGCCGGCGAGGCGTTCGGCAACGCCCGCGAGCCCATCGCGCAGGTCTTCGAACCCGCGGGCGGCGGCGCGCCGTTGCTGTTCGTCGTGAACCACTTCAAGTCCAAGGGATCCGCCGGGCCCTGGCCCGGCGACGCCGACGCCGGCGACGGGCAGGGCTCGTCCAACGAGTCCCGCGTCCGCCAGGCGACGGCGCTGCGCGACTGGGTGTCGACCATCCGCGGCGATGTGGACGCCGTCGCCCTCGTCGGCGACTTCAACTCGTACGGTCAGGAGGACCCGCTGCAGGTGCTCTACGACGCCGGCTACGCCGACGCGGAGCAGGCCTTCGACGTCCCGACGCAGTCGTACAGCTTCTCCGGCCTGTCCGGGTCGCTCGACCACGTGCTGCTGAACCAGGCGGCGCGCGACCGGGCCACCGGCGCCGACGTCTGGAACATCAACTCGGGCGAGTCGGTGGCGCTGGAGTACAGCCGGTTCCGTTCGCACGGTGCCGAGTTCTACGCGCCCGACGTCTACCGCTCGAGCGACCACGACCCCGTGCTCGTGGGCCTCGACGCCGACGCGGCGCCGGTCACCCTGACGCTGCTGGGCATCAACGACTTCCACGGCCGCATCGACAACAACACCGTGAAGTTCGCCGGAACGGTCGAGCAGCTGCGGGACGCCGCATCCGGTCCCGTGCTGTTCCTCTCCGCGGGCGACAACATCGGCGCGTCGCTGTTCCCGTCGGCGGTCGCCAAGGACCAGCCGACCATCGATGTGCTCAACGCGCTCGGCCTGCAGGCATCCGCCGTCGGCAACCACGAGTTCGACCGCGGGTGGGCCGACCTGTCCGGCCGCGTGTCCGACGCGTTCGACGCGCCGCAGCTGGGTGCCAACGTGTACCTCGCGGGCACCGAGACGCCCGCGCTCGACGAGTACGCGCTGCTGGATGCCGGCGGCCTCACGGTCGGCGTCATCGGCGCCGTCACCGAGGAGACCCCCTCGCTCGTCTCCCCGGCCGGCATCGTCGATCTCGCCTTCGGCGACCCCGTCGAGGCCGTGAACCGCGTGTCGGCGCAGCTGACCGACGGCGACGCCGCGAACGGCGAGGCGGACGTGCTCATCGCGCTGTACCACGAGGGCGCCGGGGCCGGTACCTCGGACGGCGCGACGCTCGAGGAGGAGATCGCCGCCGGCGGGCCCTTCGCCTCCCTTATCGAGGACACCTCCCCCGAGGTCGCCGCGATCTTCACCGGCCACACGCACAAGGAGTACGCGTGGTCGGCGCCGATCCCCGGCACGGACCGCACGCGGCCCGTCGTCCAGACCGGCTCGTACGGCGCGCGGATCGGCGAGATCACGCTGACGGTCGACCCGGCCACCGGCGAGATCACGGCGCACACCGAGCGCAACGTCAACCGCACCACGATCGACGACGCCACGCTCATCGCCCAGTACGACCGCGTCGCGGCCGTCTCGGAGATCGTGAAGAAGGCCCTGGCCGACGCCGCCGAGATCGGCAACACGGCCATCGGCGAGGTCGGCGGCGACATCACGACGGCCTTCAGCGGCGGATCGTACGTCGACGGTGTCTACACGGGCGGCACGCGCGACAACCGCGCCGCGGAGTCCTCGCTCGGCAACGCGGTGGGCAACATGCTGCGCGACTCGCTCGCCGACCTGCCGAACGGTGCGACGATCGGCGTCACGAACCCGGGCGGCCTGCGCGCCGACCTGTGGGACACGCAGGCCGAGTTCGGCGCGACGGCCATCCCGGGGATGGCGGACGGGACGGTCTCGTTCTCGCAGGCCAACGCGGTGCTGCCGTTCAACAACACCCTGGCCCTCGTGACGCTCACCGGGGCGCAGTTCACCACGATGCTCGAGCAGCAGTGGCAGCGGGATGCCGCGGGGAACATCCCGCAGCGCCCCTACCTCCAGCTGGGGCTCAGTGACAACGTGTCCTACACGTTCGACCCGTCCCTACCCGAGGGGCAGCGCATCACATCGGTCACGGTCGACGGGCAGCCGCTCGACCCGGCCGGGCAGTACCGCATCGGCACGTTCTCGTTCCTGGCGACCGGCGGAGACAACTTCCGCGTGTTCACGCAGGGCACCGACTACGTCGACACGGGCCTGCAGGACTACCAGGCGTGGGTCGACTACATCGCCGACAACTCCCCGCTCGAGCCCTCCTTCGCCCGTCGCGCCGTGCAGGTGGCCGGCGTGCCGGAGAGCGTGCGGGCCGGGGAGACGGTGCAGTTCTCCGTCGCGGGCCTGGACCTCACGAGCCGGGGTGCGCCGCTGAACACGACGCTGGCGGTCGCGCTCGGCGAGACCGTGCTGGGGTCCGTCCCCGTCACGGGCGGCGCCGCCACCGTGTCGGTGACGCTCCCCGCCGGCACGCCTGCCGGCGCGGCGGCCCTCACCCTGACAGCCGCGCCGTCCGGCACGGTCGTCACCGTGCCGCTGACGGTCGAGGCCGCGCAGGTGAAGGCGGAGACGCAGACGCGCCTGTGGGCGATCCTGCCGATCCACATCAACCGCCTGCTCCCGACGACCCTCGTGGCCGCCGTGACGCAGGACGGCGGGCGCCCGAGCGGTGTCGTGGAGTTCCGCGAGGGCGGCGCCGACGGCACGCTCGTCGGCACGGCGACCGTGAAGTCCGGCACGGCGACGCTCCGGCTCGGCACCCTGAGCCGCGGCATCCACCAGTACACGGCCGTCTTCGTGCCGAGCGACCCCCAGACGGTCGAGGGGTCCTCCAGCCGCACGGTGAGTGTGCGGGTCGTTCGCTGATCCCGGCTCCGGGAGGGGCGGCGCCCGCGCCGCCCCTCCTAGGCTGAGGCCATGACGATCTCGGTCGTGATGGTGCACGGGATCCGCACCTCCGCATCGATGTGGCGCGCGCAGCTCGCGCACCTCGAAGAGCGCGGCATCCCCGCCGTCGCCGTGGACCTGCCGGGGCACGGCACCCGGCGGGGCGAGGAGTTCACGCTCGACGAGGCCATGCGGACCATCGACGCTGCAGTGCAGGATGCCGCCGCACGCGGCCGCGTGCTGCTGGCCGGTCATTCGATGGGCGGCCTCCTGTGCATCGAGTACGTCGGACGCGAGACGCGTCCGCCCGTGGACGCCTTCATCGCCGCCTCCTGCTGCGCGATCCCCCGAGGGCTGGGGCTGCGGGCGTACCGCACGCTCGCCCGCGGGTTCAATGCGCTCCCCGGCCGCGGCCAGTGGTTCACCGACCGCGTGCTGGCCGGCACCCTGCCGCCCGAGACGCGCGGCGACTTCGGTGCCGGCGGCTATGCGTACGACGCGCAGGACGTCGCCCTGGCGAGCCTGTCGGTCCTCGATCTCCTGGCGGCGCTGCGCCGCATCGACGTGCCGACGTGGTTCGTCAACGGCCAGTACGACCAGCTGCGCGTCAACGAGCGCCTCTTCGTGTCGCTCGTGCCCGACTCGGAGCTCATCGTGGTGCCGCGCACGACGCACCTCGTCACCGCGATGCGCCCGCGGGTGTTCAACGCGGTGCTGGATCTGGCTCTCGCGACGATGGATGCCGGGCGCTGACGCGGGACGTCATGACGGCGCCCGCGACCGAGAGCAGCGCCGCGCTCGCGAACAGGAGCCAGAACCCGCCGACCAGGGCGACCAGCGCCGCCCCGATGAGCGGGCCGAGCAGCTGGCCCAGGTTGGCGGCGACCGTGACGAGGCCGAGGTCGCGCGCGTGGTCCTCCGCGCGGGGAAGGAGATCGGTCGCGAGTGCGACGCCCACCGACGTGAACGCGCCGAAGCCCACCCCGAGGATCGCCGCCGCCACCAGCGCCACGGGGTAGGTCGCCACCGCCGCGAGAAGGGCGGCGGCGACCGCCTGGACGAGTGCGGCCCCGACGACGAGCCGCCGGCGGTTTCCCGTGCGGTCCGAGATCCGCCCGCCGACGACCGAGGCCGCCACGACGAACACGGTGTACACGAGGATCAGCAGCAGCAGGTCGTCCTCGGCCTGCGCGGCCGGGGTGCCGACGCCATAGCGCAGGAAGAACAGCAGCAGCGTCGTCCCGAGCGCGTTGCCCAGGTTGACGACGAAACGCCCGCCCAGCATCCAGGTGAAGTCGCGGTTGCGGAGCACCGCCCAGCGCGCGGCGGGCGGCTCGTGCCGCGTGGGCAGGGCGATGCCGCGAGCGGGGTCGGGCAGCAGCAGAGCCGCCGCCGCTCCGGAGACCGCGACGAGCGCGGCGAGCACGAGGTACCCGCCCGTCACGTCGAGGTCGAGGAGCGCGATCGTCCCGACGCCCACGATGAGCCCGACGGCCTGCGTGGACCCGACGACCGCGGAGGCCGCGCCGCGCTGGTCGGAGAGCTGATCGGCGATGAGGGCGGTGAACGCGGCCGAGGAGATCGCCACCCCCAGGGACAGACCGGTCCAGCCGAGGCCCACCGCGAGCGGGCCCGAGGCGAACGCCGTTCCGATGAGCGACACGGTCATGAGCGCCGTGCCCGCGAGTGCCCACGGCCGCCGGCGGCCGAGGGGCGAGCCGGTGCGGTCGGACAGGTGACCGGCGAGAGGCGTCGCGAGCAGGGCCACGAGCCCCCCGACGCCCAGCACGAGCCCCGAAACCACGACGCCGCCGATCCATTCGCCCTCTCCGCCGGGCGTGTCCAGCTGGAGCGGGATGAGAAGCTGCAGCGGCGTCAGCTGCACGGCCCAGATCGCAAGCCATGCGAGGGCGAACAACGAGAACCACCGGGCGCTGACGCGTGCGGGCGGCGGGGAGGATGCCACGGTGCTCCTTCGTCACGGGCCGGATCCGGCAGGATCGATCATGCCCGACCCGATGTCGACGGGCGCCGCGGCACGGCCGTCGGAGCGAAACCTGATAGACTCGGTGATTGGCTTGCGTGTGGGCTCCTCTCTCACACGACCGCCGTGCGACAGCCCTCTCTTGTCTCTCGGCACATCCATCGATAACTCCGAACGAAAGATACGTCGAACGTGGCGAACATCAAGTCGCAGATCAAGCGCAACAAGACCAACGAGAAGGCGCACGAGCGCAACAAGGCCGTCAAGAGCGGCCTGAAGACCGAGGTGCGCCGCACCCGCGAGGCCATCGCCGCCGGCGACAAGGCCGCCGCCGAGAAGGCTCTCGCCCAGGCATCGAAGAAGCTCGACAAGGCCGTGAGCAAGGGCGTCATCCACGAGAACCAGGCTGCGAACCGCAAGTCGGCGATCGCGAAGCAGGTCGCCGCTCTCTGAGCCTCGTCTGTCACGAAGGCCCGCCCCTCCGGGGGGCGGGCCTTCGTCGTTCCCGGGCGCGACCCGCGCCGGGCTCGCGCGGACGGTGTGCGCGGTCAGGCGCCGTACGGCGCGCGGGTCGCGATGACCGTGACGAGGCGTTCGACCGCGAACACGGGGTCGCGCGAGGCGCCCTTCACTTCGGCGTCGGCGCGTGCCGCGGCCTGGATCGCGATGCCCAGGGACGCCTCCGACCAGCCGGCGAGGTCGCGTCGCGCGCGGTCGACCTGCCAGTCCTTGAGCCCGAGACGCGACGCGAGTTCGCGGGCGGGCTCGCGGGAGCCGGCGACCCGCGCCATCGTGCGCAGCTTGGAGGCGATCGCCGCGACGAGCGGGACCGGGTCGGCGCCGCTGGCGAGGGCGTGCCGCAGCGCGATGAGCGCCTCGCCGTAACGACCCGCGATGGCCGTGTCGGCGACGGTGAACGCGGATGCCTCGACCCGGCCGCCGTAGTACCGCTGCACGACGTCCTCGCCGATGTCGCCGGAGACGTCGGAGATGAGCTGCTGGCAGGCCGCGGCGAGCTCGGTCACATCGTCCGCGAACGCGGAGACGAGCGCGCGGAGGGCGGCGGGAGCGATGCGGCGCTGCGCGGCCTTGAACTCCCCCGCGGCGAAGTCGAACTTGTCCGAGTCGCGCTTGATGGCCGGGCACGCGATCTCCACGCCGCCGCCGGTGCCCGACCGGATGGCATCCAGGAGCTTCTTGCCCCGCACGCTCGCGCACGTGTGGCGGAGCACGACGGTCGCTCCGTCCTGAGGTGACTCCAGATACGCGAGCGCCTCGGTCAGGAACGCGTCACTGCACTTCTCCACACCCGTGACGCGGACGAGCCGCGGCTCGGCGAACAGCGAGGGCGACGTGACGGCGAAGAGCGACCCGGGTGCGTAGTCGTCGGCGCGGAGGTCGGAGACCTCGAGGCTCGGATCCTCCGCACGGAGGAATTCGCGGATGCCGGCCGTCGCACGCTCGGCACAGACCTCTTCCGGGCCCGACACGAGCACGATGGGCGCCGGCTGCGGGGCCCGCCAGGAGATCTGCGGGATCGCCGAGGCGGTGCGCGCGGCGGGGCGGCGCGGAGCGGGCGTCATCCCTCCAGCCTACTGACGGCCCGTGACACCGGCGGACGCAGCGGCGGACGCGTCGGCCCGCCAGACGTGGATGCCCTCGCCCGTGCGCCACAGGGCGGCGGCGCCGCCGCGGTCGGTCCGCAGCACCGTCGCGCCGAGCCCGTCCAGGACATCGAGGATCTCGTCCCGCGGGTGTCCGTAGGTGTTCTCCCCCACGGTCACGAGCGCGACCTGCGGCGCGAGGCGCGCGTACAGCGCGGGCTCCTGGTCGGCGCTGCCGTGGTGGGCGACCTTCACGACGGCCACGCCCCGGGGCACGCGTCCTGTCGCGAGGAGTCCCTGCTGGGCGGACGCCGACAGGTCACCGAGCAGCACGGTCGAGGGGATTCCGCCTCCCTCCACGGCCAGGATGACGCCCGCGTCGTTGCCCGGCCCGTAGCCCTGTTCCCTCGCCCGCGGCCACAGCACGCGCCAGCCTGCCTCGCCCAGGGTCCCCGAGACCCCCGCGTGGCCGGGTACGAGCCGGGCGCCACCGTCGGAGAGGCCGGCGAGCAGGGCGACATCCTCGGGTGACGACGGCGGCCCGTGCAGCACCGTGTCGACCCGCCCCCGGACGGCGGCGACCCCGCCGCGGTGATCGAGGTCGAAGTGGGTCAGCACGAGGAGGTCGATGCGGGCCACCCCGAACCTGTCGAGGCAGGCGCCGAGCGGTGCGGGGTCCGGACCGGTGTCGACCAGCGCGACCCGTCCCGCCGACCGCAGCAGCACGGCGTCGCCCTGACCGACGTCGCACGCCACGATCGACCACGCCGGCACGCGCACACGATCGATGAGCGCCGCGACCGGCCCGGCGGCGACGCCGACGCCGAGGAACGCGGCGAGCAGCAGGACCGCCGTCCGGCGCACGGCGGGCGCCACCCCCGGCACGATGAGCGCCGCCGCGCACGCGCCGACGATCGCCAGCAGGGCGAGCCCGGGCAGCCCCTCCGGCCAGGGCGCGCTGCTGCCGGGCAGCGCCGCGAACGTGGTGGCGGTGCCGGCGATCCACGCCGAGGGCACCCAGGCGAGCGCCGCGAGCCCCGGGCCGATCAGCGGGACCCCCGCCGTCAGGCAGGCCGCGAGGCCGAGCACCGTGCCAACGGGCGCGGCCGGGGCGGCGAGCAGGTTCGCCACGACGCCGTACACCGCGACCCGCGGGTCGATGAGGACGATGAGCGGCCCGCACGCGAGCTGCGCGGCGAGCGGCACCGCGAGCGCGAGGGCGAGCGGTCGCGGCATCCACCGGGCAAAACCGTCCGCGAGCGGTCCCGCAGCCAGGAGCAGCGACGCCGTTGCGGCGGAGGACAGCGCGAAGCCGAGCGATCCCGCGAGCCACGGGTCCACGATCAGCAGCACCGTGATCGCGAGAGCGAGGACCGACATGCCCGCCCCGATCCGGCCGAGCAGCACGCCGAGCATCGCGATGGCCGCCATCGCCCCGGCCCGCACGACGCTCGGCTCCGGCGAGACGAGCACGACGAAGGCCGACAGCGTCGCGACTCCGGCCGCGACCCGGAGACCGCGTGAGGCGCCGGTGAGCGCCGCGGCGGCGAAGGCGAGCCCGACGACGAGCGCGCAGTTCGCGCCGGAGACCGCCGTCAGATGCGACAGGGATGCCGTCTTCATGGCGGTGTCGAGGTCCGCGGTGACCGCCGACGTGTCGCCGACCGCGAGGCCGGCGATGAGCCCGGCCGCCGGCTGCGGCAGACCCGCGACGGTCTCCTGCAGGCCGCCACGGAGTTCGGCGGCCGCCGCGAGCACGCCGGCCGGCGGCGCCCGCAGCCGGAGGCCCGGGCCCGCCCGGATGACGAGCACGGCCCGGTCGCCGGCATCCGCACGGAAGGCCGTGCCCCGCAGCTGGATGCGCGCGCCCAGGTCGAGGCCCGCGGGTGCGTCACCGGTCCGCACGACCACGGGCACGGGTGCCGTGAACGCGCGGTCCCCGTACGCGATCCGCTCCGTGAGCGCGTCGAACCGCCAGCCGGATGCGCCGCGCTCGACCTTGCCGACGACGTTCGCGTCCACGGCGATCACGCGCCCGCCGTCGACCTCCAGAGCGGATGCCGCCGCGCGCGCCGGCTGCGCGAGCGCCACGTGGCTCGCGACCGCGGCCGCACACGCGAGGGCCACGGCCGCCAGGGCCGCGTCCGCGCGCCGTCGTCCCGGCGTCCGCGACGCGACCGCCAGCAGCCCGGCAGTGAGCGCCCACAGTCCCGCGGCGATGCCCGGCGACGCCGTCGGCAGATGCGTCGCGACGCCCGCCGCACCCCACGCGGCGAGGGCGACCGGCACGAGCCGCAGGTCGCGCCGGCGTGCCGTGCGACTGCTCACAGGGTCACCAGGTCGCGGAGACCCGCGAGCATCTTCTCGCCGATGCCGGGGACGGCCAGCAGGTCCTCCACGCTCGTGAAGCGGCCGTTCTCCTCCCGCCACGCGATGATCCGCTCCGCGAGTGCCGGGCCGATGCGCGGCAGGGTGTCCAGCTCCGTGGCCGCGGCCGTATTGAGGTTGACGAGGCCGTCGCCGTCGCCCGCCGTGCCCGCCGTGCCCCCTGGCGGCGGCGCCTCCCCCACCCGGGGCACGTGCACCTGCTCGCCGTCCGTGAGGAGTCGCGCCAGGTTCACCGCCGAACGGTCGGCGTCGCCCGCGAACCCGCCGGCGGCGGCCACGCCGTCCACGAGCCGCGCCCCCTCGTCGAGGCGGTACAGGCCCGGCTGCGCGACGGCGCCGGCCAGATGGACGTAGAGGACCGCCGGGCTGACGGCCGTCGTCGGCAGCGGGACCACCTCGGCGGTGGTCCCGGTCGTCCGGACGACCCCGATCAGCACCGTGATCGCGGCAGCGGCGAGCACCACGACGATCGCGGCGCCGACGCCGAGACGCCGGCGTGCACGCGCCGCCTCGGCCGTTCCGCTCACCGCGCCAGGTTCGCACCTGCCGCGGCGGCGGGGAGCCGCGCTTCACGAAGACGTGGACGGACGGCGCTCCGCCCCCGCCGGGGAGGAGGCTAGGACGTGGTGAAGCTGACGACCTTCGGCGCCCGGACCACGGCCCGCGTGATCGCGCGACCGGCCAGGGCGCGGACGACCTTCTCGTCCGTGCGGGCGAGGGCCTCGAGCTCGTCGGCGGAGACGCGGGCGGGCACCGTGAGGGTGCCGCGCACCTTGCCGTCGATCTGCACGACCGCGGTGACCGACTCCTCGACGAGGAGGGTCGGGTCGGCCTGACGCCACGGCACGAGACCGACGAACGGCTCGTAGCCGAGGATCTCCCACATCTCCTCCGCCGTGTGCGGTGCGAACAGGTCGAGCACCATGGCGATGGCCTCGGCGGCTTCCCGCACGGCCGGGTCGGCTGCGCCGGCACCGCTGTCGATCACCTTGCGGGTGGCGTTCACGAGCTCCATGAGGCGTGCCACGACGACGTTGAACTTCGTGTGCTCGACGAGGCCGGGGGCGTCCGCCCAGAGGTGGTGGGTGACGCGGCGCAGCGCCGCATCCCCGTCCTTCCAGGCGACATCGGTGGGGCTCGCGACGTCGCGGGCGACGCGCAGCGCACGGGCCAGGAACTTCTGCGCGCCCGTGGTCGACACGTCCTCCCAGTCGATGTCGTCCTCGACGGGCCCGGCGAAGGCGATCGCGATGCGGACGGCGTCGGCGCCCGGGTCGACCATGCTCGACGCGAACTCGACGAGGTTGCCCTTCGACTTGGACATCTTCGAGCCGCTCAGCAGCACCATGCCCTGATTGATCAGCGATGAGAACGGCTCGGTGAAGGAGATGAGCCCCATGTCGAAGAGGACCTTCGTGATGAACCGCGCGTACAGCAGGTGCAGGATCGCGTGCTCGACACCGCCGATGTACGCGTCGACCGGCGCCCACCTGTCCGCCTCACGGGACGGGAAGGCCTCCGCCGGGTCGTTCGCCGCCAGGAAGCGGAGGAAATACCACGAGCTGTCGACGAACGTGTCCATCGTGTCGGGGTCGCGCAGCGCCGGCTCGCCGGTCTCGGGGTCGACGGTCTGCATCCACTCGGTCGCGCCGCCGAGGGGCGACGTGCCCTTCGGGGCGAGGTCGAGCCCGTGCGCGTCGGGCAGACGCAGCGGGAGCTCCTCGTCGGGGACCGGGACGATCCGGCCGTCCTCGGTGTGGACCATCGGGATGGGGGTGCCCCAGAACCGCTGGCGGGAGATCAGCCAGTCGCGCAGCCGATACGACTTCGCGGCCCGGCCGGTGCCGGCCGCCTCGAGCTGCTCGATGACGCGGGCGATCGCGTTGCGCTTGGACAGGCCGTCCAGCGGACCGGAGTTGACGAGGCGGCCGTCCCCCGTGAGTGCCACGCCGGTGCGGGCGGGGTCGAGGTCGGTGAGGTCCGGCTCCGCGGAGCCCGGATCGATCGGGACGCCCTGCTCGTCGAGTTCGATCACGGGGATGGCGCCGGTGACGGGCGCCGTCGTGTCCACGACGACCTTGACGGGCAGATCGAAGGCGCGGGCGAAGTCGAGGTCGCGCTGGTCGTGCGCGGGCACGGCCATGACGGCGCCGTGGCCGTAATCGGCCAGGACGTAGTCGGCGGCCCAGACCGGCAGTCGCTCCCCGTTGACGGGGTTGATGGCGTACCGGTCGAGGAAGACGCCGGTCTTCGGGCGGTCGGTGCTCTGCCGCTCGATGTCGGTCTCCTTCTGCACGCGCTCCAGATAGTCCTGGAAGCGCATGCGCACCTCTGCCGAGGCCCCGGATGCCAGTTCGGCGGCGAGGTCGGAGTCGGGCGCGACGACGAAAAAGGTGGCGCCGTGCAGCGTGTCCGGCCGCGTGGAGAAGACCGTGACCTTCTCGGCGCGGCCCTCGATCTCGAAGTCGATGTCGGCGCCGACGGAGCGGCCGATCCAGTTGCGCTGCATCCGGATGACCTTCTGCGGCCAGAACCCCTCGAGCTGGTTGAGGTCATCCAGCAGGCGGTCGGCGTAGTCGGTGATCTTGAAGTACCACTGCGTCAGCTTCTTCTTGACGACCTCGGTGCCGCACCGCTCACAGCGCCCGTCGACGACCTGCTCGTTCGCGAGGACGGTCTGGTCCTTCGGGCACCAGTTGACGGGGCTCGCCTTGCGGTAGGCGAGGCCGCGCTCGTACAGCCGCTGGAACAGCCACTGGTTCCAGCGGTAGTACTCCGGGTCGCTCGTGTGCAGCACCCGGCTCCAGTCGTACGACGTGCCGAAGTGCTGCAGGCTCGCCTTCTGCTGCGCGATGTTCGCGTACGTCCACTCGCGCGGGTCCGCCCCGCGCTGGATGGCGGCGTTCTCGGCAGGCAGCCCGAAGGAGTCCCAGCCAATCGGGTTGAGCACGTTGTAGCCGCGGTGGCGCCAGAAGCGCGCCACCGTGTCGACATACGCGTAGTTCTCCGCGTGCCCCATGTGCATGTCGCCGGACGGGTACGGGAACATCCCGAGGACGTACTTGCGCGGCCGGGTGTCGTCATCGCCTCCCGCGCGGAACGGGTCGGCCTCGGCCCACCGTCGCTGCCACTTCGCCTGGATGGCGTACGTGTCGGAGGCACCGTCCTCCGGGATGGCAGTGGTGTCGGGCGTGGAGGTCGTGGACAAGGGAAGCCAATCGTGCTGGAGCGGGAGTACGCGGAGTGCGCGCCCTCCCAGGTTACCGGACGCGCCGTTTCACCAGCCCGGTGGCAGCGCGGCCCCGAGCGCGGCGAGCGGACCGCGGGCCTTCACCCCGACTTCGGCGACCTCCGCACCGGGATCCGACCCCCACGTGATGCCGCCGCCGGCGCCGACCGACGCCCCTCCCGGGTGCACCACGATCGAGCGGATGACCATCGCGAGGTCGGCTGTGCCGTCGTGGCCGACCCAGCCGAAGCATCCCGCGAACACGCCGCGCGGCGCGTCCTCCAGCTTGTGCAGGATCGTCATCGCCGACAGCTTCGGAGCCCCGGTCATGCTCCCCGCCGGGAAGGCGGCATCCAGCACGTCCCCGACCGTGCGCCCCGGCTGCAGCCGCCCGCCGACGGCGCTGACCAGCTGATGGACGGCGGGGTACGACTCGACGACGAGGAGCTCCTCGACGCCGACCGTGCCCGGCAGGCACACGCGCTGCAGGTCGTTGCGCATGAGGTCGACGATCATGACGTTCTCGGCGCGCTCCTTCGGACTGGCGCGCAGCTCCGCAGCCAGGGCCGCGTCGGCGGCGGGCTCGTCGGAACGGGGCCGCGTGCCCTTGATCGGACGGGTCCGCACGATGCCGTCGCCGATCTCGAGGAACCGTTCCGGACTCGCGCTGGCGAGGGCGTACGGGCCGCTGCGCAGCAGCCCCCCGTGGTGTGCGGGCGTCGCCTCGCGGAGGGCCAGGTAGGTCGCGACGGCATCCACCGGCTCTGCGGATGCCGGCACGTCGAAACGCGTCGTCAGGCACAGCTGATAGGCATCCCCCGCACGGATGGCCTCGCGGCACCGGCCGATGAGCGCCGCGTACGCGCCCGGCGCGTGCCGCCCGCGGGCCACGCGACGAGGCGGGGCCGTCGGGGGCGGCAGCGCGCCCGCACGCCAGGACTCCACCTGCGCGACGAAGGCGTCGAGCGCCCCGGGCGGCGCGACCGCCCACAGCGTCCGCGTCGTGTGGTCCACGGCGACGAACCGGTCGACCTCGAGCCACATCTCGGCCGGGGCGGTGTCGTCGGCCGACGCCGGCGCCCCCGCACGCGCCGCGGCGGCGTCGTACCCGAGCCAGCCGACCCAGCCGCCGCCGAACGGCAGCGGAAGCGACGACCGCACCGCCGGCGCGACGGTGACCTGCTGCGGCGCGCGCGGGTCACCCGGCGTGCCGGTCCCGAGGAGACTCCACCCCGTCGTGGCGGCGGGGCCGGCGTCCAGCCAGAAGCTGTGCGCGGCGCGCGCGGGACCGTTCGCATGGAGGACGGCGGGATCCGTCCAGCCGGCCAGCGCGCGGGCGGCGAGGACAGGAGGCACCCTCACAGGCTAGACCGGCGCATCCGGTCATAGTCTGGTGCCGTGAACGAGTTCCTCACGTGGCTCCTCGACGCGGTGCAGAGTGTGGACCCGGTCTTGAGGACGCTGCTCGCGGGACTCGCGATCATGCTCGAGACGAGCGTGCTGGTGGGGCTCGTCGTGCCCGGTGACACGATCGTCATCGTCGCGGGCACCGCCGTCGGCTCCGTCGTCGAGGGCGCGCTCCTCGTGGTCGCCGTGATCGTGGGCGCGCTCATCGGGGAGAGCATCGGCTTCCTGCTCGGGCGCTGGCTGGGTCCCCGCATCCGCTTCTCGAAGCTCGGGGCGAAAGTGGGCGAGGACAACTGGCGGCGCGCGGAGCTGTACCTCCGCCGCCGCGGCGGCCCGGCCATCTTCCTCTCCCGGTTCCTGCCGGTCCTGCACTCCCTCGTGCCGCTCACGGTGGGCATGAGCGGGTTCGCCTACCGTCGTTTCCTCGCCTGGACGGCTCCGGCATGCGCCGTGTGGGCCGTGCTGTACGTCAGCGTCGCCGCCGCGGCGGCGGGGACCTACCGCGAGCTCGCCGACCAGCTGCATTTCGCGGGCTACATCTTCGTCGGGGTCATCGTGGGTTTCCTGCTGCTCGCGTATGTCGCCAAGCGCGTCATCGTCGCCCGGGAGTCGCGTCACCTGCGTCTGGAGGACGAGGCCGAGGTCCGGCCCTCCTCCGACGGCGTGGGAGACTGAGTCGATGCCCACCCCCCGCAACGCCCGCGCGAAGATCCTGTGGCTCGCGCGCCTGGAGTACCGGTTCCACTCCTGGCGGGAGCGCCGTGCCCGCCGGCGCGGGCAGCTTCCGACGGTCGCGGCGTACCCCGGGTACGGCAGCGAGCAGTGGGTCCGCGTGCTGGGCCGCGCCCTCATCGTCCCGCCGGTGCGCACGCAGCGCGGCGAGTACGCGAGCGTCCGCGGCTGGCGGAGCTTCGCGGCCGTCCCGGTCGGCTTCGCCCAGGTCTCCATCACGATCGACGGGGTGACGCACGAGGTCGTCGCCGACCGCGGCGGCGTCATCGACGCCGTGATCGAAGCCCGGCTCTCCCCCGGCTGGCAGGCCATCACGATGTCGGTCGAGGGCTCCGAGCCCGTCGAGACCCGCGTGTTCGTCGTGGGCGCCGATGTCCGGTTCGGCGTCATCTCCGACGTCGACGACACCGTCATGGTCACGGCACTGCCGCGGCCCTTCGTCGCGGCGTGGAACTCCTTCGTCCTCGACGAGCACGCCCGCCAGCCCGTCCCCGGCATGGCCGTGCTGCTGGAGCGCCTCGTCCGGGATCACCCGGGCTCCCCCGTCGTCTACCTCTCCACCGGCGCGTGGAACGTGGCGCCCACCCTCGTGCGCTTCCTGCGCCGGCATCTCTTCCCGCTCGGCGCGCTGCTGCTCACCGACTGGGGTCCCACGCATGACCGGTGGTTCCGCAGCGGCCGCGAGCACAAGCAGGAGAACCTGCGGCGGCTGGCGCGCGAGTTCCCGGACGTCAAGTGGATGCTGATCGGCGATGACGGTCAGCATGACGACGACCTCTACACGAGCTTCACGAGCGAGTTCCCCGGGCACGTGACGGCCGTCGCGATCCGCCGCCTGTCCCCCGCCGAGGCCGTGCTGGCCGGTGGCCGGACCGCCGTCAACGACCACTCCGCCGCGGCAGTGCCGTGGGTCACCGGGCCGGACGGCGCGGGCCTGCTCGACCGGCTCTCCGAAGTGGGCGTGCTCGACGCCGACTGACCCGGCGTGTCGGCGACCCCGCGTACGCTGGCGGCATGTGCGGTCGTTTCGTGGTGGCCAATGTCGGATCCGAGCTCGTGGACGTCCTCCGCGTCGACGTCGAGGGTGAGGACCTCCCGGCGCCCTCGTACAACATCGCCCCGACCGATCGGGTGGCGATCGTCCTCGACTCCGCGAAGAGCGAGCCGCCCGTCCGGCGGCTCGAGTCCGCGCGCTGGGGGCTCGTCCCGGCCTGGGCGAAGGACCCGTCCGTCGGCGTGCGCGCGTTCAACGCGCGCTCCGAGGAGGTCGAGGACAAGCCGATGTTCCGGCAGGCGCTCATCAAGCGCCGCGCCGTGATCCCCGCCACCGGGTACTACGAGTGGAAGACGGAGGACGGCGTGAAGACGCCGCATTTCATCCACCCCGCCGATGGATCGCCCCTCCTGTTCGCCGGTCTGTACGAGTGGTGGAAGGACCCCGGCAAGGCCGACGACGACCCCGCCCGCTGGCTGCTCAGCTTCACGATCATGACGCGCGACGCCGTCGGGCCGCTCGGCTCCATCCACGATCGGATGCCGCTGTTCATCGACGCCGACCACGCCGACGCGTGGCTGGACCCGACCACCGAGAACGTCGGCGACGTGCTCGATGCCGCGATCGACGCGGCTCCGGCCCTCGCCGAGACGCTCGAGTCGTACGTCGTCGACCGCGCGGTCGGCAACGTCCGGAACAACTCGCCGGCTCTCATCGAGCCGGCGAGCTGACCCAGACCCGCGTCACCGGAGGGTGACGCTCGCGTTCTCGTTGTTGAGGACGATGATCGGCGTGATGGTCGACAGCCCCGCCGCGCGGATCCTGGCGGCATCGAACCGGACGAGCGGCGTGCCCTCGGTCACCGACTGCCCGGCCGTGACGAGCGTCTGGAAGCCCTCGCCCTTCAGCGTGACGGTGTCGATGCCGATGTGGATGAGCAGCTCCGTGCCGTCCTCCAGCACCAGCCCGATGGCGTGTCCGGTCGGGAAGACCGACGCGACGGTGCCGTCCGCCGGAGCGACGATCGTGTTCCCGGTGGGCTCGACCGCGATGCCCGGTCCCATCGTGCCGGCCGCGAACATCTCGTCCGGCACCTCCGACAGCGGCAGGACCCGGCCGGCGACCGGCTGGCGCAGCGCGAGGCTCGCGGCGGCGGGTGCCGCCACCGCGGTGCGTCCGCCCGACGCCGGGATGTCAGCATTCGGCGCGGCGGTCACGACGTGCCGGCCCTCGATGATGTCCTCCATGGCGTCCTTGACGAACTGCACGTTCAGTCCGTAGACGACCTGCACCGACTTCCCGCCGGGCTTCACGGTGCCGGCGGCGCCGGCACGCTTCAGAGCGCGCTCGTCGACCTTCGAGACGTCCGCGACCTCCATGCGCAGGCGGGTCGCGCAGTTGTCCAGGTCGGTGATGTTCTCCGCGCCGCCGAGCCCGTCGATGAACTTCGCGGCCGTGGCGTGGTAACCCGTCGCCGTGGAGGCGACCGTGTCGTCGTCGACGAGATCCGCGTCGTCCTCCCGGCCGGGCGTCTTCAGGTCGAACCGCTTGATGACGAAACGGAACGTGAAGAAGTAGACGAAGAACCAGAACACGCCCATCACCGGAATCAGCCAGGGATTCTGTGCGAGCGGGTTCATCCACTGCAGGACGAGGTCGATGAAGCCGCCCGAGAAGCCGAAGCCCATCCGCACGGGCAGGAGCGTCGCGATCACCATCGAGATGCCGGTGAAGAGAGCGTGGATGACGTAGAGCCAGGGCGCCAGGAACATGAACGAGAACTCGAGCGGCTCGGTGACGCCGACGAAGAACGAGGCGAACGCGGCCGACAGCATGATGCCGTAGGTGACCTTCTTCCGCGTGGTCTTCGCGGTCAGGTAGATCGCCAGGGCGGCACCGGGAAGGCCGAACATCATGATCGGGAAGAAGCCCGTCATGTACTGGCCGGTCACCCCGAAGGTGCCGTCCGCGTTGAGGAAGTTGCTGAGGTCGTTGATGCCGGCGACGTCGAACCAGAACACGGAGTTCAGGGCGTGGTGCAGGCCCAGCGGGATCAGCAGTCGGTTGAGGAAGCCGTAGATGCCGGCGCCGATGGGCCCGAGCGTGGCGATCCACTCGCCGAACGTCACGAGACCGCCGTAGACGATCGGCCAGATGAACATCAGCGCGATCGCGACCACGAGCGAGAGGCCCGCCGTGACGATGGCGACCGAGCGCTTGCCGGAGAAGAACGACAGCGCGTCGGGAAGCTTCGTGTCCTTGAAGTGGTCGTAGCACCACGCGCCGATGAGGCCGCAGATGATGCCGACGAAGACGTTCTGCACCTTGCCGAACGCCGGGTCCACGTCCTCGATCGTGGCGCCGGTGAGCGTCTGGATCGTCGCGGGGCTGAGCATCGTCGTGACGGTCAGCCACGAGACGAGGCCCGCCAGCGCCGAGGTGCCGTCGGACTTCCGCGCCATGCCGATGGCGACGCCGATGGCGAACAGCAGCGCGAGGTTGTCCAGCAGCGCGCCGCCGGCCGCCGCGAGGAACGCGGAGACGACGTTGTGGTCGCCGCCGTTGGCGCTCTTGATCCAGAACCCGATGCCGGACAGGATCGCCGCGACCGGCAGCACGGCCACCGGAAGCATGATCGATCTGCCGAGTCTTTGGAAGAACTTCATGGACTCTCCAACCCGAAGGGATGACGCGCCCCGGGGGCGCCTACGACTGGGAGGCTACACACGATCCCGCCCGTTCACAGGAAGCGTTCAGGTGCGTCGCCGGTTCGCCCCGCGGCGGCGGCGTGGACCGGTGCCGTCTTGGCGACCGCCCTCGCGGGACCTTCGACCCGACGGAGCGGGGGCCGCGCGACGCAGAGTGGCAGGGAAGACCGACCTGCGAGAAGGGACACGCCATGAGCGAGCACACCGACACGGACCGGATCATCGTCGGGGTCGACGGGTCGCCATCCTCCATCGCCGCGCTGCGCTACGCGGCGCGCCTCGCCCGTGTGCTGGACGCTCCGCTGGAGGCGATCACGACCTGGGTCTACCCGCCGTACGTGGACTACGCGCTCCTGGGCGACTGGTCACCGGAGGAGCACGCCCGCGCCGCCCTCGACGAGGCGGTCACCGCCGCCTTCGGAGGCACGCCTCCCGAGCGGTTCACCGCGACCACCCTGCCCGGGTCGCCGGCCGACGCCCTCATCGGGGCGAGCAAGGATGCGCAGATGCTCGTCCTGGGCAGCCGCGGCCATGGCGGGTTCGCGGGTCTGCTGCTCGGCTCGGTCAGCAATGCCTGCGCGGCGCACGCCCGCTGCCCGGTGCTCATCCTCCGCGCCGACGTCGCCGTCGAGGACGACGGGTCGGCGCCCGGACGTCACGCCGCAGCCGCACCGGCGTGAGGTCCGAGGGCCGCGGGGGCGCGTGAGCCCCCGCGGCCGACCTTGGGCGCCGCCTTCCGCCGCGTGATCCACCGGTCGTACAGTGACGGTGACGGTGGCCGAAGGGGGCGGGGTGGGCGGAGCGGCGGCTGCGACGGCTGCGGAGGACCAGCCGCCCGTGGGACTCGTCCTCGCGGCGGAGGATCGACTGCGCGCCCTGTTGGCCGCGACGCAGTCCGTCGTGCAGCCGTTGGACCTTCCCATCGTGCTCCGCCGGATCGCGCGCGCCGCCGCGGACCTCGTCGACGCGGAGTACGGCGCGCTCGGGGTGATCGCCCCGGATCGCCACGGCCTGGAGCAGTTCGTCTACGTGGGGATGACCGATGCCGAGGCGGTCCGCATCGGCCATCTTCCCGAGGGCCATGGACTGCTCGGCGCGCTCATCACCGATCCGGCATCCATCGCCCTGCCGGAGATCTCCTCCGACCCGCGGGCGGTGGGCTTCCCGCCGCACCATCCGCCGATGCATTCCTTCCTGGGCGTGCCGGTGCGCGTGCACGGCGAGGTGTTCGGGAACCTCTACCTCACGAACCGCCGGCGCGGGAAGTTCACCGACGAGGACACGGCGCTCGTGGAGGCGCTCGCCACGACGGCGGGCTTCGTCATCGCCAACGCCCGCCTCTTCGCGCAGGCGCGAGCACGGGAGGAATGGATGACGGCGGCCGTCGAGCTGTCCGCTGCCCTCCTGTCCACCCCGCGTGCGGCCGCGCTCGACCTCCTCGCGACGCGCGTGCACCAGGTGGCAGGCGCCGACCGCGTGGCCGTCCTGCTCGTCGCCGACGACGACGGGTTCCTGCAGGTCGCGGCGGCGCGGGGATCGGACGAGGAGAGCCTGCGCGGCGCGCTGCTCGCAGAAGCGGACACCTTCGCCGGCGCCGTGATCCGGGATGCGCTCCCCCGTGTCGCGGAGGACCGCTCCGGCCCGGCAGCGGACCCGCTCGTGGTGCGCGCCGCCGGTGCGGCGGGCCCGGCGATGGCGATCCCGCTGCGCTCCCAGACCCGGCTGTGGGGCATCGTCGCGGTCGCGCGGGCTCCCGGTGCGGCAGCCTTCACGCCCGCCGACGTCACGGCCGCCGCGGAACTGGGCGCGCGCGCCAGCCTGGCTCTCGACCTCGCCCACGCCCGCGAGGGGCAGGAGCGGGCGCTCCTCGCCGACGAGCGAGCCCGTATCGCCCGTGACCTGCACGATCACGTCATCCAGCAGCTGTTCGGCGCGGGGCTCACGGTCCGCGCGGTGGCCGGCGCCCTCGAGCCGGGGCCGGCGGCGGATCGCCTCGACGCCGCCGTCGGCGAGCTCGATGACGCCATCGCACAGATCCGGACGGCGATCTTCGCGCTCTCCGCCCGGGATGCCGACACTCTGCGCCACCGCGTCATCGATGTCGTGGCGGGCCTGTCCAGCCACATGTCGCGCCCGCCCACGGTGCGCTTCCGCGGGCCCATCGACCATGCGGTCGGCGGCCGGCGCAGTGAGGATGTCGTCGCCGCGGCACGGGAGCTCCTCAGCAACGCGGTCCGGCACGCCGACGCCGATCGCATCTCGGTCGAGGTCACCGCACGCAACGGCTGGCTGACGGTGCATGTCGCCGACGACGGCGATGGGATGGGTACGCGGACGCGCCGGAGCGGACTGCAGAACCTGCAGGACCGCGCGCAGCGCCACGGGGGCGACCTGCACGTCGAATCGAGCAGGGCGGGCACATCCGTGCGATGGTGCATACCGATGACGGCATCCGAGACGAGCGCGGGATGACGGAGATCTTCCTCGTCGACGATCACGAGGTCGTCCGCCGCGGCATCGCCGACCTCTTGCGAATGCAGCCCGATCTCGTCGTCGTCGGCGAAGCGGGCGATCTCACCCACGCGCTGCGCCGGATCGAGGCGACGCGTCCGCATGTCGTCGTCCTGGATGTCCGCCTGCCGGACGGGAGCGGCATCGACCTCTGCCGCACCATCCGCTCCCGGATGCCGGAGGTCGCGTGTCTCATCCTGACGGCCTACGACGATGACACCGCCATCTCCGCGGCCGTGCTGGCGGGAGCGGCCGGGTACGTGCTCAAGGACATCGCGGGAAACCGGCTGGTCGAGTCCATCCGCGCTGTCGCCGCGGGAAGGAATTTGCTCGATCCCTCGATGGTGCGACGGGCGAGCACGCGCATCCGGGAGAGCGCCGCCGACCCACGGCTCGGATCGCTGGGGCTGCGGGAGCGCCAGATCCTGAAGCTCATCGCCGACGGGATGACGAACCGCCAGATCGGCGAGACGCTGGGTCTGGCGGAGAAGACCGTGAAGAACTACGTCTCGTCGCTGCTCAGCAAGCTGGGTCTCGATCGGCGGACCCAGGCCGCCGTGTTCCAACTCGAGCACCGGGACGAGAGGCCCACGATCGATCCCGAGTGACCATAGTCCCCCCGTGGCGCCGTCCGCCGGCGGAAGGTGAAGCCATGACCACCAACGAGCCTTCCACGCGGGTGACGGCGACCATCGTCTTCGAGTCCATGTTCGGCGCGACGCGCCGCATCGCGGAGGCGATCGGCGCGGGCCTCCGGTCGGCCGCCCACGTCGAGGTGGTGCCGGTGCACGATGCGGGCGGGCTGGCGTCCGCCGACCTGCTGATCGTCGGTGCGCCGACGCACGCCCATGGGCTGAGCCGCCCGCAGACCCGCGCGGACGCGGCGAACTGGGTCGCGCGGGCGGCGTCGCACCTGCACCTCGAGCCGTATTACGACGGCGACGGCGTACGGGAGTGGCTCGCGGCGGCGCCGCTCCCGGCGCGCGGCTTCGCCGCGTACGACACGCGAGCCGACATGCCGCGGATCTTCAGCGGGTCGGCCGCCGCGGGCATCGACAAGCGGCTGCGCAAGCGCGGCGCGGTGCCGCTCGCGGACTACCGGAGCTTCCTCGTCGACAAGGACAGCGCGCTCGTGGCGGGCCAGGTCGAGGAGGCCGAGCAGTGGGGACGCCTCCTGGGCGCGCGGCTGCTGGAGAGCGCGGACACCCGCGCCTAACCTGTCCGCGACGGCCAGACCCCGAGAGCCAGCAGGACGAGGCCGATCTCGAGGCAGCCGATGCCGAAGTACAGCGCCTGCAGCGCGCTGAAGGGGATGACGACCATCTGCACGAAGATCCAGAGCAGGCACGCGTAGCCGGCGACCACGGCCGCCAGCGGAGCCCAGCGCCGGCGGCGCAACCACGCGACGAACGCCAGGGCGTGCGTCCCCCCGATGCCGACGACCAGGAGCATCCCGGGGACGAGGTAATCTCCGAACGGGCTCCCCTGCAGATACTCGGCGGGCGGGACCAGGACGGACGACGCACCGGACAGGCTCCCCCACATCAGCGTGACGCCGCCCGCCGTCGCCGTGAGCGCCGTGAAGGCCGTCAGCACGAGCAGCGTGCCGCGCACGCCGCGCCGTCCGACCTCACGCACCGAGCCCCGCCAGAGCGAGGTAGATGAGGTAGACCGGCCACACGGCCGCCTGGAGGAGGCCCAGGACGACGCCCCAGAACGTACCGCCGGACTGGGAGACGAAGTAGATGGCGGCGCCGATGTACGCGAGCAGGAAGAAGAAGCCCCAGGGGCCCGCCTTCTCCACGACCCGCACGCCGCGGCGCCCGCCGGCATCCATGGTGTTCATGCCCCCACGATGGCCCCGCCCCGCTGCGTACGGTGGGCCGAACGTCCCGCGTCGCGCGGGTGATCAGGTCCTGCGGCGGCGGGCGACCCCGATCCCGATGAGCACGAGCCCGATGAGCAGCACGATCGGCCCGATCGTCGCCCACAGCGACGAGCCGCTCATGGCCGAGCCGCCCAGCACGTTGAGACCCTGCAGGGTCCAGATGAGCCCGACGATCACGAGGATCGCGCCGGCGACGAACCACGCCCACATGCTCTTCACGCCCTCACCCTAGTCCGAGCGGACCGGCGTGGGCGATGGGATGGGCGATCCGCAGGAGCGGGTGTGGCCGGCGGGGCGGATGCGCCTCATGCGCCACACCCGTCACGCTCGATCCTGCCGTTCGCTCGCGAACGCCGCCGGAAACACGAAATCCCCGGGGGAACCGGGGATTGTCGTGGACCTCCGTAGAGAGTTTGAGAACCCCTGCCCACACCTGAAGACCCTGTCTTTGCGCAGGTCGCGCGGGTTCTACAAGCAGGACCGACGCTCGTCTCGCCCCTCCATGGTGGACTCCAGGGGTCGGATGGTGCGTTCACTTGGGATGGCTCAAACCCTTCTTCGGGCCGAGCAAGTCGACGAGCTGGTGGCGAGGTACCGCGACGGCGCGACGCTCGTTGAGCTGGCCTCGCTGTTCAGCATCCACCGCCGGACGGTCGCGGAGCATCTGACGCGGCGGAAGGTCCCGATCCGCCGTGGACGATTCGACCCTTGCCGCATTCACGAAGCAGCCGACCTCTACGACAGCGGGTTGACGCTGGTAGAGGTCGGCTTGAAGGTCGGTGCGGGGCCGCAGGCGGTTCGCCGCGCGCTGGCCGAGCATGGCGTTCCGATTCGCGGGGGCGGTGGACGACGCAGCCGGATGGCCACTGCCTCCTGACCCGCGATGTTCCCTGAGCTGAGCCTTACGCGAGCACGAGGGGTTCGCGCTCGTCGGCACGCGCCTCGCGCCGCTCGTCGCGCCGGACCATCGCCTCACGGATACGCACACGGACGAGCAGCACGACGCTGACCGGACCCATGACGATGAACTTCAAGGCGTTCCAACACCCCCACAACACGACCAAGTGAAGCCAACCGGGGCCGCCGTCGGCGACGAGGCTGGAGCAGATGGTTGCGACCAGGACGTAGGGGGCGGCAACAAGCATGGCGGGGAACCCCCACTTGAGACCGCGCCGCGTGCGGATGGCAGCGAGCAGCCGGTTGCTCGGCATGTAGCGGTGGAGGAAGTCGCGGGTACGGACGCTGAGCATCCAGATGAAGCGGAACATGGTGGGCCTCTCAACACACGTGTTTCTCCGTCGAGGAGGCAGAACGTGTATGAGTGCCCGAGGGCCGTCCCGGAGGACCCGCAATATGAGGAGAACCTGCCTCGTCTCACACTGTACGCCGGGCTTGGCGCGCACGGAAGACCGGGTCGCTCTCTGCGCACCTCTCAGGCATGAGCCCGAGGGGAGCACGACCATGCCGAGCTTGAGTGAGATTGCACGGGACGAGCGCACCGCACGGATGGTGCTGTCGATGCTCGTTGAACCGGACGACGCCGCGACGGGTCACCTGCTCGCCGCGGTCGACGGCGTCGAAACCCTGCGGCTGGCCGAGTCCGACGACCCTGTACCTGGCCTCGGCGACGTTGACGCCCAGGTCTGGCGCGGACACTTCGCCGCTCCGGGCGTCGACTCACTTGGCGAGCGTCTCCTCCATGCACGGCGAATGGGGCTCGGCGTCTTGATCCCCGGCGACGACGAATGGCCCAGTTCGCTCGGCGATCTCGGAGAGCGAGCCCCGTACGCGCTGTGGACTCGCGGGGCGTCGTCGTTCCTCGCACGCCCACTCGTCGAGCTCGTGACCCTCACCGGCGCACGAGCTTCAACTTCCTATGGCGAGCACGTCGCCGGGACGCTCACCTCCGATCTGGCTGCCGCCGAGCGGATCGTCGTCGCAGGCGGTGCTTACGGCATCGAAGGTGCCGCCCATCGCGCGGCGCTCGTCGCCGGTGGAGACACCATCGCCGTCCTGGCGAATGGCGTTGATCGCGCGTATCCGGCGGGCCACAGCGAGCTGCTCGGTCGTGTCGCCGATGTCGGTCTTCTGGATCGCCAGCGCGGTGAAGATGAGCAGCAGGGCGGCTGCCTTGCGGTCGGATGACTCGCGCTTGTGCTTCAGCCGAGCCGGTATCAGCGGTTCGACGGTGGCGGCGGCGGGGGCACTCATGGCGCCCAGCATAGGGGCGCCGGGCGGCACCCGTGTTTCGCGGAGCACTCCGCTCGCACGCGGCACCGTAGCCTGGAGCGATGCGCGAATTCCTCGCCGGCGTGGCGTTCCTCGGCCGCGGGCTGGCCATGTGGCGACGCGTGCCCGGAACGATGGCTCTCGGCCTGGTCCCGGCGGCGGTCGTCGGCATCGCGCTCTTCGCGGGTCTCGTCGCGCTCTCCCTCCACCTGCCGGCGCTGGCGGAGTGGATGACGCCGTTCGCCGACGGGTGGCCGTCGTTGTGGGCGGGAGTCGTGCGCGTCGCGGCGGGCACCGCGGTGCTCGGCGCGGCGCTCGTGCTGATCGCGATCTCGTTCACCGCGCTCACCCTGCTGATCGGCGAGCCGTTCTACGACCGCATCTGGCGCGCGGCGGAGCGCGAGCTGGGCGGCCCGCCGCCGGAGGCGGAGTACGGATTCTGGCGGTCGGTCGGCGACGGGGTGTCGCTCGTCGCACGCGGCATCGCCATCGCCGTCGCGGCAGGTCTGCTGGGGCTCATCCCGTTGGTCGGTGGCTTCGTCGGCGCGGTGGCGGGCATCCTGATGACGGGCTGGCTCCTGGCCGACGAGCTCTCCTCGCGTGCTCTGACCGCGCGCGGCATCGACCGCACCGCCCGCCGCGCGTTGCTGCGCGGCCACCGGGCCCGCGCGCTCGGTTTCGGCGTCGCCACGCAACTGTGCTTCTTCGTGCCCCTCGGAGCCGTGCTGATCATGCCCGCGGCGGTCGTCGGCTCGACCGTCCTCGCCCGATCGCTCGTCGAGCCCGTGCGCGAGGTCGGCGCCTAGCCCGAGACCCCGGACGCGACCGCCAGGTGCGCGGCACCGATCGCCGCGACGGCGCTCGCGCTCGGGGCGTATCGCACGCGCGCGCTCAGCTCGAGCGAGTCGATGAACGCCGAACGCGTGCCCCACTCGTCGAGGACCGCGCGCACGGCCGCGATGAGCGGGCTCCCCTGCGAGATCATGCCTCCACCGATCACCACCACGTCGACGTCGACCGTGAGCACGAGCAGGCGTACCGCCGCCGCGATGTTGTCCACGAGCTTTCCGCGCGCGAACACGGCGACCGGGTCGCCCGCGTCGGCCGCCGCGATCAGTCCCGCGAGTGCGCGCGGGCCCTTCCCGGGCCACAGCCGCGCGATGGCGGCGCCCGAGGCGCTCAGCTCGAGGCATCCGCGCTGTCCGCACGCGCAGAGGGGACCGCCGGGTTCGACCGGGATGTGACCGATCTCGCCCGCCGTACCCCGGGCCCCGCGCCGGAGCCGTCCGTCCAGCACGAGTCCGGCGGCCAGCCCCGTGCCGAGGTTGAGGTACGCCATCGACTCGATCCCCGGTTCCGCGAGCAGATGCCACACGCCCACCGCGGCGGCGTTCACGTCGTTCTCGACCGTGATCCGACCCGGAAAGCGCCGGGCCAGCTCCCGCCGCAACGGCAGGCGCGTGACCCCCAGGTTCACGGCGTGCGAAACCTCGCCGGAGTCGCCGTCCACGACACCGGGCACGCCCACGCCGATCGAGGTGACCGCCTCGGCCGGAAGACCGCTGCGATGCAGCAGTTCCTCGACCACGGCGAGCGCCGTCGCGGTGACCTGGGCGTTGCCGTGGCCCGTCGGCATCCGGAACGTCTGGGCGACCTGGCCCGCGGCGGCCCCGGCGGCGACCTCTCCGCCGGCGGGATCGTTCAGCAGCACGCCGACGGTCTTCGTGCCTCCGATGTCGATGCCCACCCTCACGCGCGCGACCCGCCTTCGGCGACGAGCTCGTACCCGTGCCGGATGTCGACCGCGCCACCGCCCCGCTCGTCGGATGTGCGGATGCCTTCGAGCACCTCCAGCACGTGCCGGCCAAGATCGCCGCTCGCCCGCGGTGCGCGTCCCTGCTGGAGTGCGGATCCCATCTCGAGCAGGCCCATGCCGATGCGGTTGCCCTCGCCGCCGTCGATGTGGACCTCGTCGAACCCCTCGGCACCCGCGGAACGGAGGAACGCCGGCCCTCCCCAGGCGTTGGGGGCGGGGCAGATCAGCGAGCCGGTCGTGCCGTGCACCTCGAGTCGCGGCGTGCGCGTTCCGTGCACGTCGAAGCTCGTCACCAGGGTCGCCACGGCGCCGCGCGCGAAGCGCAGGAGGGCGGCGACGTGCGTCGGCACGTCGACGGGGAAGCGTGACCCCGCACGCGCGCCCGTCAGCACCGACCGGGTATCCCGTCCGCGGGTGGACGCGCCGGAGACGCTCGCCACCGGACCCAGCAGGGCGACGAGGGCCGACACCCCGTACGGCCCGCCGTCCATCAGGGGGCCCGCACCGGGCTGGTACAGGAACTCCGGGGCCGGGTGGAACGCCTCGGGTCCGGCGGTCATCATGAAGGCGTTGGCCGAGACCGGGACGCCGATGGCTCCGTCGGCGATCAGTTCGGCGCACCGCCGCAGCCCGGGGCCGAGGAACGTGTCGGGGGCGCATCCGACGCGCAGGCCCCGCGCGGCCGCGGCCGCGAGTACCTCGTCGGCCTCCGCCAGCGAGCCCGCGAGCGGCTTCTCCGTATACACGTGCTTGCCGGCCGCGATGGCCGCGAGCGACACCTCGGCGTGGCCCGCCGGATTCGTCAGGTTGAGGACGAGATCGATGTCGTCGTCGGCGAGCAGCTGGTCGACGGCCACGGCACGCGGGATGCCGAAGGCGCGGGCCGTCGCGTCCGCGCGCGCCGGTTGCGCGTCGGCGCACGCGACGACATCGAGCACCGCCGGTGCATCCAGGTTGAGCAGGTACTGGCCGCTGACGTTGCCGCAGCCGACGAGGCCGACCCGCACCGGGCGACCGGGAGCGATGGAGCGTGACATCGGGCTAGCGCAGCGAGATCTCGTGGCCGAGCGCGGCGGATTCGTAGACGGCCGCGAGCATCCGCATCATCTCGACGCCGTGCTCCACGGGCGCGAGCTGCGGCCCGACACCGCGGCACGCGTCGACGAAGGCGCCGATCTCGCTCCGGAACCCCTCTTCGAAGTCGAACGCCAGCAGGTCGACCTGCGGCGTGACGTTGAGCACGGTGTCGTGCTTCTCCAGCACGATGCGCAGTTCGGGCTCGAGTTCGGCGCCGCCGCGCTCACCGAAGACCGCGACGGCGAGGCGGTCCTCGGCCGCGTGCAGCGAGTAGCTGGTCTCGAGCAGGAGCGAGGCGCCGTTCTCGAAGCGGATGAGGGCCGTGGCGAGGTCTTCGACGTCGCTGAGGTCGGGGTCGTAGTCGGCGACCGTGTACCGCGAGAGCGAGGTGATGTTGGCGCGGTTGCCGAGACGCGAGTCCGTCACGCCGCTCACGGTCACGGCGCGCGGGCATCCCATCATGTACCAGCACAGATCGAGCACATGCACGCCGATGTCGATCAGGGGGCCGCCCCCGGAGCGGGCGCTGTCGGCGAACCAGCCGCCCGGGTTGCCGATGCGCCGGATGTTGGTCGCCCGGGCGTAGTAGAGCTCGCCGAGCTCGCCCGCGTCGACGAACGACTTCAACACGCGGGCGTTCGAGGAGAACCTGCGCACGAACCCGACCTGCACCATCCGCCCGCTCTCCGAGACGACGGCCTCGAGCTCTTCGGCCTCGGCCACCGTCTTCGACAGCGGCTTCTCGACCAGCACGTCCTTGCCCGCGCGCACCGCTCGCGCAGCGATCTCGGCGTGGCTGTCGTTCCACGTGCAGATGCTGACCGCCTCGACGACGGGGTCTGCGAGCAGCTCGTCCAGCGAGGCATAGGCGCGGATGCCGCGCGCCCGGGCGACATCGCGCGTGCGGTCCGGCCGGATGTCGTAGACGCCGACGAGTACGGCGTCGGGGTGCGCCTGGTAGGCGCCCATGTGCATGGCGGCGATGCTCCCGGCGCCGATGACGGCGACGTGCAGGGCGCTCACGGGCGGTCCGCCGAGGCGTCGGCGAAGAGCCGCATGGCGTTGGCGAGCCCGCGTTCGGCACCGACGAGCGCGTCTTCGATGCCCTCGAACTCGATGGAGACGAATCCGTCGTAACCCGAGGCGACGATCCCCTCGACGATGCGGCGCATGTCGAGGTCGCCGTATCCGACGATGGAACCGAGCAGGTACATGCCCCCGGGGGTGTGGTGCCATCCCTCGCCGGGGTACTCGCGACGGATGTAGAAGTCCTTGAGGTGCACGATCGAGGCGACCGGGGCGTTGAGCGCGACCGAGACCGCGGCGTTGTCGTCGACGGAGAGGAAGTTGCCGACATCCAGCGTCGTCCGGAAGTTGGGCTCGTCGACCAGGTGGATGAGCCGCCGCACCCGTTCGCCGCCGTTCATGAGCAGGCCGTGATTCTCGACGCTCGTGGTGATGTCGTACTGGGCCGCGTACTGCGCCAGCTCGCGGCATCCGTCGACCATGCGCGGCATCAGTGCCTCGAAGTCGGCCACGTCGCGGTCCTTCATCGCCCACGGGGCGACATCGTGGCGGAAGAGCCGGATGCCGAGCTCGGCCGCGACGTCGATGTGCCGCTTGAGGCGCGCCATGCTGGCCGCTGCCCCCGGACCGAGCAGGTCGCCCGGCACGACCAGGTTCGACAGCGTCACTCCCGCGTCCCCGGCATGCCGGCCGATCGCCGCCACGAACTCCGGGTCCTGGTCGAGCGTCGAGGTGTCGTTCGAGATCTCGGGCGAGAGCGACACCGTCGCGATCTCCATGTGCGTCGCGTCGCTCTCCGCGATCCAGTCGATCACGTCGAACAACGACATCCGCCCATCGCGGAGGTACTGGTAGAAGCTGTATGAACTGAAACCGAACTGCATGCGGGACCTTACTTCTCGACGACTTTCGGGGCGGCTATCGGGGGGAGGGAGTCGTAGTGGGCGCGCCGGGCGGCCTGCTCGACCGGATCGGCGACGGGCGAGGCGAGCAGCAGGCGCTGCGTGTACGGCTCGGCGGGCGTGCTCGTGACCGTCTCGGCGTCACCCTCCTCGATGATCCGTCCGCGCAGCATCACGGCCACGCGGTGGCTGATGTGGCGCACGACGCTCAGGTCGTGCGAGATGAAGAGGTATGCCACACCGGTGTTCTCCTGCAGCTCGATGAGCAGGTCGAGCACGCGCGCCTGGGTCGTCAGGTCCAGCGCAGACACGACCTCGTCGCAGACGATGAGCTTGGGGCCGCGGGCGAGAGCGCGCGCGATCGCGATGCGCTGGCGCTGACCCCCCGAGAACTCACGCGGCAGGCGCCGAGCGGCGTCGGCGGGCAGTCCGACCCGGTCGAGCAGTTCCCGCACGCGTCGATGGGCGTCGGCGCGTGACGCGCCACCCGCCGTGAGTGGCTCCGCGAGGATGTCCGACACCGTCATCGCCGGGTTGAGGGACGAATACGGATCCTGGAATATGACCTGGATGTCCTTGCTCAGTGCACGTCGCGCAGACCGCGGGAGGCGGGCGATCTGCGCGCCCTGGAAGGCGATGTCTCCGGCCGTGACGGGGGCGAGCCCCAGGATCGCGCGTCCCAGCGTGGTCTTGCCCGAGCCCGACTCGCCGACGAGCCCGAGCGTCTCGCCCGTCTCGATGGCGAGCGACACGTCGCGCAGCGCCGGGAAGTCGGGGCGCCGCCATCCCTTGACGGGATATGCGACGTCGAGGTGAGAGACCTCCAGCAGCGGCGCGGTCACGACGCGCCTCCCGCCCGCACCCGCTCGGCGCGCGTGGGCGCGGCGTCGAGGGTCGACGACAGCAGCTCTCGCGTGTACGGATGCTCCGGCGCGGCGAACAGCTCCGCGACCGGCTTCGTCTCGACGATCTCGCCGCTGCGCAGCACCGCGACGCGGTCGCAGATGTCGGCGACGACGCCGAGATCGTGGGTCACGAGGATCATGCCCATGTGCCTCTCCTGCTGCAGTTCTCGGAGCAGGCTGAGCACGCCCGCCTGCACGGTGACGTCGAGCGCGGTCGTCGGCTCATCCGCGATCAGCAGTTCGGGATCGCACGACACGGCACCGGCGATCAGCACGCGCTGAGCCATTCCGCCGCTGAGTTCGTGCGGATAGGCGCGCATCGTGCGCGGCGGATCCGGGATCCCCACGCGTGCGAGCAGGGCGAGCGCTCGTTTGCGCGCCTCGCCGCGGGAGATGCGGAGGTTGTGGCGCATGGGGCGCATCAGCTGCGCGCCGACCGTGAACGACGGGTCCAGATTCGACATCGGCTCCTGCGGGACGTACGCGATCTTCGTTCCCCGCAGACCCTCGAGGAAACGCTCGCTTCGACCCAGGAGGGACTCCCCGTCGAGGACGACGCGCTCCGCGGAGACGACCGCCTCCACCGGCAGCAGGCCCAGGATGCCGAAGGCGAGTTGCGACTTGCCCGAGCCGGACTCGCCGACCACGCCGAGCACTTCCCCGCGGTCGACGTGGAGGGTGGCGCCCTCGAGCACCACCTTCTCGCGGCCGTCGCCGGCGGGGTACGCGACCCGGAGGCCCTCGACGCTGAGCAGCGCCGCCGGTGCGCCGGCGTCCGGACCGGCGCCCGCGCCGCTCGCGGGCGCCGCGTGGGCCGTCGGTGCGGCGACGATCGCCGCGGCCTTGCGCGCACGCCGCGCGCCGCGCGAGCGGGGTGCGGTCATGCGATCCGTCCCGAGCGCGTCCGCGATCGCCGCCCCCAGCACGACGAGCGACATCACCGTGAGCGCGATCGCGGCACCGGGCGCGAACACCAGTTCGGGCGCCCGGTAGAAGGTCTGGAACGCCTCGCTGAGCATCCCGCCCCAGCTCGGCCTCGTGGGGTCGCCGAATCCGAGGAATTCGAGGCCGGACTGCACGATGATGGCGAGGCCGAAGACGAAGGATGCCCGCACGAGCACCGGCCCGACGACCACGCTCAGAACGTGCCGGAAAATGATCCGGCCATCCCTCAGGCCCGAGACGCGGGCGGCATCGACATAGAGCTCCGAACGCACGTTCACGACGACACTGCGGGTCAGGCGGAACAGGTCGGGCGAGGCGAGCAGACCCAGGGTGATCATGGTCGGCGCCAGGCCGCTCCCCAGCGTCGTGATCACGACGACGATGATGAGGATCTCCGGCAGCGACATCAGCAGGTTCGCGACCCAGCTCGAGATCCCGTCGATCCATTTGGCGTAGTAGCCCGCGAGCAGACCGAACGGAATGCCGACCACCATCGCGGTGACGATCATGATCACGCCCGCCTCGAGGCTGACCCGGCTGCCGTACAGCAGACGACTCAGCACGTCGCGACCGCTCGCATCCGTTCCGAGCGGGTGCTCGCCGCTCGGCCCGAGCAGCGTCTGCGACAGCACGATGAGGTTGGGGTCGTGCGGCGCGAGCACGGGGGCGAACAGTGCCGCGAGGACCACGAGCAGCAGGATGCCGGCCGCGATCATGCCGAGGGGGTTGCGCACGAACCGGCGCAGCCGGCGCAGCGTGACGGGCGCCGCGTTGTCGACGGCGATGGATCCGGGGTCGGGGATGCTCACGCGGCACGCACCTTCGGGTTGAGCGCGCTGTACGCGATGTCGATCACGAGGTTGACGGTGACGATGAGCAGCACGGTGAACAGCAGGACGCCCATGATCACGGGGATGTCGCTGTTGCCGCTCGCGTTGATCGCGACGGAGCCGATGCCGCTGAGTCCGAACACGCGCTCGACGATGGCCGCGCCGCTCATCGCGGCGATGAACTGCAGGGACAGCATCGTCAGGGCGGGTGGCGCGGCGTTGCGGAGCACGTTCGTCAGCAGGATCCGGCGCGCGGGCAGGCCGCGGCTGCGGAGCGTCCGCACGTAGTCCTGCGACGAGACGGTGATGACGGAGGTCCGGAGCTGCTGCGCGATCGCGGCGATCGAGCCGATCGAGAGCGCGATGATGGGCAGGACGATGCTCGAGAGCCACCCGACGGGCGAGTCGAGGAACGGCACGTAGCCGGTCGCGGGGAACCATCCGAGACGCACGGCGAAGACGAGGGCGAGGATCATCGCGATCCAGAAGTTGGGCAGCCCGAAGCCCAGCACCATCACGACCTGCAGGACGCGGTCGATGGCACCGGGACGGATGGCGGCGATGAGGCCGAGCGTTGCGCCGATGACGGCGGCCACGACGACGGCGCCGATGGCGAGCGAGACGGTCACGGGCAGCCGGCTCACGAGCAGCTCGAGGACATCGGCGTTCTGCGCGGACGACGTGCCGAGGTCGCCGCGGACGGCGTGGGACAGCCAGTCCCAGTACTGCTCGAGGAGGGGCCGATCGAGGCCCAGCTGGGCCCGCTTGGCGGCGACCTGGTCGTCGGTGGCGTACAGGCCGACGGCCCCGCGCGCGGGATCGGCGCCCGTCAGCGCGAGGAAGAAGAACATCCCCGTCACGACGACCCAGGCCAGGAAGACCCCGGCCAGGAGTCGCCGGAGAACGAATCTCACCATGTTCGGCGGTACCTTTCGTTGATCGCGGGGGCGGGACATCCTGGGCGGGATGCCCGCCCCCGCGATCGGGCGGAACTCAGTCGGCGGGTGCGAAGAACCGCAGGCTCGGGATGAGCTGGGCCTGCTGCATCGTCACCGCGATGTCGTCGCTCGACAGGTAGACGTTCTGCTGCAGGACGATCGGGGCGAACCAGGCGTCCTCGACCAGGTGCGTGTTCAGCTCCTGGTACAGCTCGGTCTGCTCATCGCCCTGCGTCAGCGGGATCTCGGCCAACAACGCCTCCACCGTGGGGTCGGTGTACTTGAAGTTGTTCCACAGCGACGTCGGGGTCAGCTTGTTCAGCACGTCGGTCCAGGCGGGGATGTTCGTCGAGAACGACAGCATGAACGCCGGCTGCCCCTTGAGCGTTTCGAGACCGCCGTTGGCGAACCCGTTGATCGGCACGGGGGTCATCGTGATGCCGACCTCCGCCAGGTACTGCTGGACGATCGGCACGAGCGGCGTCATGAAGCCCTCGGAGTACGAGATCGGGATCTCGAAGCCGTCGGGGTAACCGGCGTCCGCGAGCAGTTCCTTCGCCTTCTCGGGATCGTACGGGTACTCCTCGTTCAGCGCTTCGACCCAGGCCTGCGAGGCGGGGTTGAAGGTCTGCGTCGAGACCTGGCCGAATCCGTTGTAGTACGTCTCGAGGATCGTCTCGCGGTCGAGCGCGTAGTTGATCGCCTGGCGGACTTCGACCTCGCCGAGCGCCGGCGAGAGCGTTCCGGCGCGGTCCTGCAGGATGATGCCCTGCCATTCGCCGGGTACCGTCTGCACGGTCAGACCCTCGGCCTCGGCCTGATCGACCATGTCCGGCGTGCCGTACATGAACTGGATCTGACCCGTGGTCAGGGCGTTGAAGCGCGCGGTGAAGTCGGTCAGCGGTTTGATCACCACGGTGTCGAACGGGTACGCCTCGGCGTTCCAGTAGTCCTCGTTCCGCTCGAATGCGTAGCTCGCGGCGGCCTCGGAGTTCGCCGCGTCATAGACGTAGGGTCCCGATCCGACCGGGTCGGTGCCGATCGTGCCGGCCTCGAGCGCCGCGGGGCTCGCCATGAAGCCCAGATAGGTGGCGAGGGCCGCCAGCAGCCCGGGGTTCGGGGCGACGAGGTCGAGCACGACGGTGTAGTCGTCCTGGACGACGACGTTCTCGATCGACTTCGCAGCCTCGGACGCGCTGCCCGTGCCCGCCTTGCGGGCGGCGACGTTGGCGACGACGGCCTCGGCGTCGAAGGGGGTGCCGTCCGTGAACGAGACGCCCTCCTTCAGCGTGAGCGTGAGCTCGGTCAGGTCGTCGTTGTACGTGAACTCCGTCGCGAGGTTCGGCTCGATCTCACCGTCGGCGGTCTTGCGCAGCAGGGGGTCGTACACCGCCTCGGCATAGCTGATGATCGCCCCTTCCTTCATCTCGCCCGGGTCCCACGACAGCACGTCGCCGTTGTTGCCCAGCACGAGTTCGCGCGGGGTGTCGGCGCCGGCGTCGCTGTCTCCGGACGTTCCGGCGCCGCAGCCGGTCAGCACCAGGGCGGCGGCGAGGGCCAGCGTGCCCATCTGGACGATTCTTCTCATGATCTTCTTCTCTGTGGCGAGCCACGGTCGGGTACGGGATGCGGGTTTGCTGCGGTGGGACGGGACGAGCTGTCGATAGGGGATCTGCGGATCACGACACCCCGAGTTCCCTCGAGAGGACCATCGCCGCGGCGCCGCGCAACACGATGTCGTCGCCGAGGCTGGTCATCCGCACCTTCACGGACCCGTGGAACTGGGCCATCGTGCGCGCGCGGAGGGTGTCGATCAGGGACTCGACGAGAGGACCGTCGAGAAGCTGCACGGGGCCGCTCAGCACGACCTCGCTGAGGTTGAGCGCGCCGACGATCGGGGCGAGGGCTATCCCGACCCATCGGCCGGCCTCCCGGAGGATCGCGTCGTGCTCCGCGGGCGAGCTCGCGCCGGCGAGTGCCGCGTCCAGTCGCGGTGCGGCAAGCCGGGTCTCGAGGCATCCGCTCTTGCCGCAGACGCACTCGGACCCGTCATCGCCGACGACGACGTGTCCGATCTCTCCCGCCGCGAACGCGCCGCCGTACACGGCGGTGCCGGCCACGACCAGTCCGGCCCCGACGCCGCGTCCGATCTTCAGGAGCATCATGTCGCTCGAGGCGCCCCCGAAGCTGTGCTCGGCGAGGGCAGCGACGTTCGCGTCGTTGGCGACCACGACCGGGAGCCCGGATCGCCGGGCGACCTCGGCCTCGAGCGGCCGGTCGGTCCAGCCCAGGTTCGGGGCGGTGAGCACGACTCCGGCCAGGTCGACGATGCCCGGGGAGCCGATCCCCACGCCGAGCAGGGGCTGTGTGGCGGCGAGTCGGAGCTCGTCGACGATCTCGTCGACGAGCGCCATCGCGTCCTCGCCCGTCCGCCCGCGCAGGGGGACGTCGAGCCGCGACACCACTCGCCCGTCGAGGGTCATGAGCGCGCCCCTCAGCAGCGAGTGTCCGCTCAGGTCGATGCCGATGATCTGGAAGGCGTTGGCGTCGAACTCGAGCGCGGTCGCGGGCTTACCCGGACCGGCCCGCTTGCTCAGGCCGGCCTCGACGACCAGGCCGTCCACGATCAGCTCGGCGATGAGGTCCGACACGGTGACGCGCGTCAGTCCCGTCTCGCGTGCGAGGTCCGCGCGACTGAGCCCCGTCGTCGTGTAGAGCGTCTGCAGCACGAGCGCGCGGTTGTGGCGGCGAGCCTCTTCGGGCATCACCTTGCGCGTCGGCCGGAGCGCGCGCCCCGAGGACTGATCGATGGACATGAACGTTAGTAAAACGTACGAACAAATTCTTGTCACCCCCTCGAAGCAACTGTTACGAGGCAGAAACATTGAATTTACCGGGCGCGAGGATTACGGCGGTCTCGTTAACAAATTCGACATCACCGGACCCCGCGGCCACGTTTCGACACCGACCCCGGGGCTCCCGCGACTACGCGCGTCCGCCCGGCGGGCCGATGATCAGCAGGGCGACGAAGACCGCAGCGACCACGAGCATCACGAGGACGCCCAGGATCCACGGGCGGCGCAGCAGCTGCCGCATGAGGCGGTCGTGCCAGGCACGGTCCCGCACATCCGACGTCGGCTCGCGTCTCCACTCCCCCGCCAGGCGACCGCCGCGGTGCAGCCAGATCTCGGTCGGGATCGTCGCGTACGGCACGATCGCGCTGGCGATCGCGACGACCGTGGGTCCCGCGCGCCAGCGTTGGTTCTTCGCCACCAGCACCGCGGTCGCCGCATACGCGAGGAAGACGAAACCGTGGATGCCTCCCCCGACCGTCAGCTCGCCCCGGCCGGTGAACGGTTCCTGCGGGCGCTGCGCGGTGACCCAGACCGACGCAAGTTTCAGCAGCCCGGCTCGGTGTTCGTGTTGCACACCCTGGCGGTTGCGGACGTTGCCGTGGAGCTTCTCGAACACACCCGTCTCGGCCTTTACGAAGTGCTCGAGCTCGAACCCGAACCCGTATGCTGGCGCACCTTCCAATCCGGCTCCGGCGTCCTGACGCTCAAGCCCGACCTGCTGGCCGTCACCGCCGATAGCGAGACGGAGAGCCACTTCTTCATCGAAGTCGACCGAGGCACCGAGCACCTGCCCGCCATCCGCCGCAAGTGCGACCTCTACCAGAGGTACTACCGCGACGGGAGCGAGGAACGCCTCCGCGGCCTCTACCCGGCCGTCGTCTGGATCGCTCCAGATGAGCTACGCGCCAACGCCATGCGAGAGGCCATCGAGAAGGACCGGAACCTCGACACCGACCTGTTCACGGTCATCACGACAGAAGACGCACTTTCCACCCTGGCCCCGTACGGGCCGCCCACCACTACCGACTCACCTCGAAAGGAGGATCACCACCCATGACTTCATCAACTCAACTCGCCCTCGACTTCGCCCGCGTCGTCCCCGCATCACTCGACCAAGCGGAGACCGCCATGCGGATCCTCGAGGACTGGGCGGACGGCGACAGCACCGACATCGACGAGGGCATCGCTCGGCTCCTAGCCGCCACCATGCACTCCGGCCCCCACAGCGCACTCCACCAATTCGCCGCCACCGGAGAACTCATCGCCGACCAAGCCCTCGCCGAACTCGGCGACGTTCAGGTACCGCTGGAACGCGAAGCCTGGGTCGATGCGCTCGGCCGCTACATAATCACGGGCGGAGGGCACCGCTCATGAGCGAACACGAACAGCACCCCACCGCTGAAGCGCGACCGGCATCGGATCGAGAGACTCCAGACTGGCGCCGCCTCGAGGTCGCGAAGGGCCGCTTTGGCCAGATGATTTCCGACGGCATCGCCCAGGCGCTCGCCGAGAACACCGAGATCGACGACGGCACCGCCCGCTGCATCGCACACGTCCTCGGCCGCGCCTACGGACGAGAATCTCACCTCGCGGACTTCGGCCGCACCGGCGAAGGCCACTACCTCTCGCTGCGCGACGAATACCTCGATCTATATAGCTCCGAGCAGGCGGACCCGGTCACCAAGGAACTCATCGACTGGCTCGGCACCTACCTGGTGCAGCGCGAGAACACGGGCACCGGCCGACGCTTCATGAATGAGCACCTGCCGCCGAAGCTCGGCCAACTCCTCGTGCGCACCAGCATCCCCATCGGCAGCGAACGCTTCATCGTCCACATGCCGGCCGACTGGCACAGCGGCCAAGAAGACGAGCTCATCGAGCTACTGGCCACCCTGCAGCTCCCCGAAGACCCCGCCCTCCAGGCGTTCCTGTCCCTTCCCGACGTCAGCGCCGGAACCGACAACATTATGGAGAGCTTCCACGAAGCCTTCGCCGGCACCTACGCAAGCGAGGAAGACGCGCTGCGTGCTCTTAGCCCGCTCGAAGACTGGGAGACAAGTCTCGCGGACTGGTGCATCGACAACGGGGTCGATTACGAGGCTCTGGAGTGGAACTACGCGCCGCTCATGGCCCGGCTCCGCGACGTGTACGACATCGTCGAGCTGAAGGAGGCGCTCCATGCCTTCATCAAGTAGCGGCGCCCCGCCACAGATCCGCGGACCAGCCCAGTTCGCCCACGGCAGACAGCCACCGTTGCCCATTTCACAACGGAAAAACGCCGATAAAACGGTAAAATTAGAGAGTAAACGGAGCACACCCCGCATGATCAGACTACTGACATCAGGCCCGCGCCCCGGCCCGAGAAACTCGGGGGCGCCCACTCCACCACATCTCTCTCGAAAGCTCGCCGCAGTCGCGGTTGCAGCCCTCGCCCGCACGGAAGGAGGGCAGCGATGAGCGTGCCCGAACTCGATGGCCCGAACCCGTTCGCCGCCGCTCCCCCGTCGCTGCAACCAGTCGTGATCGACCTGGACGAGGCGGAGTCCTACGACGCGTTCTCCAGTGTTGATGCGTTCGCTGGCGTGGACGCACCACCCGGATCGCGGGCGGTCATCTACCTGCGTGTGTCCAGCAAGGGTCAGGTCAATACGGACTACGACCCGGAAGGCATCTCCATCCCCGCGCAGCGCATCTCCTGCACCCGTAAGGCCGAGCAGCTCGGCCTCACGATCGTGGGCGAATACCTCGAACCCGGCCGCTCCGCGACCGAGATGACCAAACGCATCGCCTTCCAGCAGATGCTCGAACGCATCCGCCGCGACCGCGACGTCGACTACGTCATCGTCTACAAGCTCTCGCGCTTCGCCCGCAACCGCATCGACGACGCGGTCGTCATGGCAGACCTGCAAAAGCGCGGAGTCACCCTCGTCTCCGCGACCGAGCAGATCGACGCCACCCCCGTCGGGCAGCTCATGCACGGCATCCTCGCCGCCTTCAACGAATACCGCTCCCGCGAGGACGGCGCAGACATTGCCTACAAGATGGGACAGAAGGCGAAGAACGGTGGCACCATCGGACGCGCCCCGATCGGCTACCAGAACAGTATCGACCGCATCGAGGGCCGCGAAGTGCGCACCGCCACCATCGACCCAGAACGCGCACCGTTCGTGAAGCTTGCGTTCGAGATGTACGCCACTGGGCAGCACTCATTCCAGGACATCGCCGATGAACTCACGGACCGCGGACTCACCACTCGCCCGACAGCACGTCGCCCGGCCGGGCCGATCTCGGATACGAAGATTCAGCGGATGCTCCGCGACCGGTACTACATCGGTGAGATCACCTACAAAGGCGAGGTCTACAAAGGCCGGCACGAACCGCTCATTGACGAGGGGCTGTTCGACCATGTCCAGGGCGTGCTCGGCACTCGTGGCGTCGCCAACGAGCGTCGCCGTGTCCACACGCATTACCTCAAGGGCAGCCTGTGGTGCGGACACTGCCGCCTCGAACGGCAGACCAACCGACGCCTCATCCAGCAACGCACCGTCGGACGGCACGGCGGCGAGTACTGGTACTTCTTCTGCCGCGGCGCCCAAGACGGCACCTGCGACGCACCCTACGTGAACGTCGACAACATCGAAGCCGCAGTCGAAGAGCACTACAAGACCATCGAGCTCAGCCCCGAGTTCATCCAGGTTGTGCGCGAGAACCTCGAAGCCGCGCTCCGTGATCAATCGAACGCCGAGCACCTTCGACGTAGCCAGCTCGAGGACCGGTTGAAGGCGCTTCAAGCGAAAGAGGATAACCTCCTCGACCTCGCGTCCGACGGCTCGCTCCCACAGGAGCGCATACGAGAACGCCTTCGAGAAGTCGGCCGCGAGCGAGAGACACTCCGCGAACAACTCTCCAAGACCACAGCGGACCTTGACGCAGGCAAACGGCACATCGAGGCATTCCTTGCACTGCTCACCGACGTGCGTGCGCTCTACATGAGTGCAGGCGACGAAGTGCGCCGCGCACTAAACCAAGCCATCTTCAACAACATCTACGTCGCCCACGACGACGTGATCGGGGATGACGTGAAAGTCCCGCTTCGCGAGCTCCTCGCGGCACAGCGAGGCTGGATGGCCTACACGGCGCACCTTCCGCGCACAGCAGCCGATACGAGTGCTCATGCCGAGAAGCAAAGGCACACCGGCCCACAACAACAAGAGACCGCCCTGGCGGGCGGTCTCTTGTTATCAGATCTTGTCGGACTTACTGAAGCCTTACTCACCGGCATCTACGAGGACGGTGATTCGAGTAAGACTCTTATGGTGGACCTGAGGGGACTCGAACCCCTGACCCCCTGCATGCCATGCAGGTGCGCTACCAGCTGCGCCACAGGCCCGGATGGTCTCGCGGATGCCCAAAACCCCCGGAATCTTGCCCTTTGGCTTCACTCCGGTGGTGGTGACTGCCAGCATATGCGACTGGACCTAGAGGAATCTGGACGGCCTTCGCGGTCTATCGAACTGTC
>NZ_BKAH01000003.1 GCF_007992455.1 Microbacterium saccharophilum | reverse complement strand
GGCGGGATGTCGGGACGCCGGGCGCCGGGCACGCCGAGCGCCGGGGACGCCCGGACGCCGACGCGCGGGCTACTCGGCGTCGGGCCAGAGCGGCTCGTCGTCGGGTGCCGGCTCGCCGAGCGGCACGACGAGGATCGGCCGCGGCTGGCGGTGCGCGAGGCGCGCGGCGACCGACCCCGTGAAGAACTCGCGGATGGACTCGCCGAAGCCGCGCCGCCGCGTGCCGATGACGATGAGGCGCGCGTCGGACTGCTCCGCGAGGTGCTTGATGGCCATGGCGGGATCGCCGACCAGCTGCCGCACCGACCACTCGAGCCCGCTCGCGGCCAGGTGCTCCTCCGCCGTCTTGCGCACCTGGGCGAGCTGGGCCTCGCCGGAGGCGATGTCGAGGTCGATGGGGGCGGAGTGCACGTACCCGTCCGGGTCCTCGTACGTGACGAAGCGGGTCACGTCGACGTGGACGACGATGAGCGGTGCGCCGAAGAGCTTGGCGTAGCGGGCCCCCTCCTTCAGGACCCGCGAGGGCTGGTCGGGGATGACTCCCACGATCACCGCACGGGCGGGCACCGGCGTGGCCGCCCCGGCATCCGTCGTCGTGTCCTCAGCCATGTCCGCACCGACCTCTCTCGTCCACCCGAGCCACGATCGCCCACAGGCGCCGTGGTATCCTGAATGCTATTCTGACCGGCCTCGAGCCGGATTGTGAACGCGACGGGCCTGCCGCATAGCCCGCGACTCGGAAATGAGGGGGTCTCGCATGGGGCGTGGCCGTCAAAAGGCGAAGCACACCAAGATTGCTCGCGAACTCAAGTACGACACCTTCAACGTGAATCTTTCCGCGCTGGAGAAGGAACTCGGCCACCCCGACGACGAGCAGTACGTCGACAAGTGGGCCGACGAGTACGAGGACGAGAAGGCCTGAGGCCGTCCCCTCGACCGCGCCGCCGTTCGGCGGCGGTCATTGCCATGCGCCGTGGCGGCGCTCCCACTCGTCCTCGATCGTCCGCGGCCGGACGGCGCTGATCGCGGCCGGGATCACGGCCGCGACGACGACCGCCAGCAGGATGAGCGACCCCGTCCAGTCACCGGTGGCATCGTGCAGGATGCCGACGGCGAGCGGCACCGTCGCCGCGATGGCGTAGCCGACGCTCTGGACGAAGCCGCTCAGCGCGACGGTCCCCTCGTGCGTCCGCGTGCGCAGGCTGATCATGACGAGCGACAGCGGGAAGAGCAGAGGCGCGACCCCGAGCAGGGCGGCCCACGCCCACGGGGCGGCGGCCGGCGCGAAGAGCAGGCCCGCGAGCCCGCCGAGGCCGGCCAGCACCGCGATCGTGAACAGCGCCGGCAGCGCGCGGTAACGGGTGACGAGCACCGGCACGAGGAGGGAGGCCGGCAACCCCATGACAGCGAACAGCGACAGCATCCCTCCGGCTTCCGCCGGCGTCACCCCGGCGAGATCGATGAGCATCGTCGGCAGCCACGCGAAGCTCGTGTAGGCCACGCACGAGGACACCAGGAAGATGACGGTCAGCGCCCACGCCAGCGGCAGCCGCCACAGACGCCGGAAGACGCCCGGCGCGGCCGACGCGAGGTCCGGCGCCGCCGAACCCCCGCGGTCCCGCAGGAGCATCGTCATCCAGGGGATGATCGCGAGGAGGGCGAACACGCTCCACAGCGCGAGCGAGAAGCGCCACCCCGCCGCGTCTGCCACCGGCACGGCGAACAGCGGCGGCAGGAACGTCGAGAACGACATCGTGGTCGTGTACACCGTCGTCATGAGCCCGATGCGGTCGGGGAAGTGCTTGTTCACGAGCGGCGGCAGCAGGATGTTGCCCATCCCGACGCCGGCGAAGATCAGCGCCGTGCTGAGCACGAGTGCCGTGGCGTCACCGGCGAGGCCGCGCGCGACCAGGCCGATCGTCACGACGGCGAGCGCGAGCACGCTCGTCCGCTCCAGCCCCCAGCGCCGCTCGATCTGGGGGGTGAGGATGCCGAAGAGCGCGAAGCAGACCGGCGGCGCCGTGCCGATGAGCCCGATCGCCCAGGCCGGAACGGAGATGTCGGCCTGGATCTGGTCGACCACCGGCGAGAGCGAGGCGACCGCCGAGCGCAGCGAGAACGCGAACAGCGCGATGCCGAGGAGCGCCAGCGTTCGGCCCTGCCAGACGGGACGGGTCGTCATCGTGTCGGTCACCGGTCAAGCCTAGGTGCGTCCGGGCGACTCACCATCCGTCGCCGTAGAGGTCAGGACTCCTGCGATCCCTCGACCCAGGCGAGGTACTCGTCGCTCACGGTGCCCGTGACATAGCGGCCGTCGAAGCAGCTCATGTCGAGGTCTTCGACGTCCGGCGAGCCCTCCAGGATGGCCGCCTTCAGGTCGTCGATCTCCTGGTAGACGAGGTAGTCGCAGCCGAGCTCCTCGGCGATCTCCGGGATCGTCCGGTCGTGCGCGACGAGCTCCTGGCGCGAGGGCATGTTGATGCCGTAGACGTGCGGGTAGCGGACCGGCGGGGCGGCGGAGGCGAACGTCACCGACTTCGCACCGGCATCCCGCGCCATCTGGATGATCTCCTTCGACGTCGTGCCGCGCACGATGGAATCGTCGATGAGCAGCACGTTCTTGCCCTTGAACTCGCTCGACATGGCGTTCAGCTTCTGCCGCACGCTCTTCTTCCGCACCGCCTGGCCGGGCATGATGAACGTCCGCCCGATGTAGCGGTTCTTGTAGAAGCCCTCGCGGTACTCCAGTCCGAGCTTGCGCGCCACCTGCATCGCGGCGGGGCGGGACGAGTCGGGGATCGGCATGACGACGTCGATGGCGCCCTTCGGCGTGTACTTCGCGATCGTGTCGGCCAGGCGCTCACCCATCCGCAGCCGCGCCTCGTACACCGAGATGCCGTTCATCTCGCTGTCCGGCCGGGCGAGGTACACGTACTCGAACGAGCACGGCGCCAGGCGCGGGTTCGCGGCGCACTGCTGAGTGTGCAGGCGCCCCTCAAGGTCGATGAAGACCGCTTCGCCGGGGGCGACGTCGCGGACGACCTCGAAGCCGCCGTTCTCCAGCACGAGCGACTCGGATGCCACGATCCACTCGTAGCGGCCGTTCGCGGCCTTGCGGGTGCCGAGGATGAGCGGCCGGATGCCGAACGGATCGCGGAAGGCGAGGAGCCCGTACCCGGCGATGAGGGCGATGGACGCGTACGATCCCTCGACCCGCTCGTGTACGCGACCGACGGCACGGAAGATCTGCTCGGGGTCGAGCTCGAGACCCGAGATCGAGGACTGCAGCTCGTTGGCGAGGACGTTGACGAGCAGTTCGGTGTCGGAGCTCGTGTTGAGGTGCCGCCGGTCGTTGCGGAACAGCTCGTCGGTCAGCTCGCGCGTGTTGGTGAGGTTGCCGTTGTGCACGAGAACGATGCCGTACGGGGCGTTGACGTAGAAGGGCTGCGCCTCCTCCTCGCTGGATGCCGTCCCCTTCGTGGCGTACCGCACGTGGCCGAGGCCGATCGTGCCGAGGAGGGAACGCATGTCGCGGGTGCGGAAGGCCTCCCGGACCATTCCCCGCGCCTTGGCGAGGTGGAACACGCCGCTCGGCTCGGCCGTCGCGATGCCCGTGGAGTCCTGCCCACGGTGCTGGAGGAGCAGCAGGGAGTCGTAGACATCCTGGTTGACGTGTCCCTGGCCGACGACACCGACGATTCCGCACATATTGCTACTTGGCCATTCCGTGTTGCTCAGTCTGATTCTGAATAGCTGCCGACGAGGCGCACGGCACCGCCGTCGACACCCTTCGCCCCCTGCTCGTACTCGCCGTCGGGTCGCGTCGCGGTCGAGACCTCGCCGACCTGCCACGCGGCGATGCCGTCGGCGGACAGCGCCGCGACCGCGGCCTCCGCCTGATCGGCGGCGACGACCGCGAGGAACCCGACGCCGAGATTCCAGGTGCCTTCGGTCTGCTCCAGCGACAGGTCGCCGAGATCGGCGAGCACGCGGAAGACGGGCGAGGGGGACCAGGTCGACCGGTCCACGTCGACCCAGGCCTCCTGCGGCAGCACGCGCGCGAGGTTGGCCGCGATGCCGCCGCCGGTGACGTGGCTGAGCGAGTGGATGCCGCCGCCGAGCGCGTCGATCGCGCGGAGCAGGGGCGCCGTGTACAGGCGCGTGGGCTCGAGGAGCTGCTCGCCCCACGTGCGGCCGAAGTCGGCGGCGTTGTCGCCGTAGCCGATGCCGGCCCGGGCGACGATGTGGCGCACGAGCGAGTAGCCGTTGGAGTGCAGACCGCTGGAGGCCAGGGCCAGCACGACGTCGCCGTGCTGCACGTGCTCGGCGCCGAGCACCCGGTCGGCCTCGACGATGCCGGTCGCCGCGCCGGCCACGTCGTAGTCGTTGATGCCCAGGAGGCCGGGGTGCTCCGCCGTCTCCCCGCCGACGAGCGCGGTGCCGGTCGCGGCGCAGCCGTCGGCGATGCCGCGCACGATGTCGGCGATGCGCTGCGGGAACACCTTCCCGCAGGCGATGTAGTCGGTCATGAAGAGGGGCTTGGCGCCCACCACGACGATGTCGTCGACGACCATGCCGACGAGGTCCTGGCCGATCGTGTCGTGCTTGTCGATGGCCTGCGCGATCGCGACCTTCGTGCCGACGCCGTCGGTGCTCGTCGCCAGCAGCGGGCGACGGTAGCCGGTGAGCGCGGAGGCGTCGAAGAGACCGGCGAAGCCACCCACTCCGCCGAGGACTTCGGGCCCGTGGGTGCGCCGGACAGCCGACTTCATCAGCTCGACGGCGAGGTCTCCCGCCGCGGTGTCGACGCCGGCTTCGGTATAGGGATTGTGGGGAGTGGAGGCCACGCGTTCAGCCTACCGGCCCCCCGGCCGCCGCCGCGCCGTCGGCCCGGTCCGCACCGGCCCCGCCGCCATAGGATGTGGGCATGAACGCCGGAGGGCCGGAGTGGGTCGTGCGCGAGGAAGCCGGGCTGCCCGTCCTCGTGATGCTCTACCTGCGCCAGGTGCTCGGCATCCGCTCACCGGAGGAGCTGCCGCACCTGCGCGGCATCCCGAGCGGCCTGCCGCGGACGGAGGAGGCGCAGGCCGTCCTCGAGCGCCAGTGGCGGGCCGTCTGGGCGATGACGGTGGAGCCGCAGGCGCACCCGTCGCCCGTGCCCCTCGATCTGGTCGACGGGTTCGACATGCTCATCGCGCTGCCCACGCAGGGGTATGACGAGCTGCGATCGGCCATCGCGCCCTTCGGTGAGGATGCCGTCGACTACGCGCGGCACGCGCACGACCGGTACCGCGCGACGGCGCATGTCGGGACGGGGACGTCGTACCGCGCCTACGCGAGCGCCATCGCCCAGCACGAGCGGCACGTGGGCCGCCGGGCGCACTCGTTCGAGCTGAACGTGCAGGTGCTGCCCCTGGCTCAGCGCGGCGTGTGGTGGATCGGGTCGCTGACGATCGCGGTGACCGACAGTCTGCGCGGGGATGTCGTCGCGTTCGACGCGGCGATCGGCCCCGTCATCGCCGACATCGCGTAGCCGTCACTCCTCGTCGAGGACGTGCTGGTGGTCGATCAGCACGTCGCGGGTGCGTCGACTGAGCCGCCGGTCCAGGATGAGCGCGACGGTGATGCCGACCGCCATCCCGATGGGGATGCACGCGAGCGCGACGAAGCCGAACACCTGTCCGGTCGAGTAGGTGACGCCCGCGTCGCTCGTGTCGGCCGTGCCGTCGAACGCGAAGGTGAGGATGAGGGCCAGGAGCAGGCCGAGAGCGGCGCCCACGGCGAGGAAGACCCCGTACCGGGGGCTGCGGCGCAGCCGCGCCGTCTCGATATGCTCCGGGGCGGGATCGGTCATGGCATCCATTGTCCCACCGTGCGGGCGGGCGGGCGCGCGGGTGCCCCGCGCCGGCGGCGACGCGGGGCGACCCTCGAGGCGGCCGGAGCTCAGACGGTGCCGTCGGGTTCGGCGCCGGCCGCGCGACGACGCCGGGCGACGACGACGGCGACGACCGCGACCAGCAGGACCAGGCCACCGAGCGTCCACGGCCACACCGGTGCCGCGCTCTCGTCGGCGTCGGCCTGCGCGGGGGCAGCCGCCGCCGCGGCCGCGCCGCCGTCGTCGGTCGCGGGCACGGCCGCGACCGTGCAGTCGGCGGGGACCGGGATCCGGGCGGTGATCGGGTCGAGCTCTTCGCCCGCGCCGTAGGTGCCGAACGCGGCGGCGCCGGCCTCGGTGAGGGTGGCGGGCACGCCGCTCAAAGCCAGCACCCCCTCTTCGACGGTGAGCTCGCCCAGGGGGAACTCCGCGAAGCGGACGTCCTTCTCGGAGGCCTCCACGCCGGACTGGGTCGCGCCGGAGACGTCGACGACGAGGTAGCCCACGTCTCCCGCGAGCTCGAGGCGGACGTCGCTCAGCAGGGTGTCGAGCACACCCTCGTGGCCGGTGAACTCGATTCCGCCGCCGTAGCTCACGAGGCCCGTGCGCGCGTCGAGGTCGAGCGTGCCGGAGCCGCTGGTCCAGACGAAGTCGGGGTACTCGTAGGCGACGTCGGTCAGCTGCCAGCCGCCACCGGCGATGCCCTCCAGGTAGGTGCGGAACGACTCCTCGAAGCCCCAGTTCAGCGACGCGCCCTCGGCGAGGGAGGCCCCGAGCGTGGTCGCCTGCACCGCCCGGTCGAGCGTGAAGACGATGCCCCGGTCGATCGAGCCCTGGAAGGTGAGGGTGTGCGTGCCGGCCTCGAGGGTCGCGGGAAGGCTGCCGGCCCACGTGGCGACGCCGTCGGCATCCGCCGTCACGGTGCCGAGGAGGATCGGTGTGGAGTAGACCACGATGGCGATGCCGGTCTCGTTCGGCCGGAAGCCGGGCACGCGGATCGTGACCTGGCCGCCCGCCTGGAGCGCGTCGAGGGTCTCATCGTCGACGTCGATGCCGGTCGTGGCCGGAGGCGTCGCGGGCAGCGCGGCAGGCTTCGCGGCGGATGCCGTCGCGATCGTGCCGGTCGACCCGCCCGGCGCGGAGGCCGGCGCGCCGATCGTGAAAGTCACGGGGTTGAGCGACGTGGCGTATCCGCTGAGCACCTGCGAGAGTCCCGCGCCGGTCAGCGCCGCCGGCGCCGCCGTGTAGGTGACGGCGCCGCCGTCGACGGTCTTCGCGGCCGCACGCAGGTCGAGGGTCGCGAACGCGACCTGGGAGCCGCCGGCGGTGACGTAGAGCGTCGCGGCGGTGGCGGAGGTGACGCGGATCTGGGGTTCGCGATCGTCACGTCGAGCACGCCGTGGTGCCCCGTGAAGCGCACGGCTCCCGCATAGGAGACGGTCCCGAGGCCCGTCTTCGCGTCGTACGTGCTCCCGGCCGCCTGACCGAACTGGAACTGGCCGCCGGAGCGGGTCGACCCACCCGAGACGGTGATGGCGCCGCCGGCGATCGGGCCGGTCACGTATTCGGCGAACGAGGACGAGATCGCCCAGCGGAGGGATCCGCCGCGCACCGTCGCTGCCGGGGCCTCGGCGGTCGCACCGAGGTGGTGACCCTGCTCCTGACCGGCATCGCGATCAACGCCATCGGCGGCGCAGGGCTCGCCTTCTTCACCTTCCTCGGCACCAACGCGACGCGCGAGCAGATCGTCTTCTGGCAGCTCGGATCGCTCAACGGCGCGCTGTGGCCGAGCCTCGGCCTGGTCGCGCCCCTCGTCGCGATCGGTATCGTCGTCGCCCTCGTCGTCGCGCGTTCGCTCGACCTCTTCGCGCTCGGCGAGCGCACGGCGCGGCACCTCGGGGTGCGCGTCGAGCGGCTCCGCATCGTCGTCATCGTCACCGTCGCCCTCCTCGTGTGCGCGGCGGTCGCCTTCGCCGGCATCATCGCGTTCGTCGGGCTCGTCATCCCGCACCTGCTGCGGATGACGATCGGGCCCGCGCACCTGCCCCTCGTCATCTCCTCCGCCCTCGGCGGCGCCCTGCTCATCGCGGTCGCCGACCTCATCGCGCGGACGGCGGTGCCGCTGGCCGACATGCCGATCGGCATGATCACCTCGCTCGTCGGCGGGCCGTTCTTCCTCTGGCTGCTCGCGCACGCGGTGCCGGTCGGGGGGCTGGGCGTGACGGCGCGGCTCGTGGCGACAGGCGTCACCGTGCGCCCCGAACCGGGCGGTCCGGCGATCCTGCAGGACGCGTCGATCCAGGTGCGCGCCGGCGAGGTCCACGCCCTGATCGGGCCGAACGGCGCCGGGAAGTCCACGCTGTTCGCCGTGCTGGCCGGCGACGTGGTGCCCGAGTCGGGCACCATCACCCTCGACGGGGCGGCACTGCGCGGCATCCCGCCCCGCGAACTCGCCCGCCGGCGAGCGGTCCTGCTGCAGCAGAACGCGGTGTCGTTCCCGTTCACGGTCGAGCAGGTGGTGCGGATGGGCCGTGCGCCCTGGGCGCGCACCCCCGCGGAGGACGATGACGACGCCGCCGTCGCCGCCGCGATGGCAGCGACCGAGGTGACGCCGCTCGCGGCACGGTCGGTGTCGTTCCTCTCCGGCGGCGAGCGTGCACGCGTCGCGCTGGCGCGGGTGCTCGCGCAGGGCGTCGACGTGCTGCTGCTCGACGAGCCGACCGCCGCGCTGGACCTCAAGCACCAGGAGGACGTGCTGCGCCTCGCGCGCGACCGGGCACGGGAGGGCGCGGCTGTGGCGATCGTGCTGCACGATCTCGGCGCCGCCCTCGCGTATGCCGACACCGCGACGCTGCTCTCCCGCGGACGGGTCGTCGCGAGCGGAGCCCCGTCCGACGTGCTCACCCCGGCCTCGATCGAGGAGGTCTACGGGCAGGCGGTGGACGTGTTCCCGCACCCCGTGACCGGAGTGCCGCTCGTCGTCGCGCGGCGCTGACCCGCCCGGCCGGCTAGGGCCGGAGCGGAAGCAGCCCGGCGAGGTCGGCCCGCGTGCCGGACGCGCGGATCCGGCCGGCCGCGACGGCATCCCCCCACGACTCGGTTCCGGTGGCGAGGGCGATCCACGTCGCGGGGTCGGTCTCGACGACGTTGGGCGGGGTGCCGCGGGTATGACGCGGACCCTCGACGGCCTGCACGGCCCCGAACGGCGGAACCCGCACCTCGACGGAGTTGCCCGGCGCCTTCTCCGCGAGCAGCTGCAGGAGGTAGCGGACGGCCGTCGCGAGGTCGGTGCGGGCGGGCGACGCGGCCGCGGCGACCGCGGCGAGCGCGGAGCGGCCGTCGTCGGTGGAGATCCGGCGGGGCATGCCGACCACGGTACCCGTGCCGCGCCGCACCGGCCTCGGTAGGGTGGCATGGTGAGAATCCTGGTCCTCGGTTCGGGCGCGCGCGAGCACGCCATCATCCTGGCGCTGCGCGCCGAGGACGCGGGACACGAGGTGTTCGCGGCCCCCGCCAACGCCGGCATCGCCGCCGACGCAGCACTCGTGCCCGCCCTCGACATCACCGCCCCCGGCGCCGTGACGGAGTACGCGGACGAGGAGCGCATCGACCTCGTCATCGTCGGCCCCGAGGCGCCGCTCGTCGCGGGCGTCGCCGACGCGCTGCGGCAGCGCGGCATCCCGGTGTTCGGGCCCGGCAAGGCCGCCGCGCAGCTGGAGGGCTCGAAGGCCTTCGCGAAGCGGATCATGGAAGCAGCGGGCGTCCCGACCGGCCGCGCGGTCCGCGCGCACACCCGCGCCGAGGTCGAAGCGGCACTGGACGAGTACGGCGCCCCGCACGTCGTGAAGGCCGACGGCCTCGCCGCCGGCAAGGGTGTCGTCGTCACGGACGACCGCGCCGCGGCGCTCGCGCACGCCGATGCGTACCTCCCGAGCGGCCCGATCCTCATCGAGGAGTTCCTCTCCGGCCCCGAGGTCTCGCTCTTCTTCGTCTCCGACGGCGACACGGTGCGGGCGCTCAGCCCCGCGCAGGACTTCAAGCGCGCGTACGACGGCGACGCCGGCCCCAACACCGGCGGCATGGGCGCCTACTCGCCGCTGCCGTGGCTCGCCGGGGCTTTCGGCGGCGAGGAGGAGTTCGTCGCGGAGGTCACCCGCACCGTCGCGGAGCCCGTCATCCGCCAGCTGGATGCCGAAGGCACGCCGTTCATCGGGCTGCTCTACGCGGGGCTCATCCTCACCGAGCACGGCATCAAGGTCATCGAGTTCAACGCCCGCTTCGGCGACCCGGAGACGCAGGTCGTGCTGGCCCGCCTCGCGACGCCCCTGTCGAGCCTGCTCATGGCTGCAGCCAGCGGCCACCTCGAGGACGAGCCGGCACCGCAGTTCGCCGAGGCCGCCGCGGTCACCGTCGTCCTCGCGAGCGAGGGGTACCCGGAGGCGCCTGTCACGGGGCGTCCGCTGCACGGGCTGGAGGCCGCCGCGGCCGTGGAGGGCGTCCACCTCGCACACGCCGCGACCGCCGAGGAGGACGGCAGGCTGGTCGCGACCGGCGGGCGGGTGCTCAACGTCGTCGCGCTCGGCAACACCTTCTTCGAGGCGCGGGACCGCGCCTACCGCGCACTGGCGGAGATCACCCTCGAAGGGTCGCACCACCGCACCGACATCGCAGCGCAGGTCGCGGAGTAGCTCCCGCCCGCCGCCCGCAGCGCTCCCGGCGCCGCCCCAAATGTGAACCATCGGCAACCGGCGCGTGCGGAACCGGTGGGCGGTATCCGTTGCCGCCGGGTGCGACCTCGGGGCATGCTGGACGAACCCGTCCGGCGACCCCGTCCGCCGCGTCCGGCACGGCGGCGTGCGCGTGCAGACCGAGACGCATCAGGACCGCGGCGGTGAGGAGCAACTGATGGGCGATCGGGTCGGGATCATCGGCGGCGGCATCGTCGGCATCGCCCTCGCCCGGGCGCTCGGCGCCCGCGGCGCCGAGGTGACCGTCCTCGAGAAGGAGGGGCGGCTCGCGGCCCACCAGACGGGACACAACTCCGGCGTCGTGCATGCCGGCCTGTATTACAAGCCGGGTTCGCTCAAGGCCATCCTGTGCGCGTCGGGACGGGCCTCCATGCGGGAGTTCTGCCAGGAGAAGGGGCTCCCCTTCCGCGACATCGGCAAGCTCGTCGTCGCGGTCGACGAGTCGGAGATCCCGGCGCTGAACGAGATCGAGCGCCGCTCGATCGAGAACACCGTCCCGGGCCTGCGCCGCATCGACGACGTCGCCGAGCTCCGCGAGATCGAGCCGCACGTCGCCGGCGTCGCCGCCGTGCACTCCCCGAAGACCGCCGTCGTCGACTACGCCTCCATCACGGATGCCATGGCGCAGGACGTCCGCGCCACCGGCGGCGACATCCGCCTCGGCCACGAGGTCACCGGCATGAAGCTCGAGAACGGAAAGGTCCGCGTGACCACGCCGATCTCTGAGCACGTCTTCGACCGGGTCATCGTGTGCGCGGGCCTGCAGTCCGACGTCGTCGCGAGGTTCATCGGCGCCGACCCGTCGCCGAAGATCCTGCCGTTCCGCGGGGAGTACTGGGAGCTCGCACCGGAGCGGACCGACCTCGTGAAGGGCATGATCTATCCCGTGCCCGACCCGCGGTTCCCGTTCCTCGGGGTGCACTTCACGCGCGGCGTCTACGACAACGTGCACGTCGGCCCGAACGCCGTCCCCGCGCTCGCCCGCGAGGGGTACAACTGGCTGCAGATCTCTGTGAAGGACACGTTCCAGTCCCTCGCGTGGCCGGGCGCCTGGCCACTCGCCAAAGAGCATTGGAAGATGGGCGTCGACGAGATCTCGTCCTCCCTCATCAAGCCCCTCTGGTACCGCAAGGCGAAGCGGTTCGTCCCCGAGCTGAAGATGAGCGACCTCACCCACAAGCACGGCGCGGGCGTCCGGGCGCAGGCCTGGGGTCGCGCCGGTGAGCTGCTCGACGACTTCGCCGTCGACCGCGTCGGCCCCGTCACGCTCCTCCGGAACGCCCCGTCGCCGGCGGCCACGAGCTCGATCGCCATCGCGGACTACGTCCTGGAGCATTACTTCGACACGACTCCCACGTCCTGAGGCTCGTCGCCGCGCGCGGACGGAGGTTCAGGTTACGGACCGTGCACAGCGCTGCGCGCGTCCGTGGTCGTGGGGTGGTTTGCTTGGGGTGGGGTTTCTGCCCGCCCCACCCCCGAACAAGGAGCCCCCATGACGGATGCCGCCCCCGCACGCCGACCGCAGCGACCGGCCGAGGACCCGGCCTCCCCGTTCTACCGGGCAGGCGGGCGCAATCGGTTCACCGCACGCGACGCCGTCGTCACGGCGGTGTCCCGGCCGGTCGACGAGTTCGTGCGGGTGACGCTGTCCGGGCCTGATTTCCACGACTTCACCAGTTCCGGCCCGAGCGACCACGTCCGGGTCTTCTTCCCCGATCCGGTCTCGGGCGAGCTCGTCGCGCCCACTGCTGTCGGTCGGGACGAGGACGGCATCGTCCGGCCCGATCGCCCCGTCATCTCCCGGGACTTCACGCCGCTGCATCCGCGGGAGGACTCCTCCGGCGCGCGTTTCGTCGACATCGATCTGCTGCTGCACGCCGACCCGGGGCCGGCCGCGGCGTGGGCGGAGCGCGCGCAGGTCGGTGACCGCCTCGTCGTCGTCGGTCCGCGCGGCTCGAAAGCGGCACCGCAGGCCGCACCCCGCGTCCTCTGCGTCGTGGACGGCACGGCGCTGCCTGCCGCCGGGCGCTTCCTCGCCGAGGTGCCGGCCGAGACCGAGGTCGAGATCATCGCCGACATCGCCGGGGACCTGGAGTGGGTGCGCGCCTATCTCGCGCAGGAGGGCGGCCGCACGGCATCCGTCACGGCGGCAGGAGACGACCTCGTCGCCGCCGTGCAGGAGGCCGGGATCGACGCCGGGACCTATCTGTTCGCCGCCGCCGAGGCGGGGCGCCTCGTGCCGCTGCGTCGATACCTTCGCCGGGAGCTCGCGCTCCCGCGCGCGCAGTACGCACTCAGCGGGTACTGGAAGGCCGGGCTCGCGGGCTTCGACCACCACGCGCCCATCGACCCGGACGACCCGGAGGACTGAGCGGGACGACCGGCGGGGGTGTAGCCGCCGGGCGGGCCCGGTTCAGCGGGTCAGGTGGGCCGGGCGGCGGAGGAAGACCACCGCGACGGCGCCGACGAGGAGCGCGGCGGCCGGCAGCAGGGTCGCCTGCGCCATCGCCGTGGAGAAGCCGTCCGCGACGAAGTCCGGCAGCGTGCCGGAGCCGAAGCCGATCTCCGCGTCGCCCGCGCCCGGGAGGTTCGCCTCGAGGCGCCCCTGCATGAGCGCCGCGATGGACGCCGATCCGAGCACGGAGCCGACCGTGCGCATCGTGTTGTAGACGCCGGATGCCGCCCCCGCCTGCCGGGGGTCGAGGTTGCGGGTCGCAGTGGTCGCCAGCGGACCCCAGATGCCCGCCTGCCCGGCGCCCAGCAGGAACGACGGCAGCAGGAACATCCAGATCTCGGTCTCGGTGTTCATCAGCAGCGCGTACCAGACCAGGGCGGCCGCGGCGAGGAGGAGACCGGGCAGGAGGATGAGGCGCGGGTCGACGCGGTCGAGGACCCGCCCGGCCAGGGGGGAGAGGACGCCCGCGGCGACCGCCATCGGCACGAGCAGAAGCGCGGCATCCGTCGGCGTCAACCCGCGGGCGAGCTGCAGGAAGAACATCAGCGGCAGCGCCATGCCGGATGCCATGAAGCCCACCGTCACGATGCCGATGCCGGAGACCGAGAAGTTGCGCTCCCGGAAGAGCGACATCGGCACGAGCGGCTCGCTGCGGGTGCGGAACTGCTGCCAGACGAACCCGCCGAGCACGACGACACCGCCCAGGATGAGCGACCACACCCAGGGCGCCCAGTCGTAGTGCTCCCCCTCCTGCAGGCCGAAGACGATGAGGAAGAGCGCGACGGCGCTCAGGATGACGCCCACGATGTCGAAGCGGTGCGCGTGGGTCTCGAGCTCGGGCACGAGGATCCAGGCGAGGACGAAGCCGACGATGCCGACCGGGATGTTGACGAAGAAGATCCACTCCCAGCCGAGGCCGTCGACGAGGAAGCCGCCGGCCAGCGGGCCCACGAGCATCGCGACGCCGGAGGTCGCTCCCCACAGGCCCATCGCCGCGCCGCGGCGCTCGGGCGGGAACGTGCGCGTGATGACGGCCATCGTCTGCGGCGTCATCATGGCGGCGCCGAGGCCCTGCACGGCGCGCATGCCGATCAGCATCCCGAGCGACGTGGACAGGCCGCAGCCGAGCGAGGCGAGCGTGAAGACGGCGAGACCCACGAGGTAGACGCGGCGCGGGCCGAAGCGATCGCCGAGCCGGCCGGTGATCAGGAGCGGCACGGCGTAGGCGAGGAGGTAGGCCGAGGTCACCCACACGACGTTGTCGAGGTTGCCGGTGTCGGGGTCGAGCGCCGCCTTGATCGCGGGGTTCGCCACCGACACGATCGTCGTGTCGACGAGGATCATGAAGAACCCGATGACGAGCGCCCACAGGGCGGGCCAGGGGTTGCGGGTGGCTGCGGCCGGTGTCGCGACCGTGGGGCGGCGGGTGTCTGCGTCGGTCATGCGAGCACGCTTTCTCGGTAGGCGGTGAGGCGTTCCCGCGTGGTGGGGGGAAGTTCGTGGATTCCCCAGGCGGTGCCGGGGTCGGCGAGACGGGTGAGGAGCGTGTCGAGCCACGCGAGGTCGGCGTCGAGGAGGGCGGTCTCGCGCTCGAGCTCGACGAGGAACTGGAAGGGGACGCCGCGGTCTTCCGCGGCGGTCACGCCGCTACGCAGGTCCTGCCGGTGGGCGGCGAGTGCGTCCCGCCGGAGGGTCAGGAGCCGCGCGACCTCCTCGCGGGGCAGGACGTGGGCCTCGGCGAGCGCGACGCGGTGCTCCATGAGGTTGTCGATGCGCGGCAGCTCACGGCGGAGCCAGGTCGTCTCCGCGCTGCGTCCGGTATCCGTGAGCGAGTAGGTCGTGCGCTCGGGGCGGCCGCCCTGCCGGTCGACGCCGACCGGGACGATGAGGCCGTCCCGCTCAAGACGACCGACCACGTGGTAGAACGTGCCGTTGGCGATGCTGACGAGCCGGTCGTCGCGCCGCTCGCGGATCAGACGCCGCATCTCGTACGGGTGCATGTCGCCTTCGCGCAGCAGGCCCAGGATGACGACGGCCAGCGGTGTGAGCGTCACTGTCGGCCCTCCCGCCTCGCTTAGTCCAGATGGACTATACCGCCTGTCTGCGACGGGGCTATCGTGCGGGCATGACGGATGCCGTGGCGCGTGCCCTCTTCGATCCGATCGCGGACGCGTACCTGGCGCGCGACGGGTCGACATCGGGCCCATGTTCGGCAGCGAGGGGCTGCGGATCCGGGGCAAGGTGTTCGCCTTCGTCGGGCATCGCGGGGACCTCATCGCCAAGCTGCCGGAGGAACGCGTGACCGAACTGGAGGCGTCGGGGCAGGCGGAGCGCATGGTCATGCGCGAGCGGATGCTGCGCGAGTGGGTGATCGTCGGCGTGGAGCGCGGGGAGCTGTGGTGGCCGATCGTCGACGAGGCGTTCGCGTTCGTGGACGCGATCACGCCGTAGGGGGTCTTCCCCAACACCCACGGCCCAGCATCTCTCCACAGGTCGGCGATCGCATCCTCTGAGTGTCGTAGGTATGTTCTACTCTCGGAGACATGGAAGACACTCTCACCGGCATCGCGGAGGCGCTCGCGGCGCTGGCCGCTGCGGGCGGGGGTCGCGCGCCGGAGGTGCTCACGCCGGGCGAGCTGATCGCCGTCAACGACGCCTTCGGAGCGCTCAAACGCCATGTCGATGCGGCGTTCGCGCCCGTCGCCGCCGAGATCGCGCGCCAGTCTCGCGCCGAGCTGGGGCGCGACTCGCTGGCCCGCGTCCAGGGCTTCCGCACTCCGGCGACGCTCATCGCGGCGACGACGGGGACGACGGTGGGTGATGCCATCCGGATCGTGCAGGTCGGCGAGGCCACGGCGCCCCGTCGCGCGCTGACCGGCGAGGCGCTCCCGGCCAAGCACCCGCACGTCGCCGCCGCGCTGCACGCCGGCGTCATCGGCGTCCCCGCATCATCGGCCATCGTGACGCTGCTCGACCGCGTCGCCGTCCGCGCCGATGCCGACGCGCTGGCCGAGATGGAGGAGCGACTGGTCGCCGCAGCGCCGGGTCTGCGACCCGACCAGCTGCAGAAGCTCCTGGTGCGCGCCGAGGCGATCCTCGATCCCGACGGCGTCGAACCGCGCGAAGCCGAAGTGCGTGCCGACCGGTCGCTGCTCATCCAAGAGCGGGACGGCATGGTGCTCCTGACCGCCCGCCTCGACCCGGAGACGGCGGCACCGGTCAAGGCCGCCATCGAGGGGCTCGTGACCGCGGCCATCCGCCGCAACGAGCAGGCCGACGATGCGGAGGCCGACCAGCGATCCGTGCGTCAGATGCAGGCCGACGCGCTCGGCGACCTCTGCCGGCACGCGCTCGGCTGCACGCAGCTGCCGACGCTGCCCACGACGACGGTCGTCGTGCGGATGAATCTTGAGACACTCCTCGATGGCGTGGGAACGGCCACCGTCGACGGCATCGACCAGCCCCTCTCGGCGGCGGCCGTGCGGCGGATGGCGGCCGATTCCGAAGTCATCCCGTGCGTCCTCGGCGCTGACGGTGAGATCCTCGACTGGGGACGCGCCAAGCGCCTCTTCACCCCGGCGCAGAAACTGGCCCTCGGCGAGCGCGACGGCGGCTGCGCGTCGTGCGGCGCTCCCCCGGCCCGCTGCATCGTGCACCACATCCGGTGGTGGGCCCGAGACCGCGGGCCCACCGATCTCCGCAACGGCATCCTGCTCTGCACCGCGTGCCACCACCGCATCCACGACGACGGGTGGGAGATCCGGGTCGACGGCACGGGCGTCGCGGCGCGGGTGTGGTTCGTCCCGCCGCCGTGGCTGGATCCCGCCCGACGGCCACGGCTCGGCGGTCGGGCGCGGTACGACCTCGTCAGCTGAGGCGCGGGGGGGAGAGCTCTGTCCGGGGACCGTGTCGGAGCCGGGGCGCTGGCTCAGGGATGCGGGCCGCCCGGTCCGCCGCCGGGCGCGCCGCCCGCCGTCGGGGCGGTGCGGGTGTCGACGCGGACGGACAGCGCCGCCGTGTAGCCGGCGCGGGGGTCGCCCGCGACGGTCGCCAGCTGCAGGGCGGCGGAATCCTCGCCGAAGACGTTGTCGGACGCCAGGGAGATCCCACTGAGGTTGCGCGCGGAGCCGGCGTAGCCGCTGCCGGCGTAGACGGCGTCGAGCATCTCCTGCGGGAACGCGAGCTGCGAGGTCGCGAGGGCGCTCGTCGAGTCGGTGATCGAGGCGACGTCCGGATAGACCTCGAAGTGGATGTGCGTCCAGCGGCCGGTGTAGCAGCCCGGCACGATCGAGCGGAAGGTGACCGTGCCGTCCGCCCCGGCCACCTGCACGCCCCGGAGGTACGTCTCGTCCTGCACCCCGTCGGAGTACATCGAGTACCGGCCCTCCGCGTCGCAGTGCCACGCGTACACCGCCACCCCCGCGAAGGGCCGGTCGCCGTTCGCGGTGTCGGTGATCGCGAGGGTGAAGCTGAGCGGCACGCCTGCGGCCGTGGCCCCTCCGCCCAGGCTCGAGGTGATGTCGCTGCGGACGATGCCGGTGCGCTCGAGCACATCCGGTCCGTTCGAGCCGTCGCCCGGGTACGGGCCGGCCGTCTCGTCGGGGATCTCCCCCGCGGGTAGCGCGGCGTCAGGCTCCGCGGTGGCGGACGGGGTCGCGGACGGGGCCTCGGAGGGCGTCGCCGCGGGTGTGCGGGTCGCCGCCGGTCCGGCGCCGGTCGCAGACGGGGCGCAGGCGGCGAGGGTCACCGCACCGAGCCCGATCCCGACGAGACTCAGGATGCCGCGTCGACTCACGAGCGTGCCGAGATCGAATGCCGCGCCCTGGTCCACGACCTCCTCGTCGGCGCGGTGCAGGAGACGGCCCTCGAAAGCGGGGCCGTCCGGGGTCTGGTCGGGTTCCGGGATCATGATCCGAGTCTTCTCCGCGCGATCATCGGCATCCTTTCCCTCGGCTATGAATCGGCCATGACTCGAGGGGGTCTCGGCACAGTCGATAATGGGCAGGTGACCGATGCCGCCCTCCCCCTGCCCGGTTGGACCCATGCGTACTCCGGGAAGGTCCGCGACCTCTACCGGCCGGAGGACGGCAGCGAGGACCGCATGCTCGTCGTCGCGAGCGATCGCGTCAGCGCGTTCGACGTCGTCCTCGAACCCGGCATCCCCGGCAAGGGCACGTTGCTGACGACCCTCAGCCTGTGGTGGTTCGACCAGCTCTCCGGCGCCGACGGCGGCATCCGCATCCCCAACCACCTCGCCGCCTCCCACGAGCTCACCCTCGGCGCCGACGGCATCGCGAACACCGCGGACGACGTACAGCGCCTCATCCCGGACGCCGTCGCGGGCCGTGCCATGGTCGTCAAGGCGCTCGCGATGCAGCCCGTCGAGTGCGTCGTCCGCGGCTACCTCACCGGCTCCGGCTGGGCGGAGTACCAGGAGAGCGGCACCGTGTGCGGCATCCCGCTGCCGGAGGGGCTCGCCAACGGCGACCGCCTGCCGGAGCCGATCTTCACGCCCGCCTACAAGGCGCCGATGGGCCAGCACGACGAGAACATCTCGTACGAGCAGACCGCCGAGCTGGTCGGCGCCGACCTCGCCGCGCAGCTGCGCGACGCATCGCTGGAGATCTACGCGCGGGCCGCGGCGATCGCCGAGGCCCGCGGGCTCATCCTCGCGGACACGAAGTTCGAGTTCGGCCTCGACGCCGAGGGCGTCCTCACGCTCGCCGACGAAGTGCTGACGAGCGACTCCTCGCGCTACTGGGATGCCGAGACCTGGCGCAGCGGTGCGACGCCCGCCGACCGGATGGCCAGCTTCGACAAGCAGATCGTCCGGGACTGGCTCGCCGCGAACTGGGACAAGACCGGCACCGCCCCCACCCTTCCGGCCGAGATCGTCGAGCAGACGAGCGCCAAGTACCGCGAACTCCTCGCGCGCCTCACCGCCGCCTGATCCGGCCCGCACGCCGCCCCGCACGATGTGGCGGCTCCCAGGGAACTCCCAGAGTAGGGTGACAGCAGCATCCCCCACCCGATTCCGAGGAGCACCCCCATGCCCATCTGGACCCTTCACGGCGACGGCACGCACGTCGCCCCCGGCGCCGTCGTCAAGCCCGGCGAGCGTCTGAGCTGGCCCGGCACCATCGCCGTCGGCGCGCAGCACGTCGTCGCCATGTTCGGCGCGACCTTCCTCGTGCCGCTGCTGACCGGCTTTCCCGTCTCGACGACCCTGCTGTTCTCGGGAGTCGGCACGCTCCTGTTCCTCCTCATCACGCAGAACCGCCTGCCCAGCTACCTGGGATCGTCGTTCGCGTTCATCGCCCCCATCACGGCGCTCAACGACGGCTCGCCACTGGAGACGCCGGAGCAGATCGGGCAGGCGCTCGTCGGCGTCGTCATCGCCGGCGTCCTGCTGGCCGTCGTCGGCTTCGTCGTGCAGGCGTTCGGCACCGGCTGGATCGAGAAGCTCATGCCGCCGGTCGTCGCCGGCGCCATCGTCGCCCTCATCGGCTTCAACCTCGCGCCCGCCGCGTGGAACAACTTCCAGACGCAGCCGCTGCTCGGCACGATCACGCTCGCGGCGACCATCCTCTTCAGCGTCCTCTTCCGCGGCTTCCTCGGGCGCATCTCGATCTTCCTCGGCGTCGTCGTCGGCTACATCGTGGCGCTCTTCCTCGGCGAGGTCGATTTCACCGCGGTGAACGAGGCCGCCTGGCTGGGCTTGCCGCAGTTCCACCTCCCGGCCTTCGGCGACGGCGTCGCGTGGGGCCTCGTCCCGATGTTCCTCCCGGTCGTGCTGGTGCTCGTGGCGGAGAACGTCGGACACGTCCGCGGTGTCGCGACCATGGCGGCCGACCCGTCGGTCAACAAGCAGACCGGGCGCGCGCTCATCGCCGACGGACTCGCGACGACCCTCGCGGGCGGCTTCGGCGGTTCGGCGACCACGACCTACGGCGAGAACATCGGCGTCATGGCCGCGACCCGCATCTACTCGACCGCCGTCTACTGGGTCGCCGGTGCCATCGCGATCGTCCTGGCGTTCTCGCCGAAGATCGGTGCGGTCCTCTTCACCGTCCCCGGCGGCGTCATCGGCGGCGTCACGACGGCGCTGTACGGCCTCATCGGCGTCATCGGCATCAAGATCTGGGTCGACAATCAGGTCGACTTCTCCCGCCCGGTGAACCAGTACACCGTCGCGGTGTCCTTCGTGCTCGCGATCGCGGGCTACTCGATGAACTGGGGCGCGCTGACCTTCGGCGGCATCGTCCTCGGCACCGTCGCGGCGCTCGTCATCTACCACGTCGGCAACGCGATCGCGCGGGCGCGCAAGACCGGCGCCGACGACGGCGGACCCATCGTCCCCATCGGCCAGCTCGGCGGCGACCCGCAGTAGCCCGCGCACACCCGGATGCCGGGGGCCGTCGTTCACACGAGCGCGGCCCCCGGCATCCCGTCGTTCACCGCCGCAAGCGCAGCAAACTGCAGGATGCCGTGTGACGGATGGGGCGCATGAGCCTCCCCCGCCCCACGGGTCACACCCGGTCCTGCCGTTTGCGCGGCAAGCGGGTCCCGACGACGGGCCGCGACGGGCGCCGGACCGAGCGTCAGGCCGAGTCGCGGACGACGAGCTCGGTCTCGAGGATCGTGACGTGCGGCGGGGTGCCGCCGGCCAGGAGCGACAGCAGGACGTCGGCCATCCGCTCGCCCTGTGCGTGCGAGGGCTGGCGCATCGTCGTGAGGTTCGGGCGCACGCTCGTCGCGACCGGGGAGTCGTCGAAGCCGATGATCGCCACGTCGTCCGGCACACGCCGTCCCGCGCGGGCGAGCGAGGCGAGCGCCCCGCGGGCCATGAGGTCGCTCGCGATGAACAGCGCGTCGAACTCCGCGCCGGAGGCGAGGATCCGCTGCATCGCCGCGCCGCCCCCGTCGGCCGTGAAGTTGCCGTCCTCCACGGCGACCTCTTCGAGCCCGGCGTCGCCGAGCGCCTCCCGGAACCCCGCGAGGCGGTCGATGCCGGCGGGCATCGTGAGGGGACCCGTGATCGTCGCGATCTTCCGATGGCCCTTGGCGATCAGGTACTCCGTCGCGGCGCGCGCGCCGGCGAGGTTGTCGACGTCGACGTAGTAGTCGCGCTCCCGCTCGCGCACCGGCCGGCCGCCGTAGACGACCGGGACGGCCGCGGCGATCCGGTCGATGAAGGTGTCGCTCGTATGATGCGACACCACGATCGCGCCGTCGACGGCGCCGCTGCGCACGTACGCCGTCGTCTTGTCGCGCGGATCGTCGCTCGCGATGATGAGGTTGAGGACGTAGTCCGACCGGCTCAACCGGGTGTTGATCCCCGACACGATGGCGGCGAAGAACGGGTCCCCGAAGAAACGGGTGGTGTCCTCGGGCACGACGAGGGCCAGGGCCATCGTCGCGCGACTCGCGAGCGAGCGCGCCGCGCGGTTGGGCACGTAGTTCAGCTCGGCGATGGCCCGCTGCACGGCCGCGAGCGCGGCGGGGCTCACGGCGGTCGACCCGTTGACCACGCGCGACACCGTCGACCGGGAGACGCCGGCGACGGCGGCGACTTCCTCGATGGTGGCGGCTGCGCGCGAGGTCTCGATGGTCACGGCGCTTCTCTACCTCAGTACGGGGACGTCGATCGCCCGGGCGGCGATGACCCGACGATACTCCAGCGCGCTGTCCTTGAGGGTGCGCTCCTGGGTGTCGTAGTCGACACGGATGATGCCGAAGCGCTTCTCGTACCCCCACGCCCACTCGTAGTTGTCGAGCAGCGACCAGTAGAAGTAGCCGCGGACGTCCACGCCGGCGGCGGCGGCATCCGCCACGGCACCGAGGTGTCCGCGCAGGAAGGCGACGCGGTCGGCATCGTGCACACGACGCTCGCCGTCCTCCGTCACGAGCTCGTCGTCGTAGGCGGCGCCGTTCTCGGTGACGTACAGCGCGGTCCCGGCCGGCGCGGCGTACTCCGTCGACACCCGCTGCAGCAGCTCGGTGAGCCCGGCGGGCTGCACCTCCCAGTTCATCGACGTGCGCGGGAGGCCCCGCTCGTGCCAGTGGATGCCCTCGTGCGAGGGGAACGGCGACTCGGCGCGACGGTCGGTGGGCGCATCGCCGGGCGCCGGCGGGTTCGGGTCGGGCCGGCCGCCGACGAATTCGCCGTGGTAGTAGTTGACGCCCAGCGCGTCGAGCGGCTGCGCGATCGTGGCGAGGTCGCCGTCCCGCGTCGCCGCGTCCAGCGCGTCGATGGCGCCGGCATCCACCCCGCGGATGTCCTCGACGGTGTCGGCCGGGTACGCCCCGCGGAAGATCGGGTCGAGGAACCAGCGGTTGAACTGGCCGTCGATGCGGCGGGCGGCGTCGAGGTCGGCGGCATCCTGCGGGTTCGCCGGCTCGGCGACCGTGAGGTTCAGCGTGATGCCGAGGCTCAGCGACGCATCGCGCGCGCGCAGCTCGCGCACGGCCTGACCATGGCCGAGCAGCAGGTGATGCGCGGCGAGCACGCCGTCGGTCACGCTGTAGCGGCCGGGCGCGTGGATGCCGGCGGTGTAGCTGAGGAACGACGAGCACCAGGGCTCGTTGAGCGTCGTCCAGTTCGCCACGCGGTCACCCAGTGCATCGTGCACGTCGAGCGCGTATTCGGTGAACCGGTCGGCCGTCTCGCGCACGGTCCAGCCGCCGCGTGCTTCGAGCGCCTGCGGGAGGTCCCAGTGGTACAGGGTCAGCCACGGCAAGATGTCGGCGTCCCGCAGCTCGTCCACGAGGCGCTTGTAGAAGTCGAGTCCCTTCGGGTTGAGCGCGCCGCCATCGGGGCGCACCCGCGCCCACGACACGCTGAACCGGTAGGTGTCCAGGCCCAGATCCTTCATGATCGCGACATCGCCCGGGTACCGGTGATAGTGGTCGCAGGCGACATCGCCGTTGTCGCCGTTGATGACGGCGCCGGGGATGCGGCTGAACTCATCCCAGATCGAGGCGCGCCGGCCGTCCTCGAACGCGGCACCCTCGATCTGGTACGCGGCGGTTGCCGCGCCGAAGAGGAAGCCCGCCGGGAACGCGCGCGAAGTATCGGTCATGTGTGTGGTGCCTTTCGTGAGCGGTCGGGGCGTCAGCCCTTGACCGCGCCTTGCATGATGCCGCTGACGAGCTGCTTGCCCGCGAAGATGAACAACAGCAGGAGGGGGATCGTCGCGAGGACGACGCCCGCCAGCACGACGGAGTAGTCGACGAAGTAGTTCGACTGCAGCAGCGACAGCGCGACGGGCAGCGTGGGGTTCTGCCGGTCGAGCACGATGAACGGCCAGAAGAAATTGTTCCACGACCCGACGAAGGTGAAGAGGAACAGCATGGCCGCCGCGGGACGGGCGGCGGTGACACCGACGGTCCAGAACGTGCGGATCATGGATGCGCCGTCGACGCGGGCCGCCTCGATGAGCTCATCCGGCACGGACTGGCGCAGGTACTGCGTCATCCAGAACACCCCGAACGCGCTCGTGAGCGCCGGGATGATGATCGCGCCGATCTGGCCCGTCCAGCCCAGCTCGCTGAAGAGGATGTACAGCGGCACGACGCCGAGCTGCTGCGGCACCGCCATCGTGGCGACGACGAAGACGAGCAGTGCGGGGCCGCCGTGGAACCGGAGCTTCGCGAACGCCCAGCCGGCCAGGGTCGAGGTGATGACGACGGCGGCGGCGATGAGGAACGAGCTGTAGATCGAGTTCCACAGCGCCGGCCAGAAGTTCACGGCCGGGTTGTTCATGACCGCCGCGGCGTTCTCGAAGAAATTGCCACCCGGAATCCACGGGAAGGGCTTGCGCAGCGTCGTGGCGTCGCCTGAGCCGATGATGAACGACCAGTACAGCGGGAAGATCGCCGAGAGGAAGACGACGGCGAGCGTCGCGTACGCCCAGAAGCCGGGGCGCGACCCGCGGATGCGGATGCCCTTGCCGGCGCGGCGGGCCTTCTTCGCGTTCGGGATGTTCTCCTCGACGACCGCGAGGGAGGCGGGGGTGGTGCCGATGGTGCTCATCGCTGGGCCTCCTTGACCTTCTTCTTCGCCTCGCGGGCGGACTTCTTCTGCTGCGCCTTGCTGATCCCGCCGCGGAGCCCCTCGTCACGCACGAGCGAGCGGGTGATGAGCAGGTTGATGAGGCCGATGCCGAGGATGATGATGAACAGGATCCACGCCATGGCGGCGGCCCGGCCGAAGTTCCACTGTCCCCAGCCGATGTCGTAGAGGTACAGCGTGATGGTGAGCCACTGCTGCGCGGCTCCGCCCCGACCGAACTGGTCGAACACGCGGGGCTCGTCGAAGATCTGCAGGCCGCCGATCGTCGAGGTGATGATCACGAAGATGAGGGTCGGCTTGAGCGAGGGCATCGTGATGCTGAAGAACTGGCGGATCGGACCTGCGCCGTCGACGGTCGCGGCCTCGTAGAAGTCGCGGTTCACCGCCTGCATGGCCGCCAGAAGGATGAGGGCGTTGTAGCCCATCCAGCGGTAGTTGACCATCGTCGCGATCGCGACGTGGCTCCAGAACGGGTCCTTGTGCCACGGGATGGCGGGGATGCCGATCGTCTGCAGCCAGCTGTTGATGAGGCCGGACTGGTCGGCGAACATCGCGTTGAAGATGAGGCCGACGGCGACCGGTGCCACGACGAACGGCACGAGGACGCTCATCCGCCAGAACGTCTTGGCGCGGATGTTGCGGTCCAGCACGGCCGCGACGAAGATCGCGAGGATCAGCTGCGGGACGCTGGAGAGCAGGAAGATGCTGAACGTGTTGCGCAGCGCCGTCCAGAAGTGGGGCTGGCTCAGGATCCAGATGTACTGGTCGAAGCCGATGAACTCACCGGAGTTGCGGACGAGGTCCCAGTCCATGAAGGAGATGACCGCCGTGTACGCGATCGGGAAGAGCCCGACGACCGCGAACATGATGAAGAACGGCGAGATGTAGAGGTACGGCGAGAACTTCAGGTCCCACTTGCTGAGCTTCTGCGAGAACGAGATCACGCGCGGCTGGCGCGGGGGTGTGGGTGCGGCCTCGGCGCGCGTCGCCGGTCGCGAATCGGTAGCGGTCACGATCGCCCTTCGGGTTCGGGTGGGATGCCCGGGGGTGCGGGCCTGACGGCCCGCACCCCCGGAGGGAGAGGGGGAGCTCAGAAGGCTCCGACCTCGTTCACCCAGGTGTCCCAGCTGGTCTCCTTGTCCTCGAGGCCGTCGAAGACACGGGTGACCGCGTTCTGCAGGGCGTCGTGGAACTGGAAGTACTTCTCGCCCTTGTAGGTGGCGACCTTGACCGCGTTGGCGCGGTTGATGCCGATCTCACCGGTGGGGGCGTCGTTGAAGTACGGGTTGGTGAAGCCGGTCAGCTCGGCGCTCTCCTGCGCTTCGATCTGGCTGGGGAACGTACCCGCGTTGACGAAGGCCTTCGCCTGGGTCTCGGGAGCCGTCAGCCAGTCGGCCAGCTTCTGCGCCGCGGCGACGTTCTCGCCGTTGGCCGGGACGACGAGGTACGAGCCGCCCCAGTTGCCGCCGCCCTCGGGGAAGACGTCGGCGACGTCCCAGCCGGTGATGTCGGGGGCCTCACCGGAGATGATGCCGTGCATCCACGGCGGGCACAGCATCGCGGCGAAGTCGCCGTTGGCCATGGCGGCGTACCAGTCGTCGCTCCACTGTCCGGCGTACGCCGAGATCGGGATGGCCTTGTCCACGACGGTGTCGTAGGCGGCGCGGATGTCGTCGTTCTCGGTCGCGACAATGGTGCCGTCGGGCTCCTCGTACGCGATCTCGAGCTGGTTCACGAGGCCCTGCAGCGCGGAGTTGGCCGAGTCGATGAACGGCTTGCCGGTCTTCTCGACGTAGTCGGCGCCGACCTCGAAGAAGTCGTCCCACGTGGTGAACAGGCCGGCGACCTCTTCACGGTCGGTGGGCAGACCGGCCGCACCGAACAGGTCGGAGCGGTAGCAGATGGCCTGCGGCCCCACGTCGGTGCCGTACGCCACGAGGTTGCCGTCGGCGTCGGTCGCGGCGGCTTCCTTCCAGTCCAGCCAGCGGCCCTTGAGGTCGTCGGGAACCGGAGCGACGAGGTCCGAGTACTGCATCATCTCGGTGAACCAGTCGACCTCGACGGCCTCGACGTCGGCGAGGCCGCTCTTGCCGAGCTTCTGGAAGAAGTTCGCGCGGGCGTCGTTGGAGGTCGCCGCCTTGTTGTGGACGACCTTGATGCCGGTCTCCTCCTCGAACTCCGCCAGGAGCTCGGGTGTGTAGCCGAAGTCGTTGAAGGTGGCGAGCGTGAGCTCGACCCCTTCGAAGTCGCCGTCGCTGCCGCTGGTCGGGGCGGGGGTGCTGCCGCCGCCGGCGCAGCCCGCGAGGACGATCGCCGACGTGGTCGCGAAGCCGGCCACGAGGCCGATGCGTCGCAGTGCGCGTGATTTCACGTGTCACTCCTTTGTGGATGTGGGTGATGCTGGGTGCGTCGGGTCGCATTCCCGTCCCAGGATGGGAGCGCTCTCACCGATTGATGGACACGTTATGGGATCGCTCCCACGCTCGTCAAGGGAGCGCTCCCACACTCAGGTCACGGTTCGGTCACAAGCCGACGGGGCTCGCCGCACGAGCGGCCCCGTAGACTGGACGGCGCACCCCATCCCGCGACTCCTGGAGCCTCGAATGCCCACCATCGTCGTCGACGTCATGCCCAAGGCCGAGCTGCTGGACCCGCAGGGGAAGGCCGTCGCCGGCGCACTGGCGCGGCTGGGGGTCGACGGCTTCTCCGGTGTCCGCATCGGCAAGCGGTTCGAGCTGACCGTCGAGCGCGCCGATGACGCGACGCTCGAGACGGTCAAGAAGCTCGCGGACGAGATCCTCTCCAACGCCGTCATCGAGGACGTCGTGGGCATCGAGGTCGTCGAGTGACCGCACGCATCGGGGTCATCACGTTCCCCGGCTCCCTCGACGACGGCGACGCGCAGCGCGCCATCCGTCTCGCCGGCGCCGAGCCCGTCGCCCTGTGGCACGGCTCGCACGACCTCGAGGGCGTCGACGCCCTCGTCCTCCCCGGCGGCTTCAGCTACGGCGACTACCTGCGCGCCGGCGCGATCGCCGCGCTCGCGCCGATCATGGCCGAGGTGAAGGATGCCGCCGCCGCCGGCATGCCGATCCTCGGCATCTGCAACGGCTTCCAGATGCTCGTCGAGGCTCACCTGCTGCCGGGCGGGCTCATCCGCAACGCGCATCAGCAGTTCATCCGTCGCGACCAGCGCCTGCGCGTCGAGAACGCCTCGACGGCCTGGACGTCGCAGTTCGAGGTCGGGCAGGAGATCACCATTCCGCTGAAGAACGCCGACGGCGGCTACATCTGCTCCGCGGAGACGCTCGCCCGGATCGAGGGCGAGGGGCTCGTGGCGTTCCGCTACGTCGGGGTCAACCCGAACGGCTCGCTCGACGACATCGCCGGCCTGACCAACCCCCGCGGCAACGTGGTCGGCCTCATGCCGCACCCCGAGCACGCCGTGGAGCCGGGCTTCGGCCCCGACACCGCCGCCGCGATGCGTTCCGGCGTCGACGGTCTCGCGTTCTTCACCTCGGCGGTTGCGGCCGTCGTGGGCGCCGCGGCCTGACCCGCGCCGCGCGATACACGCACGGATGCCGCGCGCCGCGGCATCGGCCGGTCAGACGGTGCCCGCGGGTGGCCACACGCCGATGATCACCGACATCACCAGCACGAGCACCAGCTCGTAGGAGATGTTGAGGATCGTCAGCTGCGAGGGGCGCCCGGCGAAGACGTCGTGCGTGATGAAGCGACCGGCCGTGAAGCCGGCCCACAGCGTCAGCCCGGTCACGATCGCGGAGCCGAAGTAGGTGCCGCCGTAGAAGTGCCAGGCGATGGCGACCGACCCGGCGAGCACCCACGCGAGCAGGAACGCGAGGACGATCGAGACCAGGATCGGCAGCCACGACTGCGCCGAGGTCTCGGGATCGGCGACCTGCCCCCACTTCTTCCACCGGTCGCCGAACACGCGAGGCGTGTACCAGACCGACCCGATGACGATGGCGGCCACCGTCGCCAGCAGCACCGCCCAGTAGTTGATCTCCGGAATCATGCGCACCTCCTGGGGCGAGGATACTGGGCGCGCCCGTCGCACGGGCGGGTAGCGTCGAGGTCATGAGTCTCGTCGTCTCCGTCCCCCGCCCCGAACTCGCCCGCGACCTCGAGCCGCTCCCGGACGGCGTCGAGGTGATCGTATGGGCGATGGATGCCGCAGCCCCGCGCGACCGCATCGACCTGGTCGTACCGCCCTACATGTCCGGCGGCAACGGGCTGTCGCTGCTGGCGGGGGTGACGACCCGACTCGTGCAGGGCCAGTCCATCGGCTACGAGGGCACCGCGGAGAAGCTCCCGCCCGGGATCGTCTTCGCCAACGCCGCGACTGTGCACGAGACCTCCACCGCCGAGCTGGCGGTGGGGCTGACCCTCGCCGCGCAGCGGCACCTCGACGCGTTCGCCGTCGACACCCGCGCGGGGGTGTGGCATCCTCGCTACGCCCAGAGCCTCGCGGACCGGCGGGTGCTGCTGCTCGGCTACGGCGGCGTCGGCAAGGCGGTCGCCGCACGGCTGGCGCCCTTCGAGGTGGACCTCGTGCCGGTGGCGTCGCGGGCGCGCGGCGAGGACGGCATCCGCGTGCACGGCATCGACGAGCTGCCGGAACTGCTGCCGACGGCGGAGATCGTCGTGCTGACCCTTCCCGGCGGAGATGCGACGCGGCACATCATCGGAGACGCCGAGCTCGCCGCCCTCCCCGACGGCGCGCTGATCGTCAACGTCGGGCGCGGACCGCTCGTGGACACCGACGCGCTCGTGCGGCACGTGCGGGAGGGGCGCATCCGCGCGGCGCTCGATGTCACCGACCCCGAACCGCTGCCGGAGGGGCACCCGCTCTGGGGGCTTCCGGGCGTGCTCATCGCGCCGCACGTCGGCGGAGCCTCCAGCGCCATGCACCCGCGCATCGCGGCGCTTGTGAAGCGCCAGATCGCGCACCTGCTCGCCGACGAGGAGCCGGAGAACATCGTCATCCGCACCTGAGGCCCGCGCGGGCGCGGTGCTCGGGAGAGAGCGGGGTGCGCGGTGCGCGGGAGCGAGCGGGCACAATTCAGTCTGCTCTGGTGCTCGTGGCGCCCCAGCGGGCTCAGACCAGCCGGATCCGGCGCGAGGAGACTGAGTTGGGGACCAGGCCGCCCGCGCACCGGCCCGCGCGACCCGCCTGTGGTCCCGGCCGGAGCGGGGCTACAGGCGCTCGGCAATGGCGGCGGCGGCGGTCAGCCACGCGTCGCGGGTGTCTCCCGACAGCGCATCGAAGTCGATCGGCCCGCCGTCGACGAGCGCCGCGTCGAACGGCACGTGCACCACGGCGGAGGTCACCTGCGCGAAGTGGCGCTCCAGGCGCTCGGCGAGCTTGCGGTCGGGCTTCGCCGACGGCGCGGCGAGGATCGTGACCGCGTCGTCGATCTTCGCGTCGAAGCCCTTCTCGCGCAGCCCGTCGAGCAGCCACGCGGCGCTCGCGGCGGTGTCCTCGCGCACGGTCGAGACGATGACGAGCTGGTCGGCCGCCGCGACCGCGGCCACCCAGTTCGACGCGCGCATGTTGTTGCCGGTGTCGATGATCAGCAAACGGTAGTAGCGCGAGAGCACACCGTGCAACCGGTCGAAGGCGGCGGCGTCGACGGTGGAGGATGCCGCGGCATCCTCAATAGTCGATCTCGGGAATCATCGTCGCCTCCTGGATGCGTCGGGTCTTGGTGGTGGCGCTACACGGCGGCGGGCTCATCCGGCCGCCCGTGCCGCTATGGGCGCGCGGATGCGGCGGGAAGGGACGGATGCCGCGGGGTCGGCGCGCCGCGCGCGGGGCTCATCCGGCCGTTGGCGCCGCTACGGGCGCGCGAATGCGGCGGGAAGGGACGGATGCCGCGGGGGCGGCGCGTCGACGTCGCGGCCGTGCCACAGGTCGCCGCACTCGACGAGGGCGGCACCGTGCGCGCGCAGGTATCCGCCCGCGCCGCGGTCGCCGGCCAGCTCGGCGGCGAGCGCGCTCCAGTGCGCCCGCCCGATGAGCGCGGGGTGGCCCACCTCGCCGCCGTAGGCCGCCTGCCGCAGCGTCTCGGCGGATGCATCCGCCGAGACGCGGATGCACGCGGATGCCGGCAGCTCGGGCACATCCACGGGGACCACGAGTGCGGCCGTCGCGGCGGTCTCCGCCGCGACGGCGAGTCCCGCCCGCACCGAGGCCGACAACCCGTCGGACCAGTCCACCGCGACGACGATCGTCGCGGCGGCGGGGACGAGCGCGGTCGCCTCGTCGTGTCGGGCGCCGAGCACGACGAGCACGGGCGCGCATCCGGCATCCGTCAGCGTCTCGACGGCAGAAGCGATCCACCCTCGCCCGTCGGCATCCGTCGCGAGCGCCTTCGGGTGGCCGTACCGCGTGCCCGCGCCGGCGGCGAGCACGATGCCGACGACGCTCATGAGCGGGCGGGGACGTCGGGCATCCAGGCGCACTCGATCGAGGGCACCGACGAAGGCACCGCGGCAGGAACCTGGGTAGCCGCATCAGAACCCGAACCCGCCCCCGGCCCGACCGCAGCGTGCACAGGCCCGGACAGCCCCGACAACCGGGCCCCCGTGCCACCGTGCCGGTCGGCGACGATCTCCGCGAGGATCGACAGGGCCGTCTCCTCGGGGCTGCGTCCGCCCAGATCCAGTCCGATCGGCGAGCGCACGCGCATCCGCGCGGCCAGCGGCACCTCGGCGTCACCGAGGCGCCGCATGCGGTCGTCGTGGGTCCGGCGACTGCCCATCGCCCCGATGTATCCGGCCGGCGACGCGAGCGCCGCGCGCAGCGCGGGGACATCGATCTTGGGGTCGTGCGTCAAGACGCAGACGGCGGTTCCGGCATCCAGCCGCTCCCCCGCGAGGTACCGGTCGGGCCAGTCGACGACGACTTCGGCACCCGGGAATCGGGCCTCGGTCGCGAACACCTCGCGCGGATCGACGACGGTCACCCGCATCCCCATCGCGGCGCCCAGCCGCGCGAGCGCGACGGCGAACTCGACCGCGCCGACGACGATCAACCGCGCCGGAACCCCGACCCGCAGCGAGACGACACCCGGCACCGCCGCGGGCGCTGCGGCGTCCGACGACACGACTCGCCCGACGCCGAGTTCCGGCCCCGCGGTCACGAGCGCGAACCCCGTCGGGATCGCGGCGGCCTCGCGCGCCGCGAGCAGCTGCAGATCGGCCGCGGCGGCACTCCCCGGGGGCACGGCCCGCACGAGGACATCGATCGTCCCGCCGCATGTCAGCCCGACGGCGAACGCGTCGGCGTCGCTGTACGCGAACCGGTCGACGTGAGGTGCGGCACCGGCCAGTACCTCGAGGCAGCGCTCGTAGACGGCGCCCTCGACGCATCCGCCGGACACCGTGCCGAACACCTCGCCGCTCGCCGAGACGACCATGCTCGCGCCGATCTCGCGCGGCGCACTGCCGCCGACGCCGACAACCGTCGCGATCGCGAACGCCTGCTCCGCACCCGCCCAACGGGCGGCGACAGGCAGGATCTCACGCATGCCATTCACGGTATGCGCCCCGGATTGCGGCCGTGTTGCGGCCATGAAACACCCGCGAAACGGGGGCCTGCTTCACTCGATCGGGCGCGACAGCGAGCTAGGGCCGCGATCCGGAGAGCAGGGCAACATGGACATCACGTCGGTGCAGGCGTACCGCGTCGCCCGTTCTCGGGAGGATCTGCAGCTTGCCCCCGGCGAGGCTCTCCTCGCCGGGGGCACCTGGATCATGAGCGAGCCGCAGCCCGCCACGACCGGCCTCGTCGATCTCACCGGGCTCGCCTGGCCCGACCTCGAGGAGACCCCCGAGGGCCTGCGCGTCGCAGCGACGTGCACGATCGCGAACCTCGTCGCGTGGGCCGCGACAGCTCCCGCGCACTGGCCCGCCGCGCAGCTCGTGCCGGCGGCCGCGAACGCCCTGTTGGCATCGTTCAAGATCTGGAACACCGCGACCGTGGGCGGCAACATCTGCCGCGCGTTCGCCGCGGGAGCGATGGTGTCGCTGAGCGTCGCACTCGACGCCGTCGCTGTCATCTGGACAAAAGACGACGAACGGCGGATGCCCGTGGCCGATCTCGTGACGGGCAACGGCACCACGAACCTCGGCCGAGGCGACGTGCTGCGCGCCGTTGAGATCCCCACGCACGCGCTCGCCTCGCGCGCCCTGCTGCGCAAGATCGCCCTCGCCGAGCACGGCCGCTCCGGCGCTGTCGTGACGGGCCGCGTCGACCCCGACGGCACGACCGTCTTCACCGTGACCGCTGCCACGGCGACGCCGACGGTGCTGCGATTCGCGCTGCTGCCGACCGAGACGGAACTGGCGGATGCCGTGGCATCCGCTCCCGGCTATTACACCGACCCCCTGGGTGCCGCCGACTGGCGGCGGGCGGTCAGCGTCGAGCTCGCGTCACGCATCCGGGCGGAGCTCGCATGATCTTCGACGTCGACGGCGAGCCGGTCGAGGCCGACCCACGCGCGGGCCAGTGCCTGCGGACCCTCCTGCGCGAGACGGGCCACACCGAGGTGAAGAAGGGCTGCGACGCGGGCGACTGCGGCGCGTGCTCGGTGCTGCTCGACGGGGTGCCCGTGCACTCGTGCCTGATCCCCGCCGTGCGCGTCGAGGGCCACGCCGTCACGACCGCCGCGGGCCTCGCGCCCGCCGATGAGCTGCATCCCGTGCAGGAGGCGATCGCCGACGGCTTCGGCTTCCAGTGCGGATTCTGCACGCCCGGCATGACCGTGACCGCCTCGACGCTGTGCGGCGATGATCTCGACGACCTCGACCGCCGCATGAAGGGCAACCTCTGCCGCTGCACGGGCTACCGCCCCATCCGCGAGGCGATCCGCGCGTCGGTGCTCGGCGAGGTGCGCGAGACGGGGCCGCGAGCCGAATCCGCGACGACGGCACCGGCCACGGCGGCCCTGCAGCACGTCGGCACCTCCGCCCGCCCCGAGGCCGCGCGCCGCATCGTGCAGGGCCGCGAGCCGTTCACGTTCGATCTGCCGCCGGATCACCCCGCGACGGATGCGCTCGTGCTGCGCGTCGTCGCGAGCCCGCACGCGCACGCGCGCGTCACCGCGATCGACACCACCGCCGCGCGCGCCGTTGCCGGCGTCGTCGCCGTCTTCACGCACGAGGACGTCCCGCAGGTGCGCTACTCGTCGGGTCGCCACGAGCACCGCACCGACGACCCCGACGACACCCGCATGCTCGACGACGTCGTGCGCTACATCGGCCAGCGCGTCGTCGCGGTCGTCGCCGAGACGGCCGAAGCGGCGGATGCCGCGTGCCGCCTCGTCGACATCACCTACGACGTGCTCCCGGCCGTCTTCGACCCCGACGAGGCGCGGATGCCCGGCGCGCCGCTCATCCACCCCGATCGCACGCCGGACGACCGCGTCGACGAGGCGCACCGCAACGTCATCGCGAGCGTGCACGCGGGGCCCGACGTGGCATCCGCCCTCGCCGCAAGCGCCGTGACCGTCACCGGCACGTGGCAGACCTCGCGCGTGACGCACGCGCAGCTCGAGACGCACGGCTCGGTCGGCTGGCTCGACGACGAGGGGCGCCTGGTCATCCGCTCGTCGACGCAGGTACCGTTCCTTGCGCGCGACGAGATCGCGCGACTGTTCGACCTCGAGCGCGACCGCGTGCGTGTACATGCGGCCAGGCTCGGCGGCGGTTTCGGCGGCAAGCAGGAGATCTTCACGGAAGACCTCGTCGCCCTCGCGGTGCTGCGCACCCGGCGCCCTGTCGCGTACGAGTTCACCCGCACCGACGAGTTCTTGCGTGCCGCGGTGCGGCACCCGATGCGCGTCACGGTGACGCTCGGGGCGGATGCGGATGGCACGCTCACCGCGATGCAGATCGACCTGCTGAGCGACACCGGCGCCTACGGCAACCACTCGCGCGGCGTCATGTTCCACTCGCTCGCCGAGTCGACGACGATCTACCGGGTGCCGCTGAAGCGCGTCGACGCCGAGGTCGTCTACACGAACAACATCCCGTCCGGTGCGTTCCGCGGGTACGGCCTCGGGCAGGTTGTGCTCGGCGTCGAATCGGCGATGGACATGCTCGCTGAGCGGCTCGGGATCGACCCGTTCGACCTGCGGCGGATCAATGCGATCCGGTCGGGTGACGACCCCGGGCACGACGACCTCGTGTGGGGCAGCTACGGGTTCGACCAGTGCCTCGACCTCGCGCAGGACGCCCTGGCGCGCGGCAACGGCGCGACCGCCCCCGACGGCTGGCTCGTCGGCGAGGGGATGGCGGCCGCGATGATCGCGACGATGGCCCCGTTCGGCCACATCGCGCACACGACCGCGACCCTGCGCGCCGACGGCACGTACCTGCTGCGGGCCGGCACGGCCGAGTTCGGCAACGGCACGACGACGGTCCTGCGTCAGATCGGGGCGACCGATCTCGCCGCCGACTTCGACCGCATCGAGCTGTGGCACGCCGACACGGATGCCGTCGCGCACGACACCGGCGCGTTCGCGTCGGCCGGCATCACGGTCGCGGGCAAGGCCCTGCATGCCGCGTGCCTGACGCTCGCGCGGCGGATGCGCGCGCGCGCAGCGGCGCTGACCGGCACCGACGCGGCATCCGCTTCGCTCACCTCGACGGGAGTCGAGACGATCGCCGGGCTCGTCGGCTTCGCCGAGCTGTGCGCCGACGGTGAGCTCACCGCCGACGGCAGCGAGCTCGGCGAGCAGCGCTCGCTCGCGTTCAACGTGCACGCCGTGCGCGTCGCCGTCGACCCGACGACCGGCACGGTGCGCATCCTGCAGTCGATCCAGTCGGCGGATGCCGGGTTCGTCATGAACCCCGCGCAGTGCCGCGGCCAGATCGAGGGCGGCGTCGCGCAGGGCATCGGCAGCGCGCTGTACGAAGAGGTCATGGTCTCGCCCGAGGGCAAGGTCACGACGCCCGTCTTCCGCACGTATCGCGTGCCGCAGTTCGCCGACGTGCCCGAGACCGAGGTGTACTTCGCCGACACGAGCGACGACCTGGGCCCGTTCGGCGCGAAGTCGATGAGCGAGTCGCCGTACAACCCCGTGGCACCCGCGATCGGCAACGCGATCGCGCGCGCCCTGGGCATCCGGCCCTTCGCGCAGCCCTTCAGCCGCGACCGGGTGTGGCGTCTCGCACACTCGTCACATCCCGGAAACACCACCGAACGGACGCCCGAAACGTAAGCGACCTAGGGTCACGAGAGCACCAACAGCACTCAAGGAGACCCGATGCCCGCATCTCACACCATCCGCCGCCGCGGCGGAATCGTCCTCGCGCTGGCGGCCGCCGCCGCGCTCGCCCTGTCCGCCTGCTCGTCGACGGCCGCCCCCTCGGCGTCCTCCTCGGGCGACGCGGGCGCTTCCGCCGACTTCGGCGAGATCAGCGTGCAGTACTCGTGGATCAAGAACGAGGAGTTCGCCGGCGAGTTCTACGCCTATGACAACGGCTACTACGACGAGGCCGGCTTCTCGAACGTCGTCGGCGTCGCCGGCCCCGACACCGGCGTGGCGAAGCTGCTCTCCGGCTCGGTCCAGTTCGCCCTCACCGACGCTGCCTCGGTCGGCGCTGCGGTGGCCGAGCAGGATGCCCCGCTGAAGATCATCGCGACGACGTTCCAGAAGAACCCGTTCACGATCCTGTCGCTGAAGGACGGCGCGAACATCGCGACGCCCGAGGACCTCATCGGCAAGAAGATCGGCGTGCAGGACTCGAACGCCTCGGTCTTCAAGGCCCTGCTCGCCGCCAACGGCATCACCGAGGACCAGCTCACGATCGTCCCGGTCGACTTCGACCCGACTCCGCTGATGAACGGCGACGTCGACGGCTTCATGGCATACCTGACCAATGAGGCCATCACGGTCGAGATGGCCGGTTATGAGGTCACGAACCTCGCCTACGCCGAGAACGGCCTGCCCTACGTGGCGGAGTCGTACGCCGTGACCGACGACTACCTCGCGAACAACAAGGACCTCATCAAGGCGTTCCTGATCGCCGAGATCAAGGGCTGGACGGACACCTTCACACAGCCCATCGACGACACCGTCGCGCTCGTGACGAAGTACTACAACGAGTCGGCCTCTGCCGGTGACCTCACCTTCGGAGACCTCGACCCCGACAAGGTCGCGGCCGGCGTCGAGGCCCAGGCGAAGCTGATCTCGACGGACGAGACCGAGGCGAACGGTCTGTTCACGATCTCGGACGACCTGAAGACGCAGACCCTCGCGTCGCTCGCCGCCTCGGGCTGGGACCTCACGGCCGACCAGTTGTTCGACACGACGATCATCGACGAGATCTACGCCGAGAACCCCGACCTGAAGTCGTACCTCCCGTAACAACATGACCATGGCAGAAACCCTGGATGCCGGTGCTCTCGCGGGCACCGGCATCCAGATCTCCGGAGTATCGAAGTCGTTCACCTTGCGCGGGGGCAGGTCGCTGCAGGCGCTGCAGAACACCGACCTGCACACCGAGAAGGGGTCATTCCTGGCCCTGCTCGGGCCGTCCGGGTGCGGCAAATCCACGATCCTGCGCATCCTCGCAGCTCTCGACCACCCGTCCGACGGCATGGCGCTCGTCGACGGCGAGACGCCCGACCAGCTTCGCGCGAAGAGCGAGCTGGGCATCGCCTTCCAAGACCACGCGCTGCTGCCCTGGCGCAGCATCCGCAAGAACATCGAGCTGCCGTTCGAGGTCGCCGGTCGCCCCGTCGACAAGGCCTACGTCGACGAGCTCATCGACCTCGTGGGCCTGCGTGATTTCGCGAACGCGAAGCCCGCGCAGCTGTCGGGCGGCATGCGCCAGCGCGCCTCGATCGCGCGCGCCCTCGTGCTCAAGCCCTCTGTGCTCCTTCTCGACGAGCCGTTCGGCGCGCTCGACGACATGACCCGCCAGAACCTCAACCTTGAGTTGCTGCGCATCTGGACCGAGAAGCCCGCGACGACGCTGCTGGTCACCCACGGCATCAGCGAAGCCATCTTCCTCGCCGACCGCGTCGCCGTCATGTCGCCGCGTCCCGGGCGGGTCAAGGAGATCATCGAGGTCGACCTGCCGCGCCCACGAACCCCCGAGATGATGCGCACGCCCGAGTTCCACGCGCTCGTGGACCGGGCATCCGAACTGCTGTTCGGTGCGGACGGGCACGCCGAAGCGGAGGCGTGAGGTGACCAAGGCTCACATACCCGGCTGGCTCGCCGCGACGCTCGGAGGCGTCGGGCTGGTCCTCGCGTGGTGGCTGTTCTCGCTGCTCGCGTTCCAGCAGCAGGAGGGCACGACCTTCACGCCCGTTCCCTCGCCGTACGCCGTGTTCGAATGGCTGTTCATCCAGGGCAACATCGCCGGCGCGTGGAGCGTTTTCCAGCCGACGATCACGGCCGCCGCGATCGGGTATCTGTGGGGCAACGGCATCGCACTCGTGCTCGCGACATCCGTGCTCGTCTTCCCCCGCACCGAGACCGTCATCACCCAGATCGCGGTCGTCACCTACTGCCTGCCGGTCGTCGCGGTCGGCGGCATCTCGGTCGTCGTGCTCGGCGGCGCGAAGAACCCCGGCGACCCATCGGCGACGGCGATCTTCCTCGCCGCGCTCGTGTGCGTGTTCACGACGGTCGTCGGCGCGATCCTCGGCTTCAAGTCCGCCGACAAGGCATCCCTCGACGTCGTCCGCGTCTACGGCGGCGGCGCCTGGACGCAGTTGCGCAAGGTGCGGCTGATCGCGGCGCTGCCCGCGATCCTCAACGCCCTGCAGATCGCCGTGCCGACCGCGTTCCTCGGCGCCGTGCTGGGCGAATACCTCGGCTCAATCACCGCAGGAGTCGGGCCCACACTCATCCGCCTGCAGGGGCAACTCGACTCGGCCGGCGTGTGGTCGGTGTTCCTGCTGTGCGCCGTGTTCGCCCTCGCCGCGTACGGCCTGTTCGGCCTCGTGATCAAGCTCGTCACTCCCTGGGTCGCAGGCGCCGCGGGTGTGGCTGGGAAGGCGGCCTGATGTCTCCGCGTGCAACTCTCGATCCGGTCACCGCCGGAGGAGCCACCGTCCAGCTGGCCGTGGCAGCGGATGCCGCGGCGCAGGCGCGCCTGCGCGCCGAGCGCCGGCGCGCACTGCGCAAGACGGTGCTGCGCTCGCTCGGTAACGCCGGGATCACGATCATCGTGCTGCTTCTGCTGTGGCAGGCGGTCGTCAGTCTCACCGGCATCTCGCCGTACATCGCGAAGGGTCCGCTGGACGTGTGGGAGTTCCTCTTCACGTCGCCGAATGCCGAGGCGAACCGCGCACAGCTGTTCCCGCTCGTCGGGCAGACGCTCGTGGACTCGTCGCTCGGGTTCGTCGTCGGCATGATCGTCGCGATCGTGCTGGCGGTGGCGTTCAGCCTGTCGAAGGCGGTCGAGGCGGGCGTCATGCCGCTCGTGCTGCTGCTGCGGACGATCCCCCTCGTGTCGATCGCGCCGGTGATCATCCTCATGACGGGGCGCGGCACCACGGCATCCGTCGCCGTCATCGGCACCATCGTCGTGCTCTTCCCCGCTCTCGCCAACGTGCTCTTCGGGCTGAGCCGGGCGAGCCGGCAGAGTCTCGACGTCGTGCACGTGTTCGGCGGCGGACGCCTCACGGCGCTGCGCAAGGTCAACCTGCCCGGGGCGCTGCCGTCGATCTTCGCGGCGGCGCGCGTGTCGGTGCCGGGGGCGGTGACCGGTGCTCTGCTGGCCGAGTGGCTGTCGACGGGCGCCGGCATCGGCGGGTCGATCCTTAAGTTCAACGCGCAGGCTCAGTTCGCGCAGCTGTGGTCGTCGATCGCGCTCATCACGCTCATCACGCTGTTGCTCTACAACCTCGTGCAGATCGTCGAGAACATCGTCCTGACCCGCATGGGCATGTCCCGCTGACCGCCTGACGGTCGCAGACCATGTCCCACTTATCGCAGACCATGTCCCAAAAGAGGTTGGGTTTGGCGCGCTGAACCAGCGATTTTTGGGACATGGTTCTGCGGGCGGATGCTGCGGGGCGGGGCTGGAAGCCGCGCGGCGGACGGATGCCGCGCCGCGGGCCACTCAGTGGGGGTGGCCGCGCAGCGGGATGACGGATGCCGGCAGCTCGTGCACCTTCGCCGACGCCTCGGCGGCCAGCGGGTTGGTCGACACCCCATTCTCGCTCACGAGGCGGCCGCCGACGTAGACGGCCTTGAGGTTGCGGGGACTCATCGCGAGCACGTACGAGCGGACGGGATGCCACAGCGGCCCGACATCCGGCATCCGCGGGTCGACGACGACGAAGTCGGCGAACTTGCCCACCTCGAGCGATCCGACGCGGTCGTCGACGCCCATGATCTCGGCTCCGCCGAGAGTGTGCAGGCGCAGCATGAGCTCGGGCATCATCGACAAAGGATCCTTCGTGCGTGCCCGCTGCATGTAGATGCCCATGCGCATGTTCTGCCACGGGTCACTCACGTCGGTGCACGCCTGATCATCGAGCCCGACACCTACCTTCATGCCCATCTCGAGCATTTCGGGTACCAGCGCGACGCCCGATGCGAGGCGACCGTTGGATGCCGGCTGCCACGACATCGACGCACCGCCTGAGACCGACTCGGCGATGATCTCGGGGGTCGTCTGGATGAAATGGCCGAACATGAGCCCGAGGCCGAGGGCCCCGGCATCCCGATACAGCGCGAACTTGGACTGCTGGTGCTCGACCGCCTCGGGCGACTCGAGGAAGTGCGCCTGGTTCGTCACGCCGTAGCGACGCATCGCCTCGACCTCGAACTCGGCGGCCTCAGGATGCGGCGACCACTGCACCTGGCCCATGATCGACGAGCCGAGGGCGAAGTCGGCGTCCATCGCTCGGGTGTGCGCGACCTCGGCGGCGAAGCGGTCGAAAACCTCGTCGGAGCTGCCGACCGTGACGTCCATGCCCGAGGCATCCACGAAGCGGATGCCCGCATCGAGCGTCCCGTCAGCCTGCCGGTAGTGGTACTCGAGTCCGCGGATGCCCGCGGTGCCCGTGCGCTTGCCGTCGACCATCGACTCCCACGCCTGCAGCGGGTCGGTGAAGTTGTACGCCGTCGTGACGCCGTTGGACAGGAAGTCGAGCGACCCGTGCAGCGTCGACCAGTACAGCTGCTCGGGCGTCATGTGCGCGGTCGTGCCGAGCATCGCGTCGCACCAGCCGTAGAGCGTGTCGGCGACGCCGAGGCCGCGCAGGCCGCTCGTGAACAGGTGCGAATGGCTCGAGACGAAGCCGGGCGCGACGAAGGCGCCCGCGACGTCGAGGGTCTCGTCGGCCGCGGCATCCGGCGTCCCCGACCCGATCGCGGCGATGCGGCCGTCTTCGATCAGCATCCAGCCGTCTTCGATGTACCCGGGGTCGGCGGTGCCGGCGGGGATCGTGATGAGACGCGCGTGGGTGACCAGAAGAGACATGCTCGTCACGGTATCCGGGCGATGTTTCCGCGCTGTCACGGCCTGGAAACACGCAGGCACGCCCCGGAAACACGCGGGTTCTAGCGTCTATCCATGGAACGGTTCACAGTCACGGTCTTCTGCGGATCCTCGCCGGGGTTCGACCCGATCTACGTCGACGCCGCCCGCGCGGTCGGCACCGCGATCGGTCGCGCCGGCATGAACCTCGTCTACGGCGGCGGACACGTCGGGCTCATGGGCACGGTGGCGGATGCCGCGGTGGCAGCCGGCGCGCACGTCACGGGCGTCATCCCGCGCGCACTGCAGGCGCGCGAGGCCGTCAACCACAACATCGCCGAGCTCGTCATCGTCGACACGATGCACGAGCGCAAGATGATGATGGCCGACCGGGCCGACGCGTTCCTGGCGCTGCCCGGCGGGCCGGGCACGCTCGAGGAGCTCACCGAGCAGTGGACGTGGGCGCAGCTGGGCATCCACACCAAGCCCGTCGGCCTGCTCAACATCGACGGCTACTTCGATCCGCTGCTCGCGTTCGTCGCGAACATGCGCGACCGCGGCTTCACCCACCCGCGCTACACCGACATGCTCGTCGTGGCGACCGAGGCCGACGAGGCCCTCGCGCGGTTGCGCGACTACGTACCGCCGGCGCACAGCGAGGCATCCCCCGGCGCCGAGATGACCGGCGCGCTGTCGCTGCCCGTGCGGCCCTGACACGGCGGCGCGGCGCGGAGGGTCAGCGCGGCGCGGAGCGGTGGGTCAGCGCAGCGCGGAGGGTCAGCGCGGCTCGGCGGCGAGGTGCAGGATCGACTCGGCGAGGGCGCGGATGCCGTAAGCCACATCGCCCGCCGACACGAATTCGTCGGGGTGATGGCTGATGCCGTCGGGATTGCGCAGGAACAGCATCCCCACGTCGGTGATCGCACCGAGCGCCATGCCGTCGTGGCCGGCCGGGCTGAACAGCACGGGCGCCGCGTCGGAGCGCACGGGCAGGGTTGCACGGATGCCGGCGGCCACGACATCCTGCAGCAGGGGCGCGCAGAACACCGCCGGGGCGCTGTGCACCTCGCGGGCTGACCAGCGCAGTCCGCGGCGGCCCATGATCTCGTCGAGGTCGCGCGAGAGCACGTCCCACACGCGGTCGCGTTCGCCGTCGAACTCGCCGCGCAGATCGAGCGAGAACCGCACCTCGCCGGGGATCACGTTGACGGCGCCGGGAAAGGCCTCGAACCGGCCCACCGTGCCGATGATGTGGTGCTCCGCCGCGCAGACGCGCTCGACGGCGAGTGCCGCTTCGCTTGCGCCCAGCAGGGCATCGCGGCGCATGTCGTAGGGGGTGCCGCCGGCGTGCCGCGCCTCACCCTCGACGACGAGCTGGAACCGGCGTGCCGACGCGATCGATGACACGACTGCGAGGGGTTCGCCGGCGCGGTCGAGCGCGGGGCCCTGCTCGATGTGGGCCTCGAGGTACGCGACGAGCTCATCGGGGCGGCGGGCCGCCTCTCCGATCCGCGCGGGGTCGAGACCGAACTCGAGGAACGCCTGCCGCAGGCTCACGCCGTCGGCATCCGTCAGCGTCCACCACGCGTCGTTCCACGAACCGGCGACAGCCGACGAACCCAGCAGCGCCTTGCCGAACCGGGTGCCCTCTTCGTCCGAGAAGGCGACGACCTCGATCGGGAACGGCAGCGGCACGGCCCAGCCGGTGTCGGTCGGAACCCGCAGCAGCCGCACGACCTCAAGCGCGATGAGCACGCCCGCGATGCCGTCGAACCGGCCCGCGTCGATGACGGTGTCGAGGTGCGATCCGAGCAGCAGTGCGGGGGTGTCGGATGGTCTCGATACACCGTCGCTGCGCGACGGCACTCGACCACCGGCCGCCTCGATCCGCCCGACCTGGTTGCCGGCGGCATCCTGCCACGTGCGCATGCCGACCTCGCGCATCCACTCGGCGGCGAGACGGTTGACGCGGGCGTGCTCGGGCGAGAGGTAGACGCGCTCGATGCGCCCGGGCGTCGCGGTGACGCGGGCGAGCTCGTCGCAGCGCGCCATGACGCGGCGCGCTGCTGCCGCGACGGCATCCGGCGACGCGGTGAGCAGGCGAGGCGCAGCGCTCACGCGGCCCCCGCGTAGACGTCAGCGGCGGCCTCGACACCGCCGCCCGCGGGCACGGATGCCCCGAACCGCCGCAACACGGCCTCGAGCGCCGCGAGCGTCGTGAGCACGGCGTCCTTGCGGGCGTTGTAGCCCATCGTCCCGACGCGCCAGACGCGTCCGTGCAGGGGTCCGAACGAGGTGCCGATCTCGATGCCGAAGTCCTCCAGCAGGGCCGAACGCGCGGCATCCCCCGGCACGCCCTCGGGGATCTCGACGGCGACGACGTTGTTCATCTTGTGCGCGACGTCGCCGAAGACGCCGAGGCCGAGGCCCCGCACGCCCGCGAGCATCGCGCGGCCGGCGAGCTCGTGCCGGGCGATGACGTCGTCACGCCCCTCGAGCAGCAGCACGCGCGCGCACTCGCGCGCCGCGTACAGCATGCTCGTCGCCTCGGTGTGGTGGTTGAGCCGCCGCGGCCCCCAGTAGTCGAGGATCATGCCGAGGTCGAAGTAGTTCGAGAGCACGAAGTCGGATGCCGCGACGTCGCCCGCCTCGCGGATGCCCGCTTCGACACGCCCGCGCGAGCGGATGACGTCGACGGCGCGCTCAGACAGCGTGATCGGCGACGAGCCCGACGGCCCACCGAGACACTTCTGCAGGCCGGCGGTCGCGGCATCCAGTCCCCACGCATCCGCATCGAACGCGTTGCCGCCGAGCGACGCGGTCGCGTCGGAGTAGAACAGGACCCCATGGCGGGCGCAGATCGAGCCGATGTCCTCGAGCGGCTGGTTCATCGTGGTCGAGGTGTCGCCCTGCACGAGGGCGAGCAGCGTCGGCTTCACGCGGATGATCGCCTCTTCGATGACGGATGCCGGGAACACCTGCCCCCATTCAGTCTCGATCGTGTGCACCTCGGCCTGCGCGCGCTCGGCGATCTCGGCGAGCAGGTGCCCGAACCGCCCGAAAACGGGCACGAGCACACGATCGCCGGGTCGCACGAGCGAGACGATGGCGGCCTCGATGCCGGCGCGGCTCGTTCCGTCGATGAGCAGGGTCGCGTCGTTCGCGGTGTTCCAGACGCGTCGGTAGAGTTCCTGCGTCTCGGCCATCGCGGTCGTCATGAACGGGTCGTACTGCCCGACGAGCGGTGCCGACATCGCGCGCAGGACGCTGGGGTAGGCCGAGATGGGGCCAGGGCCCATCAGCAGGCGTGCGGGCGGGTCCACCGGGCCGGGGATCGCAGGGCCGGGGATAGCGGGGCCGGGGATGACGGTGGTCATGGTGCTTCCGTTCCGGTGGTGAGGGCGTGCAGGGCGAGGCCCTGGCGCACGAGGGCGATGTCAGTTCCGGCGCGCGCGACGAGGCAGACGCCGACGGGTGCGGGGCCGAGGGGCGAGGCGACCGTGAGCAGCGGCACCGACAGGGCGGGCAACCCGGCGACGGCGGCGGGGGTCGTGAGCCGCAGCGTCGCCTGGCGCACGGCGTCGATGCCCGCGCCGCCGGCCGTGCGCGCGGGGGCAGGGCCGGGCGCGGTCGGCAGGATCAGGACGGCATCCGTCACGAGGTCGATCAGCCGCGCGCGCAACGGGGCGATGGCGGTGCGGGCTGCGGCCTCGTCGGCGGCCGTGACGGCGGCGGCCGCACGGAACCGCTCGGCGACGGCCGGTCCCGTGGCGCCCGGGTGCGCGCGCAGCCAGTCGCCGTTGTTGCGCCAGGCCTCCGCGCCCTGCACCGTGCGGAACGGCACGAGGTAGTCGTCGAGGTCGCCGATCGAGGCGGTCTCGACCGGCAGAGCGGATGCCGCGACGAAGGCCTCGAACGCGGCGCGCGTGGCGGCATCTGCGGCATCCAGCGCCTCGGCCGGGATGACGAAGCGCCACGGCAGGTCGGCGCCGGACTCACCGAAGACCGACTCGGTCGAGTCCGACCCGTCGTAGCTGAGGCACCAGTCCGCGACGCGCTGCAGGGTCGCGCCGTCGCGCGTGAGCCAGCCGACGGTGTCGAAGCTCTGCGCGAGCGGGAGTAGGCCCTGCCGCGGCACGAGGCCGTGCGTCGTGCGCAGACCCCACAGCCTCTGGTACGACGCGGGCACGCGCACGGATCCGGCGGTGTCGGTCGCGAGGCCGATGTCGGCCTGGCCCGTCGCGACGGCGGTCGCCGGTCCGCTCGACGAGCCGCCGGGCAGGGCCCCCGGGAGGGCTCCGTTGGGCGGGGTGCCGTAGTGCGCGTTGTCGCCCGCGATCGAGTACGCGAACTCGTCGGTGCGGGCGATGCCGCGCAGCGACGCGCCGCCGCGGAGCAGGTCGGCGACGGCGGGAGCCGTCGTCGTCTCGGCGCGCGCCGAGTCGAGGTAGGTGGGGTTGCCCGCGCCGATGCGGTAGCCCTTGATCGCGAAGAGGTCCTTGACGGCGACGGTGAGGCCTTCGAGCGGGCCCTCCCACGCGCCCTGGAACAGCGGGTCACCGACCGATCGCCAGACCGACCGGTCGAGCGCCTGCGCGCGCGGCGTGACGTGGGCGGCCGTGATGAGCCAGCGCCCGTCGAGGCGCTCCCAGACCTGCGTCTGCAGTCCCGTGCCACCACCGCGGAAGCGCGAGACCGACACGAGCAGCGCGACGTCGTCTGCCAGCGGGCGGTACTCGATGCGCTCGATCGTCCGGGGCGGAACCCCGCCGCGCACGCCGCGGAACGCGCTGATCGTGTCGTGCCCGACGAGCAGGCCCGCACCGTCGCCGCGCATCGTTTCGGCGCCGGGCGCGAACGCGGCATCCAGCGCATCGATGTCGTTCGCGAGGATCGCGGCCTCGTACGCGTCGAAAGCCGCGCGCAGGTCGGCGGGGATCTCGGTCATGCGTCACCCCTCTCCGCCGACGCGGGCGCACAACTCAGGCAGAACCCCGCCCGCGGACGTCGAAACCCCGGCTTGAGCCCCGAACAGCCTGAGTTATGCGCCGCGCTCACGCGTCACCCGCCGTCTCGACGCCGGCGAAGTCGGCCTCGCGGATGCGGGCGTGCACGCCGCACACGATGTCGACGACCTGCGAGATGTCGAAGTCGGTGGCCGCCGACAGGTACGCGTAGGCGAGGTGCTCGGCCATGCCGTACCGGCCCGCGAGCAGGTCGAGCGCCGCGCGCACGGCCTTGCGCATCGCCTCGTTGAGGTCGGGGTCGAGGCCCGTCGGCACGAGGTACTCGCCCGTCCGCACGAGGGGGCCGGTGATCTCGCCGAAGGCGGCGAGCGCCTCGGCGCGCGGCACGACCTCGAAGCGCAGCGTCGCGCGCAGGGATGCCTCGAGCGCCGTCAGGGCTACTTCGCCGTCGCCCTGCGCGAAGTGCGGGTCGCCGACGTAGGCGAGGGCGCCCGGCACCTGCACGGGCAGGTACAGGACCGTGCCCTCCACGAGAAGGTTGATGTCGATGTTGCCGCCGTGCGACCCGGGGGGCACCGAGTGCGGGCGCTCCGGACCCGCTACGGCGACGCCCATCGTGCCGAGGAACGGCGCGAGCGGAAAGCCCACGACGCGCTCGCCACCCTCGACGAGCGGCAGGCGTCCCGCGCCGCCGGCCACCGGCGTGAAGACGCTGACGTTCTCGGGGCCGCGCGGCAGCGTGCCGGGCAGGGCCCCCTTGCCGTGCCGGTTCGAGATGACGCCGTACGGCACGCGCGGTGCGAGATCGACGACCGTGATCTTGAGCAGGTCGCCGGGCTCGGCTCCCTCAACGAAGACGGGACCCGTGACGACGTGCGGCCCGTCCGCGGCGGCGTCGCGGGGGACGGATGCCGCGATCTCGATCGCGTCGGTGAGCACGGCCTCGGGCGCGACCCCGTGTCCCGTGAAGTAGGCGAACGGATCCTGCCCCTGATCAGGCAGGATGCCTTCGTGGCTGACGGTGTCGAACGTGACGGTCGCCCCGGCCGGAACGGCCAGCACCGGGGCATCCGTCTCGCACGGCAACCTCCCCCACAGCACCGTCTGCGGCGACGCGGCGACGTAGTGGTCGCCGGGGATGGGCCCGACTCCGGGCTGCAGGATCTCGCTCACGCCGTTCCTCTCGACAGGAGGCGGCCCGCCGGTGAGCGCCTCAGCCACGGCGCCTCGCCGGCGCCGCCTTCGCTCGCGTCGTACACACTCTGCCCGCGCAGCCACGTGCGGCGCACGCGTCCGGTGAGGACCTTGCCGTCGTAGGCCGAGATGGGGTTGCGGTGCTGCAGGGCGCGCGCCTCGATGCGCAGGGTGTCGTCGAGGCCGAACACCGCGAGGTGCGCGGGCGCGCCGACGACGATCTCGCCGACGCCCGTCAGCCCCGCGACGCGCGCGGGACCGGTCGTGAACAGCGGCAGGAGGGTGTCGAGCGGGATGCCGCGGCGGCGCGCCTCGGTCCAGACGGCCGAGAGCCCCACCTGCAGGCCGGCGATGCCGCCCCACGCGAGACCGAAGTCGCCGTTCCCCGAGCGCTTGAGGTCGACGGTGGAGGGCGAGTGGTCGCTCACGATCGCGTCGATCGTTCCGTGGAGGATGCCCTGCCACAACAGGTCCTGATTGCCTGCTTCGCGGATCGGCGGGCAGCACTTGAACTCGCTCGCGCCGTCGGGGATCTCCTCGGCGGTGATCGTCAGGTAGTGCGGGCAGGTCTCGACGGTGAGGTCGACCCCGTCGGCCTTCGCCGCGGCGATCGCGGGCAGAGCCCGGGCGTCGCTCAAGTGCAGGATGTGGGCGCGTGCGCCGTGACGCCGCGCGGCGGCGATGACGGCGTCGATCGCGGCCTCCTCGCTCGCCGGCGGGCGCGACGCGAGGAAGGCGGCGTAGCCGCGCCCGAGCGACCCGTCACCGGAAAGGAGGTCGGGGTCTTCCGCATGGACGATCAGGCGCGAGCCGATCGACGCGACCTCGGCCATCGCCCGGTCGAGCTGGGCGCGATCGAGGTGGCCGAACTCGTCGACGCCGCTCGGTGCGAGGAAGCACTTGAACCCGTACACCCCGGCGTCGTGGACCGGCCCGAGCGCACCGAGGTTCTCGGGGACGGCGCCGCCCCAGAACCCGATGTCGACATAGGCGGATGCCGCGGCCGCCGCCCGCTTGATCTCGAGGGCCTCGGTCGTCGTCGTCGGCGGGATCGAGTTGAGCGGCATGTCGACGAGGGTCGTGACGCCGCCCGCGGCCGCGGCGAGGGTCGCCGACCGGAAGCCCTCCCATTCGGTGCGGCCGGGTTCGTTGACGTGCACGTGCGAGTCGACGAGACCGGGGACGAGGGCCGCGTCCTCGGGCACTTCGACGGCGCCGCGCGGGGCACCGTGGGGCACCCGGACGTCCGCGATGACGCCGCCGCGCACGACGACCTCGGCCGGGCGGAACGCACCGTCGATCCACGCGCGCTCCGCACGGATCACGAGCTCCGCGGCATCCACCTGCACTTCACCGGTCTTCACGCTTCTAAAGCTATTGCTTAACGTGACGCGAGCGATTACCCCCACGTAACGGGCGTGTGAAACGCCGCGGGGTTCAGACGCCGCACGCCGGGAGGATCGTCAGCCAGATCGCCGAGGCCACCTCCGCCGTCTGATTGACGACGCGGTGCGGCCGCGACGCGGCGAACGAGAGCGACCCCCCTGCGCCGAGCCGCACGGCGCCTTCCGTGAACTCGAACGTGAGCTCGCCCGAGCGCACGTAGCCCGACTCGAGGCCGTCATGCACGAGCATCGCACCGTCGGCGCTCGACGCGGAGCCAGGCGGGTAGATCGACTCGAAGAAGTCCACGCCGGGAAGAGGCGCCGGCGACAGCCGCCGGTAGACGACGCCCTGGTCCAGCTGTGCGGGGGCAGCCTCGCCCGGTTGCGTGACGAGGACCCCCGGGACGGGCTCGGCGACGTCACCTGCGGCGTGATCGAGGTCGGGTGCGAACAGATCGAGATCATCGAAGATCGCCGACACGGGAGCGCCCAGCACGGCGACGAGCTCGACGAGCCGGTTGACCGAGGGACGCATCGTGCCCGTCTCGATCTGCGACAGCGCGCTCGACGAGATGCCGAGCTGCTGTGCGACCGACGCGAGGGAGCGGCCCGAGGCCGTCCGCAGCCGACGCAGTCGCGCACCGATCTGTGCGGGCAGGGGGCTCTCTTCCACGGCATCCTCCGGTCCTCGTGCGCGACCCATCGTATGCGCGACCGACTCCGCGCGTGTTCAGTCATGACTTAACACAACCGTTACACCGCCTTCATGGCGAGCGCGACCGCGCTCGCTTTACTGGGGCCACACAGTACCTCGCACCGTCCGTCGGCCGTGTCGACGGCGGACCGAACCCGGGAGTCCTTCACATGGCACGATTCCGTCCTCGCATCGCCGCCGCGCTGGCCGTGGCATCCGTCCTCATCCTGTCCGCCTGCAGCTCGGGTGACACGACACCCGCGTCGTCGGATGCCGCCGAGACCGTCACCGTCAAGATCGGCACCCTGCGCGGCCAGCCGCACTTCTACCAGCCGTTCCTCTACGACGACCACGCCGTCGACGGTGTGAAGTTCGAGGTCGTCACGCTCGACACGACGCCCGCCCTGTCCGACGCGCTCGTGTCGGGGTCGATCGACTTCGCCATCTCGGGTGTCACCCCGACGATCTCCTCCATCGCGCAGGGCCGCGACCTCAAGATCATCGCGAGCGCCGCCGACGGCGGATCCGGCTTCATCGGCAACGGCGAGTCGAGCCTCGACGAGCTCGTCGGCAAGAAGATCGGCATCGTCCAGGGTTCGGCCCAGGAGGTCGCCCTCCGCCTGCTGATCGATGAGGCCGGCCTCACCCCCGAGGACTTCGAGCTCTCGGTGATCCCCGTGCCCGAGATGGCGTCGGCGTTCATCGCGGGCGACATCGACGCGTTCATGGGCGTCGAGATCGGCGTCTCGATCGCGAAGAACGCGGGCGGCACCGAGGTCGTCGATCCGTACTCGACGCCCATCGGCAAGGTCAACATCGGCCTGGTCACCACCGGCAAGCTCATCGAGGAGAACCCCGAGCTCGTGCAGAAAGTCGTCGACACGCACGCCGCGACGACCGCCTACATGGCCGACAACATCGAGGAGTGGCTGCCCGGCATGGTCGAGGAGTTCGGCGGTGACGAGGACGTGTTCACGTCGGCGCTGGCGAACTTCTGGCTGCGCTCGGATCTGTCCGACGAGTACGTCGGACAGCTCTCCGCCCTCGCCGAGGCGATGGCCTCGATCGGGCTCATCACCACGACGCCCACGGGCGACGACATCGTGGACACCTCCTTCACCTCGTGATCGCGCGTGCGGGGGCGGCTGCGGCCTCCCCCGCACGCCAGAAGGGCGGCCGCATGGCCACGCAGACGACGGCGCGACCCGTGCGCCGACGCCCTCCCGCGCAACGACCCAATCAGCGCGCACTCCTCACGCGGATCCTCCTCGGGATCCCGATCCCGTTCCTGTTCCTCGTCTTGTGGCAGGTCGGGCGCGACCAGGCGTGGGAGATTCCCCTCATCGGCATCCGGATGGGGTACCTGCCCGCCCCCGGCGACGTCGTCGCGTCGCTGTGGGACTACGCATTCGGGGGCATCCACGACGACGCCTTCTCCGGCGACCTGTGGGTCAACCTCGGGGCGTCGTCGCTGCGGGTGCTCATCGGCTTCCTCATCGCGTCGGTGCTGGCCATCCCCCTCGGCATCCTGATGGGCCGCTACTACAAGATGGACGCGATGTTCGATCCGTTCATCAACCTGTTCCGGCCGATTCCGGCGACGGCGTGGGTGCCCCTCGTCGGCCTCCTCATCGGCTGGGGCGACCAGGCGACGATCTTCCTGATCGCCCTCTCGTCGTTCTTCCCGATCGTGCTCGGCGCGATCAGCGGATCCAAAGAGGTCCCGGGTCGGCTCATCGAGGCCGGGCAGATGCTCGGCGCCAGGCGGTGGGAGATCCTCGGCCAGATCGTCGTGCCCGCCTCGGCGGCAGCCGTCATCAACGGAATGCGCGTCGGGCTCGGGCTCGCCTGGGTCGTGCTCGTGCTCGGCGAGAGCGTCGGCGTCAACGTCGGCCTCGGCTCTGCGATCATCCTCGCCCGCGACGTCGTGCGCACCGACATGATCGTCGTCGGCATGATCGTGATCGGCCTCGCCGGCTTCCTCTCCGACCGCATCCTCGTCGGAGTCTTCCGCCTGCTCACGCGCGGGCGCCCCCTGGTGAAGTGACGGGAGCACAGCACATGACCGATCTGACCACCGCCGACGTCGTCCTGCAGGATCTCGGCAAGCGCTACGGTCCGGAATGGGCCGGCGTGCAGGCCGTCGCCGACGTCGACATCGACATCGCGGCGGGCGAGTTCATCGCCGTCGTCGGCGCATCCGGCTGCGGCAAGAGCACCGTGCTGCGCATCCTCGCCGGATTCGAGCCCGCCACGAGCGGCAGCGTCACCGTCGGCGGGCGGCCCGTGACCGCCCCCGGTCCGGACCGCGGGGTCGTCTTCCAGGACTACGGGCTGTTCCCCTGGCTCACGGTGCGCGAGAACATCGCCTACGGCCCGAAACGGCGGCGCCTGCCGCGCGCACGTGTGCGCGAGCTTGCGGACCGGTTCACCGAGACCGTCGGGCTCAGCCGCTTCGCCGACCGGTACCCGGGCGAGCTGTCCGGCGGCATGCAGCAGCGGGTCGCGATCGCCCGCGTCCTCGCGAACGAGCCGAGCGTGCTGCTGATGGATGAGCCGTTCGGCGCGCTGGATGCGCTGACCCGCTCGGACCTGCAGGCCGAGCTCAAGCGCATCCACCTCGAGACCCGCACAACCGTCGTCTTCGTCACGCACTCGATCGAAGAGGCCGTGTTCCTCGCCGACCGCGTGGTGGTGATGACCGGTGGGGCCTCGCACGGCGTGCCCGGGCACATCGCGCGCATCGTGCCGATCGACCTGCCCGAGCCGCGGGATGTCACGACCCCCGCGTTCAACGCGTACAAGCGCGAGATCTCCGACCTGGTGCACGGCGCAGGCGATCACGCGTGACCCCGGCCGCGGGGCAGCGCCTCACACAGCGACGAGGCGGGGCGGGCTCACGTACTCGCTGCGCTTGCTCGTCTTCAGCCCCATCCGCACCATCGCGGTCGCGAGGCCCACAGCCGACGCGACACCGTCGACCCGGGGCGCTGAGCGCACGTTACGGGGCCGAAACGCCGCGGCGATACGGTCGGTGCATGAGACTCGACGAGTTCAACGCCACCGACCGCGAGACGGCCACGGCGACGGTCGCGGTGTGGGCGGCGGTACCCACGTGGGTCGACGCGGTCGTCGCAGCACGTCCGTACGCCTCGGTCGGCGAGGCTGCCGCGCGCGCCGACGCGCTTGCCCGACGCTGGAGCGACGCCGACCTGGATGCCGCGCTCGCTCACCACCCGCGCATCGGGCAGAAGCCCGCGGGGTCGGGGGCGGAAGCCGCAGCGAGCACCCGCGAGCAGGCGGCGATGGCGACGGCATCCGTGTCGGCGACGGATGCCATGGCACAGGCCAACGCCGACTACGAGGCCCGGTTCGGGCGCGTGTTCCTGATCCGCGCCGCGGGCCGCAGTGCCGAAGAGATGCTCGCCGAAGTGCGCCGCCGCCTGGGCAACGACGACGCCGCGGAGGCCGCCGAGGCGCGCGATCAGCTGCGCCAGATCGCGCTGCTGCGCCTGCGCTCAAGCCTGGAGGACTGACATGAGCCACCTGACGACCCACATCCTCGACGCGACCGCGGGTGTGCCGGCGACGGGCGTCGCGGTGACCCTGGCGGGACCCGACGGCGTCGCCGTCGCGTCGGGACAGACCGACGCCGACGGGCGGCTCGCGCTCGGTCCGGACGTGCTGGAGCCGGGCGACTACTCGCTGAGGTTCGACACCAGGCCGTACTTCGCGGCGCAGGGAGTCGAGACCTTCTACCCGTCGGTGACGGTCGCGTTCACCGTCGCAGACCGTCCGCACTACCACGTGCCGTTGCTGCTGAGCCCGTTCGCGTACTCGACGTATCGCGGGTCGTGACGGCGTAACGCCCCGGTAGCGCGACGAAACCTGACGGTGACACAGCCTCCGTAGCCTGCGGATGTGAAGGTCATCATCGTGGGCGCGGGCATCGGCGGGACGAGCGCGGGGATCGCGCTCGCACGACTCGGACACGAGGTCGTCATCTACGACCGGATGCGTGAGAACAAGCCGGTCGGCGCGGCGCTGTCGCTGTGGTCCAACGGCGTCAAGGTGCTCAACTGGCTCGGCGTCGGCGCCGAAGTCGCCGCCCTCGGCGGCGACATGGCCGACATGGTCTACCTCGAGGGACACACCGGTGAGACGATGTGCGACTTCTCGCTCGCCCCGGTCACGGCGATGGCAGGGCAGAAGCCCTACCCCGTCGCCCGCGCCGACTTGCAAGCGCTGCTGATGGAACGCGTCGGCATGGATCGCATCCACCTCGGGCGCCAGGTGGTCGGCATCGCCGATGACGGCACGAAGGTCACGGTGACGTTCGCCGACGGCACGACCGACACGGGCGACCTGCTGATCGGCGCCGACGGCGCTCGCTCGATCACGCGCGACTACGTGCAGCCCGAGGGCGCACCCGAGATCGTGCGCGAGTACTCCGGGTACACCAACTTCAACGGGCTGATTCCGACGGATGCCGCAGTCGGCCGCGCCACCGCGTGGACGACCTACGTCGCCGACGGCAAGCGCGCGGCGGTCATGCCCGTCGCGGGCGACCGGTTCTACTTCTGGTTCGACGTGCCGCAGCCGGCGGGGCTCGAGTACGACCGCGCCGACGGCGTCGCACCGCTGCGTGCGGCGTTCGACGGGTGGGCTCCCGGCGTGCAGGCACTGGTGGATGCCATCGATCCCGAGGCATCCCTCAATCGCGTCGAGATCTGGGACATCACGCCGTTTTCGACGTGGGCGAAAGGGCGCGTCGCGATCCTCGGCGATGCGGCGCACAACACGGCGCCCGACATCGGGCAGGGCGCGTGCTCGGCGCTCGAGGATGCCTTCGCGCTCGGCATCGCGTTCGCGACGAACACCGTGAGCGTCGAAGACACCCTGAAGCGGTACGAGCAGATGCGCGCGGAGCGCGCGGGCGACCTCGTGCTGCGGGCGCGCAAGCGCGGCTACGAGACGCACGCGTTCGACGTGGACGCCACCGAGGCCTGGTACGAGAGCCTGCGCGGCGCCGACGGTGTTGGCATCATCCGCGGGATCGTGGGCAACATCGACGGCACCCCCGTCGACCTCGGCGGCGGGTTGCGCGCGGTCTGAGCCGCGGGGCGCGGGCGGTGCTCGGCCCGCATCCGTTCATCCGGCCCGTCGTACCGCTACGCGTGCGCGGAAGCGACCCCGAGGGACGGATGAACGCGGGTCGCGGGTCAGAGCCGCTGGGCGATCGCGGCGGCGGCGGTGAGCCACGCGTCGCGGGTGTCGCCCGACAGGGCGTCGAAGTCGATCGGTCCGCCGTCGACGAGGGCCGCGTCGAACGGCACGTGCACGACGGCGGAGGTCACCTGCGCGAAGTGGCGCTCCAGTCGCTCGGCGAGCTTGCGATCGGGCTTCGCCGAGGGGGCCGCGAGGATCGTGACGGCGTCGTCGATCTTGTCGTCGAAGCCCTTCTCGCGCAGCCCGTCGAGCAGCCACGCGGCGCTCGCGGCGGTGTCCTCGCGCACGGTCGAGACGATCACCAGCTGGTCGGCCGCGGCGACGGCGGCGACCCAGTTCGACGCGCGCATGTTGTTGCCGGTGTCGATGATGAGCAGCCGGTAGTAGCGCGAGAGCACCCCGTGCAACCGGTCGAAGGCGGCGGCGTCGATGGTGGAGGATGCCGCGGCATCCTCGTCGGAGGCCAGCACATCGAACCGGGCATCGACCTGCGTGCGGACGTAGGTGTCGAGGGCGGCGAGGCTGGACTGGTCGGGTGTCGTGAACCGGTCGAGGTCCTCGAGCAGGTCGACGGCGGTGCGGTGGTGCGGAGCGTTCTGCGCCCGCCAGCCGAGCGTGCCCCGGGTCTCGTTGTTGTCCCACGCGAGCGTCGCGCCGCCGCGCTGCGTGCCGAAGGTCGCGGCCAGCAGCAGCGTCGAGGTGGTCTTGTGCGCGCCGCCCTTGGGGTTGAGCACGACGATCGTGCGGGGTGCGTCGAGGCGCCGCTGCACGATGCGCTCGCGATCCAGTCGCGACTGCTCGGCCTTTCCGGGGCGCGGCGAGATCGCCCCGCCGGTGGCGCGGCGCACGGCACCCTGCCAGCCCTCGGTGGCCCGTGGCTTCGCGCGGTCGGCGCGGGAGTTGAGCAGGTCTTCGACGGTTGGCGTCGCCCGCTGCGCGGGATCGCGGTGCGCGCTCTCGCGACGCGCGAGGTCACTGCGGGACAGATCGCTGCGGAGGGGTCCGACGGGAGCGGGCTCCGGCTGCGCCGCCACGGAGACCGGCGCGGGCTCCGCGACGGGCTCCGGCTGCATCGCCACGGGTGCGGGCTCCGCGCCGGGCCCCGGCTCCGCAACGGGTGCCGGCTCCGCGACGGGTGCGGGCTCGTCGGCGACCGCGGCGGGCTCGGCGGCGCTGACCGCAGCATCCGCGCTGCTCGCAGCATCCGCGCTGTCCGCAGCATCCGCGCTGTCCGCAGCATCCGCGACGACGGGCACCTCGCCGGTGCGCACGGGGTGGGGCGCCGGGGCCGGCTCGCCGTTCTCGCGCTCGGCCAGGGCCGTGGCCTCGATGAAGGCGCCGTCGGGGTGGACGATCAGCGGCCAGCGCACGTCGCCGTCGACGACGATCGCCGTCACGGGCTCACCGGCCGACGCCGCGAGCTGCCGGATCGACTCGACGATGCGGCCGCGCAGCCCCTCTTCCGTCGAAGCGAAGACCTCGTCGACCTCCCCGGCCACGTGGATGCGGGCGAGCGTGTTCGAGGTGAGGTGAACGAGAGGTTCGGTGGCGGTTCCCACGGGAGCCTTTCTGTCGGGTGCGCTGCCGCTGGAGGCTGCGCTGTCGAGTATCGCATCCGGAGGGACGCGGACCCGGCATCCCCCGCCGCGCGGCCGTCCGGCCTGTCAGACGCGGAAGACGGCGTGCACGGGACCGGCGACCTGCTGGCCGCCGAGCGCCTCGAGCTCCATCAGCACGGCGGTGCCGGCCAGCACGTAGCCGAGCTCGGCGAGCACGGCGCGGCCGGCGCGCAGCGTGCCTCCGGTCGCCAGCACGTCGTCGACGAGCAGCACGCGGGTCCCCTCCGGGAGGTCGGCGGCCATCTCGATCGTTGCCTTCCCGTACTCGAGGTCGTAGGAGACGGATGCCGCGGGACGCGGCAGCTTGCCGGCCTTGCGGATCGGGACGGTGCCGACGCCCGCCGCGACGGCGACGGCCCCCGCGAGCAGGAAGCCGCGCGCCTCGACGCCGGCCACGACGTCGAAGGTGCCGGCGAACGGCTCGATGAGCGCATCCACGACGGCGCGCAGCGCCGCGGCGTCGGCCAGCAGCGGCGAGATGTCGCGGAAGAGGATGCCGGGCTCCGGGAAATCGGGCGTCAGGGCGATGAGGGATTCTGCGCGGGCGAGGGCATCGGAGGGCACCCGCCGAGCTTACGCTCCCGCCGGCGGCCCACCGGGGACGGCACGGCCCGCTGCAAGCGCTTGCAGTAGACTTCCGCGCATGACTTCTCCCCTCACCTCGACCCTCGAGCCCATCGGCGAGAGCCGGCCCGGCTCCGAGTGGTGGCGCACCGCCGTGATCTACCAGATCTACCCCCGCTCGTTCGCCGACGCGGACGGCGACGGCATCGGGGACCTGGCGGGCATCACGGCGCACCTCGACGACCTCGCCGCGCTCGGCGTCGACGCCGTCTGGCTGAGCCCGTTCTACCGCTCCCCGCAGAAGGATGCCGGCTACGACGTCGCCGACTACTGCGACGTCGACCCGCTGTTCGGCACCCTGGCCGACTTCGACGACATGCTCGCCCGCGCGCACGCCCACGGCATCCGCGTCATCGTGGACCTCGTCCCCAACCACAGCTCCGACCAGCACGCCTGGTTCCAGGAGGCCCTCGCCGCGGCCCCGGGCAGCGCCGCCCGCGCCCGCTACATGTTCCGCGACGGGCAGGGCGAGCACGGTGAGCTCCCCCCGAACAACTGGGAGTCCGTCTTCGGCGGCCCGGCCTGGACGCGCGTGCCGGACGGTCAGTGGTACCTGCACCTTTTCGACACGTCGCAGCCCGACTTCGACTGGGCCAATCCCGAGGTGCAGGAGGAGTTCCGCCGCATCCTCCGCTTCTGGCTCGACCGCGGCGTCGACGGGTTCCGGGTCGACGTGGCGCACGGGCTGGTCAAGACCGACGGCCTGCCCGACCACCTGCCGACCGTCGACGCGGACCCCCTCACGGCGGATTCGATGGGCGGCGGCGACGAGGACGTGCCGTACTGGGGCCAGGACGGCGTCCACGAGATCTACCGCGACTGGAACCGCGTCCTCGCCGAGTACGACGGCGACCGGGCCCTCTGCGCCGAGGCGTGGCTCCCGACCGTCGACCGGACGGCCCTGTGGGTGCGCCCCGACGAGATGCACCAGGCGTTCAACTTCCCGTACCTGATGACCGGGTGGGATGCCGCGGAGCTCCGCGAGGTCATCTCGGAATCGCTGCGCGCCTTCCCCGCCGTCGGCGCACCGGCCACCTGGGTGCTCTCCAACCACGACGTCGTGCGGCACGCGTCGCGTCTCGCGCTGACCGCGGAGAACCCCCAGGGTCACGGCATCGGACCGGACTCCCCGGGCCAGCCGATCCCCGAGGTGGGCCTGCGCCGCGCCCGCGCCGCGACGACGATCATGCTGGCGCTGCCCGGCTCGGCGTACGTCTTCCAGGGCGAGGAGCTGGGCCTCCCGGAGGTCATCCACCTCCCGGACGAGACCCGTCAGGACCCGACCTGGTTCCGGACGGACGGCGAGCGCTACGGCCGCGACGGCTGCCGTGTGCCGATCCCCTGGGTCGCCGACGCCCCCGCCTACGGCTTCAGCCCGAGCGGCGCGTCCTGGCTGCCGCAGCCGGAGGAGTGGGCGACGCTCGCGCGCTCCGTTCAGGAGGCCGACCCCGACTCGACCCTGTGGCTGTACCGGAGCCTGCTCGCAACCCGCCGCGCCCACGCACTCGGCACCGGCGCGCTGGAGTGGCTGACCGGTTACGGCGACGACGTCGTCGCGTTCCGCAACGGCGACGTCACGGTCATCGCCAACCTCGGCAGCGAGCCGGTCGACCTGCCGGCCGGCACGCTGCTCGTCGCGAGCGAGGAGTTCGACGGCACGCACCTTCCCGCCGACACCGCGGTCTGGCTCACGGCAGACTGAGCCCCATGGTCGGCATCGACGAGGTGGCCCGCCGCGCGGGGGTCTCGACGGCGACCGTCTCGCGTGCCCTCAGCGGCCGCGGGACGGTCTCCGCCGCCACCCGCGCGCGGGTCCTCGCCGCCGCCGACGAACTCGGCTACGTCGTCTCGGCCGCGGCGTCGAGCCTCGCGACGGGGCGCACCCGCAATGTCGGGGTGCTCGTGCCGCTGCTGGACCGCTGGTTCTACGCCCAGGTGCTGAGCGGCATCGCCACGCGCCTGTCGCCCGAGGGCTACGACCTCACGCTCTACAACCTGCCCGACGCGCATGCGCCGCGCCGCGACGTGCTCGCCCGGTCGCTGCGACGCAACCGCGTGGACGCGGTCATCGCCCTGTCGGTCTTCCTAGACGACGAGGAGGTGGCCGAGCTGCAGCGCCTGGGCAAGCCCGTCATCGCGATCGGCCGGCAGAGCCCGCAGCTGGTCGCCCTCACGGTCGACGACCGCGCCGTCGCGCGGCTCGCGACCGCGCATCTTCTGGAGCTCGGGCACACCGCCGTCGCGCACATCGGCGAGAGCCGCGGCCGGCACGGCGAGGTGCACGTGCCGACGCTGCGGCGCCGCGGATTCGAGCAGGCGATGACGGATGCCGGCATCCCCGTGCACGGCGACCTGCTCGAGCCCGCCGACTTCACGATCGACGGCGGCTATCGCGCCGCGGGGCGGCTCCTCGATCGCGCCGACCGGCCGACGGCGATCTTCGCGGCGTCCGACGAGATGGCCTTCGGGGCGATCTTCGCCGCGCGCGAGCGGGGGCTGCGCGTCCCCGAGGATCTGTCCGTCGTGGGCGTGGACGGACATGAGATGAGCGGCTTCTTCGCCCTCACGACGGTCGACCAGTTCCCGCACGCCCAGGGGGAGCGCGCCGCGGAGGCGGTCCTCGCGGTCCTCCGCTCCGGCGACGCCCCGGAGCCCGCGTCCCTCGCGTTCGAACTCGTGGTCCGGAACTCGACGGCGCGGCCCGCGTAGGCTCGAGGCCATGACGATCGACCTCGAGGCCCTCTACATCGACCTGCATCGCCACCCCGAGCTCTCCTTCCAGGAGACCCGCACGGCCGGCGTGATCACGCGGGAGCTCGAGGCTCTCGGACTCGAATTCGTCGAGGGGCTCGGCAAGACGGGCGTCGCGACGGTCATCCGCAACGGCGACGGGCCGGTCGTGTGGCTGCGCGCCGACATGGACGCCCTCCCGGTGCCGGAGCAGACCGGCCTGGACTACGCGAGCACGGCGCGCGGAACCGACCCCGCCGGCCTCGACGTCCCCGTCATGCACGCGTGCGGGCACGACATGCACGTCACGGCGATGCTGGGCGCCCTCGAGCGCCTCGCCGCGACCCGCGCGGAATGGAGCGGCACGATCGTCGCGGTCTTCCAGCCCGCCGAGGAGTACGGCGCCGGCGCGCAGGCGATGATCGCCGACGGCGTGCTCGATCGCTTCCCGCGGCCCGACGTCGTGCTCGGCCAGCACCTCACGCCGCTCCCCGCCGGTGTGATCGGGGTCCGTCCCGGGACGCAGATGGCGGCCTCCGACGGGCTCACCGTCACGCTCCTCGGCCGCGGCGGCCACGGCTCCCGCCCGCACTCGACGATCGACCCCGTCGTCATGGCGGCCGCGACCGTCATGCGCCTGCAGACCGTCGTGTCCCGCGAGATCGACCCGCGCGAGATGGGCGTCGTGACCGTCGGCTCGATCCACGCGGGCCTCAAGAACAACATCATCCCCGCCGAGGCGAAGCTCGAGCTGAGCCTGCGCTACCCGGACGAGGAGGCGCGCACGAACATCCTCGGCCGCGTGGAGCGGATCATCCGCGCCGAGGCGCAGGCATCCGGCGCGGAGGAGGCCCCCATCATCACGGTCGATCACTCCCTCCCGCCGACCATCAACGACCGCGCCGCCACGGCCCGGCTCACGGCGGCCTTCGACGCGGCGTTCGGCGACGGGACGGTCGTGGACCCCGGCATGTTCACCGGCAGCGAGGACGTCTCGTGGTTCGCCCGAGAGGCGGGCGTGCCGCTCGTCTACTGGTTCTGGGGCGGGGTCGACCCGCAGATGTACGCGGATGCCGTCAGCGCCGGGACCGTGGAGAAGGACATCCCCACCAACCACTCGCCGTTCTTCGCCCCCGTGCTGCACCCCACGATCGAGCGCGGCGTGGACGCGCTCGTCGTCGCCACGCGGGAGTTCCTCGAGGAGGTCTCCGCGTGACCGAACCGCACAGCCCCGACGGCGAGCGCCGCGACAGGACCCCGATCGTGCTCGGCATCATCGCCGGCATCCTCGCGGTCGTCGTGGGCGTGACGCTCACGATCGCCCTCACGCGGGGCGGGCCGTCCCAGGGCGCACCCAGCCCGAGCACGCCGGCGCAGACGACCGCACCGGAGCAGGACCCCGCGCCGTCGGCCGAGCCGACCGACCCGGCCGAGGAGCCGGCGGGCGTGCAGCTGGCGGCCACGGGCTTCGCCCTCGTGGACGACAGCGGCGCCGAGACGTTCGGCTACGGCTGGTCAGACCCGAGCGCGCCGGCGGTCGCCGCCCTCACCGAGGCGTTCGGCGCCGCGCCCGAGCAGCGCACCGAGAAGGGCGACGGCACCCACTATCCGGACTACACCGTGTACCAGTGGCGCGGTTTCGCCCTCTACGACATGGTGCCCATCGACGGCGGCACTCCGCGCGAGGAGTACACGCAGCCGTCGTGGGCCCGCGTGACCGCGAACACGGTGGGGGAGGTCGCGGTGACCGGCGAGTTCGGCATCGAGATCGGGACGACGGTCGACGCGGTGCGGGCCGCCGGACCGGATGCCGAAGTCGACCGGAACGGCGTCACGCGCTACGTCTTCGCCGCCGACCGGTCGTCGATGGCCGGCGGGGTCCCGTCCTACAGCATGATGGCCGACACCGACGGCACCGCCGTCACGGCGATCCTGTACTACTTCTACGCCGAGTTCTGACCGCCCTGTGCGGCTTCCCTCCCCCCGGAAGAGAGCCGCATTGCACGCCGTGGGGCACAGGCGTAATGTCGCCCGCCGTGGCTACCGACATCGGCGAACCGGCCGACGATTCCCCCGTCGTCAAACGCATCCTCATCGGCGATCCCCTCACCAGCGAGACGCTCGACGATCAGCTGCTCCCGAAACGGCGTGCGCTGCCGATCTTCGCCTCCGATGCGCTCTCCTCCGTGGCCTACGCGCCGCAGGAGCTGCTGATGATCCTGCTGATCGGCGGCACGGCGTTCCTGGCCTTCAGCCCGTGGGTCGCCGCGGCCGTCGTGACGCTGCTGGTCGTCGTCGTGCTGAGCTACCGGCAGCTCATCAAGGCGTACCCGTCCGGCGGCGGCGACTACGAGGTCGCCCGCACGAACCTCGGCGAGGTGCCCGGTGTCGTGGTGGCATCCGCCCTGCTCGTGGACTACGTCCTGACGGTCGCGGTGTCGGTGGCATCCGGTGTCGACAACATCATCTCCGCCCTGCCGGGACTGGACCCGTGGCGGGTGGAGTTCGCGGTCGGATTCGTCGTGCTGATCATCGTCGTGAACCTCCGGGGCGTCCGGGAGGCCTCGTCGGCGTTCGCGATCCCCACCTACGTCTTCATCGGGTCCGTCGCCGTCATGATCGTGACGGGTCTCGTCCGCTGGGGTCTCGGCGACGCCCCGGTGGCGGAGAGCGCGCAGTACGCGGTGCAGGCCGAGGACCTCACCCAGGTGGCCGTCATCCTGCTGATCCTGCGCGCGTTCTCCAGCGGCTGCTCCGCTCTCACGGGCGTCGAGGCCGTGTCCAACGGCGTGCCCGCGTTCCGCGAGGACAAGGTGCGCAACGCCCAGACGACGCTCGTCCTCATGGGCTCGATCGCCATCGGGCTCTTCGCCGGGCTCACGCTGCTGGCACTCGTCACCGGCGTCCACTACGCCGAGAACCCGTGCAGCCTGGTCGGGTTCGACTGCACCGCGCCGCAGCCCTCGCTCATGGCGCAGGTCGCCGCCGCGACCTTCGGCGGCGGCTCACTGCCGTTCTTCGTCATCCAGGCGGCGACCGCGTGCGTGCTGCTGCTGGCTGCCAACACGGCGTTCAACGGCTTCCCGCTGCTGGGCTCCGTGCTCGCGCGCGACGGCTACGCCCCCAAGGCGCTCAACACGCGTGGCGACCGCCTCGTCTACTCCAACGGCATGATCCTGCTGGGCCTCGCCGCGATCGCCGTGCTCGTGGTCTTCCAGGCACGGCTGACGACGCTCATCCAGCTCTACATCATCGGCGTGTTCGTCTCGTTCTCGCTCGGCCAGCTGGGGATGGTGCGCCACTGGCGTCGCGAGCTGCGCCTGCTGCCGGCCACGCGGCGGCGGGAGCGGCGCGAGTCCTCCATCGGCCTCGTCATCAACTCGCTGGGCGCGACGTTCACGATCCTCGTGCTGGTCATCGTCACGGTGACGAAGTTCACGCACGGGGCCTGGCTCGTCTTCCTCGCGATTCCGCTCCTGGCCGTCCTCATGGTCGGCGTGAACCGCTACTACCGCGATGTCGAGCACGAGATCACGATGGACGACGAGGTGCGGTTCGGCTCGTCCGGCGATCTCGCCCTGATCCTCGTCAGCCGTCTGCAGAAGCCGGTCGCCAAGGCCGTGGACTACGCGCTGGCCGCGCGCCACGACAAGACGCTCGCGGTGCACGTGGCGGTGACGAAGGAGGACGCCCTCGCGGTGCAGACCGACTGGGAGGTGCATGGGATGCCGATCCCGCTCGTCGTCATCGAGTCGCCGTACCGGCACTACGCGTCGCCGCTCGTCCAGTTCATCGAGAAGTACCGCGAGACGCACGGATCGTCGGTCGTCACCGTCTACCTGCCGCAGTACATGGTCGGCCACTGGTGGGAGTCCCTGCTGCACAACCGCCGCGCGCGGCGCATCGCCCAGCAGCTCCTCATGGTGCACGGCGTGACGGTGACCCTCGTTCCGTGGCTGCTGGACTCGTCCGAGCTCGTCTATGGCCGCCGGTCGCGCCCGCTGCCGGGCGACGACCGCGGCGGCCGGCTCGCGACGTACGGGCTCGTCGCGCACACCGACGAGGAGCCGTAGGCCGTAGCCGCCGGAGCCCGGCGGGCGTGCACGGCGTAGCCTAGAGGGGTGACTTCCGCCCTCCCTCAGACGATCCCCGGTCTGGATGCCGCCGCGCTGCGCGCGGACTTCCCGATCCTGGGCCAGCAGGTGAACGGGCGCCCGCTCATCTATCTCGACTCCGCCGCCACGAGCCAGAAGCCCCGTCAGGTCCTGGACGCCGAGCGGGACTTCCTCACCCACGCGAACTCCGCCGTGCACCGGGGGGCGCACACGCTCGCCGCCGAGGCCACCGATCTCTTCGAGGACGCCCGCGCCACCGTCGCAGGTTTCGTCGGGGCTGCCCCGGAGCAGCTGGTCTGGACGAGCGGCGCGACGATGGGCCTCAACCTCGTCGCCTACGCGATCGGCAACGCGACGCTCGGCCGCGGCGGCGCGTCCTCCGCGCGCTTCGCGCTGCAGCCCGGAGACGAGATCCTCACCACGGCGATCGAGCACCACGCGAACCTCATCCCGTGGCAGGAGCTGGCCGCCCGCACCGGCGCCGTGCTGAAGCACATCCCCGCGCGCGACGACGGGACGCTCGACCTGGACGCCGCGGCATCCCTCATCGGACCACGGACGCGCATCGTCGCCTTCACGCACGTCTCCAACGTCCTCGGCATCGTGAACCCCGTCGCCGAGCTCGTCGCGCTCGCCCGCGAGGTCGGCGCCGTCACGGTGCTGGACGCCTGCCAGTCGGCGCCGCACCTGCCGCTGGATCTCCCGGCCCTCGGGGTCGATCTCGCGGTCTTCAGCGGCCACAAGATGCTGGGACCCTACGGCGTCGGCGGCCTGTACGGTCGCGCCGAGGTCCTCGAAGCCCTCCCGCCGTTCCTCACCGGCGGCTCGATGATCACGACCGTCACCCTCGACGGCGCCGAATACCTCCCGCCGCCCCAGCGGTTCGAGGCGGGCACGCAGCCGGTGGGGCCCGCGATCGGCCTCGCCGCCGCCGTCCGGTACCTCGACGGCGTGGGACTCGGCGCGATCCACGCGCACGAGAGCGCGCTCGCGACGCGCCTGGGCGACGGCCTCCGCCGGATCCCCGGCATCCGCCTCCTCGGCGATGCCGCCGGGGTCGAGCGCGTCGGGCTGTGGTCCTTCGACGTCGACGGCGTGCACGCGCACGATGCCGGACAGTTCCTGGACGCCCGCGGCATCGCGGTGCGCGTGGGCCACCACTGCGCCGCGCCGCTGCACCGGCAGTACGGCATCACGGCATCCGTGCGGGCGAGCGCGGCGCTGTACAACACCGCGGACGAGATCGACGAGCTGCTCGACGCGGTCTCCGGCATCCGCGCCTATTTCGGAGCGGCATCATGAGCGACCTCGACGGCCTGTACCGCGAGCTGATCCTCGATCACTCGAAGCACCCGCAGCACTTCGGCCTCGCCGACCAGGACGGCGCGCACGCCACCTCGCACCAGCGGAATCCGGTGTGCGGCGACGAGATCACGCTGCGCGCGCGGATCACGACCGACGGCGACGCCATCCGCGACGTCACGTGGGAGGGGTCGGGCTGCTCGATCTCGCAGGCGTCGGCGTCGATGCTCTCCGATCTCGTCGAAGGGATGCCGCGCACCGAGGCGCGCACGCTGATCGACGGCTTCCGCGAGGCGCTCCGCTCGCGCGGACAGCTCGAGCTCGACGAGGACGTCTACGGCGACGCGGCCGCCCTCACCGGCGTCTCGAAGTTCTCCGCGCGCGTGAAGTGCGCGATGCTCGCCTGGGTCGCACTGGAAGACGCCCTCGCCCGCGCGTGAGCGCAGGGAGGGCGCCGTCCGCCGTCGTCAGGCGCGGATGACCTGCTCCTCGAGGCGCGCGTAGCTGGCCTCCATGCCGTCGGTCATCCCGGTGGCGAGGATCATGTCGCGCGTGTCCTTGTCCGGGTACTCGATGAGCAGCGTCAGCAGGGTCGCCCCCTCCTCCTCGTAGAGCGTCATGTCGTTGAGGGTCGAGGGTCCGTCCATCCCGATCATCTTCTCGGTCGTCACGGCCCGCCGCGGCGGCTCGCTCAGGAGCGACTCGCCTTCGAAGCCGAAGCCGCTGTCCGGCACGCCGTCCTGCTCCCACACGTACCGGTAGCGGTCGCCGGCCCCCTGGGCGATCTCGCACTCCGTCATCGACCAGCCGTCCGGACCCAGCAGCCACTTCCTCATGAGCTCGGGGTCATGGTGGGCGCGCCACACGACGTCACGGGGACCGTCGATGAGCCGCGTGATCCGCACGTGCGTGTCGTCGAGCAGCTCCGTGCGGGTGCCCTTGCCCTGCGCGTACGCGCGGAGGTCCTGAAGGACCGCGTCGAGCTGGCTGATCGCCTGGCGAGCGCCCTCGACGCCGCCCATCGCCACGATCTGCTCCAGCGCCTCGAGCGAGGTGAAGTACGACACGTTCGTGAGGCGCGAGCCGTCCCCCGCGTCGGCGACCGCGAACGTCATGCGCATGGCGGGGAAGCCGTCCAGCGCCGCGCCGTGCTCATCGACGAACGCGTCGATGACCTCAAACGACGAGCCATCGTCGATGCGCAGGAACTCCCACGCGCCCCGGGACGCCTCGCCGCGGGGACTCGTCATGTGGTACCTCGCGCGGCCGCCGACGGTGAAGTCGAACTCCGTGAAGGTCGCCGGCCATCCCGGCGGGCCCCAGAACCGCTCGAGCTGCCGCGGGTCGGTCAGCGCATGCCAGAGGCGGTGCGCCGGTGCGGCGAACTCCGCCACGAGCGTCATCTCGAGCTTCTCGGGATCGGTGGTGATATCGGTGACAGGCATGTCGGTCTCCTTCGTCCGGTGGCGGTGTCAGCGTTCGGGGTGTTGCGGGTGTTCCGGGTTTTCCGGGTGGGTCAGCAGGGCGTCCAGGCGATCGACCCGGCTGCGCCAGAGGTCTTCGTAGCGCGCCAGCAGCGCCCGGGCGCGGGCGATCATGACGGGGTCCGCACGCACGAGGCGCTCACGTCCCTCGGCGCGCTTGACGATGAGGCGGGCGGCCTCGAGGACCGCGACGTGCTTCTGCACGGCCGCGAACGACATGTCGTAATCCGCCGCGAGCGCCGAGACGGACTGCTCGCGCTCCACGGTGCGCCGCAGGATGTCACGGCGCGTCGCCGCCGCGAGGGCGTGGAACAGGCGATCGGTTTCATCATCGGTCAACTCTCGGTGTCGCGGAGAGTGCTGGGGCATGTCATGTACAACCATTTGGTTGTAGATTAGACCCGCGGATGCCGCCCGTCAAGACGTTTTTCTGCCGGACACCTCGGCCGCCCGGCGGGCCTCGCCACCCGGCGCCCGTAGGATCCGATCATGAAGCACCGCATCCTCCTCCCGATCGCGCTGGCCGCGCTCCTGCTCACGGGGTGCTCAGGCAGCCCCTCGACCCCGGCCGGGGAAGGAAGCGGAGGCAGCAGCTCCGCGTCAGCGACCCCTGCGGAGCCGACGACCCCGGCCGCGGAGCCGACGCCTCCCGCCGCGGACCTGGACCTCACGGGCGAGTGGAAGCAGACGAACTCGGACTCGGCCACCTCATACCAGACCGCCACGATCGCCGGTGACGTGATCACGGTCAACTGGGTCAACGAGGCGGAGTCCACGACGGCGCTCTACTGGATCGGCACCTACGAGGCACCCACCGGCGCGACCGACACGTTCACGTGGACGTCTGTCGGCGACGTCGAGAAGATGGATCCCGCGCTCCTGGCCTCCGGCGACGAATCGAAGGTGTTCACCTACGAGGACGGCACGCTGAAGTACGAGCTGACCGCGATGAGCGTGACGATGACCGTGGAGATGGCGAAGCAGTAGGTCCGCCGCCGACTCGCGCTCAGGCGCGCTGCGCGCAGGCGACGCAGAGCGTCGCCATCGGCCGGGCCTCGAGCCGCGCCGGCGGGATCGGCCGTCCGCACGACGCGCACACGCCGTAGGATCCGTCGGCGACGCGCTGCAGCGCGGCATCCACGTCCGCGCGCTCGGCGCGGGCCGCCCGGCGGAGGGCCTCGACGCGCTGCCATTCGCCGGAGAGCGTCGATCCCTCCGGGTCGTGCTCGTCGTCGGCGGTGGCGTCGGCGCGGTCGACGCGGATGCTCTCCTCGTCGCGATCGAGCCGCGCGAGCATCTCATCGAGCTCGCCCGCCCGCGCGCGCAGCGCGCGCTCCGCCTCCCCGCCGATCATCGGACGTCAGCCCAAGCCGTGCCGGTCGTCGGGCCCACCGGCATCCGTCCCCGCGACGGGGCGACCCGACAGTCCCACGGAACCGGCGCCGGGGTCGGTCGAGGTCGCGGCACGGACGGCCACGGACTCGTCGATCGCCGGATAGGTCGGCCGCAGCCGCACGGGGCCGGAGGAGCGGGCGGCGTCGCGACGCCGCTTGCGTGCCGCGGCAGCCAGGTTGAGGCCTTCGACGAAGATCGCGAACGCCATGGGGCCGTAGATGAGCGCCTTGTCGATCTTGATGTGGAAGCCCTCGGCGATGAGGAACACGCCGATGAGGAGGAGGAACGACAGGGCCAGCATCTTCACGGTCGGGTGCGCGTTGACGAACGCGAAGATGAAGCGCGAGGCGAACAGCATGATGCCGAAGGACAGCACGACGGCCGCGATGATGACGATCATGTTGCTCGTCATCCCGACGGCGGTGATGACGGAGTCGAGGGAGAAGACGAGGTCGAGGAGCAGGATCTGCACCAGCACGCTGCCGAAGGTCGCCGTCGCGACCTTCTCGCCGGGACCGTGGTGCTCCTCGGCACCCTCCAGCTTCTGGTGGATCTCGTGCACGGCCTTGTAGACGAGGAAGAGCCCGCCGACGATGAGGATGAAGTCCTTCACCGAGAACTCGAGCTCGCCGAGCGTCACGATGGGCTCGGTCAAGGTGATGATCCAGCCGGCGAAGAACACCAGCAGCACGCGCATGAGCATCGCGAGCGTCAGCCCGAGGTTCCGCGCCCGTGCCTGCTGGGCGACCGGGAGCCTCGAGGAGAGGATCGAGATGAAGATCACGTTGTCGACGCCGAGCACGAGCTCGAGGACGAAGAGCGTGAGGAAGACGGCGATCAGGTCGGGCGAGAGCTCGAGCGAGAAGTCCATCACCCCAGCGTAAACGGCTACCTTCCGGATCCTGAGCGGTCAACCCCCTGGGCCCGGCGCGCCGCACCGGGGATGCTGATGGTGACGAAAGGAGTCGCCATGTCCGATGCGACCCAGGGCAACACCGACATGCCCGGTGACGAAGCGCCCTCCGGCGCCGAGCACGCACCCGACGACGAGCCGACCACGGAAGAGCTGGAGGAGCCGAGCACCGAGAAGAACCCCGGCGAGGAGCCGAAGGCGCCCGAGGCGAAGGACGGCGAGCCGAGCCACCACGCCGTCGGCATCGGCATCCTCGACGACGAGGAACCGCACCGGGACTGAGCCCCCGGCGCCCGGCGCCCGGCGTCCGGCGCCCCGCGCAAGAAAGGTGGCGCTTCGCGCCGCCTCATCACGCCCGGAGCGGCGCATCGTGACCCCTTTCCCAGGCCCGGCGCCCAGGCCCGGCGCCCGGCGGAAAGGTGGCGCTTTGCGCCGCCTCAGCGCGCCCGAGGCGGCGCATCCCGACCCCTTTTCCAGGCTCGGCGCAGAAAGGTGGCGCTTCGCGCCGCCTCAGCGCGCGCGAGGCGGCGCAGCCTGACCCCTTTTCCAGGCCCGCGGCGGAATGGGGGCGCTGCGCGCCGCCTCAGCGCGCGCGAGGCGGCGCATCCTGACCCCTTTCCCGGCTAGCCGCATCGCCGGGAGGGGGTGCGAGCGGCGCCGGTAGGATGAGACCATCCCCGGCACCCGAATCTTGGAGCCCAGCCGCGTGAGCACACCTGTCGCAGACACCGTAGAGAACGCCGTCGCCACGCCGGAGAAGGAGCAGCCGTACGCGGCGCTCGGCCTCAAGCCCGACGAGTACGACCGCATCCGCGAGATCCTCGGGCGCCGCCCGACCTCCGGCGAGCTGGCGATGTACTCCGTCATGTGGAGCGAGCACTGCTCGTACAAGTCGTCCAAGAACTACCTCCGCCGCTTCGGCCAGAAGGTGTCCGAGGAGATGAAGACGCGGCTTATGGTCGGCATGGGGCAGAACGCCGGCGTCGTGGACGTCGGCGAGGGCTGGGCCGTGACCTTCAAGGTTGAGTCGCACAACCACCCGAGCTACATCGAGCCGTTCCAGGGCGCCGCGACCGGCGTCGGCGGCATCGTGCGCGACATCATCTCGATGGGCGCGCGTCCCGTCGCCGTCATGGACCAGCTGCGCTTCGGCGCCATCGACCACCCCGACACGGCGCGCGTCGTGCACGGCGTCGTCTCCGGCATCTCGTTCTACGGCAACTGCCTCGGCCTGCCCAACATCGGCGGCGAGACGGTGTTCGACGCCGTCTACCAGGGCAACCCGCTCGTCAACGCCCTCGCGGTCGGGGTCATGCGCCACGAGGACATCAAGCTCGCCAACGCGACGGGCGCCGGCAACAAGGTCGTCCTCTTCGGCGCCCGCACGGGCGGCGACGGCATCGGCGGCGCCAGCATCCTGGCATCCGACACCTTCGCCGACGGCGGACCCACGAAGCGTCCCGCCGTGCAGGTCGGCGACCCGTTCGCCGAGAAGGTGCTCATCGAGTGCTGCCTCGAGCTCTACAAGGGCGAGCTCGTCGAGGCCATCCAGGACCTGGGCGCCGCGGGCATCTCGTGCGCCACGAGCGAGCTGGCCGCCAACGGCGGCTCCGGCATGCGCGTCGACCTCGAGAGCGTCCTGCTGCGCGACCCCTCGCTCACGCCCGAGGAGATCCTCATGAGCGAGAGCCAGGAGCGGATGATGGCGATCGTCGCGCCCGAGAAGCTCGACGCCTTCCTCGCCGTGACCGGCAAGTGGGATGTCGAGACGTCCGTGCTCGGCGAGGTCACCGGCGACGGGCGCCTCCAGATCTTCTGGCACGGCGAGGAGATCGTCGACGTCGACCCGTCGACCGTCGCCGTCGACGGCCCGGTGTACGAACGCCCGGTCGCCTATCCGACGTGGATCGATGCGCTGCGTGACGACTCGGCATCCGCTCTGCCGCGCACGAACGACCCCGAGGCGCTGCGCGAGCAGTTCCTGCAGCTCGTGTCGAGCCCGAACCTCGCCGACACGTCGTGGATCACCAACCAGTACGACTACTACGTCATGGGCAACACGGCCCTGAGCTTCCCCGACGACGCCGGCATGATCCGCGTCGACGAGGAGTCGGGCCTCGGCTTTGCGATCGCGACCGATTGCAACGGCCGGTTCTGCCAGCTCGACCCGTACGCGGGTGCGCAGCTGGCCCTCGCCGAGGCGTACCGCAACGTCGCCGTCACGGGCGCGGTGCCCACGGCCGTCACCGACTGCCTCAACTTCGGCAGCCCCGAGAACCCCGAGGTCATGTGGCAGTTCGGGCAGGCCGTCGACGGCCTCGCCGACGCGTGCCTCGCCCTCGGCGTTCCCGTCACGGGCGGCAACGTCAGCTTCTACAACCAGACCGGTGACGTCCCGATCTTCCCGACGCCCGTCGTCGGCGTGCTCGGGATCATCGACGACGTCGCCCGCCGCATCCCGTCGGGGTGGCAGGATGCCGGCGAGAACATCTACCTGCTCGGCGTCACCTCCACCGAGCTCAGCGGCTCCGCGTGGGCCGGCACCGTGCACGGGCACCTCGGCGGCCGCCCGCCCGCCGTGGACCTGCAGAACGAGAAGAAGCTCGCCGAGCTCATCCACGCCGCCTCCCACCAGGAGCTCATCGCGTCGGCGCACGACCTGTCCGCCGGCGGCCTCGGCCAGGCTCTCGCCGAGGGCGTGCTGCGCTTCGGCGTCGGCGCGCGGGTGTGGCTGCGCGAGATCATGGAGCGAGACGGCGTGGATGCCGCGACGGCCCTGTTCAGCGAGTCCACCGGCCGCGTCATCGTGTCGGTGCCGCGCGAAGAGGATGTGAAGTTCCGCGGCCTCTGCGAAGGACGCGGCTACCCCGTCCTGCGCATCGGCGTGACCGATCCCGCGGCCGTCGGAGAAGAGCCGGCCCTCGAGGTCCAGGACCTGTTCACCGTGCCGCTCTCCGAGCTGCGCGCGGAGTCGCGGGGGACGCTGCCGGCGGCCTTCGGGGCGATCATCGAAGAGATCCCCGTGGAGGCCGGCGCATGAGCGACCAGGACGAGTACGCCGGCTTCGGCGACCGGCGGGCGACCCGCATGAAGATCGTCGCGTGGACGGTGATCGGCGCCCTGGTCATCGTCGGCGGCGGCGCCACGGTCCTCGCCCTCCTGTTCGGCTGACCCCGCCCGCTCGATCCCCGCTGCACTCCCAGGCGGAGTGGCTAGCATGACGACGTGGACCTCTGGGTGGCGATCGCCGAGTTCTGGTGGGTGGCCCCGGCCGTCATCGGCACGGGGGCCGTCGGCTGGTTCGGCGTGCGCCGGCAGCGGGCCGCGCATGCCCGGCGGCTGGCCTACGACGCGGCCCGGCACGAGCTGCGGGATGCGCGCACGACCGCGGCGGGCGCCCGCGCAGAGGTGCGCGTCGCACGCGCCGACCTCGCCCGCGTCCAGGCCGAGCGCGCCGCGGGACGGGCGTCGTCGAGCGATGTGACCCGCGCCCGGAACGAGCTCATCCGCGCCCAGCGCGACGCGCGGGCCCTGGCCGCCGGCGTGCGTGCCCAGCGTGCCCGCGTCGCCGCCGCGCGCGCCGTGCTGCCGGGTGCGGCATCCGACCCCGCACGACTGCCCCTCGCGCAGCTCATGACCGCGCACGACACCGTCACGCGACGCTGGCTCGACTACGAGACCGACCCGGCCAAGCTCATCGCCTTCCCGGTCATGAGCGACGTCCGCGCGCCGCTGACCGCCGTGTACCTCGCCGAGCGCGCCACGGCGCAGCGCCTGCGCCCCCGATCGGCGCAGACCCCGATGTCGCCGGGCGAGTTCGCGGCGTACCGCGACGCCGTCCGCCGGCTCGAGGCGAGCTTCGACGCCGCGGAGAAGGAGGCGTGGCGCCACGCGCGCGCGAGCGGCGCCGTGCCGCCTGCCGAAGACGAGCCGTCGGCGCCGCGGTGGACCCAGGTCGCGCAGCGCGTCACCGAGACCGTCATCGCCTCCTCGGCCGACGTCATCGCCCGCGTGGGCGACGCCGCGCGTTCCGCCGCGCGCAGCGATGCGCCCGGCGACGCTCCGGTCGACCCCACGCCGCCGCGCACGACGCCTTCGTCGCCCCCCGCCCCTCCCGCCCCCGACGCTCCCCCGCCGCCGGTGTGGCCCGTGCCGTCGCGTTCGAGCAGACGGCCGCCTCGTCCGTGACGCCTGCCGCGGTTGCATAGCATGGCACCGTGGACGCCTTCTTCGACTTCCTCCGCGGGTACTGGTGGCTGGCGTTCCCGCTCATCGGAGCCGCGGGCGGCATCGCGCGCGGCTGGGAGAGCGCCGCGCGGCGGCGGCACAAGCGGCGCCTGGAGTTCATCCGCGCCAAGAGCGAACTGAAGGCCGCCTCGCGCGTCACCGTCGCGACGGCCTCGGTGCCGAAGCCCATCACGCGCGCCTCGCCGGTGCCCACGCAGCTCGAGCAGCTGTTCCATGCGCACGACGCGGTCACGGCCCGCTGGCTGGAATACGAGCTGGATGTCGCGAAGCTCATCGCCTTCCCGACGATGAGCGACGGCCGGCAGGACCTCACCGCCGCCTTCCTGCGGGCGAAGAAGACGGCCGACAATCTGCGTCCGCGCTCGGCCGACGAGCGCATCAGCGCGGGCGACCTCGCCGCGTATCGCGCGGCCGTGACCGACTTCGAGGTCGCCTTCGACATCGCCGAGCGCGATGCGCGGCGCGTCCGCGACTCCTCGTTCACCGAGGGCGAGCGGAAGCGGCTGAACACCGCGAAGCAGCTCCTCACCGTCGCGATCGATCAGGCTGCGACGCCTGCCGAGCGCTAGCTGGCGTACCGGCGCGTCCGCGAGGAGCTCGACGGGCTCCTCTCGATCTCCGACGAGGCCATCGAGGTGCTCGAGAAGAAGGTCGCCCTCGAGCTGGACGCCGGGCACTCGGCGAGCGACAAGCCCGCCGACTGAGCGCGCCGCACAGCCCGCCGCACGCCGGGGGTTGACACGCGCGCGCGTTCCATGGTTACTTAGTCAAGTAACTAACCAACACACTCGGAGGTGCGGGTGATCGACGAGGGCCGGGCGCTCTTCCTGCAGATCGCGGAGAGCGTGGAGGACTCCATCATCGACGGCAGCCTCGCGCCCGAGGCGCAGGCGCCGTCGACGAACGAGCTCGCCGCCTTCTATCGCATCAACCCCGCCACCGCGGCGAAGGGGATCGCGATGCTGACCGACAAGGGCGTGCTCTACAAGCGCCGCGGGATCGGGATGTTCGTGGCGCCCGGCGCGCGCGACCTGCTCCTGGCCGAGCGCCGCAGCGCGTTCGCCGACCGCTACATCGACCCCCTCCTGGTCGAGGCCCGCAAGCTCGGTCTCGGCCCCGACGACCTCGGCCGCCTCCTCACGGAGCGCGCCGCCACGACGGAAGGAACCGCACGATGACCACCGTGATCGAGGTGCAGAACCTCACCAAGCAGTACCGCGACACGCTCGCCGTCGACGACGTGAGCTTCTCGGTCGAGGAGAACACGATCTACGGCCTCCTCGGCCGCAACGGCGCGGGGAAGACGACGATCATGTCGATCCTCACGGCGCAGAACTTCGCCACCCATGGGGACGTCCGGATCTTCGGCGAGGACCCCTACGAGAACGCCCGCGTGCTCGCGCGGATGTGCTTCGTCCGCGAGAGCCAGAAGTACCCCGAGGATGCCACGGCGCGGCATGCCTTCCGCATCGCCCGCCTGTTCTACCCGAACTGGGACCAGGCTCTCGCCGACCGGCTGGTCGAGGACTTCCAGCTGCCGCTGCGCAAGACCATCAAGAAGCTCTCCCGTGGGCAGCTGAGCGCCGTCGGCGTCATCATCGGCCTCGCCGCGCGCGCCGAGATCACCTTCTTCGACGAGCCGTACCTGGGGCTCGACGCCGTGGCCCGGCAGCTCTTCTACGACCGGCTGCTCGAGGACTACGCCGCGCACCCGCGCACCGTCATCCTCTCCAGCCACCTCATCGACGAGGTGTCGAACCTGCTCGAGCGCGTCCTCGTCATCGATCGGGGCCGGATCATCCTCGACGAGGAGACCGACGCGCTCCGCGATCGCGCCACGCACATCGTCGGCGACTCCGCCGCAGTGGATGCCTTCGCCGCCGGTCGTGAGGTGATCCACCGGGAGAGCCTCGGTCGGGTGTCCGGCATCACGGTGCTCGGCGGGCTGACCGCGGCGGACCGCGCCGGCCTGGCGGGAGCGGGCCTGGATGTCACGCCCGTCTCCCTCCAGCAGCTGATCGTCCGTCTGACCCAGCACGCGACCGCCGATGCGACGGCGGCCTCGAACGCCGAAGAAGGAGCCCTGCGATGAACCGCACACTCAACGTCATCCGCATGCAGCTGGTCAACCGGCAGACCTATATCTGGGTCCCCCTGCTCGTCCTGGCCGGATCGTTCGTTCTGACGCTCGCCATCTACGGCATCCTCGCCAATGCCGGCGTCGCGACGGCGATGTACGGCGGTGGCGCCCAGGCACCGCTGTGGTACTTCGCGGTCGTCGGAGCTCAGGCCCTCACCCGCACCTTCCCCTTCTCGCAGGCGATGAGCGTCACGCGTCGTGAGTTCTATGTGGGAACGATGCTGACCGCCGCACTGACCTCCGCCATCCTGGCGCTCGTCTTCGTGCTCGGCGGTCTCCTGGAGAAGGCCACGGGCGGCTGGGGGCTGAACGGCTACTTCTTCTACCTGCCGTGGATCTGGGAAGGCGGGCCTGCGGTCGCCGGGCTCTTCTTCTTCGCGCTGGCGATGCTGTCGTTCGCGGTCGGCTTCTGGGGTGCGACGATCTTCAAGCGCTGGGGCAACCTCGTCCTGACCGCCGTCATCGTGGGCCTGGCGCTCGTGTTCGTCGGCCTGCTCTGGCTGGCGGGGAGCATGAACGCCTGGGCCGACATGTTCGTCTGGTTCGCCACGCAGGGCGCTCTCGGGCTCGGCCTCTGGTCGCTGCTCGTGATCGCCGTGCTGGCAGCGATCAGCTATCTGACACTGCGGCGCGCGACGCCCTGACCTGAATCACTCGGCCTCGGCCGCGGCGGTGTGGTGGCGGATCACTTCGGCCACCACGAAGGTGAACCACTTCTGTGCGAACTCCGGGTCGAGGTCGGCGTCGGCGGCGAGGCGGCGCAGGCGCTCGAGCTGCTGCTCCTCACGGGCGGGATCGGAGGCCGGCATCCCGTGCTGCGCCTTCAGGACGCCCACCTGCTTCGTGCAGCGGAAGCGCTCGGCGAGCAGGAAGATCAGCGCGGCATCGATGTTGTCGATGCTCGCGCGCAGGTCGTGCAGCCGCACGGTGGCGTCTTCGGGGGTGGCGTCGCTCATGGTGTGTCCTCCTCGTCCGAGGTTACCGGGCGGGCGGACGCGCCCCGGCCTCAGCCCGCGTCCGCCAGGATGCAGGACGGCGACGGCGCGACCGTGCGGTGGCGCACCCGCCCGGGCACGCCGATGCGCTCGTCGAGCGTCAGCGAGGCCACCTCGTCGGAGTGCTGCCCGGCCACGAGCAGGGTGTCGCGGACCACGACATGGTGCCGCGGACCGCGCACGCCCGCTTCGGCGAGCGCGACCGGCGTGAACGCGGCACCGGTGTCGCGCACCCGCACCGAGGCGATGGCATCCGTCCCCCGCACGCCGGCGTACACGAACTGGGCGTCGCGGGAGAGCGCGACCTCCGCGGCCGCGTCACCGGCCGACACGGCCGGCGAGAGCGGCGTCCCGCCGACGAGACGCCACGCGCCGGCGGCATCCGGAGCCAGCGCCAGCAGCTCGAGGGAATGCTCCGTCACGACGTACAGGTGACCGCTCGGATGCCACACGGTGTGCCGCGGCCCGGATCCGCGCGGAAGGACGACGCGGCCGCGTTCGCGCAGCCGGCCGCCGGCCGTGCTCCAGAACCGGACGAGATCGAACCCGGCATCCGTCGTCACGAGCGTGTTGTCCGGGAGGAATCTCGCCTGGTGGGCGCGGGAGGACCGGCCCTCCGGCGCGGAACCCGGGACGTCGGCCTGGTCGGGCTCGTCGGGCGCATCGGCGAACGGCACGAGGTGCGCGAACTCGGCCCCCGCGGCGTCGCGGAGCGCCCGCGCCGCCGCGGCGAGGTCGATGCCCCCGACCGGCCCGAGCGCGCCCGTCCCGGGCTCCGGCGCCCCAGCGCCCGAGCCGCACGGGTCGTCCGCCGCAGCCGCGATCTCCGGCGCGGCGGGCGTGCCGTCGGCGGCGAGCGCGATCCGCACGACGCGTCCATCGCCCCAGCACGAGGCCACGAGCGAGGCGCCGTCCGGGGCGACCGCGACATGGCAGACCGCGTCGCCGGCGGTGACCGCCGCGCCGAGCCGGACGAAGGACTCGACCCCGGTCCGCCGGAACGCCTGCACGACGCCGGCGCCCTCGAGCGCGGCGTAGAGGACGTCGCCGTGCGGATGCCAGGCGATCCAGGACGGCGAGCCGCCCACCGTCACGGCATCCGGACCCGTCCCGAGCGGGCCCCCGGCGAGCACGTCGTGGGGCGTCCCGGCATGCAGCACGCCCATACCGGTCGCGTGCCCGTCCCGGTCGGCGGTGTACCCGCCCAGGAAGAACCTCACACGAGGTCGTGGCGCACGATGACCGCGTCGCGCGCGGCCCCGACGCCGATGACGGAGATGCGGGTGTTGCTCATCTCCTCCAGCGCCAGCACGTAGTCCTGCGCCTCGAGCGGGAGGTCCTCGAACGTGCGCGCCGTGGAGATGTCTTCCTTCCAGCCCGGGAAGTACTCGTAGATCGGCTTCGCGTGGTGGAAGTCGGACTGGTTGACGGGGACTTCGTCGAACCGCACGCCGTCCACGTCGTACGCGACGCAGACGGGGATCCGGTCGAGGCCCGTGAGGATGTCGAGCTTCGTGAGGACGAGGTCGGTGATGCCGTTGATCCGGGTCGCGTAGCGCGTCACGGGGGCGTCGTACCAGCCGACTCGGCGCGGGCGACCGGTCGTCGTGCCGAACTCGAAGCCGCGCGAGCGCAGCCAGTCGCCGGACTCGTCGAAGAGCTCCGTGGTGAACGGGCCCGACCCGACGCGGGTCGTGTAGGCCTTGACGATCCCGACGATGCGGTCCAGCCGGTTCGGGCCGACCCCCGAGCCCGTCGAGGCGCCGCCGGCCGTGGCCGAGGAGGAGGTGACGAACGGGTAGGTGCCGTGGTCGACGTCGAGCATCGTGGCCTGGCCGCCCTCGAAGACGACGACGTCACCGGCGTCCAGCGCGTCGTTCAGGAGGAGCGCCGTGTCGGCGACCATGGGGCGCAGCCGGTCGACGTAGGACAGCAGGTCGTCGACGATCTCGTCGACGGCGATCGCGCGGCGGTTGTAGACCTTCAGCAGCAGGTGGTTCTTCTGGTCGAGGGCGCCCTCGACCTTCTGGCGGAGGATGTTCTCGTCGAAGAGGTCCTGGATGCGGATGCCGACCCGGTTGATCTTGTCTGCGTAGGCGGGGCCGATGCCGCGCCCCGTCGTGCCGATCATCCGCTTGCCGAGGAAGCGCTCCGTGACCTTGTCGAGCGTGCGGTGGTACTGCGTGATGACGTGCGCGTTCGCGCTCACGCGCAGTCGCGACGTGTCGAGGCCGCGCGCGTGCAGCGCCTCGAGCTCGGCGAAGAGCACCTCGAGGTCGATCACGACGCCGTTCCCGATGACCGCGTTGACGCCCGGCGAAAGGATGCCGCTCGGCAGCAGGTGCAGCGCGTACTTCTCGTCGCCGATGACGACGGTGTGGCCGGCGTTGTTGCCGCCGTTGAACTTGACGACCCAGTCGGTCCGGTCGCCGAGGAGGTCGGTGGCTTTGCCCTTGCCCTCGTCTCCCCACTGGACGCCGACGATCACGATGCCTGGCATGGGTGCTCCCCCGTTATCGGACGGTTACACCCCATCCTATCGAGATGGCGCCGAGGAGCCGCCCGCAAAGGGGCCCGGGCCCGCTCGGTAGACTGGATCCCATGTCCAAGGTCCTCGAGTCCCTGCCCGTCGGCGAGCGCGTCGGCATCGCCTTCTCGGGGGGCCTCGACACCTCCGTCGCGGTCGCCTGGATGCGCGACAAGGGCGCTGTCCCCTGCACCTACACCGGCGACCTCGGTCAGCCCGACGAGGACGACATCGCCGCGATCCCGGGGCGCGCGCTCGAGTACGGCGCCGAGGTCGCCCGGCTCGTGGACTGCAAGACGGCCCTCGTCGAGGAGGGCTTCGTCGCCCTCGCGTGCGGCGCGTTCCACATCCGCAGCGGCGGCCGCACCTACTTCAACACGACCCCGCTCGGGCGTGCCGTCACCGGCACCCTGCTGGTGCGGGCCATGAAGGAGGACGGCGTCGACATCTGGGGCGACGGCTCGACCTACAAGGGCAACGACATCGAGCGGTTCTACCGCTACGGCCTGCTCGCCAACCCCGCCCTGCGCATCTACAAGCCCTGGCTGGATGCCGGCTTCGTCACGGAGCTCGGCGGCCGCAAGGAGATGAGCGAGTGGCTCGTCGAGCACGGCTTCCCGTACCGCGACTCCGCGGAGAAGGCCTACTCGACCGACGCGAACATCTGGGGCGCGACGCACGAGGCGAAGACGCTCGAGCACCTCGACGTCTCCCTGGAGACCGTCGAGCCCATCATGGGCGTGAAGTTCTGGGATCCGGCCGTCGAGATCGCCACCGAGGACGTCACCGTCACGTTCGATCGTGGTCGCCCCGTGGCGCTGAACGGCGTCGACTTCTCCGATCCGGTCGAGCTCGTCTTCGAGGCGAACCGGATCGGCGGCCGCCACGGCCTCGGCATGAGCGACCAGATCGAGAACCGCATCATCGAGGCGAAGAGCCGCGGCGTCTACGAGGCCCCGGGCATGGCGCTGCTCTTCATCGCCTACGAGCGCCTCGTCAACAGCATCCTGAACGAGGACACCCTCGCGACCTACCACGAGCAGGGCCGGCGCCTCGGGCGCCTCATGTACGAGGGTCGCTGGCTCGAGCCGCAGTCCCTCATGCTGCGCGAGTCGATCCAGAAGTGGGTCGGCTCCACGATCACAGGCTCCGTCACGCTGCGCCTGCGTCGCGGCGAGGACTACACGATCCTCGACACGACAGCGCCGCACATGTCCTACGGTCCGGAGAAGCTCTCGATGGAGCGCGTCGGCGACGCCGCGTTCGGCCCCACCGACCGGATCGGCCAGCTGACGATGCGCAACCTCGACATCGCCGACTCGCGCTCCCGCCTCGAGCAGTACGCGGGTCTGGGGCTCATCGGCGGCGCGACCGCGGAGCTCGTCGGCGAACTCGCCGGCGGCCACGCGGACGACATCACCGAGCGCGCGGAGCCGCAGGATGCCGCCGACGCCCAGCTGGCCGATGCGGTCGAAGAGGCCTCCGACTCGGCATCCTTCGACTTCGGCGCCGACTGAGCGCCGACCGGCTACGATTCCAGCACGGTCCCGTCCGTGCTGGGGGCAGGGCCCGTCACCGGCCCGCTTTCGGGGCAGCCCCCGGAGAGCGCTTCGATGACGATGCCCGACACCCTCGCGACCCCTGACGCGCCGCCGCGCCCGCGACGATCACTGCGCAGAAGGGTCGCGATCGCGGTGGTGAGCGTCGTCACGGTGGTCGTCGTCATCGCGCTCGTGGCCGCGGGGTTCGTCGTCTGGACGATCCAGCGCTCGTTCCCGCAGCAGGACGGCACCGTCGAGGCCGCCGGGCTCACCTCCGAGGTCACGGTCCACCGCGACGATCTCGGCGTCCCGACGATCGTCGCCGACAGCACGCACGACCTCTTCTTCGCGCAGGGCTACGTGCACGCCCAGGACCGCTTCTGGGAGATGGACTTCCGCCGCCACGTCACGAGCGGCCGGCTGTCCGAGCTGTTCGGCGCCTCCCAGCTCGGCACCGACGCGTTCCTGCGCACGCTCGGCTGGCGCCGCATCGCCGAGCAGGAGGTGACGGCGCTCGACGATCGGTCGCGCGGGTACTACGACGCCTACGCGGAGGGCGTGAACGCCTACCTGGCCGATCATGACGGCGCAGACGTCTCGCTGGAGTACGCGCTCCTGGGCCTGCAGAACGCCGACTACGAGATCGAGCCGTGGACGCCGGCGGACTCCGTCGCCTGGCTGAAGGCGATGGCGTGGGACCTTCGGACCAACGTCGAGGAGGAGACCGAGCGCGCCCTGCTGAGATCGGCCTACACGCCGGAGCAGATCGCGGAGCTCTATCCGGCCTACCCGTACGACCGCAATCCCGTCATCGTGCCGACCATCGCGGCGACGGGGGATGCCACGACGGATGCCGCCCGCGCCGGCGCCCCCGGCATCGCGTGGGAGGAGGTCGACGGCGTCCTCGAGGCCGTCGCGGCGCTCGTCGGCGACGCCGGCGAGGGGATCGGGTCGAACTCATGGGTCGTCTCGGGTGCGCTCACCGAGAGCGGCCTGCCGCTGCTGGCCAACGATCCGCACCTCGGCGCGTCGCTGCCGAGCGTGTGGCACCAGGTGGGTCTGCGCTGCCGCACCGTCACGGGCGCGTGCCCGTTCGAGGTGACCGGCTTCGGCTTCGCCGGGATGCCGGGGGTCATCATCGGCCACAATGCCGACATCGCGTGGGGCTTCACCAACCTCACGACCGATGTCACCGACCTGTACGTCGAGGCGATCGAGGGCGACGCGTACTGGCGGGGCGGCGAGCTCGTCCCGCTCGAGCGACGGACCGAGATCCTGCGGGTCGCCGGCGGCGACGATATCGAGCTGGAGATCCGCGCGACCGGGCACGGTCCCCTCGTATCGGGCCTGACCGAGGACTTCACGGCGATCGCCGAGCAGCCGGTCGAGGGCGCCCCGGGCGGCGAGCCGGCGGTGAGCCTGCAGTGGACGGCGCTGGAGCCCGGCACCACGGCGCGCGCACTCTTCGCACTGAACACCGCCCGCGACTTCGCGGGGTTCCAGGCCGCCGCGGCGCTCTTCGACGTGCCGGCGCAGAACCTCGTGTACGCCGACCGCGCCGGGAACATCGGCTATCAGACGCCCGGCAGGCTCCCGATCCGCGGCGCCGGCGACGGTTCGCTGCCGCAGCCCGGCTGGGATCCGGCGTACGACTGGCGCGGCTACATCCCGTCCGGCGAGCTCCCGATGCTCTACAACCCCGAGGCGGGCTACATCGTCACGGCCAACAACGCCATCGTGGGTGAGTCGTACCCGCACGAGCTCACGGTGGACTGGGACCACGGCTGGCGCGCCGCGCGCATCGTCGACCTCATCGAGCGGACGGCGGCGGCCAAGAAGCTGACGGCCGACGACATGAGCGCCATCCAGGCCGACCAGGAGTTCTGGATGGGCACGCGCCTCGCCGTCGCCTACGCCGGGATCGAGGTCGACGACGCGGCGACGCGGCGCGCGCTCGGCCTCCTCGCCGACTGGGACGCGCAGAACCTGGACCGCTCCCCGGCCGCCGCGTACGCGAACGTCCTGTGGGACGAGCTCGTGCAGGACCTCTTCTCCCGCCGGCCCGACCCGGCCCCGGTGTCCGGGCAGGACCGGCTCTTCACCCTCGTCGACCGGCTGCTCGACGACCCGGGGTCGTCCTGGTGGACGAACGAGCAGATCGGGGTCGCGGGTCGCGACGAGATGCTGGCGCGCGCCGCGGAGGACGCCTCCGACCGGCTCACCGCGCTGCAGGGCGAAGACCCCGCGCAGTGGCGCTGGGGGACCCTGCACGCCCTGCCCCTGACGCACGCCAGCTTCGGCACGAGCGGCATCGCGCCCATCGAGGCGCTGTTCAACCGCGGACCCGTCCCGGTCGGCGGCGGCACATCGGTCGTGGACGCCACGGGCTGGACGATCGGCACCGGCAGCTTCGCGACCGTCACGGTTCCCTCGATGCGCATGACGGTCGACCTCGCCGACCTCGACGCCTCCCGCTGGAACCAGCTGACGGGCGTGAGCGGCCACGCCTTCCACCCGCACTACATCGATCAGGTCGAGGCGTGGCAGGAGGGCCGGCAGACGCCGTGGCCGTTCACCCTCGACGCCGTCCGGGAAGCCGCCGCGCACACCCTCGCGCTCGTCCCGGCGGACTGACTCAGCCGCCCGCCGCGGGCGGCGTCTGCTTCGACTCGGCGAGCTCGTCCACGACGAGCGACTGCTCGTCGACGGTCCCGTTGCGGTATGCCTGCCGGCCCACCATGTGCGCGGACAGCGGGGCCGTGGCGAGCTGGATGAGGATCACGGGGAGGAGGAAGGCCGCCGCCTGCCAGGACCGCAGCCCGATCACGACGGCCAGGCAGATGAGGATGAACCCCAGCACCTGGGGCTTCGTGGCGGCGTGCAGGCGGGTCGGAACGTCGTGGAAGCGCAGGAGCCCGATCGCGGCGGTGACGCACAGCAGCGCCCCGATGAGGATGAGGACGAGCGCCACGATGTCCAGAATCTCGTTCATCGTCCCTCTCCGTCCCGCCGGGCCACGAACCGCGCGATCGAGATCGACCCGAAGACGCCGACCGCCGCCACGATGAGGAGCACGGGCAGGGTGCGGGTGTGGCCGTTGACCGCCATCTCCGCGCCGAGCGCGCACATCACGAGCGTCAGCAGCACGTCGGATGCCACGGCACGGTCGAGGATCGACGGACCGAGGATGATCCGCCACACCGTCAGCAGCCCCGCGACCCCGAAGGCCGCGTAGATGGCGATCAGCAGCACGTCGCTCATCGGCGTCCCTCCTCGGCCGCACGGATCTTCTCCACCTGCGTGCGCGAGCCCACCACGCGCACGATCCGCTTCTCCCAGTGCATGACCGAGCGGCGCTGCGCCTCGATGTCGGCGGCATCCCGCACGCCGATGATGTGCAGGTAGAGGATGCGGCGATCACGGTCGACGTCGACGATGAGGGATCCCGGGATCAGCGACGCCGTGACGCCGACATGCGACATGATCAGGTCGTCGTCCGTCACGAGGGGGACCCCGATGATCGCGGTCCCCGGATAGCGGGCGGGGTTGATCACCTGCCAGGCCACGAGGAGCGACCCGCGGACGACGGCCAGGAGGAACTCCGAGACGAAGACGAACCCCCACCAGAGATTCACGCGCCCCGACAGCTCCACCGGGGGGAGGCGGAAGATGCGGGTGACGAAGATCGCGACGACGATGCCGGTGAGCAGGGACAGGACCGTGAACTGCGCCCAGAGCAGCATCCACAGCGCGACGAGCCAGATGAAGAACGGCAGCTGGCGCCAGATCGCGGAGAGGACCGTGGGGCTCATCGCTCCCCCTCCAGCTCGCTCAGGCTGATCGGATCCTGCAGCGCGTCGCCGATGCTGGCGCAGAGGTCGTAGAGGGGCCCCGCGAACACCGTGAGGGCGAGGGTGACGCCGACCATGCCGGTGGTCGCCGCCGTCATGATGCGCGGGATGACGCGGCGCTCGGTCTGCGTCGCGGCGGCCGGTGCGCCGTCGAGGTAGGAGATCCGCTCCGGCACGCCGGGGTCGTCGAGCTGATCGTCGTCCTCCCGCCAGAACGACAGGTTCCAGGCGCGCATGAGGGCATAGAGCGTCAGCAGGCTCGTGACGATGCCGCCGATGATGAGGACGTACATGATCGGCGTCCCGACCTGGGCTGCGGCTTCGAAGAGGGCGAACTTGCCGATGAACCCGGAGAACGGCGGCAGGCCGCCGAGGTTGATGGCCGGGAGGAAGTACAGCACGGCGATGACGGGCGCCGCCTTCATGAGCCCCTTGACCTTGAGGATCGACGTCGATCCGGCGCGACGCTCGACGAGGCCGACGGCGAGGAAGAGCGTCGTCTGCACCACGATGTGGTGGACCATGTAGTAGATCGTGGCGCCGAGGGCCGCGGGGGTCGCGACGGCGAGCCCGAACACCATGTAGCCGATGTGGCTCACGAGCGTGAACGACAGGATGCGCTTGAGCTCCGCCTGCGCGACGGCGCCGAGCACGCCGACGATCATGGTCGCCAGCGCGACCACGAGGAGCAGGAAGTTCACATCGTTGTCGCGGAAGATCTGCGTCTCGGTGCGGATCATCGCGTACACGCCGACCTTGGTCAGCAAGCCGGCGAACACCGCCGTGACGGGCGCGGGCGCGGTCGGGTAGGAGTCGGGCAGCCAGAAGGACAGCGGGAAGACGGCGGCCTTGATGCTGAAGGCGAGCAGCAGCATGAGGTGCAGCACGAGCTGCACGTCCTGCGGCAGCTCCGTCATCCGCTGCGAGAGCTGCGCCATGTTCACGGTGCCGAGCGCGCCGTAGATCGCGGCGATCGCGGAGAGGAAGAGGATCGACGAGACGAGCGACACCACGATGTACACGACGCCCGTGCGGATGCGGTTCTCCGTGGAGCCCAGTGTGATCAGCACGTACGAGGCCACCAGCAGGATCTCGAACCCGACGTACAGGTTGAACAGATCGCCCGCGATGAACGCCGTGAAGATGCCGGCCGCGAGGATCAGGTACGACGGGTGGAAGATCGACACCGGCGTCTCGTCGTCGCCGTCGGCGGCGCCCTGGCCGACCGAGAAGAGCAGGACGGCGAGCAGGACGATGCTGGAGACGACGACGAGGAGTGCCGAGAGGCGGTCGACGTAGAGGACGATGCCGAACGGCACGGGCCACCCGCCGACGGAGACGGCGAGGGGGATGCCGGTGCTGTGCACGTCGTAGAGGAGCACCGCGGCGACAGCCAGGACGAGGGTCAGCGTGATGATCGACACGCCGACCTGCACGCGCCGGCGGCGTCCGAAGATGAGTGCGACGGCGGCGCCCAGCAGGGGCAGCGTCGCCAGCAGCGGGACGAGGCCGCTCATCGGCCGTCCTCCCCGGGTCCGGTCGGCGAGTCCGTCGGGGCGTCGTCGCGGAGCGCATCGAAGTCGCGGCTGTGCAGGACGGTGATCGGGGCGGTGTCGAGGCCGACGAAGTCCGTCGTGGCGTCGTCGTCGGTGTCGCTGATCTCGTCGCCCATCGTGTCTTCGTCTTCGGCGGCGCGCACGCGGATCGCGAGGTCGGCCTCGTCGTCGTGCACCGTGTCGGCCTGGCCCAGCTGCCAGGAGCGGTAGATCAGCGCCAGGAGGAAGGCCGAGACGGCGAAGGTGATGACGATGGCCGTCAGCGTCAGCGCCTGCGGCAGCGGGTCGCTCATCTCCTCGGGCGAGTCGGCGGAGCCGAAGAACGGGGCGACGCCGGGGCGGCCCATCACGACGAGGAGGAACAGGTTCGCCGCGTTGCCGAGGAGGAGGAACCCGATGAGCACGCGCGTCAGGCTGCGCTCGAGCATGGCGTAGACGCCGGCGGCGAAGAGGGCGCCCATGATGACGATGAGGACGAGCGAGACGTTCACGCGACGCTCACCCCCCGCTCGCGGAGGTCCTGTGCCTGCCGGTCGACCTCGGCGCCGAGCGACCGCAGGACGTCGAGCACGAGCCCGATCACGACGAGGTACACGCCGATGTCGAACAGCGTCGACGTGACGAACTCGACATGGCCGATGAGCGGGAGCTCCGCCTCGAAGAACGCGCTCGTCAGCGGCGGGGCGCCGAAGAGCACCGGCGCGAGGGCGGTCACGACGGCGAGCGTCATCCCCGCCCCCAGGAGCCGGCCGGCATCCGTCGGCGCCGCGGCGCCCAGCTCGTAGCGGCCGCCCGCGACATAGCGCATGACGAGCGCCATCCCGGCGACGAGGCCGCCGGCGAACCCGCCGCCGGGGAGGTTGTGCCCCGCGAAGAGGAGGTAGATCGACACGACGATGATCGTGTGGAAGAGGATGCGGACGATCACCTCGAGCACGATGGACCGGTTCTCCGGTCGCACGCGCTGCCCGCCGATGAGCCACGTCTGGCGCGTGCTGTCCGGCGAGGCCGCGCGCGGCCGGGGGCCGTCGGTCGTCTCGATGAGCGGGCGGCGGTGGCGGATGACGCCCGTGGGCATCGACGCCGTGCCGGCGGACAGGTTGTCGGCGCGGTGCGTGACGAACACGAGGGATGCCACGCCCGTCGCGGCGAGGATGAGGACCGACAGCTCGCCCATCGTGTCCCAGCCGCGGAGGTCGACGAGCGCGACGTTCACGACGTTGCGGCCGTGGCCGAGCTCGTACGCGAGCTCGGGGAACCGGTCGGAGATGGGATCGGCCACCCGCGCCCCCGTGGCGACCAGCGCGATCATCGCCATCGTCACACCCACGGCGACCGCGATGACGGCGCGGACGACGGGCAGGACGGACGCGTTGTGCTCGCCCATCCGCGCCGGGATGCGCCGGAGCACGAGCGCGAACGCCACGAGGGTGACGGTCTCGACGAGGATCTGGGTGAGCGCCAGGTCGGGCGCCCCGCTCGTCGCGAAGAGCAGCACCATGCCGAGCCCGGTGACCGACACGAGGACGACGCCCGTGTAGCGCTTTCGCGCGCGGACCGCGACTGCACCGGCGAGGATCATGATCGGCGCGACGACGAGCTGCATCGTCGTGTGCCAGCCCTCGAGCTCGATCTGCCAGTCGCCACCGGAGAGCAGGGCCGTGGCCTCGGCCGCGACGAACACGACGAAGATCGTGCCGACGTAGACGGGGAGGGACCCGCGCTGCGTGAAGGTCGTCGTCGCGACGGCCGCGCGGGCGATGCCGCGGAGGACGAGGTTGTACGCGTCGGCGGACGTGAATGGGAGCACGCGGGAGTGCCAGTTCGTCACGCGCACGAGCCAGAACAGCAGGATGCCGGCGGCGATCGTCCCGAGCGAGAGGAAGAGGGCCGGCTCCAGGCCGTGCCACAGCGCGAGGTGCTCGACGTGATCCGCGTGCGCCGGATCGGCGGCCAGGTCGGCGTACCCCGCGAGCACGGTGTCGAGGGCGGGCGCCGCGACACCGCCGACGATCGCGAGACCGGCGAGGAGCACCGGTGCCGCGAGGAAGCCGAGAGGCGGGTCGGGCCACGCCGTGACGGGACGGGGCTGCCTGGCGGCATCCTTCTTGGTCCAGAACGCGCCCCAGATGAAGCGGATGCCGTAGGCCGCCGTCAGCGCCGATCCGAGCAGGATGCCGATCAGCGCGACGAGCGCCCACGCGTCGTCCCGGGCGTACTCCAGCAGCGCCGCGAGGGTCGTCTCCTTCGCGACGAAGCCGATGGTGGGGATGATCCCGATCATCGACGCCACCGCGATCATCGAGAACGCGGCGAGCGTCGGGGCCTGCCGGCCCACACCGGACAGCTCGCCGATGTCGCGCGTGGAGAGCTGGCGGTCGATGACGCCGACAACGAGGAAGAGTGCGGACTTGAAGAGGGCGTGCCCGAGCAGGAGGGCGAGGCCCGCGAGCGCGGTGTTGCGCGAGCCGTAGCCGAGGACGGCGGTCAGCATGCCGAGCTGACTCACGGTGCCGAACGCGAGGATGCGCTTGAGGTCGGACTCGCGCAGCGCCTGGATCCCGCCGAGGAGCATCGTGAAGACCCCGAGCGAGATGACGATCGGGCGCCACGGCTCGGCGAGCGCGAACGTCGGGGCGAACCGGGCGATGAGGTAGATGCCGGCCTTCACCATGGCGGCGGCGTGCAGGTACGCGCTCACCGGGGTGGGCGCTGCCATGGCCCCGGGCAGCCAGAAGTGGAACGGGAAGATCGCCGACTTGCTGAGGGCGCCGACGAGGATCATGACGATCGCCGCGTTGACGAGCGCCCCGCCCTCGCCCCGCCAGATCTCGCTCGTCGCGAGGATCTTCGACATGCTCGTCGTGCCGACGTGGACCGCGAGGAGCACGACGCCCACGAACATGACGAGCCCGCCGAGGGTCGTCACGAGCAGCGCCTGCAGGGCCGCACGACGGCTCGCGCCGCGGCGGTGGTAGAAGCCGATGAGGAGGTAGGACAGGACGCTCGTGATCTCCCAGAACATCACGAGCACGACGATGTCATCCGTCAGCACGAGCCCGTACATCGCGCCGGCGAAGGCGAGCAGCACGGCGGAGAACTGGCCGACGCCGTCCTTCTTGCCGTCGAAGTACCAGCGGCAGTAGACCATGACGAGCGCGCCGACGCCCGTGACGATGAGGGCCATGACCCAGCCGAGCGTGTCCATGCGCATCGACAGGTCGAGACCGAGCTGCGGGATCCACGCGTAGGTCTCGAACGGCGTGCGCCCCGCGAAGACGTCCGGCGCGACGAGGACGGCCTGGACGAACGCGGCGACCGGCACGAGGGCCGCGACGAGGAACGCGCGGGCCCCGATCCGTCCCACGAGCCACGGCAACGCCAGCGGGAGGACCGCGAACGCGCCGAGGAGGACCAGCAAGCGGGCCTCCTCAGAGCGGTTGTGGGGGGTCGTGGATCCCAGTCTACCGGCGCGAAGCGGCGATCCTCCGGTCAGGAGGGCACGGGACCGGTCGTGCTGCCCTCGCGGAATGTGCAGGTCAGGAGGATCGACGCGGGCTCGCGATCCTCGAGCATGGCGGCGATGGCGGCGCCCGTCGCGCGGCCTTTTTCCGCCGCCGCCTGCACGAGAGTCGTCAGCTCGTACGGGGCCAGGCCGTCGACCTGCACCCCGTCGAAGCCCGTGATGCTGACATCGGCCGGCACCCTGAGCCCGGCCTCCTCCGCGGCGCGGACGACGCCGGCGGCGAGCAGGTCGCTCTGCGCGATGACGGCCGTCGGCCGGTTCGCCGGGTCGGCGAAGAGCACGCGGCCGGCGGCGAGCCCCTCGTCGATGAAGCTTCCGGCCGCGGCGTAGGCGACGGCATCCGGGAAGACGTCGCGCGCCCCCGCGAGCCGCTCCCGCGTCACGTCGATCGCGATCTCCGCGTCCGCCGGCACCCAGCCGCGGCGGCGGCCGGCATCCAGCGGGAGGGTGAGGATCGCGACGGAGCGGTGCCCCAGACGGCGGAGGTGATCGGCGGCCTGGCGCTGGGCCTCGCGGTTGTCCAGCAGGATGCGGGGGACGCCGTCGCCCGCATCTCCCTCGACCACGACGACCGGCAGACCCCGCGCGCGGACGAGTTCGAGCGAGTCGCGGAGCAGTCCGCTGCAGCCGATCAGCACGGCGGCGTCGATGGGCGCCGTGGAGAGGGTGGGCGCGTTCTCGGTGAGCGCTTCGTCGCGCAGGAGCAGCAGGCCGGCGCCGAGGGGCGCGACGGCGTCGGCGAGGCCGTCCATCATGAGGGTCTTCACCGGATCCAGGAACGCCGCCCCCAGGTGCTCCTCGAAGACGACGCCCACGATGCCGCTGCGGCCGCGGCGGAGTGACGCGGCGAGCGGGTCCGGACCGGCGTATCCGAGCGAGGCCGCGGCCGCGCGCACGCGCTCGCGCGTGGCATCCGACACCGGCGTCTTGCCGCTGAAGACGACGGACGCCGTCGACGGCGAGACGCCGGCCGTGCGGGCGACGTCGGCGATCGTGGGACGGCGGGTCATGTCTTGATGGTAACCCGCGCCGTTTCCAGAGGTCGAATCGATTCGGTACGCTGTCCCGATGGACTCCGCCCTGACCTCGTCGCAGCTCCTGCGCTGGCGCCTCGCCATCTTCGCCATCTTCACCGCGAGCGGTTTGAGCATCGCCACCTGGGCGTCGCGCGTGCCGTCCATCAAGGCCGACCTCGGCATCGAGAACAGCGACATCGGGCTGCTCCTGCTCGGCATGGGCATCGCCTCGATCCTCGGCCTGTCCGCCGCGTCCGTCGTGATCGCGCGCTTCGGGACGCGTCGCGGGATGCTCGGCGCCATGCTCGTGTTCGCCGTCGGGGTCGCCCTCATCGGCATCGGAACCAACCTCGCGCCGTCGGTCGTGATCGTCGTGATCGGCCTCTGTCTCTTCGGCTTCGGCAACGGCGCGGTCGACGTCATGATGAACGTGGACGGCGCGGCGATCGAGATCCAGGTCGGGAAGACGATCCTGCCGCTCTTCCACGCGTTCTTCAGCTTCGGCACCGTGATCGGCGCGGGGTTCGGTGCCCTCGCCGCCGGCATCCGGCTGGACGTCTTCACGCACACGATGATCGTCGCGATCGCCATCGTGATCGTCGCCGTCGCGGCCTTCGCCAACGTGCCGCCCCGTGAAGCGGCCGGCGACCCCGCATCCGGCGACGCCGAGAAGCCGGCGCTGCGCGCGCGCATCGCCCTCGCGCTGTCGGCGTGGCGCGAGCCGCGCACCTACGCCCTGGGCGTCGTCATGCTCGGCATGGCCTTCGCCGAAGGCGGCGCGAACGACTGGCTCGCGCTGGGCGTGAGCGAGGACCACGGCGGCGGTGCGGCCCTCGGCGCCGCGGCCCTCACCGTGTTCTCCGTCGCGATGACCGTCGTCCGCGTGCTCGGCGGCCCGCTCGTGGACCGGTTCGGCCGCGTCGCGGTACTCCGCGTCCTCGCCGTGGCCGCGGGGGCGGGCATCCTGCTGTTCATCCTCGCGCCGAACCTGCCGCTCGTCTTCGTCGGCGCGGCGCTGTGGGGCGTGGGCGCGTCCCTGGGCTTCCCCCTCGGGATGTCGGCGGCCGCCGACGACCCTGCGAAGGCGGCGTCCCGCGTGAGCGCGGCCGCGACGATCGGCTACGTCGCGTTCCTCTGCGGTCCGCCCGTCCTCGGCTTCATCAGCGACCACATCGGCCTGCTGAACACCCTCTTCATCCTCGTGGCGCTCGTCCTCGCCTCCGGCTTCGCGTCGGGTGCAGCGCGGCCGATCGCCGGCTCGAAGGTCGGCGCCGGGCACCACTGACCCGCCCGACGAGCGTCAGAACAGGCGCGGCGCCCCCGAGTCGATGCCCTTCATCTCGTCGTAGTCGAGCGTGACGCAGCGGATGCCGCGGTCGGCAGCGAGGACCTTCGCCTGCGGCTTGATCTCCTGCGCCGCGAAGACGCCGCTGACCGGCGCCAGGTGGGGGTCGCGGCCGAGCAGCTCGAGGTAGCGGGTGAGCTGCTCGACGCCGTCGATGTCGCCGCGCCGCTTGACCTCGACGGCGATCGTGCCGCCCGCGGGATCGCGCAGCAGCAGGTCGACGGGGCCGATCGCCGTCGGGAACTCCCGGCGGACGAGCGTGAGCCCCGCACCGATCACCTCGACCTGCTCGGCGAGCAGGCGCTGAAGGTCGGCCTCGACGCCGTCCTTCACCAGACCCGGGTCGACGCCCAGCTCGTGCGAGGAGTCGTGCAGCACCTCGTAGAGGCGCACGGTCAGGGCGTCTCCGGTCTTCGTGTGGGTGACGCGCCACTTCTCCACGACGTCCACGTCGTCCTCGTCGGGGGTCACGACCGTGAGCGTGCAGGGCGGGCTCATCCAGTTCAGCGGCTTGTACGACCCGCCGTCGGAGTGGACGAGGAGGCTGCCGTCGCCCTTGTGGACGAGGAGGCGCGTGGCCAGCGGAAGGTGCGCGTTGAGGCGACCCGTGTAGTCGACGGAGCAGCGGGCAATGACGAGACGCACGGCGTCGAGCCTACCCGCCGGGCGGATCCGGGCCGGCCGGTCGCGACGGGGTTTGTAGGGTGGTCACCATGACGAGCCGATCACCGTGGAGCTGCATCCTGTGGGACGTCGACGGGACGCTCGTCGACGCCTCGGAGGGGATCCTGCGCCGGCTCACGCTGTGCCTCGCGGACTTCGGGCTGCCGGCGCCTACCCGCGCCGAGCTCGTGCACTGGATCGGGCCGCCCATGCACGAGTCGTTCCAGGCGAACGCGGGGATGACGCCGGAGCGGGCCGCGGAGGCCGTCGCGCACTACCGCGTGATCGGCAAGGCCGACGGGTACACGACGGGCGCGAAGCTGTATCCCGGGATGGGCGAGCTCATCGCGGAGCTCGCGGCGGCAGGCATCCCGCAGGCGACCGCGAGCTCGAAGCCCGAGGTGCAGGTCTCTGCGCTCATGGACCACTTCGAGCTGGCCGAGCACCTGCAGGCGATCGTGGGCGCGACGCCGGACGAGAAGACGCTGGCCTCCAAGGCCGACATCGTCGGCGAGGCGCTGCGCCAGCTCGCCGCGGCCGGCTGCGATACGAGCCGGCCGGTCCTCATCGGCGATCGCCACCACGACGTGGAGGGCGGCGCAGAGCACGGGGTGCCGGTCATCTTCGTGCGCTGGGGCTTCAGCTGGCCGCATGAGTCCGAGGGCGCGCAGGCCGTCGTCGACACCGCCGCACAGCTGCGGGCGCTGCTGCTCATCGAGGACGAGACGTGAACGGGGCCCCGGAGTCGTTCTGGCAGTGGGCCGTGCCCGCGCTGATCGTCTTCGGGGCCGCCGCGGCGCTCGCGGCCGCGGCGATCTGGGCGCTGCGGCGTGCGCGCCGCTCCCCGCGCGCCCGCGCCGCAGCCGAGCGGGAGCGGATCGAGGCCGGGTCCGCCCTCGTCCGGCTGGACGACGCCGTCGCCGAGCTGGACATCGAGGTGGAGCTGTCCGGGGCGCTCTACGACGGCACCGCCCCCGCAACGCTGCGGCGGGCGCGGATGGCGGCGCAGCACGCGCGCGACGAGGCGTTCGCGGAGTTCCAGGAGCTCGGCCCCGACACCCACCCCGATGAGGTGACGCGGGTAAGCCGGCGCATCCGCACGCGGACCGACGCCGCGACCGCCGCCATCGCGCACGCCCGCACGGAGCACGCGGACTGGATGACGGCCAACGTCACCGCGGCCGCGCAGGTGCAGGCCGCGCAGGAGCGCTGGGCGGCCCTCCGCGATCAGATCGGCGATCCGCAGCCCCTGCTGGATGACCTGGCGGCCCGGTTCGACGCGGCCGAGTGGGCCGACGCCGCGCGGGCGGCCGCGGACGCGCGCGCAGGGCTCGCCGAGGCGGGGCGGCTGCTGCGGGATGCCGCCGAGCGCGCGGCTGATCCGACGCGCAGCGCGCTGGCGTCGCTCACGCGCGCCGAACGGATGCTGCGCCGCACGCAGACCGCCGCGCGGACCCTCGAGGAGAATCACCGCGTCGTGGTGGATGCCGCGGAAGCCGTGGCGGGCGAGCTGGAGGCGGCCCGCGCGGCGCTGCGTCAGGCGACGACGGTGCGCGACGGTCTCGAACCCGCCGACGCGGCGCGGCTCGGCGGGCAGATGCGGGAGATCGAGGTGGCGCTGACGGCCGCGGAGGAGCACGCGCTCCGCCGTCCCACGGCGAGCGTGGCCGCCGTCGCGCGCCTCCGGGACCGGCTCGACCTCGCGCTCGGCGATGCGCGCACGGCGCAGCAGCGGCTGCGGGGTGCGCGGACGGCGCTGCCCGGGGCCCTGGCCGCGGCACGGCAGGCGATCGCCCACGCGGCTCCGGCGGTCGCGCAGGCCGGGGCCGACGCACGGGTGCGGCTCGCGGCTGCGGAGCAGCACCTCGCGCGGGCGCGCGGCGCCGACGATCCGGTGGCGGCCCTGGATGCGGCGCGTCGGGCGCTGCGGGACGCCGAGGACGCGTCAGCCCTCGCGGACTACGACCGTCTCACGAGGGGCTGACGCCGTCGATCACAGCGGGCGGATGTTCTCCGCCTGCAGGCCCTTGGGGCCCTGTGCGATCTCGAACTCGACACGCTGGTTCTCCTCGAGCGAGCGGTAGCCGCCCGACTGGATGGCGGAGTAGTGGGCGAACACGTCAGCGCCGCCCTCATCGGGTGCGATGAACCCGAAGCCCTTCTCCGAGTTGAACCACTTGACGGTACCGCTGGTGCTCATGAAACTGCCTTTACCTCCGCATGAGTCCGGCGCGTCCGCGCCGGGTGATCCCACGGTAACGGCCGTATGCCGGTGCAGGGAAGCACGTCTGCGATGGTTACGCAGATGTTGCACGCCGGCTCCCATTCGACGCCCGGGCGCCACGGCAGATGCAACGCTCGCCCGGGCGTCGACGGATCCCCCCGGATATGTCACGACGAGCGTGACGCTGGTCACTCTACTGATATATCGATTCCCTGGCGAGTGGGAGGATCATGAGAATCCGCCCCACGTCGGCCCTACACTGGAGCGGCCATGCGCACGAGACTCCCTCCCATCGACCTCACGAGCGGCACCATCCTCAGCGACGAGGTGTACGCGCGCATCGGCGACGCCATTCTGGGCGGCCGCCTGGCCCCGGGCGAGCGACTGCGCGACGTCGACCTGGCCGCCGACCTGGGCGTCTCCCGCACGCCCGTACGGGAGGCCCTCCAGCGCCTCGAGCGCTTCGGCCTCGTCGAGATCGCGGTCGGGCGCTACACGCGCGTCGCGGAGCACGACGACCACACACGCGGCGACATGGGCGCCTTCACGGTCTACATGCTCGGCAACATCATGCATCTCGCCCTCACACGCTGCACCGACGACGAGCTCGCGGGCCTCGTCGCGGCGGCGGATGCGGTCATCCGCGCGGTCGAGCACGACGGGCTCCAGCTGTTCGACGCGAACGCCGCTCTCTTCGAGAAGGTCACTGTGGCGGCGGCCAACCGGGTGTTCGAGGGCTTCGCCCGCGAGGCGTCGGTGACGATCCGGCACAGTCTGCGCGGATGGACGCCGTTCCTCCCCGCCGTGGAAGACCGCACCGAGGCCTACACGCGGCTGCGCGACTGCATCGCGGCGCGGGACGCCGCCGGCGCGGAGGAGACGCTCCGCCGCCTGCACAAGCTGATCTGAACCCGCGACCGTGCGGGTGGAAATGACACCGATTCCGTGACCTTGCCGGCCTGATGCCGGCGCAGACCCGCGCGTACGATGTGCGGTGGGTGGCCTGAACCCTCGAGGAGTGGGTCGCGATGAAGCGTTCCTTTGCACTATCGATGAGCATCCTGCTCGGCGCCGGCTTCCTGGTGTCTGCCGGCCCCGCGGCAACCGCCGCGCCGTACTGCGGCATCACGTGGGGATCGCTCGCGGAGTCCCATCTGATCGGCACGATGGATGCCTCACTGACCGGCGTGCGCGCCGGACGCCACGCATGCTTCGACAGGCTCGTCATCGACGTGCGGGGCGACATCCACGGATACGACGTCCGCTATGTCACCGAGGTGCGCACCGATGCCTCCGGCGTCCCGGTGCCGGTGCGCGGCGCGGCAGACCTGCAGATCGTCGCCTTCGCGCCCGACCACGACGTCGACACCGGAGGGCTCACGTACCGCCCGGCCGACAAGCGGGAGCTCGTCGACGTCGCAGGCTACTCGACCTTCCGCCAGGCGGCGTGGGCGGGAAGCAGCGAAGGTCAGAGCACGATCGCGCTGGGGGTGCGTGCACGCCTTCCGTTCCGGATGTTCATCCTCGACGGCCCGGGCACCGGCAGTCGGCTGGTCGTCGACGTGACCCACCGCTGGTGAGGCGCCGGTCCGGCCGGTCGCTTCACCGCCACCCCGGAGCGCCCGGCCGCCCGACATCCTCACCAGTCCGGAAAGCGAAGAACCCGGCCGGAGCACATTGCTCTGACCGGGTTCTTCGTGCGCTGTGCGCGAGGGGGGAGTTGAACCCCCACGCCCTTTCGGGCACTGGCACCTGAAGCCAGCGCGTCTGCCTATTCCGCCACTCGCGCGAATCCGGTAGCACCGGAATCAACTTCCCGAGGATATCACGCGGCACGGCGACGGCAGAATCGCACCCGCCGGGGCCCGGGTCCCGGCGACGCACAGGGTCACCAATTAGCATGTACCCACCGGCCGGCATGCCAGAGGAGCCCCGTGGGACTACTTGACAGCTTCGAGAAGGGACTCGAGCGCGCGCTCAACAGCGCCTTCGCGAAGACCTTCCGCAGCGGCGTGCAACCCGTCGAGGTCGCCGCCGCACTCCGCAGCGAGCTCGACGCGAAGGCCGCGGTCGTCAGCCGCGACCGCATCCTCGCCCCCAACACCTTCGAGGTGCGGCTGGCTCCGGCCGACGAGGAGCGCATGCGCTCGCTCGGCACGACGCTGGACGATGAGCTGCACCGCCTCGTCGACGCGCACGCCAAGGCGCAGGGCTTCAGCTTCGCGGGCCCCGTCACGATCGACATCCGCGCCGACGACCAGCTGGCCACGGGCACGCTGCGCGTCCAGTCCCGGACGGCCGCCGGTGAGGTCGCCTGGCGCGGCGTCGTGGAGATCGCCGGGAAACGGCATCCGCTCGTGAAGAGCCGGACGGTGATCGGGCGCGGCAGCGATGCCGACATCACGATCCCGGATGCCGGCACGAGCCGCCGCCACGTCGAGATCCTGTGGGACGGCGAGCGCGCCATGGTCCGCGACATGAAGTCCACGAACGGCACGACCCTCGACGGGCGTCCCGTCACCGAGGCGCCGCTCGCGCCGGACTCCGTCGTCCGGATCGGGCATACCGACATCGTGTTCCGCGTCGTCGCCCAGGCGACGCCGCCGCGGCCGCCCGCACCCGACGCGACGCGCGCCTTCGGCTACGGAGGGACCCCGTGAGCGAACTGACCCTCCTGCTGCTGCAGGTGGGCTTCCTCGTCCTGCTGTGGTTCTTCGTCTTCGCCGTCGTCTATTCGCTGCGCGCCGACCTCTTCGGCGTGAAGGTGCGGAAGATGCCCGAGCCCGGCCCCGCCCCCGTGCCGGCCGCCGCGGCCGGTGCCGCGACGGCGCCCGTCGCCCCGGTCGCCCCGCCCCGCCCGCCGCGCACGTCCGGCCCGGTCCCCGCGACCCGCGACGCGGTGTCCCGCATCGTCATCACGAGCGGCCCGAAGGCCGGGCTCGAGCTGCCGCTCGGGGGTGAGCCCCTCACGATCGGCCGCTCCAGCGAATCGGGTCTCGTCATCCGAGACGACTACACCTCCAGCCACCACGCGCGCCTGCTGCTGTGGGGCGACAAGTGGATGATCCAGGACCTCGACAGCACGAACGGCACCTGGCACGACGGCGCGCGCGTCACGACACCCGTCCCGATCGTCGTGGGCGCCCCCATCAAGGTCGGCGCGACGACGTTCGAACTGCGGAAGTAGCGGCCGCCCACCATGGTCTTCGAGGGCTCGAGCGCCGCCATCTCCCACACCGGGAAGGTGCGCTCCAACAACCAGGATTCGGGCTACTGCGGCGCGAACCTGTTCATCGTCGCGGACGGCATGGGCGGGCACGCCGGCGGCGACGTGGCCTCGAGCATCGCCATCCATCGCCTGAAGGACCTCGAGAACGGCTACATCGACACCGCCGACGCGGAGCGCGATCTCCGCGACGCGATCGCCGAGACGGCCGGGCAGCTCATCGAGACGGTCGCCGAGCGCCCCGAGCTCGCGGGCATGGGCACGACCGTCAGCGCCCTCATGATGGTCGAGGACCACGCGGTCATCGCGCACATCGGCGACTCGCGCATCTACCTCTTCCGCGACGGCGCGCTCACGCAGATCACGACGGACCACACGTTCGTGCAGCGGCTGGTCGACTCCGGGCGCATCACACCGGAGGAGGCGCGCTACCACCCGCGCCGCTCCGTGCTCATGCGCGTCCTCGGCGACATGGACCCCGACCCCGAGGTCGACACCTTCATCATGCCGACGCAGCCGGGCGACCGGTGGCTGCTGTGCTCCGACGGCCTCTGCGGCGTCGTGGACGACGCGCACACCTCGAAGACCCTCGACCAGGGCTTCGCCCCCGGCCGCACCGCCGACCTGCTCCTCAAGCAGGCGCTCGACGCGGGGGCCCCCGACAACGTCACGATCGTCATCGTCGACGTCGGCGGACAGCATCCCCTCGTCAGCGGAACCCCGACGATCGTGGGCTCCGCGTCGAACCCGCAGGGGATCGAGATCCCCGCGGCGCGCTCCGGGCGGACGGGCGGCGGGTGGTTCCACCCGGGCCGCGTCGCGGCCAACGAGCCCACCCACTACGAGCCGTCGTCGGAGTTCCTCGAGGAGCTCATCGAGGAGGACTGGCGCCGCGCCCGCCGCCGCCGCGTGTGGTGGATCGTCGGTCTCGTCGTGATCCTCGCCGCCTTCGCCGTGGCCCTGTTCGGCGCGTACTCCTGGACGCAGACGCGCTACTTCATCGGCGCCGACGAGGACACGGTCGTGATCTACCGCGGGATACAGCAGGACATCGGTCCCCTGAGCCTGTCCTCCGTGCACGACGACACCGGCATCCTGCTCGCCGACCTGCCCGCGTACCAGCGCAACGAGGTCGAGCAGACCATCTCGGCCCGCTCGCTGGCCGACGCCGTCGCGATCGTCGACAACCTCCGCCCCGTGACGGAGGTGCCATGACCGACACGCAGCTCTCGACCGACACGACGGTCATGAAGGCGCTCCGCCGCCTCCGGATGCCGCAGACGCAGCGCAACCGCGAGCTCGGACTGCTGCTGTTCGCCTTCCTCATCAACGGCGCCGCCGTCGCGCTCGTGCAGCTCGGCGCCCTCGGCGCGATCGACTGGACCTTCCTGTACTACTGCGGCGGCCTCACGGTCCTCGTGCTGGCCCTGCACGTCGTGCTCCGCTTCACGGCCCGCTCCGCGGACCCGTTCGTCGTCCCGATCGCGACGGTGCTCTCCGGCCTCGGTCTCGCGATGATCTACCGCATCGACATCGAGGACGAGCTGACCGGCTGGGAGGCGCTGTCGACCCGCCAGCTCGTCTGGGCGGCCATCGCCATCGCGGGAGCCATCGCCGTCGTGGTGTTCCTGAAGAACTACCGCGTGCTCTTCCGCTACACGTACCTCTTCGGGCTCACCGGCATCCTGCTGCTCCTCCTGCCGTTCGTGCCGGGTCTCGGCACGGATGCCGGCGCCGACGTCTGGGTCTCGATCGGCGGGATCTTCTCGTTCCAGCCGGGCGAGCTCGCCAAGATCGCGCTCGGCATCTTCTTCGCCGGCTACCTCGTGCGCACGCGCGAAGCGCTCACCTCCGTCGGCACCCGGTTCCTCGGGATGACCTGGCCGCGCGCGCGGGAGCTCGGCCCGCTGCTGATCATGTGGCTGGCGTCGATGGCGATCATCGTGCTGCAGCGCGACCTCGGCACGGGGCTGCTGATGTTCGGCATGTTCATCGCGATGATCTACGCCGCGACCGGGAAGACCAGCTGGGTCGTCCTCGGCGTCACCCTCGCCGTCACCGGTGCGCTCGCGGCATCCCAGGTGCTGCCCTACGTCGGCGCGCGCTTCACGAACTGGCTCGACGCGTTCAACCCCGAGCTCATGGACAACTCGAGCATGCAGCTCGTCAGCGGCATCTTCGGACTCGCGCACGGCGGGCTCCTCGGCACGGGCCTCGGTCAGGGCCGCCCGGGCCTGACGCCCCTCGCGCACAGCGACTACATCTTCCCGAGCCTCGGGGAGGAGCTCGGCCTCATCGGCGCCTTCGCGATCCTGTGCCTCTACATGGTGTTCACGAGCCGCGGCATCCGCATCGGCATCGCCGGTCAGGACGACTTCGGCAAGCTCCTCGCGACCGGACTGTCCTTCACGATCGCGCTGCAGGTGTTCATCATGGTCGGGGGCGTCACGCGCCTCATCCCGCTGACCGGCCTCACGACGCCGTTCCTCGCCGCCGGCGGGTCGTCCCTCGTCGCGAACTGGCTCATCGTCGCCCTGCTGCTGCGGGTGTCGGATGCCGTCCGCTCCCGGCCCCGGGTGGTGATCGGCTGACATGACCAAGGAACTGCGCCGCCTCAGCATCGTCATGCTCGTGATGTTCCTCGCCCTGTTCGGGTCCACGACCTTCATCCAGGTCCTCGGCGCCGGCGACCTCACCGCCAACCCGCAGAACCGCAGGGCCCTGTACGACTCGTACGAGGTGCAGCGCGGGTCGATCATCGCCGGCGGGAGCGTGATCGCCGAGTCCGTCCCGAGCGACGACGTGTTCAGCTGGATGCGGACGTACACCGACGCGGAGATGTGGGCACCGGTCACGGGGTACATCAACCCCGTGCTGGGTGATCGGACGGGCCTCGAGCAGGCCATGAACTCCGTCCTCGCGGGCACCGACGACTCGCAGTTCCTCGCGCGCATCGAGCGGATCATCACGGGTCAGGCCCCGCGCGGCTCGAACGTGATCGTGAGCCTGGACCCGGAGCTGCAGCGCGTCGCCTACGACGCCCTCGCCGGCTACGAGGGCGCCGTCGTCGCGATGGACCCGAGCACGGGGCGCATCCTCGCGATGGCCACGAGCCCCAGCTTCGACACCAACCGCCTCGCCACGCACGACACCCGGGCCGTGAGCGCGTCGTACGACGAGCTCGTCGCCGACGCGCGCAATCCGCTCTACAACCGGGCGATCGGGGGCAACCTCGAACCCCCGGGGTCGACGTTCAAGCTCGTCGTCGCCGCGGCCGCGCTGTCCTCGGGCCAGTACACGCCGGCGTCGACGTTCCCGAACCCGGCCACCTACACGCTGCCGGGCACCGACACCGCGATCAGCAACTTCGACCGCGGCACGTGCGGCGAGGGCGAGACCGTGACGCTCGCCGACGCGCTGCGGCTCAGCTGCAACATCCCGATGGCGCAGCTCGCGATCGCGCTGGGTGACGACGTCATCCGCGCGGAGGCGGAGAAGTTCGGCTTCAACTCGTCGTTCGAGATGCCGTTGGACTCCACGCCGTCGGTGTACCCGCCGGCGCTCGACGACCCGCAGACCGGGCTCAGCGGGTTCGGTCAGGGCGACGTCATCGCCACGCCCCTGCAGATGGCCATGGTGGCGGCGGGGATCGCCAACGGCGGCGTCGTGATGAACCCGCGGATGGTGGACACCGTCGTCGCCCCCGATCTGACCATCCAGCAGACCTTCGACGACACGGAATTCCGCCGTGCGCTGACCGAGGAGATCGCCGCCCAGATGACCACCATGATGACCGCCAACGTCGCGAACGGCGCGGCGAGCGGTGCAAGAATAGACGGCGTCGACGTCGCCGGGAAGACCGGCACCGCGGAGCACGGCCCAGGCGATCCGTACACGCTCTGGTTCACGGGATTCGCTCCCGCGGAAGACCCCGAGATCGTCGTCGCCGTGATGGTCGAAAACGGTGGTGGGCTCGGTCAGAACGGCACGAGCAACGGGATCGCGGCCCCCATCGCGAAGAAAGTCATGGAGGCGGTGCTGAGCAGATGAGACCGACACAGGGTGTGAGCTTCGGCGGGCGCTACGAGCTGGACTCGCGGATCGCCGTCGGCGGCATGGGCGAGGTGTGGGAGGCCACGGACCACGTCATCGGCCGCACCGTCGCCATCAAGATCCTCAAGGACGAGTACATGGGCGACCCGGGCTTCCTCGAGCGCTTCCGCGCCGAGGCCCGCCACGCCGCCCTCGTCAACCACGAGGGCATCGCGAGCGTCTTCGACTACGGCGAGGAGAACGGCTCCGCCTTCCTCGTGATGGAGCTCGTCCCGGGCGAGGCCCTGTCGACGATCCTCGAGCGGGAAGGCCCGCTCTCCACCGACAAGACGCTCGACATCGTCGCGCAGACGGCCGCCGCCCTGCAGGCCGCGCACGCCGCCGGTCTCGTGCACCGCGACATCAAGCCCGGCAACCTGCTCATCACCCCCGACGGCCGCGTCAAGATCACCGACTTCGGCATCGCCCGGATCGCCGACCAGGTGCCGCTGACGGCGACCGGCCAGGTCATGGGGACGGTGCAGTACCTCTCCCCCGAGCAGGCCTCGGGCCATCCGGCATCCCCCGCCACCGACACGTACTCGCTGGGGATCGTCGCGTACGAGTCCCTGGCCGGCAAGCGCCCCTTCACGGGCGAGTCGCAGGTCGCGATCGCCATGGCGCAGATCAACGACGCCCCGCCGCCGCTGCCGCCGACGGTCTCCGAACCCGTGCAGAACCTCGTCATGAGCATGATCGCGAAGAAGCCCGAGGATCGGCCGGCGTCCTCCTCCGCCGTCGCGCGCGCGGCCTCGGCTCTCCGTCGCGGCGATGTCGCGGGCGCCGCCGCCATCGTGCCCGCGATCGCCGGCGCCGCGAGCGTCGACGAGGTCACCCGGTTGCTGACCGCAGGGGTCGCCACCGAGGACGCGACCCGCATCATGCCGACCACGGCCGTCATCCCCGAGGAGCAGCCGGTCGCGGAGAAGAAGAAGCGCAGCCCCTGGACCTGGCCGCTCGTCGCGCTCATCGCGCTGCTCGTGCTCGTCCTGGGCGGCACGCTGTTCGCCCTGTTCGGCCAGGGTGGCGCCCAGGAGACGCCGACGCCCAGCGACACCGCGACGCAAGCCGAGCCCACTCCCTCGGACACCCCTGTCGCGGAGCCCACGAGCATCGATCTGGCCTCGGTCGGCTTCCTCGGCAAGACGTGCGAGGAAGCGCTCGCCCTGGCGACCGAGAACGAGCTGACGAACGTGTCCTGCGGCATCGGCTCGCCCGCGCCGAGCGACGACCAGGTCGGCAAGGTCTACGAGATGAACCCGGTCGGCGGCAACGTCGACCTCGACGAGCGCATCACGCTCACCGCCTACGACGCGGCCACCGAGCTCACGACCCCCACGCCCGCCCGCATCCAGGTCGACGGCACGACGGCGGAGACGGTCGAGCAGGGCGCCGTCGTCCAGGTCGTGTGGGACGGGTACACGTGCCCGTCCGGCACGGGTTCGGTCGCGTCCTACGACCTGACGCTCATCAACGGCACCTTCTCCAACGGCGGCACGACCGGCTCGTTCCAGGGCGGCGACCGCCCCGTGGCGGTGACCGTCACGGGCGAGCCGACGCAGCTGCTCATCGTCTCGTACACCGTGAGCTGCGACGGCGCGCAGCGTCCGTCGGGGCCCGCGCCCGAGGCATCCTCGACGATCACGGCGCCGGCCCAGGAGAACCCGACCCCCGGCACCGAGGGCTGATCTCCCGGAGGCTCCCAGGCACGGTCGGTTACGCTGGGTTGTTGTCCAGCCCAGGGAGTGAAGTGTCTGCAGAGCAGCGTGTGCTGTCCGGCCGCTACCGCATCGATGAGCTCATCGGGCGAGGCGGCATGGCGAGCGTCTACCGGGGCCAGGACCTCACCCTCGGGCGCGCGGTCGCGATCAAGATCCTCAAGCCCGAGCTCGCCGCCGACAGCGCCTTCCGCACCCGCTTCCGTCTCGAGGCGCAGGCCGCCTCGCGCATGGCCCATCCCGCGGTCGTCCGCGTCTTCGACGCCGGTGAAGACGTCGAGACGAGGCCGGACGGGTCGACGGAGCCGCTCCCGTACATCGTCATGGAGCTCGTCCGCGGGCGTCTCCTGAAGGACATGATCTCGGCGGGCGGTGTCACGGTCCCCGACGCGCTCCGCTACACCGACGGCATCCTCGAGGCCCTCGAGTACTCGCACCGCGCCGGCGTCGTGCACCGCGACATCAAGCCGGGCAACGTCATGGTGACCCCGCAGGGCCAGGTCAAGGTCATGGACTTCGGCATCGCCCGCGCCGTGTCGGACTCCTCCTCCACCGTCGCGGAGACGACCGCCATCATCGGAACGGCCGCCTACTTCTCGCCCGAGCAGGCCAAGGGCGAGCCCGTCGACGGACGCGCCGACCTCTACTCGGCGGGCGTCGTGCTCTACGAGCTGCTCACCGGGCGTGCGCCGTTCCGCGGGGAGACGCCCGTCGCGGTGGCCTACCAGCACGTCAGCGAGGCTCCGCTGCCGCCGTCCGACGTCGTCGAGACGATCCCGCGCGCCCTGGATGCCATCGTGCTGCGCGCCCTCGCGAAGGACCCGTTCCAGCGCTTCCAGGACGCCGCGTCGTTCCGCGAGGCCCTGGATGCCGCGGTCGACGGCCGCTCCCCGAGCAAGCGCCACGTCGGTCAGCTCACGAGCGAGCTGTACGGCGCGAACCCGCGCCAGGCGGCCGAGACCGCGCGGTCGCTGCGCCAGCTCAGCACCGACACCACGATGCGACGGACCCAGGCCGGTCCGCCGGTGGCGTTCATCTGGTCGGGCGTCGCGGTGCTCGCCGTGCTCCTGATCTCGGTGCTCATCTGGGTCATGACGATCCGTCCCGGCACCCAGATGCCCGCGAACGCGCGGATCGTGCCGGACATCGTCGACATGTCGTGGGACCGCGCCGAGGAGCTCCTCACCGAGGAAGACCTCGAAGCCGTCCGCCTCGAGGAGAGCAACGACACGATCGCCGAGGGCAACGTCATCCGCACCGACCCGAGCACGGGCACGTCGGTCGCGGTGGGTCAGAAGATCCGCGTGTACGTGTCGACCGGCCAGGAGATGGCGGCCGTGCCGCCGCTGCAGGGTCTCACCCGCGCCGAGGCCACCGCCGCGCTCGAGGGCGCGCGTCTGCGGCTGGGCCCCGTCACGACGGCGAACGACCCCGATCTGCCCGCCGACACCGTCATGAGCGCCGGGTACGCCCAGGGCGAGGAGGTGCCCCTCGGTACGAGCGTGTCGCTGCAGGTCGCCAGCGGCCGGGTGACCCTCGTCAACCTGGAGGGCTACTCGCTCGAGGGCGCCGAGCGCGAGCTCGCCGGGATCGGCCTCACGGCCACGCGCATCGACAACCCGGATTGCGCCGGCGATCCCGCCGCGCCCGTCGTGACGGCGCAGTCGCTCGCCGCGGGGGACGTGCCGATCCACTCCGAGGTGGCCCTGACCGTCTGCACGGGCGCGCCCTGAGCGGGTCGGTCCGGGCCGTCAGACGATCGCGCGGTGCGGGTGCAGGTTCACGCCCCGCGCCGCGGCGCCCGTGAACCCGATGCCCTCCAGCCACGTGCCCAGGAGCAGGTAGCCCCCTTCGGTGAGGACGCTCTCCGGGTGGAACTGCACCCCGGTGATCGGGAGGCTCTCGTGTGCGACGCCCATGACGACCCCGGATGCCGTCGTCGCCGTCACCCGCAGCGGGGCGCGGACGGTCGCCGGGTCGATCGCGAGCGAGTGGTAGCGCGTCGCCGGGAACGGGCGGGGCAGACCTGCGAAAACGCCGGTGCCGTCGTGGTGCACGGCGGAGGTCATGCCGTGCACGGGTTCCGGCGCGTGCACGACTCTCGCGCCGAACGCCTCGCCGATCGCCTGGTGCCCCAGGCAGACACCGAGCAGGGGGATGCCGGTGCGCGCCGCCTCGTGCACCACGGCGACCGACGCGCCGGCGTCGGCCGGCGCTCCGGGACCGGGCGAGATGACGACCCCCGCCCGGCCGGCGAGCGTCCTGGCGACGTCGGTCACGGCATCCGCTTCGATCACGTCGCACGCGGCACCCAGTTCCGCGAGGTAGCCGACGAGGGTGTGGACGAAGCTGTCGTGGTTGTCCACGACCAGGACGCGCGGGGCGTCCGCCATCAGCCGCCGATCGTGGAGTCGGTGGGGGTCAGGAACTGCGACACCCACGGAAAGACGTGGAAGAACAGGCCGTACAGCACCGCCGCCACGGCGAGGGTCAGCAGGATGATCCGCAGCCAGGCCGGGCCCGGCAGCGCACGCCACAGTGCCGCGTACATCAGGCGGCCACCCCCTCGGTCAGGGACGCCGGCGGACCGTCGGCGACCGGCGTGAAGTCCTCGAACACGGCGTACGCGATGATGCGCTCGAGCATGTTGAGCTTGGGTGCGCAGCTCGTGAGCGTGAGGTAGCGCTCGTCGGCCGCGACAGAGGGCTGCTGGGGGACGGGCGAGAGCACCTCGACCTCCGTGTCCTGCACGTACTCGAGGGTCCGGAAACGGTAGGTGTACCAGCCGTCCTGGGTCTGGATGACGATGGCGTCGCCCACCACGAGGCGGTCGATGGGGTCGAACGGCGCGCCGGAGGTCCACCGGTGCGCCGCGTACACGGTGTTGCCGACCTCGCCGGGCATCGCGGTGTCGGGGTAGTGCCCGATCTCCCCGCGGTCGAGGATGTCGGAGCGCGTGACGCCGCCGGCGATCGTGAACTGCCAGTCCGCGCCGAACCGCGGCACGAACATGACCCCGAACTGCTCGCCGTGCTCCGGCTGGGCCCGGACCGGGATGACGGTCTCCGCAGGCGCGGTGGGAGTCGCCTCGGGCGCGGTCTCCTCGGGCGCGGTCGTCGGGCTGGGTGCCGGCTCGCTCTGCCACTTCTCGACGAGCGCCGAGGCCTCGGCGTGCTTCTGGCTGCCGATGATGAGATCGCCGATCCACATCTGGTACGACACGTACAGCAGGACGACGACGCCGAGGGTGATCAGCACCTCGCCCAGGATGCTGAGGACCGAGGCCCGGGGGCGGGACCGCCGGCTTCGCCTCGTCGTCTCGTCGCCCACAGGCCGATTGTACTCAGGGCCGCCTGTGGCGCGGCTGGGTCGGCGCCCCGCGCCCGGTAGAATCACACGCATGGCACGTGCAGGCAAGGACGACGAACCGCTGGTCGAGCACCCCGAGGGTGGCGCTGCTCCGAACCCGGTGTGGTTCAAGCCCATCATGCTGGGTCTCATGCTGCTGGGGCTCGCCTGGGTGCTGGTGTTCTACCTCAGCTCGATGGCCTTCCCCATCCCGGGCATCGGCCCGTGGAACCTCGTGATCGGCTTCGGCATCGCGTTCGTCGGCTTCCTCATGACGACACGCTGGCGCTGACGCGCCACCGACTTCCCACACATCCACTCACAGGCTGTGAATTACACCGGTGTGATTCATCCCCACCCTGTGGATGAACCTGTGGATAACTCCCCGCTCGCTCAGGCGTAGACGAACGCGGGGATGACGAGGAGCGCCAGCAGCGCGACCGCGATCCCGACCAGCAGCCACAGCTGCGCGCGCTGCTGACGGATGGCACGTGTGCGGGCGAAAACGAATCCCACGAGCAGGCCCACGAGGCCGCCGCCGATGTGCGCCTGCCACGAGATGTTCGACCCGGGCAGGAAGGTGATCACGAGGTTCAGGCCCAGGATCACGGCGATCGCGGTGACATTGGCGCCCAAGTGCCGGCCGATGACGAACATCGCGCCGAGCAGCCCCCACACCGCACCGGAGGCTCCCACGACCCACGTGCCCGGGGCCAGCAGCGCGACAAGCACCGACCCGCCGAGCGCGCTCAGCAGGTAGAGCGCGAGGAACCGCATCCGCCCCAGCAAGGGCTCCAGACTCCGGCCCAGCGCCCACAGCGCCAGCATGTTGAGAGCGACGTGCCAGATGCCGGCGTGCACGAGGGTCACGGTGACCAGCCGCCACGGCTGGAAGTTCGCGCCGGGGAAGACGAAGACGCTGTTGAACGCGAGCAGCCATTCCACGAAGGGTCCCACGCCGGGGATCAGTCCGACGAGGAACATGACCGACGTCAGGGCCACGAGGGTGTACGTCACGAGGGGGCGATCGGACGTTCCGCTGCGGCGCCGCCCGCGCGGCATCCGCGTCACGTTCGTCGCCTTCGCACCGCGCTGCTGCTCGGCGAGGCACTCCGGGCAGATGACGCCGACCGGCATCTGCGTCTGGCACTCCGGGCAGATGGTGCGCAGGCAGCGCTGGCACAGCACGAAGCTCTGCCGATCCGGATGCCGGTAGCAGTAGTTCTCCGGGTTGCTCCGGTAGTCGGTGGAGCTCACGCGCGGTGCGTCAGACGGCGACGACGTCGACCGAGGCGAGGACGACCGGCTCGACGGGGCGATCGCCGGCGCCGGTGGGCACGGCGGCGATGGCGTCCACGACGGCACGCGACGCGTCATCGGCGACCTCGCCGAAGATCGTGTGCTTGCCCTGCAGCCACGGGGTCGGGTCCGTCGTGATGAAGAACTGCGACCCGTTGGTCCCCTCGGGCTTGCCCGTGATCGCGTTGCGACGCAGACCCGCGTTGGCCATCGCCAGCACATAGGGCTTCGTGAAGTCGAGCTCGGGGCTGATCTCGTCGTTGAACGTGTAGCCGGGGCCGCCGACGCCCTGGCCGAGCGGGTCGCCGCCCTGGATCATGAAGCCCGGGATGATGCGGTGGAAGACGACGTCCTTGTACAGCGGGCCCTCGCCCGGCTGGCCGGTGGCGGGGTCGGTCCAGGCGCCGGTGCCGTCTGCGAGGCCGGTGAAGTTCTGCACCGTGCGCGGTGCGTGATCGCCGAAGAGGTTGACGACGATGTCGCCGTGGTTGGTGTGCAGAGTCGCGACAGCGGTGTGAAGGGCCATGCCTCCCATTCTCACATCTGTCAACCCCTCGCGCGTTCGCCGTGGTCTGGCAAGATGGGGGGAAACGTCTCCGATTAGAGGAGGGCCCCGTGAGCCTGAGCCGCAAGCGCAAGAAGGAACTCCGCAAGCTTCAAGAGCAGGCCAACAACCTGTGGGAGTCGCAGCAGGTTCTGCTGGGGCAGGTGGGTGCGGTCGCCCGCGAAGCCGGCCGCCAGCTGGGCAACTACAGCCGTGAGCAGGTGGCGCCGACCGTGCAGCACACGTATGAGAAGTACGCAGCACCCTACGTCGACAAGGGCGTGACGACCTCCAAGCAGGTCTACAACCGGAAGCTCGTCCCCGCGGCGGGCGCCGTCGTCGGCTCTGCCCTGTCGGTGTGGGATGCCGCGAACGACACGCGGGAGCGTCTCGCCGCGGGCCGCGCGCCGAGCCCGGTCGATTTCGCCGCCTTCGCCAAGCGCGCCGAGAAGCACGGGAAGGATGCCGCGAAGCGGCTCACCATCCGGGAGGCTCCGGCACCCAAGGGCCTCGGCGCCGGAAGTGTCATCGCGATCATCCTCGGTGTGGGCGCCGCCCTGGGCGTGCTCTACGCCGCGTGGCAGACGCTGCGCGCCGACGACGAGCTGTGGGTGGCGGACGACCCGCTGCGCGCACCGGATGCCTGACCCGCTCGACCGGGTCAGAACCGCCGCAGCAGAACGCGGCCTCGACATCGAGCTGCGCCCCCGTCCGGAGGCGCGCAGTCTCGTCGAGGCCGCGTCGCTGTTGGGGCTGCAGCCCGCGGACATCATCAAGACGCTCGTGGTCAAGCGAGCGGACGACACCTACCTGTTCGCCCTGATCCCCGGCGATCGGGCGATCTCGTGGCCGAAGCTGCGTGCCGTGGTGGGCGTGAACCGTCTGCAGCTGCCCGATCCCGCCCTCGCCCTCGCCGCCACCGGCTACGAGCGCGGCACGATCGTGCCCATCGGCAGCACGACGCCGTGGCCCGTCTACGCGGACGAGTCGATCCGGGGCCGCCGCATCGCCATGGGTGCGGGCGCCCACGGCTACAGTCTGTTCGTCGAGGCGGATGCGCTCATCGCGGCGTACGACGGGATCGTCGCCGACATCTCGCAGGAGATTCCCTAGTCCGGGCTCAGCACGCCCGCCATCCGCAGCCCGACGTCGACGAGCTTCACATGCGGAAGCTGCGGGATGGCGCTGACCGGGAACCAGTCCGCCCGGTCGGTCGACCCGTCGACCTCATTGCGCAGCCGCCCCCCGGTGATACGGGCGCGGTAGAGGATGCGCAGGGCGTGCAGCGCCTCCGTGTGCCCCGGCTGCACGCGCCGGGACGCCGGGATCACGTGCGAGTCGATGCCGAGGAGTCCGTCCAGCTGCACCCGGAAGCCGGTCTCCTCGCGCACCTCGCGTCGTGCCGCCGTCTCGGGATCCTCACCGGGCTCGAGTCCGCCGCCGGGCAGAGTCCACGCCGCGCGGCGCCCCTCGACCCAGTGCGCGAGCAGCACGTGGTCGCTGTCGTCGATGATGACGGCGTACGCCGCGACGCGCAGGTCCATTCCGGCACCCTACCGAACGCGGCCCCCGGAACGTCGAAGAGGCCGGCCCGATGGGCCGGCCTCTTCGTCCTGTGGAGCCTAGGAGATTCGAACTCCTGACATCCTGCTTGCAAAGCAGGCGCTCTACCAACTGAGCTAAGGCCCCGCGGGGGATGTGTTGTGTGGGGCTACCAGGACTTGAACCTGGGACCTCTTCATTATCAGTGAAGCGCTCTAACCGCCTGAGCTATAGCCCCGTCTGGAGATCGGCGTCGCCGCCGTCAACCTCCAAGACTTTACCCGAATCACGGGCAATCCCGAAATCCGGTCAGTTCGAGGTGAACCCCACGAGCAGACCGCCCGTGACCTTGACCATCAGGTTGTAGATCCCCGCGACGACGGCGCCCAGCACCGTCACGACGATGAGGTTGAGGATCGCGACGATCGCGGCGAACGCCATCACCTGCGGGAGGTTCAGGAACGCGCTCAGCTGGAAGCTGCCGTCCGTGAACGCGAGGAAGAACTCGTCGAGCTTGCCGATGAGGTTCGTCGTCTGCAGGACCATGAAGATGAGGAACACCGATACGATCGTCACGATCGCGAGGGCGACCGCCGCCAGGAACGACAGCTTCACGGCGGACCAGAAGTCCACGTACACCAGGCGCAGGCGCACCTGCTTGGAGCTGGTCTTGCTGGACGATTTCTTGGCCAGCTTGTCGGCTACCGTGCTCATGCGTCAGTGTCACTCTCTTCGGGGCTCGCAGGCGGGGCGTCATCTGCGGCGGCGGAGGCGGCATCCTCGGATGCCGCGGCTTCGGCGGCCTGAGCCAGCCCACGCTCACCGTTGCGGGCGATCGCGAGGATGCGATCGTCGTCATCGGGGCGGGCGAACACGACACCCATGGTGTCGCGACCCTTGGCGGGGACCTCGGCCACGGCAGAGCGTACCACCTTGCCGCTGGCAAGAACCACCAAGACCTCGTCGTCCTCGGCGACCATCATGCCGCCCGCGAGCACGCCGCGATCCTCGTTCAGCTTGGCCACCTTGATGCCGAGTCCACCGCGTCCCTGGACGCGGTACTGGTCGACGGAGGTCCGCTTGGCGTAGCCGCCCTCCGTGACGACGAACACGAAATCGGTGTCGCGCGCGACGGATGCCGACAGCAGACTGTCGTCCTCGCGGAACGACATCCCCTTCACGCCCTCGGTCGCGCGGCCCATCGGCCGGAGCGAATCATCGCCGGCCGTGAAGCGCAGCGACATGCCGTGACGGGAGATGAGCAGGATGTCGTCGGTCTCGTCGACCAGCAGGGCGCTGACCAGCTCGTCGCCGTCCTCGTCGTCCTGGCCGCGCAGGCGGATCGCGATGATGCCGCCCTGCCGGTTGGTGTCGTAATCGGTGAGCGCCGTCTTCTTGATCTTGCCGTCGCGCGTCGCGAGCACGAGGTACTGCGCGGCGCTGTAGTCGCGGAGGGCCAGGATCTGCGCGATCTCCTCGCCGGGCTGCAGCGCGAGGAGGTTCGCGACGTGCTGGCCCTTCGCATCGCGGCCGGCCTCCGGGACTTCGTAGCCCTTCGAGCGGTACACGCGCCCCTTCGTCGTGAAGAAGAGGAGCCAGTGGTGGGTCGTCGTGACGAAGAAGTGCTCGACGACGTCGTCGGCGCGCAGCTGCGCGCCCTTGACGCCCTTACCTCCGCGGTGCTGCGAGCGGTAGTTGTCGCTGCGGGTGCGCTTGATGTACCCGTCGCGGGTGACGGTGATGACCATCTCCTCCTCGGGGATCAGGTCCTCCATCGACATGTCGCCGTCGAAACCGTGCAGGATGTGCGTGCGGCGCTCGTCGCCGAAGCGGTCGACGATCTCGGTGAGCTCGTCGCGGATGATCGTGCGCTGCCGGAGCGGGCTCGCGAGGATCGCGTTGTAGTCCGTGATCTTCAGCTCGAGCGCCGTGGCCTCGTCGACGATCTTCTGCCGTTCGAGGGCGGCGAGGCGACGCAGCTGCATCGACAGGATGGCATCCGCCTGCGCGTCGTCGATCTCGAGCAGGGCCTTCAGGCCCTCGCGCGCCTCGTCCACGGTCGGGGACCGGCGGATGAGCGCGATGACCTCGTCGAGCGCATCGAGCGCCTTGAGGTAGCCGCGCAGGATGTGCATGCGCTTCTCGGCCTCACGGAGCCGGTACTGCGTACGCCGGACGATGACCTCGACCTGGTGCTCGATCCACAGCGTCACGAATCCGTCGAGCGGCAGCGTGCGGGGCACGCCGTCGACGATCGCGAGCATGTTGGCGCCGAAGTTCTCCTGCAGCTGCGTGTGCTTGTACAGGTTGTTGAGGACGACCTTCGCGACGGCATCCCGCTTCAGCACGATGACGAGCCGCTGACCCGTGCGGTCGGAGGTCTCGTCGCGGATGTCGGCGATGCCGCTGAGCTTGCCGTCGCGGGCGAGGTCGCGGATCTTGGCGGCGACGTTGTCGGGGTTGACCTGGTAGGGCAGCTCCGTGACGACGAGGCACGTGCGCCCCTGGATCTCCTCGACGTTGACGACGGCGCGCATCGTGATCGACCCGCGCCCCGTGCGCTGCGCGTCGCGGATGCCGCGGGTGCCGAGGATCTGCGCGCCGGTCGGGAAGTCCGGTCCGGGGATGCGCTGCATGAGCTGCTCGAGCAGCTCCTCGCGCGGCGCGTCGGGGTTCTCCAGCGACCAGAGTGCACCGTCGGCGACCTCGCGGAGGTTGTGCGGCGGGATGTTGGTCGCCATGCCGACGGCGATGCCGACGGAGCCGTTGACGAGGAGGTTCGGGAAGCGCGCCGGGAGGACGGTGGGCTCCTGCGTGCGGCCGTCGTAGTTGTCCTCGAAATCGACGGTCTCCTCGTCGATGTCGCGGACCATCTCGAGGGCGAGCTGGGCCATCTTCGTCTCGGTGTACCGCGGGGCGGCCGCGCCCATGTTGCCGGGCGAGCCGAAGTTGCCCTGCCCGTCGGCGAGCGGATAGCGCAGCGACCACGGCTGCACGAGGCGGACGAGCGCGTCGTAGATCGCGCTGTCACCGTGCGGGTGGTACTGGCCCATGACCTCGCCGACGACGCGCGCGCACTTCGAGTACGCCTTGTCCGGACGGTAGCCGCCGTCGTACATGCCGTAGATGACGCGGCGGTGGACGGGCTTGAGGCCGTCGCGGACGTCGGGCAGGGCGCGCCCGACGATGACGCTCATCGCGTAGTCGAGGTAGCTGCGCTGCATCTCGACCTGGAGGTCGACCTGGTCGATGTTGCCGTGCGAGTAGCCCTCGGGCAGTTCGGGGCGCTGTTGGTCAGTCATGTTCTCTCAGTTCCGTTCGCAGCGCTCAGATGTCCAGGAAGCGGACGTCCTTGGCGTTGCGCTGGATGAATCCGCGCCGCGCCTCCACGTCTTCGCCCATCAGCACGGAGAAGATCTCGTCGGCCGCGGCCGCGTCGTCGATGGTCACCTGGCGGAGGGTCCGCGTCTGCGGGTCCATCGTGGTCTCCCACAGCTCCTTGGCGTTCATCTCGCCGAGACCCTTGTAGCGCTGCACGCCGTTGTCCTTCGGGATGCGCTTGCCGGCCGCGAGGCCGTCGGCCATCAGGGCGTCGCGCTCCCGGTCGCTGTAGACGTACTCGTGCGGCGAGTTCGACCACTTGAGGCGGTACAGGGGCGGCTGCGCGAGGTACACGAAGCCGGCCTCGATGAGCCCGCGCATGTACCGGAAGAGGAGGGTCAGCAGCAGCGTCGTGATGTGCTGGCCGTCGACGTCGGCATCCGCCATCAGGACGATCTTGTGATACCGGGCCTTCTCGACGTTGAAGTCCTCGCCGATGCCGGTCCCGAACGCGGAGATCATCGCCTGGATCTCGGCGTTGCCGAGGGCGCGGTCCAGGCGCGCCTTCTCCACGTTGAGGATCTTGCCGCGGAGGGACAGGATCGCCTGCCGCTCGGGGTCGCGGCCGGAGACGGCGGAGCCGCCGGCGGAGTCACCCTCGACGAGGAAGATCTCGCTGATCGACGGGTCCTTGCTCGTGCAGTCCTTGAGCTTGTCGGGCATGGATGCCGACTCGAAGACGCTCTTGCGCCGTGCCGTCTCGCGGGCCTTGCGGGCCGCCATCCGCGCCGTCGCGGCGTCGATGGCCTTCATGATGACGCGCTTGGCCTGCGCCGGGTTGCGGTCGAGCCAGTCGGTGAGCTGATCGCCCACGACCTTCTGGACGAACGCCTTCGCCTCGGTGTTGCCGAGCTTCGTCTTGGTCTGCCCCTCGAACTGCGGCTCGGAGAGCTTCACCGAGATGACCGCGGTGAGTCCCTCGCGGATGTCCTCGCCCGTGAGGTTGTCGTCCTTCTCCTTGAGCATGCCCTTCTCGCGGGCGTACTTGTTGATGTTCACGGTCATCGCGGCACGGAAGCCCTCTTCGTGGGTGCCGCCCTCGTGCGTGTTGATCGTGTTCGCGAACGTGAAGACGTTCTCGGTGTAGCTCGTCGTCCACTGCATGGCGAGCTCGAGGGAGATGTGCCGGACGGTGTCCTCGGCCTCGACCTCGATGATCTCGTCGTTGACGACGTCGGCCTTGCGCACCTTGTTGAGGTACTCGACGTAGTCGACGAGGCCGCGCTCGTAGAGGAAGTCGTCGTGCTTCTGCACGGTCTGCGCCGTACCGTCCTCGCCGTCGACGATGTACGAGGAGTCGGGCCGCTCGTCGCGCAGGGTGATGCGGAGGCCCTTGTTGAGGAACGCCGTCTGCTGGAAGCGCGTGCGCAGGGTGTCGTAGTCGAACGACACCGTCTCGAAGATCGTGTCGTCGGGCCAGAACGTGATGGTCGTGCCGGTCTCGTCGGTCTCCTCCGCCATGGCGAGGGGAGCCTCGGGCACACCGCCGTCGCGGTAGGTCTGCCGCCAGGCGTGGCCCTGCCGCTTGACCTCGACGTCGAGGCGCGTGGAGAGGGCGTTGACGACGGAGGATCCGACGCCGTGCAGACCGCCGGAGACGGCGTAGCCGCCGCCGCCGAACTTTCCCCCGGCGTGCAGCACGGTGAGCACGACCTCGACGGTGGACTTGCCCTCCGCCTTGTGCATGTCGACGGGGATGCCGCGGCCGTTGTCGACGACGCGCAGAGCGCCGTCTTCGAGGATCGTGACGTGGATCGTGTCGCAGTATCCGGCGAGGGCCTCGTCGACGGAGTTGTCGACGATCTCGTAGACGAGGTGGTGCAGGCCCCGCTCGCCCGTCGATCCGATGTACATGCCGGGGCGCTTGCGCACCGCTTCGAGCCCCTCGAGCACCTGGATCTCATCGGCCCCGTACTCGGCCGGAACCTTCGCGGCCGGCTGCGGGGGGAGATCCTCGGGAACGCTGTCGGGGGTTTCAGACGTCATATGTTTCGAGCGCTCCACATCGTTCTTGCAGTGTGGTCCCAGTCTATCGTGAAACGCCTGCCGAGCTGGGCGAGAACGGCCCTGTGGCGCGTTGAAACCTCCTCAGAGGTCGCAGGACGTGGTTCAGCCGTAGGTATCGCGAGGACCGCGCCCTGGAACGGCTCTGGGGCCCCATTTCCAGGAGGGGACGTCCGGGCCCACGAAACGGAGGTTCTGCACACCGGCGTCCGGGAAGCGCGCCATGATCTCGGTGAGGATGACCCCGCGCATGAGGTGGAGGTTCTTCGCCCAGGCCGTGGAATCGCACTGGACGGTCAGCACGCCGTCGCCGAGGGCGACCGGATGCGCATGCCGCGCGGTCTCGGCACCGGCCACTTCCTCCCACTGCAGCACGAGGTCCTCCCGTGCGAGCGCCGGGTCCCAGCCGGCTTGCCGGGTGAGGTCGGCCAGCAGGTCGCCGACGCCCTTCGGGTCGCGTCCCGGGGCGAACGGGAGGTTCTCGTCGTCATCGCGCTTGCGCCGTCGGCGCTTCTTCGCCATCGACGGCTCGAGACCGCGCAGGCGCAGGTACGTCGCGATCGTCTCCGGGATGCCGTCGGCGTCAGACATCGGCTGCCTCGCTGATCGTGCCGGCCTCGACGCGCACGGTGCGGGCGCGGAGCGCGGCCGGCACGTCCTCCTCGACGGCGGCCGTGACGATGACCTGCTCGAAGTCGGCGACGACGCCCGCCAGACGCGACCGGCGGTCGGCATCCAGCTCGGCGAAGACGTCGTCGAGGATGAGCACGGGGTCGCCCAGGCGCGACTGCTCGCGCAGGAGCCGCGCCGAGGCGAGACGCAGCGCGAGGGCCACCGACCAGGACTCGCCGTGCGACGCGTAGCCCTTGACGGGGAGTCCACGCACCCGCATGAGCAGGTCGTCCCGGTGCGGTCCGACGAGCGTCATCCCGCGCTCGAGCTCGGCGGGGCGCTTGGCGGCGAGGGCCTGCCGGAAGAGCGACTCGATCCCCGCGGCGTGGGCGACCGTCGCGGACGCGTCGCCGTCCTCCGGATCGGCACCGCTCACGGTCAGCGCCCACTCCAGCTCGGGCCGGTGATCGGCGCCGGCGATCGCGGTGTACGCCTCGGCGACCGGAACCGCGAGGTCGGCGGCGAGGGCGAGCCGCGCCCGGATCACCTCGGTGCCGAGTTGGACGAGCTTGTCGTCCCACACCTCCAGGGTCGACAGCGCGTCACCCCGGATGCCGCGCGCCCGCGCCGATTTCAGCAGCGCCGTTCGCTGCTTGAGCACCCGGTCGTAGTCCGCGAGCACACCGGCCATGCGGGGGGCGCGCTGGATGAGGAGCTGATCGGCGAAACGGCGGCGCGAGGTCGGGTCGCCGCGGACGATCTGCAGGTCCTCGGGCGCGAAGAGCACGACCTGCGCATACCGGGGCAGCTCCGCCGTGCGGGTCGGTGCCCCGTTCACGCGAGCCTTGTTGGAGCCGGTCCGGTTCAGCTGGACCTCGAGCAGGATGCGGCGATCGCCGTGTGCGAGCCGGGCCCGCACGATCGCGGCGTCCGCCCCGTGCCGGACCATGGGGGCGTCCTGCGACACGCGGTGCGAGCCGAGCGTCGCGAAGAACGCGATCGCCTCCGCGAGATTCGTCTTGCCCTGACCGTTGCGGCCGACGAAGACGTTGGCACCGGCCGCCAGCGTCACGTCGGCTGCCGCATAGTTGCGGAAGTCGACGAGGCTGAGCTGCTCCACGATCACCAGATCACCCTAATCCGCGCCCCTGACCTCGCCGTGTGCGCCGAGGACCGGCGACGTCGGGGTTCAGCGGAGCAGGAGATTGGGCTGCAGGAGGTACTTGAAGCTCTCCGGGCCGCCCGAGGTCTGCGGCGTCACGAGGACGGGGCTCAGCTTGTTGGCGTTCTCGCTCGACGTGAACGTGATCCGCGTGAACTCGCTCTTGACGGCGCCGAGCGCTTCGAGCAGGTACTGCGGGTTCAGGCCCAGCGTGACGTCCTCGCCGGTGAGCGTCGCGTCGACGGACTCGGTGGCGCGGGCCTGCTCGGTGCCGGAGGCATCCATCGAGACGCCCTCCTCGGAGAACGTGAACCGCAGCGGCGCCGACCGGTCGAGCACGAGTGCAACACGGCGGACGGCCTCGACGAGCTCGGCGGTGTTGACCACCGCGTAGTGATCGGTCTGCTCGGGGAACAGGCGCCGGACCGGCGGGAAGTTCCCCTTGATCAGCAGCGACGTGACGGTCTTGTTGCCCGCGGTGAAGGCGATGATCTCGCGGTCGCCGGAGCCGGAGAACGATACCCTGATGTCGCCGGAGTGCGCGAACGTCTTGCCGACCTCGGTGAGGGTGCGGGCCGGCACGAGCGCCGTCGTGGAGTCTTCATCGCCCACCGTGCCGCCGTCCCACGGGATGTCGCGGAGTGCGACGCGGTAGCGGTCGGTCGCCACGAGGCTGAGCTGCGTGCCGGCGACCTCGAGCTGCACGCCGGTGAGGACGGGGGTGACGTCGTCGCGCGACGCGGCGAAGGCCACCTGCGCGATCGCGGTCGCGAAGTCATCGGCGGGCACAAGACCGGAGTCGCCGGACACCTCGGGGATCGCGGGGTATTCCTGCACCGGCATCGAGGCGAGGGTGAAACGTGCGGGACCGCACGTGAGCACGATGCCGCCGTCTTCGGCCACGGAGATCTCGATCGGCGCATTCGGCAGGCGGCTCGCGATCTCGGACAGCAGTCGGCCGTGGACGAGGATCGTGCCGGGCTCGTCGACGGTCGCCTCGATCGTCGTGCGGGCGGATGCTTCGTAGTCGAAAGCGGCGAGCGACAGACCGTCTTCGGATGCCTCGATGAGCACACCGGCGAGGATCGGCTGCGGGTTGCGCTGCGGAAGGAGCTTCACAACGAACGACACGGCCTCGCTGAACACATCGCGATTCACGTGGAACTTCACTGGCGCTCCCTTGACGTCGAGTAGGGCCTTCCCATGCTAGTGCCCTCGCTCCCGGCGTTGTGCGCCACGACGGCCTGGGCCCCGCTCCGGCCCGTTCGCCCTTGAGGTGATCGGATCGGGATTTCGAAGAGGGAGAGAGATGTCATGGTGTTAACCGCTGTGGAAACTGTGGATAACTCGGCCGATCCCGCTGAACGAGCCGAAACCACATCGGTGTAACTTGTGGGCCGGCTGCGGAATCCGCGTGTTCTCCGGTGAAGCCGTCGTCCGGGCGTCGAACCTGTCATCCACAGGAATCCGTGATCCGCTCACAATCATCCGGATCGGACGAGGAGTTATCCACAGGCTTTCCACACTGTGCAGAACGTCATGATGGACACCCGCGCGACGGGTGTCAAGCGCGGGTGAGGGAATATATCGGCCGATGGCGGACCGAGGCGGGTCAGCGGCCGACGCGACCGAGCTGCGTCGTGATCTCGGACACCTGGTTGTAGATCGAGCGCCGCTCCTTCATGAGCTCGCTGATCTTCTTGTACGCGTACATGACGGTGGTGTGATCACGGTTGCCGAAGAGCTGCCCGATCTTCGGCAACGACAGGCTCGTGCGCTCCCGGCACAGGTACATCGCGATCTGACGGGCCGTCGCGACGGCCTGGGAGCGGCTGGAGCCGTAGAGGTCGTCGACGGAGAGACGGAAGTACTGCGCCGTCGCGGTGATGATGTCGGTCGGCGAGATCACGTTGGCATCGTCATGGTCGACGATGTCGCGCAGCACCGTCTGGGCCAGCGAGATGTCGAGCGACGAGCGGTTGAGGCTCGCGAAGGCCGAGACGCGGATGAGGGCGCCCTCGAGTTCGCGGATGTTGGAGGAGACCTTCGTCGCGATGTACTCGAGGACCTCGTCGGGCACGAGGAGCCGTTCGCTCTGCGCCTTCTTGCGGAGGATCGCGATGCGGGTCTCGAGGTCGGGCGCCTGGACGTCGGTGATGAGACCCCACTCGAACCGGCTGCGCATGCGGTCTTCGAAGCCGGTGAGCTGCCGCGGCGGCACGTCGCTCGTGATCACGACCTGCTTGTCGTGGTCGTGGAGCGTGTTGAACGTGTGGAAGAACGCCTCCTGCGTCTCCTGACGACCCTGCAGGAACTGGATGTCGTCGATGAGCAGGATGTCGACATCCCGGTAGCGCGCCTGGAAGGCGGAGCCGCGGTTGTTGGCGATCGAGTTGATGAAGTCGTTCGTGAACTCTTCGCTGGAGACGTAGCGGACGCGGATGCCGGTGTACAGGCTCAGCGCGTAGTCGCCGATGGCATGCAGGAGATGGGTCTTGCCGAGGCCGGAGTCGCCGTAGATGAACAGCGGGTTGTAGGCCTTCGCCGGCGCCTCGGCCACGGCGACCGCGGCCGCGTGGGCGAAGCGGTTGGACTGGCCGATGACGAAGTTGTCGAACGTGTACTTCGGGTTGAGGCGGGTGTCGTTGCGCGTGGCGGGTGCCGCCTGCTCGGCATAATCCTCGGCGGCGGGGCGCGGGATCACCGGCTGCGTCGCGGACTGCACGGGCACGGGGGCCGTGAGGTGCGCGTCGGCGAGCTCCGGATTCACCACGACGCGGAAGGCCGAGGCGGAAGGCTCGGCATGCACGTGGGCGAGGGCCTCCATGATGGGGGCGCGCAGTCGCTTGTTCAGCTGTGCGGCGGTGAGGTCGTTCGGCACGTCGAGATAGAGCGTGCCGCTCATGACCCCCTGCGCGACGGCGAGATTCAGGAATCCCTGCAGCTGCGGCGTGACGCGGTCGTCATCGGCGAGCACATCCAGCACAGCCGTCCAGACCGGGACGTCCGGAAGATCGTGCGAAGACATGTCCCCCCAAGGGTAGAAAGCGCGGGTGACAGTCGATCGGATACGCTGTCCACACCTGTGGATAAGTGCCCGAGCCACGCTAGTCACCGCGTCGTGCGGAGCCAAATCCACTGTAGATCCGGTCCGCGTGTCGTCGCCAGGATGTCTGGGAGGTCGGTGGATAATGACACGTTTCCGCGGACCCGGTTTGGGTAATCCGGCATGTCGACGTATTCTTAGTCGGTTGACTTATGCCCTCGCGGGCAGTCCCCTGTACCTGTGTCCCCGGTCTAGAGCGTTCGGGTGACGAGCCGATCCGGAGTGATCTCATGAGCAAGCGCACGTTCCAGCCCAACAACCGCCGCCGCGCCAAGAAGCACGGCTTCCGCGCCCGCATGCACACGCGTGCCGGTCGCGCGATCCTCTCGGCTCGTCGCGCCAAGGGGCGCACCGAGCTCTCGGCCTGACCTGACCCGGTGCTGGCGCGCGGGAACCGCATCACCCGCGGGGCGGAGTACAAGGCCGTCGTCCGCAGGGGTGCCCGCTGCGCCGCCGCGCACACGGTGACCTACGTGGTCACGACCTCCGAGGCTCGTTCGGCGCGCTTCGGCTTCATCGTCAGCAAGCAGGTCGGATCCGCGGTCGTCCGCAACACCGTGCGGCGCCGGCTCAAAGCCGTGTGCGCCGATGCGCTCGACGACGTCCGCGACGGCACGGACGTCGTCATCCGCGCCCTGCCCGGTGCGGCGACTGCCGAATACGGCGAGCTCCGCGACGAAGTGGCCCGCTGCCTCAGCCGGAAAGCCGCGGCGTGAGTTCCGCGACGCTGCCGGCGTCGGCGACGGGCGACGCGCACTTCTCGGCATCCGACATCCTCACCGCCGTTCCCCTCCTTCCCCGCAACGCGGTCCTCGCGGTGCTGCACGCCTATCGCGCGACCATCTCGCACGCGTACGGCGACGTCTGCAAGTACTACCCCTCGTGCTCGGCCTACGCCGTCGGCGCGGTCCAGCAGCACGGTGCCGTCAAGGGCGCGGCGCTGGCCGCCGCCCGCATCGCGCGCTGCCACCCCTGGGCACAGGGCGGCATCGACGATGTACGCCCGCGCGAGGGATTCCGACACCACCTGACTCCGCACGGATTCGTCGTGCCCCCCAGAAAGGACTGATCCGTGCTGGATCTTCTCTTCGCCGCCGCCGCCACCCCGACGCCCGACGCGTCCGCGGGCGGCTTCGACCTCTTCAGTACGATCCTCTGGCCGCTGAAGTGGCTCGTCGAACTGATCCTCGTCGCCTGGCACGCGATCTTCACCTTCTTCGGCCTCGGCACCAACGACGGCATCACGTGGGTGCTGTCGATCGTCGGCCTCGTCCTCGTCGTCCGCTCGGCTCTGATCCCGCTGTTCGTCAAGCAGATCAAGAGTCAGCGAAAGATGATGGAAATCGCCCCTGAACTGCGGAAAGTTCAGGACAAGTACCGCGGTAAGAAGGATCAGCTCTCTCGCGAGGCGATGAGCCGCGAGACCATGGCGCTGTACAAGAAGCACGGCACGACCCCGGTGTCGGGGTGTCTCCCCCTGCTCGTGCAGATGCCGATCTTCCTCTCCCTCTTCTACACGCTCAGCGACGTCAAGAAGCACGCCGAGGCCGGTCTCGGCGGCGTGGGGTTGCTCAACCCCGAGTTGACCCTCGAGTTCTACGACGCCAAGCTCTTCGGCGTCGCTCCCCTGCACACGAGCCTCATGGAAGCCATCCAGCTCCAGCCGGCCGGCTGGGAGGCCACGGTCACGATCCTCGTGATCCTCGTGATCCTCATGATCGGGTCGCAGTTCATGACCCAGCTGCAGATCATCTCGAAGAACCTGTCGCCGGAGGCCAAGACCGGCCAGGCGTACCAGATGCAGAAGATCATGCTCTACGTCCTGCCGCTGGCGTTCATCTTCTCCGGTGTCTTCTTCCCGCTCGGCGTCGTCATCTACTGGTTCATCTCGAACCTGTGGACGATGGGTCAGCAGTTCCTCGTCATCCGCAACATGCCCACGCCCGGCTCGGAGGCGGCGAAGGCCCGCGAGGAGCGGCTGGCCCGCAAGGGGAAGGCGCTCGACTCCCAGGGCAAGATCGTTCCCATCGAGAAGTACGAGGCCGAGCAGCAGCGTCTCTACGAAGAGGCGCAGCGCGCGAAGGAGCAGGCGCCCAAGCGTCAGCAGCCCGTCGGCAAGCAGCGCGCGAAGAAGCAAGGCAACAAGCCCAAGCCCCAGAACCCGCCCGTCGACCACTGACATCGACCACTGACATCGATCAAGGACCGTCAATGACCACCTCTCCCGAATCGACCGAGCAGCGCCACAGCACGAGCGTCGAGCACCTCGAGCAGGAAGGCGACATCGCCGCCGACTACCTCGAGGCCCTGCTCGACATCGCCGACATCGACGGCGACCTGGCGCTGGATGTGCGCGGCGACCGCGCCTACGTCTCGGTGGAGAACGACGTCGAGGGATCGCTCGACCTCCTCTCCGACCCCGACACCGTGCAGGCGCTCCAGGAGCTGACCCGCATCGCCGTCCAGACGAAGACCGGACGCTTCTCGCGGCTTATCCTCGACATCGGCGGATCGCGCGACACGCGTCAGAAGCAGCTCGAGAAGCTCGTGGACCGCGCCATCGCACGTCTGGATGACGGTGCGTCGCAGGCATCGCTGCCCGCCATGTCGAGCTACGAGCGCAAGCTCGTGCACGACATCGTGGCGGAGCGCGGGTTCGTGTCGGAGTCGTACGGTGAGGCCGCCGACCGGCACACCGTCATCCGCCGCGCGTGATGTTTCACGTGAAACAGTGACGGTGGAGATCGAGCGGGAACCCGCCGGCGTCGACGCCCTGTTCGGCGCCCGCGCGGATCTGGCGCGCCGGTTCACGGCGGCGCTGGGTGCCCACGGCGAGGAGCGCGGTCTCATCGGACCGCTGGAACCGCCGCGCCTGTGGTCCCGGCACATCCTCAACAGCGCGGTCGCCGCGCCGCTGTTCGCGGCGGGATCCCGGGTGGGCGACATCGGCTCCGGTGCCGGCCTCCCCGGCCTCGTGCTCGCTATCGCCCGACCCGATGTGCGGTGGGTGCTCATCGAGCCGATGGAGCGCCGCGTCGCATGGCTCGACGAGCAGGTCGCGGACCTGGGGCTGGACAACGTCGAGGTCGTGCGTGCGCGCGGCGAGGAGTGGCGTGAAGGCCCCGTCCTCGACGCCGTGACTGCTCGGGCCGTCAGTGCCTTTCGCACGCTCATCCCCCTCACTGCGCCGCTCGTCCGGGACGGCGGTGAGCTGATCCTCCTCAAGGGCGCCAACGCCGCCAACGAGATCACGGCAGCGGACAAGCAGATCCGCCGCTACAAGCTCTCCCATGTGCGTGTGGAGCCGGTCGGCGAGGGCGTCGTGGACGAGCCCACGCGGGTCATCCGCGCCAGCGTGCGCTGAGAGGCCCCGCACCGTTTCACGTGAAACATCCGGTCGCCGACGGGGCGAGCCGACCGCCCGACCCTCGCGCTGGATCGGGAGCGCCGGTCGCCCGTGTTTCACGTGAAACACTGACGCGCCGACACGGCGTCGGTGGCGTCCGCGCGCTCGACTACAGTGGGATGAGCCCCCGGTACGACAGGAGTTGCAGGTGCAGGAATCGGAGAACGCGACCTCTCCCGCACCCTTCTCCCTCGGCGACACCCCGCTGGCCCGCGAGATCGCCGACCTCTCGTCTCGGCGTCGGGCGCTGGAGAAGGTCACCCTCGAGTTCGGCGGACCGACGCGGGTCGTGACGGTCTCGAACCAGAAGGGCGGCGTCGGAAAGACGACGACGACCGTGAACATCGCCTCCGCGCTCGCGCTGGTGGGCGCACGAGTGCTTGTGATCGACCTCGATCCGCAGGGAAACGCCTCCACGGCGCTCGGTGTGCCGCACACGGCGGACATCCCGAGCGTCTACGACGTGCTCATCGACGAGTTCCCTCTCGCGGAGATCGTGCAGACGAGCCCGGAATCCCCGCTGCTGCTCTGCGCTCCGAGCACCATCCACCTGGCCGGCGCCGAGATCGAGCTCGTGTCGCAGGTCGCGCGGGAGCACCGGCTGCGCACCGCGCTGGAGGACTACCTCGCGGCGGCCCCCGAGCACATCGACTTCGTGCTCATCGACTGCCCGCCGTCGCTGGGACTGCTGACGATCAACGCGTTCACCGCGGCGAACGAGCTCATGATCCCGATCCAGTGCGAGTACTACGCGCTGGAGGGCCTGAGCCAGCTGCTCGGCAGCGTCCGCATGATCCAGAAGCACCTGAACCCCGCACTGCACCTCTCCACGATCCTGCTGACCATGTACGACGGCCGGACCCGGCTCGCACAGCAGGTCGCCGAGGAGGTGCGCAGCCATTTCCCCGCCGAGGTGCTCCGCACCGTCATCCCGCGCTCCGTGCGCGTGTCGGAGGCACCCAGCTTCGGCCAGACGGTGGTCGCGTACGACGGCCAGTCGGCCGGGGCGATCGCCTATCGCGAAGCCGCGGTGGAGATCGCACGACGAGGGCACACGCACGACGACGAGGAGAACAACTGATGGCGAAGCGAACCGGATTGGGGCGCGGCATCGGCGCGCTCATCCCCACCTCGGAGGCCAACGAGGCCGGTGCCGCGCGCCCGGTGGACGTCTTCTTCCCCGGTGCGTCGATCGAGCAGGCTTCTCCTGCGGAGGATGTCGCCGAGCTGATCGCGATCCCCGGCACCTCCTTCATCGAGGTGGACCCGCACGACATCGTCCCCAACCCCCGGCAGCCGCGCACCCACTTCGACGCCGACGATCTCGCCGAGCTCGTGCACAGTGTGCGGGAATTCGGCGTCCTGCAGCCGGTCGTCGTCCGGACGAACGAAGACGGCAAGTACGAGCTCATCATGGGCGAGCGCCGGACGCGCGCCGCGCGCGAGGCGGGGCTGACCGCCATCCCGGCGATCGTCCGCGACACGTCGGACGAGCACCTGCTGCGTGACGCGCTCCTGGAGAACCTGCACCGCTCCCAGCTGAACCCGCTCGAAGAGGCCTCGGCCTACCAGCAGCTCCTCGAGGACTTCGGGATCACGCAGGAGGAGCTCGCCGGCCGCATCGGCCGTTCCCGCCCGCAGATCAGCAACACGATCCGGCTGCTCAAGCTCCCCGTTCCCGTGCAGCAGCGCGTGGCGGCGGGTGTGCTGAGCGCCGGTCACGCCCGGGCCATCCTGTCGCTCGAGGATGAGACGGCGATGAGCCGCCTGGCCGACAAGATCGTGAACGAGGACCTGTCGGTGCGCGCCGCCGAGGCGGCCGCGAAGCTCCCGGATGCCGGGTCGACGCGCCGCGTGGCACCCAAGGCCGGTGCGCGCCGGGCGCACCTGGACGAGGTCGCGGAGCGGCTCGGCGACCGCCTGAACACGAAGGTCAAGATCAACCTGACCTCACGAAAAGGCCAGGTCATCATCGATTTCGCTACGATTCAGGATCTCAACCGCATCCTGTCCGAGATCGGCGACGACGGATTCGGCGCGCTCTGATCCACCTCGCAAACGGTCGTCGTAGGCTGGATGGGTGACCGATCGTCAGAACCTCCCGCGGCGTGCGAGCCTCGAGGTTCTGCGCGCGGAATCGGCGGACGAGCTGTCGGTGCTCGTCGAGGAGCGTGTGCGCGGCGGCGAGGACCCGTGGGACTTCATGGAGGATCTCCCGACGGTCGATGAGCTCGTCGTCCTGACGCTGCGGGCCGAGAACATCGCCGCCGACGGCGGCAATCGGCCGAGCGCGGCGCGCAACTACCGCGTGCTGCGACAGATCGCGCTCGACTACCCCGATCTGACCCGGGCCGTGTGGCGTCTGCTGGGCAGCGAGCCGCACCGCACGTGGGATGCGTCGGTGCGCGCGGAGGCCTCCTGAACGGCATCTGGGCATAGAAGAAGCCCCGGTCAGATGTGTATTCCGACCGGGGCTCCCGATGTCTTGCGTCAGGCGATGTACGCCGCGAGATCCTGCTCGAGCGCGAACTTCGGCTTGGCGCCGATGATCGTCTTCTCGACCTCGCCCTTGCTGAAGACCTTCATCGCGGGGATGGAGGTGATCTGGTACTCCATCGCGAGGTTCGGGTTCTCGTCGACGTTGAGCTTGAGGACCGTGATCTTCTCCGGGTGCTCGGTCGCGATCTCGTCGAGGATCGGGCCGACCATGCGACACGGTCCGCACCAGGCGGCCCAGAAGTCCACGAGGACCGGGCCCTCGGCGTCGATGACGTCCTGCTGCCAGGTGCTCTCGCTCGTGGCCTTGGCGGTCATATGTCTGTCTCCTTCGGAATCGACACGCGGTGTGTCCATCAGGGTGGAACGCGCGGGGCGCGCGGTTTGTTCCGGTCAGGCGACGCCCACGTCGGCGAGGCCGTCGATCTCCGCGACCTCCGTGGCCGGCAGGCCCGCATCGCCCCGTGCCGCGAGGTAGTGCTCGACGTCCAGGGCGGCCACGGTTCCGCTGCCCGCTGCCGTGACGGCCTGGCGGTACGTCGGGTCGATGACGTCGCCCGCCGCGAACACGCCGGGGACCGACGTGCGCGACGTGCGGCCGTCGACCCACACCGTCCCGTGCTCGGTCAGCTCGAGGCTCTGGTGCACGAGGTGCGTGCGCGGGTCGTAGCCGATCGCGACGAATACGCCCTGAAGCGGGAGTTCACGGGTGGATCCGTCGACGGTGTCCTGCAGGACGACGCCGGTCACGGCATCCTCACCGAGGATGTCGACGACCTCGCTGTTCCAGACGAACTCGATCTTCTCGTTCGCCATCGCGCGGTCCTGCATGATCTTGGAGGCGCGCAGCTCGCCGCGGCGGTGGATGACGTACACCTTCGATGCGAACTTCGTGAGGAACGTCGCCTCCTCCATCGCGGAGTCGCCGCCGCCCACGACGGCGATGACGCGTTCGCGGAAGAAGAACCCGTCGCAGGTGGCGCAGTAGGAGACGCCGCGACCGGACAGGCGGGACTCGCCCTCGATGCCGATCTTGCGGGGCGCGGAGCCGGTCGCGAAGACGAGGGACTCCGCCTCGTGGGTGGCACCGCTGCCGAGCGTGACCTTCTTGATGTCGCCGGAGATGTCGAGCTCGACGACGTCGTCGTAGAGGACCTCGGCGCCGAAGCGCTCGGCCTGCTCCTGCATCTTCGCCATCAGGTCGGGGCCCATGATGCCCTCGGGGAAGCCGGGGAAGTTCTCCACCTCGGTGGTGTTCATGAGCTCGCCGCCGGCCTCGACGGAGCTGGCGATCACAAGCGGTTCGAGGTTCGCGCGCGCCGCGTAGATGGCGGCGGTGTATCCCGCCGGTCCCGAGCCGATGATGATGACCTGCCGCACGGCGTTGCCCCTCTCAGATGCGGGGCGCCAACCGCCCCAGCGCATTCAACCCATGGTAAGCGCGGGGCATTCCCCACGGCGCCGCGACAGGCGTCTCTAGCGACGCGGGAGGAACCGGCGCGCCGCGCCGAGGGCCGTCCGGAGTTCGGGAGCGCGGAGGAGTCCGAGGACGGCGAGGTACACGAGGAGCGCGACGGCGGCGATGGCGAGCGTCGCGAGGACCGCGGGGCCCTTGTCCGAGGCCGCCCAGCCCTCGACGCCGCCGAGGAGGAGGAACGTGAGCCACCCGGCGGCGGCGGCGGGGACCGCGGCCGCGAGGAAGCGCAGGTACGACAGAGCCGCCGGGCGGAGCCCCAGCGGGCCGATCTTGCGGCGCAGCAGCCAGACCGCGAGGCACAGCTGGACGATGTTCGCGATCGACTGTCCGAGCGCGATGCCGAAGCCGAGGAGGGGCAGCGGGAGGAGGACGAACGCGGCGATCGCCGTGATGATCACGAGCACGGCCTGCACGGCGGTGAACACGAACGGCGTGCGGGTGTCGTGGTGCGCGTAGAACGTGCGCTGGATGCCGAACTGGATCGACAGCGGGAGGAGCGCGATGAGGTATCCGCCGAGGACGAGGGCGAACTGCACGGCCCCGCTCGGGCCGTCCGTGAAGATCCGCGAGACGGGCACGATCGCTGCGACGATCGCCGCCAGCGCGCCCACCATGAACACGCCGATGATGCGGATGGAGGCATCCAGGTCGGTGCGCACCTCGTCGTGGCGACCGGCCGCGACGTGCTCGCTGAGGCGGGTGAAGTACGGGGTGCCGATGGAGAGCACGATCACCGAGAACGGCAGCATGAAGACGAGCCACGCGTACTGCAGGGCCGCGACCGACGCGCCCTCGCCGGATGCCCGGCCGACGAGGTTCGTCTGCACGAGTCCGGCGAGCTGACCGACGACGACCATGAGGAAGGTCCAGCCGGCCAGGCGCGCGATGTGCCGGAGACCGATGCCCCGCCACGCGAAGTCGGGCCGGACGTGCAGGCCGGCACGGCGCCAGAACAGCAGGAGCACGAGCGCCTGCGCGACGATGCCGAGGGTGGCCGTGCCGCCCATGACCGCGACCATCTCCGGCGTCCATCCCGTCGCGTCGCGGTGCAGGCCGAAGAGCCAGATGAAGGCGGCGAAGCCGGCGATGGAGACGACGTTGTTGATGATCGGCGACCACGCGAACGGACCGAAGACGCGGCGCGCGTTGAGGATCTCGCCGAGCAGCGCGTAGAGGCCGTAGAACAGCAGCTGCGGGAGGCACCAGTAGGCGAAGGCGAGGGTCAGCGCGGCGCTCTCCGGGCTGAGCTGGGAGCCGTAGAGCTGGACGAGCAGGGGCGCGGCGATCACCGCGACGACGGTCGTCGCTGCGAGGGCGACGACCCCGAGCGTCAGCAGCTTCGAGACGAAGGCGCTGCCGCCGTCCCGGTGGGCGGCGGCCTTGACGATCTGGGGCACGATCACGCCGGCGAGCAGCCCCGAGGAGATGATCGCGTAGATGTTGTTGGGCAGCTGGTTGGCGATCGCGAACGAGTCGGCGGCGCGCGTGCCGATCGTGCCGAGGGCGGCGGCCAGCACGATGTTGCGCAGGAGTCCCGTGATGCGCGAGACGAGCGTTCCGGCCGCGACGGTGGCACTGGCGCGGGACAGGCTAGACATCGGCGTCCTCGGTGGCTTCGTCGGTGGAGTGCGGCGCGGCTTCGTCGGCCGTGGCCTCGTCGGGTGCCGCCGCGCGCCGCCGCCGCATCCGCAGCACGGTCCGGATGACGCCGAAGACCAGGAGACCGGCGACGAGGACGGCCATGACGATGACGCCCACCGACTCCCACTCGGCTCGCACGCTGACGCCGACCGCGACCGGCTCGCCGATGGCGACCATCGACGGGCTCCGCAGCTGCAGGTCGATCGTGGACTCCCCGGAGCCCACGCGGGCTTCGACGCGTACCTCGGCGCGGGTGTTCTGCGCCGCCTCGGCGTCGACCGGGGTGGTCCGCTGCACGACGAGGCGCGCGTCGTTGGGCGCTGCGATGAGGACGAGCGAGACGGGCCAGCGCAGATCGTTGCGGATCGAGAAGCGCATCGGCGCGGCCGACCCGAGCAGCGTCTTGTCGCCGGCGCGGACGATCGCCACCGCGCCGAGCGTGTCCTGGGTCTGCGCGCGGTGGTCGGCCACGGCGTCGCCCCACGACGCGAGCTCTCCCCGCCAGCCGTTGCCGAGGAGCTGCAGCACGGCGGCCCGCTCGGCTCCCGTGATCAGGGTCGGGTCGGCGAGGATCGTCGCGAACGCCGTCAGCTCGGTCTCGTCGTCCTGGAACGCGCGGAGCGCGGCGACGCGCGCGACGTCGGGCTGCACCGACTGCAGGTCGACGGTGGCCGGCGTGCCGGCGAGGACCTCGCGCAGGGTCACCGCCGAGCGGCCCGGAAGCCCCGTCGCGGTCGCGATGGCATCGTGCAGGGCGGCGCGGGAGCGGTCGGCGCCGCGGTCGACGGTCACGAGCAGCGTGGCGCCGGGGGCTTCGCGGCCGGCTGCCTGGGCGTAGGCGGCCGCGGCGGCCTGCGCGGCGGCGCGGGGAACGGCATCCTCGGTCGCGGCGGCGGTCTGCAGCGCCTCCGAGACGGCCGCGTCGTAGACGAGCAGCTGCGCGTCGCCGGCCACGGCGCGCGCGGGCACCGCGCCCGCCGCGGTCGTCACGCTGGAGGGGACGAGCGTGAGGGATGCTGCCCCGTCGGGGGCGACGTCGCCCAGTGCCGCGACGGTCTCCGCCCCCGCGGTGCCGCTCGCGGGCCAGAAGATCGTCCCCGCGGAGGCCCCGATGCCGGTGAGCGCCTCGAGGTCGGGGAGGGACGCCGCACTGCCGGGGGTCGGGCTCGGCTCCGGGGAGGCGGCGGTGCCGGTGAAGTTCGCCGCATCCAGGTAGGAGGTGAGGGGCAGGGGGGAGAGTGGGCGGCCCAGCCCCGCGGCGATCTGCGATGCCAGGTCGGCGTCGCCGAACTGCAGTGCGAACCGCGAGTTCGGCAGGGCCAGCAGTTCGTCGAGCCAGCTGACGGCTGCGGGGGGCGCGGACTCGCCGAGGACCCGGATGGCCGCCGGGAGGGCGGGATCGATGGCGAGGACGGCGGCCGTGCCGGCCACGGCGTCGAGCTGGTCGCGCAGCGTCCCCCCGTCGGCGGTGAGCTCGCGGAGCTGGTCCGCCGTGAGCAGTCCGTCGCTCAGCGCCCCGGCCGTGATCGGGACGACGACGGCGATGTCGGCCGGTGCGGCACCCGCATCCGGGACCGTGATGACGCTGGCGGACGTGAGTTCCCCCTGGGCCGAGGCGTAGGTCGCCAGGAGCGGGTACACGCCCGGCGCCAGGCCGTCGACGCCGGTGGAGGCGGATTCGATGGCGATCGTCGTGGTGCGCGCGCCGTGCGCGGCGAGCGAATCGATCGTCGTCGTCGCGATCGGTGTGAGCGGCAGTGGCGGTCGCTCGTCGCCGAGCCACGCGTCCAGGGAATCGCGGGTGGCCAGCGCGTCGCGTCCGATCGCGATCGTGACATCCCCGGCCGCCACCGTCGAATCGGTGGGATTGCCCGCCGTGAGGGAGACGATGAGGCTCTGCCCGTCGGCGACGACGCCGTCTCCCCGCGGACCCATCGCGAACGTCAGGGGCGGGCTGGCGGGCGGCCCGGCGGCGACGGCAGCGAGCGGTGACGCGACGAGGGCCAGGATCACCGCGACCGCGGCCGCGAGGCGCGTGCGCGTCGCACGCCGCGGGCGCGCGGCACGCGGGCCCGATGAAGGCGAAGTCAGGGTCATGGCGGGGATTCACTCCTGTGCGATCCATGACCGCACGATCAGGTGCGATTCTATGGTCCCGGCCCTGAGCGCTCCCCGTGACGGGCCGCGCGGAGCCGGATCGACGCGATTGAATGGACCGGTGACCTCTGCACCCGCGACTCCCCATCCCGCCCTCGTCGCCGCATTGCGGGCGGACCTGACGTCCGCGGGATACACCGCCGACGCCGTCCGCGGCGCGTGGGGGTCGCTCGCCGACGAGGCGATCGGCCACGGCCTGCACGGGCCCGCGCTCGCCGCCCTGGGCGAGCGCACGGATGCCCTCGCCGTGCTGTGCCGCCTGCTCTTCCTCGGCGCTCCCGCCCCGAGGGCGGCGGTGGACGCCGCCCTGCCGTCGCTCGGCGCGGAGGGACTCGCCGCGCTGGGTCTCGCCGACCGGGACGGCGACACCGTGCGCGCGACGGCGCTCGTACGCCCGCAGGACTTCGCCGACGCGCGCGGCGCGGGGCAGTGGTGGATCGCGAGCGACCTCGACGAAGCTGCGATCGGCGGGGCCCTGCCGACCGGCCACGTGCTGGGCGTCGGCGGAGCATCGCTCACGCTCGCCGGCCTGCAGCTGCCCGGTCACGCGGGGCTCGCGCTGGATGTCGGCACGGGATGCGGCATCCAGGCGCTGCGCGCGCGCCGCACGGTCGACCGGGTCGTGGCGACCGACGTCTCGGCGCGCGCCCTGGCGTTCACGGCCCTCAACGCCCTCCTCAACGACGTCGACGGCATCGAGGTGCGTCTCGGCAGCCTCTTCGAGCCGGTCGCCGGCGAGCTGTTCGACCGGGTGGTCTCCAACCCGCCGTTCGTCATCACCCCGCGCGTCGAGGGCGTTCCGGAGTACGAGTACCGTGACGGCGGCATGGCCGGAGACGATCTCGTCGCGGCGTTCGTGCGCGGCGTCGGGCAGGTGCTCGCACTCGGCGGCACCGCGCAGCTGCTCGGCAACTGGGAGTACCGGACGGGCGCCGACGGTCTCGACCGCGTGCGGGAGTGGGTCGCGGCCTCGCCCGTGCCGCTGGACGCCTGGGTCGTGGAGCGGGAGCTCCTCGATCCCCTCGCCTATGCGGAGCTGTGGGTGCGCGACGGCGGCACGGCGCCCGGTTCTCCGGCGTACGCCCGGCTCGTCGAGGCATGGCTGGCCGATTTCGCGGATCGCGAGGTGACGGCCATCGGGTTCGGGTATCTCCTGCTGCGCCGGGCGGAGGACGAGCCGACCCTCGCGCGGTACGAGCGGATCACGCAGGGCGTCGGGGACGCCCTGGGCATCCATCAGGGCGCGGCGCTCACCGCCTGGGACCGTCTCGCGCGCACCGACGACGAGGCGCTCGCCCGCGCCGTGCTCACCGTCGCCGACGACGTCACCGAGGCGCGGCATCACCTGCCGGGAGCGGAGGCGCCGAGCGTCATCGAGTTGCGGCAGGGCGGCGGCTTCGCCCGCACGGTGCAGGTCGACCCCGCCCTCGCCGCGCTCGTGGGCGCGTGCGACGGCGACCTGCCGGTGGGGGTGCTCATCTCCGCGATCGCCGACCTCCTCGAGGCGGATGCCGCGGCGCTGTCCGCCGACCTCCTGCCGCGGGTGCGGGAGCTCCTGTTCACCGGGTTCCTCGCCTGGGGGTGATGGCGCCCGCCGGTAGGCTCGAACGCATGCTCAACATGGCCGAGGGACTCGCGCGTCTGGGCGCCCTGGCCGCTTCGCCCGTCGTGGCGAGCCTCGGCGAGGCCTTCGCGACCGCCGGTTTCGAACTCGCCGTCGTGGGCGGTCCGGTGCGCGACGCGCTGCTCGGACGTCTGACGAACGACCTCGACTTCACGACCGACGCGCGGCCCGACGACATCCTGCGGATCGTGAAGCCCCTCGCGAGCGCGCACTGGGACATCGGTCGCGCCTTCGGCACCATCGGCGCGCGGGTCCGCGGCGAGCAGGTCGAGATCACGACGTATCGCGCCGACAGCTACGACGGCGTCACCCGCAAACCCACCGTCGAGTTCGGCGACACGCTCGAGGACGACCTCCGCCGCCGGGACTTCACCGTCAACGCGATGGCGCTCCGCGTGCCCGGGCCCGCCCTCGTCGACCCCGCCGGCGGCGTGGAGGACCTCGTCGCCGGGACGCTGCGGACACCCGTCGACCCGGCCGTGAGCTTCGGCGACGATCCGCTGCGGATGCTCCGCGCCGCGCGCTTCGCGGCCCAGCTCGGCTTCGACCCCGCGCCGGAGGTGCTCGAGGCGGTCGAGCGCCTGCGCGAGACGCTCGTGATCGTCAGCCCGGAGCGCATCCAGGGCGAGCTCGTCAAGCTGCTGCAGACCGATGCGCCGGATCGCGGCATCCGGATCCTCGTCGAGACGGGTCTCATCGAGCTGTTCCTCCCCGAGGTGCCGGCGCTGCGCCTCGAGGTCGACGAGCACCACCATCACAAGGACGTGTACGAGCACTCCCTCACGGTGCTGCGCCAGGCCATCGACCTGGAGCGCGAGCGGAACCCCGGGGCGGCCCCCGACGTCACGCTCCGCCTCGCCGCGCTCCTGCACGACATCGGCAAGCCGGCGACCCGGAAGCTGGAGCCCGCCGGCGGCGTCAGCTTCCACCACCACGACGTGAAGGGCGCGCGGATGGCGCGCAAGCGCCTGCAGGCCCTGCGCTTCGACGGCGACACGATCTCCTCGGTGACGCAGCTCATCGAGCAGCACCTGAGGTTCTTCGGCTACGCGGAGGGCGCCTGGACCGACTCGGCCGTCCGCCGGTACGTCCGTGACGCGGGGCCCGAGCTCGAGCGACTGCACATCCTGACCCGCGCCGACGTCACGACGCGCAACCGCCGCAAGGCCGCGCGACTGGCGTCGGCGTACGACGACATCGAGCGGCGGATCGCGGAGCTCGCCGAGCAGGAGGAGCTCCAGGCGATGCGGCCCGAGCTCGACGGCAACCGCATCCAGGAGATCCTCGGCATCCCACCCGGCCCCGAAGTGGGTCAGGCGTACCGGTTCCTCCTCGATGTGCGCCTCGACGAGGGCGTCATCGGCCCGGAGGCCGCGGAGCAGCGCCTGCGCGCCTGGTGGGCGACCCGCGCCTGACGGCACGTCGTCCCGCATGCGCCGCGCCCGCGCGGTGCGAACTGCAGGATGGACTGTGACCCGTGGGACTCCTGAGCCTCGTGGGCCTCACCCGTCACACTCGATCCTGCGGTTCGCTGTGCGCGGGGCGCCCGTGGGCGGCGACGGCCGGCACGGCGCGCGGTACTCACGGCCGGGCGCCTCGCCGCCGGCGGCGGCGTCCTGGCAGGATGAGGAGCAGCCGCGGAAGGGACGACCATGAGCGACAACCCTGCATCCCCCGACCGACCGAGCCCCGCGCTGACGGCGCTCGCCGAGGCGCACGGCGTCGCGACGCAGTACTGGTCGTTCTTCGGCGAACAGGTCACCGTGCCCGCCGCGACGCTCCGCGCCGTGCTGCGCGCGATGGGCGTCGATCCGCTGACCGACGCCGACATCGACGACGCGCTCGCCGCCGTGCGAGCCGAGCCGTGGCGCGGCCTGCTGCCGCCCTCCGCGGTCGTGCGCCAGGAAGGGGGCACCATCGCGGTGCACGTCGCGGACGGGCACGACGTGACGCTCAGCGTCGCGCTGGAGGACGGCTCATGGCGCGACCTGTCCATCCCCGACCAGCAGGCCGAGTCGCGCGAGATCGACGGCACGACGGTGTGGCGGGTGCAGGTGCCGCTCCCCGGCGACCTGCCGCTCGGCTGGCACACGCTGCACGCCTGGCAGCGGCCGTTCGGCGGCGGCGAGGTCGACCGCACGGCATCCTGCGTGTTCGTCGTCACCCCGAACCGGCTCCCGGAGCCGCCGAGCCGCCCGGGGCGCGGTGGCCGCGGCTGGGGCCTCATGGCCCAGCTGTACTCGGTGCGCTCGCAGGACTCGTGGGGCATGGGCGACTTCGCCGATCTCGCCGATCTCGCGGCGATCGCCGGGCGCCGCGGCGCCGACTTCCTCCTCGTGAACCCGATCCACGCGGCCGAGGTCACGGTCCCGATCGAGCCGTCGCCGTACCTGCCGGCCACCCGTCGCTTCCTCGCGCCGCTGTATGTGCGGCCCGAGGACGTCCGCGAGGCGGCGTACCTGGCCCCCGCGGACCGGGCCGTCGTGGACGACGCGCGCACGCCGGTCGCGGCGAGCGACACCGACCCCCGGCGCATCGATCGCGACGCCGTCTGGACCGCGAAGCGCGCCGCGCTCGCCCTCATCCATGCCGCGCCGCGCTCTGCGGCACGCCAGGCAGAGCTCGACGCGTTCCTCCGGCGCGAGGGGCAGCCCCTGCAGGACTTCGCCCTCTGGTGCGCGCTCGAAGAGCACTTCGCCGACACGCTCCCCGCCGGCGCCGAGCGCCCCGCGGCGGCGTGGGACATCTCCTCGCCGCTCGTCGCCGAGCTGCGTACGCCGCTCGCGGACCGGGTCGACTTCCACGCCTGGCTGCAGTGGATCGCCGACGAGCAGGTCGCCGCGGCGCAGGCCGCCGCGACGGCATCCGGCATGCGGATCGGCGTCATGCACGACCTCGCCGTGGGCGTGCACACCAAGGGGTCGGATGCCTGGTCGCTGCGCGACATGTACGCCCAGGGCATCACCGTCGGGGCGCCCCCCGACATGTACAACCAGCAGGGACAGGACTGGAACCAGCCGCCCTGGCTGCCGCCGGCCCTCGCCCGCGCCGGGTATGCGCCGCTGCGCGACATGATCCGGACCCTCCTCCGGCATGCCGGGGCGCTGCGCATCGACCACGTGATCGGGCTCTTCCGGCTGTGGTGGATCCCGACCGGGCTGGGCGCGGGCGCCGGGACCTACGTCCGGTACGACCACGAGGCGATGATCGGCGTGCTCGCCCTCGAGGCGCACCGCGCGGGGGCCGTCCTCATCGGCGAGGACCTCGGCAACGTCGAGCCGTGGGTGCGCGACTACCTGTCGGCCCGCGGCATTCTCGGCACCAGCGTCCTGTGGTTCGAGCAGGAGGAGGACGGTCCCCGGCCGCCCGAGCGCTGGCGGCGGGAGCTCCTCGCGACCGTCAACACGCACGACCTGCCCCCCACCGCCGGCTACCTCGCCGACGAGCACGTCGCGCTGCGCGCGCGCCTGGGCCTGCTCGAGCAGTCCGTCGAGGACGCGCTCGCCGACGCCGCGGCGGAACGGGGCGCGATGCTGCGGCTCCTCCGCGAGCGCGGCCTCATCGGGGCAGAGCCGACCGAGCAGGAGGTCATCGAGGCGCTGAACGTCCTCATCACGGCATCGCCGTCGCTGCTGCTCGGCGTCGCCCTCGTGGATGCCGTGGGCGAGCGCCGCGTCCAGAACCAGCCCGGGACCGACAAGGAGTATCCGAACTGGCAGATCCCGCTCGCCGACGGCGACGGGCGGGCGGTGCTCGTCGAGGACCTCGCGCACAACGAGCGGTTCCTGTCCCTCACGGCCGCGGTCGACGACGCGCTGCGCGCCTGATCGGCCGCCCCGGCGGCACGCGGTGCCGCGGCCCCCGGGTTTCAGTCTCGTTACGAATTGGGCGCGAGGCACGATTTGCGGCCGGGTCGGGTGAAAGATAGCGAGTTGGACCCGTCTGCCGACGGGACCGTCATCGACACAGCAGAGGTACACATGTCACTGCACCACAGCACGCGGGGCCGCGCCGGCCTCGCCATCGGGGCGCTCGGCGTCTCGGCGCTCCTCCTGGCCGGCTGCGCCGGCGGCGGCGCCCAGAACAACGGCGACGACGCGTCGTCGGCCGAGCCCATCATCGTCGGCACGACCGACAAGGTCACGACCCTCGACCCGGCCGGCTCCTACGACAACGGCTCGCTCGCCGTGCAGACCCAGGTCTTCCCGTACCTGGTCAACACCGACTACAACAGCACCGAGGTCGTGCCCGACCTCGCCGAGTCGGCGGAGTTCACCTCCCCGACCGAGTACACCGTGACGCTGCCGGCCGGTCTGAAGTGGGCCAACGGCAACGACCTGACGTCGGCCGACGTGAAGTTCTCCTTCGACCGCAACGTCGCCATCGCCGACCCGAACGGCGCGTCGAGCCTCCTCTACAACCTCGACAGCGTCGAGACCCCGGACGACACGACCGTCGTCTTCAAGCTCAAGACGGAGAACGACCAGGTCTTCCCGTTCATCCTGACGAGCTTCCCGGGCGCCATCGTCGATGACGAGGTCTTCGCGGCCGACGCGCTGACCCCCGACGCCGACATCGTCGACGCCAACGCCTTCGGCGGTCCCTACACGATCACCTCGTGGGACTTCAACAAGACCGTCGAGTTCACGCCGAACGAGGAGTACCAGGGCCTCCTCGACGCGCCCGTCAACGGCGGCGTCATCCTCAGCTACTACGGGGAGTCGTCGAACCTGAAGCTCGCCGTGCAGGAGGGCGACATCGACGTGGCGTACCGCAGCCTGTCCGCGACCGACGTCGAGGACCTGAAGGGTCGCGACAGCGTCAAGGTCGTCGACGGCCCCGGCGGCGAGATCCGCTACATCGTGTTCAACTTCAACACGCAGCCGTACGGCGCCGGCACGAGCGAGGCGGACCCCGCGAAGGCTCTCGCCGTCCGTCAGGCCGTGGCGGACCTGGTCGACCGCGAGGCGATCTCGGAGCAGGTCTACAAGGGCACCTACACGCCGCTGTACTCCTACGTCCCGGAGGGCTTCGCCGGCGCGACCGACGCGCTGAAGGGCCTGTACGGCGACGGCGACGGCGGTCCGGATGCCGCGAAGGCGAAGGCCACGCTGGAGGCTGCGGGCGTGACCACGCCGGTCAAGCTCAGCCTGCAGTACAGCCCCGACCACTACGGTCCCTCCTCGGGTGACGAGTACGCGCTCGTGAAGGAGCAGCTCGAGGCCGACGGCCTGTTCGAGGTCGACCTGAAGTCCACCGAGTGGGTCCAGTACTCCAAGGACCGCACGGCCGACGTCTACCCGGCGTACCAGCTCGGCTGGTTCCCGGACTACTCCGACGCGGACAACTACCTGACGCCGTTCTTCCTCAAGGAGAACTTCCTCGGCAACCACTACGACAACCCCGAGGTCAACGACCTGATCCTCGAGCAGGCCGTGGAGCCGGATGTCGACACCCGCACCGGGATGATCGAGCAGATCCAGGAGCTCGTCGCCGGCGACCTGTCCACCGTCCCGCTGCTGCAGGGCGCCCAGGTCGCGGTGACCGGAGCCGACGTCGAGGGCGTACTCCTCGACGCGTCGTTCAAGCTCCGGTTCGCCCCGATCACGAAGTAGACGGAATGAGCACCGGTGGGGCGGTCCGCAGGTCGGGCCGCCCCACCGCCTTTCCGTCCGCACGACCCGGGCTCCGCCCGGCCCACAGTTAGGCTCTCTCCATGACGATCGACCTCGCCGCGGCACCGGTCGACCAACCGCCCGCAGCTCTCGCCGCATCCCGTAAGAGCGGCGGCTCCTTCGGCCGCTATGTGCTGGTGCGGTTCCTGCTGATGATCCCGACGGTGTTCATCCTCGTCACCCTCGTCTTCTTCCTCCTCCGACTGACCGGCGACCCCATCACGGCCGCGCTCGGCGGACGCCTGCCCGCCGACCAGCTCGCCGAGCGCATCGCCGAGGCGGGCTACGACCGCCCGATCATCGTGCAGTACCTCGAGTACCTGGGTCAGATCTTCACCGGCAACTTCGGCACGACGCTCACCGACAACCGGCCGGTCGGCGAAGTCCTCATCACCTACGGCACCGCCACGTTCGAACTCGTCGTCTACGCCCTCGTGGTGGCCCTCATCGTCGGGATCCCGCTCGGCATGGTCGCTTCCGCGCTCCGTGACCGCTGGCCGGACGCGGTGCTGCGCGTCGCCGCCATCCTCTTCTACGCGACGCCCGTGTTCTTCGCCGGCCTCGTCGGGAAGCTCGTCTTCTCGGTGTGGCTGGGCTGGCTCCCCGTCAGCGGCCGCGCCGACGCGCGGACCGGCATCGCCCTCAACCGCGGCGACGGCACCGGCATCTACCTCATCGACGCCCTCGCGACGGGCAACGGCGCCTACGTCCAGGACGTCATCGAGCACGCCGTCCTCCCGGCCGTGACGCTCGGACTGGTCACGGCGGGGATCTTCCTGCGGCTGGTCCGCACGAACGTCATCGGGACCTACAACATGCCGTTCGTGGATGCCGCCCGCTCGCGCGGCGTCGGGGAGTTCCGCCTCGTCCGCAAGCACGCGTACCGGCCGGCCCTCATCCCGATCATCACGGTCATCGGCATGCAGATCGCCCTCATGCTCGGCGGGGCCGTGCTGACCGAGACGACGTTCGAGTGGAACGGACTCGGGTCGCAGCTGACCCACTACCTCGCCGCTCGCGACTACGTCGCCGTGCAGGGCATCGTCGCGATGATCGCGATCATCGTGGCCGCCACCAACTTCCTCGTCGACATCATCGCGGCGTTCATCGACCCGAGGGTGAGGTACTGACGATGGCCGAGCGCACGCTCCTCGATCGCCTGCCGGTCGTCCACCAGCTCCGGCAGAGCGTCGGACTCCAGCGCGGCATGCTCGTCGCGGGTCTCATCATGACCCTCGTCTTCCTCCTCTGCGCCGCCCTGGCGCCGTGGATCGCCCCGTACAGCTACAGCCAGCTGCGCGGCGCGGACGGCGTGAACTTCGGCGCTCAGCAGCCGCCGAGCGCCGACCATCTGCTGGGCACGACCGTCGGCGGGTTCGACGTGTTCTCCCGCGTGGTCTGGGGCTCGCAGACGGCGCTGCTCGTCGTCGTGATCGCCGTGCTCCTCTCGGTCTTCATCGGCATCCTCCTCGGGCTCGTCTCCGGCTATCTCGGCGGCTGGGTCGACCGCGTGCTCGTCGTGATCGCCGACGCGATCTACGCCTTCCCGACCCTGCTGCTCGCGATCGTCGTCGCGATCGCCATCAGCGGCGGCCAGTCCGATCTGTGGTCCGGCGTCATGGCGGCGGCGGTGTCGATCACCGTCGTGTTCATCCCGCAGTACTTCCGCGTCGTCCGTGCGGAGGTCGTGCGGGTGAAGTCCGAGGCGTTCGTCGAATCGGCGAAGGTCATCGGCGCCTCGACCGGCCGCATCATGTTCCGTCACGTGCTCCGCAACGCGACACGGACGCTGCCGCTCGTCGTGACGCTGAACGCGTCCGAGGCCATCTCGACGCTCGCCGCCCTCGGCTTCCTCGGCTTCGGCATCGAGCCGACGAAGGCGGCCGAGTGGGGCTTCGACCTCAACCGCTCGATCAGCGACGTCGCGGCCGGCATCTGGTGGACCTCCATCCCCCCGGGCCTCGCGATCGTCTTCACGGTGCTCGGGGTCACGCTCATCGGCGAGAGCCTCAACGACCTCGCCGATCCGCGCCTGCGCGCGCGTCGGCGTGCCGGCAAGAGCCGGACCCCGGGCGACGCCGTCGCGGCCACCGTGCCCACGGCCCGCGAAGAGCTCGGGGAGGTGCAGTGATGACCATCGCAGATCCGTCGGACCGCGTCGTGGAGATCCGCGACCTCGATGTGACGTTCGCCACCGACGGCGGCGACGTCTTCGCCGTTCGCGACGTGTCGCTCGAGGTGCGCCGCGGTGAGGTGCTCGCGATCGTCGGCGAGTCCGGCAGCGGCAAGACCGTGACGGCGCGCTCGATCCTCGGGCTCCTGCCCGAGACCGCGACCGCGAGCGGCGCCGTCATCCTCGACGGCGTCGACGTCGTCAGCATGGGCCGGGAGCAGCTGCGTCAGGTGCGCGGCACCAAGGCGGCGATGATCTTCCAGGAGCCGTCCACGGCGCTGAACCCCGTCTTCACGGTGGGCTGGCAGCTTGCGGAGGGACTGCGCGCGCACCAGAAGATCTCGAAGAAGGCGGCCCGTGCCCGGGCCATCGAGATGCTGCGACTCGTCGGCATCCCGGATCCCGAACATCGCGTGGGCCACTATCCGCACCAGTTCTCCGGCGGCCAGAAGCAGCGCATCGTCATCGCGATGGCGCTGGCGCTCGAACCGGCCGTGATCCTCGCCGACGAGCCGACCACCGCGCTCGACGTCACGGTGCAGGCGGAGATCCTCGAGCTGCTGCGCCGCCTCCGCGACGACTTCGGGACGGCCATCGTCCTCATCACCCACAACATGGGTGTCGTCGCCGACCTCGCCGACCGGGTCGCCGTGATGCTCAACGGCGAGATCGTCGAGAGCGCCCCCGCCCGGGAGCTCTTCGCCGCGCCGCAGCACGAGTACACCCAGCGGCTGCTGGCCGCCGTGCCGCGCCTGGAGATCGTCGACCGGACGCCGCCCGCCGGCGTGGCCGGCGAGGCCGTCGTGCAGGCCGAGGGCCTCATCATCGAGTATCCGGGGCGTCTCGGCACCCCCGCGTTCCGCGCCGTCGACGGGGTGAACTTCCGGATCGGACCCGGGGAGGTGCTGGGCCTCGTCGGCGAGAGCGGTTCGGGCAAGACCACGATCGGCCGCGCGATCGCCGGGCTCGCGCCGGTGTCGGGGGGCTCGCTGCGCGTGCTCGGCGCGGAGATGAACGGCATCAAGGAGCGCGAGTTCCGCAAGCTCCGCAAGGATCTCGGGTTCGTCTTCCAGGATCCGGCGACGAGCTTCAACCCGCTGCTCACCGTTGCGGAGTGCGTCGCCGAGCCGCTCGTCGTGCATGGCTCTGCGCGCCGCGCGTCCGATGCCCGCGACAAGGTCGACGAGCTTCTCGAGGCCGTCCAGCTGCCCAAGGCGTTCGGGGACCGATTCCCGCACGAGCTGTCCGGCGGCCAGCGTCAGCGTGCGTCCCTCGCCCGGGCGCTCGCGCTCGACCCGAAGCTGCTCATCGCCGACGAGCCGACGAGCGCCCTCGACGTCTCGGTCCAGGCGCGCGTCCTCGATCTGTTCGGCGAGCTGCAGGAGCGGTTCGGGTTCGCCACGCTGTTCATCACGCACGACCTCGCCGTCGTCGACCTGCTGGCGCACCGCGTCGTCGTGCTGCACCGCGGCCGCATCGCGGAGGAGGGTCCGACGGCCCAGGTGCTCGGCGACCCGCAGGACGATTACACGAAGCGGCTCATCGCCTCGCTGCCGGTGCCCGATCCCGTCGAGCAGGCCGCGCGCCGCGCGGCCGCACGGGAGGGATGACGCTCCGGTCCCTCTGACCGGACGAGCGCGGCGCGCGCCCGCCGGCGCGCGCCACGCGTTCATCGGCGCGCCACCTCGGCGTCATCCCGGCTTGCGAGCATCGGCGGGTGCCCAAGCCCCTCGTGACCGTCATCCTGCCGGCGAAGGATGCGGGTGCCCACATCGGGACGACCCTCACGACCCTCTCCCGTCAGTTCGACGACCCTGCGCTCCTCAAGGTCGTCGCGATCGACGACGGCTCGAGCGACGACACCGGCGCGCAGATGCGGCACTTCGGGGAGCGACTGGAGCACGTCGAGGTGCTGCGCAACGCGACCCCGGTCGGCTTGGCGTCGGCGCGGAACCAGGGCCTGCAGCGCGTCGAGGGCGAGTTCTTCTGCTTCGTCGACGGCGACGACTGGATGCAGCCGCTGCGACTGCAGAGCCTCACGGCCGCGATGCGCGAGCTCGCATGCGATTTCGTCCGCACCGACCACGTGACCGTCACCGAGGGACGGCGGCAGCTCGTCCGCGCACCGTTCGCGTGGCGCGGCACGAGCGTCTCCCCCCGCGACGCCATCCTTCCCCCGGACGAGACGACGATGGTCGACTACCCGTATGCGTGGGCTGGCATGTTCCATCGGCGGGTGCATGACGCCGGACTGGCCACCTTCTCGGAGGGGCTCTTCACGGCCGAGGACCGACCGTGGATCTGGGGGCTGCATCTCGGCGCGGCGTCGTTCGCGGTCGTCGACGCGCCCGCGCTGCTGTACCGGCGCGGACTCCCCGGCTCGCTGACGCAGGTGCTCGACCGGCGGCAGCTGGACTTCATCCCGGCGTTCTCGGAGGCGCTGGGCGCCGTCGAAGCGGACCGGGAGGCAGCCCGCTTCCTCCCGAAGATCGTGGCGACGACACTGGCCGTCTGCGCGCACCACCTCTCCCGCTCGCGTGCCATGGCGCCGGGCACCCGCGCCCAGCTCCGCGACGGCATCCGCGACCTGCTGCGCCCCGTGCCCGCCGACATCCTGGATCATGCCCTCGCCGGCATGTCCGACCGCCGGCGCAGGCTGCTCGCCCGCAGCGTCCGCGAGGTGCGCCGCGCATGACCCAGGTCTTCGTCCTCAACTCCGCGTACGGGGCCATGACGGCAGCCGCCGCGATGGATGCCGGTCTCTTCCCCGAACCGTCCGGCGATCGCATCCTGCTCGCCGTCAACGCGGCGATCGTGCCCGAGACGACCACGGGGATCGCGGAGTCGCGGCAGCTGCAGGGGGTCCTCCGCCGCTTCGACCGCGTCGAGTCGCTCAACGCGCTCGTCGCGCCGACCCCGCCGGTGCAGTGGCAGCCCGCGGCCGACGACCTGCCTATGCTCGAGCGGCTGCTCCGCCGCGCGTGGGGCATCGACGACGGCTCGTCCCTCGAGCTCTTCCTGCAGAGCCCGCAGGTGCCGCCCTCCCGGACGCTCGCCGCCGTCTTCCCGGGTGCGCCGATCACGATCGTCGGCGACGGCCTCATGACGTACTCGCCCATCCGCGACCGGATGCCGGCGGCCTTCGCCGACCGCGTGCTCGGGGTCGCCTACGCCGACGTCGTGCCCGGCGTGGAGCCGCTCCTGTTCGCGGAGACGGGCGCTCCCCGGCTGCCGGTGCCCGTCGACCGGTTCCGCTCGATCGTGGAGGAGGTCGCGGGGGCGGCAGAGGATCCCGGCCTCGACGACCTGGCCGCATCCGCCGCCCCCACCGTCCTGATCCTCGGCCAGTACCTCGCCCACCTCGGCCTGGTCTCGGCCGACGAGGAGCAGGCGCTGCAGGCGGAGATGGTCGACCGCGCGCTCGAGTGGTCGCCCCGCCGCATCGTCTTCAAGCCGCACCCGTCCGCGCCGCCGGCGATCACCGACGCGGTCGCGCGCCGCGCACGCGCCCACGGCCTCGAGGTGGCCACGTACGACGGCGAGGTGCCGGCGGAGATCGTGGCGGCCCGCCTCCGCACCGTCGGCGTCGTCGCGGGGTTCTCGACGGCGCTGCCCACGGTCCGCGCCCTGTTCGGGACACCCATCGCGTCCGCCGGCACCGAGCTGCTGCTGCGCCGACTCCATCCCTACGAGAACGGCAACCGCATCCCCGTCACGATCGTCGACGCGCTCACGCGGCCGGGCTCTCCCTACACATCGCCCGCGCGACTTCAGCACCTCCTGGACACCGTGGGCCACACCATGCAGCCGCAGACCGCCGCGCAGCTACGGGGGCGAGCCGCGTCCTTCCTCGCCGGCGCCGACCCGGACGAGCGCGACCGGTACGTCGGCGCCCGGCGGCTCACGCAGCTGCGCCTCCCGGGCGGACGCCGCCCGGGACCGCTCGCCCGCCTGCTCACCCGCAGCGGCGTCGCGGGGCGCTTCGAGCAGGTGCGCCTCATAGCGCGCGGCGCGCTCCGGCGCGCGGCCCGCGCCTGGAAGGCGCTGGAGGGTCGATGAGAGGCGGCGAGGTCGGCGTGGTCGCGGTGATCCCCGCACGCGGCGGGTCGAAGGGCGTCCCGCGAAAGAACCTGCGCCGCGTGGGGGGCGTGCCCCTCGTCGTCCGCGCGATCGGCGCCGCGCACGCGGCGGAGCGGGTCGACCTCGTCGTGGTGTCCACCGACGATCCGGAGATCGCGGCGGTGGCGGAGGGCGCCGGGGTGCGCGTGGTCCACCGGCCCGCGGAGCTCGCCGGTGACACGGCGTCGTCGGAGACGGCCGTGCGGCACGCACTCGACGTCCTGGAGCGCGACGGCATCCGCCCGCACACGGTCGTCTTCCTCCAGGCGACGTCCCCCTTCATCCCGAGTGAGGGCATCGACCGCGGCGTCGACGCGGTGAGCGGCGGCGGTTACGACAGCGCGTTCTCGGCCTACGCGACCTACGGCTTCCTCTGGGAGCGGGGTGAGGACGGCGCGGCGACGGGCGTGAACCACGACCCCGCCTATCGGCCGCGGCGGCAGGACCGTGCCCCTCACCACGTCGAGACGGGTGGTTTCTACGTCTTCGACGCCGCCGGCTTCCGCGCCGCGGGCCACCGCTTCTTCGGGCGCACGGCGATCATCGAGGTGCCCGAGGCGACGGCGATCGAGATCGACGATGCCGAGCAGCTCGCCGTCGCGACGACGCTCGCCCCGCTCGTCGCCCCGCGCGGCCGAATCCCGGTGGACGCCGTCGTCACCGACTTCGACGGCGTCCACACCGATGACTCCGCCTGGGTCGACGCAGAGGGTGGGGAGGCCGTGCGGGTCAGCCGGTCCGACGGGATGGGTGTCGCCCTGCTGCGACGTGCCGGGGTGCCCGTGCTCATCCTCTCCACCGAGGTGCACCCCGTCGTCCGGGCCCGTGCCGACAAGCTCGGCGTTCCGGTGCTGCACGGCGTCGAGGACAAGGCGGCCGCGCTCGCGGGGTGGGCCGCGGACAGCGGCATCCCGTGCGAGCGCATCGCGTATCTCGGCAACGACGTCAACGACCTCGGGGTCATGGCGATCGTCGGGTGGCCCATCGCCGTCGCCGATGCCCACCCCGCCGTCCGCGCGGCCGCGCGCGTCGTGCTGGACCGGGCGGGGGGCCACGGCGCCGTCCGGGAGCTCGCCGATCGCGTGTTGCGCGCCTGACAGGGGAACGCCCCGCGCCCGCCACCCCGGGTTCACGGGCAGTTCACGACGCGCGATCAGTCTGGAGGCGAAGCCACCGGCGAGAGGAGGACGGATATGACCGTCAGCATCGGGTCCCACGTCCTGGGCGGCGGCAACCCCGTCTACGTCATCGCGGAGATCGGCCTGAATCACAACGGCGACGTCGAACTGGCCAAGCAGCTCATCGACGTCGCCGCACGGGCCGGCGCGAACGCCGTCAAGTTCCAGAAGCGCACGCCCGACATCGCCACCCCGGAGCACATGCGCGACACCCGGCGCGAGACGCCGTGGGGAACCATGACCTACCTGCAGTACCGGCACCGCATCGAGTTCGGCCTGGACGAGTACGTCGAGATCGGCGACTACGCGACACTGTCGGGGCTGGACTGGTTCGCCTCGCCGTGGGATGTGCCGAGTGTCGACTTCCTGGAGAGCCTCGGCGTCGTCGCGCACAAGGTGGCGTCGGCGAGCCTCACCGACACGGCACTCCTGGAGGCGCTGCGGGCGACGGGCAAGCCCGTCCTCCTGTCCACCGGCATGTCGACGATCGAGCAGATCGACCGTGCGCTCAGCGTGCTCGGGACCGATCGCGTCATCCTCATGCACGCCACATCCACGTACCCCATGGAGCCGGAGGAGGCGAACCTGAAGGTCATCGCGACCCTCCGCGACCGCTACGCCGGCATCCCGGTCGGCTACTCGGGGCACGAACGCGGACTGCAGATCTCCCTCGCCGCCGTCGCGCTCGGTGCCGTCGCGGTCGAGCGTCACATCACCCTGGACCGCACGATGTGGGGGTCCGATCACGCCGCGTCGCTCGAGCCGGGCGGCCTGGAGCACCTCGTCCGCGACATCCGCGTCATCGAGACGGCCCTCGGCGACGGGGTCAAGCGCATCTACCCCGGCGAGTTCGCCCCGATGGCGAAGCTCCGCCGCATACCGGCATGAGCGGCCCCGCGGACCGCCGGCCGCGACTGCGCGTCGTGGCGATCGCCGACGCGGATTCGTTCGTGAAGTGGTCGTCGGCGCTCATCGACGCGATCCCGGATGTCAACCCGCACCTCGTCCTGGTGCGGACGCCCCTCCTCGTGAGCGAAGAGCAGCAGGCGGCCGCGCTCGCCGGCACCCGCCTGAGCGCGGCCGACGTGACGCGGGTCGATCACGACGCGCTGACGCCGTGGCTCGCGGCGGATCGCCCGGATGCGATCGTCGTGGCCGGCCGCGGCCCGTTCGTCCGGCTCGTGCTGCGCCAGGTGGACCGCCTGCCGGTCCGCCCCGTCACCGTCTCCGGCCTGCCCGGCATGTCCATCCCCGCCCAGCGCGGCGCGGCGCTCTACCGTCGCCACGTCGATCTCCTCGTCGTGCATTCGCGCCGCGAGCTGCGCGCGTTCCGTGAACTGACCGGCCGCCTCGGAGTGTCCGTCGAGCTGGGCCTGGCGACGCTGCCCTACACCCGCAGCGCGCCGTCGGACGGCCGCGGCACCGACCTCGTGTTCGCGGCGCAGGCGATCGTTCCGCGCGAGCGGGCCGACCGGGCGGCGCTCGCCGACATCCTGCGGCGTGCGGCGCTCGCCGACCCCACCCGCCGCGTCGTCGTCAAGCTCCGCTCGCGCGCCGAGCGGGGCGAGCAGGAGACCCACCTCGAGCGCTCCGCGTACCAGGAGCTGCTCCGCGACCGCCCGGAGAACCTCGTCTTCTCGCACGAGCCGATGTCCGTCGCGCTCTCCCGTGCGGAGGGCCTCGTCACGGTGAGCTCGACAGCCGCCGTCGAGGCGATCGCGATGGGCGTGCCGGTCATCGCGCTGGACGCGTTCGGGGTGAGCAAGGCGCACCTGAACACCGTGTTCGTCGGCAGCGGCCTCTTCGGCGACGCCGACGACGTCGTGGCGCGCCGGTTCCGGCATCCGCACGCCGCGTGGCTCGACGACAACTACTTCCACGACCCGGCCGCCTCGACGTGGTGGGCGCGGGTGGGGGAGCTCGTGACGCAGCGGCGGCGTGGGGAGCTGCCGGCGCGATACGTTCCGGCGCCGCGCGGCGGCGCACTGCACGCCGCGTGGCACCGGAAGGCCGTGCTCGGCGCCGAGGATCGTACGGTGGCGGGGGCTGTCGCCCTGGCGCTCGGGTCGCCGCTGGTCCGCGCGATCCTCGCCGCGCGCCGGATCCGCGGCCGCCGCGGGGCGGGCACGTGGTCCGACGACAGCAGTGACATCACGGTGACCCCGGCGCGCCATCAGGATCCCATCCGCCGCCGCGGTCGGACGCTCGCCCTGTCCGCCGTGGACTGACCGCCCGGCGGCCCGCCCGCCGCGATGCGTCCCGCGCTCAGCGGGAGAACAGCGCCGACAGGATGCCGCCGAAGAACCCGGACTGCAGGACGAGCCAGAACAGCACGAACCCGCCGAACAGGGCGATCGTGCCCCACGGCACGCGGCGCGTCAGCCGCCGGCCCTGCGGGGCGACGCCCGGCGGCGGGCGCAGCGCCGCCGTGGGGGCGGCGAACGGAAGCGCCGGGGCTGGCCCCGCCGCGACCGCGGGATGTGCCGTCGGGACGGCGATGTCGGCGAGGCGCGCGTCGCGCCAGCGCTCCCACTGTGCGAATTTGTCCAGCAGCGCTGCGACGGCGGCGAACAGCCACGCCCATGTTGCCGGGTCGAGCGTGGAGAAGTCCCGCTTGGCGTAGAGGAACAGCCAGTCGTCGACGATCTCGACGTCGAGCGCCGCGGCGTTGTCGATGAACCGCGCCATGATGTCCGGCGTGAACAGGTACAGCGCGTCGCTCTCATAGCCGCGCGGGCAGTACAGCGCGAAGTACCGGTCGAAGTCGCCCTCGAGGCTCAGGCGCTGCTCCCTGTCGAAGGATGCCGGGAGGTTCGACCCGAACAGCGCGTTGTTGCCGAGGGCATCCAGCACGATGTGCGGCAGCGGCGTGGACAGCTTGACCGCGACATAGCCCCACTGATGCGTCGTCTGGTTCTTGCCCGACCCGGTCGTGTAGCGGTAGTTCGCGAACTCGACGAAGCGCGGCTCACTCCCGCGCAGGATGTCCGTCGCACGACGGCCGTGCCCCAGCCCGAAGATCATGCCCGGTAGCGGCGGGGCGGGCGATTCGGCGTGCCACGTCATCCCGTTCGCCTGCGCGAACCGGTCGAGCCGGTACCAGCGCTCCCCGCTCGCGCCGCGGAACAGCTTCACGGCGACCACGACGACGAGACCGACGATCACGACGAGGAAGAAGATCGGGAAGACCGCGAACAGGATGCCGGCGGGGCTCCCGCCGCCGCCGTCACGCGCGAGCTCCCAGAACGACCCGAGGATGCCGACGGCGATGTTGGCGAACATGACGAGGAACACGACGCCGACCACGACCGCCACGACGACGGCTGCCGGGGCCGCCTTCGGTGCCCGCCCACCGGCGCGCAGCCGCTGCACATAGGCGCGGACGACGTTCCGGTCGACCGGTTCCACGAGCGGGCGGGCGTCGAAGGGCAGTGCCGAGGTCCACTCCATGCGGCCACGCTACCGGCCGCGCGCCGCCGCCCATCCGAGCACGCTCTCCGACATCCAGGTGCGGTAGCGCTTCGGCGTCCAGCCGGACTGCGCCACGAGCTGCTGGCAGCCCTCGGGCGACATGAGGAACGACAGCTCGTCCGCGAGCGCGTCGGCGTCGTCGGGCGGCGCGACGATCCCGCGACGCACGAGTTCCGCCACGAGCATCCGGTAGTCGGCGCGCCGGTGCTCCAGGATCTCCGCCAGCGCCGTGGAGACGAGCGGGTCGGATGCCGAGGCGCCCAGCAGCACCGTCCACAGGGCGTAGCCGCGCTGATTGGCGCCGGCGATCTGACCGACGACGGCGTCCACGAAGGCATCATCGGGAAGCGCGAAGACGCCCCGCGCCACCTCGGTGTCGGCCAGCGAGGGCGCCGACTCGACACCGGCGAAGACGACCTCGAACGCAGCCACGAGCAGGGAAGCCTTGGATCCCGCGGCCTTGACGGTCTCCACCGACACCCCCGCGGCCCGGCCGATCGCCGCGAGGGTCGTCGCCTGGTAGCCCTGCGTCGCGAAGAGCTCGGCGGCGGCGGACACGATGCGCGTGCGGGTCTGGGCCGCCTGCGCGGTGCGCAGGTCGGATCGATAGGCGCGGGGGGATTCTTCGGGAACCACTATTGACTACCTCGTGGGTGTAGTGAATACTCTGACAGGCAAATCAAACTTAGACGAAGGATGCCGTCATGTCCACGTACCTCCTCACCTGCACGCCCGCGCACGGCCACGTCGCTCCGCTGCTGACGATCGCCCGCCACCTGCGGGAACAGGGCCACCGCGTGCGGATGCTGACGAGCGCTCGCTACGCCGACCGCGTGCGCGCCGCAGACGTGGAGTTCCTGCCGCTGCCGCCCGCCGCCGACGTCGACCTCGACGAGCCGGATGCCGCGTTCCCGCAGCGCCGCGGACTGCGCGGCCCTGCGGCGCTGCGCTTCGACATGACGCATCTCTTCCTCCGGCCCGGGCCGGCGCAGTACGCCGCTCTGCGGGAGGCGCTCGCCGAGGCGGCGACGGACGCCGTGCTCACCGAGCCGCTCTTCGTCGGCGCCGCCCTGCTGAACGAACTGCCGCGCACCGAGCGTCCGCCGGTCGTGGCGCTCGGGATCTTCCCGCTCGGGGTCAAGAGCCGGGACACCGCACCGTTCGGCCTCGGGGTCCCCCCGCGTCCCGGTGTCGCCGGGCGGCTCCGCAACGCGGCGCTGACCGTCGTCGCGGAGAAGATCGTCTTCGAGCCCGTCACCCGTGTCGCGGACGACGTCGCCCGCGAGGCCGTCGGCGCTCCGCTGTCGCGCTTCTTCCTGGACTGGGCCGGCGGCGCGGACGCGGTCGTGCAGTTCACCGTGCCGGCCTTCGAGTACCCGCGGAGCGACCTCCCGGCATCCGTGCACTTCGTCGGACCGCTGCCGCCCACCGCGGGCGAGGTCGCGCTGCCGGACTGGTGGGCCGACCTCGACGGCACACGACCGGTCGTCCACGTCACGCAGGGCACCATCGCCAACGACGACCTCACGCAGCTTGTCGCTCCGACGCTGCAGGCGCTCGCCGATGAGGACGTGACGGTCGTCGTCAGCACCGGCGGGCGGGATGTCGCCGCGCTCGGCCCACTGCCGGCCAATGCGCGTGCCGCGAGCTACCTGCCGTACGCCGACCTCCTACCGCGCGTGGATGCGATGGTCACCAACGGCGGCTACGGCGGAGTGCAGCAGGCGCTCGGTCACGGCATCCCGCTCGTGGTCGCCGGGCAGACCGAGGACAAGGTGGAGGTCAGCGCCCGCGTCGGGTGGTCGGGAGCCGGGATCAACCTCCGGACGAACCGGCCCACCCCCGCCGCGGTCCGGACGGCCGTGCGCGCCCTCCTCGACGAGCGCGGCTATGCCGAGCGCGCGCAGGAGCTGGCCGCCGCGTTCGCCGCCGCCCCCGGTCTCGCCGGCCTGGACGCCGTGCTCTCCGGTCTCGAGGCGCCGGAGCGGGCGCGGCAGAACTGATTGGGCCGCTGACCGGGCATCCGCTAGACTGTGGAGGTTGTCCGGCATCGGCCCAGTCCGAAGAAGCCCGTGACACGTGCACACACCCTCCTGCTGCCGGGAAATGCCCGTCAGCCGTTCTAGTCCGAAGGAGGTGGGTTAGTGACGCACACGCATCAGTACGAGCTCATGGTCATCCTCGACCCCGAAATCGATGAGCGTCAGGTTGGCACCAACCTCGACAAGTTCCTCAAGGTCATCACCAATGAGGGCGGCAGCATCGACAACATCGACATCTGGGGCCGTCGCCGCCTGGCGTACGAGATCCAGAAGAAGACCGAGGGCATCTACGCCGTCGTCAACTTCACCGCCACGAGCGAGGCCACGCAGGAGCTCGACCGTCAGCTGAAGCTGAACGAGCAGATCATGCGCACCAAGGTCCTCCGCGCCGAAGAGGCCATGGCCATGGTCGCTGCCGAGAAGGAGCGCTCCGACGCCAAGGCCGCCCGCAAGGCAGCGAAGGCGTAACGACGATGGCCGGCGAGACCGTCATCACCGTCGTGGGCAACCTCACGGCAGACCCCGAGCTGCGCTACACGCAGAACGGCCTGCCCGTCGCGAACTTCACGATCGCGTCGACTCCGCGCACCTTCGACCGCCAGGCCAACGAGTGGAAGGACGGCGAAGCGCTGTTCCTCCGCGCGTCGGTGTGGCGCGAGTTCGCCGAGCACGTGGCGGGTTCGCTCACGAAGGGTTCCCGCGTGATCGCGACCGGTCGCCTGAAGCAGCGTTCCTACCAGGACCGCGAGGGCAACAACCGGACGTCGATCGAGCTGGAGGTCGACGAGATCGGCCCCTCGCTGCGGTACGCGACGGCTCAGGTCACCCGCGCCGCCTCCGGCGGCAGCGGGAGCGGCGGTGGCGGCAGCTTCGGCGGCGGCCAGGCGCGTCCCCAGGTCCAGCAGGACGAGCCGTGGTCCACGCCCGGCTCGGCTGCCCCGGATGCCTGGAGCGCCCCCGGCACGTCGTACGGCGACGACACCCCGTTCTGATTCAGATTCCGGATGCCACCGGCATCCGATCACACTCGTAAGGAAGAAACATGGCTGGAAAGGCTACCGGCGATCGCCGTAAGCCGCGGAAGGGCGCCAAGAACGCCGCTCCCGCGAAGGCGATCCGCGTCGGCGTCATCGACTACAAGGACGTCGCAACACTTCGCAAGTTCATCTCGGAGCGCGGGAAGATCCGCGCCCGTCGTATCACCGGTGTCTCGGTTCAGGAGCAGCGTCTGATCGCCAAGGCGATCAAGAACGCGCGCGAAATGGCGCTCCTGCCCTACGCCGGCGCTGGCCGCTGAGGGGTAACGACATGGCAAAGCTGATTCTCACGAACGAGGTTGCCGGGCTCGGAAGCGCCGGCGACGTCATCGAGGTCAAGAACGGGTACGCCCGCAACTACCTCATCCCCCAGGGCTTCGCAGTGGCCTGGAGCCGCGGTGGCGAGAAGCAGGTGGCGTCCATCCGCGCCGCCCGCGAGTCGCGCGCGATCCACGACCACGAAGAGGCCGTGGCGCTCAAGGACGCCCTCGAGGCTGCCACCGTCAAGCTGGCCGTCACGGCCGGTAAGGAAGGCCGTCTGTTCGGCTCGGTGAAGACCGGCGACGTCGCAGACGCCGTCAAGGCCGCCGGCCTCGGTGACCTCGACAAGCGCAAGATCCACATCACCTCCCCGATCAAGGCCGTGGGCGAGCACGAGGCGACCGTTCGCCTCCGTGACGACCTCACCGCGGTGATCAAGCTGCAGGTGGTCGCCGCCAAGTAAGGCGTCGACGAGAGAAGCCCCGGACCCGAGCGGTCCGGGGCTTCTTCGTGTGCGGTGGTGGATTCGCGCGGAAGACATCTGATGTCTAATGTCTTCGGTATGGACGACATTCGCGCGCAGTCCGACCGCCCCGCTTCCGGCCCCGCTTCCCGCACCGCGGAGGTGCGCTACGGCCTCGTCGGGGCCGGGTACTTCGGCATGGCCCTCGGCCGGGGACTGGGGCGCCTGGAGGGCGCACGCATCACCCGGGTGTACGACCCCGAGCACGCCGCCGCCGCAGTCGAGGAGTTCGGGGCGGTCGCCACGGCATCCGTCGACGAACTCTGCGCGAGCCCCGACGTCGACGCCGTGATCGTGGCGTCGCCGAACTGGGCGCACCGCGAGGCCGCCGTCCTCGCCGCGCAGGCCGGCAAGCCGGTGTTCTCGGAGAAGCCGATCGCCCTGAGCTACGCCGACTGCAGCGCGATGGTGGATGCCGCCGCCGAGGCGGGTGTGCTGTTCATGGCCGGCCACGTGATGAACTTCATGAACGGCGTGCGGCTCGCCAAGCGCCTCATCGCGGACGGGACCCTCGGCAAGGTGCTGTACTGCCGCGCGGTGCGCACCGGCTGGGAGGACCCGCAGCCGTCCATCTCGTGGAAGAAGCAGCGCGCCCTCTCCGGCGGGCACCTCTACCACCACATCCACGAGCTCGACGTCGTGCAGTTCATCATGGGACCGGCCACGACCGTCACGATGGTGGGCGGCAACGTCGCGCACCGCGGCACGCAGTTCGGCGATGAGGACGACATGCTCCTCATCACGCTCGAGTTCGGCGACGACACGTTCGCCACGCTCGAGTACGGCTCGGCGTTCCGCTGGCCCGAGCACCACCTCCTCATCCAGGGCACGCGGGGCGCCGTCATGATCGACATGCAGCAGACCGGCGTGACCGTCCGCATCGGCGACCGCATGGAGAAGCATCTCCTGCACCGCACCGCGGAGGAGGATGCGCAGCGCACGGCGACCTACGCGCACAGCGAGACCTCCGGAGCGATCAGCTACGGGAACCCGACGACCGTCCCGCCGCTGTGGCTGACGGGCATCGTCGAGGAGGAGATGGCGTACTTCCACGGCCTGCTGCAGGGCGCCGAGCCCGAGCCGGAGTTCGCCGCGCTCACCGACGGCACCGCGGCGCGCGCCGCGATCGCGACGGCGGATGCGCTCAGCCTCTCGCTCGCGGAGAACCGCAAGGTCGAGGTCGCCGAGATCACGGGGTGACTCGACGGGCGGATGCCGCGGACCGGGGGGTTTCCGCGACACCGCCCGCCGAGCCGGTCTGTCAGGCGATGCGTCGGCGCGCGAGGAGCGCTGATCCCGCCGCAGTCAGCAGCACGCCCACCATCGGCAGGAGCGCCATCGCCGTGCCGCCGGTCTGCGCCAGCACCGCTGCCACAGCTCCGGATGCCGCGGCGCGGCCGACGACGGTCTCGCCGGCCGGCCGTGCGATCGGTGCGCGGTCCGGCAGGGTCGCCGGGGCGGTTCCGGGAACGGAGCCGGGGTCGGTTCCGGGGTTGCTGCCCGGATCGGTACCCGGTCCGGTGCCCGGGCTGACCGCGCCGGGCGCGGTCGATGTGGCATCCCCGATGACGGAGATCGACGTCCCGCCGAGCGCGATGGGAGCCGTCACCGGAAGCACCAGCTGCGTGCCCCCGAGGACGCCATCGGCACCCGAGGTGGTCGGCACGCCGCTCGCGGGCGGTGCGGCCGCCGGGGTGGCGGCCGGGCCGTCACCACCTGCGGCGGTGCTGTCCCCGATGACCGAGACGGCGAGGCCGCTGAGGTCGACCGGCACCTGGATCGGCGCGATCACCTGCGTGCCGCTCGCGATGCCTCCGTCCCCGGTGGTCGAGCCGGCCGGGGCGGTGCCGCCAGCCGACGCACCCGTCGGAGTCGTCGCGCCACCCTCGGCCGCACTGTCTCCGATGAGCGAGATCGCGACGCCGTCCACGGTGACCGGCACCGACACCGGCGCGACGGCCTGCGTGCCCGAAGCGACGGCATCCGCACCGTCTGTCGTGGCCACCGGCGCGGTCGCTGCCGAGTCGGCCGCGCCCGTCGGTGTTCCCTGCATCGGGGCGGCCGACTCGGCGTCGCCGATGCCGGACACAGCGATGCCGCCGATGTCGACGGGAACGCTCACCGAGATGAGCGCCTGCGTCCCGGATGCGATGCCGCCGGTGCCGCTGGTCGTAGCTTCGGCAGGTGCCGACGCGGCCGCGGGCGCGTCGCCGCCGCTCGTGCTCGAGGCATCGCCGAGCAGCGAGACGGCCGTCCCGGACACCGTGACCGGCGCCTCGACCGAGAGGAGGGCCTGGGTTCCGGAGAGGAGCCCGTCTTCCCCGGATGTCTCCGCCGCCTGCGCGACGGTCGCGCCGAAGACCGTGAGGCCCCCGGCCAGCAGCGTGCCCCACAGGGCGCGCGTGACGTTGATGTTCATGGTTCTGTCTCCTTGATCTGACGTTCGTCACGGCGTGCGTGTGCACGCCGGATGCGTTCCGCCGAGACGGCGGCGCGGTGAACGTCAGTCGGGAGAGACGTCGGCGGGATAGACGGGCGACGCGGGGACACGGCTGTCCGTCGCGCCGTGACGCCGCGTCCAGGCATGGTGCGCGGCGAAGAGCACGAGTGCGAGCAGGGCGCCCGTGGCGGGACCCATGCCGGCGGAGCCCGCGGTGGCGGAGGAGCCGACGGGGAGGAAGCCGCTCCCGCCCGGCAGCACGGCCGATGCGAGCGGGGCGACCGCGTCGGCGACGACGGCCATCGGCGCGGCGACATGATCCGCGACGACCAGCAAGGACGTGAGCGCGGCGGACCACAGCGAGCCGGCGAACGGCGACGAGTCGTCCATGCTCGGCGCGGACGGTGGGACGGTGGTTCCGCTTCCGGCGGTGACGGGGTGGGCAGGCGGTGGGAAGGTCGGTGCGTCGCCCACGAGAGGCGGCACGACGACGGCATCCACGGCGGGGCGCACGACGTCCAGCACGGGTGCCAGCGCGTCCGTCACCGGCGTGAGTGCCGGGTCGAGCGCGCCCACGACGGGGGTCACTGCGGCATCCACGAGCGGGGCGACCAGCGGTGCGACGGGGGCGACGACGGGGGCGACGACCTGCTCCACGACCGGGTGGACGACAGTCTCCGACGCCGGCTTCACGACAGCGTCGATGGCGGGACCGACCACCGGCTGGACCGCCTCGGCGACCGGTCGGACGAGGGGCGCCACGACGTGCTCGGAGACCCCGCTCGTCACGGGCTGGATGACCGGCTCGACGACAGCGTCCCGCAGCGTGGATGTCACGGTCGCGATGATGCCCGGCCGCTCGTCGTCGTCGTCCGCGTGCGCGATGGAGGGGCCGAACAGGAGGGAGAGAACGAGAAGCGCAAAGGCCGACCCGAACCCCGCCGCGATGGCGCGCGCGAGGCGCGACCCGTGCCCGTCGACGACTTCCACATCCACCTCCCGTGACGAAAGTCCGGCACGCACCGGGGGGTTGCGCGCTCTGGGATGCCAGTGTGGTGACGTTACCGGGCGGCCGTCCGATGTGTCCAGAGCGGAAGCGGAATCCCGACTTGACAAACGCGGATCCATCCCCAGCTGTCCACGGCGAGGACAACCTTCAAGCGACACTTCAATCACATTCCCACTCCACAGGGTGTGGAATAGCAATTGCCTGGTCAGAGGCGATATAAAAGTCTCGACGTTCGCGCATCCCGGGCGTTTTCCACAGGCGTTGTGCACAGGCGGTGCGGCGTTTCTCGCACGTTCTCCACACAGTTATCCACAGGCAGGTTTGCGGGGGTCGGACCCCATCCCTAACGTTGCGTGTGGCCCGCCCCCGAGGGCCCGACAATGCGTGCAGAAAGGTGCCGTATGTCTATTGCGGACATCTCGCAGGAACGTCTCGGCGCGCCCCGTGAACACGAGCGGACGCCCCCGCACGACCTGCTCGCCGAGCAGAGCGCGTTGGGCGGAATGCTCCTGTCGAAGGATGCCGTCGCCGACGTCATCGAGACCCTCCGCGGCACCGATTTCTACGTTCCGAAGCACGAGCTGATCTTCGAAGCGATCCTCACGCTCTACTCGCACGGTGAGCCCACCGACGTCGTCGCGGTCACCGACGAGCTCATCAAGAGCGGCGAGCTGCAGCGGGCCGGAGGCGCGGACTACCTGCACTCCCTGACCTCGATCGTGCCGACGGCCGCGAACGCCGGCTACTACGCGTCGATCGTCAACGAGCGCGCCCTGCTGCGCCGTCTCGTCGAGGCCGGCACCCGCATCGTCCAGATGGGCTACAACGGCCAGGGCGAGGCGCTCGACCTCGTCAACAACGCACAGGCGGAGATCTACTCCGTCACCGGCACCGAAGCCGCCGAGGACTACGTCCCGCTCGAGGTCGCCGTCGGCGTCGCCATCGAGGAGATCGAGGCCGCCCGCGGTCGCGACGGTCAGATGACCGGCATCCCGACCGGCTTCAGCGGTCTCGACCAGCTCACCAACGGCCTGCACCCCGGCCAGATGATCATCATCGCCGCCCGTCCCGCCATGGGTAAGTCGACGCTCGCGCTCGACTTCGCCCGCGCCGCGGCCATCAAGCACAACTACCCGACGATCTTCTTCTCCCTCGAAATGGGCAAGAGCGAGATCGCGATGCGTCTCATGAGCGCCGAGGGCGCCGTACCGCTGCAGAGCATGCGCAAGGGCACGCTCGACTCGCGGGACTGGACGACGATCGCCGCGACCCGCGGCCGCATCAACGACGCCCCGCTCTACATCGACGACAGCCCGAACATGACGCTCGTCGAGATCCGCGCCAAGTGCCGCCGCCTCAAGCAGCGCGTGGGCCTGAAGATGGTCGTCATCGACTACCTCCAGCTCATGACGAGCGGCAAGCGCGTCGAGTCGCGCCAGCAGGAGGTCTCGGAGTTCTCGCGTGCCCTCAAGCTCCTCGCGAAGGAGCTGCAGGTGCCGGTCATCGCGCTTTCCCAGCTGAACCGTGGTCCCGAGCAGCGCGCCGACAAGAAGCCGGCGCTCTCCGACCTGCGTGAATCGGGCTCGATCGAGCAGGATGCCGACATGGTCGTGCTCCTGCACCGCGAGGCGGCGTACGAACGCGACAGCCCGCGCGCCGGCGAGGCCGACCTCATCGTCGCCAAGCACCGCAACGGCCCGACCGACACGATCACCGTCGCCTTCCAGGGTCACTTCTCGCGGTTCACCGACATGGCCGTCGGGATGGACTGAGGTGCAGCGATCGCGGCACACCGGGGTCGCACGCGTATCCTCGTGGCGTGAATGACGTCGCCACCACGCTCGCCGCTCCCGAGTGGGCGGCGTCGGCGCGCGAACACGCGGAGCGTGCCGACGCGTTGACGGCGGGCCGGCGCGCGCGGGCGGCGGTCGGCCAGACGCACCCGGTCGATGACTTCCTCTTCACGTACTACAGCTACAAGCCCGGACTGCTGCGACGCTGGCATCCCGGCGCTGGCGTACTCCTGGAGGATGCCGGCGAGGCCCGCGCCGCGTGGCGCTGGTACCGCGTCGACGGCCGGCATGCGATCGTCGACCACGAGAGTTTCGCTCGGGAGAAGAGCCTCCTCCTCACGGGAGTGGGTCGCATCCTGCGGGGCACGCGCTCACGGCGAGCACAGTTCGGATGCTTCGGGCTGCACGAGTGGGCGATGGTCTACCGTCAGTCCGCGCACCGGCATCCGGCGCCGCTGCGCCTGGGTCAGGCAGACACGGATGGCGTCGTGGAGGCACATCAGCTGGGCTGCACGCACGTCGACGCCTTCCGCTTCTTCACGCCCGAAGCCGTGCCGCGGAACCGGCTGCCGCTCGACCGTGAGCAGCAGCCGGCGACCGAGCAGCCGGGCTGCCTCCACGCGAACATGGACCTGTACAAGTGGGCGGTCAAGCTCGGTCCGCTGGTCCCGGGCCGTCTCCTGCTGGACTGCTTCGAGCTGGCACGCGACATCCGCGAGCTCGACATGCGCGCCTCCCCGTACGACCTGACCGAGTGGGGCTACGCGCCCGTGACCATCGAATCGGCCGATGGGAAGGCGGAGTACGTCGCCCACCAGAGGGCCTTCGCCGAACGCGCCGAGGCGCTGCGCCAGGAGCTGATCGGGGTGGTCGACGGCGTGGCAGGCACTTCGCCCCGGGTGTGATTCCCTGAGCCGCCGATGAATCGGCTATGACGCGGCGCGTTCATGCGTCATTCTGGGCACCGTCATAGCTCCCGCGCCGACCATGAGCGCATGACAGCCACCTTCCCGACGACGATCGGCCGAGCCTCCGCCGCCACGGCACCCGTCCTCCGGCGCCGATGGACTCGCGCGGTGTGGAACGCCGCCGCGGTCGCCGTCATCTGGGTGACGAGCCTCGTCGTCGTGGCGCTGTGGGTGGCGGACGCCGGCGTGCAGGCGATCGTCGGGGGCGGAGCGGAGGCACTGACCACGCTCGGCCGCCTCACCGGCCTCGTCTCGGCGAATCTCCTCCTCTACCAGGTGCTCCTCATGGCGCGGGTGCCGCTCTTCGAACGCGGATTCGGACGGGACGGCATCACCCGGATGCACCGCCTCGTCGGGTTCTCGTCGTTCTCGCTCCTCCTCGTCCACATCGCCCTGCTCGTGGCCGGCTATGCCGCGCAGGCGGGCATCGACGTGTTCACCCAGCTCTGGCAATTCGTCTGGGACTACCCGGGGATGCTGCTGGCCACCGCGGGCACGCTCCTCCTGGTGCTCGTCGTGGCGAGCTCCCTCCGTCGCGCCCGCCGACGGCTCCGGTACGAGAGCTGGCATCTCCTCCACCTCTACGGCTATCTCGGTGTCGGCCTCGCCGTCCCGCACATGCTCTGGACGGGCGCGGACTTCCTCGCATCCCCCCTCGCCACGATCTACTGGTGGACGCTCTGGGCGGTCGCCGCCGCCGGCGTCGTCGTGTTCCGCGTCGGCGTGCCGGTCGTCCGGTCGTTGCGGCACGACGTGCGGGTCGCGTCCGTCGAACCGGATGGTGACCGCGGGGTGACCGTGCGGATGCGGGGGCGCGGACTGGCCGCCCTGCGCGCGCGACCGGGCCAGTTCTTCGTGTGGCGGTTCCTCGACGGTGCCGGGTGGATGCGGGGACACCCGTTCTCCCTCGCGGCGGCGCCGACCGGCAACGCCCTGACCATCTCGGCGCGCATCGTCGGCGACGGCACGCGACGCCTGGCCGGCCTGAATCCCGGGACCCGCGTCGTGTTCGAAGGACCGTACGGCGTCATGACCGGGGAGGTGCGCGCCGGAACGAAGCTCCTGATGATCGGCGCCGGCGCGGGAGTCGCCCCCCTCGTCTCCCTGCTGGAAGGCGAGGCATACGCGCCGGGCGCCGCGACCCTCGTGGTGCGCGAACACGTGGAGGAAGACGCCCTGCTGCGGGGCCCGATCGCGCGTCTCGTCTCCACCCGGGGGGTCACCCACTACGCGCTCAACGGCCCGCGCGCCGCGAGCGGGTCGACCTGGATGCCGGCGAGCCACGCCGCGTGGCGCGGCTCCGACCTGCTCCGCCACCTCGCGCCCCGACCGGCGGAGTACGACGTGTTCCTCTGCGGACCGGGCCCGTGGATGGATGCGCTCCGCCGCGACCTCCACGCTGCGGGGTTCGCCCCCAGCCGCATCCACGCGGAAGCGTTCGCGCGGTAGCGGGCCGTGTCACGTTCCTCGGAGGAATCATGAAGAAGATCATCTACAGCATCCTCGCCACCCTGAGCGGGCTCGTGCTGCTGTTCAGCTATCGCACCTCCCTGGGCGAGGAGATCAGCCCGGTCCCGGCGGACGTAGCCGCCCCGGCCGCCGAATCGACACCCACGCCGACCGATCAGGGCACCGGCGGCACGAGCGGAACGACGCGCGGTTCGGGTCTCGTCGACGGCACCTACGCGGGGCAGTCCGTGCGCACGCGCTTCGGTCCGGTGCAGGTCTCCCTCACGGTGTCGGGCGGCGCGATCTCCGCCGTCGACGTCGTCCAGTACCCGGACGCCAACTCCCGCGACCGCCAGATCAACGAACGGGCCATCCCGCAGCTGGTGTCGGAGACGCTCGATGCGCAGAGCGCCGACATCCACATGGTGTCGGGAGCGACCTACACGAGCGATGGCTACCTCCAGTCGCTGCAGAGCGCGATCGACCAGGCACAGTCATGAGCCCCGTCATCGCCGGCCGCCCGCACCGACAGGTCTGGACCGAGCAGATCATGGGCACGGTCGTCAGCATCCACGCCGTCACCCGCACCGGCGCACCGGAACGGGGCGCGACGGAGGCTGCGGCGGCTTTCGCCGCCCTTCGCGAGGTGGACCGCGTCTTCTCGACCTACCGGGATGACTCCGACATCTCCCGGCTCCGGCGGGGCGAGTGCGCCGTCGCGTCACTGGACCCGCGCGTCGCCGAGGTCGCCGCCGCGTGCACCGCGTGGGAAGCGGCGACGGCGGGACGGTTCAGCGCCGACTGGCGGGGATGGTTCGACCCCACGGGCTTTGTGAAGGGCTGGGCCGTCGAGTCGGCGGCGCGTGCGCACCTTGCGCCGCTGCTCGCGGACGACGAGGTCGTGGCGGTGGGGATCAACGCCGGGGGTGACCTCCAGCTGTACACGGCGCCGGGCGCGGACTGGGTGTGGCACGTCGGCATCGCCGATCCGACCCGCCCGGGCGTCGTGCTCGCGACGGTCGACGTGGTCGACGGCGCCGTCGCCACGTCGGGGCTCGCCGAGCGCGGGGCGCACATCATCGACCCGCGGTCCGGGGCGCCGGCGCGCGGCGTCGCGAGCGCCACCGTGATCGCCGACGGCCTCGCTGCGGCCGATGTGTGGGCGACCAGCGCGGTCGTTGCGGGAATGGACGAGCTGGCCTGGATCCAGGATGCGGGCACCCGCACGGGCATCCTGATCGGCGACGACGGCCGCGTGCGGCGGTGGATCCGCTCGATCGAGGTCTCGGTCGTCGGGGCGGACCCTGACCTGGCGACGATCGCCTGACCTCCACTCCGGCCCGGCCCGGGCCTGAGCGCGACTGACCGCAGGGACGGAGGGCGCCGGCTCAGAACGGCGCGTCGCGGGAACCGAGCGGATCCTCGGCGGGGAGGAGCCACGGTTCTCGGAACCGCTTGCGCCTCCCGAGGACCTCGGGTTCGGGCACGAAGCGCACGGTGGGCTCCGGTCTGTCGGTGTGTCGGCGCCCGCTCGGGCTCGTCCAGACCAGCACCCCCGGCGACATCTGCTCGACCGACCACGCGCTCGCGTGTTTCAGGGTGTGATGCCGACGGCAGAGGTGGGCGAGGTTGTCGCATCGGGTGGGTCCGCCGCGCGCGGCGTCGCGCGTGTGGTCCAGATCGCAGCGCCACACCGCCCTCCGGCATCCGGGGAAGCGGCAGTGCTCGTCGCGAGCGCGAAGGAAGCGCTGGAGTCCAGCCGGCACCCGGTAGCGATCGACGGCGAGGACGTCGCCGGTGAGCGGTGAGGTCATCACGCGCTCCCAGCCGGTGGCGCCGCCGGCGAGCTCGCGGGCCGTGTCCGCGTCGATCGGCCCGTACCCGGCGAGAAGGGCGGGCTCTTCGCTGTGTCCGATCATCGTGAGGACCGGAAGCGTGACTTGGACGATCGCCCGGATCTCGCCGAGCCCCTCCCCGCCCACGCACGCGTCCGGGGTGGCAGTGAGCAGCAGGTCGGTGAAGACGTCGGCGCGCACCTGTTCCACGGTCCGCGCGTCGGCGTCGGCGTCGACGCCGCCGCCCCGGGCATCGATGACGCACCGAGCCTGCCGGCTGAGACGGTCGTGGATGCCGTGAGCGAGCGTCGCGGGGAGCGTCGCGACCAGTTCCGCCATGCCGTCGGAGAGGTCGTTCACCTCGACGCGGCGGCGCTCTCGCGCCTCCTCCGCCCGCTCGTCGAGCGACCTGTCCAGACAGCGCTCCGCGAACGTGCGGACGAGCGGGGCCAGTCGCCCCGGAGTCGTCGCGCGCGCCCGGTCGAGCGCGAAGTCGAGGTACGCCGCGCGATCCGCGTCATCGTGGATCGCGGCGCCGGCGTCGTGGATCACGATCAGGTGGCGGCGGGAGATCTCACCTCGCTCGAGAGCATCGACGCCGGCCGCGAACCGCGTGCAGAGGTCGGCGCACTGCCCCATCTGCCGGGACACCGACCACTCGCTCCTCCTCGTCGCCGTGGCGAGCTCGGCGACGAGCGACCGCTGCGCGATCTCCCGGCTGGATCCTCGTTCCCCGGCGTCGTCGACGAGCGCGGCGGCGCGGGCGAGAGTGCGGATCTCCTCGGCGTCGAGTGCGCCCTGCCGCCGCTGGACGTCGGCGAAGGCATCCACCACCTCATCCGTGCGGCGCAGGACGACGGACGGGTCGTCGTCGCGGTGTGCGCCGGATGCAGACATGAGGGCTCGCTTTGGGTCGGGGTCAATGCGGGCACATATTCGAATGTCTGAGGACATTCTAGCACACGAGCTCAGACATCGCCGTACTTTTGTTCCCATCTTCTTCGCATCCCTCGCCGCCCGTCCGCCGTGCCGGGCAGTTCGAACGAATCGATTCGATAGAATGTTGCGGTGGTGCCGACGCGGACACCGCTCCCCCCGCCCCGTTTCGCTGAAAGCCCGCATGTCCACGTCCCTCACCACCGGCAGCCCCTGGCGCGTCATCCTCCTCTTCTCCGTGCCGCTGCTCCTCGGCAACGTCGTGCAGCAGCTCTATCAGTTCGCGGACGCCATCGTCGTGGGCCGGTACCTCGGCGTCGGCGCGCTCGCCTCCGTCGGTGCCACCGGCAGTCTCTTCTTCTTCCTGCTGGGCTTCGTCTGGGGGCTGACGACCGGTTTCGCCATCCCGACGGCGCAGGCCTTCGGCGCGGGCGATCATGCCGCCGTCCGGCGCTCCGTCGCGACGGGCACCCTGCTGACAGCCATCGCGACCGTGCTCCTCACGGTCGCGGGCGCCCTGCTCGCGGAGCCGATGCTGCAGCTCCTGCAGACCCCGCCGGAGCTCATGGCCGACGCCACGGTGTTCGCGCAGGTCAGCTTCCTCGGTTCCGGCACGATGCTGTTCTTCAACTACCTGTCCGCGATCATCCGCGCCATCGGCGACTCCCGCACGCCGCTCGTCTTCCTCACCGTGGCCTGCGCGCTCAACGTCGGGCTCGTCATCCTCATGGTCGGCCCCCTGGAGTGGGGAGTCGGCGGCGCCGCCCTCGCCACCGTGACGTCGCAGGGGGTCTCCGTGCTGCTGTGCCTGGAGTACGTGCGCCGCCGCGTGCCGGTGCTCCATGTCCGCCGCGCCGATTGGCGCGTCGCCCGCATCGACCTCGTCCAGCACCTCCGCATCGGTCTGCCGATGGGCTTCCAGGCATCGATCATCGCGATCGGCACCCTTGCCGTGCAGGTGCGCCTCAACGAACTGGGGGCGGACGCCGTCGCCGCCTACACGACCGCCTCCCGCGTGGACAGCCTCGCCGTCGCCCTGCTGCAGTCGCTCGGTCTCGCGGTGTCCATGTTCGTCGCGCAGAACTTCGGCGGGGGCCGGCCCGACCGCATCCGCCGCGGCGTCGTGCAGGCGACCTGGATGGCGCTCGGCGGCGCCGTCGTCCTCGGCATCGTGCTCGTCGCGTTCGGCAGCCACATGGTCCGCCTCTTCGTCGGTGAGGGATCGGACGGTGTCGTCGACCTCGCCGCGCTCATGCTCGTCATCAACGGGATCTCGTACAGCGCGCTGGCGGTGCTGTTCGTGCTCCGCGGAGCCCTGCAAGGGCTCGGCCACACCCTCATCCCGACGGTCACGGGCATCATCGAGCTGTTCATGCGCGTCGGTGCGGCCGTCATCCTCGGCGGCATCGTCGGCTACGTCGGGGCCGTGTGGAGCAACCCGCTCGCCTGGATCGGTGCCGTGGTGCTGCTGGCGCCCGCCTACGTCCGCGCGCATCGCGAGCTCGCCGGGATGCCGATCGCCACCGGCGACCACATCTCCCCGGCCACCACGCCGATCGCGGTCGTGGGCCCCGTCGACGGTTCGATGAGCGTGGATGCCGTCATCACCCGCCCGGTGCCGCTGCCCGAGTTCGCTACCGACAGCCGCGTCCGCCGACGCCTCACGCACCTGCGTCGACGGCGCGTCGAGCGCGCGGCGAAGCGCGCGGACTGATCCGAGGGGGACAATCGGGGGGTGACCAACGCGCTTCCCGCCCTCACCGAGACGCCCGACCCGAAGTTCGTCATGGTCGGTGACGGCCACCGGATCGCGACGTACTCGTGGGGTGATGACACCGCACCGACCGTCGTCGTGGTGCACGGATTCGCTTCGAGCACCCGCGACAACTGGGTGAGCACCGGCTGGGTCCGTGACCTGCAGCAGGCCGGCTACCGCGTGCTCGGCCTCGACCAGCGCGGCCACGGCGCGAGCGACAAGCCGCACGACCCCGCCGACTACGACCTGCGGACCCTCGCGGGCGACGTCGAGGCGGTGCTGGACACCTACCTCGTCGGGACGGCGTTCTATGTCGGCTACTCGCTCGGGGCGCGCGTGGGCTGGGAGGTCGCGCAGGACCTGCCGGGCCGCATCGAGCGCGTCGTGCTGGGTGGGGTCCCCGACGGGATCCCGCTCGGACGCCTGGATCTCGACCAGGCGACGGCGTACGTCCAAGACGGCACCCCGGTCGAGGACCGCGTCACCCAGAACTACATCGCGCTGACCGAGCGCGTGCCCGGCAACGACCTGCGCGCGCTTCTCGCGATCGCCGGCGGCATGCGGCGGTCGGGCACGGTCGATCCGGACCCGGCGCAGGCGCCGGCGCAGCCGATCCTCTTCGCGACGGGCTCGCAGGACGCCATCATCGAGGGCTCGAAGGCGCTCGCCGCCGCCTGCCCGCAGGGGCACTTTGTGGAGATCCCCGACCGGCACCACTTCAACGCGCCCGGTTCCCGGGTGTTCCGCGCCGCGGCCCTGGAGTTCCTCGCCCAGGCGGACTGACCCCGGCGCCGACCATGTCCCGGCCGGTCAGATCGTGACGACGATCTTGCCCTGGACGTGTCCGGCTTCCAGCTGCCGGTACGCATCGACGGCCTCGGCCAGCGGGTAGGTCGCGGCGCGTTCGATGCGCAGCGTCCCGTCCGCGGCGAGCTGCGCGAGCGCGGCGAGCTGCACGGCATCCGGCCGCACCCACGCATACACCCCGTCGAACTCGTCGCGGGCGCGCGGGTCGGTGATCGAGACGACGAACCCGCCTTCGTGCAGCAGGGCCGGTGTGGAGTCCAGGGCGCCGCCGCCCGCGTAGTCCAGGACCACGTCGATGCCGTCGGGGGCGAGTGCGCGCACCTGCTCGATGAGCGGAGCGCCGTACTCCACGGGCTCTGCGCCGAGCGATCGCAGGTAGTCGTGCTTGGCGGCGGACGCCGTGCCGATCACGCGCGCGCCGCGGAGCCGCGCGAGCTGCACGGCGAACGAGCCCACGCCGCCGGCGGCGTTGTGGACGAGCACGGTGTCGCCCTCGGTGAGCCCGGATCGCTCCACGGTCTGCAGTGCCGTGAGGCCCGCGAGCGGCAGCGCCGCGGCATCCTCGAACGACAGCCCCTCCGGCAGCGGCGCCGCCGTGCGGACCGGCACCGGCATGAGCTCGGCGAGCGAGCCGTGCTCCACCACGTCGGCGCGCGCGTAGGCGAGGATGCGGTCGCCGACGGCGTACTCGGGGGTGTCCAGGCCCACCTGCTCCACGACACCGGCGACATCCCAGCCGGGGATGGCGGGAAGCCGCGTGTCGAAGAGCCCGCGGAGGTGCCCCTCCCGGAGCTTGTAGTCGACAGGATTCAGGCCCGCCGCCGCGACGCGGACCAGGAGGGTGTCGGGGCCGATGTGCGGATCGCCCACCTCGGTCAATTCGAACCGCTCGGCGCCGCCGAACTCCGTGTACACGAGTGCCTTCATGCTGGTAGCAAACACCACAGCCCGCGGGCATTCCACTGTCTGGCAGGGCGCGCGGCGGCGTGGCATCATCGGCAGGTGACCGCTCGGCAACCCCAGGACCTGCAGACGCTGGCCCTGCTCCGTCGTGTGCGGGACCGGATGGACCGGGACTACGCGAAGCCGCTCGACGTCGCATCGCTCGCCCGGGACGTGCATCTCTCCGCCGGTCACCTCAGCCGCCAGTTCAAGCGCGCCTACGGTGAATCGCCGTACTCCTACCTCATGACCCGGCGCATCGAGCGGGCGATGACGCTGCTCCGCCGCGGCGACCTCAGCGTCACCGAGGTCTGCTTCGCCGTCGGCTCGTCGTCGCTCGGCACGTTCAGCACCCGATTCACCGAGCTGGTGGGCGTGCCGCCCAGCGTCTACCGGGAGCACGGCGCCGCCTACGTCCCCGGGATGCTGCCGTGCATCGCGAAGCAGATCACGAAACCGGTCAGGAATCGAGAAGCGCCGAGGTCACGCGTCCTCGTACCGTGAGAGCCATGGACATCACGATTCATTCGAGCTTCCTGCCGCACACCGACCCCGAGGCATCCCTCGCGTTCTACCGGGACGTCCTCGGCTTCGAGGTGCGATTGGACGTCGGCTACGAGAACATGCGCTGGATCACGGTGGGTCCGGCCGGTCAGCCGGACACGGCGATCGTGCTGCACCCGCCGGGAGTCGGCAACGACATCTCCGACGATGAGCGCGAGACGATCCTCGAGCTCATCGCCAAGGGCACGTACTTCGGCGTCAATCTCGCCACGGACGACCTGGACGGGACGTTCGCGAAGCTCGAGGGAGCCGGCGCCGACATCGTGCAGGAGCCCATCGAACAGGACTACGGGGTGCGTGACGCGGCCTTCCGCGATCCCGCGGGAAACCTCATCCGCATCCAGGAGAACAAGAGGAGCAGGGACAATGGCTGACCAGCGGAGCAAGGCAGACGGCTTCAGCGCCGAAGAGCGCGCCGCCATGAAACAGCGCGCGGACGAGCTGCGCGCATCGAAGGGGCTCAAGGGCGCCGCGAAGCTCGCGAAGGAGCTCGAGGCGTGCGTCGCCGCGATCGACGGCCTGGACGGCGTCGACCGTCAGGTGGCCACCCTCCTGCACGGCATCGTGACCGACGAGGCCCCCGACCTCGACCCGAAGACCTTCTACGGGTTCCCCGCGTACGCCCGGGACGGCAAGGTGGTCGTGTTCTACCAGCCCGCCTCGAAGTTCAAGACGCGCTACGGGACGGTGTCCTTCGATGACCCCGCGAACCTCGACGACGGGCCCATGTGGGCGGTGTCGTACGCCGTGGTCGAGGTGACGGACGCCGTGGAGAAGAAGGTCCGCGAACTCGTCAAGAAGGCCGCGAGCTGACCCCCCGATGACCGTCATCCGCATCGCCACCATCGGCACGAGCATGATCACCGGCAGGTTCCTGGATGCCGTGCGGCAGACGGACGGCATCCAGGCGACCGTGGTCTACTCGCGCGACAGCGACCGGGCGGCCGCGTACGCCGACGAGCAGGGGATCGGCGCGACCTCCTCAGACCTCGAGGAGCTGCTCGCGTCCGGCGACGTCGACGCGGTGTACGTCGGCTCGCCCAACGGGAAGCACGTCGAGCAGGCACGCGCCGCGCTGCGCGCCGGACGCCACGTGTTCGTGGAGAAGCCGGCAGCGCCCACGGCGGCCGAGTTCGAGGCTCTGATCGAGGAGGCCGCCGACGCCGGCGTCGTCGTGTTCGAGGGCATGCGCAACGCCTACGACCCGGGCATGGACGAGATCCGTGCGCTCCTGCCCCGGCTCGGGACGATCCGGCGGGCGGCGTTCACGTACTGCCAGCGGTCGGCGCGCTACGACCGGGTCCTCGCCGGCGAGCGGGTGAACATCTTCGATCCGGCGCTCGCCGGGGGCGCGCTGCTCGACCTCGGCGTCTACTGCGTGAGCCCGATGGTCGACCTGTTCGGCGAGCCGGACGCCGTGCGCGCCGTCTCCGTGGAGATCGCGGGCGGCGCCGACGGCACCGGCTCGGCGCTGCTGACCTACCCCGGATTCGTCGGCGAGGTGGCGTACTCGAAGATCACCGTCACCGCGCGCCCGAGCGAGATCCAGGGCGAGCTGGCGACGTTGGAGATCGACCGGATCGCCGAACCCTCCCGCCTGCGGGTGCACGGCATCGACGGCTCCATCGAGGAGATCGAGCTGAACCCGCCGGAGAACAACATGCTCTTCGAAGTGCAGCGCTTCGTCGACCTCGTCCGCGGCGGCGACCCCGCCCCGGACAACGCCCGGACGCTCAGCACGCTCCGTGTCGTCGAGGCGATCGTCGCCGGCTGAGCTCAGTCCAGCAGCGCCGGCGGGACGGCGATGATGCGGTCGTCCCCGTCCCGCGGGGCGCCGCGGCCGTCGGTGTTGTTCGTGAGCACCCACACCGCGCCGTCTGGCCCGGCGAACACGTCGCGGAGGCGGCCGAACGCGCGCGCGTAGAACTCCTCCGACGTGGCGGTGTCGGAGAGCGGGACCGATCGCAGCACCTCGCCGCGCAGGTTCGCGATGAGGATGCGGTCGCCGATCACCGCGATACCGCTCGGGCTCGCGGCATCCGTCGCCCAGCTCTGCAACGGGTCGACGAAGCCCCGCTCCTCGCCGCCGGTCCCCTCGACGACGGGCCAGCCGTAGTTGCCGCCCGGCATGATCTCGTTGAGCTCGTCCCACGTGTTCTGCCCGAACTCGCTGGCGAACATCCGGCCGTCCGGTGCCGGTGCCCACGCCAGGCCCTGCACGTTGCGGTGCCCGAGGGTGTAGACGGGCGAACCCCGCCTCGGGTTGTCCGCGGGGATGCCGCCGTCCGGCTCGAGGCGGAGGATCTTCCCGTTCAGCGCATCGGGGTCCTGCGCGGCGTCCGGGTCCCCGGCATCCCCGACCGGGACGTACAGCATGCCGTCCGGACCGAACGCGATGCGTCCGCCGTTGTGGTTGCCGGCTCGGGGCAGCCCGTCCACGACGATCCGCGGGTCGCTGAGGCGGAGCGCGCCGGGCGCCCCTTCCACGGCATAGCGTTCGACGCGGTTGCCGTCCGCGGCCGTCGAGTACGCGAAGAGGCCGTCGTCGCCGTCGAACGCGAGTCCGAGCAGGCCGCCCTCCCCGCCGTGGGCCACGTTCTCGACCGTGACGACATCGCGGAGGGCGCCGCCGGCGGTCAGCTCGCGGATGCGGCCGGTGTCGCGCTCGCTGATGAGGACGGAGGTGCCGATCCGGACGAGCGACCACGGCGCGGCGAGGCCGGTGACGATCGTCACGGGCTCGGAGGTCGGGGCGGCGGACGGGGACGCCGCGGGCGGTGGGGGTGGCGGGGGATCGGGCCCGGCGACGCCGCAGCCGGTGAGCCAGCAGGCGGTCGCGAGCACGAACGCCGCCGCGGCCGTGCGTCGTGGCCGTGTCCCTGCGAGCCGTCCCCGGGGCGACATGCTCACACGGTACCCGGGTGCCGGTGGCCGCGCCGCCCCCTTGCACGCTTCGCGGAGGCGGCGCATCCTGACCCCATGCAGAAGATCGTGCCCAACCTGTGGTTCGCCGATGCCGCCGCCGGCGGCGAGTTCTACGCCGGGGTCTTCCCCGGCTCCCGGGTGAGAACCTCCTCCTTCTATCCGCAGGACGGCCTGCTCGACTTCCAGAAGGACTACGCCGGGAAGCCGTTGACCGTCGACGTCGAGATCGACGGCTACCGGCTGGTCCTGATCAACGCGGGCGACACGTTCCGCCCGAACCCCTCGATCTCGTTGACGCTGAGCTTCGCGGAGGCGGAGATCGATCGGCTCGACGCGCTCTGGGACGCGCTCGCCGACGGCGGGCGCGTCCTCATGCCCCTTCAGGAATATCCCTACAGCGCGCGGTACGGCTGGGTGGAGGATCGATTCGGGGTCAGCTGGCAGCTGACGGTGGCGGGCGATGAGCAGCGGCCGCCTGTCATGCCGACGTTCCTCTTCAGCGGGCCGGCGCAGAACCGCGCCCGCGAGGCGATCGAGGAGTACACCGGACTCTTCCCCGACGCCCAGGTCGGCGCGATGGTCGAGTATCAGGAGAAGAGCGGACCGGCGGATGCCGGTGCGGTCATGTACGCCGACTTCACGCTCGCAGGTCAGTGGTTCACCGCCATGGACTCGGCGGCGACGGAGTCGCATCCGTTCACGGAGGGCGTCTCGCTGCAGGTCGAATGTGCCGACCAGGCCGAGATCGACCGCTACTGGGCGGTGCTGTCCCGGGTGCCGCAGGCGGAGCAGTGCGGCTGGTGCAAGGACCGGTTCGGCGTCAGCTGGCAGATCGTCCCCGGCGGCATGGACGACCTCATCTCCTCGCCGGCCGCGTATGCGGCGATGATGGAGATGCACAAGATCGACATCGCGGGGCTGCGAGCCGCGGCATCCTGACTCCCCCGGCGGGTCCTCAGGTGGCGGCGACCTAGACTGGAGCCGTCCCATTCCGCCCCTTCGGAGGAGTTCCGTCGTGTCCCAGGCCGCCGCCACCCGCACTTTCGAGGTGCGGCACGTGCAGCTCGCGCGTGCGTTCTTCGCGGCCCTCGCGGCGGTCATGATCACCTTCACGCCGGATCACTCGGCGGCGGTCGGGCTCTCCGTCTTCAGCGGCTTCGCCATGGCGACCGGGATCGTCCTGCTGCTCGCGGCCTGGCTCGTCCGCCCCGGCGGGCGGCGCGCGCCGGCTGTCGCGCTCGGCGTGGTCACGATCCTCGCCGGCATGGTGGGGGGACTCGGCGGCATCCGCAGCATCACCCTCTTCTTCGTCCTCGTGATCGCGTGGGCCCTCCTCGCGGGGGTCGTCGAACTCGTCGCGGGCGTGCGCGCGCGCAGGCGCGGCGACGCCGCGGCCCGGGACGCCGTCTTCATCGGCGCACTGACGATCCTGCTGGCCGTCGGGCTGCTGCTCGTCAACCCCGCGTACAGCCTGGAGTACTTCATCAAGGAGGCCGGCGCGACGTTCGAGCTGACCGGCATCAGCATCGGCGTCGGCATCTTCGGGGCCTACGCCGCGATCGTCGCCGTGTTCCTCGGGATCGCCGGCTTCAGCCCGCGTCCCGCCGTCGCCACCGCGGACGACCTGACTGCTTCGGCAGGAGAGAGCGCATGACCGACCCACACCCCACCCGCCGCGACCTGCTCAAGCCGGTGCAGCTCATCGGCTTCGCCTTCATCGCCGCCGCCTTCGCGGGCGTCATCACCCTCGTGACGATGGGCTTCTTCCAGACCCTGACCGGCGACCAGCGCGCGCACGTCATCGTCGTCGCGCTCATCGTCGCCGGCATCGCGTTCATCGTGACCCTCGTCGGCATCGCGCTGCTGATCCTCGCCGTCGACCCGGCGGAGATGTCCAAGCCCGTCGACCGCCCTGTGCTGATGCGCAAGGACGACCGGCCGGCCGACCCCGACACGGGCGCCCCGCGCCCCTGACCGGCCGTCGCGGCGCCGGTGCGTCGCGCGGCCCCGTCGCGCCGCGCCGCATCCGCGCCGGCGAGGCCACCCGCCGGGCCCCCGCGCAGCGAACTGCAGGACCGGGCGTGACGGGTGGGGCCTGTGGGGCTCAGGCGCCACTTCGGCCACGGGTGATCCTGCGGTTTGCCACGCGCCGCGCCCGGCCGGCTGCCGGCGCGCGTCGGTGGATGCTGTGCTGCGGCGCCGTCGGTGCGCCCCCGCGCAGCGAACTGCAGGATCGGGCGTGACGGGTGGGGCCTGTGGGGCTCACGCGCCACTTCGGCCACGGGTCATCCTGCGGTTGGCCGCGCGCCGCGCCCGGCCGGCGGCCGGCGCCCGTGGGCGCATGCCGCGCCGCGGCGTCAGGCCAGTTCGTCGACCAGCGCGTCGGCGAGGCCCACGTACCCGGCGGGGGTGAGGGCCAGGAGGCGCTGCTTCGCGGCATCGCCGATGTCGAGGCCCTGCACGAACTCGGCGAGCTCGGGTCCGCCGACACGGCGGCCCCGAGTGAGGTCCTTCAGCAGGGCGTACGGGTCGGTGATCTGCGAGCGACCGGCGACGATCTCGGCGCGGACGACGGTCTGGATGGCCTCGGCGAGGACCTCCCAGTTGGCGTCGAGGTCGGCCAGCAGCACGTGGCGCGACAGCGAGATCTCGGTGAGGCCGCGCTGCAGGTTGTCCAGCGCCAGCAGCGAGTGCCCGAACGCGACGCCGATGTTGCGCTGCGTCGTGGAATCGGTGAGGTCGCGCTGCATGCGGCTCGTGACGAGCGTCGACGCCAGCGTCGCGAAGAGGCCGCCGGAGATCTCCAGGTTCGCCTCGGCGTTCTCGAAGCGGATGGGGTTGATCTTGTGCGGCATCGTCGACGACCCCGTCGCGCCGGCGACCGGGATCTGGGCGAAGAAGCCCATCGAGATGTAGGTCCAGATGTCCGTGGCCAGGTTGTGCAGGATGCCGCCGGCGTGCCGGACCCGGTCGTAGAGCTCGACCTGCCAGTCGTGCGACTCGATCTGCGTCGTCAGCACGTTGAAGCCGATGCCCAGGCTCTCGATGAAGCTGCGGGACAGCTCCGGCCAGTCGACGTCCGGGGCGGCGGCGAGGTGCGCCGACCACGTCCCGGTCGCGCCGGAGAACTTCGCGAGGTACTCCCCGCCCTCGATCTGCCTGGCGACGCGGTCGAGGCGCCACGCGAAGACGGCGAGCTCCTTGCCCATCGTCGACGGCGTCGCCGGCTGGCCGTGCGTGCGGGAGAGCATCGCGGCATCCCGGTGCTCGCGGGCGAGGTCGGCCAGCGCGGCGGTCACGGCGCGCAGCTTCGGCAGCCACACGTTCTCGACGGCGCGCTTGACCGTCAGGGCGTAGGAGGCCGAGTTGACGTCCTCGCTCGTGCACGCGAAGTGCGTCAGCTCCGCCACGGCATCCAGGCCGAGCGCACTCAGCCGGTCGCGGACGAGGTACTCGACCGCCTTGACGTCGTGCCGCGTCACGGCCTCCTTCTCGGCGAGCCAGTCGATGTCCGTCTGCCCGAAGTCGGTGTAGAGGGCCCGCAGTGCGGCCTTGTCGGCCGGCGACAAGGGCGACGAGCCGAACAGCGACCGATCGGTGAGGGCGATGATCCACTCGACCTCGACCTCGACGCGCGCGCGGTTCAGGCCCGCCTCGGAGAGGTAGTCGGCGAGGCCCGTGACCGCGGAGCGGTAGCGGCCGTCGAGCGGGCTGAGGGGCTGGGGAGGCAGAGAGGTCACGAGGCTCCGATCGGTGAAAACGGGCGCTCAGGACGTCGGACGGATGGCGGGTTCGAGCTGCCGGAAGAGCGCCCGGCTCGCACTCTCGATCATACCGAGCACCTCGTCGAACATCCCGGGCCCCGCGTAGTACGGGTCGGGGACGTCGAGCGAGCCGTCCGGCTGGGGGTCGAACGACAGCAGCAGCGCGAGCTTGTCGGTGTCGGCGGCCGACGGCGCCCAGCTGGCGAGGATGCGCTCGTGGGAGCGGTCGAGCGCGACGACGAGGTCGCTGCGCTGGAAGTCGTCGAGGGTGAACTGCCGGGCGCGGTGCTTCGATCCGTCGTAGCCGCGCCGCTGCAGCGCCTCGATCGTGCGGACGTCGGCGCGTTCCCCGACATGCCAATCCCCGGTGCCGGCGCTGCTGGAGTGCACGCGGTCGCCGAGTCCCGCCTGCTCCGCGAACCAGCGGAAGACGACCTCCGCCATGGGCGACCGGCAGATGTTCCCGGTGCACACGAACAGCACGCGGAAGGGCTCGGACGCAGGGGGCACGCTCCATATTGTGGCGAATACAGCGCCTTCTGCACAGGATGCCGTATTCCGGCGCTCCGCACGGCGCCGCGGCGGCCGCACCGCAGCCGCTCCCGCGCGGTCAGGATCGGCTCATGGACCTGCAGGCGGCGACCGCTCTCGCGTTCGCCTACGAGCGGCTCGCCGCCGCCGCCGCCGACGTCGACGACCTCCGGGCGCAGGCGCGCGCGCTCACGGCCGCGACCGCCTGGACGGCGCGCGCCGCCGAGGCGTACCGCGCGGCGCTGCAGGAGTGGAGCGACCGGCTCGACGCCCTCGCGGTCGGCATCGCCCTGTGCGAGAGCGAGCTCGCCGCCCGGATCCGCGGACTGGATGCCGGCCGATGAGCGATGACCTGGAGATCCGCAGCGGCGGCGTGATCGCCGTCGACACGGCCGACCTCCGGCACGCGGCGGGACGGCTGACGTCGCTCGCGTCGGCGGGGGACCGGGTCCACGCGGCCCTCGTCGGGGTGGCGCACCACCTCGCCATGCACGGGGTGTTCGCGTCCGTGCCGTGCGCTCTCGCGGACGAGGCCGCCGGCCGCGCCGCCGCGCTCGCCGCCGACCTGCGCACCCTCTCGCTCGTGTACGAGCTGGTCGAACTGGAGGCGCAGCGCGCCGCGGCGGAGGCCGGCGGCGACCCGGCCCGCGCGGCGCGTCTGGGCCGGGCGTACGCCGCCCGCCAGGCGGAGGCCGGCGACGCGGGCGCCGAGGCGATGCGGCTCCTGGACGGGTGGCGCGGCGAAGCGCACGCCGAGCTCGAGCGTCAGATCGCGCAGGCGCTGCAGCCGCTCGGCCCGCAGGGGTGGGGTGCGGCGTTCGCGCTGCCCCTGCTCCTCGCCCGGGTGCGCACGCTCGGCCGCGGATTCGTGCCGCGGGACGCGCGCCTCCGGGGCGAGCCGCAGCCCGTCACCGTGCCGGTCCTCCGGCGCGGCGCGGCGACCGCGCCGCATGCTCTCGCCGACATCGCCGCCCGGATGCCGGGTCACGGCGACGGCCGCATCCGTGTGGAGCGCTACGTCATGCCGGACGGGTCGCGCCAGTTCGCCGCCTACCTCGCCGGCACGCAGAGCGCGATGTCGGTGTCGGAGCCGTTCGACATGGCATCGAACCTCGACCTGTACGACGGAGCCCGCGCCGCCTCCTACGACGCCGTCGTCGCGGCCCTGCACGCGGCGGGGGCGCGGGATGGTGACACGGTGCACCTGGCCGGTCATTCGCAGGGCGGGATGATCGCCGAGCGGCTCGCGCTGGACGGGCAGTTCCGCGTCGCCACGGTCGTCACCTTCGGCTCGCCCGTGCAGGCCGATGTCCGGGGCGACACCCTGCAGGTCGCGCTGCGGCACACCGACGACCCGGTCGCGGCGCTGGCGGCCGGCGGCGCGCCGTACCCCACGGGCGCGCCCGGCAGCTTCGTCGCCGAGCGCGTCGCCGATCCCGGCGGCTCCGTCACCGACCTCGCCTTCGGCGCGCATCAGCTGGATGCCTACGCCGAGACCGCACGGCTCGTCGACGCCTCGGACGACCCGCGGGTGGATGCCGTGCGCGAGCGTCTCGCGGAGCTCGGCACCGCGACGTCGGTCACGGCCACGCTCTACGGCGCGGAACGCGGCTGGGTGCGCGCGCCCGGCCGCGCCGATCCGAACCCCGTCAGCGCTTCTTCTTCAGCTGCGGGCGGAGGATGATCCCGAGGATCCAGTTGATGAGCGAGATCACGATCGCGGCGACCACGCCGAGCCAGAACTCCTCGACGCGCAGCCCCCAGCTCCACCACAGCGTCAGCCAGGCGGTCAGCCACAGCAGGAAGCCGTTGATGACGACCGAGATGAGGCCCAGCGTCAGGATGTACAGCGGGAAGGCGACGATCTTGATGACCGTGCCGATCACCGTGTTGACGATCGCGAACACGGCGGCGACGGCGAGCAGCGTCAGGACGAGCTGCAGCGTCTCACCGGGCGCGAACGGCAGGACGTCGACCTTGAGCGGCTCGATGAGGGTGACGACCCAGATCGCGAAGGCGTTGATGACGACGCGGATGAGGAAGCGCATAGTGCGCTCAGTCTGGCACGCCGCATGGTTCGGGGGCACGGGTGTGCGGGAGACTCGTCAATAGACTCGTCGCGTGACCGACATCCCCGTCCGCATCCGTCCCGAGATCGCCGCCCTCCCGCCGTACCGGCAGGGCAAGCAGGCCGGCGAGGGGGTCTTCAAGCTGTCCAGCAACGAGAACCCGTTCGGGCCGCTGCCGGGCGTCGTCGCGGCCGTCGCCCGCGCGCAGGCCTTCAACCGGTATCCGGATGCCTCCTCCCCGCGCCTGAGCGCACGCATCGCCGAGCGGTACGGGGTCGCGCCGGACGCGGTGCACATCGGCGCGGGCTCGGTGTCGATCCTCTTCCAGCTCGCGCAGGCCACCTCCGGGCCCGCGGACGACATCGTGTTCTCCTGGCGCTCGTTCGAGGCCTACCCGAGCCTCGCGACGGTCGCCGGCGCCACCGCGACCACCGTGCCGAACACGCCCGACGGGCGCCACGACCTCGTCGCGATGGCCGCCGCCGTCACGGAGCGCACGGGCATGGTGCTCGTCTGCAGCCCCAACAACCCGACCGGTCCCATCGTGACGCAGGACGAGTTCGACGCGTTCCTGGCCGCGGTGCCGGCGAACGTCCTCGTGGTCCTCGATGAGGCGTACGCCGAGTTCGTCACCGACCCCGCCGCCGTCGACGGCCGCCGTGTGCTCGCCGCCGGCCACGACAACGTCATGGTCCTGCGCACGTTCTCGAAGGCGTACGGCCTCGCCGGTCTCCGCGTGGGCTACGCCGTCGGGCACCCCCGCATCCTCGACGCCGCCCGCTCGACCGGCATCCCGCTGTCGGTCACCGCCGCCGCCGAGGAGGCGGCGCTCGCGAGCCTCGACGCCGAGGAGGAGCTGCTCGAGCGCGTCCGCGTCATCGCCGACCGCCGCGACCGCCTCGTGCGGCTGCTCCGCGATGCCGGCTGGGACGTCCCCGACGCGCAGGGCAACTTCGTGTGGCTGCCCGCCGGAGACCGGGCGCTCGAGGTCGCCGCGGTCTTCGAGGCCGCCGACCTCATCGTCCGCCCGTTCGCCGGCGACGGCGTGCGCATCACGGTCGGCGAGGAGGAGTCGCTGGACCGGGTGGTCGAGGCGGCGCGCCGGAGCATCGCGTCGGAGTGACGGTCGCGCCCCCGCGTCGCCTGTGGACTCGGCACCGTGAATCCCGGCATCCGTTGTCGATGTCCTGCAGAAGACGCACCGGAGGGCACGTTAGCGTAGGACCGTGACCCCCTCTTTCGAGGCTCAGGCCGATGATCCCGCCCTCGTCCGCGTCCTCGCGGCCGACGGCACGTTCGCGCCCACCCCGGAGGCCGAGCGCCTCCTCCCGCTGATCGACGCGCTGAGCGACGACGACCTCCGCGGCCTCTACCGCGACATGGTTGTCGTCCGCGCCTTCGACCAGCAGGCGACGAACCTGCAGCGTCAGGGCCAGCTCGCGCTGTGGCCGCCGTCCTTCGGGCAGGAGGCCGCACAGGTGGGCTCCGCGCGGGCCGCGCGTCCGCAGGACCACCTCTTCCCGTCGTACCGCGAGCACGTCGTGTGCACGATCCGCGGCGTCGACCCCATCGACATCGTCCGGCTCATGCGCGGCCTCACGCACGGCGGATGGGACCCGACAGACCCGAAGAACGGCAACACGCACATCTACACGCTCGTGCTCGGCGCGCAGACGCTGCACGCCACGGGCGTCGGGATGGGGATGGTCTTCGACGGCCGCTGCGGCACGGGCGACCCGGAACAGGACGCCGCCGTCATGGTCTACTACGGCGACGGCGCGTCCAGTCAGGGCGACGTGCACGAGGCCATGGTCTTCGCGAACACCTACCGCACGCCGCAGGTGTTCTTCCTGCAGAACAACCACTGGGCGATCTCGGTGCCCGTCGCCACCCAGGCGCGTGCTCCGCTCTACCGCCGCGGTGAGGGCTACGGCATGCCGTCGCTGCGGGTGGACGGCAACGACGTGCTCGCCAGCTACGCCGTCACGAAGCTCGCGCTCGACGAGGCGCGCGCCGGCGAGGGCCCGCGCGCCATCGAGGCGCTCACGTACCGGATGGGCGCCCACACGACGAGCGACGACCCCACGAAGTACCGCACCTCCGACGAGGAGGCCTCATGGGCGCGCCGCGATCCCATCCAGCGGATGCGCGCGTATCTCGAGGGCCGCGGCGCGGCCTCGACCCTCTTCGCCGAGGTGGATGCCGAGGCCCGGGCCTACGCGGACGACGTCCGGGTGCGCACGAACGCGCTCGGCGACATCGACGCCGCGTCGATGTTCGCGCACGCGTACAGCGACGAGCACCCGCTCATCGATGCGCAGCGGCAGTGGCTCGCCGACTACGAGGCCGCGTTCGGGGAGGCCCAGGCATGAGCGATGTCCAGAACCTGCCGTTCGCGAAGGCCCTCAACGCCGGCCTCCGCGCCGCGATGGCCGCCGACGACCACGTCCTGCTCATGGGTGAGGACATCGGCCGCCTCGGCGGCGTCTTCCGCGTCACCGAGGGGCTGCAGGCGGAGTTCGGCGACCGTCGCGTCCTCGACACCCCGCTCGCCGAATCCGGCATCGTGGGCACGGCCATCGGGCTGGCGATGTCGGGCTTCCGGCCCGTCTGCGAGATCCAGTTCGACGGGTTCGTCTTCCCGGCGTTCGATCAGATCACCTCGCAGCTCGCGAAGATCACGAACCGCCACGAGGGCGCCTACCGGATGCCGGTGGTCATCCGCATCCCGTACGGCGGGCACATCGGTGCGGTCGAACACCACCAGGAGAGCCCCGAGGCGTACTTCGCGCACACCCCCGGCCTGCGGGTGGTGTCCCCCTCGACGCCCAACGACGCGTACTGGATGATCCAGGACGCCATCACCTCGCCCGACCCCGTGATCTTCCTGGAGCCGAAGGCGAAGTACTGGATCAAGGGCGAAGTGGACACCGCCGACCGGGCGCTGCCCCTGCACGCCTCGCGCGTCGTCCGCCGCGGCACCGACATCACGCTGGTCGGTCACGGCGCCATGGTCACGACGCTCCTGCAGGCCGCCGCGCTGGCCGAGTCGGAGGGCACGAGCTGCGAGGTCATCGACCTGCGCTCCCTCTCGCCCATCGACTACGGGCCGATCCTGGACTCCGTGCGCCGCACGGGCCGCATGGTCTACGCGCAGGAGGCCCCAGGCTTCACCTCCGTCGGGTCGGAGGTCGCTGCGACCGTCATGGAGAAGGCGTTCTTCGCCCTGGAATCCCCCGTCCTCCGGGTCTCCGGCTTCGACGTGCCGTTCCCGCCGGCCAAGCTCGAGGGCACGTACCTCCCCGACCCCGACCGCATCCTCGAAGCCGTCGACCGCGCACTGGCGTACTGACGCAGACTGATTTGGAGCACCGATGAGCACGCAGACCTTCCATCTGCCGGATGTCGGCGAAGGCCTCACCGAGGCGGAGATCGTGCAGTGGCGCGTCTCCCCCGGCGACGCCGTCGCCGTCAACGACGTGCTCGTCGAGATCGAGACCGCCAAGTCGCTCGTCGAGCTGCCGTCGCCGTTCGAGGGAACGGTCGGCGAGCTCCTCGCCGCGGAGGGCGACACCGTGACGGTGGGTGCCGCGATCATCACGATCGCGGGCGCCGCCGCCGAGCCGGACGCGTCTGCAGGCCTGTCGGAGCACGGCGAGAAGGCCGCCGAACCCGAGGACGGCGGCGCGGTCCTCGTCGGCTACGGCACCGGCGGGCACGTGCAGTCGCGGCGGCGCAAGCCCGCCGAGCGTCCGGTGAAGGCGTCGGTCGGCGTCGTCGCCAAGCCGCCCATCCGCAAGCTCGCCCGCGACCTCGACGTCGACCTCACGCAGGTCGTCCCCTCCGGCCCCGCCGGGGAGGTCACCCGCGATGACGTCGTCAAGCACGCCTCGCAGGCCTCGGTGTTCCGCAACATCGCGACGCCCGAGGCGCCCGAGGTCCGCGAGCAGTCCATCCCGGTGGCGCCGCAGGCCGCGTCCCGCCCGGCTCAGCCCGTCGCGGCACCGCCCGCCGCCGACCCGGAGCGCGAGGAGGCGATCCCCGTCAAGGGTGTCCGGAAGGCGATCGCGAGCGGCATGGTGCGCTCCGCCTACACGGCCCCGCACGTCTCGGTCTGGACCGACGTCGACGCGACCCGCACGATGGAACTCGTCAAGCGGCTGAAGGCGTCGCCGGACTTCGCCGACATCAAGGTCTCGCCGCTGCTCATCATGGCGCGCGCCGTCATCTGGGCGGTGCGCCGCACGCCCATGGTCAACGCCGCGTGGATCGACAACGAGGACGGATCCGCGGAGATCCGCGTCCGCAACTACGTCAACCTCGGCATCGCCGCCGCGACGCCGCGGGGTCTGCTGGTCCCGAACATCAAGGATGCGCAGGACCTCAACATGCAGGGTCTCGCCCGCGCGCTCGAGAAGCTCACGCTCACGGCGCGCGAGGGCAGGTCCACCCCCGCCGACCAGCAGGGCGGCACGATCACCATCACCAACATCGGGGTCTTCGGGATGGATGCCGGCACGCCGATCATCAACCCCGGCGAATCCGGCATCATCGCGATGGGGACGATCCGGCAGAAGCCCTGGGTCGTCGACGGCGAGGTGCGCCCCCGCTTCGTCACGACCGTGTCGGGGTCGTTCGACCACCGTGTCATCGACGGTGACGGCGTGAGCCGGTTCGTCGCCGACATCGCCTCGATCCTCGAGGAGCCCGCGCTGCTGCTGGACTGAGCGCCGCCGCAGGCATCCCGTTGATTTGAGAATGGTTATCAATAGCACGTAGGCTGGAGGCATGCGCCGCTCCGCCCCCGTCCTCTCGCTGGTCGCCGCCTCCGGGCTGCTCCTCGCCGGATGCTCCGCCGCGGGCACCGAGGACGACGGCATCCGGGTCGTCGCGTCCACGTCGGTGTACGGCCAGATCGCCGAGGCGATCGGGGGCGACATGATCGAGGTGACCTCCCTCATCTCCTCCGTCGCACAGGACCCGCACGCGTACGAGGCTCCCGCCCGCGACCAGCTGACCATCTCCCGCGCCGACCTCGTCATCCGCAACGGCGGGGGCTACGACGCCTTCGTCGACGGGCTCATCGAGGCGAGCGATGCGGATGCCGTCGTGCTGACGGCCGTGGAGTTCTCGCACGCCTACCCGGGCAACGACGGCCACAGTGTCACAGAGGAGAGCCGCGAGGCCGACCACGATCACGACAGCGCCGCCGCCCACGACCACATCGAGGGCTTCAACGAGCATGTCTGGTACGACCCGGATGCCATGGCGCACCTCGCCGCGGACATCGCCCACGAGCTGAGCGAGCTGGACGCGGCCCACGCCGGCGACTACGCCGCCAACCTCGCCGACTTCCAGTCCGGCATCGAGGAGATCACGGGCGACCTCGCCGCCGTCGCGGCCGCGCACGCGGGCGACCGCGTCTTCGTCACCGAACCCGTTCCGCTGTACCTGGTCGAGGCGGCGGGTCTCGTCGACGCCGCGCCCGCCGCGTTCAGCGAGGCCGTCGAGGAGGGGCAGGACGTCCCGCCGGCGACGCTGCTCGAGGCGCGCGACATGCTCGACACTGGCGAGGTGCGTGCGGTCCTCGCCAACGCGCAGACCGGCGGGGCCGAGACCGGCGAGGTCCTGCGCTGGGCGGCCGCCGACGGCATCCCGGTCGTGGAGTTCACCGAACTCGTCCCCGAGGGCGAGACCTACCTCGGCTGGATGCGGGCGAACATCGCCGATCTCGCCGGTACGCTGACCCGGTGACCTCGCCCGCCGACCCCGCGCTGCAGAATCCGCTGCAGATCCGCGGCGCCGCCCTCCGGCGCGGCGACCGGGAGCTGTGGAGCGGTCTCGACCTCGACGTCGCTCCCGGCGAGCTCATCGCCGTGCTCGGACCGAGCGGCTCCGGCAAGACCACGCTGCTCCGCGCCATCCTGGGCCTGGAGCCGCTCAGCGAGGGCACCATCACGGCGCTCGGCGAACCGGTGCGCCGGCGCGGCAACCGCCGGATCGGGTACCTGCCGCAGGCGCGTCCCCTCCCGCGGGACACCTCCATCCGCGGGCGCGAGCTCGTCGGACTCGGCGTCGACGGCCACCGCTTCGGTCTGCCGCTGCGCCGCCGCGGGGACCGGGCCCGCGTCGACGCGCTGATCGACGCCGTGGACGCGGGCCACTTCGCCGGCGAGCCGGTCGGCGTGCTCTCCGGCGGCGAGCAGCAGCGGCTGCGCGTCGGGCAGGCGCTCGCCGACGACCCCCGCCTGCTGCTGTGCGACGAGCCGCTCACGAGTCTCGACCTCGCGAACCAGCAGGCCGTCGTGCGGCTCATCGACGCGCACCGGAAGACCGGGGCCGGCGTGCTCCTCGTCACCCACGACATCAACCCGGTGCTCGGGAAGGTCGACCGCATCCTGTACCTCGCGAACGGCCGCTTCACTCTCGGGAAGCCGAAGGACGTGCTGACCTCACCCGTCCTCAGCGACCTCTACGGCGCCCCCGTCTTCGTGCTGCGCGCCGGCGACCGGCTCGTCGTGGTCGGCGCCCCCGACGCCGAGGAGTCGCACCACCACCACGAGGGGCACCAGTGAACTGGGCGGACGTCGGGGACGCCATGTTCGGCGGCCTCGCGGACTACGGCGACATCCTCGCGCTCGTGTCGAACTCGGTGTGGGCCGGCGCGATCCTCGGGCTCGTCGGCGGGCTCATCGGCGTCTTCGTGATCCAGCGCGACATGGCCTTCGCAGTGCACGGCATCAGCGAGCTGTCCTTCGCCGGTGCCGCCGCGGCGCTGCTGGTCGGGGCGGACGTCGTGACGGGGTCGATCGTCGGGTCGCTCGTGGCCGCCGGTCTCATCGGGTGGCTGGGGGCGCGGGCCCGGGAGCGCAACTCCATCGTCGGCGTGCTCATGTCGTTCGGGCTGGGTCTCGGCATCCTCTTCCTCTCGCTCTACAACGGTCGCAGCGCCAACCGCTTCAGCCTGCTGACGGGTCAGATCGTGTCGGTGCAGTCCGCGCAGCTCGGCTGGCTCATCGGGATCTCCGCCTTCGTGCTCATCGCGCTGCTGCTCATCTGGCGTCCGCTGCGGTTCGACTCCCTCGACCCGCAGTCCGCCGCCGCCCGCGGCGTGCCCACCGTCGCGGTCTCGCTCGGCTTCATGCTGCTGCTGGGCCTCGCGGTCGCCGTCGCGGTGCACATCATCGGCGCGCTCCTCGTGATGGCGCTCGTCGTCACGCCCGCCGCCGCGGCCGTGCGGGTCGCGTCGGGAGCCGTCGCGGTGCCGCTCCTGTCGGCGCTGTTCGGCATCGTCGCGGCGGTCGGCGGCATCCTGCTCGCCATCATGGGGACCCTGCCCGTGAGCCCCTACATCACCACCATCTCCTTCGTGATCTACCTCGTCTGCCGCGTCATCGGTGCGCGGCGCGGGCGGGTCACGACGGCGCGATGAGGGCTTCCGCACGGGGAGCCCGGAAGCCCCGCGGGTAGACTCCGGCCATGGCCCAGCGCAACACCTGGCAGCGCGATCGCGTGCGCGCGGCGCTCTCCGGCTCCCCCGGATTCGTGTCCGCGCAGGACCTGCACGCCTCCCTCCGCGACGACAACACCGGCATCGGTCTCGCCACCGTCTACCGCACCCTCGCCTCCCTCGCCGCCTCCGGCGAGGCCGACCAGCTGCAGAGCCCCGAGGGCGAGGCGATCTACCGCGCCTGCTCGAGCGAGGGCCACCACCACCACCTCATCTGCCGCAGCTGCGGCACGACCGTGGAGATCCAGGCCACCGACGTCGAGACGTGGGCGCAGCGGACGGCGGCAGCGCACGGCTTCACCCGGGCAGAGCACGTCGTCGACATCTTCGGGCTGTGCGCGGCCTGCTCGGAAGCGGCGCGGTGACCAGCACCCGGACGGCCCCCGCGCGGGTGCTGCCCTGGGCAGCCCTCGGCGCGGGCGTCGCCGTGATCGCGGCGCTGCTCGCTCTCGCGCTGATCTCCCCGGCACCGCTGCTGCCGACCCGCGCGCAGGACGCCCTGACCCTCTCCATCAGCGTGCTCATCGAGTCGCTGCCGTTCGTGCTGCTCGGCGTCATCCTCTCGATCGTCGTGCAGGTGTGGGTGCCGCCGGACGTCATCGAACGCTGGATGCCGCGGCGCGCCTGGTCCCGCCGGGCCGTGCTGTCGCTCCTCGGGATGCTGATCCCGGTCTGCGAGTGCGGCAACGTCCCGTTCGCCCGCGGCCTCATGATGCGGGGGTTCACGGTCCCCGAGACGCTGACGTTCCTCATCGCCGCGCCGATCGTCAACCCGATCGTGATCATCACGACCCACCAGGCGTTCGGCTTCGACGACGGCATCCTCATCGCCCGCCTCCTCGGCGGGTATGCCGTCGCCAACCTCATCGGCTGGCTGTACAGCCGTCACCCCGACCCCGACGGCCTCGTCACCGACCGGTTCCGCGCCGCGTGCGAGATCGTCGAGACCGAGTCGGGCGGTCGCGGGCGGCGCAGCCTCGCCCAGTTCGTCGTCGAGCTGCGCGCCGTCATGCCCGCGCTCGTGATCGGCTCCGCGCTCGCCGGCGCCGTGCAGGTGCTCGTCCCGCGCGACCTGCTCCTCGCGATCGGGTCGAATCCGGCGCTGTCGATCGTCGCGATGATCGCGCTCGCGATGGTCGTGTCGATCTGCTCGAACGTCGACGCGTTCTTCGCCCTGTCGTTCGCATCCACGTTCACACCGGGCTCGATCGTCGCGTTCCTGATCGTGGGCCCGCTCGTCGACGTGAAGATGCTCGCGTTGCTGCGGACGACCTTCCGCACGCGCGTGCTCGTGGGACTCGTCGTGGTCGTCGTGCTGAGCGCGGTCGCGCTCGGCGGGGTGGTGAACCTCCTTGCCTAGGCTCCTCGGGACGCGCCTGCTCGGTGTGGGGCTCACCGCCGCCCTCGCCGCCGTCACGCTCGCCCTCGCCGTCACGGATCGGCTCGGGCTCTACATCAACCCCGACTCGACCTGGTTCGCCGTCTCGATGGCGGTGCTGGCGCTGGCCGGCGCCGTGCTCAGCTTCGCCCTGCCGCTCGGCGAGGAAGCCGACCACGGCCACGGGCACGGCGAAGACCACGGGCACGCCGACCACGCCGACGGAGCCGACGCGCCGGGCGGGATCACGCCGGGCGGGATCGCGGTGCTCACCGGCGGCATCCTCGCGACCGGTCTCGTCGGCGCCATCGTCCTCGTCCCGCCCGCGACGCTCTCCGCCGAGCTCGCGATGTCGCGCGACACCGGCACGGCGCCCCTCTTCCAGGGCGCCGACAACGTCGCGCTCGCCGCGACCGGCGACACGGCGTCGTTCGGCGTCGGCGAGTGGGCGAGCGTCTTCGCGACCGCGACGAACCCCGATGCCTTCGACGGCGACGAGATCACGCTCACCGGCTTCGTCACGCCGGGCGAGGACGGCTTCGACCTCACCCGGCTCGTCATCACGCACTGCGTCATCGACGCCCAGCCCGCCCGCATCCCGATCGCTGCGGCGGACGCACCGGAGACGGGCGAATGGGTCACCGTGACCGGCACCATCCGCGACGTCGAGGGGCGCCTGCAGGTGCAGGCCACCTCGGTGGACGTCGTGGCGGAGCCCGAGGACCCGTATGAGTACTGACCCGCCGACGCGTCGCTCCCAGGCGCGGCAGCGGCGCAGCCGCGCCTTCACGACGAGCTTCGCGGTCGTCATCGGGGTGCTCGCCGCCGTCGGCCTCGGCGGCGCCGCTCTCACGACGGCGCAGGGTCCGCGCATCACGCAGGTGCAGATCGACGCGGAGGCCGCGGTCGCGGCCTCCGGGTCCCGCATCCTCTTCACGACGACCCAGTCGCTCGCCGAGGTCACGGCCGAGCAGGTCACCGTCTCGCCGGCCGCCGACTTCACGGTCGACACCGCCGGCCGCACGGTCGGCGTGCGGTTCGCACTGCCGCTGTGGGATGCCACGGAGTACACCGTGACGATCTCCGACGTCGCCGGCATCGGCGGGGGACCGGCGGCGACGATCACGGAGACCTTCACGACCCCGCCGCTGGAGGTCTACCTCCTGCAGCGCGGCGAGGGGGAGGACACCGTCTTCCGCACCGGGCTGGCCGGAGACGCCGCCGTCCCGGTGTTCACCGCGCCGCACATCGAGGACTTCCGCGCCACGTCCGGGCACCTCGTCATCGCGACGCGCGACGACGAGGACCTCTCCGAGCTCATCGTGACGGCGCTGGACGGCTCGGACCCGCGCACGCTGCCGCTGCCCGGCGACGGCATGGTCACCAACCTGCAGAGCGCCGACCGCGGCGACCTCATCGGCTACACGTTCACGGATGCCGACATCGGCCCCAACGGGGGACGCGAGAGCGTGCTGCACACGGCCTCGCTCGGCGCGGGCCGCGCGGACGACGACCCCACGCCCATCACGATCGAGGGCGGGGATTACCGCGTCGAGGACTGGCGGTTCGTGCCGGGGACCGACAGCGTCCTGCTGCTCACCTTCGACGGCGCGCTCACCCTCGCCTCGGCGGCCGGCGGCGAGCCGGTCGCGCTCGGCAACGCCGTCGTCATCCACGGGATCGCGCGCGGATCGACGCAGGCGCTCGTCGAGCGCATCGACGGCCTCGCGCGCATCGACCTCGCGACCGCGGACGAGGAGCCGCTGGCGGGCACGGCGCCCGACCTCGGGCAGCCGGGCGCCGTCACACCCCTGCCCGGAGGGACCGGGGAGACCCTGCGCGTGCTCGCGCACCTCGACGGCTTCACCGTGATCTCCACCGACGTCGCCGTGGTGGATGCCGACGGCTCCGCGCGCACCGTGTTCACGGTGCCGCCGGAGGACACGCTGCTGCAGACCTGCGTCTCGCCGAGCGGGCGGTACGCGGCGCTGCTGGTGGCCCCCGACATGGTCGACAATCCGTACGACGGCTACGCCCTGCCGCTGCCGACCCGGCTCGAGACCCATGTCATCGCGCTCGCCGGGGACGCCCCGGACAACGAGATCGTGGCGCTCTCGGGATTCGACATCTCGTGGTGCCAGAACGCGACGCGCGGATGATCCCCGCCACCCGTGACGCCCTCACCGCGCTGCCCCTCGAGGTGGCGCCGCGCCTCCTCGGCGGGATCCTGCGCGTCACGGTGGACGGCGTCACGGTCGCCGTGCGGCTGACCGAGGTCGAGGCGTACCACGGCCTCGGCACCGGCGACGTGGCCGACCCCGGTTCGCATGCCCGCAGCGGACCCACGGCGCGGAACGCGACGATGTGGGGCGAGCCCGGGCACCTGTACGTCTACCTGAGCCACGGCATCCACTCGTGCGTCAACGTCGTCTGCGGACCCGAGGGACAGGCCGGCGGAATCCTGCTGCGCGGCGGAGAGGTGATCGAGGGGGTGGATGCCGCGTTCACGCGGCGCCGGGCGGCCCGCACCGCGCGCGACCTCGCCCGGGGACCCGGACGGCTCGGCGACGCCATCGGCCTCCGGCATCCGCGCCATGACGGGATCGACGCCGTGACGGGCGCCCCGCGGGCGGGCGCGACGGCGCACCTGCTCCTGCCCGAGGAGACCGCGCCGGTGGTCGAGACGGGCCCGCGCGTCGGGGTCGCGGGCGTGGCCGGCACGGCGGCGTTCCCGTGGCGATTCTGGCTGCCGGGCGAACCGACCGTGTCGTCGTTCCGGTGGGGGCGTGGGGCAGGTCCATCGCCGGCTACGCCGTAGCCCGTCGCGCCGTCACGTGCGCTGCACCTTCTTGCGCAGGCGAATGGGGGACGTCGTGACGGCGCGCCATCGCATCGAAGCGTCGAACCAGACCGGTGCCATGACTTCGGGGACGCCCTGATTCATCCTGATCCGCCATCCGATGCGGTCGAGGAATCGGTGGTGGTACCAGCAGAGGAGGACGCCGTTGTCCGTGTGCGTCGCGCCGCCGTGGGCGTGCTCGGTGACGTGGTGGATCTCGCACCAGCCCGCGGGCACGCCGCCTCCGGGGATGATGCAGCCGCCGTCGCGGAGGGCGATCGCGCGTCGCTGGTGCCGGTTGAACACGCGCTCCTCGGTGCCGATGCGGACGATCCGTCCGTTCTCACCGCTGGTGACGCGCTGGATGCGTCCGGAGCACGCGATGTGCCGGGCGACGGTCATGGAGACCGGCTCCGCACATCCCTGCGCGTGCGCGTAGCCGGTGTCGCCGGCGAGGTCCGCGGCCGCGACCGACACGACGAGGGTCGGTGCGTGCCCGCCCAGCGTCGGCAGCAGGCCGCTGGATGCTGCGACACCGAGCGCGGCCGCGAGCGCGTCGTGCTGCTTCTGGGGGGGCGGGTGCGGTCATCGTGCGGGAGGAGCGGAACGTCTTCGCCGGCCGGGGTGAACGACACCTTCGGGGAGAGCTGTGCGTCGAAGATCGTCTGCAGCTGCGCGGCGACCTCGGGCAGCAGCATCCCGCGGACCGGCACGCCGGCGGGCGTGGCGACACCGAGGACGAGGGCACGTGTGCGGATCGCCGCGCGCTCGCGGGGCTCGGCGCCGTCCTGGTCCAGCGCGACAGCCCAGGTCTGCGCATGGATCTTCAGCAGTTCCGCGCATGCCGGCGGCGCGCCGTCCGGACCCTCGCCGCGCGCTTCGGCGACGACGATGTCCGCGGCGCCCCGCCGTGCTGCGGCGGTGACCCGAGGGGCCGTCGCCTGGAGGGGGTCGGTGATCGCGAGGATCCCGTCGATGCCGACCAGGCCCTCGAGTGCCGCCGACCGCACCGACGGGAAGGCGGCGTCGAGCGCCTCGCCGGTCGTCTCCGACACCGCAGGCCGCACGGCTCGGGCCGCCCGCTGCACGCGCGTCGCGGCTTGGGGCGCGAGCCGCGTGATCTTCTGGACGAGCTCGGTGACGTCCCGGCATCCGAAGCGGGAGGTCATCCGCTCCTCGCGCACCGGGGCTTCCGAGCGGCGCATCACCTCGCCGACCGCATCGACCAGCAGGGCGTCGACCAGGCGGCCGAGTTCCGCGATTCTGCCCAGCTGCAGCGCGAGCTCCGCCTCACCGGCACGTTCGAACGCCCTGGACGACGCCGCAGCCCGCACCAGATCCGCAGCCTGCGGGAGCAGGTTCTGCAAGGGTGCGGCGAGGAGGTCCATAGCCGCATTCTGCGCCGGGGGTCCGACATCCAGAGTCGGAAAAGCGCTGGTCCGGAGGGGAATGCGGTGGCCGTCGGATGAGACTTCTCTCACCTGATGCGGAGGCCCTGCCGGGGCCGGGATCTGCGCCGTGCTAGACTGACTCTTTGTCTGCGCGCACTCCAGCACGCAGTTCGTATCCCCCTCCTGATTCCGGCCACCCGGTCGTGCGCAGGCGTGGGGTGCAGACAAGGGATCTTGGGTGGCACCGTCCGGTGTCACGGTACTAAGGAGAAATCACTATGGCAGCAGTGTGCCAGGTGACCGGAGCTGTTCCCGGCTTCGGTCACGCCATCTCGCACTCGCACCGCCGGACGAAGCGCCGCTTCGACCCGAACGTGCAGAAGAAGACCTACTTCGTTCCCTCGCTCGGTCGCAAGATCACGCTGAACGTGTCGGCTAAGGGCATGAAGGTCATCGACGTCCGCGGCATCGAGTCGGTCGTCAAGGACCTCCTCGCGAAGGGTGTGAAGCTCTAATGGCGAAGAAGGCTCAGGACGTCCGTCCGATCATCAAGCTGCGGTCCACCGCCGGCACGGGGTACACCTACGTGACGCGCAAGAACCGTCGCAACAACCCCGACCGCATCGTGCTGAAGAAGTACGACCCGGTGATCCGCAAGCACGTCGAATTCCGAGAGGAGCGCTGATCTCATGGCCAAGAAGAGCAAGATCGCGCGCAACCACCAGCGCGAAGAGGTCGTCGCCCGCTACGCCGAGAAGCGTGCCGAGCTGAAGAAGACCCTCGTGGACCCGAACGCGACCGACGAGGCCCGCGAGGCCGCCCGCGTCGGCCTGCAGAAGCTGCCGCGCAACGCGTCGCCGGTGCGCCTGCGCAACCGCGACGCCATCGACGGCCGCCCGCGCGGCCACCTGTCGAAGTTCGGCATCTCGCGTGTCCGCTTCCGCGACATGGCGCACCGGGGCGAGCTGCCCGGCGTGACCAAGTCGAGCTGGTAAGCACCCCTCGCATCGAAGGCCCGGATCCCCGCAGGGGGTCCGGGCCTTCTGCTGTGCCGGGTGAGAGGCGGGTCGTCGAGACCTCATTCGTCACATTCGCCCCATCCTTCCCGCGACACGCCGGGGAAACCGCCCTCAGAGGGCCGGAAATCCGCGGAATGTCGCGGTTCGTGGGTATATTCGGGACCGGTCCATCCGACCAACCGGGCGCGCGCCGTCCGGTCCGAAGTAATCAAGGCGGCACTCGTCGCCTCCTGGAGGACAACCCCATGGCCATCACCAAGACCGAGCTCGTTGCCAGCATCGCCAGCGCGACGGGCCAGAGCCAGTCCGCTGTCTCCGGCGTGCTCGACGCTCTGTTCTCGACCGTCTCCGACGCCGTCGCCAAGGGCGACAAGGTCACGATCCCCGGCTGGATCGCCTTCGAGCGCGTCGACACCGCCGCCCGCACGGGCCGCAACCCGCAGACGGGCGAGGAGATCAAGATCGCCGCCGGCAAGCGCGTCAAGGTCACCGCGGGCTCGAAGCTGAAGGCCGCCGTCAAGTAAGACGTCACCTGAAGAAGGGGGATGCCGTCCGGCATCCCCCTTCTGCTTGTCCGGGGCCCGGAATCCCGCGCGTAGGCTGGAACGGTGAACTCCCGTGCGCTCCGCTACGCCGGGCCGGCGATCCTCGCGGTGTCCGCGCTCGTGGCGCTCCTCGCCGGGCTCGCTTTCGGCGGCGGCGCGGCGCCGCTGCTCCTCGGCGACCCGGGGCCGGTCGTACGCTGGGGGCTCCCCGTCGCGACGCTCGTCGTGAACCTCTCCGCCGCCGGCGTGCTGGGATCGCTCGTCCTCGCCCTGTTCGCCCTCCGCGCGGGGGAGCGGCCGTTCGACACGGCCCTCGACGTCGCTTCCATCGCGGCGGCCGTCTTCACCGTGGCCGCGGGCGTCACGGCCTTCCTCACCTTCCTCAGCATCTTCAACCAGGCCCCGTCGGCGGACGCCCAGTTCGGCGCGCAGCTCGGGCGCTTCCTCGTCGACACGGAGCCCGGCCGGGCGTGGTCGCTCACGACCCTCGGCGGCGCGGTGCTGACGGTGCTCACCTTCGCCGTCCGCGGCTGGACGTCGACGGTGCTCGTCGCCGTGCTCGCCGTCGCGACGCTCATCCCCATGGCCACGCAGGGGCACTCCGGCGAGGAGGCGAACCACAACACCGCGGTCGTCGCGCTCGCGATCCACATCATCGGCGCCGCCGTCTGGCTGGGCGGCCTGGTGCTGCTCGTCGTCCTGCGACCGCGGATGCCGCGCGCAGCCCTGACCGACGTCCTGGGGCGCTACTCGAGCATCGCCCTCGCCGCCTTCGTCGTCGTGGCGCTGTCCGGCACGGCGCGGGCCGTGGCCGGCCTCGGCGCATGGGACGACCTGCTCTCCGCCTACGGCGCCCTCCTGTCCGTGAAGGTCCTCGCGCTGCTGGCGGTCGGCGTGCTGGGCGCCTGGTACCGCCGGCGCCTCATCGCGGGCATCGGGACGGATGCCGGGGCGCGGCGCTTCTGGAGCCTGATCGCCCTGGAGCTCGCGTTCATGGGCATCGCGAGCGGGGCGGCGGTCGCCCTCGCCCGCACGGCGCCCCCGACGGTCCTCTCGCTGCCGGCGTCGCCCTCGCCCGCCGAGGTGCTCACGGGTGCCCCTCTGCCGCCGGAACTCACCGTCGACCGCTGGTTCACGACGTGGGACATCGACGTGCTGTGGGCGTTCGCGGTCGGGTTCGGCGTCTTCTTCTACCTCGCGGGGGTCCGCCGTCTCCGCGCCCGCGGCGACGCCTGGCCGCTGTACCGCACCGTGCTGTGGCTGGTCGGGATGCTGCTGCTCCTGTGGGTCACGTGCGGCCCGATCAACGCGTACCAGGACTACCTGTTCAGCATCCACATGGTCGGCCACATGCTGCTCACCATGGCGATTCCGCTGTGCCTCGTGCCGGGCGCCCCCGTCACGCTCGCCGCCCGCGCCATCCGCAAGCGCGAAGACGACACGCGCGGCGGTCGCGAGTGGATCCTCTGGGCCGTGCACACGCCGTTCGCCAAGGTCGTGACGCATCCGCTCGTGGCCGCGGCCGTCTTCATCGGGTCGCTGTGGGTCTTCTACTACACGGACCTGTTCCGGTGGTCGCTCTACGACCACCTCGGTCATGAGTGGATGGTCGCCCACTTCCTCATCTCGGGGTATCTCTTCGTGCTGTCCCTCGTCGGCATCGACCCCGTGCCGCTCCGCTTCCCGCACCCGTTCCGGCTCGTCATGCTCATCGGGGTCATGGCGATGCACGCCTTCTTCGGCATCGCGATCATGATGTCCTCCGGGCTGTTCGTCGCGGAGTGGTTCGGCTCGATGGGCCGCACGTGGGGTGACACGCCGCTGCAGGATCAGTACGTCGGGGGCGGTGTCGCGTGGTCGATCGGCGAGATCCCGACCCTGATCCTCGCGATCGTCGTCGCCATCCAGTGGAGCAGGTCGGACGACCGGGCCCAGCGCCGCTCCGACCGGCACGCCGACCGCACGGGAGACGAGGAGCTCACCGCGTACAACGCGCGCCTGCAGGAACTCGCGGACCGCGAGGCCCGCGCGGCGCGCTGACCGAGGTCACTCGGCGGAGGAGACCTGGATCGACGCCGTCCCGTCGGGCAGGATCGTGACGGTCCCCTCGATGAAGAACGGCACGTCCTCCGAGCGCGGGAACACCGTGCCGTCCTCGATACGCCGGATGAGGACGTCCACGTGGGCGACGGCCTCCGTGCGGCGGATGACCCAGTTCGCGCCGTCCGGGGCCAGGGCGACCGTCGGCTGCTGCGTGATCGACCACGTGGGGAGATCGGCGATGCGGTTCTTCACGTCGATCCCGAACGGGCATCCGGTCGGCTGCAGCACCTGCTGCTCCGCGCATGCGGTGAGGAAGCCCTCCACCTTCTCCTGCACGACGTCGACGAAGTCGGGCGTCGGCTGGGTCTGCAGGTCGACGGGGACCTGGGCCTGCGGAGTGTCGGAGAGCACGGCGACGCCCTTGCTCACCGAGATCGGCGTGTCCACGGACAGCGCATAGAGCCCCGGGGAGAAGACCAGGAGCGGGATCGCGGCGAGCGGATCCGCATCCACCCCATCGGGGGACACCTGCCGCTTGTCGACCTCGAAGCCGTTGACCCGGAACTGCATCGCACCGCGCACCGTCAGGTCGATGACGGCGAGGGGGCTCTGCGCGAAGCGCCACGACGGCGCGACGCCGATCCACCCGTTCCGCTCGACCTGGAACGTGCTGGTGCCCTCGAACGGGCCGGACGAGTACGACACGGTGACGCTCGTGATGCCATCGCTCTCTTCGACCTCCTCCGCCGTGATGTCGGTCAGCGGGGCGAGCGCGTCGCGGCGGAGGAGCGCCTCCGACGCGTTGAGGGGAAGGCGGGAGGCGGTCAGGTCGGCGGAGTCGACCGGCACCCCCGGGATGGCGAGGGCATCGGCCGCCCGGCCCTGGCTGAGCAGGTCGAGGTAGCCGAGCACGAAGGCGGTCGGGCTGTACAGCTGCTGGTACAGGTAGGCGCCCGTGCCGGTCAGGGCGGCGGCCAGGAGCACGCCCACGAGGCCGAGGGCGGTGAGGTCGGCCGCGAGGCGGCGACGGCGACGGCGGTGGGCGGATGCCGTGCGCGCCGGGGCGGCAGAGGCACCCGGCGCGGGCGCGGGATCGGCGGGCGCGGGCGCGGGCGCGACGGCATCCGTCTCGGTCAGATCGCGCGTGCCGTCCACGTACCCAGTCTAGGAAGGCCCGGCTGATAGCTAGCATGGTTCCGGTGAGCACGCCGACCCTGTCACCCGAGCAGGAGGCGCTGTTCCGGCTCATCGAGGACACCCGCGAGCACGTCTTCGTGACGGGCCGCGCCGGCACCGGCAAGTCCACGCTGCTGCAGCATCTCGCGTGGAACACCCACAAGCAGATCGCCGTCTGCGCTCCGACCGGGGTCGCGGCGCTCAACGTCGAGGGCCAGACGATCCACTCGCTCTTCCGGCTCCCCATCGGCCTCATCGCGGACAGCGAGATCGAGCAGTCCGAGCCGGCACGCAAGATTATGAACGCGATCGACACGCTCGTCATCGACGAGATCTCGATGGTCAACGCCGACCTCATGGATGCCATCGACCGGTCGCTCCGGCAGGCGCGCCGCCGCCGGGCCGAGCCCTTCGGCGGCGTGCAGATCGTCATGTTCGGCGATCCGTACCAGCTGTCGCCGGTGCCGCCGCGCGGCGACGAGCTGCGCTACATCCAGGACCACTACCGGTCGTTCTGGTTCTTCGACGCGCAGGTGTGGGCCGGTCCCCGGGCCGATCGCGGCGCGATCCGCTCCGACGGGCTCCTCGACCTCGGGCGCGTCGGCGCGCCCCTGCACATCCGCGAGCTGCGCGACATCCACCGGCAGTCCGATCCGGCCTTCAAGGCGATGCTCAATGCCGTCCGGCACGGGATCGTGACGGCCGAGATCGCCGACGCGCTCAACACGATGGGGGCGCGCACCCCGCCCGAGCCGGTGGACGGCGAGCCGCCCATCATCACGCTCGCGACCCGCAACGACATCGTGAACCGCATCAACCAGCGGCACCTCGATGCCCTGACGGGGCCCGTGCAGACGGCGCGCGCCGAGATCAGCGGCGACTTCGGTCGCGGCGACACCTACCCCGCCGAGCCGGAGCTCCAGCTCAAGGTCGGTGCGCAGGTGATGTTCCTCCGCAACGACATCGCCGGATACAGCGGTGACGGCCCCCGCTGGGTGAACGGCTCGATCGGCACCGTGACCCGCATCGCGGGCGGGTCGGTGCGGGTCGAGCTCGACGGCGAGGAGCACGACGTCGAGCCGACCGTCTGGGAGAGGTTCCGCTACGCGTACGACCCGGGCTCCCGCAAGCTCACCCGCGACATCGTCGCCGAGTTCACCCAGTTCCCGCTGCGGCTCGCGTGGGCCGTGACGATCCACAAGTCGCAGGGCAAGACCTACGACCGCGCGATCGTGGATCTCGGGTCGGGGGCGTTCGCCCCGGGGCAGACCTATGTCGCCCTGTCCCGGCTCACGTCGCTCGAGGGCCTGTACCTGTCTCGTCCGCTCCGCCCGAGCGACATCCTGGTCGACCGCGACGTGCGCCGCTTCATGGCGGCCGTCCGGGCGGCCGCGGAGTGAGCGCAGAGCGGATCAGGCGACGCGTGCCGCCTTGTCGGCGAGCAGGTCCTCGAACAGCTCGGTGTTGAAGCGGTAGGCGAGAAGGACCTCCTCGATGATGCGCTCCTGCTCGTCGGCTTCCCAGGGCGCACGGTCCAGCAGCTCGCGATAGGCGTCCTTGAAGGCGCGGGGTCGGCGATGTCCGCGAAGAGGTAGAAGCGGACGCCGTCCTCGGCGAAGCCGAACTGCCGGGCGAGGATCCGCCCGATGAACTGACCGCCGGACAGGTCGCCGAGGTAGCGCGTGTAGTGGTGCGCGACAAGCCCGCCGGGCCACGTGGCGCCGACCTCTCGGATGCGGTCGACATAGCGCTGCGTCGCCGGCAACGGCGACACGGTGCCGCGCCACGCTGGCCCCAGGAGGTGGTCGAGGTCGGCCTCGATCGATGGGAGCCGGTCCAATTCGGGGCTCAGGAAAGGCGCGACGACGGCATCCGTCCGGAGGGTCGGCGCCGCCTCCTCGAGCGCCTCGTAGATGAACCAGTGCTGCACGACGAGCGCGGTGTAGTCGTCGAGGCTTCCGCGTTCGGCCATGAGATCCGTCATGAAACCTGCACCCTCGCTGCCCGAGTGGGCGGCGTGCGAGCGGTCGCGGATGGCGGCGGAGAAGGGGACGGGCTCGGTCATGCCCTTCAGCGTAGCGGAAAGTAAGGCTCAGCTAACCTGAAGCTTCACTCGTGGTCGCGGGGCGTGATCCCGAGACGCCGGCAGGCGTCGTCGTACAGCGCCACGATCTCGCGCCGCACCTCGCGGCGCTCGGAGATCGGGCCGGACGGCCACGGCACGCGGAGGACGTCCTCCCCGCCGTCCGCGGACGTGACGTGCCACTGGCCGGCATCCGCGTCGAAGGTCTGCATCGTGGCGGCGATCGGATCGGGGAGAGGGGAGAACGCGCGCGCGATCAGCAGATTGTCGTCGGCGTGGTCGCGGTTCATGTGTCCGAGGACGCCGGCGAGGGCGTCGTCGTCGAAGGGGGTCGGCATGCTTCGACCCTACGCGGACGCTCCGTGTCAAGGGGGTGCCGGCGAAGAGGCCCGCCATGGCGGGTGTGTTCTAATCGAAGGGTGAACTCCGGGGGTGGACGAATGCTGCGCACACGTCGCTCTCGACGGCTCACGGCCCTGGCCGCCGCGGCTGTCCTCGCGCTGACGCTCACCGCCTGCGCACCGGAGGACGAGCCCGCCGTGGCGCTCCCGCAGCAGGTCGACGCGGCTCTTCCCGAGGCCACGCAGACCGAGCTGCGCGCCGCCGTCGAGCACGCGATGGCGGCGACCGCCTCCTCCGGCGCGATCGCGGCGGTGTGGGCGCCCTGGGCCGGCACCTGGGTCGCGGGGCTCGGCACGACCGCGGTCGACGGGGCCGAGGTCACGCCGGACATGACGTTCAAGGCCGGATCCGTCACGCGGGCGATGACCTGCGACGTGCTGTACGCCCTCGCCGCCGACGGCACCGTCGCGCTCGGCGACCCCGTCACGGAGTGGGTGTCCGGTGTGCCCGATCTCGGCGCGGTCACGCTCGAGCAGCTCTGCGACGGCACGAGCGGGCTCGCCGGGTACGGAGGCCGCATCTTCGGGCGATGGATCGCGAACCCCGAGCGGGTGTGGAGTCCGCGGGAGCTGCTCGCCTACGGGATGTCGGCCGGCCTCGCTTTCGAGCCCGGTTCGGCCTACCTCGACTCCGACACCGGGTACGTCCTGCTGGGCCTCGCCCTCGAGCGCGCCTCCGGCAAGCGGGCGGCCGAGCTGTTCCAGGAGTACGTCTTCGAACCGGTCGGCATGGCCGCCAGCTCGCTGCCCGCCGGCTCGCCCGCGGATGCGTCGACGCTCCCCGGACACCGGTCCGGCGATGCGAACGGCGCGGTCGACTGCGCGACGCCGCCGCTGGATCTGACGGGCCTCTCCGCGTCGGCCGGCTTCACCGCCGACGGCGTCCTGACGAACGTCACCGACCTCGGCCGCTACGTGCAGTCGCTGGCCACCGGCGCACGCTCGTACGATGTCGACGCGCGCTTCGAGGAGCCCCGCGCGCCCGGCGCCGAAGCTCCCTCCTGGTTCACAGTGGACGGCGGCACCTACCAGGCCGGGTCGCTCGTCGGCCAGTACGGGTCGTTCCCCGGCTATCTCACGGCGGCCTTCGCCGACCGGCAGACCGGCATGGCCGTCGTCGTCGTGCTGAACAACTCGCGCGGATCCGCCGACGCCGTCCGCGCCACGGCCTGGCAGCTGGCTGCGATCGCCTCGAAGGCGCCGGCGGCTGCCGGTCAGGCGGCTCCCGAGGCGGGCCTGCCGTGGACGGCGGAGAGCGTCCTCCCGGACATCGACAACGCCACCGTCTGCCCCGCGTCGTGACCGCACGTGCGGGCGCGGCTCCGGCCGTCGCGCTCGTCGTGGCGGGGCTCGCCTGCCAGGAGGTGGGCGCGTCGCTCGCCTACCTGCTCTTCCCCCAGGTCGGCCCCCTCGGCATGGTGATGCTGCGACTGGTGTTCTCGGCGCTCGTGCTGCTGGCCATCGCCCGCCCCAGATTGCGCGGCCACACGTCGCGCGACTGGCTGAGCGTCGTCTGGTTCGGTGTCGTGCTGGCCGTCATGAACGGCTTGTTCTACCTCGCGCTGGAGCGCCTGACGCTCGGCGTCACCGTCACGATCGAGGTGCTGGGCCCGCTCGTCCTGTCGATCGTCGCGAGCCGTCGCGCGTCGGCATGGCTGTGGGCCGCGCTCGCCTTCGCGGGCGTCGTGGCGCTCGGCGGCGGCGGCGGGTGGGATCGACTCGATCCGGTCGGCGTCGTCTTCGCGCTGGGCGCGGCGGCCAGCTGGGCGCTGTACATCCTCGCCTCCGCCCGGGTCGGCGCCGCGTTCCCCAAGCTCGACGGCCTCGCCCTCGCGATGACCGCGGGCGCGCTGATCTCCCTGCCGTTCGGCATCGTCAGCGCCGGCGGAGCGCTGCTGCGCCCGGAGCTTCTCGCCATCGGCGCCGCCGTCGCGGTGCTCTCCTCGACCATCCCGTACGCGTTCGAGCTGATCGCGCTGCGGCGCCTGCCGGCATCCGCCTTCGCGATCCTCATGAGCCTCGCGCCGGCGACGGCCTGCCTCGCCGGCTTCCTGCTGCTCGGCCAGCGCCTCACGACGCTCGAGCTCGCCGGCATCGCGCTCGTGATCGTCGCCTCGATCGGCGCCGTGCGCGCGGCCGGTCGCCGTGCGCGGGAAGCGGTCGAACCCGTCGCCTGACGCCGGGTCAGTCCTCCGCGGGGGCCGCGCGGACGGCGCCGCGGTCGGCGATGAGCGTGTCCCGTACGCGTCGGCGCAGCACCTTGCCGATGAGCGACTTCGGCAGCTCCTCCCACACGCGGTACGAGGTCGGCCGCTTGTACTCGGCCAGCTGTTCGCGGGCGACCTCGCGGGCGGCATCCTCGTCGAAGGTCGCGCCGGGCTCCAGCACGACGACCGCGGTCACGATCTCCGCGCCGCCGCCGCGCGGGATGCCGACGACCGCGGCCTCGGCGATGCCTGGCACGCCCGTCAGCACCTTCTCCACCTCGGTCGGGGCGACGTTGAAGCCGCCCGTGATGATGATCTCCTTCTTGCGGTCGACGACCGTGACGAACCCGTCCTCGTCCTGCATGACGAGGTCGCCGGTGCGCAGCCAGCCGCCCTCGAGCAGCGTCTGCGCCGTCTCCTCCGGGCGGTTCCAGTAGCCCTGGAAGACCTGCGGGCCCTTGATGAGCAGTTCGCCGGTCTCGCCGAGCTCGACCTCGCGGGTCGGCTCGTTCGGCTCGACGACGCGGATGTCGGTGGAGGGGAACGGGATGCCGATGGCCCCGATCTTGCGGGTGTCGGTGAACGGGTTGGCGAGGGCGACAGGGCTCGTCTCGGTGAGGCCGTACCCCTCATTGAGCATGCTGCCGGCCTGGTCCTCCCAGCGCTTGACGATCGCCGGGGTCAGGGTCATCGCGCCGGAGATCGAGTAGACGACGTCGCTGAGGTCGAGCTTGCCCTCCTTCGCGACCCGCGCGAGACGGTCGAACATGGGCGGGACGGCGGGGATGAACGTCGGCGGCAGCTTCTTCGCCGCCTGCGAGACGAGCTCGGGGTCGAACGTCGGGAAGAGCACGGCGTTCGATCCGGTCTCCACGGCGTAGATGACCGACAGCAGCAGCCCGAAGGAGTGGAACATCGGCAGCAGCCCGTAGATGCGGCCCTCGCCGTGACGGAACTGCGGCATCCACGCGGCCCCCTGGCGGGCGTTCGCCCACAGGTTCCCGTGGGTGATCATGGCGCCCTTGGGGGTGCCGGTCGTACCTGACGTGTACTGCAGGCACGCGACGTCGGACACCGTCGGCCGCGGGAACGCGGCATCCAGCGGAGCGGACTTCTCCAGTCGCGCGAACGGGACCGTCCCGGCCGCGGGCGCCGTGAGCTTCGCGCGGGATTCGCGGGCCTTCGCGATCGGCAGGCTCAGCGCCAGCCGGGTCGGCAGCGGCATGGCGCGCGTGACGTCGACGGAGACGACCTGGCGGATGCCGACATCCTTCGGCAGGTTCTGGATGACGGGCGCGACCTTGTCCCACGCGATCGCGTACTGCGCGCCGTGGTCGCGGAACTGCACCTCGAGCTCGTCCCGCGTGTACAGCGGGTTGTGCTCCACGACGATCGCTCCGAGGCGCAGCACGGCGTAGAACGCGATGAGGTGCTGCGGGGCGTTGGGCATCACGAGCGCGACGCGGTCGCCGGGCCGGACGCCGAGGTCGTACAGGCCCTGCGCCACGCGGGCGACCCGGTCGACGGCATCCCGGTAGGTGAGGCTCTTGCCGAAGAACGTGACCGCGGGGCGCTCGCCGTACTGCGCGACGCGCTCGTCGAGGAGGTCGGAGAGCGAGCCCGTCGCCGGCTCGATGTCGATCGGCGTGCCCTCGGCGTAGAAGCGGTTCCAGGCGCGCGTCTCGTTCAGTTGCATGGAGTCAAGATTACGGGGCGGGGCGGCGGGGGATGTGGGACGCGGCGGCGGGGTCGGGCGGGGCGTGGGGTGGGCGTGGTGCGGCGTTGCTCGGCCGCGCCACGTGGTGGCTCACGGGGCATCGCACCCGCACATCGGCGCGGATGAACCTTCGGGGTTGGACCCGCAGCGCGCCGGGCCGGGCGGGCGTGGCCTTCGCCCGTGGCATCCTGCGGGTCGCCCGCGGCCTCACCCGCACTTCGCCGCGGATGAACCTTCGGGGTTGCGCTCACAGCGCGCCGGGCCGGGCGGGTGGCCTTCGCCCGCGGCATCCTGCGGGTGTCGGCCGGACTCACCCGCACTTCGGCGCGGATGAACCCCCGGGGCCCGATTCACCCGCGCCGAATGGCGGGTCACGGGGCGACGCACCCGCACATTGGCGCGGGTGAACGCCTCGCGCGCTCGCAGCGCACCGGGCCGCGCCGAGGAGGCTGGCCTTCGCCCGCGGCATCCTGTGGGTGTCGCCCGGCCTCCCCCGCACTTCGGCGCGGATGAACGGCGCGGGCCGGCTCGGCAGGTCGGCGAGGGCGCCCGGGCAGGGTCGCTCACGCCCGATCGTGCAGGGTGATGGCGTAGCCGTCCGGGTCGAGGAACGTGAATGTGCTCCCGAACGGGCCGTCGATCGGCGCCGCGGCGATGGTGACCCCGTCGGCGACCATCGCGTCATGGATCGCCATCGTGTCGTCGGCGTGCATCCAGACGCCGATGCCATGACCCAGCGGACCGGCATCGAGATCGACGCCGGGAAGGGGCGGGCGCACCGCGAAGACCGCCGGGGAGGTCGCGAAGACGACTGCCTGGGGCGGTCCCGCCTGCCGCACGAAGCCGAGGTATCGCTCGTAGAACGCCGCCGCCCGTGAGACGTCGAGCACCTGCAGGGAGATGAAACCGGGGCCGGAAACGGTCATGTAAAACTCCTATCTATGTCAGCTAACTGACATTGAATGTATGTCAAGATGCTGACATGGCTCAGGATGCGCAACGGATCGACCTCGCGGCATCGCCGGGCTACCTCCTGAAAGTGGCGTCCACGGCGCTGCGGGCAGCGATGGAGGAGGTGCTGCATCCGCTCGGGATGACGATCACGCACTACTCCTGCCTCGAGCTGCTGGCGCAGCGTCCCGGCCTCTCCAACTCCGAGCTCGCCCGCGGCGCGTTCGTCACGAGGCAGTCGATGAACGTGCTGCTTCAGGGGCTGCAGCGCGACGGGCTCGTGACGCGCCCGGAGCAACCCGCCGCGGGGCGGGCGCTCCCGACCGAGCTCACTGCCGCCGGCCGACGCCAGCTCGACACAGCCAGCGCCGCCGTGCGGGCGGTGGAGGACCGCATGGTTGCGGACCTCAGCCTCGGGGACCGGGCCCGTCTCATCGATCTGCTGGGGCGCTGCGCCTCCTCGCTGACGCAGAGCTGAGCCAGGGCGTCACGTCGCCGGTGGCGACGACCGTCCTCAGCGGAGCGGGTGCCGCGGGTGCCAGGTCGGATAGCATTCCGACATGGCCAACCCGACCCCCATCGAAGACGTGTCGATCGGGGGCGAGGCCATCCGCCTCGGGCAGTTCATGAAGTTCGCCGGGCTCCTCGACTCCGGTGGCGACGTGAAGGAAGCCATCATCGACGGCTACGTCACCGTGAACGGCGAGGTCGATCGCCGTCGCGGACGGCAACTGCAGCTCGGCGACGTGGTCGGCCACGAGGGGCGCCGAGTACGCGTCTGCCCGTGAGGGTCGAGCGGTGAGGTGGAGGGGCTGACGGGAATCGAACCCGCGCTATCTGCTTGGGAAGCAGAAGTTCTGCCATTGAACTACAGCCCCGTGCGCTGTGCGCCGGTCCAGACTACCCTGCCCGAACCGGAGCGCCAACGCGGCCCCAAGGAAGCTCAGCCGGGCGAGCCGGGGTAGCGGCCCGGAGGCACCTGGATGCCGGGCCGGTATGCGGGTGCGAACTGCTGTCCGGTCTCCCGCATCGCGAGCACCACGCCGTTCTTCACCGCCGTCCGCATGATGAGGTACCCGACCCACAGCATGAGCGCCACGACGGCCAGATAGATGACGAGCATGAGGATGAAGAAGCCGACGCCGAATCCAGCGGCCAGCCCTGAGTAGTCGTTGTCCATGACCGAACGATATCGGCGCGGACGTCCCGCACCGCCGCACTACGCTGGGCACGTGCTGCTCAGTGATCGAGACATCCGCGCCGAGATCGACGGAGGCCGCGTCGGCCTCGCCCCGTGGGATCCGGCGATGGTCCAGCCGTCCAGCGTCGACGTGCGCCTGGACCGCTACTTCCGCCTCTTCGACAACCACAAGTACCCGTTCATCGATCCCGCCGAGGACCAGCCCGACCTGACGCATCTCATCGAGGTCGCCCCGGACGAGCCGTTCATCCTGCACCCGGGCGAATTCGTCCTGGGCTCGACGTTCGAACAGGTCACGCTCCCGGATGACGTCGCCGCGCGGCTCGAGGGCAAGTCGTCGCTCGGTCGCCTGGGCCTGCTGACCCACTCGACCGCCGGCTTCATCGACCCGGGCTTCTCGGGGCACGTCACCCTCGAGCTCTCCAACGTCGCGACCCTTCCGATCAAGCTGTGGCCCGGCATGAAGATCGGGCAGCTGTGCTTCTTCCGCCTGTCGTCGGCGACCGAGTCGCCATACGGCTCGGGCCCCTATGGCAACCGGTACCAGGGGCAGCGCGGGCCGACGGCATCCCGGTCGTTCCAGAACTTCCACCGCACCGACGTGGGCTCGACCGACGCGGGCGCCTCCGGCCGCTGACGCCGGCGACCGCGCGGCGGATTTCGTCCGCGACATCGCCGCCACGACAGGTGGATGCCGGCTGACGGCCACGATCTCCGCCGTTCGGCGCGGCCGCGCGGCAGAGGAACGGCAAAGCGCCCGTCTCCGCGGGGAGACGGGCGCCGTCCGACAGGATGCCGAGGCTCAGGCGTCGCGGCGGCTCTCACCGCGCGTGAAGCCGGCCTGGAAGCCGCGCGCGTACGCGTCCTCCGCCATCCGGTGACCCGGGTGGTCGCGGTGGCCGCGCCCGCCGTAGGCGAATTCGCCGCCGAAACCGCGCCCGCGGTGGCCGCAGTCACCGTGCCCGCGGTGGCCGTCCCGACCGCGCCCGCCGGGCCCGAAGCCGCGCCGGTCGCCATTCTCCGCGTCCGAGTCCGACTCGCGCCCGAAACCCGGCCCGACGTCGTGTCCTTGGCCGAAGCCGGGGCGCCCGAAGCCGTGTCCGGCCCCAAAACCGCGTCCCTGCCCGAAGCCCCGCCGCCGGCCGAAGCCGCGGCCGCCGGGCATCCGCTCCGCGCCGTCCCAGCCGAGTCCGCGCGCGATCGCCTCGAGCGAGGCGACGCTCGTCGCGAAGTCGTCGTCGGAGACCGTGGCGGCCACCTTCGAACGGATGCCGTCGACGAGCGCGCCGAGGCGCTCCTTCGCGGCACGTCCCTCGTCGGTGAGCGCCCAGCCGGCATCCGTCGGGGTGACCCATCCGCGCTCGGCGAGCGTCCGCAGCTTCTTGCCGCGAAGTCGCTCGAGCGCCTCGGGCGCCTCGACGTCACCGTCGATCAGGGTGAGGATGCGCCAGTCGCGGCGCGTGACGCCCTCCGCGGCGAACGCCGCCTCGAACTCGCGCTCGAGAAGTCGGTCGACCGTGCGCAGCCAGAAGCCGAGCGGACGGGAAGGGCGGCCAGCGCCCTCATCGGTGTTGTCCGTGTTGTCCATGTCGTTGTCCATGGGAAGTCCTTTCATTGGCGGCGGCCTATCCGCCGCAGATGCATGTCATCTCGCATGCATATGTAGGATGACATGCATTCGGGTCGCATGTCAAGGTGCATGTAAATTCGGAGGATGACCGATTCCGAACCCGAACCCGCCGAGCTCGACGCGATCATGGCCGCCCTCGCGCTCGTGCGCGGGCGCGGGCGGGGTCCCGGCGGGTTCGGACCGCGTGGCCCCGGCTTCGGACCGGACGGCTCGGGATCGTCCCGTGGCCGGGGCGGACCGTTCGGTCCCGGCGGCCCCTTCGGCGGCGGCCCGGACGGCCACCGCGGCCATGGCCCGTGGAATCACGGCGGACCGCACGGCGCGCAGCACGAGTGGCTCGCCGCGGGGCCGCGCCTCGGCGGCCCGGCACGCCTCCGCCTCCTCGACGCGCTCGCCGCGGCATCCCACCCGCTCTCGGTCAGCGAGGTCGGGGAGGCGATCGGTGTCGATCAACCGCGCGCGTCGCGCCTGATCCAGCAGGCCGTCGATCTCGGGCTGGTCCGCCGGGAGGCAGACCCCGACGACGCCCGGCGTACGCGCGTCGCGCTGACCGCGCAGGGCACCGCACTCGCGCAGGGCTTCCGCGGCCAGCGCCGCGAGCACCTGACCCACGCGCTCGCCGACTTCACCCCCGAGGAGCGGACCGAGCTCGCCCGGCTGCTCACCAAGCTCGCCGCGGCGTGGCCGCAGCGCTGACGGCTACAGGCGGACGTGCGGGGGCAGCTTCACGAACAGGAGCATGACGAGGCCCACGGCCAGCACGATCGCGATGCCGAGGATGCCCCAGTACGTGGCGCCGAACCAGACGATGAAGAGCGTCCAGAGCAGGGGCGAGATGAAGCTCGCGACGCGACCCGTCGTCGCGTACAGGCCGAAGATCTCGCCCTGCATCCCCGGCGGCGTGACGCGCGCCAGCAGTGAACGGGACGCCGCCTGCGCGGGTCCGACGAAGGCGCAGAGGATGAGTCCGCCGACCCAGAACGGAAGCTTCCCGGCGTCGTGCAGCAGGAAGACCGCGACGGCGATGACGATGAGGCCGGTGAGCGAGGCGACGATGACGGCGCGGGCGCCGAAGCGGTCGTCGAAGCGCCCGGCGATGATCGTCGAGACCCCGGCGACGAGGTTCGCGACGATGCCGAAGATCATCACCTCGTTGGGGGAGAAGCCGAAGGCGACGGCGGCGAGCACCCCGCCGAACGCGAAGACGCCGGCGAGGCCGTCGCGGTACACCGCGCTCGCCGCGAGGAACCAGAACGTCGGGCGGTGGTCGCGGAAGAGCGCCGCGATGTTGCGGACGAGCTCGACGTAGGCGCGGAAGAACCCGACCCGCTCGGCGCCCTCGCGCGCGGGCGGCTCGGGGACGTTCCGGAACAGCGGGATCGCGAACACGATCGTCCAGACGGCGCAGCCGACCGCGATGACGCGGTACGCCATCCCGTTCGAGGTGTCCATGCCGAACCAGTCCGCGAAGGTCAGCGCGACGACGATCCCGAGCGCGAGGATGCCGCCGATGTACCCGAGCCCCCACCCGAGCCCGCTCACCCGTCCGACGGTGCGCGGGGTGGAGACGCTGACGAGCAGGGCGTTGTAGTTGACGCCGGCGATCTCCGACACGACGGCGCCCAGGGAGACCAGGATGGCGCCGAACCAGAAGAACGCGGGGTCGGCGAAGACGAAGAACAGGCTGAACTGCACGAGGGCGAGCAGCACGGTCGCCACGAGCAGCCAGCGCTTCTTCCGGCCGGCGCGGTCGGCTGTCTGGCCGAGGACGGGCGCGATCAGCAGGATGACGATGCCCGCGAGGAACGAGACGAGCCCGTACCCGCTGCTCAGGTCGGCCAGCGCGCGCTCCTTGACCGGGTCGGAGGCGTCGAGCGCGGCGATGTCCGCCGGCAGGAAGCTGTCCGAGACGAGGTACAGCGAGACGAAGACGAACGTGAGGATGACGGAGTTGAACGGCTGCGCCGCCCAGTCCCACATCGCCCACGACCGCACCTGCCGCTTCGGCACGACCCGGTCGGGGGCGGAGTCCTGGAACACCTCGCCGATAGCGCCCAGCGCACGGGTGTCGGCGGGGGCGGGTGGGGTGGGGCTGGGGCGCGAAGTCGGGTTCGTCACGCGGTCATCCTTCGGGAGAGGGTGGGCCGCAGCGGCGCGGCGCGTGCCCAGGTTATCTGCGAGCCGCCCATTCGCGTTCCAGGATCGCGTGATGGCCCGTGTCGGTCCACTCGCCCTTGAGCCACATGTGCTCGCGGAAGAGCCCTTCCTCGCGCATCCCGAGGCGGGTGCAGAGGGCGACGGATGCCGTGTTGCGAGGGTCGAGTTCCGCGTAGACGCGGTGCAGCCCGAGCTCACCGAAGCAGAGGTCCAGCAGCACGGTCGCCGCCTCCTGCGCGTAGCCGTGCCCCTGGTGCTCCGGCAGCAGGATCCACCCGATCTCCGCCGTCCGGTCCTCGACGCTGTGCAGCTCGAGGTACATCGTGCCGAGGAAGCGACCCTCGCGGTCGCGGATGGCCGGCTGCAGGTAGTCACCGGCGTTCTCCAGGCGCAGGGCGCCGGCATCCCGCGCCAGCACGTCCACGACCTGGTCGCGGGAACGCGGCTCATAGAGCAGGTACCGGCACACGTCCGGATCGGACTGCATCGCGTACAGCGGGTCGAGGTCGCTCTGCCGCAGCGCCGTCAAGCGCACGCGCTCGCCGTCGAGCGGCCGGAAATCCCAGGGGAGAGCCACGGCATCCATCTTGCGCCACGTGAGGACCTGAGTCTCTCCCGCCGGCGCGGGGAACCGACAGAATGGGAGTCCCCGTCGTCTGGTTCCGATGCCCACTTCCCCCCGCATCCGGCCGGTGCGCTCCAGCTCCGCGCCCACCCGCTCGATCGCGCGCGCCCTGGCGATGGTCGCGGCGTTCGCCGTGCTGCTCGGCGTCTTCCAGATCGCGCTCGCCCGCCCGGACGGCCCGGGGCTCGCGACGATGTGCGCGCTGACGGCTGCGTTCTGGCTGTACGTCGGCGTCGGGGTGCTCGCCTGGCAGCGTCGCCCCAGCAACCCGATGGGGTTCCTGCTCGTCTGGGCAGGATTGATGCTCTACCTCGGCACCGTCGCGAACACGGGAATCCCGGTGCTCGTAGGGCTCGGCGCCGTGTGCGCGACCCTCGCGCTGCCGGCGGTCCTGCATCTCCTGCTGGCGTTCCCGAGCGGGCGGCTGGCGCCGGGCGCGGCGCGTGCGATCGTCGTCGTCGCCTACCTCAACTCGACCGTCGTCCAGGCGCCGCTGTACCTGTGCGATCCGGACGGACCGTTCCCGCTCTTCGCCGTCGTCGACGCCCCGGCCCTGGTCGGGGCCGCGCGGGCGCTCCAGATCGGCGCCGGCGCGATCGTGACGGCGGCGACCGCGGTCATCCTCGTCCGGCGCCTGCGCGCCGCGGACGCGGGGCACCGACGCGTCCTCGTCCCGCTGTTCTCCTACGGGGTGCTCGCCGTCATCCTGATCCAGGCGACCGGCTACCTGCTCAAGGGGCTGCTCGGGGTCGACCCGCTGGTCGCCTTCCACATCCAGCTCGCCGTCGTGAGCGGGGTGCCGGTGGCCTTCGGCCTGGGCATGCTCCGCGGCGGGTTCGCTCGCGTCGGCGAGGTCGAGGAGCTCGGGACATGGCTGGGCTCGGCGCCGGCGACCCGGGCCTCCCTCGTGACGGCCCTGTCTCGCACGCTCGGCGACCCGAGCCTGTCGCTCGCGTTCTGGGCCGAGACGACGGGGGAGTACGTCGACGCGGAGGGTGCGCCGGTTCCCGGGCCGGCGGCGCACCGCGGCTGGCTCAGGATGCCGACGTGCATCGGCGCGTGCAGGCCGTCGTCAAATACCTCGAGCGGTCCTGATCCGGCGCAGGTGCGTCACCGGGGCGAGGTCGCCTCGCCGGCGGCCTCGGCTGCGTCGGCTGCCCGCCGCCGGGCGCGCTCGCGCGCGGCCTGGACGACTTCGAACACCGCATAGAGGAACAGACCGCCGGCGGAGATCGCGAGGACCAGCGTGCGGTTCGCGCCGGTGAGCAGGCTGTTCACCCAGCCGAGCAGCGGGAAGCTGTACCAGATGGTGCCGCGGATCTGCACGGCGCGGACAGGGTCGGCATCCGGTTCGGTGTTGTTGTCGCCCTGCGTGATGAAGGTCAGCTCGCCGTCTGTGTAGGTCTTCGAGATGACGCGGTGGCTCACCACGGCGGCCTCGCCGGAGCGGATCTGGTAGGTCACGACGTCGCCGATGGCGATCTCGTCGGCCGGTGTCGGCTTGACGACGACGAGGGTGCCCGGGGGGAGCGTGGGCTCCATCGACTGGGTGAGCACCGTCATCGCGCTGCCGCCGACGAGGGCGGGGAGGGCGACGACGGCGACCGCGACGGCGAGGAGAAGGACGAGCAGGCCGCTGCTCAGGCCCACGCCGAGGTAGTGGAGCAGACCGTGCTCGCCCTCGGTGCGGATGCGGGCTTCTTCGCGGTGCGCGCGACGCGTGGCGGTCGGCAGCGTGACGGTGGGGAAGGATGCGGTGGCGGTGGTCATGATGCGCACTCCAGTGTGGGGGTGATGCCGAGCCCGAAGATGCTGCTGCGTTCGAGGGTGACGGGCGCGCTGGGCTCGGCGCTCGTACCGTAGGCGGACTCCCGGGCCTCCACCGCGAACTGGTAGACGCCCTTGGGGTTGATGTCGCGGGCGTTGAGCGTGACGGCCGTCGTCGTGGACGTGCCGAGTTCGCGGTTCGTCTCGACGTCGTAGATGCGATAGGAGACGGTCGACCCCGGCGCAGTGTTCGCCGGAGCGTTCCATCGGAGAGTGACGGAGGTCCGGAAGAAGGAGTCCGTGCAGGTCACCGCGCCGATCCCCCCGAGGCGGTAGACGCTCTGGGTCAGTGGGGCGGCGGTCGAGGTGGCCTTCCAGTTCGCGCCGACCGCGCCGGTGGCGGTGAAGGTCGCGGTGACGCTCTGACCCTGCAGGGCAGCATTGCTGCTTCCCGCGTCGGTGCCTGCGATCTTGGTGGCCACGCACACTGTGACGGATGCGCCGGCCGCCAGGTTCTGCGCGGCGGCGGGCAGCGCCGGCGTCGGGTTGGCGAGCGTCGTGGTCACCACTCCCGACGTGGGGGCGGCGGCGCCGCACGTGCCCGTCCACAGCGACAGCGTCGTCTTCTGGGCGAGGGCGCTGCTGCTGCCCGTGGCGAGCTGCGTCGTCAGGGTGTAGGTGAGCGGTGTCGTGCCCGTGTTCGCGAGGACGAGGGTTCCGCCGACCGGCGACGACGAGGTGCCGGCGTACGCGTACGTGGTCGTGAGAGAGCCGGCCTGCGTGAGTGTCGTCGCGGCCGTCGCGGAGGATGCCGTGGCCGAGACGGAGGCGGCGGCGGTCCAGGTCGCCACTGCGGCGCCCGACCCGCCGAGCACCGCGAGGGTGACCAGCGCGGCGACGGGGCCGAGGTGGCGGCGACGGATCATGGCTGGACCTGCGTTCCGGAGACGGTGAGGGTGAGGGGGGATGCGGCGGCGCCGGCTGCGGCGGCGGGTGCGCTGTCGGGGAGGCCGAGGCCGATGCAGACGAGTGCGGACGCGCCGGGGGAGAGGGTGCCGCCGAGGGCGCGGGTCGTGCCGATCGTCGCGGTGACGGGGGCGGTGACCCGGCCGGCTGCGCAGTCCGCCGCCGACGCGGCGGTGCCCGCCGTGACGACGAGTGCCGAGGTGAAGGCGGTGGCGGTGGCCGTGGAGGTGATGCTGAGGCTCAGCGGCGTGGTGCCGGTGTTGCGGACCGTCGTGGCCGCGTAGACCGTGCGGCCCGGGTAGAGGCCGGTGGCGGCGAGCTGGGGGTTCGTGACCGTGAGGCCCGCCGACCCGGCGCGGAGCGTGGTGGCGCTCGACGCCGGGGCGGCGACCGACCAGGCGGCGTATGTGGCGCCGCCGGCGGTGATCCCCAGCACGATCGTGGCCGCGGTCCCCACCACGGCCAGGAGGATCCGGCGCGGAGCCGACGCAGCCCGCTGCGCGCGCCGTGCGGCGTGGCGGTCGGTGCGTCGGGACATCAGGATCCTCGGTTCGAAGCTTCGGGGGCCGGAAGGGCCCGCCGCCGGGGCGACGGGCCCACGGATCACGCGGTCTTCTGCGTGAGGGAGACGGTGAAGCCGGTGAGGTTCACGGCGCCGTTCATGCTCGCGTTCTCGGCGCCGGCCGTGGCCGACTTCGGGAAGGTGATGGTCGCGGTGATCGTGGCGATCTGGTCGGTGGTGCCGGCGCCCGGGACGACGGTGAAGGTGTCGCCGGTCTGGACGATGCCGGTGCCGCTCGCCGTGAGCGTCGCGGTCTTCAGGAGCGACGCGGCCAGGGCCTGGTCGGCGGCGTTCGTGGGGTTGGCTGCGACGATCGAGCCGCCCGTGAGCGCCGGGATGGCCTGCAGGCTGTCACCGTCCGCCTTGATCTTCATGGTCTTCGTGTAGGTGAGGACGTCACCGGGGGACACGGCGTAGGTGGCGATCGTGATCGGCGACCCGTTGGCGGTCCACGTGCCGGCGACCTTGGTGTCCTCGACGACGAGGTTGCCCGCGACGATGGTGCTGCTGCCGGCTTCGGCGGCGGAGGCGTTCCACGTGGCGAACGTGCCGGCACCGCCGAGGAGGAGGGCGACGCCCGCTGCGGTGGCGATGGAGGCCTTGGCGATCTTGTTCATGATGGGGGTCCTTTCGCGGCTCGTGGCCGCCTTTTCGGGGGGTTGTGGGGTGCGGGTCGTGCTGCCTGCGATTCAGATCCGGGGCGGCTTGTCGAGCACATGATGAGTCTCTCGACCCGACCTCAAGAAGCACCCCCGATCGCAGCGAGCACCTCCGCAAGATCGTCCGAACGTCTCGTGAGCCCCAGCCCCACCCACAAGGAACCCTCAGGTTTTTCACAAGGAACCCCCCGATCCCTGGCATCGCGCGGTTCAGCATGATCTCCACCGGCATCCGTCGCCGACCGCCATCCCCGAACTTGATACGACCAGACTCAACTTCATTTGACCCACTGGGTGCGTCCGCGTACACTTGAGTCATCGCGGCTCAGGTTGGGCCGCCCCCAGACTTTCCATTGATAGAAGGAGCAGCACACATGGCACGTGCAGTGGGTATCGACCTCGGGACGACGAACTCCGTCGTCTCTGTCCTCGAAGGCGGCGAGCCGAAGGTCATCGCCAACGCCGAGGGCTTCCGCACGACCCCGTCGGTCGTCGCGTTCACGAAGGACGGCGAGGTGCTCGTCGGCGAGACCGCCAAGCGCCAGGCCGTCACGAACGTCGACCGCACCCTGACTTCCGTCAAGCGCCACATGGGCACCGACTGGAAGACCCAGTCGATCGACGGCAAGGCGTACACGCCCCAGGAGATCTCCGCCCGCATCCTGCAGAAGCTCAAGCGCGACGCCGAGCAGTACCTGGGCGACACCGTGACGGATGCCGTCATCACGGTCCCCGCGTACTTCAACGACGCCGAGCGTCAGGCCACGAAGGAGGCCGGCGAGATCGCGGGCCTCAACGTCCTCCGCATCATCAACGAGCCCACCGCCGCCGCCCTCGCGTACGGCCTGGACAAGGGCAAGGAGGACGAGCTCATCCTCGTCTTCGACCTCGGTGGCGGCACGTTCGACGTCTCCCTCCTCGAGGTGGGCAAGGACGACGACTTCTCCACCATCCAGGTGCGCTCCACCGCCGGTGACAACCGCCTCGGTGGCGACGACTGGGACCAGCGGGTCGTGGACTACCTCATCAAGCAGTTCAAGGACACGACCGGCGTCGACGTCTCGGGTGACAAGATCGCTCTGCAGCGCCTCAAGGAGGCCGCGGAGCAGGCGAAGAAGGAGCTGTCGTCCTCGACGAGCACCAGCATCAACCTGCCGTACCTCTCGCTGACGGACTCCGGCCCCGTGTCGCTGTCCGAGACGCTGACGCGCGCGAAGTTCGAGGACCTCACCAAGGACCTGCTCGACCGCACCAAGAAGCCGTTCGAGGACGTCATCCGCGAGGCCGGCATCAAGGTCGCCGACATCGACCACGTCGTGCTCGTCGGCGGCTCGACCCGCATGCCCTCCGTGGGCGAGCTGGTCAAGCAGGAGACCGGCAAGGAGCCCAACAAGGGCGTCAACCCGGACGAGGTCGTCGCCGTCGGCGCGGCCCTCCAGGCCGGCGTCCTCAAGGGTGAGCGCAAGGATGTGCTGCTCATCGACGTGACCCCCCTCAGCCTCGGCATCGAGACCAAGGGCGGCATCATGACGAAGCTCATCGAGCGCAACACCGCCATCCCGACCAAGCGCAGCGAGACCTTCACGACGGCCGACGACAACCAGCCGTCCGTCGCGATCCAGGTCTTCCAGGGCGAGCGTGACTTCACGCGCGACAACAAGCCGCTGGGCACGTTCGAGCTGACCGGCATCGCGCCGGCGCCGCGCGGCATCCCTCAGGTCGAGGTCACCTTCGACATCGATGCGAACGGCATCGTGCACGTGTCCGCCAAGGACAAGGGCACCGGCAAGGAGCAGTCGATGACGATCACCGGCGGCTCCTCGCTGCCGAAGGACGACATCGAGCGCATGGTGCGCGAGGCCGAGGAGCACGCCGCCGAGGACAAGAAGCGCCGTGAGGCCGCCGAGGTCCGCAACCAGGCCGAGACCCTGTCGTACTCGATCGACAAGCTCATCGCCGACAACGCCGACAAGCTGCCGGAGAACGTCAAGACCGAGGTGCAGGCCGACGTCGACGCGCTCAAGACGGCGCTCGCCGGTGACGACGACGACGCCGTGAAGACGGCGTTCGACAAGCTGAACACGTCGCAGACGAAGCTCGGTGAGGCCATCTACGCCTCGTCGCAGGCCGAGCAGCAGGCGCCGGATGCCGGTGCGCAGCCCGGTGCCGAGGGCGACGCGCCGACGGCATCCGCGGAAGAGGATGTCATCGACGCCGAGGTCGTCGACGACGAGGACGAGAAGAAGTAGGACTCATGACGAAGAAGGACTTCGAACAGCCCGAAGAAGGCGACGAGGTCCTCGGCGAGGAGGGGTCGGAGGCGCAGGTCTCCGACCCTGATTCGCAGGAGGACATCGTCGAGGACGACGTCGCCGAGGAGGACGAGCTGACCGTCGAGGACATCCTCGGCGCGATGCAGTCCGATGAGGCGACCGTCGCGGACGCCCCCGCCGCGGAGCACGACCTGCTCCTGGACCTCAAGCGCCTGCAGGCCGAGTACGCCAACTACCGCCGCCGGACCGAGGAGCAGCGGGAAGCCGAGATCGAGCGCGCCAAGGGCGCGGTCGCGAAGGGCCTCCTGCCCGTCCTCGACGACCTGGACCGTGCCGAGAAGCACGGCGACCTCGAGGAGGGCACCCCCTTCACGCAGATCGCCGAGAAGCTCCGGGGCGTCGCCGAGCGCATGGGCGTCACCGCCTACGGCGTCGCCGGCGAGGCGTTCGACCCGCAGCAGCACGAGGCGATCTTCCAGGCGCCGACACCCGGTGTCGAGACTGCGACGGTCCTCGAGGTCGTCGAGGTCGGCTACCGGCTCGGCACCACCGAGCTGCGGCCGGCGAAGGTCGTCGTCGCCGTCCCGGCGGAGTAGTCGGAGAGGAGTTCCATGGCCAGTCAGGACTGGTTCGACAAGGACTTCTACAAGGTCCTCGGTGTCAGCAAGGACGTCACCGACGCCGACCTGAAGAAGACGTACCGCAAACTCGCGCGCACGCATCACCCCGACTCCAATCAGGGTGATGCGGGCGCCGAGGCGAAGTTCAAGGAGATCAGCGAGGCGTACGCCGTGCTGAGCGACAAGGAGCAGCGCGCCGAGTACGACCAGATCCGCGCCATGGGCTCCGGCGCGCGCTTCCAGGCGCCCGGCGCCGGCGGCGGCTTCGAGGACGTCTTCAGCCGCTTCGGCGGCCGGGGGGGCGCGCAGACCGCTGACTTCGACGACCTGTTCGCGATGTTCGGCGAGCAGACCGGCGGACGCTTCGGCTCCGGCCGGTTCGGCCAGCCCTCCGGCGGGTTCCGCGGGTTCGGCGGGCCGCAGCGCGGCGCCGACGTCACCGCCCGGACGACGCTGGACTTCCAGACCGCCGTCCGCGGGGAGACGATCTCGCTGCAGGGCGAGGACGGCAAGCCGTTCAAGGTCAAGATCCCCGCCGGCGTCGCCGACGGGCAGAAGATCCGCCTCCGCGGCCGTGGGCGGCCGTCGCCGGACGGCGGCGAGCCGGGCGACATCGTCGTGGCGGTCGCGGTGCGCCCGCATCCGGTGTTCACCCGTGACGGCCTGAACCTCCGCGTCACCGTTCCCGTGACGTTCACGGAGGCGGCGCTCGGCGCGACGATCGAAGTCCCGACGCTCGGCGGCGATCCCGTCAAGCTCCGGGTCGCGCCGGGCACGCCCTCCGGGCGTGTGCTGCGGGTCAAGGGACGCGGCGTGCAGACGTCGAAAGGCACCGGAGACCTCCTCGCCGAGGTGCAGGTGGCCGTGCCGTCGCACCTGGATGACAAGGCCCGGGAGGCGCTCGAGCGGTTCCATGAGCTCGAGTCGAAGGAGAACCCGCGCGCCGATCTGATGAGCAAGGCCCGCGAGTAGAGACGAAGAGGTGAGGACCATGGCTGACAGCACGATCGATGAGGACGCCCCGATCCTCGCCATCGCGGTGGCCGCCGAGCTCGCCGGCATGCACCCGCAGACCCTGCGCCAGTACGACCGGTTGGGCCTCGTCATCCCCGCCCGCACCCAGGGCGGCTCGCGGCGGTACTCCCTGCGGCACGTCGCGCAGCTCCGCGAGGTCGCGGCGCTGTCGGCCGACGGGATGAGCCTGCCCGCCATCGCCCGGATCATCGAGCTCGAGGACCAGGTGCGGCGGCTGCGCCGCGAGGTCGCCGACCTCGAACAGCGCCTGCGCGACGAGGTCGACCAGCGTCGCGGCGCCCGGGTCTTCGCCGCGGGCGCGAGCGGCAGCGTCGTGACCCTGCGCCACGGCACGCGCGTGCGCCGCGCGACCGAGGTCGTGCTCTGGCAGCCCCGCGCCCCCCGCGACTGAGGCCACTGACCGGCGCGCCGCCGAGCCGAACGGCGGAGATCGCGTGCGATCCGCCGCGGCGGGTGGCATCCGGGGCCGTGTGGGCGATGATCTCCGCCGTTGCGTCCTGTGGCCGAGCCGACCGGGGTAGCGTCGGACGCAGACGAGGAGGTCGACATGCAGATCATCGGTGCAGTCCTGGAGACGTCGGGCGCGGACGCGCCCTTCGCGCGATCGCGGCCGTTCCGCGTCGGGCCGCTCGAGCTCGATGCACCGGAAGCCGGCGAGCTGCTCGTCCGGATAGAGGCCGCCGGCGTCTGCCACTCCGACCTCAGCGTCGTCGACGGCAACCGGCGTCGCCCCACACCGATGCTCCTCGGTCATGAGGCCGCCGGAATCGTCGAGCGCACGGGGCCGGGCGTCACCGACGTCGCCGTGGGCGACCGGGTCGTCATGACTTTCCTGCCGCGATGCGGGGAGTGCGCCGGCTGCCGCACCGACGGGCGACTGCCCTGCGAGGTGGGCACCGCAGCCAACAATGCCGGCACACTCGTGGGCGGCGGCATCCGCCTGCACCGCGGAGCGGAGGCCGTGCACCACCATCTCGGCGTCAGCGGGTTCGCGACCCACGCCGTCGTCAGCCGCACCTCGGTCGTACCGGTCCCGGCCGATGTGCCGGGCGAGATCGCGGCACTGCTCGGCTGCGCGGTCCTCACCGGAGGCGGCGCGGTGATGAACGCGGCCCGTCCGGCTCCCGGCTCCACGATCGCCATCGTCGGGCTCGGGGGCGTCGGGATGGCCGCGCTGCTGGTCGCCGTCGCGCTCGGGGTCGAGGTGATCGGCATCGATGCCGTTCCCGCCAAGCTCGATCTCGCCCGCGAGCTCGGCGCCGCGGAGGCACTGTGCCCGGCCGATGCGATCGACCTCGGCCTCCGCGTCCCCGCCGTCGTCGAGGCCGCCGGCAACGCCCGGGCCTTCGAGACCGCCGTCGCCGTGACCGCCCCCGGCGGCACGACCGTCACGGTCGGACTCCCGGCCCCGGACGCGCGGGCAGCGGTGTCGCCGCTGCTGCTGACCGCCGAAGCCCGGACGATCATCGGCAGCTACCTCGGCTCGGCGGTACCGAGCCGCGACATCCCGCAGTATGTCGACCTCTGGCGCGCCGGAAAGCTGCCCCTGGAGAAGCTCGTCTCCAGCCGCATAGGACTCGACGACATCGACGCGGCCATGGACCGGCTCGCGGCCGGCGGAGAGCTGCGTCAGCTCATCGCATTGTGATCAGCTCGGGTCGAGTCGCAGCACGTCGGGAGACTCGCCGACGGGCAGGTCGTCCACGAGCCGCAGTGAGCGGGCCACCTCGTCGACGGCGCCGAGTGCCGTCCCGAACCGCTCCCGGTCGGCGCTGACGGCCGTCAGCGTCACGAGGTGGGTGCCGGTGTCCCACGTGTACGTCGCGAACGGGGGCGTGCGCGGGTCGGGCGGCAGATCCATCACGAGCTTCTCGCCGACCCCCAGGTAGGTGCCGCGGAACGACTCCGTGTCGTCGTACTCGATCGGCATCATCGCCCGCGCGGCGCGCACCTGCGGCGTCGCCTGCTGCACCTGCGCGAGCGCGACGAGGAGCTCGGGATCGTCCTTCCACACCCACGCGAGCACCCGCCCGTCGGCGCGGCGCATGAGCAGCGGCGCCGCCTGGCTCATCGCCCACGCCGCGACCCGGCTGCCGGGCCGCTCCGCACGCCCGACCGCAGCGTTCGCCTGCGCCAGCAGCATCCCGATCGCGCGCTTGCGCGCGCGCCGGCCGCGGAGGCCCAGCGATCCGGTGACGGGCACCCAGCGGCGGGGGTCGGCGTCTGCCTGCAGTCGAGCCATGACACCCAGCGTACGGTCGGGACCGTCGATGCAGGCCGCCGAGAGGCCGCCGAGATGCCGCCGAGATGCGCCGCGCGCGGCACGGCTCCGGGCTCGGCGGGACCGCCCGACTAGACTCGGATCCGGCGCAGACGCGAACCGCGGCGCGCGCCAGCCGCACAGATTGGCCCGTACCCCGTGACCGACTCCGCGACACCTCTCAGCGAACCCGTCGCTGACCGACGTCCGCTGACCATCGTGATGGCCGCCGACACCTTCGGCCCCGACGTCAACGGCGCCGCCCGTTTCGCCGAGCGTCTGTCCGCCGGCCTCGCCGCCCGTGGTCACGACGTCCATGTCGTGACGCCCAGCGTCACGCACGCCCGGCACGGCACGTTCACCGAGGTTTTCGAAGAGCAGTCCATCACGGTGCACCGGCTGCCGGGATGGCGCTGGTACCCGCACGACTGGCTGCGCTTCGTGCTGCCCTGGATGGCGAAGCACTACGCGCGCCGCATCCTCGACGACGTCAAGCCCGACGTCGTGCACAGCCAGTCGCACATCGTCATCGGTCGCGGCATGACGCGCATCGCGCGCCAGCGCGGCATCCCGGTCATCGCGACGAACCACGTGATGGCCGAGAACATCATCGACTTCACGACGCTCCCGCCGGTCCTCGACAAGGTCGTGATCAAGCTCGCGTGGGACGACGCGAAGCGCACCTTCGGCATGTCGCGGGCGGTCACGACGCCCACGCGCCGGGCCGCCGAGTTCCTCGAGCGGACCATCGACATCGACGGTGTCATCGCGATCAGCTGCGGCATCGACAAGGGCAACTACACGCCCGATCTCACGCCGCGACCGCACCGCCGGGTGCTGTTCGTCGGACGCCTCACGACCGAGAAGCACGTCGAGGTGACACTCGAGGCCATCGCGAAGCTCGTGCCCGAACTCGACGTCGTCTTCGACATCGTCGGCGGCGGGGACCAGCGGCGGAACCTCGAGCAGACGGCGCACCGTCTGGGCATCGACGACCGCGTCGTCTTCTACGGCCGCACCTCGGAGGAGGACCTCCGGGCCGCGTACACGCGGGCCGACGTGTTCGCGATCGCCTCGATCGCCGAGCTGCAGTCGATCGCGACGATGGAGGCCATGGCATCCGGCCTCCCGATCGTCGCCGCCGATGCCGTCGCCCTGCCGCACCTCGTGCACGACGGCGAGAACGGCTACCTCTTCGAACCGGGCAACTCCGACGACCTCGCCGACAAGCTGCGCCGCGTCCTGACGGCATCCCCGGAGGAGTACCTGCGGATGCAGCAGGCATCGCTCACGGCGGTCGAGGCGCACGACATCAACAAGACGCTGGACACGTTCGAGAAGCTGTACCGCGGGGAACCGCTCTGACGATGCGGCTGTTCTTCGACGCCCGGTACATCCGCACGGATTTCCACGACGGCATCAGCCGCTACTCGGCCGAGCTCGCCGCCGCCGTCGCGGACGCCGCCGCGGAGCGCGGCGTCGAGGTCACCTACCTGATCGCCGACGAGGGGCAGCGCGCTTATCTCCCGGCCGGCGCCACGACGCGCCGCATCCACCCCCCCACGTCGTGGCGGGAGCCGTTCACGGCGCTGCGGCTGAACCGTGACCGACCCGACGTCGTGTTCTCGCCGATGCAGACGATGGGCTCACTCGGCCGGCGCTTCCGCCTCATCCTCACGCTGCACGACACCATCTACTACCGCCACCGCACGCCGCCGCGCGACCTGCCCGCCCCGATCCGCGTCGGGTGGCGCCTGTTCCACCTCAGCTACGTGCCGCAGCGGCTCACCCTCAACGCCGCCGACGTCGTCGCGACGGTGAGCGAGACGAGCAGGCGGCAGTTCGCCGCGGCGCGGCTCACGAAGCGTCCCGTCGTCGTGATCCCCAACGCGCCGCAGAAGCTGGCCGGGATGCTGCCGCCGGGCGTCGTCGTGACACCGGGCACGCGGAACCTCATCTACATGGGCTCGTTCATGCCCTACAAGAACGTCGAGACGCTCGTGCGCGCGATGGCGTCGCTTCCGGGGCGCACGCTGCACCTGCTCTCGCGCATCACGCCCGCCCGGCGGGCCGAGCTCGAAGCGCTCGCGCCCGAGGGTGCGGCGGTCGTGTTCCACGGCGGCGTCACCGACGCGGAGTATGCGGCTCTGCTGGCCGACCAGGCCGTGCTGGTGAGCGCGAGCCTCGACGAGGGGTACGGACTCCCGCTCGCCGAGGCTCTCGCGCTCGGAGTCCCGGCCGTCGTGACCGACATGCCGATCTTCCGCGAGGTCGCCGGCGACGGCGCCCGCTACGCCGCCGGAACGGATCCGGCAGCGTTCGGCGCCGCCGTCCGCGCTCTCGACGACCCCGCCGAGCACGCCCGCACGGTCGCGGCGGGCACGGCGCACATCGCGCGGTTCTCGTGGATGCGGTCGGCCGGCGTCCTGCTCGACACGGTGGTCGACCTGGCGCGCTGAGCCGGCAGAAGAGACGCGACGGGCGACGGGGTGGCGTCGCGCCGCGCGTGTGAGCCTCAGGGGAGGCGAGACGGGTCGGTGGGCACGGCGCGGTAGCCGTCGGTGGCGAGGGCTCGCACTGTGCCGACCAGACCGACGGTGGCAACGGCCACCAGGAGGATCGTGATCATCATGGCTGAAAAGCTACGCGGGAACAGATACTGCCACTAGTGGCAGAGCAGCCGCTGTTGGTAGGATTCCTGCCATGAAGACCGTCGCGTGCGTCGTGCAGCCTGGGTTCGCCCCGTTCGAGTTCGGCCTCGCGTGCGAGGCGTTCGGACTGGACCGCAGCGACGACGGCATCCCGAACTTCGACTTCCGCATCGTCACGCCCGACCCGGGCGCCGTGCCGGCCAACATCGGGTTCTCCCTCAACGTCGACGCCGACCTGGCCTTCGCCGACGAAGCCGATCTCGTCGTCATCACCCCCATCCCGCGCGACGCGTGGGATCACGTCGACGAGCGCGTCACCGCGGTCGTCCGCCGCGCCGTCGAGCGGGGCGCCTGGGTGCTGACGGTCTGCAGCGGCGCCTTCGTCGTCGCGGCCGCCGGCGTGCTCGACGGGCGGCGTGCGACGACGCACTGGCGCTACGCCGACACGATGAAGCGCATGTACCCGGCCATCGACGTCGACCCGCACGTCCTCTATGTGCAGGACGGGCGCATCATCACGAGCGCCGGCACGGCGGCGGGCCTCGACGCGTGCCTGCACCTGCTGCGCATCGAGCTCGGCGCCGAGATGACCAACAAGATCGCCCGCCGCATGGTCGTCCCGCCGCAGCGGGACGGCGGACAGGCGCAGTTCATCGACCGTCCGCTGCCGGTGTCGACGTCGCTCTCCCTCACGCCGGTCACCGACTGGATGCTGGAGAACCTCCGCCTCGACCTGTCCGTCGACCAGCTCGCGTCGCGCGCGCACATGTCGCCGCGCACCTTCGCGCGCCGGTTCAAGGCCGACTACGGCACGACCCCGGCGGCGTGGCTCGCCCGGCAGCGCATCATCCAGGCGCAGCGCCTGCTCGAGCAGACCGACCTGGGCCTCGACAAGATCGCCTGGGAGTGCGGGTTCGGGTCGGCGGCCGTGCTGCGGCAGAACTTCGCCCGGACGCTCGGCACGACGCCCACGGCGTACCGGGCGCGCTTCACGTGCACGGAGTCGATGGCCTCCTGACCCAGCGAGCGGGAGCCTCTCGTGATAAACTTGAGTCCATAAGGCTCAAGTTTGGGATGCGAGGGGAAACATGAACGCACAGCCGACACCCGGCCAGGAAGACCAGCAGAGCGCCCTGGAGCAGTTCGGCATCAACCTCACCGAGCGCGCGCGGCAGGGCAAGCTCGACCCGGTCATCGGCCGGGACAGCGAGATCCGGCGCGTCAGCCAGGTGCTCACCCGGCGCACGAAGAACAACCCCGTCCTGATCGGCGAGCCCGGCGTCGGCAAGACCGCCGTCGTGGAGGGTCTCGCCCAGCGCATCGTCGCGGGCGACGTCGCCGAGTCGCTGAAGAACAAGGAGCTCATCACCCTCGACATCTCCGCGCTCGTCGCCGGAGCGATGTACCGCGGGCAGTTCGAGGAGCGTCTGAAGAGCGTCCTCAAGGAGATCACCGAGTCCGAGGGCCGTGTCATCACCTTCATCGACGAGCTGCACGTCCTGATGGGCGCGGGCGGTGGCGAGGGATCGGTCGCGGCATCCAACATGCTCAAGCCGATGCTCGCGCGGGGAGAGCTGCGGCTCATCGGGGCGACGACGCTCAACGAGTACCGCGAGTTCATCGAGAAGGATGCCGCACTGGAGCGCCGCTTCCAGCAGGTCTACGTCGGCGAGCCGAGCGTCGAGGACACCGTCGCGATCCTCCGCGGGCTCAAGGGACGCTACGAGGCCCACCACGGTGTCACGATCAGCGACGGCGCCCTCGTCGCCGCGGCGGCGCTCAGCAACCGGTACATCCCGTCGCGCCAGCTGCCGGACAAGGCGATCGACCTCATCGACGAGGCCATGAGCCGGCTGAAGATGGAGATCGACTCGAGCCCCGTCGAGATCGACGAGCTGCGCCGCCAGGTGGACCGCATGCGCCTGGAGGAGCTCGCCCTCAAGCGCGAGAAGGACGACGCGTCGAAGGAGCGCCTCGCGAAGCTCCGCGAGCAGATGGGTCAGGCGGAGGCGCAGCTGACGGCGCTCGAGGCCCGGTGGGAGCGGGAACGCGCCGGCCTGAACCGCGTCGGCGAGCTCAAGAAGCAGTACGACGAGGCCGTCACGGCGCGCGACCGTGCGCTGCGGGAGGCCGACTACGCGCGCGCCTCGAAGCTCGAGTACGAGACCATCAAGCGCCTCCAGCAGGAGATCGCCGACGCCGAGCGCGCCGATGCGAATCCCACCGAGGAGCGCATGGTCAACGAGCAGGTGACCGACGAGGACATCGCCGCCGTCATCGCCGCGTGGACCGGAATCCCGGTCGGCCGCCTGCTGCAGGGCGAGTCCGAGCGGCTCGTGCACCTGGAGAACGAGCTCGGCAAGCGGCTCATCGGGCAGAAGCAGGCCGTCAAGGCGGTCGCCGACGCCGTGCGTCGCTCCCGGGCGGGCATCAGCGACCCGAACCGGCCCACCGGCTCGTTCCTCTTCCTCGGCCCGACCGGTGTCGGCAAGACCGAGCTCGCCAAGGCGCTCGCCGACTTCCTCTTCGACGACGAGCACGCCATGGTCCGCATCGACATGAGCGAGTACGGCGAGAAGCACTCCGTCGCCCGGCTCGTCGGCGCCCCTCCGGGATACATCGGCTTCGAGCAGGGCGGTCAGCTGACCGAGGCCGTGCGGCGTCGGCCGTACTCCGTCATCCTGCTCGACGAGGTCGAGAAGGCGCACCCCGAGGTCTTCGACATCCTGCTGCAGGTTCTCGACGACGGACGCCTCACCGACGGGCAGGGGCGCACGGTCGACTTCACGAACACGATCCTGATCCTCACCTCGAACCTCGGCTCGCCGATCCTCATCGACCCGACGCTCGCCATCGAGGTCAAGCGCGACCAGGTCATGGCGCTCGTCCGGCAGGCGTTCCGCCCGGAGTTCCTGAACCGGCTCGATGACATCGTGATGTTCCAGGCCCTCAGCGAGGACGACCTCGCGCAGATCGTCGAGCTGTCCGTCGACGCGCTGCAGCGGCGCCTCAAGGACCGTCGCCTGACGCTCGCCGTGACGCCGGATGCCCGCGCCTGGCTGGCCGAACGCGGCTACGACCCGCTCTTCGGCGCGCGGCCGCTGCGCCGGCTGATCCAGTCCGAGATCCAGGACCGACTCGCCATGGCGCTGCTGTCCGGCGGCGTCCGGGACGGCGAGGTCGTGCGCGTCGACGTCGCGGCGGACGGGTCGCAGCTCGTCCTCACGAGCGACGGCACCCCGCCGCCGGTCGAGGACGACGAGGTGATCGAGGCGGAGCTGCTCGACGACTGAGTCCGGTGGTCACGGCGCGCGTGAGAGCATCGAGCCGTGACCACGCTCCGCGCCCTGTGGGGCTCCACCCACCCCGGGCCCTCCGTCGTCGTGACGGTGCTCGCGGTGGCCCTCGGGATCGCGTCGGGGGTCGAGCCGTGGCGCGTGGCGCTGCTCGGCGTCGCCGTCCTGTGCGGGCAGCTCTCCGTCGGCATCTCCAACGACGTCATCGACCGCGACCGCGACACGGCGGTGGGGCGCACGGACAAGCCGCTCGTGCGGGGCGACGTCTCGGCGCGGACCGCGTCGATCGCGGCCGTCGGCGCGCTCGTCCTGTCGCTCCTCCTGTCCGCCGCGATCGGGTGGGGGATGCTGGCGGCGCACGCCGTCGCGCTCGCCGCGGCCTGGTCCTACAACGCGGCCCTCAAGTCCACGGCCCTCTCGATCGCGCCGTTCCTCGTGAGCTTCGGGATCTTCCCGTCCCTCGCGACCCTCTCCGCGGTGCCGTCGCAGCTCGCGCCTCCGTGGGCGTGGATCGCGGGCGCCGCACTCGGCGCCGCCGTGCACCTCACGAACGTGCTGCCCGATCTCGACGACGACGACCGCACGGGTGTGCGCGGGCTGCCGCACCGGCTCGGCCCCCGCGTCTCCGTCGTGATCGCCGCCGCGGCGATCACGGCCGGCGCCGTCGCCGTGCTGTCGGGGGCCGCTGCCGCCGGGGCACTCGGAGCCGTGTCGTGGGTCCTGTTCGCGGGCGTGGTGGCACTCGCGGCCGCGACCGTCGTCCGCGTGCTCGTCCGGCGGCCCGAACGGGTCGTCTTCCGCCTCGTCATGGCGTCGGCGCTGGTGCTGGCGGCGCTGCTCGTCGCCTCACCCGGCGCACTGCGCTGATCCTGGGTGCGACGCCGCGGTCAGCGGGCCGCGGCGTCGAAGCCCATCGCGTACCCGCGCGCCGCGATCGGGCCGGCCGCACCGAGTGCGACACGCAGGGCCGCCTCGCGCACGACGTGCCCGACGGGCCCCTTCGCTCGACCGAGCCCCGTGTTGAGCGCGGCCAGGCGCGCGGCCCACGCGGCCGAGCGCACCCGTTCCCGCTCCCAGGCGGCCAGTTCGGCCTCCGGTTCCCGCCCCGTCCGCAGCCACCGGGCGAGGAGCGGCGCGAGGCTTGCGGCATCCAGAAGGCCGAGGTTCATCCCCTGCCCGCCGATGGGGCTCACCTCGTGGGCCGCGTCGCCGATCACGAGGATGCGGGCCCGCCGCAGCCGCGGCGCGACGACGCGGCGGACGCCGAACGAGGTCGCGGACCCCACGGCGTCGGCGGCTCCCGGCTCCCCGCGATCGGTGAGGGCCGTGCGCAGCCGCGCGAGCCGGGCGGCGTCGTCGTCCGCGCCCCCGCCGTCCCATGCGACGAACCGGCGCCGACCGCCGGGCAGCGGGAACGACTCGAGCACCCCGGACGGTGCCAGGTGCACCACCGCGACCTCCGCATCCGGCCGCCCCGGCACGTCGGCATCCGTCATGAGGTAGCGGTCGGGGTACGCGGTCTGCCGGAGCGCGCCCGGCCGGTAGACGAGCCCGCGTGCGGCGGCGCCTCCCGCGACGACGACGAGGGGCGCCGACAGCTCGGTCTCGCCGGTGCCGGCGGCGGTCACCCGGACCAGGTCCCCGTCGGCGCGGATGGCGGTCACGACGACGCCCCGCCGCGGGGCGGGCGCGCCGACGGCCAGCGCGGCCTCGGTCTCGGCCTGCGGCAGCGTCGCGACGAACGGATGCCGCGCGCTCAGCCGATCGAACCGCACGACGCCGAGCAGCCGCCCGCCGCTGCGCGCTTCGCCGCGGCGCACGCGGACGGCCCGCTCCAGGATGCGGTCGGTCGCGCCCCCGTCCTCGAGCGCCGCGAGGACCGGCGCATGCAGCCCGATCGCGCGCGTCCCCGTGCCGGCCTCGGTGCGCCGCTCGAGCAGGACCACCTCGACGCCGCGGCGGGTGAGCTCGGCCGCGAGCAGCGTGCCGACCGGGCCGGCTCCGATGACGACGACGTCAGGCATGGCCGACGCTCCGCGCCAGGAGGCGGAACGGCGCCGGGCGATCGATCCGCCACGGACTCGGGGCATCCGCGGGGTCTCTGACCTCGCCCGCCGCGATCGCCGCCGCGAGCTCCTCGGCCCGGAAGCTGCGCCGGATCGAGCGCAGGCCGTCGGTGCGGAGGAACGTGCCCCCCGCGAACGGTGTGATCCCGACCGTGTACAGCGCGTACGCGAGCCGGCCGCGCTCGATGTCGGAGTGCAGCACCGGTCCCGTCGACAGCGCCCGGGAGGCGGCGGCGAAGGCCGGCAGTTCGGCGCCCAGGTGGTGCAGGACATGGTTGGAGACGACCGCGTCGAACCGCTCGCCCTCCGCGACGAGGACCGCGGCGTCCACCGCGCGGAAGCGGATGCCGGGGGCCGCCCACCGTGCCGCGACCTCGTGCGCCCGCGGGTCGGGGTCGACGCCGGTCCACTCGACGTCCAGGCCGTCCGCGCGCGCCAGCCCCGCGAGCCGGGCGACGAGGTCGCCGCCGCCGCAGCCGAGATCGAGGACGCGCGCCGGGCGGCCGAGCCCGACCAGGTGCGGCCGGAGCGCCGAGCGGTAGACGCGGCCCCAGCCGGAGACGAGACGGTTCACGACGGCGAACCGGTGCAGCGTCGCGGCGAGCCGCTCGGGATCGCAGTCCGGGTCGTCCATGAGCTCGCGGAGCTCCTCGTCCCGCGTGGCGAGGCTCACCCGCGCTCCGCCGTACGCCGTGTGAGGAGGGCCGACTCGACGGTGAGACCGGGGCCGAAGGCGAGCGCCGCGATCCGCTGATCCGGCGCAGCCCCCGCGTCCCCGTCCCCGCCGGCGGCCCCCTCGAGGAGACGGCGGAGGATGAAGAGGATCGTGGCGCTGGACATGTTGCCGTAGTCGCGGAGCACCTCCCGGGAGAGGGTGAGGGCGTCCGGCGCGAGCGCGAGGCCGGTCTCCACGCGGTCCAGGACGCTGCGCCCGCCCGGATGGACGGCCCACGCGTCGACCGTCTCGTCGCCGAGGAACCGGTCGACCGCGCCCCGGATCTCCCGGCCCACGATGCGGGGGACCTCGGCGGAGAGGACCATCTCGAACCCGGCGTCGCCGACCGTCCACACCATGTCCGTCTCGCCCTCGTCGGTGAGGGCGGTGCCGAACCGCTCCAGCTCCAGCCAGTGCGCGCCGCGCAGCGAGGTGTCGGCGGTCACGACGGCGGCGGCGGCGCCGTCGGCGAAGACGGAGGACGCGACGATCTGCTGCGGGTCCGCGGAGGAGCGGAAGTGCAGCGTGCACAGTTCGGCGCACACCACGAGGACGACGGCGTCCGGCTGGGCGGCGCAGATGCGCGCGGCCGTGCGGAGCGCGGGGATGCCCGCCGCGCAGCCGACGAAGCCGAGGTGATAGCGCTCCACGGTCGTCGGCAGGCCGAGGTCGCGGACGAGCCGGTAGTCGGGACCGGGCGCCACGAGGCCCGTGCAGGACACCGTGACGACGTGCGTGACCTGCGCCGGGTCTACGGTGGCGGAGCCCAGCGCCGATCGCGCCGCACCCGCGAACAGGTCCGGAGAGTGCCGGATGAACTCGGTGTTGCGAGCCCCCGTGCTCGGTCGCAGCAGCGCCCCCGCGGCATCCACGACGGCCATCGCCGTGTCGTCATCGGGTGCCTCGCCGTAGAGGCCGGCCAGCACGGTGTGGCGGTGCTCGATCGCCGCCGCATCGAAGGCGGCATGGATGAGCCGTTGCGTGCGGCGGTCGAGGCCGGGCTGCGCGGCGAAGAGGTCGCGCACCTGCCTCTGCGTCAGCCGCGTGGAGGGGACCGCGGTGCCGATGGACAGGACGCTCGTGGTCATGGTCCACCCTAACCAGCTCCGGGTGCCGCAGGGCCGGGGGTGGTGCCCCGGTTCCCCGCCGTCTACAGTGCAGTGCCGGGCCGTCAGTCGCCCGGCGTCGGCAGCTCCCGCATCCGCCAGAACGGGCCGGTGACGACGAAGAGCGCGGATGCCAGGGCGCCCGCCGCGGCGATCCACATCGTCGTGGGGACGCCGAGCCACGTGCCCAGCGCGCCGGCGAGGAGCGCCGCGATCGGCATGACGCCCCACACGCAGAACCGGATCGACGCGTTCATCCGGCCGAGCAGCCGGGGCGGCGTGATCCGCTGGCGGAAGGTGACCTGCGTGATGTTGTAGAGCAGGACGCTGAAGGTTCCGAGGAAGCTCTGCACGAGCAGCAGCGGGAAGGCGATCGCGGGGACGGCGACGGCGGCCGGGAGCAGCAGGGCGATGAGCGAGAAGACGATGGCGCTGGCCGGGATGGTGCGCGCCTCCCCGAGGCGGCGGAGGATGCGGGGCGTGACGAGGGCGCCGACGAAGCCGCCGACCGCGCCCACGGCGAAGATGACCCCCATCTGGGCCGGCGAGAGGCCGAGCGTGCGCAGCAGGAAGATCGGCAGCAGCGTGAAGGTGATCGTGCTGAAGAAGTTCGACACCCCGGTCGTTCCGACGATGCGCCGCAGGTGCACGTTGCCGAACACCCAGCGCAGGCCCTCGCGGATCGAGGCGACGAGCGGATCGTGGTCGTGCCGCGCGGCGACCAGCTCGGAGTCGCGGGTGCGCAGCAGCGCACCGGCGGACAGCAGGTAGGTGACGGCGGTGACGAGCACCGCGAAGGGGGCCGTGATCACGCCGATGAGCCACCCGCCGGCGGCGGGACCGGCGATGCCGGCCAGCTGGGCGGTGGACTCGAGCTTGCCGTTCGCTTCGGCGATGTGGTCCGCGGGGACGAGTGAGGGCACGACGCTCTGGTAGGAGACGTCGAAGAAGACGGTCGCGACGCCCATCACGAGGGCGACGAGGACCATGTGCCAGATCTGCAGCAGACCCGCCCACCACAGCAGGGGCAGCGCCGCGAGGGCGACGGCGCGGATGACGTCGGCGACGATCATGACGTGGCGCTTGCGGAGCCGGTCGATCCACGCTCCGGCGGGCAGTCCGACGAGCAGGAACGCGGCCGTTCCGGCGGCCCCCAGCAGGCCGACGTCGAACTCCGTGGCCTGGAGCAGCAGCACGGCGAGGACGGGGAGGGCGAGTTCGGTGATCTGCGCCCCGAACTGGCTCAGCGCCTGACCGCTCCACATCGTGAGGAAATTGCCGTCGCGCCACAGCGAGCGGTGCGGCGTCAGCGCCGCCTCCAACTCGACTGGTTGGGACATGTCGATCAGTCTGCGCCGACCTGTTGGGTTCTGTCAATCACCCCGCTACGCTCGCTGCATGACCCACGAGGCGAACGGCTCCGACAAGGCGGCGGTCGCGCTCGCGCGGGCCCTGAGCTCGCCGCTGCGGCTGCGCGTGCTGCGCCTGTGCGCGTTCGACGCCCGCACCAACAAGGAGCTCGCGGAACTGCTCGAGGTCAACCCCGGCACGATGCTCCACCACGTCCGCACCCTCGTCGACACCGGGCTGCTGGCCGCCGAGCCGGCGCGCACCGGCACCCGCGGCGCGCGCGAGGTGCCGTACCGGGCGACGGGGCGGTCGTGGCATGCCCCGCAGGGGCCGAACTTCTCCGTCATCCTGCTGGAGACGATGCGGCAGCAGCTGCAGGAGGTCGACCCGCAGCTCGTCGAGACGAGCTGGCTCGGGCTCCGGCTGAACGCCGAGCACCTCGACGAACTGCAGCAGCGGCTCTACGGCCTGCTGCAGGAGTTCAAAGAACGGGGCCCGGATGCCGGCGGCGACTCGTACTCGCTCGTGATCGTCCTGCACCCGGACCGCAACCCGCCGGCCGAGCGGCCGGCAGGCTGAGCGGCGCTCACGCCCCGACGAGCGAGTCCTTGACGCTGCGGCGCGTGCGCGGGGCGAGCTCGCGCTCGCGCAGCGGCTCGGGGGCAGCCGATACGTCGCCGAGGGTGCCGACGGCCATGACGGTCAGCGGCGTGACGCCTGCATCGAGAGCGAACGTCGCGGCGACGGCGGCGCGGTCGAAGCCGCCCATCTGGTGGGTGTGGAGGCCGGAGGCGTGCGCCTGCACCGTGAAGTGCGCGGCGGCCTGGCCGGTGTCGTAGGTCGCGAAGTGCTGCGGCTCGCCGTCGATCTCGGTCGTCGCGGCGAAGACGACGAGCGCGGCGGCGTCCGCGGCCCACGCCTGGTTGAAGCCCGTGAGGGCGGCGACGACGGCGGCGTGCGCCTCGGTGCCGCGCCGGGCGACGATGAAGCGCCACGGCTGCGTGTTGTTCGCGGACGGGGCCCAGCGGGCCGCCTCGAGCGCGCTCGCGAGGGCGGCCTCGTCCAGCGGTGCGGCCGGGTCGAAGATGCGGGTGCTCCAGCGCTCCGCGAGGACATCGAGGATGGGGGCGTCGGTGGCGGCCGTGCGGTCGAGCGTGAGGCTCATGTCGTCTCCTGGTGGTGCGGGGGAGGGACATCGTCGGCCCGTGATCACTTCGATTCAATTGTATGCAATACGGCTTTGTTCCCGCTGTGAGCGCCGGGGGCAATAGCGTGGGCGCATGACGATCGCGACGGCCGACCTCTTCGACGAGCGCGGTGAGGCGCTCGACTCGCTCGCCCTGCAGCTGCACGACCTCGGCGGGCAGGTGGCGTTCGACGGCGCCATCCGCACGGTCCGCTGCCATCGCGACAACGCGCTGGTCAAGGAGATCCTGGCGACGCCGGGCGACGGGGCGGTGCTCGTCGTCGACGGCGGCGGTTCGCTGGAGTCCGCACTCGTCGGCGACCTCATCGCAGCATCCGCTGTCCGCAACGGCTGGGCCGGGATCATCGTGCACGGCGCCGTCCGCGACCGCGCCGCTCTCGCGACCCTGCCGCTCGGCGTCAAGGCGCTCGGCTCGAACCCGCGGAAGAGCGCGAAGGACGGCCGCGGCGAGGTCGACGTCACGGTGGTGATCGCCGGGGTGTCCTTCCGGCCGGGGGCGCACGTGTGGGCCGACGCCGACGGCATCCTCGTCGAGCGCTGAGGGCCTTCCCTCGCAGCGCCGGGCGGTCGATACTGTCCTCGACACCGCCCTGGATGAGCCCGAGGAGCATCATGATCCGTTCCGCCGCGTCGTTCGCCGGATTCTCGGTGGACGACATCCCCGCCGCCGAGGCGTTCTACCGTGACGTGCTGGGCCTGCAGGTCGAGACCAATGGCATGGGGATCCTCGAGATCACGATGCCGGGGGGATGGCGCGCGATCGCCTATCCGAAGGCCGACCATGTGCCGGCGAGCTTCACCATCCTGAATCTGCTCGTCGACGACATCGACGCCGCCGTCGATCAGCTGAACGCGCAGGGCGTCGCGACGAAGATCTACGACGACCCCGACTTCGGCACCGACGAGCGCGGCATCGCCCGCGGCAACGGCGGACCCGACATCGCCTGGTTCCGCGATCCCGCCGGGAACGTCCTCTCCGTGCTCGTGGGTGCCGGGTAGGCCGATCAGGCCTTGAGGGCGTCGGCGAGCGAGACGCGGGCGCCCATCCGCAGCAGCGAGTTCTCGTAGATCTTCGCGCCCACGAGGATCGCCGCGACGCACGTGGCCAGCAGCACCGCCAGCGAGAGCAGCGGCTCCCACCACAGCGCCTCGCCGAGGAAGACCCGCACCGGCATGCCGACGGGGGCCGAGAACGGCACGTACGACATGACCGTCAGGACGACCGGGTTGTCGTTGAAGAACACCACGAGGAAGTACGGCGCCATCACAAGGAAGGTCAGGGGCGTCGTCGTCGACCCGATGTCCTCCTGGCGCGACACCATCGCCGCGGCGGCCGCGAACAGCGACGCCAACAGGATGAAGCCGAACAGGAAGAACACCGCGAACCACACCAGCGGCGCGCCGAGGCCGCCGAGCAGGGCGCTCTGCCCCGTGACGGTGAGGCCCACGACCGTGATGGCTGCGAGGCCGATCACCTGCCCCATCGCGAGGATCGTGTTGCCGATGACCTTTCCGGCCAGGAGCGCGCGGGTCGGGATGGCCGAGATGAGCAGTTCGACGACGCGGGTCTGCTTCTCCTCCACGACGCTCTGCGCGATCGTCGAGCCGAAGGTGAGGGCGGCCATGAAGAAGATCAGACCGAACCCGAGCGAGACGAAGTAGCGGAGGATCTCATCCGTGCCGCCGGTCGTCAGCAGTTCGATCTCGGGGGACACGCTGAGCAGCGACGTGAGGGCGGATGGCGCCGACTCGTCGGCCACGATCGTGTACCCGAACGGCTCGGCGCCGCCCGGGACGAGGGCCGCGTCGACGTCGCCGGAGCGCACCAGGTCGCGCGCCTCGTCGGCCGAGCCGACCTCGGTGACCTCGACGGCATCCTTCGCGCCGTCCAGTGCCGACGCGGTCTCCGAGGTCACCGCGACGGGGATGCGGTTCTCCGCCTGCGCGGCGAACCCGCCCCAGAGGACGCCCGCGAGGGCGATGGCGAAGAGGATGGCGGTCGAGATGACGAACGCCTTGCTGCGCAGCTTGGAGCCGACCTCGCGCTCGGTGACGAGCCACACGCTCTGTGCGAACGAGGGGGCGACGGCGGGGGTGGTCACTGGATGACCTCCTTGAAGATCTGGGCGAGGGAGGGATGCCGGGGGGAGAAGCTCGCGACGTCGCCGGACTCCACCGCGCGGCGGAGGACCCGCTGCGCCGTCTCGTCGCTGTCCGCGTCGAACAGGGCGTAGCCGCCGTCGAACTCGAGCACATCGACCCCGGGCTCGGACCGCAGCCATCCGGCGTCGCCGCCGGAGATCAGCTCGAACCGCCGCATCGCGTGCTGCGCGCGGAGCTCGCTGCGGCTGCCGGCGGCGCGGATCGTGCCCCCGGCGATGATCACGAGGTCGTCGCACAGGCGCTCGACGACGTCGAGCTGGTGCGAGGAGAACAGCACGGCGGCGCCCGCCGCGGCGCGGGCCTGGAGCACGGCGGCGACGACGTCGACGGCGAGGGGGTCCAGCCCGGAGAACGGCTCGTCGAGGATCAGCACCTGCGGGTCGTGCACGAGCGCCGCGGCGATCTGCGCGCGCTGCTGGTTGCCGAGCGAGAGGGTCTCGACGTTGTCGCCGAGGCGCTCGCCGAGCCCCAGCTCCTCGAGGAGGGCCGTGGCACGCGTCGTGGCATCCGCCTTGCTGAAGCCGTGGAGCCGGGCGAGGTAGACGACGTGCTCCAGCACCCGCATCTTGGGGTACAGGCCGCGCTCTTCCGGCATGTAGCCGAACCGGCGCCGGTCGGCGGCCGTCACGGGGCTGCCGCCGAGGGTCACGGTGCCGGCATCGCGGGAGAGGACGCCCAGGATGATGCGCATCGTCGTGGTCTTTCCCGCTCCGTTACCGCCGACGAAGCCCGTCAGGCGGCCCTCGGTCACGGTGAACCCGACGTCGTCGAGCACCCGGCGCGCGCCGTAGGTCTTGGTGATCCCGCTCAGTTCGAGCATCGTGCCTCCTCGGTCATCGTGCCTCCGACGCTACGGAGCCGCGGGGCGCGCCGCCTCCCCCCTGCGGGGGATTCGGCCGCGGTACTTCATGCGCTGGAATAGATATTCGCGGCGGACGGTTGGACCAGGGGTCACGGCGCGGCTCGCCGCGCACCCCGTCTCCCTTGGAGGAATCACACTCATGACCGACCGGACCATCGGCTACATCGTCGGCAGCCTCTCGTCGACCTCGATCAACCGCCGCCTCGCGAAGGCGCTGGAACGCCTCGCCCCCGCCGGGACGACGCTCGTGGAGATCCCGATCGCCGGCCTCCCGTTCTACTCGATGGACCTCGAGGCGGACTTCCCGCAGGCCGCGCGCGACTTCAAGGACGCGATCGCCGGCGTCGACGGCGTCATCATCGTGACCCCCGAGTACAGCCGCTCGATTCCCGGCGTCCTGAAGAACGCGCTGGACTGGTCTGCGCGCCCGTACGGCCAGGCGTCCTTCGACGGCAAGCCGACCGCCGTCATCGGCACCTCGGGCGGCGGCATCGCGACGGCGGCCGCGCAGCAGCACCTCAAGGCGATCCTCAGCCACCTCAACGCACCGACGCTCGGCCAGCCCGAGGGCTACGTCCAGTCCCTCCCCGGCCTGTTCACCGAGGACGGCGAGGTCACGAACGATGAGACCGCCGCGTTCCTCGTCGCGTACCTCGACGCGTTCGGCGCCCTGATCGAGCGCTACGCGCGGGTCTCCGTCGCGGCCTGAGGCAGACGCTCGGCTGGGTGTCCCAGCCGAGCGTTCTGCGTGGGTGGCGCCGCGGCGATCTGCAGGATGCCGTGTGGCTCATGGGGCGCGTGAGCCCCATGCGCCCCATCCGTCACGCCCGGTCCTGCAGTTCGCTGCGCGGGCCGGGCCGCGCGGGCCGCGGTGTCGGTGATCGTGGCCGGGAGAGACGCTCTGGTCCAGCCGGAGGTCAGGCGAGGCCGTGCCGGTGCGCCCAGACGACCGCGGCGACGCGGTCGCGGACCCCGAGCTTCTGCAGCACGTTCGACACGTGCGTCTTCACCGTCGCCTCGCCGATGAACAGGCGCTCGCCGATCTCGGCGTTGCTGAGCGCCTGCGCGACGAGGCGCAGCACCTCCCGCTCGCGCTCGGTCAGGTCGACGGGCAGCGCGGCCGGCGCGACCGGGACCTCCGCCGGCCGGTGCGCGAAGCGCTCGATGACCCGGCGGGTCACGGCCGGTGCGAGCAGGGCATCGCCGGCGGCTGCGACCCGGACCGCGGCGGTGAGCTCCTCGGGCCCCGCGTTCTTCAGCAGGAAGCCGCTCGCCCCGGCATCCAATGCCTGGAAGAGGTAGTCGTCGCGGTCGAACGTCGTGACGACGACGACCGCCGCCCGGTTGCCGAGGTCGGCAACGATCCGCCGGGTCGCCTCGAGGCCGTCCATGCCGGGCATCTGCACGTCCATGCAGACGACGTCCGGTTGCAGGGCGGATGCCGCAGCCACGGCGGCCGCGCCGTCTGCCGCCTCACCCACGATCTCGATGTCGCCCGCCGCCTCGAGGATCATCCGGAACCCCGCGCGCATGACGGCGTGGTCGTCGACCAGCAGCACGCGGATCACGCGGGCACCGCCGCGACCGCGGGGACGCGCGCGCGCACGACGAAGCCGCCGCGGGCACGCGGCCCCGCCTCGAACGTGCCGCCGGACGCGGCGGCGCGCTCGCGCATCCCGACGAGACCGAGACCCGGCCGCGTGCCCGGCGTGACGCGGCCGCTGTTGGCGATCTCGAGCTCGATGGCGCCGTCGTCGTAGCGGAGCCGCACATCTGCGACGGCATCCGGGCCGCCGTGCCGGCGCGCATTCGTCAGGGCCTCCTGGGCGATGCGGTAGAGGTTCACCTGGACGAGTTCGGACGCCTCGACGGGTTCGCCCACGACGGTCAGCGTCGTCGGCAGGCCGTTTCCGCGCGCGTGGTCGACGAGGTCGCCGAGCGCGTCCAGCCGCAGCGTCGATGCGCCGGGGCCGTCGGCGTCGGGGGTGCGCAGCGTCTCGAGCAGCTGGCGCAGTTCGTCCAGGGCATCCCGGGCCGATGACTCGATGGCGCTCAGCGCGCCGCGCGCGGCGGCCGGGTCGCGGTCGAGCACGGCCCGCGCCGCGCCCGCCTGCACCCCCATCGCCGATACGTGATGCGCCACGACGTCGTGCAGCTCGCGCGCGATGCGCACACGATCCAGCGCCACCGCCTGCGCCGCGGTGAGCTCCCGCTCGCGCTCCAGGTCGGCCGTCCGCTCCTCCAGGGCTGCGCGCGCCTGCCGCTGCGCGTACGCGCGCTCGCCGAAGAAGAAGGCGCCGCCGAAGAACGCCGCGTTGACGAGGAACTGCATGAGGATGAACGCGGCGAACGGGGAGAAGAGCCCCGCGCGCGACAGCCCGTCCTCGGCGTCCCCGACCGCGGACTGGAATGTCGTGACGATGAGCCAGACGAACATCCCCACGATGACGAGGATGCGCACCGTCGTCGCGCGACGACGATCCTCCGCCCACGCGCCGACGGTGTACATCGCGATGAACAGGGCGATGTTGCCGACGTAGATCTCCGGAACGCGGAACGAGACGCCGACGAAGAACACGACCGCGATCGCGACGAGGACGAGGTCGGGATGCCGGCGGCGCACCGCGAGCGGAGCCGTCAGGCCCAGCGCATACACGACGCCCCAGCCGAGCGGCGGCCCGTCGTCGCCGTAGACGCCGGCGACCTGGCCGAGGCCCGTGCTCAGGATGCCGGCGACGAGCATGAGCCCGGCGAGCCAGAGGTCGCCGGGGATCAGGCGGGAGCGGGGCGAGGGCGGAGCCGTCATCCCTCCAACGTAGGGCGGAGGCCGCGTCGTGGGATCCGCCGAGCGGGGGAGATCGCACGATTCACTTGCTCTTGACAAGCGAGCTTGTTATTTGCAAGTATCGCCTCAGCCCCGTCACCGACGCCGGGGCCCATCCTCTGGAGGACGCGATGACCGACATCTTCGTCAACCTGCCGACCGCCGACCTCGAGCGCAGCAAGGCGTTCTACACGGCCCTCGGCTGCGAACTGAACCCGCTCTTCACCGACGAGAACGCCGCGTGTGTCGTGTGGGACGAGAACATCTACTTCATGGTGCTGACGCGCGAGTTCTTCGCGACGTTCACCGACAAGGAGGTGGCCGACCCGCGGACGACCGCGCAGGCGCTCACCGCGCTGAGCCGACCGTCGCGCGACGAGGTCGACGCCGTGCTGGCCGCCGGCATCGCGGCGGGCGGCGTGGAGCCGCGTCCCGCGCAGGACTACGGCTTCATGTACTCCCGCGACCTGGAGGACCCGGACGGCAACGTCCTGGAGTTCCTCTACATGGATCCGCAGGCCGCCACGCAGGGGCCCGAGGCGTACCTGGCGGAGCAGGCACAGCAGTAGTGGCGCCCCGGAGCTATGGCCAGTACTGCGGCGTCACGACGGCCGTCGAGCTGATCGGGGAGCGTTGGGCGCTGCTCATCGTCCGCGATCTGCTCGTCGGGCCGCGCCGCTACACCGATCTCAAGCAGGGGCTGCCGCGCATTCCCACGAACATCCTCTCCACGCGGCTCAAGGAGCTGCAGGAGGGCGGGGTCGTGCGCCGCGTGCCGCTCATGAACTGCGGCCTCGTCTACGAGCTGACCGACTACGGGCGCGAGCTCGAGCCGATCGTGATGGCGCTCGGACGGTGGGGGTTCCAGGCGATGGGCGACCCCGGCCCGGGCGACGTCGTGACGGCGGATTCGCTGACGATGGCCCTTCGGACCGCGTTTCGGCCGGACGTCGCCGTCGCCATGCCCGCCACGGCATACGAGGTGCAGGTCGGCGATGTCGCGCTGCGCGCCGACGTGGCGCCGGAGGGGCTGCGCGTCGCGCAGCTCGCGCCCCCCTCGCCCCCGATCGGCGGTCGTCTGCCCGCCGACGATCCGGACGTCGTCTTCGCCGCGGGTCCCGGCATCCGCCACGTCATCTCGGGAGCGCTCACGCCGGCCGCGGCCCTCGACGACGGGGTGGTGCGCGTCGTCTCGGGCGACGAGACTCTGCTCGAGCGCTTCGCGGCGACCTTCCACCTCGGGAGCACACCATGACCGGACGCATCGTCATCGACATCTTCATGACGCTCGACGGGGTCGCCCAGGCGCCGGGCGGGCCGGATGAGGACCCGAGCGGCGGGTTCCCCTTCGGCGGCTGGCAGGCGCCGTTCGCGGACCGGGCGAGCGGTGAGCAGATCGTGGAGAACATCACCCGCATCGACGCTCTCCTCCTCGGCCGCCGCACGTACGACATCTTCGCGGGCTACTGGCCGGCCCATGCGGGCCGGGGGTCGGTCATCGCCGACGTCCTCAACGGGGTGCCCAAGTACGTCGCATCACGCGGCGAGCCGACCCTGGCGTGGGCGGGCTCGACGCTCCTCGGCGCCGATCTGGAGGCCGAGATCCAGGCGCTGCGGGCGCGCCACGCCGAGACGCACGTCATCGGCAGCATCGACTTCGCGCACAGCCTCCTCGACGCCGGCCTCTTCGACGAGCTCAACCTCTGGGTGTACCCGCTCGTGCTGGGCCGCGGCAAGAAGGTCTTCCCGGACGGCGCCGTGCCGGCCACCCTGCGCCTGCTCGACCCGCCGTTCGGGTCGGAGACGGGGGCCGTGCGGCTGCGCTACGCACCGGCCGGACCGGTCGCCACCGGCGCCATGGGGCCCGACGGCACCGACGCCTGAGCGGTCGCCGCCGACGAGGTCAGCCGAAGATCATCGGCACGTCGTCGTCGGCGGGACCGGTGAGATCGAGGTCGACGACGACGGGCACGTGGTCGCTCGGGGCGTCGCCCTTGCGCTCGTTGCGGTGGATCGCGGCGCCGGCCACGGCGTTCGCGAAGGCGTGCGAGCCGAGGATGAAGTCGATCCGCAGGCCCTGGTTGCGGGGGAACCGGAGCTGCTTGTAGTCCCAGTACGTGTAGCCCTCCGGCACGAGCGGGCGGACGGTGTCGGTGAGGCCCGCGTCCAGGAGCGCCTGGAACGCGGCCCGCTCGGGCGGTGACACGTGGGTCGTGACGCCCTCGACGACCGTCGGGTCGCCGTTGTCGGCGTCGGTCGGAGCGATGTTGAAGTCGCCGGTGAGGGCCAGGGCCAGGTCGGGCTGGGCGGCGAGGGTCTCCTGCGTGTAGCCGCGCAGCGCCTCGAGCCAGTCCAGCTTGTAGAGGTAGTGCGGGTCATCGAGCGAGCGTCCGTTCGGGACGTACAGGCTCCACACGCGCACGCCGCCCACGGTCGCGCCCATGGCGCGCGCCTCTTGTGCGGCGCCGGGGCCGTTATGGCCCTTCTCGAATCCCGGCATCCCGGGGAACGCGGTCACGACGTCTTCGAGCGGCTCCCGGCTGGCGATCGCGACGCCGTTCCACTGGCTGAGGCCGTGCGCCTCGACGGTGTACCCGGCAGCCTCGAACTCGGCGTACGGGAACTGCTCGGGCTTGCACTTGATCTCCTGCATCGCGAGCACGTCGACGTCCTCGCGGACGGCGAAGTCGACGATCCGTCCGACACGGGCGCGGATCGAGTTGACGTTCCAGGTGGCAAGCCGCATGACATCCAGCCTATTCACCGCCGGCGACCTCGACGCAGACTGCCCCCTTGATCCCATCCCGTTCCGGTGCGATGCTCAGCGCACCTGCGAAGAAGGAGGAGAAATGCGCACACCCGCGTTCGGAGTGGCGGTCGCCGCCGCTCTGCTGCTCATCTCGGTGGCCTCGCCCGCACAGGCGATCACCGATGGCATGCCCGACGGTGACGACCATCCACAGGTCGGGCTCATGGTCGCGTTCGACGAGGAGGGCCCCGCGTGGCGCTGCAGCGGCACGCTCATCTCCCCGACGGTCTATCTCACGGCCGGCCACTGCACCTATGGGGCCACCCGCGTCGAGATCTGGTTCGATGACGACCTCCGTGACGCCGCCGCCGTCGGCTACCCGAACGAGGGCGATGTGAGCGGCACCCCGTACACGCATCCGCAGTACGACGACGCCGCGTTCTACCTGTACGACGTCGGGGTGGTCGTCCTCGACGAGCCCGTCATCCTGCCCGAGTACGGCACGCTCCCGACACTCGACCAGCTCGACCCTCTCGCGGCGAAGAGCGGCAAGAAGGACGTCACGTTCACGTCGGTCGGCTACGGGCTCCAGAAGTCCTTCCCCGACGCGGCCTCGTGGAAGAACCAGGCCGAGCGCCTGCGCATGGTCTCGCACCCCAAGCTCATCCAGATCAACACGGGCTTCACGGGCGACGCCTCGCTCCTGCTGTCGAACAACGCCCACACCGGCGGCACGTGCTACGGCGACTCCGGGGGGCCGAACTTCCTCGGTGACTCGCTCGTGGTCGCCGGGGTCACCTCGTTCGGGCTGAACAGCGCGTGCGGCGGCACGGGCGGGGTGTACCGCATCGACCGGGCGGACGACCTGGCCTTCATCGGCTCGTTCCTGGACTGAGCCGCACCCGCGGCGACACCGGCCGCCGGACCGAGGGAGCGGGTCAGAGGACGCGGAGGATGTCCTCGACCCGCTCCTTCGCGTCGCCGAACAGCATCTGCGTGTTCTCGCGCCAGAACAGGGGGTTCGCGACGCCGGCGTAGCCGGATGCCATCGACCGCTTGAAGACGATGACGTGCTCGGCCTCCCACACGCGCAGCACCGGCATCCCGGCGATGGGGCTGCCCGGGTCCTCCGCCGCGGCGGGGTTGACGGTGTCGTTCGCGCCGATGACGAGCACGACCGACGTGCGGGCGAAGTCGTCGTTCACCTCGTCCATCTCGAGCACGACGTCGTACGGCACACGGGCTTCGGCCAGCAGCACGTTCATGTGCCCGGGGAGGCGGCCGGCGACCGGGTGGATGCCGAATCGCACGTCGACGCCACGGTCGCGCAGACGCTGCGTGAGCTCGGCGACCGGGTACTGCGCCTGTGCGACGGCCATCCCGTAGCCGGGGGTGATGATGACCGACGCGGCGGATGCCAGCAGCTCGGCGGCGCTCTCCGCGTCGATCTCGCGGTGCTCGCCCGTCTCGGCGTCGCCGCTCTGCGGAGCTTCGATCCCGAAGCCGCCCGCGATGACGGAGAGGAACGAGCGGTTCATCGCCTTGCACATGATGTACGAAAGGTACGCACCGGAGGAGCCCACCAGCGCGCCGGTGACGATCAGCAGGTCGTTGTCCAGGAGGAATCCGGCCGCGGCCGCAGCCCACCCGGAGTAGCTGTTGAGCATCGAGACGACGACCGGCATGTCGCCGCCGCCGATGGATGCCACCAGGTGCCAGCCGAGGGCGAGGGCGATCAGCGTCACCGCGATGAGCAGCCCCAGCGACGGCGTCACGACATACCAGACGGTGAGAGCAACGAAGATGACGAGGGCGCCGACGTTGAGCGCGTTCTTGCCCGGCAGCACGAGCGGCTTCGCGCTGATCCGTCCAGAGAGCTTGAGGAATGCCACGATCGACCCGGTGAAGGTCACCGCGCCGATGAAGACACCGATGAAGACCTCGGCGTGGTGGATGTCGCGCAGCGCGCCCGTGAGCCCGTGGTCGTACAGGTGGCCGTTCCAGCCGACGAGCACGGCGGCGAGGCCGACGAAGGAGTGCAGCAGGGCGATGAGCTCGGGCATCCCGGTCATCTCCACCACCCGGGCACGCCACAGGCCCACCGCACCGCCGACCAGCACGGCGACACCCAGCAGCGTCAAGCCGAGCATCGCCTGGGGCTGACCCCAGGCATCGGCGGCGGTGAGACATACCGTCGCGGCCAGGGCGATGGTCATGCCGGCAACGCCGTAGGCCACCCCGCGCCGGCTGGTGTCGTGCCTGCTGAGCCCGGCCAGGCTCAGGATGAACAGAAGCGCGGCGACGACATATGCGGCAGTGGCTATGGCGCCGGCGACGGATGCGGCCGCGCTCACGTGCGGTCCCCCTTCGAGAACATGGCGAGCATTCGCCGGGTCACAGCGAACCCGCCGAAGACGTTGATGGAGGCGACCAGCACCGCGACGGCCGCCAGGATCTGCACGACCAGGACGTCCGCGGTGATCTGGACCATCGCTCCGACGACGATGATGCCGCTGATCGCGTTGGTCACGCTCATGAGCGGGGTGTGCAGCGCGTGGGCGACCTTGCCGATGACGTAGAAGCCGACCACGACCGACAGGGTCAGGACGAGGAAGTGCTGCGGCAGCGGCGCCGGGGCGAACGCGCACACGGCGAACAGCGCGGCCACGCCGGCGGCGATCAACCCGGTCTTCGCGGCAGGGGGCAGGGTGTGCCGGGGTGTGACCACCGCGGCGGGGGCGGATGCCGCCGCCGGCGGGGCGGCGGAGACCTGCACGGGCGGCGGCGGCCAGGTCACCTCGCCGCCGCGGACGACGGTCACCGAGCGCTGCACGATGTCGTCGAAGTCGAGGACGAGCGCGCCGTCCTTGCCGGGAGTGAGCAGTTTCAGCAGGTTCAGGACGTTCGTGCCGTAGAGCTGAGACGCCTGTTGCGGGAGCCGTCCAGCCAGATCGGTGTACCCGAGGATCGTGACACCGTTCTCGGTGACCACGCGCTGTCCCGCCGCGGAGCCTTCGACGTTCCCGCCGAACCCTGCGGCCATGTCGACGATGACGCTGCCCGGCTTCATGCTCGCGACATCCGTGGCGGTGATCAGGCGCGGGGCGGGTCGACCCGGGATCAGGGCGGTCGTGATGATGATGTCCACGTCGGCGGCCTGCTCGGAATACAGCTCGGCGGCGCGCCGGTCGTACGCCTGGCTGGTCGCCTTCGCGTAGCCGTCGGCTGAGATCTCCTTCTGCTCGTCCGGGACGATGACCTCCAGGTACTCGCCGCCGATCGAACGCACCTGGTCGGCGACCTCGGGCCGCGGATCGGTCGCCCGGACGATGGCGCCCAGGCTCGAGGCCGCCCCGATGGCAGCTAGGCCCGCCACACCCGCACCCGCGACGAGCACCTTGGCGGGCGGCACCTTGCCCGCGGCGGTGACCTGCCCGGTGAAGAAGCGGCCGAACTCGCCGGCCGCCTCCACGACCGCGCGGTATCCGGAGATGTTGGCCATGGAGCTCAGCACATCCATCGACTGCGCGCGGGATATGCGGGGAACGGCATCCATCGCGAGCGCCGTCACGCCGCGTTCCGACAGTTGCTGGAGCAACTCGGGGCGCAATGCCGGCGAGAGCACGCCGATCACGGTGGCTCCCGGGCTGAGCAGCGAGATCTCCTCCGGCATCGGAGCCGTGACCTTCAGCACCACATCCGCCGCCCAGGCCTCCGCGCGCGAGACGATCGTGGCACCCGCGGCGGCGTATGCCGAGTCGGGGAAGGACGAATGGGCCCCGGCATCCGTCTGGACGAGGACGTCGTAGCCGAGGCCACGGAGGTGCTGGGCGGTGGCCGGGGACGCCGCGACCCGATTCTCTCCGGCGGGTTCTGCGACGATGCCGATGCGACTCATGGAACTCCTCGAGATGCGGCCGGTCCGCGTGAGGGACCTGCCCCCCGACTATAGGGTGTGGCTCCGCCCGCAGATCGGCTCCCGCCCGGAGATAATCCCCCGGCGTAGAATCGGGCCATGTCCGTCGCCTCCACACCAGAGCTCGAAGCCGACCGCCAGTACCTCATCGCGCTCATCGAGGACGAGGCGGTGTTCCACGGGGACTTCACGCTGTCCAGCGGGCAGCAGGCGTCCTACTACGTCGACATGCGCAAGCTGACCCTCGACCATCGGGCAGCGCCCGCGATCGGGCGGATCATGCTGGACCTGATCCGCGACGTCGAGGATGTCGTCGCGGTCGGCGGGCTCACCCTCGGCGCGGATCCGATCGCCAACGCGATCATGCACGAGTCGGCGCGCACGCACCGGCCGCTGGACGCGTTCGTGGTGCGCAAGGAGGCCAAGGACCACGGCCGCGGCCGTCAGGTCGAGGGCGCGGATGTCGCCGGACAGCGCGTGGTCGTGGTCGAGGACACCTCGACCACCGGGCAGTCCGCACTCAAGGCGGTCGACGCGCTGCGCAGGGAGGGTGCCGAACCGATCGCGGTGGCCGTCATCGTCGACCGCGGGACCGGCGCGCAGGCGGCGGTGGAAGCCGAGGGACTGCGATGGCTCGCCGCGGTCGACCTCGACGACCTGGGACTCGACCCGCAGTGACCCGGCTGCGGTATCGCGCAGGCGATCTGCGGGAGGTGGCGCGCGCGGTCATCGAGGCTTTCGGGAGCAGCGCCGACGAAGCGGCCGTGGTCGCCGATCACATGGTCGGAGCGAACCTCAAGGGCCATGACTCGCACGGTGTCGGCCTGCTCGCCTCCTACGACGCCGATCTGGCCGCCGGTTCCCTCGTCCCGAACGCGCGCCCGCAGACGCTGCTCGACGCGGGGCCCCTGCTGCAGATCGACGCGCGGTTCGGCTTCGGTCAGCGGGTGGGACGCGAGGCGGTGGACGCGGCGATCTCGCGCGCCCGCGCGCACGGGGTGGCCCTGCTGACCCTTCGTCACGCGCACCACCTCGGGCGCATCGGGACGTACGGCGAGCAGGCCGCCGCGGCCGGCCTCGTCTCCGTCCACTTCGTGAACGTGCTGGGCGTCACGCCCCTGGTGGCGCCCTTCGGCGGTGCGCAGGCCCGGTTCGGCACCGATCCGGTGTGCATCGCGCTGCCCGGCGAACACGGCACCGCCCCGGTCGTGATGGACTGGGCGACCAGCATGGTCGCCTACGGCAAGGCGCGGGTCGCGTACCACGACGGCAGCGTGTTCCCCGAGCCGGTGCTGGTCTCCGCCGACGGCGTGCCGACCGCCGACCCGTCGGTCATGTTCACCGACCCGCCCGGCGCCCTCCTCCCGTTCGGCTCCCATAAGGGCGGTGGGATGCTGTTCGTCACGGAGCTGCTGGCCGGCATCCTCTCCGGTGGCGGCACCCTCGCCGACGACGACGTTCCGCGCGGTCTGGTGAACAACATGGTCTCGATCGTGATCGATCCGCGCACCCTCGGGGACGCGGGGTGGCAGAGCGCGCAGCTGCGCGACATGATCGCGTATGCCACGTCGGCGCGGCCCGCTGTCGCCGGCCGGCCGATCCTCGTCCCCGGGGAGATCGAGCGGCAGCGCGAGTCGGATCGGCTCGCCCGCGGAATCGAGATCGGCGACGAGGAGTGGGCGGGCATCCGCGACGCGGGACGTGCGCACGGCGTGCCGGAGAGCGTGTTCGACGTCGCCGGGGAGCACGCCACGGCCTGACCGCGCTCCGCGCGCCGTGTCAGCGGAAGGCGGGCAGCTGCGAGGCCAGCGCGAGCACGAGCCCGACGAAGGTCATCAGCATGAGTGCGCGGCCGTTGGGCAGGGGAGTGCCTTGCGGGGCGTCCCTCCGCGCGCGCAGGAAGAGGACGAGGGTCACCACCAGCACCGCGAGCGCCGACAGCGCGAGGAACAGCGCCATTAGCGGTCGTCACCGCGGTCGCGCAGGAACCGCACGACGAACACGACCAGGGTCCCCAGCAGCACGACGCCGGTCGAGGCGAACAGAAGCGTCTGCTCGACCGCGTTCACAGCCCCTCCGGCAGCTCGGACTCGACCGGCTCGGCGCTGACGAGGTCGGCGACCGAGTCGAGGATCTCGTCGGGCCGGAACGGGTAGCGTCCGATCTCGGCGTCGTCGGCGATGCCGGTGCGCACCAGCACGGTGTGCAGGCCCGCCTCGATCCCGGCGACGACGTCCGTGTCCATGCGGTCGCCGATCATGCCCGTGTTCTCCGAGTGCGCGCCGATCCGGTTCATGGCCGAACGGAACATCATCGGGTTCGGCTTGCCGACCACATACGGCGCCCGTCCGGTCGCGTGGGTGATGAGGGCGGCGAACGAGCCGGTGGCGGGAACCACGCCGGAGGGGGTGGGGCCGGTGGCATCCGGGTTGGTGATGATGAACCGCGCCCCTGCGTTGATGAAGCGGATGGCCTTGGTGATCGCCTCGAACGAGTACTGGCGGGTCTCGCCCACCACGACGTAGTCCGGCTGGGTCTCGGTCATGATGTACCCGACCTCGTACAGGGCGGTCGTCAGGCCCGCCTCGCCGATCACGAAGGCGGTGCCCCCGGGAAGCTGCGAGCGGAGGAACTGCGCAGTGGCCAGGGCGGAGGTCCAGATGCGGTCCTCCGGCACGTCCAGTCCCGAACGGCGCAGTCTCGCGCTGAGGTCACGGGGCGTGAAGATCGGGTTGTTCGTCAGCACCAGGAAGGGCGTGCCCGCATCGCGCCACTGCGCGAGGAGCTCCGCCGCGCCGGGGATCGGCTTGTTCTCGTGGACGAGCACGCCGTCCATGTCCGTCAGCCAGCACTCGATATCGGCGCGTGTCCGCATGTGGCCAAGCCTAGTCGGCGCCGCAGCCGTAGTCTCGATGCGTGGCGCGAGACGAGTGGGACCCCGAGCACCTCCCGGCTCTGACCGGCAGGCGCTATCTCGTGACCGGTTCGACGGCCGGGCTCGGCTTCTTCTCCTGCCTGCAGCTGGCCGGGGCGGGCGCGCACGTGGTGATGACCGGGCGCAACCCCAACCGCCTGGCCACGGCGCGCGAGGCGGTGCGACGGCAGCACCCGGATGCCGAAGTCGAGACGCTGCTGCTGGATACCAGCAACCTCGGCTCGGTACGGGCCGCGGCGGCCACCGCGCGCGGTCGCACGGGCCTGGACGGACTGCTGCTGAACGCCGGCATCGTGCATCCGCCCGAGCGGCGGGAGACGACGCCCGACAACCACGAGCTCGTCTTCGCCACCAACGTGCTCGGTCACTTCGCGCTCGCCGGCGAGCTCCTGCCTGCGCTGGCATCCGCGCGCGGCCGGATGGTGTGGGTGGGGTCGATGTCGACCTCGATGTGGCAGTACGACCCGATCGACCCGGAGCTGGAGAACGGCTACACCCCGTGGCGCGCGTATGTGCAGTCCAAGGTCGCGACCACCGCGCTGGGCTTCGAGGCCGACCGGCGGCTGCGCGACGAGAGCGTGCCGGTGCTGAGCGTCGTGGCGCACCCCGGCTACTCGACCAGCGGACGGACCCGCGGCATCCTCGGGATCAACGAACCCAGCAAGACGTCCCGTTTCGTCGACAACCTCCAGGCCGCCGTCACCCAGTCCAAGGAGCACGGCGCGTGGCCGCTGGTGCGCGCGCTGACCGACCCGGCCGTCGAAGGCGGGCAGTTCTGGGGGCCCTCCCGCACGTTCGCCGGGGCGCCGCGGGTGAAGGCCGCGTCGCGGATCACCCGCGACCCCGAGATCGCCGCCCGCCTGTGGAACTACTGCGCCCATGCCACGCGCGCGCCGTGGCCCTACGAGCGGGCGCGCAAAGCGCGACGGCGGTGACCCTCGGCGACCCACCTCGCGACCCGCCACGATTCATGCGAGCCGCCACGATCCGGGCCGCACGAATCGTGGCGGCTCGACCGGAGCTTGGCGGCTCGGCGGACGAGGGGGAGGGGGAGAAGGGGAGGGGGAGGGGGAGGGGGTCAGACGGCGGCAGCGGCGGCGGGGGGAAGCTCGACGGTGGTGCCGCCATCGACACGCACCGTCTCGCGGCCGGTGACCGTCACGGTGTGGCCGACGTCGATGCCTCTGGACTCCAGCGCCCGCAGCAGGCCGGGGTCGCGGTCGGAGACGCGCAGCACCCGTCCGGTGTGATCCACGCGCGCGTCGCCCAGCAGCACGAACGGCTCCCGATGCACGTGCCCGTCGGCGTCCGGGATCGCGTCGCCGTGCGGGTCGTAACGGGGATGCCCGAGCCGCTCGTCGATGCCCGCCAGCAGGCGGTCGCTGATGGTGTGCTCGAGCACCTCGGCCTCGTCGTGCACCTCATCCCACGCGTAGCCGAACTCGCGGACCAGCCACGTCTCGATGAGGCGGTGGCGCCGGATGATCTCCGCCGCGCGCTTCTCCCCGGCTGGAGTGAGCGATACCGGACCGTAGGGCCGGTGCGACACGAGCCCCTGCGCGGCGAGCTTCTGGACCATCTCGGTGACCGTCGACGGGGCCAGCGCGAGTTCCGCGGCCAACTGCGACGAGGTCATCGCGACGGGCTGCCACTCGGTGTGGTGGTAGATGGTCTTGAGATAGTCGTCGACCGCTGCGGAAGGCACACCTCAGGCTACCGAGACGGTATCGCGGGTGCGACGACGCCGGGTGCGCCACCGGCGGAGCACCCCCTGCTTCGGGGCGAACAGGTAGACCACGGCGAACACGGCACCCTGGACGACGACGACGAGCCCGCCCGAGGACGCGTCGAGCCAGTAGCTCAGGTAGATCCCGACGATCGAAGCCGCGGCCGACAGCGCCGGGGCGATCACCAGCATCCGCGAGAAGCGATCGGTGAGCAGGTACGCGGTGGCGCCGGGGATGATCAGCATCGCCACCACCAGGATCACCCCGACCACCTGCAGGGCCACCACCGCGGTGAGGGCGAGGACGCCCAGCAGCAGAGCTCCCAGCAGCCGCGGGGACAGGCCGATGGCGAATGCGTGGGTGGGATCGAACGCGTAGAGGGTGAGGTCACGCCGCTTGACGACCAGCACCGCGAAGGCGACCGCCGCCAGCACCCCGATCTGGATCAGGTCGGCGGTGGATACCCCGAGGATGTTCCCGAACACGATGTGATTGAGGTCGGTCTGGCTCGGGGTCACCGAGATCAGCACGAGACCGACGGCGAACAACGTCGTGAAGACGATGCCGATCGCGGCGTCCTCCTTGATCCGGCTGGTGTCACGGATGATCCCGATGAGGGCGACGGCGAGGAACCCGAACACGAGCGCCCCGATCGCGAAGGGCGCGCCCAGGGTGTATGCGATCACGACGCCGGGAAGAACGGCGTGCGACACCGCGTCGCCCATCAGCGACCAGCCGATCAGCACGAGCCAGCACGAGAGCACCGCGCACACGATGGCGGCCACCACCGTGGTTGCCAGGGCCCGGATCATGAAGTCGTATCCGAGCGGTTCGAGGAGCAGGTCGTTGAGGTTCATGCGGCGTCCGTCCGGCGTTCCGGGCCATCCGGACGCGGCTCGCCCGAATCCAGACCGAACGCGCGCGCGAGGTTCTCGGGGCGCAGCGCCTCGTCGACCGCGCCCTGGAAGAGCACCCGCCGCATCAGCAGCACCGCGTCGTCGGCCAGCTCGGGAAGCGCGTGCAGGTCGTGCGTGGACACCAGGATCGTCCGCCCCGCGGCCGCCAGCTCACGCAGCAGCCGTACGATCGTGGCCTCGGATCGCTTGTCGACCCCGGCGAAGGGCTCGTCCAGCAGCAGGATGCCGGCCTGCTGCGCGATCCCGCGCGCGACGAACGCGCGTTTGCGCTGGCCGCCGGACAGACGCCCGATCTGACGGTCGGCGAACCCTTCCAGCTCCACCCGGGCGATGGCCTTCTCGACAGCGGCCCGGTCACGGGGGCTCGCCCGGCGCAGCGTGCCCTGGTGACCGTACCGGCCCATCATGACGACATCGCGCACCGAGACGGGGAAGGTCCAGTCGACGTCCTCGCTCTGCGGCACGTACCCCACGGCGCCCCGGCGGCGGGCGGCCGCCGGGGACACCCCGTCCAGAAGCACGGAGCCGTGCTGCGGGCGGATGAGCCCGACCATCGCCTTGAACAGCGTCGACTTCCCCGACCCGTTCATCCCGATCAATCCGGTAACCCGGCCCGCGGGGACGGACAGGGTCACATCGTCGAGCGCGCGCACGTCGCCGTAGTGGACGGTGACGTGCTGCACCTCGATGGCGGCGGTCATGCGTCCCGTCCGGCCAGCGCGTCGATGATCGTGCGCGCGTCGTAGCGGATGAGGTCGAGATAGGTGGGCACGGGACCATCCTGCTCCGACAGCGAATCGACGTACAGGACGCCGCCGAACGCGGCGCCGGTGGCGGCGACGACCTGCTGCATGGGCCTGTCCGACACGGTCGATTCGCAGAACACCGCGGGCACCTGGTTCTGCTCGACGAACTGGATCGCGCCGGCGATCTGCTGGGGCGTGGCCTGCTGCTCGGCGTTGACCGGCCAGATGTACCGCTCGGTGAGGCCCGCGTCGCGGGCGAGGTAGGAGAACGCGCCCTCGCAGGTCACGAGCGCCCGCTCGTTCTCGGGCAGCGCCGCCAGATCGTCGACCAGGTCGTTCTGGACCTCCTGCAGCTCGGCGGTGTACGCCGCCCCGTTCGCTGCGAAGTCCGCGGCATGCTCCGGATCGAGATCGCTGAAGGCCTCGACCATGTTCCCGACGTAGATCTGGACGTTCAGCGGGCTCATCCACGCGTGCGGGTTGGGCTTTCCGGCATACGCGTCCTCGGTGATGTCGATGGGATCCACGCCGTCGGAGACGACCACGTGCGGGACGTCGGCGGACTCGACGAACTGCGCGAACCAGACCTCGAGATTCAGGCCGTTGTCGAGGATCAGGTCGGCATCGGATGCTTTCCGGATATCGCCGGGCGTCGGTTCGTATCCGTGGATCTCGGCCCCGACCTTCGTGATCGACTCGACCCTCAGATGGTCGCCGGCGACGTTCCGGGCGATATCGGCGAGCACGGTGAAAGTGGTCAGCACGGTGGGGCGGTCGTCGAGAGGCCCCGCTCCGCCGTTGGCGTCGGAAGCGCATCCGGCGACGACCAGCGCGAGCGCTGCGGCGGCGGCGGCGAGCGGGAGTGAACGACGGAATTTCGGCATACCGAAAACCCTACCGGAGATCTTTCGGCCAGCCGAAACCGCGCGGCTCCGGGTGCGCGGCAAGAGCGCTAGCCTGGCCGAGTGACCGAGACGCCGCCCGAACCCGAGCTTTCCGTGGGCGTGGGGCCCTGGCCCACGGGCGCCTCCGACTGGCCGGACGATCCGCGCTACGACCGGGAGCTGCTCGCACACGGCGATCGCCGCAATGTCCTCGATCACTATCGGTACTGGACCGTGGCGGCCATCGTCGCGGACCTCGACGAGCATCGCCACCGCTTCCACGTCGCCATCGAGAACTGGCAGCACGACATGAACATCGGCTCGATCGTGCGCTCCGCCAACGCCTTCGGCGCCGCCGAGGTGCACATCATCGGCAAGCGCCGCTGGAACCGGCGAGGAGCGATGGTCACCGACCGCTATCAGCACGTCCGCCACCACCCTGACGTCGCCTCGTTCGCCGACTGGGCCGCCGCCGCGGCCATCCCGATCCTCGCCATCGACAACGTGCCCGGATCGGTGCCGGTGGACCGCGCCGAGCTGCCCGAGCGGTGCGTGCTGCTGTTCGGTCAGGAGGGGCCGGGCCTGTCGGCCGAGGCGCTCGCCGCGGCCAGCGGGGTGGCCGAGATCACCCAGTACGGATCCACCCGCTCCATCAACGCGAGCGCTGCCGCGGCGGTGGTCATGTACGAGTGGTGCCGCCGCTGGGCGTGATCGCCGTCGCTGAGCGTCAGCTCCCTGCGGTGAGCCACGCGGGCTGCCGGACGCGCCAGCCGAGGGTCCCGAGCCGAGCGAGCATGTAGACCCCGAAGAAGCACGCGGACAGCCATGCGAGGCCGGCGGCGCCCACCGGCCGCACGAGCCAGAGCACGACGAGGGAGGGGACGTACGGCACGAGGTTCAGCCCCCCGGCGATGGCGAGGTACCGCACATCCCCGGCGCCCATGAGGACGCCGTCGAGGACGAACACGATCCCGCACACGGGCTGCGCCACCGCCAGCACCAGCAGCGTCGGCTGGATGAGCGCGGCCAGCGCCGGATCCCCGGTGAACAGCAGCCCGATCACGCCCGATCCCGCCGCGATCCCCGCACCCACGATCACGCCGAACCAAGCCCCCCACGCGACCGTGCGGCCGAGGACCCGCCGTACGAAGGGCTGATCTCCGGCGCCCAGGCCCCTCCCGATCAACGCCTGCGCCGCGATCGCCAGAGCGTCCAGCGCGAACGCCGCGGTGGAGAAGATCGTGAAGGCCACCTGCCACCCGGCCAGTTCGGGTGTTCCGAGGGAGGTGGCCACCACCACCGTGGCCAGGAACGCCAGCCGCAGCGAGACGGTGCGCAGGAACAGCCAGCCTCCGGATCGCGCCGAGCCGCGCACTCCCTCACGGCGGAAGCCGATGGATGCCGCGTGGGTGCGCGCCAGGCGGGCGATCACCCACGCGTACGCACCGACCATCGCCCATTGCGCGACGACGGTTCCTGCCGCCGATCCGGCGATACCCCACCCGAACCCGTAGATGAACAGCCAGTTCAGCAGGGCGTTCAGCGCGAAACCGATTCCGGCGATCCACAACGGCGTGACGGTGTCCTGCATCCCGCGCAGCAGACCCGTGGCCGCGAAGACGATGAGCATCGCCGGAAGGCCCCACATCGACAGGCGCAGATAGGTCTCCGCCTGCTCGGCCACCACCGACTCGGCGCCGAACAGTGCGACCAGCGGCTCGGTCAGCAGCGAACCCGCGATCGCCAGCACAGCGCCCAGGCCCAGCGCGAGCCACAGGCCGTCGATGCCGGCGCTCACCGCGCTCGAGGAGTCGCCCGCGCCGAAGCGGCGCGCGACGGCCGGGGTGGTGGAGTAGGCGAGGAACACCATCAGGCCGACGATGGTCTGCAGCACCGCGGCGGCGATTCCCAGGCCGGCCAGTGGCGCGACCCCCAGGTGGCCGACGAGCGCGGCATCGACGATGAGGAACAGCGGCTCGGCGATGAGCGCGCCCAGGGCCGGAACGGCCAGTCGCAGGATGTCCCGGTTGAGGGTCTGGGCGGCCATGGCCACGAGCCTACTGAGCCGCGCGAGGCCGGCCGGACACAGCGGGAAAGCAGGAGTGGCCGGCGGGGAGAACCCCGCCGGCCACCGTGTGTGGTGCCTGTTACTTCAGCAGGTCCAGTCGCGACGGGTCGTTCGCGAAGACCTCCTTGACGTTGGCCTTGGTGACCACGACCGGGTCGAGCAGGTAGACGTCGACGTCCTTGCGACCGTTGTCGGCCGTCTCGTCGGCCGCCGGCAGTCCGTCACCGGACTGCAGGGACTTGATCAGCTCGACGGTCTTGGCGACCAGCTGGTCGGTCGGCTTGGCGACCGTGGCGTACTGCTTGCCCTCCCAGATCGAGACGACCGACTCGTTCTCGGCGTCGAGACCGGAGACGACCGGCAGCTCCTGGCCGGCCTGCTCCGACGCGGTCAGGATCGCGCGGGCGATGCCGTCGTTCGGCGAGAGCACACCGTCGATCTGCTTGTCGCTGTAGAACCCGGACAGCAGCGAGTCCATGCGGGACTGCGCCTTGGCGTTGTCCCAGTCCTGGGTCGCGACCTGCGTGAACTCGGTCTGACCCGAGACCACGGTCAGCGTGCCGTCGTCGATCTTGGGCTGCAGGATCGACATCGCGCCCTCGAAGAAGGCGGGCGCGTTCGGGTCGGCAGGGCCGCCACCGAACAGCTCGATGTTGTAGGGACCGTCGCCCTTACGCTCGGCGAGACCGTCCAGCAGGGACTGGCCCTGCAGCTCGCCGGTGCGGAAGCTGCCGAACTGGACGACCGCGTCCACGGCATCCGTGTTCTCGATGAGACGGTCGTAGCCGATGATGGTGACGCCGGCGTCGTGTGCGGTCTCAAGCACGGTGCCGAGCTGAGTGCCGTCGACCGGGCCGACGACGATGACCTTCGCGCCCTGCTCGATCATGGCCTCGATCTGCTGCTGCTGCTGCGGCACCTTGTTGTCGGCGGCCTGCACGAGCGGGGTGAACCCGGCCGAGCTGAGCTCCTCGGTGAAGAACTCCTCCGCCTCCTTCCAGTTCTGCGTGCCGAGCCAGGGCAGGGACACGCCGATGGTCGCATCCGCGGCGAAGCCGGCTTCGGCTGCGCCGGTGGCGTCGGTGTCGCCGGCTCCGCCGCGGCCGCCGCCGCTGCACGCGGTCAGCGCGAGCGCGCCGGCCGCGAGCACCGCGGCGAAACCGAGAGTCGTTCTTTTCAGCTTCATGGTGATCTTCCTTACTTGATGGTGGTCGTGCGGGTGTTCGTGCGCGCGCTCGACCGCGCCCCCGGTGCGAGGGCTCGGGACGGCGGGCGGACGGCTGGGGTCAGGAGCGGGGGCCGACGCCCTCCGGCTCCTTCTTGTCGGTGGGAGCTTGGTCGCGCAGACCCGCCGAGACCGCGACGGGCGTCTCGGGCGCTGATGCACCGCCGACGCTGCCGGGCTGCTTGCTCGCGAACAGGCGGCCGGTGATCGAGGGCCGTCCCTGCTGCTTGTTGTAGACGTCGAAGGCCACGGCGGCCAGGAGCACGAGGCCCTTGATGATCTGGGTCTTGTCGGCGCCGACGCCCATGAGCATGAGGCCCGAGTTGAGCACCGCCATCACGAGGCCACCGACCATGGAGCCGATCACAGTGCCGATGCCGCCGGAGACGGCCGCGCCGCCGATGAACACCGCGGCGATCGCGTCGAGCTCCCACATCGTGCCGTCGGAGGGCCCGGCCGAGGTCGAGCGGCCGACGAACAGGAGGCCGGCCAGGGCGGCGAGGAAGGACATGTTCATCATCACGAGGAAGTAGGTGCGCTTCGTGTTGACACCCGACAGCGCGGCGGCGGACTTGTTGCCGCCCACGGCGTAGATGTGGCGACCGAACACGGTGCGCTGGGTGATGATGTGGTAGATGATGATCAGCACGACCAGGATCAGCCCCGGCACCGGGAACGACGTGCCCGGCCGTCCGGATCCGAAGATCCAGGTGAGGTAGCCCAGCACCAGCGCGATGAGCGCGAAGCGGGTCGCGCTCACCCAGAGCGCCGGGACCTCCGCCCCGGCCCGTGACAGGGCGCGGCGGCGGCGCAGCTCCGACCACGCGAAGAAGGCGATGGCGAGGATGCCGAGCAGGAGCGTCGAGTTGTTCATGCCGGTGAACGTCGGACCCCACTCGGGCAGGTAGCCGGCGCCGAAGTAGCGGAACTCGTCCGGGACGGGGACGCTGATGGAGTCGCTCATCCAGATCACGGCGCCGCGGAAGATCATCATGCCGGCCAGGGTCGTGATGAAACCCGGGATGCCGAGCTTGGAGAGCCAGAAGCCCTGCCATGCGCCGATCGCGGCGCCGATGAGGAGGCCGAACAGCAGTGCCATCCACCAGGTGAAGCCGAGGTCCCGCGCGGACAGGGCGGCACTCATGCCGACCACGCCGGCCACGGAGCCGACGGACAGGTCGATCTGGCCGATCACGATCACCATGACCATGCCGATCGCGAGGATCAGCACGTAGGCGTTTCCGGAGAGCAGGTTCTGGAAGTTGGAGGACGTGAGCATGCGCCCCCCCGACCAGACGTTGAACGCGAGCAGCAGCGCGATCAACGCAAAGACCATCGTGTACTGGCGGAGGTCGCCGCCCAGCACCTGCTTGATTGACTTCATCGTCCTTGTCCTTCGTTCTTCTTCGGGAGCCGGTTGTTGGTGGCGGGCCGCGCTACGCGGCATCCGCCGAGGTTGTCGTCATGAGGCGCATCAGGCGTTCCTGATCGGCGTCCTCGCGCGCGAGTTCGCCGGTGATCCGACCCTCGCAGATCGTGTAGATGCGATCGCTCATCCCGAGCAGTTCGGGAAGCTCGGACGAGATGACGATCACGGCCTTGCCCTGATCGGCGAGCTGCTGGATGAGCTTGTAGATCTCGTACTTCGCGCCCACGTCGATACCGCGCGTGGGCTCGTCCAGGATGAGCACATCCGGGTCGGGGTACATCCACTTCGCCAGCACGACCTTCTGCTGGTTCCCGCCGGACAGCGTGGACACGCCCACGTTCACCGACGGCGACTTGATGCGCAGCGAGGTGCGGTATCCGCTGGCGACCTGGAACTCCTCGTCGGGGTCGATCAGGCCGCCGTGGACGATCGCACCGAGGTTCGCGGAGACGATGGTGGACTTGATCGTGTCGAGCAGGTTGAGGCCGAGGGTCTTGCGGTCCTCGGGCACATAGGCAAGACCCGCGCGGATCGCCTGGCGCACGCTGGTGGCGTGGACCTCCTTGCCGGCGAGGAACATCTTCCCCGATCGGTACAGGCCGTACGTGCGTCCGAACAGCGAGCGGGCGAGTTCGGTGCGCCCGGCGCCCATGAGCCCGGCGAACCCGACGATCTCGCCGCGGCGGACGGTGAAGCTGGAGTTCTTGCAGATGTACCTGCCGGGAACCTGGGGGTGCTCGACCAGCCAGTCCCGCACCTCGAAGAGCACCTCGCCGATGTTCGGGGTGTGGTCGGGGTAGCGGTGGTCCAGGGAGCGGCCGACCATCGCGCGGATGATGCGGTCCTCGTCGACATGACCTGCCTCGACGTCATAGGTCTCGACGGTTCGTCCGTCGCGGATCACGGTGACCGAGTCGGAGACGACGGCGATCTCGTTGAGTTTGTGCGAGATCATGATCTGCGCGATCCCGCGTGCGCGCAGGCCCTTCATGAGGTCCAGCAGGTTCGCGGAGTCCTCCTCATTGAGCGCCGAGGTGGGCTCGTCGAGGATGAGCAGACGCACGTTCTTCGACAGCGCGCGCGCGATCTCCACGAGCTGCTGCTGGCCGACGCCCAGGTTCTTCACCGGGGTGTTCGGATCGGTCTCCAGGCCCACGCGAGCCATCAGCTCCAAGGCCTGCAGGCGGGCGCCGTCCCAGTCGATGATCCCACCCCGGACGATCTCGTTGCCGAGGAAGATGTTCTCGGTGACCGAGAGCTCGGGAATGAGGGCCAGCTCCTGGTGGATGATGACGATGCCGGCGCGCTCGGAGGACTTGATGTCCTTGAACTCGACCTCCTCGCCGTCCAGGAGGATCTCTCCCTCGTAGGTGCCGTGCGGGTAGACGCCAGAGAGGACCTTCATGAGGGTCGACTTACCCGCGCCGTTCTCGCCGCAGATCGAGTGGATCTCGCCCCTGCGTACATGCATGGTTACGTCGTCCAGCGCCCGCACACCGGGGAACTCCTTCACGATGTGGCGCATCTCGAGGATGATCGAATTGTCCGTCATGAGATTCTCTACGTCCTTGTGGATCTTCGGGGTGTCGCTGTCGACATCCCTGACGGTAGGGTCCCACCGTGGCCGGCGCAATCGAGTTTCGTAGGCGATACCAAAATGTTATCTTCGAGACTCGATGCCAACGGATGCCCAACGAGGGCTCCAGTCCCGGAATCTTGCCGAACGGCTCTACCCGACCCGGCTTCGACGGCACAAGTTGCCGGATCTGACCCACGCGGATCGGGCGATGTCTTCGAGAGGCGAACCTATTGACGCGGACCGGTTTCGATAACCGACCCCAGAGCATCGGGGCCCGGCTACGATGCCGACTGTGAGGACGTCGACGCCCCAATTCGGATCTCAGTCGGCGCTGCGAGAGGCCAACAGCCAGCGCATCGTCGACGCGATCCGTCGCCACGGCGCCCTCACCCAAGTCGAGATCGCGGCCACCACCGGACTGTCGCAGGCCACCGTGTCCACGATCGTCAAGCAGCTGCTGAGCCAGGGTCTGGTCGACACCCGCACGACCGTGCGCACGGGCAGGCGCGCACAACTGGTCACCCTCGCCCAGCGCACCGGGCTGGGGGTCGGCATCCACGTCGGACAGCGTGCGCTGCGCGTGCTCATCGGCGACAGCGGTCACGACGAACTCTCCGAGCGGCTGCTGCCGCTGCCGGCCGACCATCGCGCGGACACGACGCTGGATCGTGCCGCGCTGCTGGTCGTCGACCTCGTCGAGGCGCTGGGCGCCGAGCTGTCCGAGGTCGTCGCCGCGGGGGTGGCGCTCCCCGGAGCCGTGGATCCCGGCACCGGGACCATCGGCGGCCGCGGAGTCCTCGAGGGCTGGGAGGACGTCGATGTCGGGGAGGTACTCGGGCGGCGTCTGGGCATCCCCATCGTCGTGGAGAAGGACGCCACGGCCGCGGTCATCGGCGAGACCCGCTTCGGAGCGGGCCGCGGCTGCGCCGACGTCGCCTTCATCCGCGCCTCCTACCTCGTGGGCGCCGGTCTCGTGGTCGATGGACAGGTCCACCGCGGCCGCCGCGGCATCGCCGGCGAGATCGGCCACGTCGAGGTCGACCCCTCCGGGGCGATCTGTCCGTGCGGCAGCCGCGGCTGCCTGAACACCGTCGTCGGGGCGGAGGCCCTGACGGACCTCCTGCGCATGTCGCGGAGCGGCATCACCCTTCGCGCCCTCATCGGCCTGGCCGTAGAGGGAGATCCCGGCTGCCGCCAGGTGATCGCCGACGCCGGCGGCGCCATCGGGTCGGTCGTGGCGGGACTCGCTCTGGCCTTCGATCCGCAGCGCATCGTCGTCGGAGGCGAGCTCGCCGAGACCGGCGAGCTGCTCCTCGGCCCGCTGCGCGACGCGGTCGGGCGACGCGTGCCGCTGACCGGGGACCACGGCGTCGAGGTGGTTCGGGGTGAACTCGGGCCGCGCGCGGAGGTGCGGGGGCTGGTCGCCCTCGCGTTCGACCAGGCAGGATCGGCTGCCACGACGTCGGGAACGGAGGAATCGGCATGAGCCGAGACGACACGCCGGTGCTCGAACTGCGCGGGCTGACCAAGCGATTCCAGGCGGTGGAGGCGCTGGTCGACGCGGATCTCGTCGTCCATCGTCGGGAGGTGGTCGCCCTGGTGGGAGACAACGCCGCGGGCAAGTCGACGCTGGCGCGGATCGTCTCGGGCGTGTACACGCCCGATGCGGGCACCATCCGCCTGGATGGCAGCGTCACGGAGCTGCCGAGCCCCGGCAGCGCCTTCCGGCAGGGAGTGGCCGCGGTCTTCCAGGAGCTCGCCCTCGCCGAGAACCTCGACGTCGTGGCGAACATCTTCCTCGGCCACGAAGTGGTCAGCCGGGGAATCATGGACAACGACGAGATGGATCGGCTGGCCCGCACCTATCTCGATCAGCTCGGCGGGGGAGTTCCGCTGCTGCACGCGCCGGTCGCGGATCTGTCCGCGGGGCAGCGTCAGTGCGTGGCCATCGCCCGCACTTTGGTCGGTTCGCCGCGGCTGGTGGTGCTCGACGAGCCGACGGCGTCGCTGTCGATCGCGCAGACCGCACAGGTGCTCAACTACATCGAGCATCTGCGCGAACTGGGCGTCGGGGTCATCCTCATCAGCCACAGCCTCTCGGACGTTCGCGCCGTTGCGGACCGCATCGAGGTGCTCCGCCACGGCCGCAACAACGGCTCCTTCGACGCGAACTCCTCTCGCTACGAGGACGTGATCGCCGCCATCACCGGCGCCCGGCGCGTGGACCGCGCGCCGGGACAGGTGCAGCCGTGACTGCTCCGGCGGCGGTGCTGTGGGACATGGACGGCACCCTCACCGACACCGAACCGTTCTGGCTGGATGCCGAGCAAAAGCTCGCCGGAGTCTACGGCGCACGATGGGAGCACGAGGACGCTCTGGCCGTGGTCGGTACGCCGCTGCTGAACACGGCCCGGATCATGCACGAGCGCGGCGTGGCCCTCCCGCCCGAGCAGATCGTGCGCACGATGGCGCGCGATGTGGCCGCGCGCTTCGCCGCCGCCGCAGCCGCCGGCGCCGCGCCCTGGCATCGCGGGGCGATCGAGCTGGCCGCCGCGGTGGCTGCGGCCGGCATCCCGCAGGCGCTGGTCACCTCGTCCCCGACCGAGGTCGCCTCGGCGGCCGCACGGGCGGCGGGCGTGTTCTCGGTGGTCGTCTCGGGCGACGATGTCGACCTGCCCAAACCCGATCCGGCGCCCTACCTCCAGGCCGCGGCGGCGCTCGGAGTCGACCTGCGGAATGCCGTCGTGATCGAGGACTCGCCGTCCGGGATCGCGGCGGGAGTCGCCGCCGGTGCCCGGGTGATCGCCGTGGAGACCGCGCTGCCGGTGCGGCGCGAACCCGGCCTGACGGTGGTCGGCTCGCTGAGCGAACTGGGCCTGACCGATCTGGAGCTCGTGCCCTGATCGGCAGCCGGCGGCGCCGCGACGTATTGTTGAGCCATGACCGAGACCGTCCCCCGCTCGGGTATCGAGCTGACCGAGCTGAGCGCCGCCATCCGTCCCCAGGACGACCTGTTCCGCCACGTCAACGGCGCCTGGATCGACCGCACCGAGATCCCGGACGACAAGGCCCGGTGGGGCTCGTTCCACCTCATCGCCGAGCAGGCCGAGAGCGACGTGCGCACGATCATCGAGGAGTCCACGTCGGCGGAGGCGGGCTCCGAGACGCGCAAGATCGGCGACCTGTTCACCAGCTTCATGGACACGGCGCGCATCGAGGCGCTGGGCGCATCCCCCGTCGCGGCACAGCTGGAGCGCGTCGAGGCGATCGGATCGATCCCGGCCTTCCTGCGCACCGTCGGCGAGCTGGAGCGCGAGGGGGTCGCCGGCATCGTGTCGACCTACATCGAACCGGACCCGGGCAATCCTCAGCGCTACGTCGTCTTCTTCGTGCAGGGCGGTCTCTCGCTTCCGGACGAGAGCTACTACCGCCTGGAGAACTTCGACAAGACGCGGGTCGCGTTCCGTGAGTACGCCCGGACGATGCTCTCCCACGCCGGTGTGGTCGATGCCGACGAGCAGGCCGATCGCATCCTGGCGCTGGAGACCGAGCTGGCCGGTCACCACTGGGACAACGTGCGCAGCCGCGACGCGGTGGCCACGTACAACCTCATGACGTGGGATGCCGTCAACGAACTGGTCGGTGCCGACCTCGACCCGTGGCTGGACGGTGTCGCGCCGGGCCACCGCGAGGGGTTCGCCGAGATCAACGTCAACCAGCCCAGCGCCCTGGAGGGTCTGGGGTCGCTGCTGACCGAGGACCGCCTCGATGACTGGAAGGCATGGCTGCGACTGCACGTGGTCCGCTCGTCCGCGCCGTTCCTCTCATCGGACTTCGTGGACGCGAACTTCGCCTTCTACGGCACCGAGCTGACCGGCGTGCCCGTCAACCGCGAACGCTGGAAGCGCGGGGTCAGCTTCGTCGAGGCGGCGATGGGGGAGGCGGTCGGCAAGGTCTACGTCGAGCGCCTCTTCCCCCCGCGCGCGAAGGAGGAGATGGACGAGCTGGTCGGCAACCTCATCGAGGCGTACCGCGAGTCGATCTCGCAGCTGGAGTGGATGACCCCCGCGACCCGCGACCGGGCGCTCGAGAAGCTCGCCGCGTTCACGCCGAAGGTCGGTTTCCCGGTGACGTGGAAGGACTACTCCGCGCTCGAGGTCGACGTCGCCGATCTGATCGGCAACGTCCGCCGCACGAACGCGTGGGAGCACGATCGCCAGCTCGCCAAGCTGGGCGGTCCCATCGACCGGGACGAGTGGTACATGACGCCGCAGACGGTCAATGCGTACTACAACCCGCTGATGAACGAGATCGTCTTTCCCGCCGCCATCCTGCAGTACCCGTTCTTCGACATGGACCGCGATGCCGCCGCGAACTACGGCGGGATCGGCGCGGTGATCGGTCACGAGGTCGGCCACGGCTTCGACGATCAGGGCAGCGCCTTCGACGGAACCGGCGCACTGAATGACTGGTGGACCGACGAGGATCGCGCCGCGTTCCAGGAGCGCACCGGCGCGCTGATCGCCCAGTACGACGCGCTCGTCCCGCAGGGGCTGGCACCCGAGCACCACGTCAACGGTGCGCTCACGATCGGTGAGAACATCGGGGACCTCGGCGGTCTCGGCATCGCCATCAAGGCGTACCGTCTCCACCTGGCCGCGATCGGATCGGAAGAGGCCGACGGCCCGGTCATCGACGGACTCACCGGAATCCAGCGCCTGCTGCTGAGCTGGGCGCAGATCTGGCAGCAGAAGGGACGGGATGCCGAGACCATCCGCCTGCTGACCATCGACCCGCACTCGCCCAACGAGTTCCGCTGCAACCAGATCGTCCGCAACGTGGATGAGTTCTACGCGGCATTCGGGGTGAGCGCCGACGACGCGCTGTGGCTGGATGCCGATCGGCGGGTCACCATCTGGTGACCGCACTGTCCTGAATCGCCCGGGACCCCGTTGGAAGGATGAGCGTGAGCACGGCCGAGCCGTCACGAGACACGGCGTCGCTGCGGGGAACGCGGCGCTCGGGTCGGAGACTGCCGCGTCGCGCGGCGGCCTCGCGCCGGTCGTTCGCGGCGACGATGGCGGCGCTGGATGCGGCAGCGACCGCCGGTGCGCAGGTGTCCGTCCATGTCACCGATCTGGATCGGGGGACCACGGTGGTCACCGGGGACGCCCATCTGACGCTTCCGGTCGCCGGCATCGGCGTCGTGCCGCTGCTGATCGACGTGGCGGCACAGGTGGATGCCGGCACGCTCGACCCGTTCGAGCTGATCGAACGGACCCGCGTGGCGCCGGTCACCGTCGGCGGGCTGTGGCACCGGCTCGCGGCGCCGGCGCTGCCGGTCTGCGACCTCGCGGTCCTCGCCGCCGCGGCGGGTGACGCGGCGGCGGCCAACGCGCTGCTGGCCCGAGTGGGCGTCGAGGCGGTGCGTGCGCGCATCGAGCAGGTGGGGCTCGAGCGCACCGCGCTCATGGACGGATTCCGCGATCGCCGCGGGCCCGATCACGCGCCGCATGTCGCGGTGGCCACGGCCGAGGAGCTCGCCGCGCTGTTCGGCGACCTCGTCAACTCGCGGGTCGTCTCTCCCGCCGTCAGCGCGCAGGTCGCCGAGTGGCTGAGTCTGAACCACGATCTCGCTCTGACGGCAGCGGCAACCGGGCTGGATCCGTTCGCGCACGACGACGACCGGCACGGGCTCCTGTTCCTGAACAAGACGGGTCGCTCGGACGGCGTCCGCGCCGAAGCCGGGGTGATCGCCGGCCCCCGCGCCGGCGTGTCGTACGCCATGATCGTGTGCTTCGACGACCTGTCGATCGCTCATCGCCTGCGCGCCCACGACGCCTTCCGAGTGTTCGGACTGGACCTCATGGAATACGTCTACTGAGGACCTTGACCTTCACACGGTGTCAGGGCGTGGAGTGGGAGCACCATGTTGAGTATCGGAGAGTTCGCCCGGCTGACCGGAGTGTCGGCACGGATGCTGCGTCACTACGACCGGCTCGGTCTGCTGCGCCCGCAGCGCACCGACGAGCGCACCGGGTACCGGTCGTACAGCGCCGCACAGCTGCGCCGCGCCAATCAGCTGATCGCCCTGAAGGACCTCGGGTTCACGCTCGAGCAGGTGGCACGCTCTTGGACGGCGGGCTGAGCCCGGACGGGGTGGCGGAGCTGCTGATCGGGCGTCGCGACCAGCTGCGCGAGCAGCTCGACGCGGATGCACGCCGGCTGCGGTCCGTCGAGGCGAGACTCCGGACGATCGAGAAGGAGAATCCCGTGAACACGTTCACCGAAACCCCCCTGCCCCAGCTGCGTCTGGTCCAGCTGTCGGCGCGCATCGAGGAGATGTCGGAGATCGAAGAGGAGATCGGCGGCATGTTCGGCCGCGTGAACGCCCTCATCGACGCCGCCGGCGTCGATCGCGTCGGACCCGGCATCGCAACCTACACGACCGACGGTGACGGGATGGTCGCCGCCGCGGCGGAGCAGATCGGCGCGGCGCCGGTGCCGGCGGGGCTCGACGCCGCGGTGGTCCCGCCGCAGCAGCGGGCGCTGACGACCCGGTACGTCGGCGACGACCTGTCCGGCATCCAGCAGGCGTGGCAGGCGCTGGTCGCCGAGGTCGAGGCGCGGGGGCTGGTCCCGCAGGGGACCTGCCGGGAGGTCTACGAGCGCACGCCGTTCGACGGGCCCGCCGGCGGATGGGTCGTCGACCTCCAGCAGCCGGTCGCCTGACGAACCGCTCGCGCCCCGGGCAGGGCGGCGGGTCGTCGCCCGACACCCCGCGCCCGCGGCGTCCCGAGCGGCGTGTCGTGGATCGGGTCCGCCGCCTGGCCGGCGCTGAGCCGGTGCGTCAGAACACGATGGTGTGGTTGCCGTGTCGGATGACCCGGTCCTGTGCGTGCCAGAGCACGGCGCGGGAGAGGACCTGGCGCTCCACGTCTGCGCCGCGCCGGGCGAGTTCGTGCACGGTGTCGCCGTGGGTGACGCGGATGGTGTCCTGCTCGATGATCGGGCCCTCGTCGAGGTCGGTGGTGACGTAATGGCTCGTCGCGCCGATGAGCTTGACGCCCCGGTCCTTCGCCTTCTTGTACGGCTCCGCGCCGATGAAGGCGGGCAGGAAGGAGTGGTGGATGTTGATCACCGGCACCCCGAGTTCGGTGAGGAAGTCTTCCGACAGGATCTGCATATAGCGGGCGAGGACCACGAAATCGACGTTTCCGACCAGGAGCCTGAGGATCTCCGCCTCGGATGCGGACTTGTCCGGCCCGGACGCCGAGGGCACGTGGAAGAACGGCACGCCGAACGAGCGCACGTCCTCGGCGGTGGTCGTGTGGTTCGAGATCACCATCGGGATGTTCACCGGCAGGTCGCCGCGGCGGTGGCGCCAGAGCAGGTCGAGCAGGCAGTGGTCCTGCTTGCTGGCCAGGATCGCCATGCGCTGGGGGGTGGACTGGTCGGTCAGCTTCCACTCCAGCTCGAAGTCGGCGAGGGTCTCGGCGACCTCGGCCTCGATCAGCGGCCGGTCGGCGGCGAAGTCGGGGCGGTGGAAGACCACCCGCTGGAAGTACGCGCCGCCGGTCGGGTCATCCGAGTACTGGTCGAACGCGACGATGTTCCCCCCGATGCGGGTGATCATCGCCGAGACGGCCGCGACGATCCCGGGCTGGTCCTTGCCGTGCACGATGAGGCAGGCGTGGGCGGGTGTCAGCGGCGGCACGGACGGAGTCATCCTTCGATTCTGCCGTGCCGCGCGGTCCGTCGCTGACACAGCGCCGACGGTCTCAGGCCACCCGGAAGGCTCGCTGGATCTCGTCCAGCCACCCGCTCACGCTGACGCGCGCCCGGGCGGTGTCCGGGTAGCGGCATCGCAGATGCAGCCCCGACGTGGTGACGATGAACCAGATCATCACGCCGTCGGTGGGGACGACGGCGGACACGTACTGCAGCTCGAGGTCGGGATCCAGCTGCACCGGCAGGCGCCGCGCGTCCAGCCAGGACAGCGCGAACATGCCGGGGGATGCCGGCATCCCGCCGTAGGGCGCGAGGATCGGGCCCAGGGGATGCGAGCCCAGCTCGATCGCCTGACGCACCGCGGCGGCGCAGGCGGCCGGGTCGGTGTCCCCGCACTCCAGGACGGTGTTGGTGATGAACCAGCCGACCGCGTCGTGCCAGCGCGGTTCGGTGCGGCTGTGCACGGGGAACACCGCCCGCAGCGGCGCCGAGGCCGTGCGCGCCATCACGGCGGTGAGGATCGACATCGCCCGGACGATCAGCCGGATGCCGGCGCGAGATGCCTCCTCCTCGATGCGAGCGAGTTCGCCCGCGTCGAGCACGTCGCGGACATCGACGACCTCGTTGCGCACCGAGGAGAGATCGCCCAGCGGGAGCGGGAATCGCGGCATGACGCCGCCGGCGGCATCGAGGATCTCCGCCCAGCGGAGGTGCACCTCGTCCGGCGAGGGCGGCAGGCTCTCGAGCAGGGCGGTGTGCTCGGCGAACGGCGCCGCCGTGCTCAGCGGCGCTGAGCGCCCCGTCCTCTGGTCGGGCAGGGCGGCGAGCAGGTCGCGCACGAGGACCTTCAGCGACCACATGTCGAGGTGGGAGTGGTCGCCGCCGACCACGACGACCGGCCGCCGGTCCGTGACGGTGTCGTCGGGCTCGACGACGCACAGGCGGTGCGACGGTCGCGCGAACGGCCGGCAGGTGCGGTCGAAGACCACACGCACGATCTCGCGCGTCAGCTGGCCGTCCGCGGCCGGATGGTGCCTCCACACGCCCGGTCCGAGCTCGACCGTCTCGAGCGTCATCATGCCGTCGACATGCCGGAACGCCGTCCGCAGGGTCCCGTGCCGGGCGACGACCGCCTTCCAGGCGCGGGCGAGGTCCTCACGCGTGGTGCCCGCCGGGATCCGGGCAGCGATCGCCATCCACGAGCCGGCGCGGTCGCCCTCCCCGACGTGGCGTCGCTGGTCGAAGGAGATCGGCAGCGGTTTGCCGGGCACGCGATCCACGGCAGGGAGCTCGAGGCTGTACACCCTCCCCGCGGGCAACGCCATCTGGGTCACATTCGTCAAGCGCATCGCGCCGTAGTCTAGGTGGCGGAGATTGCGTCGAATGCACGCGGGAGGGTCATGCCGAGGTTTCGGGTCGACGACGCCGCGATCGACTACCGGATCGCCGGCCAGACCGGTCCCCTGGTCGTGCAGCTGCACGGCCTGACTTCCAGTCGTGCGCGCGACGCCGAGATGGGCCTCGACCTGGTGCGCGCCCTGCGCGGTCACCGCGTGCTGAAGTACGACGCGCGCGGCCATGGCAGCTCGACCGGAACCCGCGAACAGGCGTCGTACCGCTGGGATCGGCTCGCGGTAGACCTGCTCGCGCTGCTGGATCACGTCGCCCCCGGCGAGTCGGTGCACGCCATCGGGCCGTCGATGGGCACGGGGACGCTCCTGCACGCGGCGGCCCGCGATCCCGATCGCTTCGCCAGCTTCACCTTCGCCCTCCCGCCGACGGCCTGGGGAACCCGGGAAGCGCAGGCGGAGGGCTACCGGGCCAGCGCCGACCTCATCGAGGAGCACGGGATCGAGGCGTTCATCGAGCAGGGGGGAACCGCCCCCGTCCCTCCCGCCCTCGCCGACGCGCCGATCACCTATCCGGAGGTGTCCGAAGCGTTGCTGCCGACGATCATGCGCGCAGCGGCGGCGTCCGACTTCCCGGATCCCGCCGCGGTCGCCGCCATCCGCATCCCGACGCTGATCCTGGCCTGGACGGGGGATCCGTCCCATCCGCTGCGCACCGCGACTCGGCTGCACGAGCTCATCGGCGGCAGTCGCCTGGTCGTGGCACGCACGCCCTACGGCGTGATGGCGTGGCCCGGCCTGTTCGCCGAGCACGTGATCACCGCGGCCACCTAGGGCGGACGGATCCACATCCGACGCGAAAGACGCCTCCCGGGCGCGATATCCGCGCCCGGGAGGCGTCCCTCATGCGGTCCGAGGCCGCACGGGTGTCAGAACGGCCGGGTATCCGGGGCCGGATCGATCGGATGCACCGTGTTCGCGGGGATGTCTGCGTACTGCCCGAGCCCGTCCGTGCCGTAGGTGCGGTCGACCGTCACCTCGGCGCCGTCGATGTCCACCCGCACCGTCGGGGCGAGGGTCCCGCCGCGGCGGAAGTCGTCCGTGGTCCCGACCGTGTCGATGAACGACTGCACGAGGCCGTCGGGCATGACGTAGTGCGAGTACGCCTGGAACTGACCCGGATGCTGGTCGGGATGCGGAGCGAAAGGCTGACCCGCGGGGAAGTTCAGGTTCGACGGGCTCCCCAGCGCCAGACCGGACCCGCGGTTGACGGGCTCGAAGTCGCTGCGGATCCCGTTGCCCACGAAACCGTAGACGCCCTCGGGTCCATCGATGCCGGCCGCGAACGTGCCGCGGTGCGTGATGGTGAACAGGTAGTACTTCCCGTCCTTGATGTATATCTGAGGCCGCTCGGTCTGATCGTTGACGCAGTTGGCCGACAGGATCGGGGGCAGGAACGTCCAGTGCCGCAGCGCCTTGTCCGTCGCAACCGCCAGACCCACATTGGCCATCTGGAAGTGCGCCCCGGCGTCCATGGCCTCATCGGCCGTCTCGGCGTAGGGATCGCCCTCGCGGTAGCCCATGTCCGCCTCCGTGCAGGCGCGCTCACCTCGATCGACGGCCGTGTTCCCTTCGAACACCATGAAGGTCTTGCCCGGGTGGGCGGGGTCTTCGAAGGTGAACGGGTCGCGGAAGTTGAAGAACTCGTTCTGCTCACCGGTCTGGTAGTACGTTCCGTCGGCCTGCAGCAGTTCGTGCTGGTCGCGGAACCCGGTCAGCCACACGCCGTTCTCGTCCGCGAAGATCCGGCCTTCGCTCTGGACGAGGCGCGGATCGTACGGCTTGCGGTTGCTGCCGTCCGCGTTCCGGTAGAACGCGACATCCGTGTAGAAGATGCGCAGCTTGTTGCCATCGAAGATCCGGGTCGAACCGGACCACTCGGTCTGATGGCTGAAGGACTGGTCCTCGAAGATCGCGCCGGAGGCTCCGTCCGGGAAGACGAGCCCGCCGTAGGTCCATCCGCCGTCGACGGGGCGCTCGGATGCCGGTATGTCGGCCTTCCGGAAGAAGTAGCCCAGGCGCGCGTAGGTGTGCCGATCATCGAAGCCGAGCGTGCGGTCGGCCACGAGGGAGAAGATGACCTCCCAGCCCTTGAAGCTCGGCTGATCGGATCTCCCATCGGTGAGCGTCCAGGTGTCCCACACCCACACCTGCCCGTCGGACATGTCCGGGAAGTCCTGCGGGACGGTGGGCATGGTGTACTCCTCGGGCATGGAGTTCGCCTGCGAGGGCGCGTCCGGGTCGGACATCGCCTTCAGCTGACGCGCGTCGGCGCGGGTCCACCTCGCGGTGAAGTCGGCCTCCGGCGCGTACGCCTCCTGCGTGTGCTCCGTCGGGTCGGGAAAGCCTGGAACGGCCGACCAGGCCGGCGGCGCGACGGCGACGGACGCGATCAGACCTCCCAGGACGATGGCCGTGATCCCTGGAAGTCGGCGTCTGCGTGTGCTGTGGGTGTTGTTCACGATCTCTGCTTTCGTCGGTGGCGACGATTCGCGAGACGTGGCGTGCTCTCTGGGCGCAAACGCTACGCGGCGGCCGTGCAAGGGTCAAGGGCGGATCGAGCGCGGATGAGAAAACTCTCATGTGCGGGGGGTGCCGGCGGTGGACGACCGCGCTACCGTGTGCGGAGATTCGTCTCGTGGTCCGGCTCTCTCCTCAATCTGCGACGAACACCGCACGGTGCCCCGATCGGGTGCGCTCCGGTGACACGCACGAACCACAGGAGAATCATGGACAACCGCTCGCACCGGTCCACACGGATCGCGGTGATCGCACTGGGAACGAGCGCGGCCGCGCTGCTCTTCTCGGCGGTCCCCGCCTACGCCGCCGGCAGCACCCTCTCGCTGCGCGGTGCCGCGATCGCCGATCTGGCCGCCGGGATCGTCGGCGATCACGTCGCCCTGCAGTCCGCATCCGCCGTCGGAGACGACGTCCAGATCGCGTCGTTCGACGGAGTCGACTTCGGCACGGGACCGGAGTCCGGACTGGCTGTGAGCAGCGGCTCGCTCGTGGCGGCCGACCCGGACTCGGAGGAGGACCTCGACTTCAGCATCTCCGCGCTGCTGGGCCCGAACACATCCTTGACGACCACCGGAGATTTCGGCGGTCCGGGTGACGCGGCGCTCACGGATCTGTTCGACACGACGACATACGACGCCGCCGTGGTCACCCTCGAGGTGGTCCCCGAGGCGTCGCCGCTGTCGCTCACGTATCGGCTGGGCAGCGAGGAGTACGCCGGCTGGGCCGCGCGCGAGTACACCGACGCCGTAGCCATCTGGGTGGACGGCGAGCTCTGCTCGGTTCTTCCCGGCGGTGCGCCGGTGGGCGTGGCCACGGTGAACGCGCAGGCCAGTGCGGACCTGTTCCGCGCCAACTTCGACGGTCTGAACCCCACCCAGACCTACGACACCGAGTTCAACGGCTTCACTGTGCCACTGACGTGCACGGCCGAGGTCACGCCCGGCGAGGCGGCAACGGTGACCATCGCCGTGGCGGACACCCTCGACGGTCAGCTGGACACGACGCTGGTCGTCGCCACGGACTCGCTCGTCGCGCCCGCCGGCCCGACCCCCACCCCGACTCCCACCCCCACCCCGACCCCCACGGCAACGCCGACCGACACTCCGACGGCGACACCCACCGCCACGGTGCCGGGACGCCCGGCGGGCGGTGGCGGCCGGCCGCTGCCGTCCACGGGTGGTCAGTTCGATCCCACGGTCGCCCTGGTCGCCGGCGCGCTGGTTGCCGCCGGAGCCGGTGCGGTCGGCGCGGCGGCGTGGCGTCGCCACCGGCTGAACCGCAAGGACGCCGCAGGGCACATGCCAGGATCGGAGTCGTGAGGGCCGGGCGGACGAAGGAAGGTCACCCGCGCAGGACGCTGCTGTGGGTGATCGCGGCGGCGATAGCCCTGATCGCCGCGGTGGTCATCATCGTGACCGTGCAGCGTTCACCCACCGAATCCGCTCCCACGCCCTCCGCGACGGCGACGCCGAGCCCGCCCGCATCCGACCCGTACCGCCCGGCGCTGCACATCACCCCGGAACGGCATTGGATGAACGACCCGCAGCGACCCGTGTTCGCCGACGGACTCTGGCACGCCTACTACCTGTACAACGCCGACTATCCGGAGGGCAACGGCACCGCGTGGTACCACGTGAGCTCGCCCGACCTGGTGGAGTGGACCGACCACGGCATCGCCATCGAGAAGTACCGCAACGGGCTGGGAGACATCCAGAGCGGCAGCGTCGTGGTCGATGAGCGCGACACCGCCGGGTTCGGCGCGGGCGCCTTGGTCGCGCTGGTGACCCAGCAGGATGCCGGAGTCCAGCGGCAGTCGCTCTTCTTCTCCACCGACGGCGGCTTCACCTTCACCCCGTACGACGGCAACCCCGTCCTGGACAATCCGGGGGTCGACGACTTCCGGGATCCGAAGGTGGTGTGGGACGGCCGGCAGTGGGTGATGGCGCTCGCCGAGGGGGACAAGGTGGGCTTCTACGTGTCGCCCGACCTGATCTCGTGGACCTACACCTCCGGCTTCATCCGGGACGATCTCGGCCTGCTCGAATGCCCTGACCTGTTCTCGATGGCGGTCGAATCCGACCCGGACCGTTCGACGTGGGTACTGGGAGTCAGTGCGAACGGCGCTGCCTACGACCGCACCACCGGCTACGCCTACTGGACGGGCCAGTGGGACGGAACCCAGTTCGTTCCCGCGCAGGACGAGCCGCGCTGGCTCGATGACGGATCGGATTTCTACGCCGCGGTCACCTGGCCGGCGACCGATGAGGAAGCCGCCGCGACGACCAGATACGCGCTCGGCTGGGTGAACAACTGGGGCTATGCCCGCGAGCTGCCCACCGAGGCCTGGCAGGGCGGGGCGCAGTCGCTGGTACGTGGGCTCACCCTGGTCGATGACGACGGCGGACTGCGCCTGCGCGCGGTGCCCATCGCCGCCGTCGACGATCACCTCGCGGTTCAGAGCGAGGAGCGCGACCTCACCCTGACCAGCGGCACGGCGGTGCCGCTGGCGGACGCCGCCCGCACCCACCGCGTGCGGCTCGACCTCGAGCGCCACCGGATGGCCGAGGCCGCGATCACGCTGACCATCGGCGGGAACGGCGGTGAGGTGGACGTGCGGATAGACGGCCGCGAGGGCACGGTCACGGTGGACCGGTCGCGCGATGCGGCCGCCGCCGCGCTGCCCGACCCCTACCGGGACCCGCGGTCGACCCCGATCCCCTGGCAGGACGATACGGCGACGGTCGAGGTGATCGTCGATGGACTCACCCTCGAGCTCTTCGTGGGTGACGGAGCCTCCTCGCTCACGTCCCTCGTGTTCGTGCCGGAGGCGGGACTCTCCCTGACGTCAGACGCCGACTCCTCGCTCGCTCGCGTGCAGCTGTCTCGCGTCGGCTGATCGGACGCGGGCCGGGCCGGAGCGCCGAGATCGCCGATCCGGCGGAAACGGACACGGTAGCGTGGCCTCATGAGCGCGCTCGGCGACCTCGCGGACGAGATCCGGATCCTCCCCCTGGCCACGGTCGAGCAGGCTGCAGCGGCTTCGCAGGTGCTGTCCGACGTCTGGGGCGGCGACGACGGCGGAATGCCCGCGAACCTGCTTCGCGCTCTGGCCCACTCCGGCAACTACGTCGTCGGCCTCTACGACGGGGAGCGCATGATCGGCGCATCAGCGGCGTTCTTCGCTCCACCGGCCGAGCGTTCGATGCACTCCCATATCACCGGCGTCCTGCCCGAGTACCAGGGGAGGGGCCTGGGACGCGTGCTGAAGCAGCACCAGCGCGAGTGGGCGTTCGCCCGTTCCGTCGGCCGCATCACGTGGACCTTCGATCCGCTGGTCGCGCGCAACGCGCACTTCAATCTGGCGCTGCTGGGCGCGCGGGTCATCGAGTATCTCGTCGACCACTACGGCGACATGGACGACGCGGTCAACCGCGGGGACGAATCGGACCGCCTCTTCGTGTCCTGGGCCCTGGCCGCTCCGGCCTCGGCGCCGCACGAGGAGGACATCGTCACGACCGTGGAGGTTCCCGCCGACATCGAGAGGATGCGGCGCGAGGCGCCCGCGGACGCCGCCGATTGGCGATACCGCGTGCGCGATGCGTTCCTGGGACTGTTCGCCGACGGGTTCGCCGTCGGCGGATTCGATGGGCGCGGTTACCTCTTCGTGCGTGGATAGCGTGCTCGAGCATCCCGCCCGCCGCCGGGCCCGCGCAGGCCGGAGCCTTCGCCCAAAGGTCTGCCCGTGACGATCCCTGAGCCGGGGATCGAGCACCGCCGAGACGACGGCGAGCTGGTCGGCTGGATCCGTCCGGAGGGCGACCGATGGACCGCTGTGGACATCCTCGGCCGGGTCGTCGCGACGTCGGTCGGCTGGCTCGAGGCGGAGGAGGCGCTCGAGGAACGGGGGCTGGCGTTCCTCGCCGACCCGTGGATGCTGGACGACGGGCCGGACCGGCCGTTGCGCGTTCGGATCGTCGAGGTCACCCCGGCCCGCATCCGCGTCAAGCTCGAGGACTTCGGGGATGCGGGAGCCCCGCTGCAGCTGCTCGAGCTGCCGTGGCCCATCCCCGGCCGGCTGCGCGCAGCGCGCCCGGGTGACCCCGATCCGTACACGCTGTGAGCGCGGGTTCCGCGTCCTCGGAGCCCGCGTAACCTGGGCCCATGCCCATCGCCCGTCCGGTCGCCCCCGTCGCACTCGAAGGATTCGAGCTGCGGGTCCTGCACCTGCCGCTCGTCTCCCCGTTCACCACCTCGTTCGGCACCGAGACCGTCCGCGAGGTGATCGTGGTGCGAGCCCTGACCGCCGAGGGCGAGGGCTGGGGTGAGATCGTCACGCAGCAGTCACCGCTGTACTCGAGCGAGTACACCTACGGCGCATGGGATGTCGCCCAGCGCTTCCTGATCCCCGCGTTGCTGGATCGGCAGACCGTCGCCGCGGAGGACGTCGCCGCAACGCTGGAACCCTTCGTCGGTCACCGCATGGTCAAAGCAGGGCTCGAGCTGGCGGTGCTGGATGCTGCGCTGCGCGCGGAGGGCCGGCCGCTCGGCGAATATCTGGGAGCGGTGCGCGACCGCATCCCGTCGGGTGTGAGCGTGGGCATCCAGCGCGATCCGGCAGCGCTGGTCGACGCGGTGGGCGGCTACCTCGACGAGGGTTACGTGCGCATCAAGATCAAGATCAAACCCGGCCGCGACATCGGCGACACCGCCGCGGTGCGCGACGCGTTCGGGGACATCACCCTCCAGGTCGACGCGAACTCGGCGTACACCCTGGCCGATGCCGACACCCTCGCCGAACTCGATCGCTTCGATCTGCTGCTGATCGAGCAGCCCCTGCAAGAGGATGATCTCGTCGACCATGCGGCGTTGGCAGCCCACCTGCGCACTCCGGTCTGCCTCGACGAATCGATCACGTCGCGCAAGACCGCCGCCGACGCGCTGGCGCTGGGGGCGGCATCGGTCATCAACATCAAGGCCGGCCGGGTGGGCGGCTACCTCGAGGCGGTGGCGATCCACGACCTGTGCCACGGCGCCGGCATCCCGGTGTGGTGCGGCGGCATGCTCGAGACCGGAATCGGTCGCGCCGCCAACGCGGCGCTGGCAGCACTCCCCGGCTTCACGCTGCCCGGAGACGTCTCGGCGTCGAGCCGGTTCTTCACGCGGGACATCGTGACCGAGCCGATCACGCTGGAGGAGGGTCACGTCCGGGTGCCGGATGGAGCGGGCCTGGGCGTCCAGATCGACCCGGTCGCCCTCGACGACGTCACCGTCGAACGGGTCGAACTGCGTCGGTGACCCGGGTCGGAGCGATGAGAGCGTGGCGCGCGGCAGCGGCGGCAGCGGCCGTGCTCGTGCTGGCCGGATGCGCAGCCCCGACCGAACCTGACCCCGACGCTTTGCCCGCAGGCGTCACCGTGTCCCTGACCCAGCAGCGCTCGGATGTCGCTGAGCGCCAGGCTCAGGTGCGCGTGAGCAACGGTTCCGACGCCGTCGTCACGGTCGGTGCGGTATCGGTCTCCGACCCGCGCTGGACGGGTCCTGCCACGCGCGTGGTGCAGCGGCGCTCCACTCTCGCGCCCGGCGCCGAGGTCAATGTGCGGGTCCAGTTGGCGCCGGTCCAGTGCGCGGCAGGGGGCGAGGCCACGGCGGTCGTGTCGCTGGAGTACGAGATGGATGGGCGGGCGGGCACCGCGGTCGCTCCCGTCGAAGAGGTCTTCCCCTTCCTGGCGGCCCTGCACGAGCGAGAGTGCGTCGAGCAGCGAGCCCGCCAGACGGCAGCCATCGGGTTCGCAGGGTTCACCCCGTCGGAGGCCGGTGCCCCCGCGAGCCTCGAACTCGCGATCAGCCCCGTGTCGGAGGCGCACGACCTGGTCGTCGTGGGCATTCGCGAGACGAACCTGCTGACCTTCGAGGGTTACGACCCGGCCGCCGGCTCCTATCCGCTGGGCATCGATCTGACCGGCATGGGGCGATCCGGCGCCGCTGCGTCGCTGCCGCTCATCCCCGCGCGCTGCGACTCGCACGCCGTCCAGGAGGACAAGCGCGGAACCGTGTTCGGTCTTCTGGTCGAGGTGGACGGAGTGGCCGGCCGGTTCGACCTCGTCGCGGATCCCGAGCTGCGCGGGCGCATCCTCAGCTGGGTCGCCCACTGGTGCGGCTACGGCTCGCGCTGAGGCGCCCGGTCCCGCCGGGACGGCCGGCGGGACCGGGCGCGTGGTCTCGCGGCACGCGCCCGGGTCAGACGGACGCGTCCTCGGCGTGGGCGTCGGCGTCGGCCGGAGCCGGACCGCCGGCCGCCCCGCGCTGACGCAGCCCCTCGGCGACGCCGCGTCCGGTGACCTGGCCCTGGATGACGGCGCGAAGGTCGATGCCGGTGGCCGCTTCGACCGCGTCGAAGGTGGCGCGCATGCCCGACGCCGATTCGGCGGCGATGTGCGACGAGGCACCCTGGCCGCCGAGGACCGTGATGGAGCCGACCTTGTCGAAGCCGCGGGCGAACTCGGTCATCATCGGCACGAGCGCCTCCAGCGCGCGCTGGGCCAGTAGGGCCTCCTGGTTCTTGGAGAGCGCCTCCGCCTCGGCCGTGATGGCCTCCGCACGCGCCTCACCGCCGAGGCGGACGGCGTCGGCCTCGGCCTGAGCGCGCAGGCGCGTGGCCTCCGCCTCCTGGGCCGCGATCTGAGCGCGCGCCTCGGCCGCCTTCACCTCGGCGTACGCCTCGGCGTCGGCCCCGCGCTGACGCTGGTACAGGTCGGCGTCGGCCACCTTCTTGATGTCGGCATCCAGCTGCGCCTGCTTGTTCTCGGCCTGCTGCAGAAGCACCGCCTGCTCGCGCTCGGCGCGGGCGAGGGCTTCGGCCTGCTCGGCCTCGGCGCGCGCCCTGCCGACCTCCGCGGAGGCGGCCGCGGAGTTCTTGTCGAACGCGGTCTGCTCGATGAGGTTCGCCTCGTCGGTCGCGATCTGGCGCGCCCGCACCTCGCGCGCCGCGTTGATGCGGGCCACGTCGGCCTCGCGGCGCACGCGCTCGACCTCGGTGGCACCCAGCGCGTCGATGTAGCCGTTCTTGTCGGTGATCCCCTGGATCTGGAACGAGTCGAGAATGAGGCCCTGAGCGAGCAGGTCGCCCTTGATGCCCTCGGCGATCTGGTCCGACAGCTTCTGCCGGTCCTTCATGAGCTGCTCCACGGTCAGCGTCGCCACGACGCCGCGCAGCGCACCCTCGAGCTGCTCGGTGGTGAACTGCTCGATCGCGCCGTCCTGGGAGAGGAACCGCTCGGCGGCTCGGCGCACGAACTCGGGGTCCGAGCCGATCTTCACCAGCGCGACACCGCTGACGTTGACGGTGACACCGTTGGATGCCTGCGCGGTCGGCTCCATCTTGATCTGCCGGGCACGCAGCGAGATCATCTCGGCGCGCTGGGTGAGGGGGTTCACGAGCGCCCCGCCCCCGGTGATGATCGAGATCCGGGACGATTCCCCGCCGATGCCCTTCTGCGTCTTTCCGACGACCACGAGGGCCTGGTCGGCCTTGGCGACCTTGTACCAGGCGCGCACCATGATCAGCGTGAAGATGAGCAGGACCACCACCACGATGGCGGCGATGGCGACGATGACGATGGCGCCTCCGGCGGCGAGGATATCCACGGCACTCCTTTGTCGGTAGGTTGTCGGCGAGGTTGTCGGCGACGGCCGTCGGTCTTCGGGCAGAGAGCCGAGACGGACGTGCCTGGTTCGATCCTATGGCGGGTTCCCTGGCGTCCAGCCGGAGTCGTGCCCGCGCCGGTCTCGGCGGCCCCGTCGGTACGCTCCGGAGGAGGTTTCGGGATATCCCTCTGCGGGCGCGCGTAGGCGGGTCCTAGGCTGGAATCGTGACCATTCCTCCCTCGAACCAGCCTCCCGTCCGGCCGCCGACCCCCTACGCCGCACCGCAGCCGCTGAATCCGTCCGACGAGAAGATGTGGGCGACCCTCGTCCACGTCGGCGGGATCTTCTTCGGCTTCCTGCCCGCGCTGATCGGGTACCTGGTCCTCAAGGACCGCGGACCGTTCGTGCGCGCCCACACCGCCACCGCCCTGAACTTCCAACTGACCCTGCTGATCGCCGAAGTGGTCGGATGGCTCACCTCGTGGCTGATCATCGGCTTCGTCATCGTGCTGGCCGTGTACGTCGTCAAGATCGTGTTCTCGATCATCGCGGCCGTCAAAGCCAACCAGGGACAGTGGTACACCTACCCGCTGGCGATCAGGTTCCTCAGCTGAGGCGAGACTAGAATCGACGGATGCCGCGGCTGGCGGCATCCGTTTCTTCTCGCGTTCGCGACCACGACCATTTGGAGCCACCTGTGGCCGAGCAGTCCCTTCTCGACAAAGTCATCGCCCTCGCCCGTCACCGCGGGTTCGTGTTCCAGGCCGGTGAGATCTACGGCGGATCACGGTCGGCGTGGGACTACGGACCCCTGGGCACCGAGCTGAAGGAGAACATCCGCCGCCAGTGGTGGCAGACGTTCGTCCGCGGGCGCGGGGACATGGTGGGCCTGGACTCCTCCGTCATCCTCCCCAAGCGCGTGTGGGAGGCTTCCGGCCACGTCGCGACCTTCACCGACCCGCTCGTGGAGTGCCTGCAGTGTCACAAGCGGTTCCGCGCCGACAACCTCATCGAGGACTTCGAGGCACGCAAGGGCCGCGCTGCCGAGAACGGGCTCGCCGACATCCCCTGTCCCAACTGCGGCACCAAGGGGCAGTACACCGAGCCGAAGGCCTTCTCGGGCCTCGTGAAGACCTACCTGGGCGTCGTCGATGACGAGTCGGGCCTGTACTACCTGCGCCCCGAGACCGCGCAGGGGATCTTCGTGAACTTCTCGAACGTGCTGACCGCATCGCGCAAGAAGCCGCCGTTCGGCATCGGCCAGGTCGGCAAGGCGTTCCGCAACGAGATCACCCCGGGCAACTTCATCTTCCGCACGCGTGAGTTCGAGCAGATGGAGATCGAGTACTTCACCCCGCCGGCCGAGGCGCAGGAGTGGTTCGAGCACTGGGTCAAGGCGTGCTGGGACTGGTTCCTCGACCTGGGCCTGGACCCGGAGAACATGCGTCAGTTCGACGTGCCCGAGGACGAGCGTGCGCACTACTCGGCCGGCACGATCGACTTCGAGTACCGCTTCGGCTTCCCGGGCAAGGAGTGGGGCGAGCTGATGGGCGTCGCGAACCGCACCGACTTCGACCTGACGAGCCACATCGAGGCGTCCGGTCACAAGCTCAGCTACTTCGACCAGGCCTCCGGGGAGACGTACGTGCCGTACGTCATCGAGCCCTCGTTCGGTCTGACCCGCTCCATGATGGCGTTCCTCGTCGACGCGTACCGCGAGGAGGAGGTGCCCAACGCCAAGGGCGGCACCGACACCCGCACGGTGCTCAAGCTCGACCCGCGTCTCGCACCGGTGAAGGTCGCCGTGCTGCCGCTGAGCCGCAACGAGAAGCTGTCGCCGCTCGCTCGCGAGGTGGCCGACACGCTGCGCACGCAGGGCTGGAACGTCGACTTCGACGACGCCGGGGCGATCGGTCGCCGGTACCGCCGTCAGGACGAGATCGGCACGCCGCTGTGCGTCACGATCGACTTCGATTCGCTCGAGGATGACGCTGTCACGGTCCGCGACCGCGACACGATGGCGCAGGAGCGGGTGCCGCTGGACGCCCTCACCGCCTACCTGGGCGAGCGGCTCCGCGGCGCCTGAGCCTCAGTCGAGGGGTGTGATCTCGATGCCCTCGGAGCCGCCGGCGGCCGCCCACGCGTACGACTCGGCCACGAGTTCGCGCAGGACGTCGAGGTCGACGGCGCTGAGGTCCTTCAGGTAGAGACAGCTGACGCTCGTCGTGTGCGGGCCCAGGCGCGCGAGGGTGTCGGCGTGCTCGGCGAACCCCTCCATGAGGTAGACCGTCATCGACGCCTTGCGCGGGGCGAACGCGGCGAGCGGCATATCCCCCTCGGTGCCGGTGGGATAGCGGTAGTGGCAGGCGCCGAACCCCACGATCCCCGAGGACCACATCTCCGGGCGACGCCCGGTGACCTCGCTGAACAGCTCGACGAGCGTCTCGGCGTCGCGGCGACGGACCGCGGGAGTCACCGCGCTGAGGTGCGCGCCGACGTCGACGCCGGTCCGCTCCACGGCTCAGCCCGCCTTGGCCGCCGCCTTGGCGGCGCGTTTGTGCTCGCGCACCTTCGTCAGGCTCTCCGGCGAGACGATGTCGGCGACGGAGCGGAACGAGCCCTCCTCGCCGTACGCCCCGGCTGCCTCCCGCCATCCGGCGCCCGTGAAGCCGTACTGCTTGCCGAGGAGGGCCAGGAAGATCTTCGCCTTCTGCTCACCGAAGCCGGGCAGGGCCTTCAGCCGTTTCAGGACGGTCGGGCCGTCCGGCGTGCCTTCGGTCCAGATGGCGGCCGCGTCACCGCCCCACTCCGCCACAACGGCCTGGCTGACCGCTTGCACGCGTCCCGCCATCGAACCCGGGAACCGATGCACGGCCGGGGTCTGGGCGAAGACCGCGACAAGCGCCTCCGGGTCGTACGCGGCCAGCGTGGCGGCATCCAGGCCCCCCACGCGCTGCGCGATCTTCAAGGGACCGGCGAACGCCGTCTCCATCGCGACCTGCTGATCCAGAAGCATCCCGATCAGCAGAGCCAGCGGATCGTCGGTCAGCAGCGCGTCGGCCTCGGGGTCGCCGGTGATGTGCAGGCTCATGTTCTCCATGCTCTCACCGTCGGCGCCACGTATGTGAGGATCGACGCGGGAGGCGATGTGACGTCAGCTGGTCTCGCGTGGGCGCGCGCCCGTGCCCGATCCGGTCTGCTCATCGCGCTCGCGGCCACCGTCGCCGTCATCGCCCTCGCCCTCGCCGTCGTGCTCGGCTCACTCGGCACCGCGATGCGTGAAGTCGTGGTCGCCGCCGTCGCCGCCGCGCCCGAGGAGGATCGCGCCGCGGTGCTGAGGGCGCCGACGTCGGCGGACCCCGCCGGACAGCAGGCTGCGGCGGCCGCCTTCCTCCGGGCGCTTCGGCGCGACCCTGCGCGTGGACGCGCAGCAGAACACCGGCGGGGGCAGCAGCCGCTGGGAACTGACGATCGACCCCGACCGGCTCGACCCATGGCAGGTGCCCGCCGTCGCAGACGACCTGGCCTACCTTCAGCGCGATGTGCGCGACGTCGACGGGCTGGCGCCGGAAGGAGCATCGGTCGAGGGCGGCCTTGCCGACACCCTCCAGGGCGCCGCGACGACCATCCGCGCGGTGCTCGCCATCGCGCCTGTGCCGCTCGCGCTCGTCGTCGTCGCGGGCGTCATCGCGGCCCTCCAGCTGGCTCGCCTGCTCGGCGGCTCGCGCGTCGTCGAGTCGGTGCTGCTGCGGGCGCGCGGGCTCTCGCCCCGTGCCGCGCGGCGAGCGGCCATCACCGAGCTCACTCTCACCGCCGCGGTCGGCGCGTTCATCGGGTGGGCGCTCGGCGCGCTCGCCGTCGCGGCGACCACCGCCGCCCTCACGGGCTCGGCGGACGGACTCGTCGCTGCGGCGTCGGCGTCGCTGCGGGCGACGTGGATCATCCCCGTCGCCGCGGCGGCCATCCTGGGCCCCGCGGCGGGCGTCGCCGCGCACCGCGCGTCCGAGGCAGGAGATCCATCGCAAGCGGTGGCGACCCGGGGCTTCGCGACGGCCGTCTCCACAGGTCTCCTTACGCTCGCCGCGGCCCTCTTCGTCTGGCAGCTGCGGGGGCTCGAGGAGGGGACGGGCGGAGCCTGGACGCTCGTCGTCACCGCGGTCGCCCCGGCACTCGCGCTCGGGGCCGCCGCGCTGATCGTCCTGACCGTGTTCCCGCATGTCGCCGCCGCGCTCGCCGCGCTCGCCGCCGCCCGGCCCCGCCTGCTGCCCTCCCTCCCGGCGCGGACGATCGCCCGCAATGCGGGCGCGTTCGGGGCCGTCGTCGCATTGGTCGCACTCGCCGCAGGGGGAGCAGCGCTGGCCGGAGCCTCCACCGCGAGCTGGGCGCAGGCCGGTGACGCGTCGGCGGCGCTGTCCGCGGGCGCAGACGCGCGAGCCGACCTCGGTGCGCCGCGCGTGACGGCCGCCCAGGTCGACGGGGTCGCGCGTTCCGACGGCGTCCGCTCGGCCGCGGCCGGGTTCGCGGTGGACGCGACCGCGGGCGACGCCGGGCTCCAGCTGCAGGCGCTCCCCGCCGCCGCGATCGCGGAAGTCATCGCGCCCGGCGTCGCGGACACGCGAGCACTCGCCGCCGCACTCGAGTCGGGCCCCGTGGGGGTGCCGCTCGCCGCATCCGCCACCACACTCGAGGCCACCTACGACATCGCGGCGACCGGAGACGGCGATGTCTTCCAGGGCTGGGGGCCGGATGGCATGCAGCCCATCTACGGCCCCCCGCCACCGCCCGAGGTCGGGGCTCTCACCGCGCAGGCGTGGCTCCTCGACGCCCGCGGCACGCCGTCCGGCGTCGACCTCCAGCTCACCTCGGACCGGACCGGACCGCGGACCGCGCGACTCACCGCCCGCGGCGAGCTGCCGACGGGCGCAGCGCCCTGGACCCTCCTCGGGGTGAGTGTCGGCTTCGCCGACAGCCCCGGCTCGCAGCCGTACTCGGCCACGCCCATCGCGCTCGCGGCAGACGAGCCGATCGCCTGGCCGTCCACCGACCCCATCGCCCTCTCCGCCGCCGAACCGACGGCCGTGAGCGCCTTCGCTCCCGTGCCATCCGAGCTGCCGGCCGTCGTGACGGCGCCGTTCGCACACCTTCTCGGCCTCGAAGACGGCGACGTCCTGACGGCACGGCTGGCGGGCTCGAGTCGCACGGTCACACTCGCCGTGGCCGGTGTCCTCCCGTCGGTGCCCGGCACGGCGGCAGCGCACGCCGTCCTCGTGGCGCTGGACCCCCTGTCCCTCGCTCTTTTCGCGGAGGGCGTGCCGCTGGCGGCCGACCAGGTGTGGGCGAACGGCCCGGATGCGGTCGCCGCGCTGCGCGCAGCCGTCCCCGGCGCCTCCATCGTGACAGCGGATGCCGCCGTCGAGGCCCGCGTCGCGCTCGGTGCCGTGTGGTGGGTGGCGGCGGGGGCGGGCGCCGTCCTTGCGGCAGTCGCGACCATCGCGGCGGCGATCGCGTCGACCCGCAGCCGTGCCACCGAGGTCTTCGTGCTCCGGGCGCTCGGCGTGACCCCGGCCGCGCAGGCGCGGACCCGGGCGGCCGAGCTGATCGTCGTCACGCTGACGGCGATCGGTGCGGGGCTCGCGCTCGGCACCGTCGTCGCATGGCTGACCGTCCCGGCGCTGACCCGGGCGGCCGTGCCGGGCGTCGCGGCGATGTTCGCCGATGGGATCACCCTCGGCGCGGGTCCGGCGCTCGTGCTCCTCGCGGTCCTGGGCGTCGCCGTGGCGGCCGCATCCGTCATCGTCTCCCGGATCATGGCGGGTCAGGCGCGGGCCGGTCGCGTGCGGGAGGCCCTGTGACCGTCACCGGCCGACGCCGCCTCACGGCGCGACTGCTCCGCACGCATCCGGGCCCGTCCGCGCTGCTCGCCGCGCTGTCGTTCCTGCTCAGCGCCGTCGCGGTGAGCGTGCCGATCGTGCTGAGCGCCCTCGTCGACGCGACGGCCCGCGAGGCGGTCGCCGCGCTTGCGCCGGGTGCCAGGGATCTGGAGGCCGCCGCCCTCGGCCTTCCGTCCGTGGGTGCCGGCGCCGCGGACCTGGAGGGCGACCTGGACGCCGTGTGGGGTCGATGGCAGAGCCGGCTCGCCGACATCCGCGACGGTCTCGACGAGCCGCTGGCCTCGCTCGTGGGGGAGCCTTCCTCCGTCTCACGCATCTCGATGCGCGCCGACGGCGCCGGGGTGGCGCTTTCCGGCGGCGATGGGCGCAACTCCGTCGTGCTCGCCCTGGACCCCCGGTACACCGAGAACGCGGTCCTCGTCGGGGGCGCCTGGCCCGAGCCCACGGCGACCGATGATGCGGCCGACGCGGACGCGCCCCCCATGCAGGTCGCCCTGTCCGAGGAGACGGCCCGTGCTCTGGAGTGGGACATCGGCGAGGTGCAGAGCGACCCGGTGGCCGCCGTCTCGCTCGTGCTCACGGGGACCTTCGAGGCCCGTGCCGGCTCGGAGGAGCACTGGTACCACGTGCCCTCCGTTCTGGTCCCGCAGGTGGAGTACGCCGCCGGCAGCGGCGACCGGATCGTCACGGGCACCGGGTTCCTGGCGCCGGAGATGCTCGCGTCGTGGGCCGGGTCGACCGGGCGGACGCAGGTGTGGTTCCCGTTGCATGCCTCCGCCATGGATGCGGCGGACGCCGGCGCCGTGCTGCAACAGCTGCGGCAGCTGACCGCCCACGCCCACCGCGTCGGCACGCAGGAAGAGGGCATCGGCAGCGTGCTGACTCTCAGCTTCCGCACCACGGCCATCGACGCCATCGAGGGTGCGGTCGCATCCGCCGGCGCGATGAGCGCCGTCATCGCCCTCACGCTGTCCGCGCCCGCCGGGGTGGCGGTAGCAGTCGTGGCCCTCGCCTGCCGGGTCGTCGCACGTACACGGCGCGCGTCACTCGGCCTGCTCGCGACGCGGGGTGCCTCTCCCCTCCTCCTCCGGGGGATGCTCGCCGCGCACGGAGTCGTCCTCGGTCTCCTGCCGGCGCTCCTGGCCGCCGCGACGATCGTCGCCATCGCAGCTGTGGCTCGCCTGCCCGTGCCGACCCCGACGTGGATCGGCGCGGGCGTCGTGGCCGTCCTGCCTGCCATCATCCTCGGGCTCACACCCCTTCCTCCGCCGGGGCTCCGCGACCTCGAGCGCGCGCCGTCCCGCGCCCGGGCGACCCTCCGCGTCGCCGCGGAGGGGGTGGTGGTCGCGCTGGCGGTCATCGCGACGGCGGCCCTGCTCAGCTCGTCCTCGGCCGATGCGGCGGTGGGCTCGTCGGCATCCGAGACCGGCGGCGAGGCAGTCCTCCCCGCGATCGTCCCGCTGCTCTGGGGCCTCGCGGGATGCGTTCTGGCGTTGCGGCTCGTGCCGCTTCCCGTGCGGATGCTGTTCGCGCGCGCCCGCCGTGGTCGCGGCCTCGTCGGCTTCGTCGGTGGGGCGCGTGCGCTGCGGGAGCCGGCGGCGGGCATCGCGCCCGTCCTCGCGCTCGTGATCGGGATGTCATCGGCGGTCGGATCCGGCGTCCTGTACGGATCCCTGCAGCATGAGATCGAGAGCACGGCCAGGCTGACCGTCGGCGCAGATCTCCAGGTCACGCGGGCCGACCTGTCCACCGAGACGCTGGCGGAGCTGCGCGCGGTGCCGGGGATCGAGGCACTCGCGCCCATCGCCGTCATGCCGGCATCCAGCCTGCGCGCCGGGGCGGGAGCATCCGTCGATGTCGCCGTCGTCACGGTGCTCTTCGCCGACCCGGCAGACCTCGCGGCCGCCCAGGATGCCGATTTCGCGCTGCTTCCCGCGGGCGCCGACCTCGAGAGCCCCGGCGACGAGGTGCCGGTCGTGCTGTCCGCCCGTGCATCCGCCGCGATCGACGGCGAGGAGGAGGTGCGCCTCGAAGGCGCCCAGGCCGTCGTCGTCGATGTCTCCCGGGCCGGGGGGCTGGAGAGCGTGTCGGCGAACTGGGCGCTGGCCGCGGCGGCCGATGTGGAGCAGATCGCGGGGCTTCGGGTCCCGGCGAGCTCTGCAGCCCTCTTCCGCCTGAGCCCGGGTGCCGACGTCGCGGCCGTCGCGGCAGCGGTTGCGGAGATCGTCGGGCCCGACGCGGTCGTCACGACGCCTGGGGAGCGGATCGCCGCGCTGTCCGGGCAGACGGGCACCGCAGCGATCCGCGTGGGCCTGCTCGCGGCGACCGTCGGGGTCGCGCTCCTCGGTGCGCTGACGGTCGTCCTGACCCTCGCGCTGGGCTCCCGCGGGCGCGACCGCACACTCGCTCTGCTTCGCGTCCTCGGGGCACCGCCCCGGGTGTCGCGCGGCCTCATCGCGTGGGAACTGTGGCCGGGTGCCGCGTCGGCCGTCGTCATCGGCGTCGGGGTCGGGCTCGCGCTGCCCGCACTGATCCTCGGTGCGGTCGACCTGCGAGCCTTCACGGGGGCGCCATCGAATCCCGCCTATCACCTCGACCCGCTGCTGCTGGGCGGAGCGGTCGTCGGATTCGCCGTCGTCACCGCCGCATTCACCCTCATCGCCCTGGCGGTGTCCCGGCGCGTGCGCGCCACGACGCTGCTGCGCGGAGGACAGGAAGGATGAACCCATGACGCGATCAGAGACGGTGCCGGTGGGTGCCGGTTCGGCGCTTCCGTCGACCGAGCCGGCCATCCTGTGCGCCGACCTCGTCCGCATCTTCACGGCCAAGGGCATCGAGGTGCAGGCGCTGCAGGGACTCAACCTGCGGGTGGAACAGGGCGAGCTCGTGGCCGTTGTGGGGGCCTCCGGGTCCGGCAAGTCGACCCTGCTGTCCATCCTGTCCACCCTCGATGTGCCCACGGCCGGCACCGCTCACGTCGCCGGTCATGACCTGCTCGCGATGACCGATCGCGACCGCGTCGCCTTCCGGCGTCGTGTGGTCGGCTTCGTCTGGCAGCAGACCGCCCGCAACCTGCTGCCGTATCTCACGGCCGCGGAGAACGTCGGTGCCGCGCTCGCCGTCGCCGACGTCGTGCCCAAGGCGCAGCGCAGCACCCGGACGGCGGAGCTGCTTGAGCTGCTCGAGATCGGCCACGGGGCGGCCCGTCGGCCGAGCCAGCTGTCCGGCGGCGAGCAGCAGCGCGTGGCGATCGCGATCGCCCTCGCGAACGGGCCGCAGGTCCTGCTGGCGGATGAGCCGACCGGCGAACTCGACGACGAGACGAGTGCGCACGTCCTGGAGGCGATGCGGTCGGCGAACCGGGAGCTCGGCGTCACGACGCTCATCGTGACGCACGACGCGTCGGTGTCGGAGCACGTCGGCCGCACGGTCCAGATCCGCGACGGCAGGACATCCACCGAGGTCCTGCGCTCCATGGAGATCGACGCGGAGGGGGCCGAGCGTCATGTCGCGGCCGAGTACGCCGTCCTGGACCGTGTCGGCAGACTGCAGCTGCCGGAGGAGTTCGTGACGGCGCTCGAGCTGCGGGACCGCGTCCGACTCGACCTCGAGAACGACTTCGTCGCGGTGCGACCCGGGCAGCCGGCGAGCGGCCCGCCCCGGCATCCCGTGGCGGAGCCTGTGGAGGAGGCCTTTGATGACCGGTGACATCCTGCTGCGCGCCGAACGGCTGTCCCGCACGTTCCTCGGGCCCGCTGGCGAGGTGCACGCGTGCGTCGACGTCGATCTGACGCTGCGGGCCGGGGAGCTCCTCGTGGTCCGCGGTGCCTCGGGCGCAGGGAAGACGACGCTGCTCAATCTCCTCGGAGGCCTCGACACCCCGACGGCGGGGCGGGTCGAGCTGGCCGGTCACGACCTCGCCGACCTCGGGGAGACCGCCCTCGCGGAGCTGCGGCACCGGGAGCTCGGCATCGTCTTCCAATCGTTCGGGCTCCTCCCCGTGCTGACCGCGGCCGAGAACGTGGAGGTGCCACTCCGCATCGCCGGGACCGACCCGCGGGAGCGCGCCGAGCGCGTCGCGGCGGCGCTCGCGGACGTCGGTCTCGCCGACCACGCGGGGCAGCGCCCCGATGAGCTCTCCGGCGGACAGCAGCAGCGCGTCGGAGTCGCGCGGGCGATCGTGTCGGGGCCGCGCGTCCTTATCGCCGACGAGCCGACGGGCCAGCTGGACAGCCGGACGGCGGCATCCGTCATGGATCTCCTCGTCGGCCTCGTGCACGCCCGCGGCCTCGCCGCCGTCGTCGCGACGCATGATCCCCTGCTCGTCGCGCGCGCCGATCGCGTCATCGAGCTGCACGACGGACGCGTGACCACGGCAGACCAGCCCGGCGGGGGCTCCCCGGCACCCGCCGGGGCGCCGGGCGATGGCCCCTCGACGCGCGCCGAGGCCCGCCTGCGACGCCGCGCGGCCGCCGGCTGAGTCGATCACCGAGTGCGAGGATGGACGCCATGACCGACTCTGCCTCCGGCCTCGTGGGGCGCGCCCGTGACGCCCGCATCGTCGTGATCGGCGGCGGCCTCGCCGGCCTCGTGGCCGCGCTCGAGTGCGCCAAAGTCGGGATCGGTGTGACGCTCGTGGATGCCGCAGAGCGCCTGGGCGGCGGGATCGTCGCCGCGGACCTCGGCGGGACCGCCGTCGACGTCGGTGCGGAGGCGTTCGCCCCGCCGGAGGGGGCGTTCGCCGCGCTGCTGGACGACCTCGGCCTGAGCGGAGACATCGTCGAGTCGGCGGCCGGCGCCGTGTGGGTGGCGGGCCTGCCGGGCGGGCTGGCAGCCCTCCCGGAGCAGAGCATCCTCGGCATCCCCGCCAACCCGTTCGCCGACGACGTCCGCCGGCTCATCGGGTGGCGGGGCGCGTGGCGCGCCTACCTCGACCGCCTCCGGCCGCCGCTCACCATCGGCCGCGCGCGCAGCCTCGGCGACCTCGTGCGCACGCGCATGGGCGACCGCGTCGCCGATCGCATGGTCGCGCCGGCCGTCCGCGCACGGTTCGGGGTCGACCCCGACCGGCTCGACGTCGACGCGGCCGTCCCGGGACTCAACGGCGCTCTGACGCGTGCCGGCTCGCTGAGCGGAGCGGTCGCGGAACTGCTCGCGGCGACGCCGGAGCACGTGGCGCGGGCCCGGCGCGCGACGCTCCGCGGCGGCCTGACCCGCCTGACGGAGAGCCTCGAGGAGCGGCTCGCCCTCCTCGAGGTGACGATCCAGCGCGGCGCGCGCGTGCAGACCCTCGCTCGCACCGACACCGGCTGGCTCCTCACCTGCGACCCCGCGGAAAACGGAGCCCCGCTGGAGGTCGCTGCCGACGCGGTGATCGTGGCGACCGGGGAGGCCGAGGCCCGCAGGCTCGTCCACCCGTTCGCGGCCCTGCCCGACCTCCAGGCTTCCACGCCGCCGCGCGAGATCGTCACGCTGCTCGTCCACGCCCCGGCGCTGGCGGACGCGCCGCGCCGCGTCGCCGTGGCCGCGACCGACGGGACGGTCCTCCGCCACGCGACCGCCGAATGGCCCGGGCTGGCCGATGCCCTCGACCGCGGATCCCCCCTCCTGCGAGTGGCGTCCGCGCCCCGCGCCGACGCCGGCGACGATGACGCCGCCATCGACCGCGCCCTCGACGCCGCCGCGGCCCTCACCGGTGTGCCCCTGACCCGCTCCGAGCTGCGCGGCGCGCACGTGTGCCGCGAGGTCTCCGTGACGCCTGCCGAGGTCAGCGGCCACGCCGAGGCGACGGCCGCGATCCGCGGCGCCGCGCACGACGCCGGGCTCGCCCTCACGGGCGGCTGGCTCGTCGGCGGTGACCCCGCGCGGGTCGCCGCGGATGCCGTGGCAGAGGCCGATCTCGTCCGTGGACACGCGCTCTGGGGAACGCCGATGGGGCACATTACGCACTGACGCCGCCCTTGGCAACCCCCGGATGCCGGAACAGGCATACAGGACTACCCTGGTGTCACCAGCACCATCGGCAACGAGCGTGAGGAGAACCCCATGAGGGGCAAGATCGGGATCGTCATCGGATTTGCGGCGGGCTACGTGCTCGGGTCGCGTGCCGGGCGTGAGCGCTACGAGCAGATCAAGGACGGCGTGCAGAAGGTGTGGGACACCCCGCAGGTCCAGAAGCAGGTCGACAAGGCCAAGGAGCTCGGAAAGACCGCGGCCATGGCGCTGCCCAGCGCCCTGTGGGACGGCGCGGTGAAGGTGGGCAAGGCCGCCAGCAAGAACGGGAGCGCCGGCGACCGGCTCGACGCCGCCATCCGTGCCGGCAAGAAGTCCGCCGATGACGTCGTCCGCGCGGGCGAGATGACCGCCGAAGAGGCCAAGGAGGCCGCCGCGAAGGTGGCGAAGGCCGCGGACAGCTGAGATGAGCACCCCCCGCGGATTCCGCGACCGCTCCGACGACAGCCTCTTCACCCTGCTGGGTGAGGTGCCGGAGCTGGTCCGCAACCTCATCGCCGCGGAGATCGACTCCGCGAAGAAATGGCTCAAGAGCGTCGGCAAGGATGCCGGGATGGGCGGCGTCTGGTTCGTCATCGCCCTGTTCTTCCTCTTCTGGGCGATCCCGACGCTCGGGGCGTTCACGATCATCGGACTCGCGTCCTGGATACCGGCATGGCTCGCGGCGCTCATCGTGCTCGTCCTCCTGCTGGTGATCGCGATCGTGTTCGCGCTCCTCGGCATCCTGCGCATCAAGAAGCTGACCCGCACCGACAGCCCCGCGAAGTCGATCAAGGCCGACGCGCGGATCGTGAAGGACGTGACCGATGAGTTCTGAGATCGTTCCCCGCACCGCCGTGGCTCTCGGCATCGCCGACCCCGTGGAGCGCGCCCGCGCCGAGCTGAAAGCGGCGCTGTTCGCCATCGAGGAGAAGGCCAACGTCCCCAAGCGGATCGGCGACGTCGTCGACGAGCAGGTCGTCGCCGCGCGGCGCTTCGCCCGCGCCAACCCCACCGGGGCCGCTGCGGCGGTGGCCGGCGTGGCCGCCGTCGTGGGTCTCGCGGTGTGGGGCATCGTCCGCCTTTACACCCGCTGATCTGGGGTGCAGAGCCCGGCGGACGGGTGCGGGGTATGCTCGAACCTCAGGCAGTGGCGATGAGGCAGATGCTGCCGACGATGCGATCCCGAGCGCGTGGACGTCTGTCCTCGCCCGGTCGCGCTGTCGGTCGCTCGAACGGGCGTCCGGCGAAGGACCACGAGAGTCGAGCATGAACACACAGCCACAGGCCGCCACGGCCGCGAAGCCCCTGAAGGGCTGGCGTGTGCTCGTCCCGCGCGGCGGTCCGTGGGGGGACAGCGTCGCCGCGACGCTGCGCGCCCAGGGCGCCGTCCCCGTGATCGCACCGCTCATCAACTTCGCCCCGTCGACCGACCAGGCGACGCTCGAGAAGGCGCTGGCCGACCTCGCCGCTGGCGCCTTCGACTGGGTGACCCTCACCAGCGCGACGACCGTGGACGTCCTATACGCCTACCGGGCGGTCATCCCCGCGACGACGCGTGTCGCCGCCGTGGGCGAGACGACCGCCGCCGCGCTCAGCGCCGTCGGGTACCGCGTCGACCTCGTGCCCGACGAGGACAACTCGGCCGCGGGCATGGCGGCGCAGCTGATCGCGCTCGAACCGGAGCCGCGCCGCATCCTCACCCTCCGCAGCGAGATCGCCAAGCCCGTGCTGACGCGCCGGCTGACGGAGGCGGGCCACGACGTCCGCAGCGTCGTGGCGTACCGGACCGTCGGGGTCCCCGTCACCGAGCGCATCGCGCACGACGTGCAGAGCGGGCGGATCAACGCCATCCTCGTCACGAGCGGCTCGGTCGCGGAGCAGGTGCGGGAGCAGTTCCCCGAGATCCCGGCCGACACGGTCATCGCGGCGATCGGTCCGCGGACCGCGAAGGACGCCCGCAAGGTCGGGCTCGGCATCCATGTCGTCGCACGGGAGCAGACCGTCGGCGGACTGATCGACGCCGTCTCGCGCTTCCCGCTGCCGCACGCCACGGACGAGTTCACGCTCTGACCACCCGCCCGGGACGCCGCGGACCGGTGACACGCCGCGGATCGTTGCCGGTCCGTGAGCACACGGCACGCCGCGCGCTGGCAGACTGAGGGCATGGTGACTCTCCTGCTCGACTCGACGCAGCTGGAGGTCGTGCTCTCCGCCGCCGAGCGGGCGCTCGCCTTCCGTCGCGGCAGTGTGAAGGTCGCGCGCACGCAGATCCGGAAGGTGCAGCTGACCGACGACGCGTGGACGTGGCTGCGCGGCGTCGCGAGCCCGGGAACGCACGTGCGCGGCGTCGTCGCGATGGGCACGTGGCGGGCGGCGGGCGCGTCGGACTTCGTCGTCGTGCGCGGGCACCGGCCCGCCGTCGTCATCGACATCGAGGGCGAGTCGGAGTTCCAGCGTCTCGTCCTGACGACGCGGCACGCACTCGCGCTCGTGCAGGCGCTGCAGCTGGAGACGGATGCCGAGCCCACCGATGTCGTCGACATCGTCACGGGCGCCATTCCCACCGCGGCCCCGCGGCCGAAGGCGCCCCGCGCGCGGCGGCCGGCGCCGGCGACCGCCTGACGAGGGTCAGCTGACGTCGCGGCGCCAGCTGAGCAGGTGCCCGAGGCCGAGGAAGACGACGGCGTACGCCAGCAGCACGAGGCCGCCGGCCCACCACTCCAGGCTCTGGGTCTCCCCGCCGACCATGCCGGTGTAGATGCTCGCGCCCGCGAGCGCGTCGGAGGCGGCGCCCGGGAGGTACTGCGTGACGGCGTCGAGGCCGTCGACGAGCCCTGCGACGACCCGCAGGATCGGCTCGATGAACTGCGTGAAGGCGATCACGCCGACGACGGCGCCGACCTGACTGCGGACGAGCGTGCCCACCCCGATGCCGATCAGCACCCACAGCGGGAACGCGATCACCATCCGGCCGACCATCGCCCAGGTGTCCGCGTCCTGCAGCTGCGTGTCGACACCGAAGGCGGCCAGGATGCCGGCGCCCGGGACGACGGTCGACACGAGGGCGACGAGCGCGAACAGGAGGCCGACGACGATGCCGGCGACGATCTTGCCGCCGAGCGCCACCCCGCGGCGGGGTGTCGCGAGGAACGTCGGCGTGAGCGTCTGGTGGCGGAACTCCCCGGTGACCAGCAGCGCGCCGATCAGGAGCGGGAAGACGTAGCCGACGGCCGTCGCGAGGCTGTAGACCATGGGCGGGATGAGCTCTGCGGGCAGCTGCGGACCCTGGGCGGCGTCCCCCAGGGCCCCGGACGCGCCGGCCGCGAAGACGGCCGCGAGGCCGGCGGCCGTCGAGCCCACCCAGGCGACGAGGACGAGGGCGAGGACCCACCACAGCGACGTGGAGAACTGCTTGGTGAGCTCGGAGCGGGTCGCGCGGGTCAGGCTCATCGCCGATCCCCCTCTCCGTCGGGGCGGCGCGCATCGTCGTAGCGGGAGAAGAAGTGGTCGGCCTCGACGTCGGACTCCGTCTTCTCCTCCGCCGCCTCCCACGGACGATCGACGGCGATCGCCTCGTCGAGGTCGTCAGGCGCCTCCTCCTCCGCAGGCGGCACGTCGGGCGCCTCCGCCGCCGGGAGGGCCGGGGCAGCGGGCGCGATCGCCGGCGGGGCGGCAGCATCCGGCATGTGCGTGCGGATGCCGTTCACGAGATCGAGGAAGACCTCCTCGAGCGCCGGGCCGCGCCGCTGCAGCGTCGACAGGGCGATGCCCGCAGCCGCCGCGATCGCGCCCACGGCCGCGGGGTCGGCGCCGCGGACGGAGAGGCCCGAGCGCATGACGTCGTACCCGAGGCCCCGCGCGTCGAGGGCGGTGCGCAGCGCAGCCCGGTCGGGCGCATCCACGAGCGTGGCGAACTCGTCCGGCGGGGTGAGCGCCTCCAGCGATCCCTGGAACACGAGCCGGCCGCGCGCGATGACGAGCAGCGAGTCCGCCGACTGCTGGATCTCGGCGAGCATGTGCGAGGAGACCAGCACGGTCCGCCCCTGAGCGGCCAGCTCGCGGAGGAACCCCCGCATCCACTTGATGCCCTCCGGGTCGAGCCCGTTGGCCGGCTCGTCCAGCACCAGCACCCCGGGGTCGCCGAGGAGGGTGTAGGCCAGGCCGAGCCGCTGACGCATGCCGAGGGAGAACCCGCCGACCTTCCGGCCGCCGACGTCGGCGAGACCGACGACGCCCAGCGCCTCGTCCACGCGGGCGTGCGGGATGCCGGCGGCCTGTGCGTACACCTTGAGATGGTTCGCGGCGGTGCGGCCGGGGTGGAAGCTCGACGCCTCCAGCGCCGCACCCACCGTCTGCAGCGGCTGCGCGAGCTCGGCGTAGCGCTGCCCGCCGATCGTCGCGACGCCCGACGTGGCGCGGACGAGGCCCAGCAGGATGCGCAGCGTCGTCGTCTTGCCGGCGCCGTTGGGCCCGAGGAACCCCGTCACGACGCCGGGCTCCACGCGTGCCGTGAACGCGCCGACCGCCGTCACCGGGCCGAACCGCTTGGTCACGCCGGTGAACTCGAGTACGCGTCCTTCAGGCATAGGGGCCCTCTCCTCGTCGCCGGATCCCTTCCATCCTGGCTGAAACGCGCGTCTCGCGCTGTGCGGAACGGCCCCTCCGGGCGCGGGTAACGTTGCCCGGGTGAGCACCACGGAGAGCGATACCGCGACCGGCACCCCGCACACCCGCATCCGCGCCCGGGCGGACGGGAGCGTCGGCCACCTCACACTCGATCGGCCCGAAGCGCTCAACGCGCTCGACCTCGGCATGATCGACGATCTCGCCGCGGCCCTGGACCGCTGGGAGGAGGACCCCGACGTCCAGGTGATCCTGCTCGACGGTGCCGGCGACCGCGGGCTGTGCGCGGGCGGCGACGTCCGCGGCCTGTACGACCAGATCGTCGGGGGCCGTCCGGAGGACACCGGCGCCTTCTTCCGTGCCGAGTACGCACTGAACGCCCGCATCGCCGAGTACCCCAAGCCCGTCGTCGTCTTCGCCGACGGCATCACGATGGGCGGCGGCATCGGCCTGGCCGGCCACGCCGGGGTGCGGGTCGTCACGGAGCGTTCCCGACTGGCGATGCCCGAGACGCGCATCGGCTTCACCCCCGATGTCGGCGGCTCCTGGCTGCTCGGGCGGACGCCCGGCCGCATCGGGGAGTACCTGGGGCTGACGGGCGCCGCGATGGATGCCGCCGACGCGATCTACGCCGGCTTCGCCGACCACTTCGTGCGGAGCGCGCACCTGGGCGATCTGCACGAGGCGCTCGTCACCCGGGCCGATCCGTCGACCCCGAACGAGCTCGTCCTGCTGTTCGATGAGACCGCCGCGCCCTCCCGGCTGGAAGCGGCGCGCCCGTGGATCGACGCGGCGTTCTCCGCCCCCACGGTCGCCGAAATCGTCGACCGGCTGCGGGCACGGCCCGAACCGGAGGCCGTGGAGGCGGCGGCGACCCTCGCCGAGCTCTCGCCGACCGGTCTCGCCGTGACGCTCGACGCGATCCGGGCCGCCCGGGAGCTGCCGGGTCTGCGCGACGCCCTCGCGCAGGAGTACGGCCTGGTCCTGTGGTTCGCCGTGACCCAGCCGGATCTCGTGGAGGGCATCCGGGCGCAGCTCGTCGACAAGGACCGGTCGCCGCGCTGGCAGCCCGCGACCTTCGCCGACCTGGCTCCCGACATCGCGGCGGAGGCGCTCGCCTACCGGCCGGGCACGCCGCTCTGGGGCTGACCGGTGTTCGACAGCCCGCTCTCCGCCTCCGCGTACGACGTCCTGGAGGTCGCCCCCGACGTCGACGAGGAGGGGTTGCGTCGCGCTTACCGCCTGCGGCTGCGGCAGACCCATCCCGACACCGGTGGCGACGCGGTGCAGTTCGTGCAGGTGCAGCGCGCATGGGAGCTCGTGGGGACGCCGGCCGCCCGCGCGGCGTACGACCGCGGGCACGGCTTCGGTGAGACGTCGGTCTCCTTCGCGCCCGCCGGACCGGGCTGGCGCCCGCCGAGCCGACCGGCGGATACCCGGCCCAAGGCCCGCACGCACGGCCAGCCCGGCGGGTGGCGCCGGGAGCGCTACCTCACCCTCATCCGGGAGTGGGCCGGCCGCGGGGTGACGCTCGCCGACCCGTACGACCCGGCCCTCGTCCGCACGGCGCCGCATGAGATCAGGCGCCTGCTCGCCGATGCGCTGGCCGAGGAGGCGACGGCGCGCATCGTCGCGGACCTCGGGATGGGGTACACGGTCTGGCATGACATCGAGGCGCGCGACCGCGGGCCGGAGGCGAAGCTCGACCACATCGTGCTCGGCCCGAGCGGTCTGTACGCCGTGCTGTCCGAGGACTTCGGCGGACCCGTCCGCACCCGGCGCGGGGAGGTGATCGGGGATGCCGTGTCCGGCACGCCGGTCGCGACCCTCGTCGCCGGCGCCCGGACCCTCGGGCGGGCCGCGCGCGTGAAGTTCAGCGGCGCCATCGTCGTCCTGCCCGACGACGATGTGTCGGTCGCGATCGACGAGCTCGGCCGGGTCAAGTCGCTCCCCGTCGCAGTGGTCTCCCGCGCCGCGCTGGCGACCGTCCTCCGCCGGGGCGTCACCGGCGCCCGCGAGATCGGCGGCAACGAGCTGTTCGACGTGCGCACCCGCCTGCAGCAGACCGTCCGCTTCGTCTGACCGCGGCGGCGCTAGTCGACGAGGCCGAACAGCTCGAGCGGGTGTGTGAGGCGCCACCAGCGCGACGGCGGTTCGATGTCTCCCGCGAGCCGGAGCCCCACGGTGTCCCTGTCGAGCGGGCCTTCGAAGCTGAGCCGGCCGACGCTGTCGCCCGCGGCCCGCGCCGCGTCGAGCTCGAATGCCGGTTCGGTGACCGCGAATGCGCCGTTCCAGAGCACGACGGCGCCGGCTTCGTCGGTCACGACCTCCGCGCGTGCGCCCCACGGCGTGGTGACGACGCCGGCGACGGTTCCTGCGGGCAGCACGGCGGGCTGTGCGACTTCGGCCGAGACCGTTTCGAGGAGACGCGCGGTCTCCTCGTCGCGCTCCGCGTCGGTGGGCTGGCCGAGCGCCGTCGCGTACACGCGCACCGTCGTCTCCCCGACGACGACTTCGCGGGCGGCCACGAGGTTGTAGTACTCCTCGAGGCCGCCGGTCTTCACACCGGTGACGGCCGGATCGGCCAGCAGGTCGTTCGTGTTCTCCACCTCGCCGGCGCCGGGCAGCGTGACCGATTCGGTGTCGACGATCTCCGCGATCACGGGGTTGGCCAGGGCGCGGTCGGCGAGGGCGAGCACGGCGGCGGGGGCAGCCAGATTGCCCTCGTCGATGCCGGTCGGCTCGACGACGGTGATGCCGGAGAGGCCGTGCTGCGCGAGCCAGTCCCGCGCAGCGCGCGCGAAGACGGCATCCGAGGGCCAGAACGTCCGCGCCAGGCGTTCGGCGTAGTTCCCTCCCGAGCCGATGAGCATGCCCTGCAGCAGCTGGTACTGCGTGAGAGTGCCGCCGACGGGCACGTCCAGCGCGGACTCTCCGCGGGAGAGGAACTCCCGGTACGTGGCGCGATCGCGCGCCGTGAAGGCGTACTCCGGGCCGGGCTCGCCGACCGTGAGCGGCTGCTGGTCGAGCACCAGCAGCGCCGTCACGAGCTTCGTGATGCTCGCCATCATCGCCGGGTCGGCGGTCGAGGAGACGGTCCCGGCGATGCCGTCGACGCTGACGGCGGCCGCACCCTCCTCCGGCCAGGCCGGCGCCGACAGCGGCGCGGAGACCGCCGAGATCTGGCTGGCGGTGATCACCGGCGGCACGGCGTGCAGGGGCCAGAGCAGCGTCGTGGCGACATACGCCGCGACGAGCAGCAGCATCCCGCCGATCGACACCAGCACGCCCGGGCGGAACGGCGAACGCCGGGGCCGGCGCTCGAGCAGGTCGGGACTGACCATCGCGTAGGGGGCGGTCGCGGTCCGGAGGTCCATGCGCGGCGGGGCCGCCGCCAGCGCGCGCTCATCGACCCATTCCAACGCCCGGCGCTGAGGCGGGGCGGGGGGCCGGGTCATCCCATCAAAGTACCGCGCCGCGAGAGCGGCCTCGAACCGCCGCCGTGAAGAGCAGCTCGGTATACTCGAGCGCACAACCACGGGAGTCCGGTGAGCCGGGCTGAGAGGAAGCGAACCACGCTTCGACCGTCGAACCTGATCCGGATCATGCCGGCGCAGGGAGGAGAGAACATGAGCACATCCACGTCCGTGCCCGCACCCGTCGCCACGCGGAGCCGCTTCCGCTGGAGGGTCGTCGACATCGTCGTCGCCAGCGTCCTCGGGGTCGCATCCGGCCTCATCTTCCTGCTGTGGAACATCGGCTACCTCGGGCCGAAGGCGCTGCTGGACCCCCTGCTGCCCGGCCTGCAGGGCCTGCTCGACGGTCCGTGGCTGTTCGCCGGGGTGCTCGGCGCGCTGGTCATCCGCAAGCCCGGGGCCGCGATCTACACCGAGACCCTCGCCGCCGTCGTCTCGGCGCTGGTCGGCAACCAGTGGGGCGGCTTCCTCACCCTCGAGGCCGGGCTGGTGCAGGGACTGGGCGCTGAGATCGTCTTCCTGATCGTCGCCTACCGGCTGTGGTCGCTGCCCGTCGCGGTGCTGGCCGGTGCGGGGGCCGCCCTCGCCGGCGCGGTCAACAACCTGATCCTCTGGTACGCGGGCTCGGACACCACGTTCACGATCGTCTACCTCGTCTCCTCGGTGCTCTCGGGCGCCGTCATCGCCGGTGGCGGGGCCTGGCTCATCGCCCGGGGCCTCGCGCGGACGGGCGCGCTCGACCGGTTCGGGTCGGGTCGTGCCGCGCGCGAACGCGTCTGACGGATGATCGTCGGCCGCCCGGCAGCCGTTCACGCCCGTGGCTGGGGCTGGCGCCACGCGTCACGGCGCGCCTGGGCGCTGCGCGACGTCTCCTTCGAGATCGGCGCGGGGGAGCGCGTCCTGCTGCTCGGCGCGTCGGGATCGGGGAAGTCCACGCTCCTGCACGGACTGGCCGGCGTGCTCGGCGGCGACGAGGAAGGCGAAGCCGAGGGCGAGCTCCTGCTCGACGGCCGGCCGGCCGCCGACGTGCGCGGACGTGCGGGCCTCGTACTGCAGGACCCGGACTCGCAGGTCATCCTCGCGCGGGTCGGCGACGACGTCGCCTTCGGCTGCGAGAACCTCGGCATCCCCCGAGACGAGACCTGGCGCCGCGTCGACGAGGCGCTGGCCGCGGTCGGCCTCGACGTGCCGAAGGATCGCCCGACCAAGCACCTGTCGGGCGGGCAGAAGCAGCGCCTCGCGCTCGCCGGGGCCCTCGCGATGCGGCCCGGCCTGCTCGTGCTGGACGAGCCCACCGCGAACCTCGACCCCCAGGGCGTCGCCGATGTGCGCGATGCGGTCGCGGGGCTCCTGGACCGCACCGGCACGACCTTCATGGTGGTCGAGCACCGCACCGAGGTCTGGCTGCCGATCGTCGACCGTGTGATCGTGCTGGGCGACGGCGGCGTCGTCGCCGACGGCACCCCGGCCGACGTCCTGGGCTCGAACGGCAGGCGGCTGGCCGAGGCCGGAGTGTGGGTGCCCGGCATCCCGCCGGCCATGCCGGCCCCTCCCGCTCGGCCGCACGGCGATGTGCTGCTGAGCGCACGCGGCCTCGCCGTCGAACGGCTCCGCGGCCTCCCGGTCGCGACGGGGGTCGACCTCGACGTGCACGCCGGCGGGGCCCTCGCGATCACGGGGCCGAACGGCGCCGGCAAGACGACGCTCGGGCTGACCCTCGCCGGGCTGCTGCCCCCTGCGGCGGGGACGCTGCGGGCGACCGAGGCGCTCGCCGCCGGCGCGGGACCCGCGCCCTGGAGCTGGCGGTCGCGTGAGCTGCTCACCCGGATCGGCACGGTGTTCCAGGATCCCGAGCACCAGCTGCTCGCACCCACCGTGCGGGAGGAACTCGAGGTGGGGCCGCGCGCGCTTCGGCTCGGCGAGGCGGAGACGGCGCGGCGGGTCGACGAGCTGCTCGGAAGGCTGCGGCTGTCCTCGCTCGCGCGCGCCAATCCGTACACACTGTCCGGCGGCGAGAAGCGCCGGCTCACGGTCGCAGCGGCCCTGGCCACCCGGCCCCGGGTGCTCGTCCTCGACGAACCGACCTTCGGTCAGGACTCCGTGACATGGGCCGAGCTCGTGGCACTGCTGGCGGGGCTCCGTGACGAGGGCAGCGCCATCGTCACGATCACCCACGATGCCGCCGTCGTCGAGGCGCTGCACGCCCGACGGGTGGAGCTGAGCGGATGACGCAGCTCGACGCCCACGCACGCACCGGCGGCTTCGCCCGGATCAACCCGGTCGCGAAGCTCGCCGCGAGCGGGCTGATCGCGCTGCCGCTGATCCTCACCCTGGACGTCGTCTCCGCCGCCGTCGCGCTGGTGCTCGAGCTGATCCTCTTCCCCTTCGCGGGGGTCGGGTGGCGCGAATTCTGGGTGCGCACCTGGCCCGTCTGGCTCGCCGCGCCGCTGACCGCGCTGACCATCGCGCTGTACGGCGAGGCATCCGGTCAGGTCCATTTCGAGTGGCTGTTCGTCCGGGTCAGCGACGGCTCCCTCGCCCTCGCGGCGGCGACGCTGCTCCGGGTGCTCGCGATCGCGCTCCCCTCGGTCGTGCTCTTCATCACCGTCGACCCCACCGACCTCGCCGACGGCCTCGCCCAGATCGTCCGGCTGCCGGCCCGCTTCGTGCTCGGCGCGCTGGCCGGCCTGCGGATGGTCGGTCTCTTCCTCGACGACTGGCGGGCGCTCGAACTGGCCCGTCGGGCGCGCGGGGTGGCCGACCGCGGCCGCATCCGCCGTTTCGCGGGCATGGCGTTCGCGCTGCTGGTCCTCTCGATCCGCCGCGGGTCGAAGCTCGCCACGGCGATGGAGGCCCGCGGATTCGGAGCGCCGATCTCGCGCACCTGGGCGCGCGCCTCGACGTTCGGGCGGCGGGAGTGGCTGCTCGTCGCGATCGGCGCGGCGATCAGCCTGACCGCGGTGACCGCCGCCGTGCTCACCGGGTCGTGGAACGTCATCCTCGGCTCTTCGTAGGGTTCGGGTCCCCACTCAGCGAGCGTCGAGGGCGCGGACGAGCCGGCGCGGCGCCGTCACCCGGTAGGACGACTCGATGAGCTCCGCGATCTCCTGCCAGTCGGTGCCCCCGTCCAGGTCGAGACCCAGCCAGCCGGAGGGGCCGAGGTACCCCGGCACCCAGAACCGCGGGTCCTGTCGCAGGGCGGGGCCGTCGTCGGGATCGGGCTGCACCATGATCGCCGCGTCGTGTGCGAACCACTCGCCGTCGATGCGCTGCGATCCGCCGAAGTACACGAAGACCTTCTGGGTGAAGAACGCGGGGCGCCCGTGGCTGACCTTCTCGTCCGCCTCCGGGAGCGCGAGCGCGATGCCGCGCACCCGCGCCAGCAGCGGATCGGTCTCGTCGAACATGATCGGATGCTCCACGTCGCGAATTCTCCCACTCGGCATCGGGATCCGCGATGGCACACTGGGCGCATGGCCGACTCCGCTCGTCCGTGGGTGCTGCACGTCGACCTCGACCAGTTCATCGCGGCGGTCGAGGTGCTCCGGCGACCCGAGCTCGCCGGCAAGCCGGTGATCGTGGGTGGCCGCGGCGATCCCACGGAGCGCGCCGTCGTGTCGACGGCGTCCTACGAGGCGCGGGCGTTCGGAGTCGGGTCGGGGATGCCGCTGCGCATCGCCGCCCGCAAGGCGCCCGACGCGATCATCCTGCCGGTCGACGCGCCCGCGTATACCGCCGCGTCGGAGGAGGTCATGGCGACGCTGCGCGCCCAGCCCGGCGCCGTGGTCCAGGTGCTCGGCTGGGACGAGGCCTTCGTCGGCGTCACGACCTCCGACCCCGAGGCCTCCGCGCGGCGCATCCAGGACGAGGTGCTCGAGCGCACCCGCCTGCACTGCAGCGTCGGGATCGGCGACACCCTCATCCGCGCGAAGAATGCGACCGACTTCGGCAAGCCGCGCGGCACCTTCCGGCTCACGGCCGAGAACTGGCTCTCGTTCGTGGGCGAGCGGCCGGTGATCGAGCTCTGGGGTGTCGGCGGCAAGATCTCCAAGCGGCTCGCCGCCCACGGCATCCTCACGGTCGCACAGCTCGCGGCCGCCGACGAAGCGGTGCTCGTCTCGGAGTTCGGGCCCAAGATGGGCCCGTGGTACCGGCAGCTGGGACGCGGTGACGGCTCGGCGGTCGTCGACGACACCCCCTGGGTGGCGCGGGGGCACGGGCGCGAGACCACCTTCCAGCAGGATGTCGCCGCGCGCGCCGACATCGAGCAGGCGGCGCGCGACCTCCTCGCCCAGGTGCTCGAGGATGTCATCGCCGAGGGGCGCCCCGTCGTCGGGGTGGGGCTCAAGGTGCGCTATGCGCCGTTCACCACGAAGACGCTCGTGCACAAGATCGAGCCCACCTTCGACCGGGCCGTGGTGACCGCCGAGATCATGGCGCTCGTCGCCCGGATCGAGCCGGACAGGCCGCTGCGCCTCCTCGGCGTGCGTGCCGAGATGGCGATGCCCGACGACGCACGGGCAGGTCACACGCCCACGCGCAGCGGATGGTGACGGCGCGCGCGGGACGCGGGGCCAGGCCGTGCAGCCGAGAAACCACATCGAGCATGAGAAACCGCGCTGGAACGTGTTTCTCACGCTGATCGTGGTTTGTCAGCGGGGACGAGGGTCGCCTGGCCCGGTAGCCTGTTCGCAGGGATGCGGTCCTGGCACGCAGTCCCGCGTAGTGTGGAACGGAATACCAGTTCGAAGGAGAACGCATGGACATCGCCGGATCCGGCGCCCTCGTCACGGGCGGCGCCAGCGGCCTGGGCCTCGCCACGGCTCGCCGCCTCGCCGCCGCGGGTGCGCTCGTCACGATCGTGGATCTGCCGGGCTCGAACGGCGCGGATGCCGCCGCGGAGTTCGGCGGCCGTTTCGCCCCCGCAGACGTCACCGACGGCGAGCAGGTCGCCGCCGCCGTCGCCGCTGCAGACGTCGCCCCCCTGCGCATCGTCGTCAACTGCGCCGGCGTCGCTCCGCCCGCGAAGGTCCTCGACCGGGACGGCAACCCGTCGCCGCTCGGCGGATTCGAGAAGATCGTCCGCATCAACCTCATCGGCACGTACAACGTGATCGCGCACGCCTCTGCTGCGATGGCGAAGACCGAGCCCACCGCGGGCGGCGACCGCGGCGTCATCGTCAACACCGCATCCGTGGCCGCCTTCGACGGCCAGATCGGGCAGCCGGCCTACGCCGCGAGCAAGGGCGGCGTACACGCGATGACCCTGCCGATCGCACGCGAACTCGCCCGCTACGGCATCCGCGTCTGCACGATCGCGCCCGGCATCATGGAGACGCCCATGCTGGCCTCGCTCCCGCAGGCCGCGCAGGACTCGCTCGGCCAGCAGGTCCCGTACCCGCAGCGTCTCGGTCGGCCCGACGAGTACGCCGCGCTCGTCCAGTCCATCGTCGAGAACGGCTATCTGAACGGCGAGACGATCCGTCTCGACGGCGCGATCCGCATGGCCCCGAAATGAGCGACGGCATGAGTGACACCATCCTCCTCACCCGTGAGGGCGCGCTCGCGCGCATGACCTTCAACCGTCCGGCGTACCTCAACGCGATGGACTTCGAAATGGGCACCCGCTGGCGGGAGGTCGCCCGCGAGCTGACGTCCGATCCGACGGTCGGCGCGATCCTGCTGGATGCCAACGGCCGCGGCTTCTGCGCCGGCGGCGACGTCGTCGCGATGGCCGGATCCGGCGCGGGCGGCGCGGCGGTGACCGAGATGGCCCACACGATCCACGACGGCATCCGTGCGTTCGTGGAATCCGACAAGCCGATCGTCGCGGCCGTCGACGGGCCGGTCGCGGGCGGCGGCCTGGGGCTCATGCTCGTCGCCGACTACATCGTCGCGTCCGAGGGGGCGAAGTTCGTCAGCAAGTACGCGAACATCGGCCTGACTCCCGATCTCGGCGTCTCCACGCTTCTCCCCGCCGCGATCGGCCAGCGCCGGGCCCTGCGGATGCTGCTGCAGGACGTCACGATCGACGCCGAGACGGCCCTGGACTGGGGCCTCGTCACCGAGATCGCCGCCGACCCCGGCGCCCGCGCTGCGGAGGTCGCGCAGTCCTGGCTGGACGGCGCCACCGCGGCGTACGGCCAGGCCAAGCGCCTCATCCGCACCGGCGCGGGGCGCGGCTTCGCGGACAACCTCGACGACGAGGCGCGCTCGATCGGCGCCCGGTTCGACACGGACGAGTCGAAGGCGCGCGTCGCGGCCTTCGCCGCGGCGTCCGCCAAGCGCACGACCAAGGAGCCCTCATGACCGCCACCCTCGCCGGCAAGACCATCCTGATGTCCGGCGGCAGTCGTGGCATCGGCCTCGCCATCGCCCTGCGCGCGGCCCGCGACGGCGCCAACATCGCCCTGCTGGCAAAGACCGACACACCGCATCCCAAGCTCGCCGGCACCGTGCACAGCGCCGCCGAGGAGATCCGCGCGGCGGGGGGACAGGCCCTTCCGATCGTCGGCGACGTCCGCAATGACGACGACATCACCGAGGCCGTGCTGAAGACGCAGGGCGAGTTCGGCGGCATCGACATCGTCGTCAACAACGCCTCCGTCATCGACCTGTCCGGCTCGCTCGACCTGGCCGCCAAGAAGTACGACCTCATGCAGGACGTCAACGTGCGCGGCACCTTCCTGCTCTCCCGCGCAGCGATCCCGATCCTGAAGGAGGCGGAGAACCCGCACATCCTGTCGCTGTCGCCGCCGCTGAACCTCAGCCCGAAGTGGCTGGGCGCGCACACCGGCTACACGATGGCCAAGTACGGCATGTCGATGGCGACCCTGGGGATGGCGGCGGAGTTCGCGAAGGACGGCATCGCCGCCAACACCCTGTGGCCGGCGACGACCATCGCGACCGCCGCCGTGCAGTTCGCGCTCGGCGGCGACCGGATGATGAAGGTCAGCCGCACCCCGGAGATCTACGCGGATGCCGCCTACGAGGTGCTGCGGAAGCCCGCGCGGGACTACACCGGGCAGAGCCTCATCGTGGAGGACGTGCTGCGCGACGCCGGCGTCACCGACTTCGCGCGGTACGCCGCGACGCCCGGCACACCGGATGCCGAGCTCTACCCGGACATCTTCCTCGACTGAGGCGAGGCGGACGGATCAGACGAGGCCGAGGGCGACGAAGGCGTTCCAAACGCCGTCATCCAGCACCCCGGTCGTGACGCGGTCGGCGCGGGCCTGCAGCTCGGGGTCCGCGTTGCCCATGGCGACGGACACGCCGCACACCTCGAACATCTCCACGTCGTTCCAGCTGTCGCCGATGCCGATGGCATCCGCGGGGTCGCGGTCGAGGAGCGCGAGCACCTCGAGGATCGCGGCCCCCTTCGTCGTCCCGAGCATGCTGATCTCGCCGTTGCTGCCGCCCGGCATCGGCATGCTGCCCGGGATGACGTGGAAGGTGTCGCCGAGGTCGGTCTGCGCCCGGTCGAGGCTGTCGGAGCGGTCGCTCACGAACACCGCCTTGGCGATCTCGTCGAGGTCGGCCTCGGACACGTCCGCATACTGGTGCAGCGAGACGTCCGGAAGGTCGTCCTCCGCCACCCCGAGCGTGCGCAGGTCCTCGGCGCGCCGTTCCCGTCGGTGGCGCATGAACTCGTCGACGCGGACGCGGATGCCGGGGCTCGCGAACACCCGCTCGTGCGACTGCAGGAAGTACTCCATCCCGTGCGCCGTGAAGTAGGCCACGAGCCGTTCCACCTCGCGCCGCGGCATGGGGTGGGAGACGATGAGCTCGTCGCCACGCGTCGCGTAGGCGCCGCCGTTCGTGATCGCCCCGTCGAAGCCGATGGCGCGGACGTCGGGGTGCACGTCGCCGTCGGAGCGGCCCGTGCTCAGATACACGAGATGCCCGTTCTTGCGGGCGGTGCGGACGGCGGTGACGGTGGAGGGGGCGATGACCGAGCCGTGCTCGAGGATCGTGCCGTCCACGTCGAGGAAGGCGATGCGCTGCGACGTCATGAGGATGTCCACGCTAGTCGAGCGCCGGCGCGTCAGTGCTGGGGTCCTGTGACGAGGAGGACGCCGCCGAGACCGATCATCATCCCGCCGCCCGTGGCCGTCAGCGTCTCGATCCGCTTCGGGGAGCGCGCGAACCAGGCGCGGGCGGCCGCGGCGGCGAACACCCAGACGCTGTCGGAGATGAGCGCGATGGCCGCGAACACGAGGCCCAGCTCGATCATCTGCAGCGGGACCGGGGCATCCGCGCGGATGTCGACGAACTGCGGCAGGACGGCGACGAAGAACGCGATCGTCTTCGGGTTGGTGATCCCGACGACGAAGCCCTGCCGGAGCTGGGTCGCGGGCGACTGCGGCAGCCGCGCCGCCACGACGTCGGGGGCGCTGTCCTTGCGGTGCCGGATCGCCTGGATGCCGAGATACACGAGGTACAGCGCGCCCAGCACCCGCAGGACCGTGAACAGCACGATCGACTGGGCGATGACGGCGCCGACGCCGAAGGCGACGAGGATGACGATCGGGATGAGTGCGAGCGTGACGCCGAGCACGCTCAGCAGGCCGCCGCGCCGCCCGAGCGCGAGGGTCCGGCCGACCGAGAACAGCACGGCGGGGCCGGGGATGACGATCAGGACGAGTGCCGCGACGGCGAAGGCGGCAAGGGACTCGAGGGAGACCACGGGCGCGGCCGGTTCAGGCCAGCGGCTTGCGCAGGAAGATCTGGTCGCTGCCGTCGCCGGGGACGCGCTCGGTCTCGGCGTAGCCCTCGCGTTCGTAGAGGCGGAGGTTCGCTTCGCTGAGCGAGCCCGTGAACAGCTCCGCCTCGGTCGCGCCGGCATCCCGCCCCCGCTTCTCGACCGCGGCGAGCAGCTGCGAGCCGATGCCGGCCCCCTGCTGATCGGGGGCGATCGCGATCCGGCCGATGAGGAGCAGGTCGCCGTCGCGCTGCGCGCGGACGGCGCCGACGATCCGGGAGCCGTCGAGCGCGACGCAGCCGAGGTTGTCGCGGAGCTCGGCCTGCAGCTCCTCGAGCGTCTGGGTGAGCGGCGGCATGTCGACGCTGCGGTAGATCTGCGCCTCGCTCAGGAACGCGGCGCGCTGGATCGTGAGCACCTCGCCGGCATCGTCGGGGCCGATGTCGCGGATCCGGACGTCATCGCTCATGGCTCCACGTTACCGAACGCTCAGTCTCCGTTCGTCGTGGTGCGCACCACGTAGATCGCCCGCTCGGCAGCGGACCACCAGAACCCCAGGCGCTCGCCGGGCAGCGGACGCCCGCCGCGTCCCGACGCCGCACCCGGCACCGTGACGGCGAGGACCTCATCGTCCTGATCGTCGGCGAGCACGCAGCGCGCCCACGCCTCGTCCTCCCGCTCCGCCGCGAGGCAGTGCTCGGTCCCGCGTTCGCCGTCGGCGCCCGCGATCCACACGGCCCAGCCGTGGCTGTGGGCGACCAGCACGGCCCACTGCATCGTCCCGTCCGTCGGGAACGCCGGAACGTGTTCGCCCTCCGGCAGCGGCACGAGGTCGAAGCCGCTCAGGACCACGATGCGCTGCAGCATGACGGCACCGGCGTCTGCGGCGAGGGCGCGCGCCTCGGCCGCCGGCACCGCGTGGGTGGTGATCGCCGGCGGGCGGCCGAACACGCCGCTGAGCGCCAGGGCCACGACGACGATCACGACCGCCCCGACGGCCGTGGGCACCGTCCGCCGCCAGGCGGGCCTCTCCGCGTCGCGGGCGCGCGGGGGAGTGGCCGTGTACACGGTCGCCGTCTCGGGGGCGACGGTGGTGAGGGCCGGGGCGGCGAACGCCTCGGTCGGCGGCACGTCGCGGTGCATCTCCTCCTCGAGAACGCGCAGCCGGTCCAGCGTCTCGGTGTCGTGCGCGCCCTCCGGTCCGTAGACGCGGCGGCGGAGGTCATTCAGCGCGGCGCGTCGTTTCGCGTCCACGCGCTCACGGTACTCCCGGCGACACGGCGGCGGCAGGGTGTCGCCCGCGCCACGCGGCACTCGCCCAGGTCGCTCCTCTACCCTGGAACGATGACCGAGTCCTCCCCTGTGCGCGCCACGAAGCTGCGCACCGCGCCGCCGCGCCAGGTGCGCCCCGCCACCGAGGGCTGGTCGCAGAAGAAGGACGAGGAGGGGCGCCCCCTCCTCCAGTTCGCGAGCCCGAAGCGCGGCAAGCCGCCCGTGCACCTCGCCGACCTCACCCCCGAGCAGCGGGTGGAGAAGGTGAAGGAGCTCGGGATGCCGGGCTTCCGCGCCAAGCAGCTCGAGAAGCACTACTTCACGCACTTCACCTCCGACCCCGCGCTCATGACCGACCTCCCGGCCGCCGGCCGCGACGAGCTCGTCGCCGGCATGCTGCCGCCGCTGCTCACCGAGGTGCGGCGGCTGGAAACCGATCGCGGCGACACGATCAAGTTCCTGTGGAAGCTGCACGACGGCGCTCTCGTCGAGTCCGTGCTCATGCGCTACCCGGGACGGATCACCCTGTGCGTGTCGAGCCAGGCCGGCTGCGGCATGAACTGCCCGTTCTGCGCGACCGGTCAGGCCGGCCTCACCCGCAACATGTCGGCCGCGGAGATCATCGAGCAGATCGTCCGCGCGAACCGCCTCATCGCCGACGGCGGGCTCGGCGACCCGCGGGGACTCGGCCACGAGGGCGAGCGCGTCACGAACATCGTGTTCATGGGCATGGGTGAGCCGCTCGCGAACTACGCGCGGGTCATGCAGGCCGTGCGGGTCATGGTCGACAAGACGCACGGCATCGGCATGAGCGCGCGCGGCATCACGGTGTCGACGGTCGGCCTCGTGCCGGCGATCCTCAAGCTCGCCGCCGAAGACATCCCGGTGACGTTCGCGCTCTCGCTGCACGCCCCGGACGACCACCTGCGCGACGAGCTCATCCCGGTGAACTCCCGGTGGAAGGTGGACGAGGCGCTCGATGCCGCCCGCACCTACTTCGAGAAGACCGGCCGGCGCGTGTCGATCGAGTACGCGCTCATCAAGGACATGAACGACCACGCCTGGCGCGCGGATCTCCTCGCGGAGAAGCTCAACGCCCGCGGTCGCGGCTGGGTGCACGTCAACCCGATCCCGCTGAACCCGACGCCGGGGTCGATCTGGACGGCATCCGACGTCGACGTCCAGAACGAGTTCGTCCGCCGCCTCAACGAGTCCGGCATCCCGACGACCCTCCGCGACACCCGCGGCAAGGAGATCGACGGGGCGTGCGGCCAGCTCGTCGCCACCGAGGACGATCAGCGCGCCGCGGACGACGTCCCCGTCGCCTGACCGGACGGCGACGACCCGCTGCTCCCGCCCCTGCGCGCTCTCGAGCGAAATGCAGGATCGGGTGTGAAAGCTGTGGCAGGTGTGCTGTCCCACGCCCCACCCGTCACGCTCGCTTCTGCAGTTCGCAGTGCGGACACGGCAGCGGCGGCGGTGCGCGACGTCAGAAAACGTTTCGCCGATCCGGGCCCCGCCCCCGCGCGGCGCCGCTAGCGTGGAGGGATGGTCAACTATCGCTATCTCGGCAACAGCGGATTCAAGGTCTCGGAGATCACCTACGGCAACTGGGTGACGCACGCCTCCCAGGTGGGCAACGACGCGGCGATCGCGACGGTCCACAAGGCGCTCGACCTCGGGATCACGTCGTTCGACACCGCCGACACGTACGCCAACACGGCCGCCGAGGTCGTCCTCGGTGAGGCGCTGAAGGGCCTGGACCGTACGCAGTTCGAGGTCTTCACGAAGGTCTACTGGCCGATCGGCCGCAAGGGTCCGAACGACCAGGGCCTCTCCCGCAAGCACATCTTCGACGGCATCAACGGCTCGCTCTCCCGCCTCGGCGTCGACTACGTCGACCTGTACCAGGCGCACCGGTACGACTACGAGACGCCGCTCGAGGAGACGATGCAGGCCTTCGCCGACGTCGTCCGCCAGGGCAAGGCGCTGTACATCGGCGTGAGCGAGTGGACGGCCGAGCAGCTGCGCGAAGGCGCCGCGCTGGCGAAGGAGCTGAAGTTCCAGCTCGTGTCGAACCAGCCGCAGTACTCCGCGCTCTGGCGCGTCATCGAGGGCAAGGTCGTGCCGGCCTCGGAAGAGCTCGGCATCTCGCAGATCGTCTGGTCGCCGATGGCGCAGGGCGTGCTGTCGGGCAAGTACCTGCCGGGGCAGCCGGTTCCCGAGGGGTCGCGCGCGACGGATGACAAGAGCGGGGCGCACTTCATCCAGCGCTTCATGAACGACGAGGTCCTGACGGCCGTGCAGAAGCTCAAGCCGATCGCGGAGGAGGCGGGTCTGACGATGCCGCAGCTCGCGATCGCGTGGGTGCTGCAGAACCCGAACGTCGCGGCGGCGCTCGTGGGCGCCTCCCGTCCGGAGCAGCTCGAGGACTCCGTCAAGGCGTCCGGCGTGGTGCTCGACGAGGGCACGATGTCGGCCATCGCCGACGCGCTCGCGCCCGTCGCGGTGACCGATGTCGACGAGACGTACACGGTGTCCCCGAAGGGCCGCCCGGCCTGACATGGCGACGACGAGCGCCGGCATCCTGCTCTACCGCCTGGGCGGGACGGGGGAGGTGTCGGTGCTCGTCGCGCACATGGGCGGTCCGTTCTGGGCCGCGAAGGACGAGGGTGCCTGGTCGATCCCGAAGGGCGAGTACGGCGAGGACGAGTCGGCGTTGGATGCCGCGCGGCGGGAGTTCCGCGAGGAGCTCGGAGTCGACGCGCCCGACGTCGCCTACGCCGAACTCGGCACGTTCGCGTACTCCTCCGGTAAGCGGGTGACGGTGTTCGTCGCCGACGGCGCCGCGTTCACGGAGACGGAGTTCGTCTACGGCGAGTTCGAGATGGAGTGGCCGCCGCGGTCGGGACAGACGCAGTCCTTCCCCGAGGTCGACCGCATCGAATGGATGCCGGTGGGCCGGGCGCGAGCGCGTCTGGTCAAGGGCCAGCGCCCCGCCCTCGACCGTCTCGAAGAGCTGCTCGCGGCCGCGCGCTGACCTCCCTTGCGGGTGTCGGGGGGTGGGTCGACACTGGCGGGGAGGAGAGGAGCCGTCATGGCGCATGGAGACATCACGCACACCGAGATCCCGGTGACGGACTTCGCGCGGGCGACCGCGTTCTACGGTGATCTGTTCGGCTGGAAGATCGAGGACACGCCCGGGTTCGACGACTATCCGACGTGGCAGGCACCGGGCGGCTTCGGCGGCGGGGCGCTGACGGTGCGCACCGAGGGCTTCACGCAGCCGCGGTCGATCGTCGAGGTCGACTCGATCGATGAGACGATCGCGAAGGCCACGGCATCGGGCGGCAGCGTGAAGCTGCCGAAGTCCGGCATCACCGAGACCAGCTGGTGGGCGATCATCGTCGACCCGGACGGCAACGACATCGGCCTCTTCGAGGGCTCGATGGACTGAGTCAGCGCTTCTTGGCGGGCGCGGCGGAGACGTCGAGCTTCTCGTGCAGCCCGCCGAGGGACGACCAGGCGCTCGTCTTGCCCTGGGCGCCGTGCTCGGCGCCTCGGACGGCCCGTTCGTCCGCCCACTCGTTGAGCACGTGGCCACGGTGGCCCCGGACGTGCTCGAGGACGACGTCGGGGAGCCCGGCGGCGCGGCGCGCGTCGCGCGCGACGATGAGCTGCTCGAGCAGGTCGCGGTTCTTCGTCGGGGCGCCGGTCGACGTCTTCCAGCCGCGGCGGCGGTGCCCGTCCATCCACTTCTCGTACGTGTCGATGGCGTACTTCGAGTCGGCCTGCACGACGAGGTGGGGGACGTCGGCGTGGTCTTCGATCGCGCGCAGCAGCCCGAGGAGTTCGCCGACGTTGTTCGTGCCCTGGGGGAGGGCGCCGGCGGCCCAGTGCCCGTCCTCGCCGACCCACGCCCACCCCGTCGGCCCCGGGTTGCCCTTGCAGGCGCCGTCGGTGGCAACGATGTAGGGCTGGGGGTCCTCGGTCACCCTTCGACGGTAGTCGATGGTGTGGAGCGCGCCGTCCGGGAGGGATTGGGGACAGCGCCGACATCATCTTTGTATACCCAAAGCGGACCAGGTCGCCTTCGTGACCCTTCACGACGGAATTATGTATACACTGGGGCCTCATGGCAACAGTCGTCGGACACGAGGAGGTGTCGATGCGGGCGAGTGATCGGGCGTACCGGGCCCTCCTCGAGGAGATCCAGTCCGGCGCCCTCCGGCCCGGCAGCGTGCTCGCCGAGGTCGAGCAGGCCGCCCGGCTCGGCGTCAGTCGCACACCGCTGCGCGAAGCCCTCGGGCGCCTCGCCGCCGACGGCCTCGTCGCGCAGGCGTCACCGCGCGTCACGGTGGTCACCGACATCGACGCCGGCGACATCCGCGAGCTCTTCGAGGTGCGCCGCGCGCTCGAGGAGACGGCCGCACGGCTGGCCGCCGCCCGCGGCGACGCCGGCACCTTCGCCGCCCTCGCCGACGAGTTCGCGCGCGTCGAGCCGGCCGCGGAGGCCGACGCCTACTACGGCCTCATCGCGCGGTTCGACGACGCCCTCGACGGCGCCGTCGCCAACGACTACCTCACCGGCGCGCTGCGGAACGTGCGGACGCACCTCGTCCGCGTCCGCCGCCTCGCCCGCGACAACCCGGCGCGGCTCGCGGCATCCGCCCTCGAGCATCGGCTGATCGCGTCCGCGATCGCCGCCCGCGACGCCGACCTCGCGGCGCACGCCACCCACGTCCACCTGCACAACGCCCTCGTCAGCATCCTCGACTCCCTGGAGGCCACCCCATGACCGTCACCCACCACGTCCGCGTCCACCGCAGCGACGAAGACCTCCCGCGCACCGGGCAGCTGGCGTACAAGATCGCCGAGGTCGCCGCCGACCCCGTGGACGTCGACGCCGACGTCGTCGACATGATCATCAACCGCGTCATCGACAACGCCGCGGTCGCCGCCGCCTCGATCACCCGCGCCCCCGTCAGCGCCGCCCGCGCGCAGGCCCTCGACCACCCCGTCTCCCGCGGCGGCGCCGGCTCGACGGTGTTCGGCGTCGCCAACGCGACGCACACGAGCCCGGAGTGGGCGGCGTGGGCGAACGGCGTGGCGGTCCGCGAACTGGACTACCACGACACGTTCCTCGCGGCGGAGTACTCGCACCCCGGCGACAACATCCCCCCGATCCTCGCCGTCGCCCAGCACGTCGGCGCCGACGGCGCCGCGCTCGTCCGCGGCCTCGCGACGGGCTACGAGATCCAGATCGACCTGGTGCGGGCCATCTGCCTGCACAAGCACAAGATCGACCACGTCGCCCACCTCGGCCCGTCCGCCGCCGCCGGCATCGGCACCCTGCTCGGCCTCGACGTCGACACGATCTATCAGGCCGTCGGCCAGGCCCTGCACACGACGACCGCGACCCGTCAGTCCCGCAAGGGCGAGATCTCCACGTGGAAGGCGCACGCCCCCGCCTTCGCGGGGAAGATGGCCGTCGAAGCCGTCGACCGCGCCATGCGTGGCGAGACCAGCCCCAGCCCCATCTACGAGGGCGAGGACGGCGTCATCGCCTGGATGCTCGACGGCAAGGACGCCTCCTACGATGTGCCGCTGCCGGCGGCGGGCGAGCCCAAGCGCGGCATCCTCGACTCGTACACGAAGGAGCACTCCGCGGAGTACCAGGCGCAGGCGTGGATCGACCTCGCCCGCAAGCTCCACGGGGAGCGCCCGGAGCTCGCCGACCCGGCGAACATCGAGCGCGTCGTCCTGCACACGAGCCACCACACGCATTACGTCATCGGCTCCGGCGCGAACGACCCGCAGAAGTACGACCCGGCGGCCTCCCGCGAGACGCTCGACCACTCGATCCCGTACATCTTCGCCGTCGCGCTGCAGGACGGCGGCTGGCACCACGTCGACTCGTACACCCCCGAGCGCGCGGGCCGCCCCGACACCGTGGCCCTCTGGCACAAGATCACGACGGCCGAGGATGCCGAGTGGACGCGCCGCTACCACTCCGAGGACCCGAACGAGAAGGCCTTCGGGGGTCGCGTCGAGATCCGCCTCACGAACGGCGAGACCGTCACCGACGAGATCGCCGTCGCCGACGCGCACCCGCTGGGCGCCCGGCCCTTCGCGCGCGCCGACTACGTCCGCAAGTTCCGCCTCCTCGCCGAGCCCGTCCTCGAGCCCGCCGAGATCGACCGCTTCCTCGCGCTCGCCGAGCGCCTGCCCGCGCTGACGGCCGACGAGGTCCGCGAGCTCAACATCGTCGCGAAGACCGGGATCCTCGACGCCGCGCCGTCCCCGAGAGGCCTCTTCTGATGCTGTACGCCACGACGACCGCGGCCGACAAGCGCCGCATCCTCCGGGAGCGGCTCGCCGCCGGCGAGCTGCTCCGCTTCCCGGGCGCGTTCAACCCGCTCTCCGCACGGCTCATCGAGCAGAAGGGCTTCGACGGGGTGTACATCTCCGGCGCCGTCCTCGCGGCGGACCTCGGCCTCCCCGACATCGGGCTCACGACCCTCACCGAGGTCGCCGGCCGCGGTCAGCAGATGGCGCGGATGACGGAGCTGCCGGCCATCATCGACGCCGACACCGGCTTCGGCGAGCCCATGAACGTCGCCCGGACCATCCAGACCCTCGAGGACGCCGGCATCGCGGGCGCCCACATCGAGGACCAGGTGAACCCCAAGCGCTGCGGGCACCTCGACGGCAAGGCCGTCGTCGACGCCGACACGGCGGTCAAGCGCATCCGTGCCGCCGTCGACGCCCGCCGCGACCCGAATTTCCTCATCATGGCGCGCACCGACATCCGGGCCGTCGAGGGCCTGGGCGCGGCGATCGACCGCGCCCAGGCGCTCGTCGACGCGGGCGCCGACGCGATCTTCCCCGAGGCCATGCGCACCCTCGACGAGTTCGAGGCGATGGCATCCGCCGTGAGCGTGCCGATCCTCGCCAACATGACCGAATTCGGCAAGAGCGAGCTGTTCTCTGTCGACCAGCTGCGCGGCGTCGGCGTCGGGATCGTCATCTGGCCGGTCTCGCTCCTGCGCATCGCGATGGGCGCCGCGGGGCGCGCGCTCGATACGCTGACCGAGGAAGGGCACCTCACCGGGCGCCTGGGAGAGATGCAGCACCGCGCCGACCTGTACGACCTCATCGACTACGAGGCGTACAACCACTTCGACACATCCGTCTTCAACTTCCAGATCACGAAGGAGTGAGCATGGCCGACACCGACATCAAGAAGGGGCTGGCCGGGGTCGTCGCCGACGTCACCGCGATCAGCAAGGTCAATCCCGACACGAACTCGCTGCTCTACCGCGGGTACCCCGTGCAAGAGCTGGCCGCGACGCAGCCGTTCGACGCCGTCGCCTACCTGCTCTGGCACGGGGAGCTGCCCACCGACGAGCAGCTCGCCGCGCAGCGCGCCGAGGGGCGGCAGTACCGCGCGCTCGCCCCCGAGGTGAAGACCGCGATCGACCAGCTGCCGCTGGACTGCCACCCGATGGACGAGCTGCGCACGGCCGTCAGCGCCATCGGCGCGATCGACCTGGCCGGCAAGGGGTCGGTCCTCGACGCCGTCGGCACGGTCGAGGAGAACCGGGCGCGCAGCCTCCACCTGTTCGCCGCGCTGCCCTCGATCGTCGCGTACGGGCAGCGCCGCCGGCAGCACCTCGAGCCCATCGCTCCCCGCGAAGAGCTCGACTACTCGTCGAACTTCCTCTGGATGACCTTCGGCGAGGAGCCCGACCCGGTCGTCGTGGACGCGTTCAACCGCTCGATGATCCTGTACGCCGAGCACTCCTTCAACGCCTCGACGTTCACGGCCCGAGTCATCACGTCGACCCTCAGCGACCTGTACTCCGCGGTCGTCGGCGCCATCGGCGCGCTCAAGGGTCCCCTGCACGGCGGGGCGAACGAGGCCGTGCTGCACATCTTCGACGAGATCGGCTCGGCCGACAACGTCGTGCCCTGGCTCGACGACGCGCTCGCGTCCAAGCGCAAGATCATGGGCTTCGGGCACCGCGTCTACAAGCGCGGCGACTCCCGCGTGCCCACCATGAAGGCGGCGCTGGACACGCTCATCGACTTCTACGACCGCCCTGACGTGCTCGACCTGTACTCGACGCTCGAGGCCGAGTTCGTGGGGCGGAAGGGCATCTACCCGAACTTGGACTACCCGTCCGGGCCGGCCTACAACCTGATGGGCTTCGACACCCTCACCTTCACGCCGCTGTTCGTGGCGGCACGGATCACCGGCTGGACGGCGCACATCCTCGAGCAGCAGGCGTCCAACGCGCTCATCCGCCCGCTGTCGGCCTACGACGGCCCGGACGAGCGGCACATCAACGGCTACCGGCCCGACACCGAGGCGATCGCGATCGCCGAGCGCCCGGAGGAAGCGGCCGACTGACCCGGCGGCGGGCGCGGGCGCGCACAATGGATGCCATGACCCGCACCGCCGTCATCGTCGACGCCGTCCGCACGCCCTCCGGCCGGGGCAAGCCGGGCGGGGCGCTCAGCGGCATCCATCCCGTCGACCTGTCCGCCGCGATCCTCAGCGCCGTGCGGGAGCGCAACGGCCTCGGGCCGGGCGACGTGGACGACGTGCTGTGGGGCTGCGTCAGCCAGGTCGGCGAGCAGAGCGGGAACATCGCGCGCCACGCCGTCCTGGCGGCGGGGTTCGACGAGACGGTTCCGGCGACGACGATCGACCGGCAGTGCGGGTCGAGCCAGCAGGCCGCGCACTTCGCGGCGCAGGGCGTCATGGCGGGGCAGTACGACATCGTGATCGCCGGCGGGGTCGAGTCGATGAGCCGCGTGCCGCTGGGCGTCTCCGCCTCCGTCGCCGGCTCGCCCGTCTCGCCCGCGCTGCGCGCGCGGTACCCGGAGGGACTGGTGAACCAAGGGGTGTCCGCCGAGCTCATCGCGCAGCGCTGGGGTTTCACCCGGCAGGACCTGGACGCCTACGCCGTCGAGTCGCACAGCCGTGCCGCCGAGGCCGCCGCCGAGGCCCGCTTCGACGAGGTGCTCCTTCCGGTCGGCGGGGTCGAGAGGGACGAGACCGTCCGCGCCGGCACGACGATGGCCGCGCTCGGCGCCCTGTCTCCCTCGTTCCGCACCGACGCGCTCGCCGCGCGGTTCCCGGAGATCGACTGGAAGATCACCCCGGGCAACTCGTCGCCGCTGACCGACGGCGCATCCGCCGTGCTCATCATGAGCGAGGAGAAGGCGCAGGAGCTCGGCCTCACGCCGCGCGCCCGTTTCCACGCGTTCGCCGTCACCGGCGACGACCCGCTCATGATGCTCACGGGGCCCATCCCCGCGACGCGCCGGATCCTCGAGCGCAGCAGCCTCACGATCCACGACCTCGACGTCTACGAGGTCAACGAGGCCTTCGCGTCCGTCCCGCTCGCCTGGGCTGCCGAACTCGGTGCGGACGCCGCCAAACTCAACCCGTGGGGCGGCGCGATCGCCCTCGGGCACGCGCTCGGATCCTCCGGCACGCGGCTCCTCGGGACCATGCTGGCCTACCTCGAAGCGACCGGCGGCCGCTACGGGCTGCAGACGATGTGCGAGGGCGGCGGCATGGCCAACGCGACCATCATCGAGCGCCTCTGACACCGCGCCGGTCAGCCCCATCATGAGAGTCCTCTCATGATGAAAGCGCGTGCGGATGCCGGGTGGGTAGCGTCACCCTCGTACCGGGCACATCGGGGTGCCCGCATCGAACTCGGGAGCTCCATGTCCACGACGACCGCCCCGTCCGAACCTTCGCAGCGCCGCCGCGGACGCCGCATCCTCGCCGCCCTGGCGGGTGTCGCCCTCGTCCTGGGCGGAGCGGTTGCGGGCGTCGCGCCGGCGGCGGCCGCCGACCGGACCTTCGCCCTCGTGGGCGATCTGCAGAGCGAGCTCGGCTGTTCCGCCGACTGGCAGCCGGAGTGCGCACAGACCGAGCTCGTCCCCACCGCCACCCCGGGTCTCTACGCCGCCGAGTTCGAGGTTCCGGCGGGTACCTGGCAGTACAAGGTCGCCGTCGATGACACGTGGGACGAGGCGTACGGCCTCAACGGCGGCGCCGACAACATCCCCCTGACGATCGCCGGTCCGGCCACCCTCCGCTTCCTCTTCGACGACGTGCAGCACCGGGTCGGCCTCGAGGTCGTGACCCTCGCGGGCGGCTACACCGCCGCCGACGACGCGCTCGTCGCGGACCCCGTGCGGCAGCCCGGCGACGGCAAGCAGTTCTACTTCGTCATGACCGACCGGTTCGCCAACGGCGACACCGCCAACGACACCGGCGGGCTCTCCGGCGACCGCCTCGCGACCGGGTTCGACCCGACCTCGACCGGTTTCTACAACGGCGGCGACATCGCCGGCCTCCGCTCCCAGCTCGACTACATCGCGGGGCTCGGCACGACCGCGATCTGGCTGACGCCGAGCTTCAAGAACAAGCCCGTGCAGGGCACCGGCGCGGACGTCAGCGCCGGATACCACGGGTACTGGATCACCGACTTCACGCAGATCGACCCGCACCTCGGCACGAACGCCGACCTCGCGGCCTTCATCGACGAGGCGCACGCCGCCGGCATCGACGTGTACTTCGACATCATCACCAACCACACCGCCGACGTCATCTCCTACGCCGAGGGCACGAACGGCTACATCGACCAGGCGACCGAGCCCTACCGGGACGCCGCGGGCACCGTGTTCGACCCCGCCGACTACGCCGGCACCGGCGACTTCCCCGACCTCGACCCCGCGACCTCCTTCCCCTACACCCCGGTCGTCGCGGACGCCGAGAAGGATGTGAAGGTCCCGGCGTGGCTCAACGACGTGACGCTGTACCACAACCGCGGCGACTCCACCTATGCGGGCGAGTCGACGACGTACGGCGACTTCTCCGGCCTCGACGACCTCATGACCGAGCACCCCGACGTCGTGTCCGGCTTCGTCGACGTGTACGCGGACTGGATCGACCTCGGCATCGACGGCTTCCGCATCGACACCGCGAAGCATGTGAACTTCGAGTTCTGGGAGCAGTGGAGCGAGGAGGTGCTCGCCTACGCCGCCGCCCAGGGCAAGGACGACTTCTTCATGTTCGGGGAGGTGTACGACGCCGACCCCGCGCTCCTGGCCCCCTACGTGCGCGACACCGACATGAACTCCGTCCTCGACTTCGCGTTCCAGTCCTCCGCCGTCAGCTACGCCAAGGGCGGGTCGGCGACCAAGACGCTCCAGAGCATGTTCGCGGGCGACGACCGCTACACGACCCCCGACTCCTCGGCGACCGCGCTCCCGACCTTCCTCGGCAACCACGACATGGGCCGCGTCGGCTACTTCCTCAAGAACAGCGACAACGCCGAGCAGCGCGATCGCCTCGCGCACGACCTGCTCTTCCTCAGCCGCGGCCAGCCCGTCGTGTACTACGGCGACGAGCAGGGCTTCACCGGCGCCGACCCCGGAAACGACAAGAGCGCCCGGCAGACCCTCTTCGCCAGCGACGTGCCCGAATACCAGAACCAGCCCCTCATCACGGGCGAGACGGCCGGCTCGGTGGACCGCTACGACGTCGGGGCGCCGATCTACTCGCACGTCGCCGCGCTCTCCCAGCTGCGTGCCGACCATCCGGCGCTCGTGGACGGCGCGCAGATCGAACGGTACGCGGCCGACGGTCCCGGCATCTACGCGTTCTCCCGCGTCGACCGCGACGAGCGCGTCGAGTACCTCGTCGCGGTGAACAACACGGCGGATGCCGCGGGCGCCGCGCTCACGACGCTGACCTCCGGTGCGACCTACACGCCCGTGTACGGCGACGCCGCCCCGGTGTCCTCCGACGCGTCCGCCGCCCTCACGGTCACGGTCCCCGCCTTCTCGTCCGTCGTGCTGCGAGCCGACCGCGAGGTCACGGCGCCGGGATCCGCCGCCCCGCTGACCATCACGGTCCCCGCCGCCGGGGCCGGCGTCTCCGGCTCGACGCCCGTGGCCGCGACGGCCGACGAGTCCTGGCGGGAGACGAGCTTCGCCTGGCGCGTCGTCGGATCCGACGAGTGGCACCCGCTCGGCACCGCGGAGGACACCGACCCGCGCGTCTTCCATGACGTCCGGGTCGACACCGGCACCCTCCTCGAGTACCGGGCCGTCTCCACCGACGCGGCCGGCCAGCGGTCGGCGGCATCCACCTACGCCTCCGCCGGCAACCGGGTGACGCTGGCCGTCGAAGAGGACCCCCAAGACCCCGGCGACCCGACGCCGTACGGCAGCGTCAGCATCCCGGGCAGCCTCAACTCGGAGATGGGCTGCGCCGGCGACTGGGCGCCGGACTGCGACCAGGCGCAGATGCAGCTCGTGGACGGGATCTGGCGGCTCACCGTCGACCTGCCGGCCGGGTCGTACGAGTACAAGGTCGCGACGGAGAAGAGCTGGGACGAGAACTACGGTGCGAACGGCGCCCTGAACGGCCCCAACATCGCGTTCACGCATCCCGGCGGACCCGTCACGTTCTACTTCGACCCGCGCACCAAGATCGTGCAGTCCTCCTCGGAGGGGCCCGTCGTGACGCTGCCCGGGTCGCACCAGAGCGAGCTGGGCTGCGCCGCCGACTGGTCGCCGGATTGCCTCCGCACCCTCATGCTCGACGGGGACCGGGACGGCGTGTACGAGTTCGCCACGAACAAGATCCCCACCGGCACCTACGAGCTCAAGGTCGCGCACGGCCTCAGCTGGGACGAGAACTACGGCGAGGACGGCGCGCCGGGCGGAACCAACATCTCCTTCAGCGCCACCGAGGGATCCTTCGTCGTCTTCACGTATGACTCCGCGACGCACCTGCTCACGATCGAGGCGGCCGATCCGCCGCTCGCCGGCACGGGCGAGGCGCGTGCGCACTGGATCGACGCCGGCACCATCGCCTGGCCCACGACGCTCGGCGGCGCGTTCGCGGGGGGCCAGTGGCAGCTGTACTCCTCCGCGGATGCCGCGCTCGACGTCGCGGACGGCGAGGTCGTCGGGGGGACCGACCCCGTGTCCCTGTCGCCGGTCGTCGGCGGCCTCACCGAGGCGCAGGCCGAGAGGTTCCCCGCACTCGCCGACTACACGGCCCTGCGCGTCGAAGGTGTCGACCGTGCCGCCGTCGCCGAGCTGCTCCGCGGCCAGCTGCGGGTGGCGCGCCGGGACGGCACCGGGGCCCTCACGGCGTTCACGGGCGTGCAGATCCCGGGCGTCCTCGACGACCTCTACGCGGGCGCCGCGGCCGACGACGCCCTGGGCGTCACCTTCCGCGGGGCTAAGCCGACGTTCCGGCTGTGGGCGCCCACGGCGCAGTCCGCGACGCTGCTGACCTGGGATGCCGGTGCGACCGGCACCCCCGCGCGCCACGAGGCGACGTTCGACGCCGACGCCGGCACGTGGAGCGTCGCGGGCAAGAGCGGATTGAAGGGCGACGAGTACCAGTGGGAGGTCGTCGTCTACGCGCCGTCGACGGACGCGATCGAGACGAACGCCGTCACCGATCCGTACTCCCTCGCGCTCACGGAGAACTCGGTGCGCTCGGTCGCGATCGACCTCGACGACAAGACGTGGATGCCGAAGCAGTGGCGCAAGGCGAAAGCCCCCGTCATCGACGATCCCGTCGACCGGACGATCTACGAGCTGCACATCCGCGACTTCTCCATCACCGACGAGACCGTGCCCGCCGAGGAGCGCGGCACCTATCTCGCGTTCACCCGGAAGAGCGCCGGCACCGCTCAGCTGAAGCAGCTCGCCGACGCCGGCATGAACACCGTGCACCTGCTGCCGTCGTTCGACATCGCCACGATCGAGGAGGATCGCGCTGCGCAGGCGACACCGGACTGCGATCTCGCGTCGTTCGGGCCGGCATCCACCGAGCAGCAGGCGTGCGTCGAAGCCGTCGCCGACACCGACGGCTTCAACTGGGGCTACGACCCGTTCCACTTCACCGTGCCGGAGGGCTCGTACGCCGTCGACCCGGACGGCGGGGCCCGCGTCGGCGAGTTCCGCTCCATGGTCGGGGCGTTGCACGGCATGGGTCTGCAGGTCGTCCTCGACCAGGTGTTCAACCACACGGCGCAGTCCGGTCAGGGTGAGAAGTCGGTGCTCGACCGGGTCGTGCCCGGCTACTACCACCGGCTGAACGCGGCCGGCGCGGTGCAGACCTCGACCTGCTGCCAGAACGTCGCGACCGAGCATGAGCTCGCCGAGAAGCTCATGGTCGACTCGGTCGTCACGTGGGCGCGGGACTACAAGGTCGACGGCTTCCGCTTCGACCTCATGGGCCACCACTCCAAGGCCAACATGCTCGCGGTGCGCGACGCGCTCGACGAACTCACCCTGAAGCGCGACGGCGTCGACGGATCGAAGATCTACCTGTACGGCGAGGGGTGGAACTTCGGCGAGGTCGCCGACAACGCGCTGTTCGAGCAGGCTACGCAGGGGCAGCTCGGCGGGACCGGCATCGGGACCTTCAACGACCGCCTGCGCGACGCCGTGCACGGCGGCAGCCCGGTCGACTCCGGGTCCACGTTCCGGCAGGGCTTCGGCACGGGACTGGGTACCGACCCCAACGGCGACCCGATCAACGGGACCACGGAGCAGGCGCTCGCCGACCTCGGTCACCAGATGGATCTCGTGAAGCTCGGCCTCGCCGGCAACCTCCGCGACTACCGCCTGATCGACCACACCGGTGCGGTGACGCTCGGGTCGGAGCTGGATTACAACGGACAGCAGGCCGGATACGCCGACGAACCCGACGAGGTCATCAACTACGTCGACGCGCACGACAACGAGACGCTGTTCGACCTGTCGGTGCTCAAGCTCCCGACCGACACCACGATGGCCGAGCGGGTACGGATGAACACGCTGTCGCTCGCGACGGTGACACTGTCGCAGACGCCGTCGTTCTGGCACGCCGGCACCGAGCTGCTGCGTTCGAAGTCGCTCGACCGCAACAGCTACAACTCGGGCGACTGGTTCAACCGGATCGACTGGACGGGGCAGGAATCGACCTTCGGCTCGGGTCTGCCGCGGGCGGCGGACAACGAGGAGAAGTGGCCGATCATGCGGCCGCTGCTGGAGAACCCCGATCTGAAGCCGGATGCCGCGGCCATGGCGGCGGCGGAGGCCGCCGCGCTGGATCTCCTCCGCGCGCGCTCCGACATCGATCTGCTGCGGCTGGGCTCGGCGGCGCTCATCGAGCAGAAGGTCACGTTCCCGGGCAGCGGTGCGCAGCAGACCCCGGGCGTCATCGTCATGCAGATCGACGACCTCGTTGGGCCCGACGCCGATCGTGACCTCGACGGCGCGCTCGTCGTGTTCAACGCCTCGCCCGAGCCGACGACGCAGACCGTCGCCGATCTCGCCGGGCGCGACTTCGCCCTCACCGCCGCGCAGGCGGAGGGCGCCGATCCTGTCGTCAGGGCGACGACGTGGGACGCCGGCACCGGCACCGTGACGGTCCCGGCCCGGACGGTCGCGGTGCTCGTCGACCAGGCGCCGGTCAAGACGAGCATCGCGGCGGGGCCGGACCGGCTCGTCGCGAAGCACGGCGCCACGGTGAAGGTCGTCGGCGTGGTGCACGCCGCGGACGGCAGCGCGCCGGTCGGCACGGTGACGGTCAGGGACGGATCGACGGTGGTCGCGACGGCGGAGCTGACGGCATCCGACAAGGGTCGTGTCTCCGTCACGCTCCCGCAGCTGAGTCGTGGCCTGCACTTCCTCCGCACGTCGTTCACGGGCGGCCCCGGATACCGCGACGCGAGCAGCCTCGCGCCGGTCCCGCTCCTCATCCGCTGACGCGGGTGGGGCCACCTCGTCGGTGCCGGCTCAGCCGGTCTCGACGGGGCGATCGGCGACCTTCTCGAGGACGAGGTAGTAGAGCCGGTCGCCGTCGGCGGCATCCCGGCCGGTCATGACGCCCAGCACCTCCGTGGGGGAGAGGCAGGTGAAGTGGTCGATGAGGGGCTGGCCGTCGTACGCCATGGCGGCCGTGACGATGCCGTCGTGGCCCGCGGTCAGCAGGCGTGCGCCGCCCCGGGCCAGCCGCTCGTCGATGAAGAGGTCACCGGACGGCCCGGTGCACACCAGCGGCGCGACGTCGTCATCGGAGCGGAAGAGCTTGCCGAACCAGCCGCTGCGCTCGAGGAGGCGGTGCGCGCGATGCGCCGTCGAGAGGCCCCGGCCGTGCCACAGTCCGCGGAGCTCGCCGGGCGCCACGGCCGGCAGCGAGCGCCACAGGGCGGGCAGGTCGGATTCGCGGGCGTCCCGGAGGTGCCTGGTCGTGGCGGCCTCCGGCGCAACGGGTTCGTCGGACATCACCAGGACCGGCTTGATCGTCCGTCCGGCGCGGGCGTCGGCGACCGCGGCGGAGACCTCCGCGAACGGGTACGGCGTCAGGAGGCGCTCCACCGGAAGCCGCCCGATGCGCCACAGGGCGACGAGCAGCGGGATGTCGCGCCGGATGTCGGCGTCGCCCTCGCTGACGCCGGTGAGCGTGCGCCCCCACAGCAGCTGCGACTGCGAGACGGTCACGCGATTCGACCCGGGACGCAGTGCGACGGTCGCGCAGACGCCCCGCGGCGCGAGACTCGACAGGGCCGCGTCGATCGTGCCCTGCGCGCCGACCGTGTCGAGGGCGCGCGAGGCGACGATGCCGCCCGCGTCTTCGGGGGCGATCGCGCGGGTCGCGCCGAGCCGAAGGGCGAGGGCGCGCCGCTCGGCAGACGGGTCGGAGACGACGATGTCGGCGACGCCGCGGTGCCGCGCCGCCATCACCGCGGCAAGCCCGGTCGTCCCCGCGCCGATGACGAGCAGGGTGTCGGCCGAACAGGTCAGTCGGGCAGACGCCGGATGCCATGATGCGCACGAGCAGTTCACCCTCGCCGGGGGCGCGCAGCGTGACGTCCGCGAGCGCGACGGGTCCGCCGCGCTCCCGGACGAGCGCGGCCACAGCGGAGACCATGCCGCTACGCCGGCGAGAGTTCGCGGTCCGCGGCGCGCAGGGCGACCTTGTTGACCTTGCCGGCGGCGTTGCGGGGCAGCGCGGGGAGGACGACGAGCGCCTTGGGCTGCTTGAAGCGGGCGAGCTTGTCGCTCAGCCACTCCTGCAGCTCTTCGATCGTCAGCTCCTGCTCGGGGCGCAGTGCCACGGCCGCCACCTGGACCTCGCCCCAGCGCTCGTCCGCCCGGCCGTAGATCGCCGCCTCGAGGACCTTCGGGTGCCCGGCGAGGACGTTCTCGACCTCCGCGCAGTACACGTTCTCGCCACCGGAGATGATCATGTCCTTCTTGCGGTCCACGACCCACACGAAGCCCTCCTCGTCCTGGCGGACGAGGTCGCCGGAGTGGAACCAGCCGCCCTGGAACGCCTCCGCGGTCTCCTCGGGCTTGCGCCAGTACCCGCTCATCATGTTCGGCCCGCGGCACAGGATCTCGCCCACCTGGCCCGGCTCGACGTCGGTCATGTCGTCGTCCACGACGCGGTACTGGAGGGTCGGGATGGGCTTGCCGACCGAGCCGAGCTTGCGCAGCGAGTCCTCCCCGCGCAGCGCGCACGTGATCGGCGACATCTCGGTCTGGCCGAAGACCGCCACGTTCATCGCGTGCGGGAAGCGGTCGGCCATCGTGTGCAGCAGCGTGTCGGAGGCGGGCGCCGCACCCCAGCTGATGATGCGCAGATGCAGGTCACGCGCCGGGATCGACGGATCGGCGCAGATCACCTGCCACTGCTGGGGGACGTTGAAGACGATCGTGGCCCGCTCCCGCTCCCAGGCGTCGAGCAGCTCGCCCGCGTTGAACGCGCCGAGCGGATGGATGACGGTCGGGATGCCGATGACGAAGTTGGGTGAGATCGACCCGAGGCCGGCGATGTGGAACAGCGGCGCCGTCATGAACGCGACGTCGCTCTCGTCGAAGGTCTCGTTGACCCGCAGCAGCGTGAGCGCCTGCGCGAAGAGGTTGCCGTGGTCGAGCATCGCCCCCTTGGGGCGACCGGTCGTGCCGGAGGTGTACATGATGAGGCAGGTGGTGTCCTCCGGGACGTCCGGGGCCTGGAAGTCGCCGGGGTCCTCCGCGACGAGGTCGGCCCACGACTCCTGGCCTTCGCCGGCGTCGCCGATCACGATGACCCGCCGGATGCGGTCGGTCGCCTGCGCGACGGCGCCGACGAGGGGGGCGAGGGGAGCCTCCACGATGAGGATGTCGGCGTCCGCGTCGTCGACGATGTAGGCGATCTCCGGCGGTGTCAGACGGACGTTGATGGGCACCGCGATCGCGCCGAGCCGGTTGATGCCGAACACCGAGATGACGACCTCGGGACGGTTGAGCGTCAGCAGCAGCACCCGGTCGCCGAACCCGACGCCGCGGCGGGCGAGCGCGGCGGCGAACGCCTCCATCCTGTCGCTCGTCTGCTTCCAGGTGGTCGTCTCGCCGAGGAAGCGGAACACCGGGGCGTCGGGCTTCATCTCGGCGTGCGTCGCGACCCGGTTCATCCAGTGGTTGCGGCGGACGGCGGCGGGGATCACGGTCGGGTCGGACATCGGGCAGTCCCTTCGTACGTCTTCGTAAGGATGCCGCGACTCTGCGGCCTCCGGGGCTGATCAGCAATATGGCAGTGCGTCGCCGTCATGTCACGACTTTTGTTAACCAATATTCACATCCGGGCCGGGTGGAAGTGAACTCCGGTTCACGCATCGACGGCCGGTGTGCGGCGGGTAGGCTGTCGGCATGACGGTGGCCGGCGAACCGATCCGTGCGCGCCCCCGGGACCGGAAGCGGCGCATCGAGGAGGCTGCCGCCCTCGCCTTCGCGGAGCACGGGTATCACGCCGTCGGGATGCAGGACATCGCGGCGGCCGTCGGGATCTCCGCCCCCGCGCTGTATCGGCACTTCCCGAACAAGTACGCACTGTTCGTGCGCACGGCGTTCATGCTCGCCCACCGCCTCATCGAGGCGACCGATGACCTCCACGCCGCACCGATGGAGTCCGTCTCGGATGCGCGCGCCACGCTCGACGCGCTGCTGGATGCCGTCATCGACACGACGATCGATCTGCGCGCGACCGGTGGGATCTACCGTTGGGAGGGGCGCTACCTCGCCAAGCCCGACCGTGAACTTCTGACCGCGGAGTTCCGAGAGCTCCGGGAGCGTTTCGAGCGCGCGCATCGCGTCTACCGGCCGGACGTCGCCGAGGCGGAGCGCCGACTGACGGTGCTGGCGGCGCTGAGCGCGATCGCCAGCATCACCGCGCATCACACCGTGGTCGCGGCACGCACTCTGCGGGTGCTGTTGAAGGATGCCGCGTGGCGCGCCCTCGACGACGAGGCGGCACCGGCGCCGGCCTCGGTACCAGAGCCGGAGCGCGTCGCCGACGCGGTATCGCCGGCCCCGGAGCCAGGCCGACGGGGACAGCTCATCGATTCCGCCATCCGGCTCTTCGCGGCGCGCGGGTACAACGAGGTGACCATCGAGGACCTCGCCGACGAAGTCGGCCTGACCCCCTCCGGCGTGTACCGCCACTTCGAAGGCAAGTCCGCCCTGCTGCTGGCCGCCTGCGAGCGTGCGGCGGTCGCACTGGACCGGGCGGCGCTGCAGGCCCGCGAGTCATCCCCGTCCGCCGAGGAGGCGCTGCGGCGTCTGTGTGCCGGGTATGTGGCGCACACCTTCGCGAACCTGGCCCTCATGCGCGTGTACTTCTCCGAGCTCGGCAACCTGCCGGCGGAGGACCGGCGGCGCCTGCGCTCGCTGCAGCGCGCGCACATCGCAGACTGGGTCGCGCTCCTGCAGTCCGTGCGGCCCGAGCTGGGCGGCCGGGAGGCGACCGTCCTGGTGCACGCGGGACTCAACGTCGTCGCCGACCAGGCGCCGCTGCTGCCCGAGCGCGACCTGGCAGCCGCCGCCCGGCTCACGCGCCTCGCCGAACTCGTGCTGGGGATCTGAGGCGGAGCGTCCGGGCTCCGGAAGAGGCACGGCGGGATACTAGGACATCCATGTAAAATGATCAGTGTGCCCAACCCGGCGCCGACGACGATGTCACCCTGTCTCACGAGGACGTGATCACATGAGCATGACCCTTCCCTCCGCGCTCGGCGCGGACGAGCGCGCCGCCATCCTCGATGCCGTGCGGGCCTTCGCGCAGTCCGCACTCGCGCCGCACGCGCTGGAATGGGATCAGCAGAAGCACTTCCCCCGCGACGTGCTCGAGGCAGCCGGCGAGCTGGGACTCGGTGGCATCTACGTCCGCGAGGATGTCGGCGGCACGGCGCTCGCTCGCGAGGACGCCGCCGCGATCCTCGAGGAGCTCGCGATCGGCGACCCGACGATCGCCGCCTACATCTCGATCCACAACATGGTCGCGTGGATGATCGACGCGTACGGCACCGACGCCCAGCGCACGCAGTGGCTGCCCCGCCTCGTCGCGATGACCGACCTCGGCGCCTACTGCCTCACCGAGCCGGGTGCGGGATCGGATGCCGCCGCCATCACGACGAGCGCGATCGCGGACGGCGAGGAGTTCGTCCTCACCGGCGTCAAGCAGTTCATCTCCGGCGGCGGCGAGGCCGCCGTCTACGTCGTCATGGCGCGGACCGGCGAGCCCGGCGCCCGCGGCATCACGGCGTTCCTTGTGCCCGGCGACGCGGCCGGGCTCTCCTTCGGGCCCAACGAGAAGAAGATGGGCTGGAATGCGCAGCCCACCCGGCAGGTGATCCTGGACGAGGTGCGGGTACCGGCATCCGCGGTTCTCGGGGGGGTAGGCAACGGGTTCAAGCTCGCGATGAGCGGACTCAACGGCGGCCGCATCAACATCGCCGCCTGCTCGCTCGGCGGGGCGCAGTGGGCGCTGGACCGGGCCGTGCAGTACGTGCAGGAGCGCTTCACGTTCGGGGAGCCGCTCGCCGAGAAGCAGTCCGTCGTCTTCACCCTCGCGGACATGGCGACCGAGCTGCACGCGGCGCGCGCGCTCGTCCGCGACGCGGCGCGCGCCGTCGACGAGGGTGCCGAGGATGCCGTCATGCGATGCGCGATGGCGAAGCGGTACGCCACCGACGCGGGGTTCCGGGTCGCGAACGAGGCGCTGCAGCTGCACGGCGGGTATGGCTACCTGCAGGAGTACGGCATCGAGAAGGTCGTCCGCGACCTCCGCGTCCATCAGATCCTGGAGGGCACGAACGAGATCATGTGCGTGATCATCGGCCGTCACCTGTTGAGTGCGCATTCCCGCTCGTGAGTGCGTATTCGGGCTGTCGAGTGCGTATTCGCGATGTCGAGTGCGTGTCCGCGCGGTCGAGCGCGCATCCGATGACGGCGTGACAGCATGAGGGCATGACTGACTTCGAGACGATCCTCGTCGAGACGCGAGGCCGCGTCGGCTGGATCACCCTGAACCGCCCCGAGGCTCTCAACGCCCTGAACTCCCAGGTGATGCGCGATGTCGTCGCGGCCGCCGAGGAGTTCGACGCCGATGACAGCATCGGCGCCATCGTCGTGACCGGCAGCGAGCGCGCGTTCGCCGCCGGCGCGGATATCAAGGAGATGGCGGACAAGACCGGCCTGGAGATGGTCATGGGCGACCACTTCGGTGCATGGGGCCGGTTCGCCGCCGTGCGCACGCCCGTCATCGCCGCCGTCTCGGGCTACGCGCTCGGCGGCGGATGCGAGCTCGCCATGATGTGCGACATCATCCTCGCCGCCGATACGGCGCAGTTCGGTCAGCCCGAGATCAACCTCGCGGTCATCCCCGGCATGGGTGGAACGCAGCGCCTCATCCGCGCCGTCGGGTACTACAAGGCGGCGGAGCTCGTGCTGACGGGGCGGATCATGAAGGCCGACGAAGCCGAGCGCGCGGGGCTCGTCTCGCGCGTCGTGCCGGCATCCGATCTCCTCGACGAGGCGCACAAGACCGCGGAGATCATCGCGGCGAAGTCCCTGCCGTCGGTCTATGCCGCCAAAGCGGCGCTGGATGCCGCGATGGAGACATCGCTCGCCGAGGGGCTGCGCTTCGAGCGCCATGTCTTCGCGTCGCTGTTCGACACCGCCGACCAGAAGGAGGGGATGGCGGCGTTCCGCGAGAAGCGGTCGCCGGACTTCACCCACCGCTGAGCCGCGAATACGCGCTCAACTCCGCGAATACGCGCTCGAGGGCGGCGGGGTCAGCGGCCCTTGCCGTGCAGCATCGGGATCATCTTCGCGACGAGGTGCATGTCGCGCTCGCCGCGCTCCATCGTCAGCAGGTTCAGGGCGGCCTTGCGCGTCTGCCGGGCGACGGACTTCGGGACGCTGAACTCTCGCAGGCCGTCCGCGCCGTGGATGCGGCCGAAACCGGACCCCTTGGCGCCCCCGAAGGGGAGCGCGGGGATGGCGGCGAAGCCGAGCACCGAGTTGATCGTCACGACGCCCGCCTTCAGCCGCCCGGCGACGGACTCGCCGGTCTTCGCGCTGCGCGTGAACACCGCGGCCCCGAGCCCGTAGTCGGTCGCGTTCGCCTTCTCGACGGCCTCGTCGAGGGATGCCACGGCGTTGATGACGACCGTGGGTCCGAACGTCTCGAGGCGGACGGCGTCGGCATCCTCCGGTACGTCGGTGAGCACGATGGGGCCGATCTGCCGGCCGTTCACCGACTCCGGGCCGCCGAAGACCGCGGTCCCGCCCCGGGCGATCGCGTCCGCCACATGCGCTGCGACGACGTCGGGCTGCGTGCCCAGCGTCATCGGGCCGTACGAGGCGTCGTCGCCCCCGAGGCGCAGGCGCTGCGCGCGCTCGACGACCTTCGCCACGAGCGCGTCGCGGACGGGCTTCTCGACGTAGACGCGCTCGACGCCGACGCAGGTCTGCCCGGCGTTGCCCATCGCCCCGAACACGACGAACCTGTCCTCGGTCACGGGCGACATCCCGTCGCCCGGCATCGGCTGGTACGGCGTCAGCAAGGCCGCCGTCAGCCACCTGACCCGCACCCTGTCGGTCGAGCTGGCTCCCCGCATCCGCGTCAATGCCGTCGCGCCGGCCGTCGTCAAGACCCGCTTCGCCCGCGCGCTGTACGACGGGCGTGAAGGAGAGGTCGCGGCGGCGTACCCGATGGGTCGTCTCGGGGTCCCGGAGGACGTCGCCGAGGCCGTCGCCTACCTCTGCTCCGACCGCGCCTCGTGGGTGACCGGTCAGGTGCTGACGCTCGACGGCGGCCTGCTCAACGCGGGCGGCACGGCATGACCGCGGGCCTCGTCGCCCGCACCCGCGCGTTCATCCGCGACGTCGTCATCCCGGCCGAGCCGGCGTGGGGCGAGACCCTGGCCGCCGAGGCGCTCGCCGGCCTCCGGGCCGCCGCGCGCGAGGCCGGGGTCTACGCGCCGCACGCGCCCGCCGCGTACGGCGGGCTGGGGCTCGCCCTGCCGGACTGGTCGCCGGTGTTCCAGGAGGCCGGCTACTCGCCGATCGGGCCCGCGGTGCTCAACTGCATGGCCCCGGACGAGGGGAACATGCGCCTGCTCGAGCTCGTGGCGACCGATGAGCAGAAGGAGCGGTACCTGCGTCCGCTCGTCGCCGGCGAGATCCGCTCGTCGTTCGCCATGACCGAGCCGCACCCCGGGGCGGGGTCGGACCCGGCCGCTCTGGCGACGACCGCGCGCCGGGTCGACGGTGGGTGGGTCATCGACGGCGAGAAGCGGTTCATCTCCGGCGCCGAGGGAGCGATGTTCGCGATCGTGATGGCCCGGACGGACGCCGGGGACGGGCACCCCGCGGGCGCCACGATGCTGCTGACGCCCTTGGACGCGGACGGCGTGCGCATCGGGCCGTCGATCCGCACCATCGAGGCCGCCATCGCCGGCGGGCACCCGCACGTGCGGTTCGCGGGCGTGTTCGTGCCGGATGCGGATGTGCTCGGGGCTCCCGGGGAGGGGTTCCGGTACGCGCAGGTGCGGCTCGGGCCGGCGCGGCTGACGCACTGCATGCGCTGGCTCGGCCTCGCCCGCCGCGCGTTCGACATCAGCCTCGACCGCGCGAACGCGCGGGAGCTGTTCGGCGCCCGCCTCGCCGACCTCGGCGTCGCGCAGGCGCTCATCGCCGACAGCGCGATCGACCTCGCCACCGCCGACGCCGTCATCGACGCCGCCGCCCGCGCGCTCGAAGACGACCCGCGCCGCGGGGCCGACCTGTCGGCGATCGCGAAGGTGCACTGCTCCGAGGCGGTCTACCGCGTCATCGACCGGGCCGTGCAGCTGTGCGGCGGCGACGGGGTGAGCTCGGGGCTGCCGCTCATCCAGTACCTCAACGAGGTGCGGCCGTTCCGCATCTACGACGGCTCGAGCGAGACGCACCGCTGGGCGATCGCGCGGCGGGCCGCGAAGGACCGCGCCCGCGAGGTGGCGGCCGGCGAGCCGCGCCGGGATGTCGTCGACGGCGGCGCGCGGTGAGCGCCGTGGCGGAGGTCGTCTCGACGCAGGCCGAGGCGGAGGCACTGGAGCGACCGCCGCTGCTCGTCATCGAGCCCCTCCGTGCGTTCCTCGCGGAAGCCGGCTTCGGTGACGGTGAACTGATCTGGCGCCGGATCGGCGACGGGCACTCGAACGTCACGTACCTGCTCGAGCTCGACGGGCGCCGCCTCGTGCTGCGCCGCGGACCCCGCCCGCCGCTGCCGCCGACGACCCATGACATGCTGCGCGAGGCGCGCATCCAGCGGCTCCTCGCCGCCGCCGGGGTGCCGGTTCCGCAGATCCTTGCGGTGTGCGCGGATGAGACCGTCCTCGGCGTGCCGTTCTACGTGATGGAGCACCTGGACGGGGTCGTCGTGACCGACACGATTCCCGCCGCGCTCGCCGACCCGGCCGGCCGGCGCGGCCTCGCGTTCGCCGCCGTCGACGCGCTCGCCGCCCTGCACGCCGTCGACGTCACCGCGGGCGAGCTCGCGCAGATCGGGCGACCGGACGGCTACCTGACGCGCCAGGTCGACCGGTTCGCGACGCTCTGGCCGACCGTGTCGCGGCGCGTGCTCCCCGAGGTCGACGAGGTCGCGGCGTGGCTCGCGGCGCACCTGCCGGCATCCGCAGGGTCCAGCGTCGTGCACGGCGACTTCCGGATCGGGAACCTCATGCTCGCGCGCTCCGCCCCGGCTGCCGTCGAAGCGATCCTGGACTGGGAGATGGCGACGGTCGGCGACCCGCTCGCCGACCTCGGCTACTTCGTCGCGACCTACGCGGAGCCGGGCGCCGTCGTCACCCCGCTCGAGCTCACGCCCGTGACGCGCGGGGACGGCTTCCCGCGCCGCCGTGACCTCGTCGCACGGTACGTGGACCGCACCGGCGCGGATGTGTCGGCTCTGGCGTGGTACCAGACGCTCGCGCTGTTCAAGGCCGCGGTGTTCTGCGAGGCGATCCACACGCGCTGGCTCGCCGGCGAGCGGCCGGGCGACACGTTCGTCCCGACGCTGACCGCCGGGGTGCCGGCGCTGCTGGCGGAGGCACAGCGGGTCAGAGCGTGAGGTGGGCGGATCAGTCTGCGAGGTCGCCGGATGCCGCGCGCAGCCGCGCGATGACGTCGATGAGGGTCTCCGCGTCGTCGGCGTCGAGGCCGGGACGCTCGAAGACCGCGCTGTTGAGCGCGCCCGTCGCGCGCGCCGCGAGCCGGCGTCCGTCGTCGGTGAGCGCCACGAGCGTGCCGCGTCCGTCGGAGGGATGCGGCTCGCGCCGGACGAGACCGGCCGCCTCGAGCCGGTCGACGGTGTTCGTCACGCTCGTCGGGTGCACCTGGAGGCGGCGGGCCGCGGAGGACAGCGGCATCCGGCCCTCGCGCGCGAAACTCAGCAGGGTCAGCAGCTCGTACCGCGCGAAGGTGAGTCCGAGCGGCTTGAGCGTCTCGTCCACGCGCGCGAGCATGAGCTGGTGCGCGCGCATGATGCTCGTCACGACGGTCATGCCGGCCGCGGCGTCGGTCCAGCCGTGCGCCGTCCACTGGCGCCGCGCCTCGGCGATGGGGTCGAGCGCGACGGGTTTCACGCGAGCCACGGATCACCTCCTGCGATCGGTGACAACGGTAGCCGGTTCCGCGTCGCTCGATTCGGCTGACGGGGTCCGCGCTGAATAGACTCGGCGCAGGCGTGAGGAGTTATCGATGAAGATCGTCGTGCTGGTGAAAGAGGTCCCCGACACCTACGGGGACCGCAAGCTCAACCTGGAGACCGGGCTCGCGGATCGCGAGGCGTCGGACCGCGTGCTCGACGAGATCGGCGAGCGGTCGCTCGAGGTCGCGCTGTCCTACGCGGACAAGAATGCGGGGACCGAGGTCGTCGTCCTGTCGATGGCCCCGGAGGCCTCGACCGCGACGATCCGGAAGGGCCTGGCGATGGGCGCAGCCTCCGCCGTCCACGTCGTCGACGAGGCGCTCGCCGGGGCCGACCTGGGCATCACCGCCCGCGTGCTCGCCGCCGCCCTGCAGCGCACCGGTTTCGACCTCGTCATCACCGGCAACCTCTCGACCGACGGCTCCGGCGGCGTCATCCCCGCGATGATCGCCGAGCACCTCCGGGTGCCGCACGCCACCGCGCTCTCCGCCGTGGAGATCTCCGAGACCGCGGTGTCCGGTACGCGCGCCTCCGACGCCGGCGCGGCGCAGGTGACGACGCCCCTGCCGGCCGTGATCTCGATCACGGAGGCCCTGCCGGACGCCCGGTTCCCGAACTTCAAGGGGATCATGGCGGCCAAGAAGAAGCCGCTGGAGACCGTGTCACTCGCCGACCTCGGCGTCGACATCGACCCGGCATCGACCCCGCAGACCATCGTGACGGTCGTCACGGAGAAGCCCCCGCGCGGCGCGGGCGTCAAGATCGTCGACGAGGGCGACGCGGGCGAGAAGGTCGCCGCGTTCCTCATCGAGAACCGCCTGGCGTGAGGGAGAGCATCATGACCGACTTCGCTGCAGACGCGATCCTCGTCCTCCTGGACATCACCCCCGCGGGCGAGCTCGCCAAGTCGTCCGCCGGCCTGCTGGGCGCGGCCGCGGGTGTCGGCACCCCCGTCGCGCTCGTCGTCGCCGGAGAAGAGCGGCACGCCGACCTCGCCGCCGCGGCCGGCGCCCTCGGCGCCGCGCACGTGCTCACGGCGGGACTCGGCGGCGCCGACACGGCGCTCACCGTCCCGGTCGTCGACGCCCTCGCCGCCGCGGCCGCCCTCGTCCGCCCGGATGCCGTCCTCGTCTCGAACTCGATCGAGGGTCGCGATGTCGCGGGACGGTTCGCGGCGCGCACGTCCTCGGCGCTCTCGGTGGACGCCGTCGGCGTCGCCCGCGACGAGCAGGGCGTGCTCGCGCAGCACTCCGTCTACGGCGGCGCGTACAACGTCACGAGCGCGCCGACCTTCGGCGCCCCCGTCATCACGGTCCGCCAGGGCGCCGTCGAAGCGCGCGCCGAAGCCGTCGCCGCACCGGTCGTCACGCCCCTGCAGGTCGAGGCATCCGACGCCCCCGCTGCCGTCATCGAGTCGTTCGAGGCGGCCGTCGCGGCATCCTCGCGTCCCGAGCTGCGCGGCGCCGGCAAGGTCGTATCCGGCGGCCGCGGCCTCGGGTCGGCGGAGAAGTTCGCGCTCGTCGAGCAGCTCGCCGACGCTCTGGGTGCCGCCGTCGGCGCGTCGCGCGCGGCCGTCGACGCGGGCTACGTCCCGTACTCGTACCAGGTCGGACAGACGGGCGTCTCCGTGTCGCCGCAGCTGTACATCGCGCTGGGCATCTCCGGGGCGATCCAGCACAAGGCCGGCATGCAGACGGCGAAGACCATCGTCGCGATCAACAAGGACGGCGACGCCCCGATCTTCGACGTCGCCGACTTCGGCGTCGTCGGCGACCTGTTCACCGTCGTGCCGCAGCTGATCGCGGCGCTCGAGGCGAAGAAGGCCCAGTAGTCATGGCGACGTACGCGCGGACGCTGCGCCGCGGCCTGCCCCGCCGCCCCGGCGGTGACGCGTGGCCGCCCGCCGGTGACGCGCCCGTCGGGAATGAGGTCGAGGTCGAGGCCGAGGTCGACTCGCGTCAAAGTGCGGGTGTCGGCGCGGTCGACCCGCACATCGGCGCCGGTGAAGTGGATGCCGCGGCGACGGCTGGCGCTGAGTCGCGTCAAAGTGCGGGTGCTGAGGGCCTGGACTCGCACCTCGGCGCGTGTGAAGTGGATGCCGGGGTGGATGCCGCGCCCGCGGCGCCTGCGGCGCCCGCGGCGCCCGCACTGCGTCGAGGCCTGCCGCGTGTGCCCGGCGGGGAGCCGTGGCCCCCGGCATCCGCCCGGCCTGCGGAGAGCGCCGCGGCTACGGCGCCTTCGACCGCTGCTCCGGCGGCAGCCCCCGCATCGGCGACGACGGCCGGCGGCGACGCACCGGCGCCCGCCACGTCGACCGTCGGCGACGCACCCATTCCCGTCACCTCGGCCTCCGCTGACGCGGCCCCGACAGCCCCTGCGGCGCCGTCGACAACGGCCGCGGCCGCTGTCGCCGCCACAGCCGGCGGCGCAGAGCTGCGGCGCGGACTGCCGCGTACGCCGGGCGGTGAGCCCTGGCCTCCTGCCGGCACGATCGCTTCCGCGCGGGTCGCTTCCAGCGCCGCGCCTACGCATCCCGTCGGCGCGACGGTCCTCGACTCCGGGGCGGCCGCGACGGCCGCGACCTCTCCGGTGGGTTCCGCGGCCCCCGCGCCGACGACGGCCGCAGCCGGGACCGCCTCTCCCACCGCCGCACCCACACCCGCCGCCGCCGCGCCCGCGTCGACCACCGCCGCGCCCGCAGCCGCCGCCTCGCCCGCACCCACCGCCTCGCCCGCACCCACCACCGCGCCCGCACCCGCAGCCGCCGCCGCGCCCGCGCCGACCACCGCCGCCCCCGTACCCGCCACCCCCGCACGCGCGACCCCGTCCGGGCCGCGCCCACCGCTGACCGTCCCCCGCACCGTGTGGGCCGGACGCGGCGCAAGCCGCCGCGACACCGCGACCGCCACCGAGCCGGAGCGCATCGGCCCGTTCACGAAGGCCCAATGGGCCGGTGCCGTCGTCATCGGCGGGGCCGTGCTGCTCATCCTCGCGGGCATGGCGGTCGCGGCCGTCCGCTTCGTGCTCTCGCTCGGCGCGATGCAGGACTTCCTCACGACCTACCCCGGCGAGTACCACCTGCCCGAGGGGGCGCCCGTGGGCTTCCCGGCCTGGGTCGGCTGGCAGCACTTCTTCAACGCGTTCCTGATGGTGCTCATCATCCGGACGGGCCTGCAGATCCGCACCGAGAAGCGTCCCGCGGCCTTCTGGACGCCCCGGGGCGACCCGAAGGGCAAGACGAGCCTGACGATCTGGTTCCACCAGTCGCTCGACATCCTCTGGCTCCTCAACGGCGTGATCTTCGTCGTGCTGCTGTTCGTCTCCGGGCAGTGGATGCGGATCATCCCGACGAGCTGGGAGGTGTTCCCGAACGCGCTCTCGGCGGCCCTGCAGTACGTCTCGCTGGACTGGCCCACCGAGAACGGCTGGGTCAACTACAACGCGCTCCAGCAGCTCGCGTACTTCGCGACGGTGTTCCTCGCCGCGCCGCTGGCGGCGGTCACCGGCTACCGGATGAGCGGACTGTGGCCCAAGGACAACGCCCGCCTCAACAAGGCGTATCCGATCGAGTGGGCGCGCGCCGTGCACTTCCCGACGATGCTGTACTTCGTGGCGTTCATCTTCGTCCACGTCGCGCTCGTCTTCGCGACGGGGGCGCTGCGGAACCTCAACCACATGTACGCCGCGCAGGGCTCCGTCGACGGGGTCGCCTACGCCGACAACTGGACCGGGTTCTGGATGTTCTTCGCCTCGCTCGTCGTGATCGCCGGTGCGTGGGTGGCCGCCCGTCCGCTCGTGCTCGCGCCGATCGCGCGCCTGTTCGGCACCGTCAGCGGGCGCTGAAAGAGCGGGATGCCGTCAGGGACGGCATCCCGCTCTTCGGACCCTGCACGGGTCAGCGGACGAAGCGGACCTCGGTCAACGTCTCGCCCAGGAACGGCTCGGTGTGCGTGGCGCCGTCGAGGGCGAACCCGTTGCGCGTGTAGAACCGGTGCGCGCGGGGGTTGTCGTCGGCGACCCACAGGTACAGCGGCTCGCCGGGCTCGACCGCGGCGTCGAAGAGACGCTGGCCGATGCCCGTGCCGTGGAACTTGTCGAGAAGGTAGATGAAGTAGAGCTCGCGCGTGCGCGGAGCGTCGCGGTCGCGCGCCGGACCGGAGCCGACGAAGCCGACGATCTCGCCGCCGACGAGTGCCGCGCGCATCTTGAACTCGGGTCCCTGGACCGCCCAATGGGTCCAGAGATCGGCCAGGCGCTTGTGCGAGACGTTCTCGAGCGCGGCCTTGCTGATCAGGTGGTCGTACGTCTCATGCCAGCACGCCGCGTGCACGCGCCCCAGGGCCTCGGCATCCACGTCGCGAACCGGACGGACGACGATGTCGGTCTGCTGTTCGGCTTCCATGGGGCGACTCTACGCACGGCCCCTGCAATAGGGAAATCCGCGCCGGCCGTGACAAACCCGCTCCTCGGAGCCGGCGCCGCCGTCGGCCGCGGGCTGTCGTCATCCCACAACGGATTCGCCCCCCACGTGCCGGGAACCGCTAGCATCGCGCCTCGTGAATGTATGGTGGCGGACCCTGTTGACGATCATGCGCGCGAAGACGCTGCTGCGCCGTCGCGGGCCCATCCCTCCGACGAGCGTCGGACGCGTGCGGCTGCGCACGCTCCCCACCGACATCGACCTGCTCCGGCACATGAACAACGGGCGCTACGCCTCGCTGTTCGACCTCGGGCGGTTCGACCTGCTCATCCGCACCGGCATCTGGGATGCCATGAACACGCGCGGCTGGTATGCCGTCGTCGCGAACGAGACGATCACCTTCCGGAAGTCCCTCGAGCTGTGGCAGCCGTTCACGGTCGAGTCGCGGCTGTACGGCCACGACGACAAGGCGGTCTACCAGATCCACCGCGCCGTCGTCGACGGCGAGGTGTACGCCGAGATGATCGTCCGGGCCCGCTTCCTCCGCCGCGGGGGCGGTGTCGTGCCGATGGAGGAGCTCTTCTCCGCCCTGCACCGCCCCGACGACCTCCCCCCGCTGCCGTCCTGGGTGGAGGCGTGGGCGAAGGGGGCCGCACTGCCGTCGACGAAGGCCGACGCGCCGAGCCTCTGGGACTGACGCCGCGCGGCACGCGCGGGCCAGGGCGCTAGCGTAGGGCCGTGCTGACGATGCTGCGGACCGCGGGGCGACTGGTCCTCAGTCACGGTCCCCTTCTGGTCGCCATCTATCTCGCCGGGTCTCTCCTCCAGTACGTCGCGATCGAGGCGTTCGGCTTCGTCGGCGCCTACTCGGCGGTCGTCGGCGCGCTGCTGTTCCCGCTCGTGATCGTCGTGCGCCTCGTCGCGCTCGTGACGATGCTGCTCGTGCTCCGCAGCGGCCTGCGCACGCTCGGCGTCATCGCCCCGCTGCCGGACGAGCCCGCGGCGCGCCGACGCGCCTTCACCGACGCGCTGCTCGGCTCGATCCTCGTGTTCGTCGCGTTCTACGCGGCGTGGGGGTACCTCCGCGACGACGCCAACGCGTACTACTCTCGCGTGCTGGAGATCAACACGGGCCTGATCGCGAACGAGAGCATCCTCGGCCTCGAATCCGGTGGGGACGGAGCGGCCGGCGAACTGTCGTTCTCGCCGCTGACGGTCGGCATCATCGTCGCGGCCTTCGTGCTGCGGTGGGCGTACGGGCGGTACAAGGGGCGCCTCTCGAAGAGCGTCGTCGTGCTCGCCGTGTACCTCGAGGCGCTGTGGGTCGTGTGGTCGGCGCTGCTCCTGTCGCAGGCGTTCGACGCCGTCGGCTCATGGGTCGACTCACGTCAGGCCATGGTGTGGCTTGCTGATCTGCGGAACTGGCTGGCCGCGCAGGTCGCTCCGGTGGCATGGATCTGGGATGCCGTGGAATGGCTCCTCGGGGAGGCCGGCGGCATCCTGCTGCTCCCGCTCGCCTGGCTCACGGTCGCCGGCGTCATCTTCGGCCAGGCCGTCGCGCCGCCGCCGGCTCGGCTGAAGGGTGCGCTCGTCGACCGCGCGCGCTCCGGCTTCGGCCGCCTCCCGGCGTGGACGCGGCGACGGTCGGCCGACCTGTGGGGTCAGGTCGTCGGAAGATTCCGTCCCATCGTCCAGGCGATCGTGCTGATGTGGCGCGCCGGGCCGGCGCTCATCGGCGGCTACGTGCTCCTCTTCACGCTCGTGCTCGCACTCGACGCGCTGCTCGGCATCGCTCTCACCCGCCTCGTCGGACCCCAGTCGTTCGCGGAGTTCTGGCTGCCGTACTCGACGATCGTGTTCTCCATCCCGGCGCTGCTCATCGAGCCGCTGCGGCTGATGGTCGTGGCGGCGGCGTATGACCGGGTCGTGGGGCGGCTGAGCGCACCCGCACTCGCGGAGGTCTGACTCAGGGCGCCACGCGCAGCCGGGCGAAGGCCGGCAGGGCGTCGGCCCACGTGAGGTCCACGTCGAACGGGCCGGTCGCATCCGCCGGCACGAGGTAGCTGGTGACGAGCGTGAACCAGCGTCCACCGTCCGCGGGGCACGATGTCGGCCGCTCCGCATCGAACGAGTCGAGACCGAGCTCGAGGGCGGACTCCCGCCAGCTGCGCTGCAGCCCGTCGGCCTCGCGCAGCACGGGCGGCAGGCACGACATGTCGTCGCCGTGCGTGTCCACAGGCAGGTGGACCGTGACGACGCGGGTGCCGTCGGGGGCGCCGGCCGGGCTCTCGAACTCCGCACGGGCCGGACCCACCGTGATGCCGGCGAGCTCCACGGCGCCGGCGGCGTCCGCCGTGACGGGGTCTTTCCCGGAGCCGGTGAGGGCCGTACGTTCATGCTGGGCGACGCCGATCCCGCCGACCGGCACGAGCACCGCCAGCGCGAGGAGGGCGATGCCGTTCCGCCGCCACCACGCGTTCACGGCCGAGCCCATTCCCGCGGCCGCAGCTCCGCCTCGCCGGAGCGCTCGATCTCCGACAACGGCACCGCGACCTCGACGACCGAATCCAGCCGGACGTCGCTCAGCGTCGCGAGACGCAGCACGGCTGTCTCGGCCTCGAGGTCGGCGGGCAGCTCGAACGCGATGCTGCCGCTTCGCGGAACCCCCGCCGTGAGCCCCTGCTGGTAGAGGGAACCATCGGCCCGCTCGGTCGCGGCGAAGGTGCGATCGCCGATCTGGAGCGTCGCGTGCGCCAGGGTGCGCGGGCTCACGCGCGACGAGATCGACAGGTCGACGACGAGCCAGTTCCCCTCCGCCGACCATGCCCCGTCGGTCACGGTGTCGGCGCGGCGGAGCCCCTCGACCGTCGCGACGATGTCGCGGCCGGTGGCTTCCTCGCCGACGGATGCCGTGACGGTGAACGGGGCCTCGCGGGCATCCTCCGGCGGCGTCGCGAGCGCCACGAGCCACGCCCCGACGACGAAGACGACGCCGAGTGTCCACGACAGCCACCGCTTCATTCGTCCCCCGGGCGGTACTCCACCGGCAGCGTCACCCGCGCGCTCGGCACCGGGTCGTCCCACCACTGCCCGCTCGTGACGGCCTGCCCTGTCCGCAGGGTGGGATCGCTGACGGTCACCGTCACCTCGTCGCCGCCGGCCAGGGCATCGTCCGGGACGAGCCAGGCGACGGCGAGCTCGGCGGGGACGCCGGGCTGCAGCCGCGGGTTCGTCGTCGCGTCGTCGATCCGGGCCATCGACGTCAGCTCCGCGCCGGGCACCGCGACCGACAGCGTCTCGCGCATGCCGCTGAAGCCCTCCGGGGAGGTCCAGACGTTCTCCACCGTGATCCGCAGCGCCAGGACACGCTGCCCCTCCGCCGGGTACGCGCCGGCCTCCGCGAGCTCATCGAAGAGGAACGCGCGGTCCACGGACAGCGCGTACAGCGGCCCGATGTGGGTCTCTCCGACCTCGAGTTCGGGGACCGGCTCCGCCGCGGCGGTCGCGAGACCGCCGAACGCCGCGGTCGCGGCCAGGAAGAGTCCCGTCCCGATCGCCGCGAACCACTTCGTGGGCACGCGGTCGGCCGCGGCCCGCAGCCGCGAGAACGGCGACGCGTGCCTTCTGGCGGGGGGCTCCGGCGTCGTCACACGCACAGCCTAGGGCGGCGGGTTCCTCCGTAGAGTTGTCGCCATGCCGAACACCTCCTCCGCGGCGCCACAAGCGCCCCACGCGGACCTGGCGGCGCGAGCGATCGACCTCGCGCAGCGCTGGGTCGCAGAATCCGCCGACGCCGATGTCGACCCCTCCGCCGAACGCCTCGCCGGCGTCCTGAAGGACCCGAACGGGCTGCCGTTCACGATCGGGTTCGTCGACGGCGTCATGCGTCCCGAGAGCCTCGCGGCCGCAGCCTCCAATCTGCAGCGGGTCGCCCCGCTCGTGCCGGACTTCCTGCCCTGGTTCCTGCGCGGCGCCGTGCGCGCCGGCGGGGCCGTGGCCCCCGTGCTGCCGGCACCCACCGTGCCGATCGCGCGGCGCGTCCTGCGCGAGATGGTCGGGCACCTCGTCGTCGACGCCCGGCCGGAGAAGCTCGGACCGGCGATCGCGAAGATCCGCGAGTCCGGCGCACGCCTGAACCTCAACCTCCTCGGCGAGGCCGTGCTCGGCGAGGGGGAGGCGCTGCGGCGGCTCGCCGGCATCCACGATCTCATCCGTCGCGACGACGTCGACTACGTCTCCGTCAAGGTCTCCGCCATCGCGAGCCACATCTCGATGTGGGCGTTCGACGAGGTCGTCGACGCGGTCGTCGAGCGGCTGCTGCCCCTCTACGTCACGGCATCCGGCGACGGCACCTTCATCAACCTCGACATGGAGGAGTACCGCGACCTCGATCTGACGATCGCGGTGTTCACCCGCATCCTGGAGGACCCGCGCCTGCAGGGGCTCGAGGCGGGGATCGTGCTCCAGGCGTACCTGCCCGACGCCCTGCCGGCGCTCCGCCGCCTCACGGCGTGGGCGCAGAAGCGCCTCGCCGCCGGCGGCGCGCGCATCAAGATCCGGCTCGTGAAGGGCGCGAACCTCGCGATGGAGCGCGTGGATGCCGTCATGCACGGCTGGCCGGTCGCGACCTACGGGTCGAAGCTCGACTCGGATGCCAACTACATCCGCTGCCTCGACGAGGCGCTGCGGCCGGAGAGCACGGCGGCGGTGCGCATCGGTGTCGCCGGGCACAACCTCTTCGACATCGCGTACGCGTGGCTGCTCGCCGGCGAGCGGGGCGTGCGCGACGACATCGAGTTCGAGATGCTGCTGGGGATGGCGCAGGGCCAGGTCGAGGCCGTCGCCCGCGAGGTCGGGCACGTCCTCCTGTACGTGCCGGTCGTGCGACCCGACGAGTTCGACGTCGCGATCAGCTACCTCGTGCGGCGCCTCGAGGAGAACGCATCGAGCGACAACTTCCTCTCCGCCGCGTTCGACCTCGTCGACGACCCCGCGATGTTCACCCGGGAGGAGCGGCGCTTCCTCGCCTCGCTGGAGCGCGCCGCCGACCCGGCGCTGACGGCGGGACCGCACCGCACGCAGGACCGCGCGGCACGGTCCGCCGATCGTTCCGCGGATGCGCCCCGGCTCACCCGCGATGCGCCGGAGGAGACCGGGATGACCCAGGCGGTGCTCGGTATCGCGCGCTCCTCGGCCACCGACGCCGACGGCACCGAGCTCGGTGACACGCAGCCGCTCGAGCCCGCCGCGCACGAGATGCTCTTCGGCGGCGAGGCGTTCGTGGAGACCGCCGTCTTCGCGGCTCGCGAGACCCGCACCGCCGCCGGCGCACCGGGATTCCAGAACACGCCGGACAGCGACCCCGCCCTGCCGGCCAACCGTGACTGGGCGCGGGACATCCTCGGCCGTGTCGGCAGCTCGACGGCGGGGGAGGCCACGATCCGCGCGGCGCGCGTCGAAGACGAGGCCGCGCTCGAGGACGTCGTGGCGCGCGCCCGGACCGCCGCCGAGACGTGGGGCGCCACGCCCGCCGCAGACCGCGCCGTCATCCTCCAGGCCGCGGCGCGCGCACTCGAGGAGAGGCGCGGCGAGCTCATCGAGGTCGCCGCGTCGGAGACCGGCAAGGTCTTCGCCGAAGCCGACGTCGAGATCAGCGAGGCCGTCGACTTCGCGAACTACTACGCCGCGACGGCGCGCGAGCTCGACCGCGTGAGCGGCGCGGTGTTCGTCCCGGCGCGCCTGACGGTCGTCACACCGCCCTGGAACTTCCCGATCGCGATCCCCGCCGGCGGCGTCCTCGCGGCGCTCGCGGCGGGGTCGGCCGTCGTGTTCAAGCCGGCGCCGCAGGCGCGCCGCTGCGCCGCCGTCGTCGCCGAGGCGCTGTGGGCGGCCGGTGTCCCCCGCGACCTCCTGGCCCTCGTCGACATCGACGAGGGCGGGCTGGGGCAGCAGCTGCTCTCGCACCCGGACGTGGACCGCGTCATCCTCACCGGGTCCTGGGAGACCGCGGCGCTGTTCCGCTCCTGGCGGCCCGACCTCCCGCTTCTCGCGGAGACCAGCGGCAAGAACGCCATGATCGTCATGCCGTCGGCCGACCTCGACCTCGCGGCATCCGATCTCGTCAAGAGCGCCTTCGGCCACGCGGGCCAGAAGTGCTCGGCGGCGTCGCTGGCGATCCTCGTCGGACCGGTCGCGCGCTCGAAGCGCTTCCGCCGACAGCTCGTGGATGCCGTCCGCTCGCTGCGCGTCGGCCCGCCCAGCGACCCGCTCAGCGAGGTCGGCCCCGTCATCGAGCCGCCGCAGGGCAAGCTCGAGTGGGCGCTGACGACGCTCGAGCCGGGCGAGGAGTGGCTCGTCGCCCCGGAGCGGGTCGACGCACCGGGGCTGGAGGGGCGGCTGTGGCGTCCCGGCATCCGCGTCGGCGTGCGCCCCGGTTCGCGCACGCACCTCGAGGAGTTCTTCGGCCCCGTCCTGGGGGTCATGCACGCGACCTCGCTGGCGCACGCCATCGAGCTGCAGAACGCGGTCGCGTACGGGCTCACGGCGGGCCTGTACACGCAGAACCCCGCCGACCTCGAACGCTGGCTGGACGGCGTCGAAGCCGGGAACCTGTACGTCAACCGCGGGATCACCGGCGCGATCGTGCAGCGCCAGCCGTTCGGCGGCTGGAAGCGCTCGTCGGTCGGGCCCGGCACGAAGGCGGGCGGACCGAACTACCTGATCGGGCTCGGCGCGTGGCGCCCGTCGGCGGGCGGCGCGCCGTCGTCGACGCTGCACCTCCGCGGCCTCGACTCGCGCATCACGACGCTCATCGAGGCGGCACAGCCGTCGCTGGACTACGAGGGCTTCGAGTGGCTGCGTCGTGGGGCGCTGTCGGACGCGCTCGCGTGGGACCGGGAGTTCGGGCAGGTCAAGGACGTCTCGCAGCTGAAGGTCGAGCGGAACCTCTTCCGCTACCGCCCCGTGGATGTCGCCGTGCGCGCGACCGGCGATGCCCTGTGGCACACGGTGCTCCGGGTGATCGTGGCCGGACTCCGCGCCGGCTCCGCCCTGACCCTCAGTGCGCCCGTCGGGCTGCCCGCCGCCGTGCGGCGCACGCTGGGCGATCTCGGCATCCCCGTGTTCGTGGAGAGCGACGACCAGTGGCTCGAGCGGATGACGGCGACCGGCGAGCCGCATCCGCCGCGGACGCGGCTCGTCGGCCAGCCGGCGTCGGTCGCGCAGCTGCACCGCGCGCTCGCGGAGGCCGTGGGCGGCGACCCCGACCTCGCGGTCTACGACAACGAGGTCACGACGGCGGGACGCATCGAACTGCTGCCGTTCCTGCACGAGCAGTCCGTCACGATCACGGCGCACCGCTTCGGCAACCCCGACCGGTGGAGCGAGGACGCCATCTGACAGGGAGTCGTGTCCAGCAGCCGGCATCCGTGTCACAGAAGTCGCGGGTACTGCCGCTGCGACCTGCGGATGCTGTGACGCCCCGCTGGCGTGTGTCACACATCGCGCGGGTCGGTCGGGGCACCACCCGCGTGGAGTGGGACAGGGTGGGACCATGGAGTCCGCTCCACCGTGCCTGAGGGAGCGGACGGGAGCGGTCATGACGGATGCCGGAACCAACTGGGCGGGCAACATCTCCTACGCCGCCGAGCGCCTCGTCGCGCCGCGGACGCTCGAGGAGCTCGCGGAGATCGTCGTCTCGGAACCGAAGGTGCGGGTGCTCGGCAGCCGGCACTCGTTCAACCGGATCGCCGACACCCCCGGCGTGCTGGTCTCCCTCGCCGCCCTCGACGAAACGCCCCAGCTCGACACCGACCGCGCCACCGTGCGGGTCCCCGGCGGACTGCGGTACGGCGACCTCGCCCCCTGGCTGCACGAGCGCGGCTGGGCGCTGCGGAACCTGGCATCGCTGCCGCACATCTCCGTCGCGGGGGCCGTCGCGACGGGCACGCACGGCTCCGGCGAGCGGATCGGGTCGCTGGCGACGCAGGTGGCGGCCCTCGAACTCCTCACCGCCGACGGCGAGGTCGTCCGGATGGCGCGCGGCGACGAGGATTTCGACGGCGCGGTCGTCTCGCTCGGCGCGCTCGGGATCGTCACGGCGCTCGAGCTCGACGTCGTCCCGACCTATGACATCGCGCAGACCGTGTACGAGGGCGTGCGCTGGGATGCCGCGCTGGCGGCCTTCGACGAGCTGCAGCGCAGCGGCGACTCGGTGAGCCTGTTCACGACGTGGCGGTCGGCCGACGACATCGATCAGGTCTGGGTGAAGACGCGCGGCGCGGCGCCCGACCTCCGCGCCATCGGGGGTGCGCCGGCGGACGGCCCGCGGCATCCGCTCCCGGGCATCGATCCCGCCCCGTGCACCGTGCAGGGCGGGGTGCCGGGCCCGTGGTACGACCGGCTGCCGCACTTCCGCCTCGCCTTCACCCCCTCGGCGGGGGAGGAGCTGCAGAGCGAGTACCTCGTGCCGCGAGCCGACGCCCCGGCCGCGATCGCCGCGCTGCGGGCGCTCGCGCCACGCATCGCACCCCTCCTGCAGGTGTGCGAGGTCCGCACGATCGCGGCCGATCGACTGTGGCTGAGCCCCGCGTACGAGGCGGACTCCCTCGCGCTGCACTTCACGTGGCTGCTCGACGAGGCGGGGGTGACCGCCCTCCTGCCCGAGCTGGAAGCAGCCCTGCCGCGCACGGCGCGACCGCACTGGGGCAAGGTGTTCACGATGCCCAGCGCCGAGATCGCCGCCCGCTACCCGCGCTGGGTTGACTTCTCCGGACTCCGGGACCGGCTCGACCCGCAGCGGCGCTTCGGGAACGCGTTCCTCGACGATCTGGGACTCGGTTAGAGAAACAATTTATCTTTCTGGACCGCGGGTACATGCCCTGCGGAGTATGGACGATGGAGCGCCACTGGGGGGTGCTCCACAGAGGCCATTCCAGCTCGGCGGAAGCCGATGGCCGAACCACCGACACGCCGGGGGGAGTGTCGCTCCGGGGTCGAGATCACCGTGTCTCGGTCCCGGAGACCCCGCCGTCAGGCGTCGCCCGGCGCCGCGTCGGCTGCGACCATGAACTCGTTGACGAGTGCGCGCATCCCGAGCGCGAACAGCGTCCAACGTCCCGTCGGCGCCTCGTCCTCAGGAGTGAAGTCGAACGTCGGGTGATCGATGCCCTCGATCGCGCGCACCGCGAAGCCTTCGCCCATCGCGCCCATGGCCTCCGCGAAATCGCGGACGGACAGGCCGGTCTTCATCCGCATCCCGTAGGCCTCCATGAGCGAGCCGACGAAATCGGCGAACGCCGCCATCGACTCGCGATGCCGTTCCCGCCCGGCCTCCTTGAGCTGAGGCCACGTGTCCGCCGTCGTGCGCAGAGCGAGCGCGATCAGGAACGACTGCGCTTCGCGCGCCTCGGCCTCATCGTGCGTCTCGAACGTCGTGCTCCGCACGTGCGACAGGGCTGCCGCCCGGATGACCTCGTCACCCGGCGCGCCTTCCCGGACGAGATCCTCCACCGCCGCGCGCACGAAATCGGTCGGCCCGGCGACCCGCATCCGCACCATCGCCACCGCGAGGTCGCGCTGGTAGTCGGTCTGATCGCCCCACAGGCGGTAGGCGGCACCGGTCGTGAGGCCCGCGCGACGCAGCACGTCCTGCAGGCGGATGTGCTGGACGCCGGCGCTCACGCCCCGCTCCAGCAGCATCTGCATCCCGACGCGCAGCAGCAGAGACTTCGTCTCTTCTCCCGTGCGGCGGCTCACGAGAAGAAATCTACTCACATCGATCCGGGCCGCCGGGAGGCGCGTCTGGCACAATGGATGCCGGCGTGCCCGAGTCGTCGGCTTCCCACAGCTCCGCCGGGCCTCTGGACAGCGTCCGCCGCCCCTTCCGACGAGGAGCGAGATGTCCACGCAGAACCCCGCCGCCGCAACCACGGCCGCCCCCGCCCGCATCCAACAGCGCCGCCGGTATCTCATGTGCCGTCCCGAGCACTTCACGGTGAGCTACCGCATCAACCCGTGGATGGAGCCGGCGAAGCCCACCGACACCGCCAAGGCCGTCGCGCAGTGGCAGACGCTCCACGACGCCTACGTCGCGCTCGGGCACGACGTCGAGCTCATCGACCCCGTGCCGGGACTTCCCGACATGGTCTACACCGCCAACGGCGGGTTCATCATCGACGGCCGCGCCCTGGGCGTGAAGTTCCGCGTCGATGAGCGCCGCGGGGAGGAGCAGCCCTTCATGGACTGGTTCGCCGCGAACGGCTTCGAGGTCATCCAGCCCGTCGAGGTGCAGGAGGGCGAGGGCGACTTCCTGCTCGTCGGCGACGTGATCCTCGCCGGCACCGGATTCCGCTCGGTCGGCGACAGCCACCGGGAGATCGGAGACGTGTTCGGCAAGGAGGTCGTCTCGCTGCGGCTCATCGACCCGCGCTTCTACCACCTCGACACCGCGATCGCCGTGCTGGACCCCGTCGAGGGCTCCGGCGGCGCGGAGCGCGCGAACATCGCCTACCTCCCGTCCGCGTTCGACGAGGAGTCCCAGCGGATCCTCGCCCAGCGCTACCCCGACGCCATCCGCGTCTCGGACGAGGACGGCGCCGTCTTCGGCCTGAACTCCGCCAGCGACGGCCTGAACGTCTTCATCTCGCCGCGCGCGAAGGGCTTCGAAGCCCAGCTGCGCGAGCGAGGGTACAACCCGGTCCTCATCGACCTGTCCGAGCTCCTGCTCGGCGGCGGCGGGATCAAGTGCTGCACGCTCGAACTGCGAGGTAACCGATGACCGCTCCGCTCCTGGATGCCGCCAGCGCCGGCATCATCGCCGCCGAAGAGACGCACGTCGCCCACAACTACCACCCCCTCCCCGTCGTCATCGCACGCGGCGAGGGCTCGTGGGTCACCGATGTCGAGGGCAAGCGGTACCTCGACCTGCTCTCGGCGTACTCCGCCCTCAACTTCGGCCACCGGCATCCCGCCCTCGTCGCCGCCGCGACCGCGCAGCTCGGACGCCTCACACTCACGAGCCGCGCCTTCCACAACGACCAGCTCGGCGCCTTCGCCGCCGCGCTCGCCGACCTGTGCGGCAAAGACCTCGTGCTGCCGATGAACACCGGGGCCGAAGCCGTCGAGACCGGCATCAAGGTCGCCCGCGCGTGGGCCTACCGCGTCAAGGGCGTGAGGCCGGATGCCGCCACGATCGTCGTCGCGAACGGCAACTTCCACGGCCGCACCACGACGATCGTCGGCTTCAGCGACGACCCGAGCGCCCGCGACGACTTCGGCCCCTACGCCGCCGGCTTCGTATCGGTCGCCTTCGGCGACGCCGCCGCGGTCGAGGCCGCGATCGACGAGAACACCGCCGCTGTCCTCGTCGAGCCCATTCAGGGCGAGGCGGGCGTCGTGATCCCGCCGGAGGGGTACCTGCGGGCCGTCCGGGAGATCTGCGACCGCCACAACGTCCTGTTCGTCGCGGATGAGATCCAGTCCGGCCTCGCCCGCGTCGGCACGACCTTCGCGTGCGACCGGGAGGGAGTCGTCCCCGACGTCTACCTGCTCGGCAAGGCGCTCGGCGGCGGCATCCTGCCCCTGTCGGCGGTCGTTGCGAACGAGGACGTCCTCGGCGTCATCCGCCCCGGCGAGCACGGCTCGACCTTCGGCGGCAACCCGCTCGCCGCGGCCGTCGGCCTGCAGGTCGTGGAGATGCTGGCCTCCGGCGAGTTCCAGACCCGCGCGCAGGCGCTCGGCGACCACCTCGCCGTCAAGCTCCGCGAGCTCATCGGCCACGGCGTGACCGAGGTCCGCGTCGCGGGTCTCTGGGCGGGCGTCGACATCGACCCCGCCATGGGCACCGGCCGGGAGATCGCGGAACGGCTGCTGGCCCGCGGCGTGCTCGTCAAGGACACGCACGGGCACACCATCCGCATCGCGCCGCCACTCGTCATCCGCGGCACGGAGCTGGACTGGGCGGTCGAGCAGCTGCGGGTCGTCCTCGAAGGCTGAACCGCCCCCGCGGCGTCGTGCCCGAGCCGGAGCGCACCGAAACACTCCGGCAACACGCGCCCGGCTAGGCTCGACGGCATGGGCGACCTGTTCGACGGATACGGCTCCACACTGGCGCCGCGCAAGACCTCATCCGGCGTGCCGGCGTTCGACGAGATGTTCGGGGCACCCGCCCATCCGGGTGCCGCGGCCGAGTCGCGCGACGCGTACCGCGAGCTCTACCAGGCCCTCGCGCAGATGACGCAGGAGGAGCTCCGCGGCCGCACCGAGTCGCTCGCGAGCTCCTATCTCGCGCAGGGCGTGACGTTCGACTTCGCCGGCGAGGAGCGCCCCTTCCCGCTGGATGCCGTGCCCCGCGTCATCGAGTACGACGAGTGGTCGCGGGTGGAGAAGGGCGTGCAGCAGCGCGTCCGGGCGCTCGAGGCGTTCCTCGACGACGCGTACGGGCACCAGCACTGCGTGCGCGACGGGGTGCTGCCGGCCAAGCTCATCGCGTCGTCGCAGTACTTCTACCGGCAGGCCGCCGGCATCCGCTCCGCCAACGGCGTGCGCATCCAGGTCGCCGGGATCGACCTCATCCGCGACGAGCACGGCGAGATGCGTGTGCTCGAGGACAACGTGCGGGTGCCCTCCGGCGTCAGCTACGTCATCTCGAACCGCCGGGTGATGGCCCAGACCCTGCCGGAGCTGTTCGTCTCCATGCGGGTGCGCCCCGTGGGCGACTACCCCAACAAGCTGCTGCAGGCGCTGCGCGCGTCGGCTCCTCCGGGCGTCGAAGACCCCAACGTCGTCGTGCTGACGCCGGGGGTCTACAACTCGGCGTACTTCGAGCACACGCTGCTCGCCCGCCTCATGGGCGTGGAGCTCGTCGAGGGCCGTGACCTGCAGTGCGTGGGTGGGAAGGTCTTCATGCGCACGACCCGCGGGCCGCAGCGCGTCGACGTCATCTACCGCCGGGTGGACGACGACTTCCTGGACCCGCTGCAGTTCCGCGCCGACTCGATGCTCGGCGCGCCGGGTCTCATGCTCGCGGCGCGCCTCGGCAACGTGACCATCGCCAACGCCGTGGGCAACGGCGTCGCCGACGACAAGCTCCTCTACACCTACGTCCCCGACCTCATCCGGTACTACCTGGCCGAGGAGCCCATCCTCAAGAACGTCGACACGTGGCGGCTCGAGGACCCGGGTGCGCTCGAGGAGGTGCTCGACCGGCTCGACGAGCTCGTCGTGAAGCCCGTCGACGGGTCCGGTGGCAAGGGCCTCGTCGTCGGTCCGGACGCCTCACGGGCCGAACTCGACCAGCTCCGCACCCGGCTGCGCGCCGACCCGCGCGGCTGGATCGCTCAGCCCGTCGTCATGCTCTCCACGATCCCCACCCTCGTCGAGGACGGGATGCGCCCCCGGCACGCCGACCTCCGCCCGTTCGCCGTCAACAACGGCGACGAGGTGTGGGTGCTCCCCGGTGGCCTGACCCGCGTCGCGCTGCCCGAAGGCCAGCTCGTGGTCAACTCCAGTCAGGGCGGCGGCTCCAAGGACACGTGGATCGTGGGCGGCGCGGCGCCCCGGCACGTCGAGTACGGCCAGGGCGACGGACTTCCCGGCCTCGTGGCCGATCAGGCATCCGTCACGGGCACCATCTCGATCGTCTACGACCCGCAGCACGAGCCCGACCATTCGCCGCAGGATCACCCGCGCCCGCACACCGAGCAGCAGGAGCAGCAGCAGCAGACCGGCGAGGAGGCGACGCCATGCTGAGCCGGATCGCCGAATCGCTGTTCTGGATCGGACGCTACATCGAGCGCTCCGACGGCACGGCCCGCATCCTCGACGTCCATCTGCAGCTGCTCCTCGAGGATCCCTGGATCGACGAGGACACCGCCTGCCGCTCGCTCATGGGCGTCATGGGCTCGTTCCCCGCCGAGGACGAGCTCGCCCGCGTGACGCGCAGCGACGTGCTCAAGCGCCTCGCCGTGGACCGGACCAACCCGTCGAGCATCGCGTACGCGCTGCAGTCGGCGCGGGAGAACGCCCGCCGCGCGCGCGAGATCGTCTCGACCGAGCTGTGGGAGACGCTGAACACCACCTACTCCCGGATGCCGCGACGGCTCAACGACGAGAAGGTGCACGAGTTCTTCCAGTGGGTGCGCGAGCGCTCGGCCCTCGCGATCGGCATCACCGACTCGACCACCAGCCGCGACGAGTCGTGGCAGTTCTTCACGCTCGGGCGATCCATCGAGCGCACCGACATGACGGCGCGCCTGCTCGCCACCCGTTCGCTGACCGAGGCGTCCGGTCCGTCCTGGACCACCATCCTGCGCTCCTGCGGCGCGTACGAGGCGTACCTGCGCACCTACCGGGGGATGCCGAGCGCCAGCAACGCCGCCGAGTTCCTCCTCCTCGACCGCCTGTTCCCGCGCTCGATCATCCACTCCATCCAGCGCGCGGAGGAGTGCATGAGCGCGATCGACCCCGTGGCCGACCGCGTCGGCCACTCCAACGCCGTGCTGCGCGCGCTCGGCCGCATCCGCAACGACCTGGAGTACCGCCCGATCACCGAGATCATCTCCGAGCTGCCCGAGCACATGGAGCAGGTCCAGAAGGTCACTCGCGAGGCGTCGGAGGCGATCCGCGGCCGGTTCTTCCCCACGCACGCCGAGCCGAGCTGGATCGGAGAGACCTCATGAAGCGCCTGCGGATCGAGCACGCCACCGGGTTCGCCTACCAGGGCGACGTGGGCGCGTCCTACAACGAGGCGCGGATGCTGCCCAGCTCGACGGACAGCCAGTTCGTGCTCAGCTCGCAGCTGGACATCGAGCCGTCCACGAGCGTCAACCAGTACCTCGACTACTTCGGCACCCGCGTCGCCGCGTTCGACGTCATGGCCGGCCACGCTGCGCTGAACATCACGGCGCGGTCGCTCGTCGAGGTGCGCCCGCGTCCGCTCGCCCACGGGGACATGAGCTGGGACGGTCTCGCGCGGGAAGCCGAGCGCTCGATCTCGACCGTGGAGATGATGACCCAGACGCCGCGCACGGGGGTCCACCCCGAGGTCGCGGAGCTCGCCCGGTCGATCGCTGCCGAGCATGACACCCCGAGCCGCGCCGCCCTCGCGATCGCGTCCGCGATCGGCGAGGCCGTCGAGTACATGCACGGGATCACCGGCGTGCATTCCACGGCCAGCGAGGCGTGGGAGGAGCGCAAGGGCGTCTGCCAGGACATGGCGCACATCACCCTGTCGGCGCTCCGGTCCGTCGGCATCCCCGCCCGCTACGTCTCCGGCTACCTCCACCCGCAGGCCGACGCGGAGGTCGGCGTGCCGGTGTCCGGCGAATCGCACGCCTGGGTCGAGTGGTTCGCGGGGGACTGGCAGGGCTTCGACCCGACGAACGGCACGGAGATCTGCGACCGGCACGTCATGGTCGGCCGCGGGCGCGACTACAACGACGTCCCACCGCTGCGCGGCGTCTACGCCGGCCCGTTCAAGAGCAATCTGCACGTGAAGGTCACGATCACGCGGGAGGCCTGAGCCCCGGGGCATGCCGCCGCCGAGAAACCACACCCGACATGACAAACCACGCGCGTGGGTGTTTCTCGCGCTGGATGTGGTTTCTCGCCGCGGGCGGAGCCGCCGCGGGCTCCCCGTCAGCGGGGCAGACCTGCCGCGAGCTCGGCGAAGACCTCCGCGGCGTCGTCGAAGCGCGTGAGCGCGGCGGACTGACCCGCCCACAGGGACTGCAGGTCGCCGTCGCCGCGGCGGTTCGCCTCCGCGCGCAGGGCGCCGACGACCCAGCTCTGCGCGGGGAACGGGGCGATCGCGTCGGCCGCCTCGACGTGCGCGACGAGGCGATTGCGGATGCCGCGGGCGAGGCGCCCGGTCACCGCCCGGGTCAGCACGGTGTCGTCTGCGGCAAGCCCCCGCAGAGCCGCGCGGTGCGCCGCGCTCGCGGCCGACTGCCGCGTGCCGAGGAACGCCGTCCCGACCTGGACGCCCGCGGCGCCGAGGGCGAACGCGGCGGCGACCCCGCGCCGGTCGGCGATGCCCCCGGCAGCGATGACCGGGATGTCGACGGCATCCACGACCTGCGGGAGGAGCGCGAACGTCCCGACGAGGGACTGCTCCGCCGGCTTCATGAAGCTCACGCGGTGCCCGCCGGCCTCGAACCCGCTCGCGACGACGGCATCCGCCCCCGCCGCGGTCACGGCGATCGCCTCCGCCACGGTCGTCGCCGCGCCGACGATGCGGATGCCGCGCGAGCGGGCCGCCTCGACGACCGCGACGGGCGGCATGCCGAAGACGCAGCTCAGCACCGCCGGCCGCGCCGCGAGCACGGCATCCAGCTGTTCGGCGACGTCCGGGACGAAGCGCTCCGGCGTCCCCGCAGGCGCGGGGACGCCGAGCTCCTCGTACAGCGGCGCGACGGCGCGCTGCGCTGCGCGCGTGTCCACCGTGCCGGGCCCGGCCTCGTCGCCGACCGGCATCCAGAGGTTCAGCGCGAATGGACGATCGGTCGCCTCACGGAGGAGCCGCGCCGTCTCGGCGATCCGGGCGGGCGGGTAACCGTAGAGGCCGTAGGAGCCGAGACCGCCGGCGTCGCTCACCGCGGCCGTCAGGGCGACGGAGCTCATCCCGCCGAACGGGCCCAGGACGATCGGGACGTCGAGTCCGAGGAGTGCCATGCGCCCAGCATCCCTCCGCGCCGTCACGCCGGCGGGGCGTCCGGGTGGAGGGTCGCGATCATGTCCTCCTCGACGTCGTTGTCGGCCTCGAGCTCGTCCTCGGTGCCCTCATCCCCGCCGAGCGGCTTCTCCGAGGCGGCCAGGGCCTCGCTCTGCGAGTCGCTGTCGCCGGTCAGGGGGCCGGACGCGGAGTCGTCGTCGTGCGCGTGATCGCTCATGGCCCCACGCTACGCGCGGCGGCGCGGCAACGACAGCATCACGCACGCGGCGTGTGCCGGCGCGGCGCGTGCGTCCGGGCGACGAGGTCGCGCAGCGCCTCGAGGGAACCGGACACGAGTCCCGCGGCGCGCGCCTGGACGAGGACGTTCCCGAGCGCCGTCGCCTCGACCGGGCCGGCGAGCACGGGCAGCCCGCTGCGGTCGGCGGTGCGCTGACACAGCAGCTCGTTCAGCGCCCCGCCGCCGACGATGTGGATCGTGCGCACGTCGACTCCGCCGAGGCGTCCGGCTTCGAGTGCCGAGCGCGCGAACGCCTCCGCCAGCGACTCGACGATCGAGCGGGTGTACTCGGCCCGCGTGCGCGGTGCGGCGATCCCGTGCTCCTCGCACCACGCGTCGATCCGCGCCGGCATGTCGCCCGGGGGGAGGAAACGGGGGTCGTCGACGTCGAAGACCGGCACGGAGGTCGCGTCGACCTCGGCCGCCGCGTCGAGCAGCGTCGGCAGGTCGATGCGGTGTCCCTGCCGCTCCCATCCGCGCACGGCCTCGCTCAGCACCCACAGCCCCATGACGTTGTGCAGCAGACGCACCCGGCGGTCCACGCCGCCCTCGTTCGTGAAGTTCGCCGCCCGCGCGGCGGGGGAGAGGACGAGGTGGTCCACCTCGACCCCCACGAGCCCCCACGTCCCGCAGGAGATGTATGCCGCGGCATCCGCCTGCATCGGGACCGCGACGACGGCGGATGCCGTGTCGTGCGACCCGACGGCCGTGACACCCGCGCCAGGGCCGGCGCCGAGCGACGCGGCGACCCCGGGGCGCAGCGCACCGAGCCGCTCGCCGGGGGCGATGAGGGCGGGGAGGAGCCCGCGCGGCAGCCCGAGCGCCGCGACGAGATCGTCATCCCAGGCTCCGTCGAGGACGCGCAGCAGGCCCGTCGTCGAGGCGTTCGTCTGCTCGGCGCGGGAGGAGCCGGTGAGCCAGAAGCCGAGGAGGTCGGGGATGAGCAGGGCGGTGTCGGCGATCGCGAGCAGCTGCGGATCCTCCGCCGCGAGCTGATACAGCGTGTTGAACGGCAGGAACTGCAGCCCGTTGCGTTCGAACAGCTCGGGATGCGGCATCCGCGCGTGCACGCGCTCGACGCCGCGCGCGGTGCGCTCGTCGCGGTAGTGGAACGGGTCGCCCAGGAGGCGGCCGCCGCGGAGCAGGCCGTAGTCCACGGCCCACGAGTCGATGCCGATGCTCGTGATGCCCGGCTCCTGCCGGAATGCCTCGCGCAGACCGCCGAGGGCCGCCCCGTAGAGACCGAGGAGGTCCCAGTGCAGGCCGTCGCCGGCGTGCACCGGGTCGTTGGGGAACCGCGCGACGGCCGTCGCGTCGAGCGTGTCGGGGCCGACGTGGCCGACGATGACCCGGCCGCTCGTCGCACCCAGGTCGATCGCCGCGACGGCGCCCGCGGCGACGGCGCCCGTCATCGCAGGAAAGCGGCCGCGACGCCGGAGTCGACCGGGATGTGCAGCCCCGTCGTGCGGGACAGCTCGGGACCGGTGAGGACGTAGACCGCGTCGGCGACGTTCTCCGGGACCACCTCGCGCTTGAGGATCGTGCGGTTCGCGTAGAACTGGCCGAGGTCCTCCTCCTTGACCCCGTACGTCGCGGCGCGGTTGGCGCCCCACCCGGAGGCGAAGATGCCGGAGCCCCGGACCACCCCGTCGGGGTTGATGCCGTTGACGCGGACGCCGTGCTCGCCGAGTTCGACGGCGAGGAGGCGCACCTGGTGGGCCTGGTCGGCCTTCGTCGCCGAGTACGCGATGTTGTTGGGGCCGGCGAAGACGGAGTTCTTCGAGGAGATGTAGATGATGTCGCCGCCCATGCGCTGCGCGATGAGGGCGTGCGCCGCGGCCTTGCTGACGAGGAACGAGCCCTTCGCCATGACGTCGTGCTGCAGATCCCAGTCCTTCTCGGTGGTCTCCAGCAGCGGCTTGGACAGCGACAGGCCGGCGTTGTTGACGACGAGGTCGATGCCGCCGAAGGCGAGGAGCGTCGCGTCGATGGCGGCCTGCACGCCGTCGGCGTCAGCCACGTTCGCGGCCACGCCGATCGCGACGTCGGTGCCGCCGAGCTCGGCGGCCGCCGCCTGCGCCTTCTCGAGGTCGAGGTCGGCGACGACGACGCACGCGCCCTCCGCGGCGAGGCGGGCGGCGATGGCCTTGCCGATGCCGCTTGCGGCGCCGGTCACGAACGCGATGCGTCCCTGGTGCGACTTCGGCTTCGGCATCCGCTGCAGCTTCGCCTCTTCGAGCGCCCAGTACTCGATGCGGAACTTCTCGGCGTCCGAGATGGGGGAGTAGGTCGAGAGCGCCTCGGCCCCGCGCATGACGTTGATCGCGTTGACGTAGAACTCGCCGGCGACCCGTGCGGTCTGCTTGTTCGCACCGTAGCTGAACATGCCGACGCCCGGTACGAGGACGATGAGCGGATCGGCGCCGCGGATCGCGGGGCTCTCCTCGGTGGCGTGCGCGTCGTAGTAGGCCTGGTAGTCGGCGCGGTACTCCTGGTGCAGCTCCTGCAGGCGGGCGATCGCGCCGTCGACGGATGCGGTCGCGGGCAGGTCGAGGATGAGCGGCTTGACCTTGGTGCGCAGGAAGTGGTCGGGGCAGCTCGTGCCGAGGGCGGCGAGGGCAGGGGCCTTCTCGGATGCCAGGAAGTCGAGCACGACGTCGCTGTCGGTGAAGTGCCCCACCATCGGCTTGTCGGTGGACGCGAGGCCGCGGACCGTCGGAGCCAGCGCCGCGGCGCGGGCGCGCCGCTCCGCCTCGGGGAGCGCCTCGAACCCGGCGCGGACGGCGCCGAACGGGTCGGCCTTGCCGTGCTCGGCGATGTACGCGGCGGCGGTGTCGATGATCCACAGGCTGTTGCGCTCGGACTCCTCCGACGTGTCGCCCCACGCCGTGATCCCGTGCCCGCCGAGGATGCAGCCGACTGCCTGCGGGTTCGCCGCCTTGATGGCTGCGATGTCGAGGCCGAGCTGGAAGCCGGGGCGACGCCACGGCACCCAGACGACCTTCTCGCCGAAGATCTCGGCCGTCAGCGCCGCGCCGTCGGCGGCGGTCGCGATCGCGATGCCCGCGTCGGGGTGGAGGTGGTCGACGTGGGCGGCATCCACGAGCCCGTGCATCGCCGTGTCGATCGACGGCGCCGCGCCGCCCTTGCCGTGCAGGCAGTAGTCGAACGCGGCGACCATCTCGTCCTCACGCTCGACGCCCGGGTAGACGTCGACGAGCTTGCGCATGCGGTCCAGGCGGAGCACCGCGAGACCCTCGGGCTTCAGCGTGCCGAGGTCACCGCCGGATCCCTTGACCCAGAGCAGCTCGACCGGCTCTCCCGTGACGGGGTCGGTCTCGGTGCCCTTGGCCGACGTGTTGCCGCCCGCGTAGTTGGTGTTCTTCGGGTCGGCACCCAGGCGGTTGCTGCGGGCGATGAGCGCCTGGGCGGTCTCGTTGGTCATTGTGGGTCGGTTCGCTTTCGTCGGTGTCCGGACACTCGGGAAGGGAGTCGGGGGGAGGGTGGTCAGGCGCCCCAGCCCGCCTGGGTGCCGCCGACGCGGTCGGCGGCGATGCGCTGCTGGTACCCGGAGGCGGCGTACGCGGCCATCGGGTCGGCGGGCAGGCCCCGCGACTCGCGCCACTGCGCCAGCTGGGGGCGGACGTCGGTGTAGAACGCATCCATCAGCACGGCGTTCGCGGCCAGGACGTCGTTCGCGTTCTGTGCCGCGTCCAGCGCGTCGCGGTCGACCAGCAGGGCGCGGGCGGTCATCTCCTGCACGTTGAGCACCGAGCGGATCTGACCGGGGATCTTGTCCTCGATGTTGTGGCACTGGTCGAGCATGAACGCGACGTCGGGGTTGTTGAGGCCCCCGCCGCGGATCACCTCGAGGATGATGCGGAACAGCTGGAACGGGTCGGCCGCCCCGACGATGAGGTCGTCGTCGGCGTAGAAGCGCGAGTTGAAGTCGAACGAGCCGAGCTTCCTGAGGCGCAGCAGCTGCATGACGATGAACTCGATGTTGGTGCCGGGCGCGTGGTGCCCGGTGTCGAGGCACACGAGGGCACAGTCGCCGAGCGCCGCCACCTGCGCGTAGGAGGTCCCCCAGTCCGGGACGTCGGTGTGGTAGAACGACGGCTCGAAGAACTTGTACTCCAGCACGAGGCGCTGCTCGCCGGACAGGCGGGCGTAGATCTGCTGCAGGGAGTCCTGCAGGCGGTCCTGGCGCGCGCGCATGTCGTTCTGGCCGGGGTAGTTCGACCCCTCGGCGAGCCAGATCTTCAGGTCGCGGGAGCCGGTGGCATCCATGATGTCGATGCACTCGAGGTGGTGGTCGATCGCCTTCCGGCGGATGCGCTCGTCGTGGTGCGTGAGGGCGCCGAACTTGTAGTCCTCGTCCTGGAAGGTGTTCGAGTTGATCGTGCCGAGGGCGACGCCGAGGCCTTCCGCGTGGCGGCGGAGCGCCGCGTAGTCGTCGACCTTGTCCCACGGGATGTGCAGGGCGACCGACGGGGCGAGCGCCGTGTGCCGGTTGACCTCGGCGGCGTCGGCGATCTTCTCGAACGGGTCGCGGGGTGTGCCGGCGGTCGGGAAGACGCGGAACCGGGTGCCGGAGTTGCCGAACGCCCAGCTGGGCAGCTCGATGCCCTGCTGCGCGAGGGTGGCGAGGTGGTCGGAGGTGAGGGTGCTCACGATGCGTCGCTTTCGTGGTCGGTGACGGATGCCGTCAGCTGGTCGTGCAGGTGGAAGATCTCGGTCAGGGTGGTCGCGGCCTGGTCGGGGCGCCCGTCGAGGTCGACGAAGAAGGGGGCCATCTCGGCTTCCCACCGGGTCGCGACCTCGGATGCGGCGAGGTAGGCCTGTGCCGCGGCGTCGTCGTCGGTCTCGTAGTAGCCGATGAGGCGGCCGCCCTCGCCGAGGAAGAGGGAGTAGTTGCGGCGACCGGATGCCGCGATCTCCGCGAGCATCTCGGCCCGCACCGGGGTGTGCCGGGCGAGGTACTCGCCGAGCATCTCGGGCTTCACCCGCAGCTCGAAACAGACCCGCTGCGGGGCGGAGGGGCTCGTCATCGAGGACTCCTGGAGAGGTATGAATCGTTTCAGTGAGCCTACGCCAGATCGGGTCCGGACGCAAAGGGGCGCGATGACGCGGGCGCGCGCGTGGACGACCGCCGGCGGGCGGCATGGCTAGGATCGGGCGAGCGAGCTGATCGAGAGGAGACCCCGTGGCCGCCAGCATCCGTGACGTCGCCGCCGCGGCCTCCGTCTCCGTCGGCACGGTCTCCAACGTCCTGAACCGGCCGGCCAAGGTGGCCCCGGAGACGGTCGCGCGCGTCCTCGCCGCGATCGCCGACCTGGGGTTCGTCCGCAACGATGCCGCCCGCCAGCTGCGCGTGGGCCGCAGCCGCAGCATCGGTCTCGTCGTCCTCGATGCCGGGAACCCGTTCTTCGCCGACGTCGCGCGCGGTGCGGAGAACCGTGCCGACGAGGCCGATATGGCCGTCCTCCTGGGCAACGCCGACGAAGACCCGTCCCGCGAGGCCCGCTACCTCGACTTGTTCCTCGAGCAGCGCGTCAACGGCGTGCTCATCACCCCCACGACCGACGACGTCCCGCGGCTGAAGCGGGTGCAGGATGCCGGGTCACCGGTGATCCTCGTCGACCGGGAGATCGAGGGCTCGGGCTTCTGCTCCGTCGCCGTCGACGACGTGGAGGGAGGTCATCTCGCGGCATCCCATCTGCTGGCCGCCGGCCGCCGACGGCTGATGTTCCTCGGCGGGCCGCAATCGATCCGCCAGGTCGCCGACCGCCTCGAGGGGGCGCGCCGGGCCGTGGACGCCGTCGCGGGCGCGACGCTGGAGACCGTCGAGATGCCCGCGCTCAGCGTCCTCCACGGCCGTGCGGCCGCGCTCGCGATGCTGGAGAAGCCCGCCGGTCGTCGCCCCGACGCGATCTTCGCCGCCAACGACCTGCTCGCCGTCGGGGCCATCCAGGCTCTCGCGATCATGTCGGGCGTCCGGATCCCCGACGACATCGCACTCATCGGCTACGACGACATCGACTTCGCGGCGGCCACCGTCGTGCCCCTGTCCTCGATCCGGCAGCCGGCATCCCTCATCGGGTACACGGCCGTCGACCTGCTGCTGAAGGAGCTCGCCGAGCCCGGCGGAGCGCACGAGCGGAATGTGCGCTTCCGGCCGGAGCTGGTGGTGCGCGAGTCGACGACGGGCTGAGCCGGGACGCGCCTCAGCCCCGGCGAGCGTCCGCGGGGAGCTTGATCGGAGTCGTCCCGGCGACCTCGTCACTGAACTCCGCAGGCGCCACGACGGGGAGCGGGCGCGTCTCGTCGAGCTGCAGCGCGAACCGGCGTGACTCGTGGCGATGCAGTCGACCGGAGATCAGCAGCCAGGCGAGGCCGATGGCGAACGCGACGAACGCCGCGCTCGCGCCGACGAGGATCGCGGCGCGGGGACCCCACTCGGCGGCGACCCACCCGACGATGGGCGCGCCGATGGGCGTGCCACCCATGAGGATCGCCATGTACAGGGCGAGCACGCGCCCGCGGAGCGCCGGATCCGTCGTCGTCTGCACGTAGCCGTTCGCGGTCGTCAGCGTGGTGACGACGGCGAAGCCCGTGAGCATGAGCGTTGCGGCATATGTCCAGTACGTCGGCATCGCGGCAGACAGGAACGCGGCGGCGGCGAACATCCCGGCGCCCACGATGACGAGGCGGATGCGGGCGCGGTCGCGGCGGGCGGCCAGCAGCGCACCGGCGAGGGACCCCACGGCGAGGATCGAGCTCAGCAGTCCGTACCCGTCGGCCTGCTGGCCGAACTCGAGCGCCATCGTCGAGGCGAAGATCGGGAAGTTCATGCCGAACGCGCCGAGCAGGAACACCATGACGAACGTGACGACGAGGTCGGGGCGGCCCTTCACGTAGCGGAACCCGTCGGCCAGCCGGGAGGCGCCGGCGTGCCGGACGCGCGGGATGAGGTCATCCGTGCGGATGAGCATCAGGGCGACGAGCATCGCGAGGAACGTGACGCCGTTGATGAAGAAGACCCAGCCCGTGCCCACCGCGACGATCACGATGCCCGCGACGGCGGGACCGATCATGCGGGCGCCGTTGAACGACGCGGCGTTCAGCGCGACGGCATTCGAGGCGTTCTCGCGCGACACGAGGTCGGAGACGAAGGCCTGGCGGCTCGGGTTGTCGAAGGCCGAGACGACACCGAGCGCGAGGGCGAAGGTGTACATGAGCGGCAGGGTCATGACACCGGCGAGCAGGAGCGCCCCGATCGCGAGCCCGAGCAGGAGCAGCAGGCTCTGCGTGACGAACAGGAGCTTGCGCCGGTCGAAGCGGTCGGCCACCCATCCGGTCACGCTCACCAGGAGCAGCGGGGGAGCGAACTGCAGCGCCATCGTGACGCCCATGGCGCCGGCGTCGTTGTTGGTCAGCTCGGTCAGGACGACCCAGCTGAGGGCCGTGGCCTGCATCCACGCGCCGACGTTGGAGACGAGGGCGCCGATGAACCAGACGCGGTAGTTGAAGACGGAGAAGGAGCGGAACATGGCGCTCATCGGCTCGCCACCTCCCGCATGATCTCGGCGGCCCGCGCCAGCGTCGCGCGCTGCTCGTTGTCGAGGGTGCTGAACGCGGACTCGAGCCACAGATCGCGTCGGCGCACCGTCTCCTCGACGACGGCCCGGCCGGCGTCGGTGAGATCGATGTTCACCTTGCGGCGGTCGCTCTCGTCGGGCGTGCGCGTGATGTACCCGGACTCCTCCAGGCAGTTCACGGTGCGGTTCATCGACGGCGACGAGACGCGCTCGCGGTCCGCGAGTTCGCCGAGGGTGTGGCCGCCATGCATGGACAGGGCGGCGAGCACGGCGAACTGACCGTCGCTCATCGAGTCGACGGCGCGGTGCGCGCGCAGGCGACGGGCGAGCCGGAACGTCGCCATGCGGAAGTCAGCGGCTTCGTGGGCGAGGTCGCCGGAGGTTTCTGAGGAGAGAGCTGGAGAGGTCATGTAATGCTTAGCATAACTCATTAGTCGTGCTAAGTAAAGTGCGAGCCGGATCGCCGGATCCCCATCGACGCGTTCGGGACTGACTTCCGCGGTGAGCGGCGCCGGCTCGTCGGCCGCGTCGGATCCGTCGGCCACCGTGGTCGTCACGAAGTCCCGCGGATGACGTGAGCGGGGGCGGGGAGAGCGGATGCCGCCTCCCCGCCCCTATGCTCTGTCCATGCCCGAGTTCATCGATGCGCACGGTGTCGTCATCGTCTACGACGTCCATCCCGCCGAGACGACGCCGCGGGCGGTCGTCCAGCTTCTGCACGGCGTCGGCGAGCACGCGGGACGCTACGCGGCACTGATCACGGCGCTCACCGCGGCCGGGTACACGGTCTACGCGGACGATCACCGCGGCCACGGCCGCACCGGGATGACGCAGCACGGCGGCGACGCCGCGCGGCTCGGCCGGCTCGGCGTCGGAGGGCTGCGTGCGGCGATCGCGGCGTGCCGGCAGTTCACCCACCTCATCCGCGACGAGAACCCCGGACTGCCGCTCATCCTCCTGGGACACTCGTGGGGGTCGCTTCTCGCGCAGAAGATGTTCAACGACGAGCCCGACGCGTACGACGCTGTCGTCCTTTCCGGATCGGCGCTGCGCCGGTTCGGGTCGATGAGCAGCGGTCCGTACAACCGGAAGTGGCACGCCAAGGGCGCTCTCGGCACCGAATGGCTCTCCAGCGATCCTGCGGTCGGGCAAGCCTTCCTGGATGACCCTCTGACGACGACGGTGCCGCTCATCAAGCTCTTCGGGATCATCGACTCCCTGCGGCTGCTGGGACTCCCGCGCCGCGATCTCGGCGTCGACGTCCCGGTGCTGCTCATGGTGGGTCGCGACGACCCGGTCGGCGGACCGCGAAGCGTGCACCGGCTCGCCGACGCGTACCGCACGCGGTCGGGTCTCTCGGATGTCACGACGCTCGTCTATCCCGATGCCCGCCACGAGATCTTCAACGAGGTGAGTCAGGCCGAGGTGCGCGCTGACCTGCTGGCCTGGCTCGACCGCCGCGTCCCGGCTCGCACCTGACGGCGCCGCGGGCGGTGGCCCCGCCGTAGGCTGGGAGGATGCACGGCGAGTACAAGGTCCCAGGCGGCAAGCTCGTCGTGGTCGACCTCGAGGTCAGGGACGGCCGGATCGCGGACTTCCACCTGGCCGGGGACTTCTTCCTCGAGCCGGACGACGCGCTCGCCGACATCGACGCGGCAGTCACCGGCCTTCCCGTCGAAGCGGATGTCGCGACGATCGCGGCCGCCGTGCGCGGCGCGCTGCCGGAGGGCGCGCAGCTTCTCGGCTTCACCCCCGAGGCGGTGGGCACCGCGGTGCGCCGCGCGCTCGTCACGGCCCCCGGCTGGCGCGACTTCGAGTGGGAGATCGTCCACGAGAAGGCCGTGTCGCCGCGGATGAACCTCGCGCTCGACGAGGTCCTCACGGCGCGGGTGGGCGATGACCGCCGCCGCCCGACCCTCCGCATCTGGGAGTGGGACGAGTCCGCCGTCGTCATCGGCTCGTTCCAGTCGTACCGCAACGAGGTCGATCCCGACGGAGCCGCTGCGCACGGGTTCGACGTCGTCCGGCGGATCTCCGGCGGAGGGGCCATGCTCATGGCCGCCGACGCCATCGTCACGTATTCGCTGTACGTCCCGGCATCCCTGGTCGCCGGCATGACCTTCGCGGACTCGTACGCCTTCCTCGACGACTGGGTGCTGCAGGCCCTGCGCTCGCTCGGGATCGAGGCGACCTACCAGCCGCTCAACGACATCGCGTCGCCGCAGGGCAAGATCGGCGGTGCGGCGCAGAAGCGGCTCGCCAACGGCGGCGTGCTGCATCACGCGACCCTCAGCTACGACATGGACGGCCAGGTGCTCACCGATGTCCTGCGCATCGGGCGGGAGAAGCTCAGCGACAAGGGCACCGTCTCGGCGGCCAAGCGCGTCGACCCGCTCCGCAGCCAGACCGGACTGCCGCGCGAGGCGATCATCGAGCGGCTCATCGAGACCTTCACGACGCTCTACGGGGCGCAGCCCGGGCATATCACCGACGAGGAATACGCCGAGGCGGAGGCGCTCGTAACGTCGAAGTTCGCGACCGACGCGTGGCTGCACCGGGTCCCGTGACGGCGCCCCGCGCCGATGCGACTCCGGGGGCCGTCGAGATCCGCCAGGGCGACAACCTGGAGATCGCGCGCTCTCTGGAGAGCGGCTCCTTCGCGCTCGTCTACCTCGACCCGCCGTTCAACACGGGCCGCTCGCAAGGGCGCACCGTCGAACAGGCGGTCGTGAGCGGGGCCGACGACCCGGTCGGGACGACGCTGTCCCCGGTCAAGCGGGGATTCCGCGGCACCAGCTATGCGCGCCTGCGCGGCGACCTGCGTGCCTACGACGACCGGTTCGACGACTACTGGGACTTCCTCGAGCCCCGCCTCGCGGAGGCGTGGCGTCTCCTCAGCCCCGAGGGCACGCTCTACCTGCACCTGGACTACCGGGAGGCGCACTACGCGAAGGTGCTGCTCGACGCGCTGTTCGGTCGCGCCTGTTTCCTCAACGAGCTCATCTGGGCCTACGACTACGGCGCGAAGTCGCGGCGGCGCTGGCCCACCAAGCACGACACGATCCTCGTCTACGTGAAGGACCCGGAGCGCTACCACTTCGACTCGGAGTCCGTCGACCGGGAGCCGTACATGGCGCCGGGCCTCGTCACACCGGAGAAGGCGGCCCGCGGAAAGCTGCCGACCGACGTCTGGTGGCACACGATCGTGCCGACGTCCGGCCGTGAGAAGACGGGCTACCCGACGCAGAAGCCCGAGGGCATCCTCCGCCGGATCGTCCAGGCATCCAGCCGCCCCGGCGATCGCGTGCTCGACCTGTTCGCCGGGAGCGGCACGACCGGCGCCGTCGCATCCGCCCTCGGCCGCGACGCCGTGCTCGTCGACGACAACCCGGCGGCCATCGCCGTCATGCGGGCGCGCATGCCGCACGCCGTCCTCGCCGCCGCGGACTGACTCCCGGCTGCGAGGCGATGCCCGAGGCGATCCGCAGGATCAGCCGTGACGGATGTGGCCTGTGGGGCTCAGCCGTCACTCTGGTCACACCCGGTCCTGCAGTTTGCGCCGCAACGGCGGCGGCAGCGGCGGTTGCGGCGGCGGCGGCGGACCGGCGTCAGGATGCCAGGAAGGCCAGTAGCGCCTCGTTGACCTCGTCCCCGTGGGTCCAGAGCATCCCGTGCGGGGCGCCGGCGATCTCGACGTAGGTCGCCTGCGGCAGCAGGTCCTTGAAGAGCCGGCCGGTGTGGTCGATCGGCAGGATGTTGTCGGCCGTGCCGTGCACGATGAGCGCCGGCACCGTCACCGAGGGGATGTCGGCGCGGAAGTCGGTCGGCCAGGTCAGCGGCGCCGCGGCGATCGCGGTGTTGCCGGCCTGGTTCGCGACGGCGATGCTCGCATCGAGCGCCTCCTGCGAGATCCGGCTCCCGAGGTTCTCGTCGAGGTTGTAGAAGTCGCGGAAGAACCCGGCGAGGAAGGCGTACCGGTCGTCGCGGACCGCGGCGGCGATGCCGTCGAAGAACGCCTGGTCGCCGGCGCCGCCCGGGTTGTCGTCGGTGATGAGGAGGAAAGGCTCGAGCGATCCGAGGAACGCCGCCTTCGCCACGCGGCCGCTGCCGTAGCGGGCGAGGTAACGGGCGACCTCACCGGTGCCCATCGAGAATCCCACGAGCACGGCCTCGTCGAGGTCGAGGTCCTCCATGAGGGCGTGCAGGTCGGCTGCGAAGGTGTCGTAGTCGTACCCGCTCCCCGTTTTCGACGAGGCGCCGAATCCGCGGCGGTCGTAGGCGATCACGCGGTAGCCGGCATCCAGCAGCGCGGCCTGCTGCTTGCCCCACGATTCGCCGTTCAGGGGGAAGCCGTGGATCAGCACGACAGGCTGACCGGATCCCTGATCGGTGTAGTAGATGTCGACGTCGGCCGAGTTCTCGGTCGCCACGGTGATGTACGCCACGATGTCTCCTCCCGGGCCGCGACGGCCGTCGCCGCGGCACGGGCGCCATGCTATTGCGGCGCCGCGGCCGGAGGCCAGGGGGTCACCGAGTCGTCATCGGCCGGTCATCCGACGGTCGCGACGATCGGATGCCGATCAGTCGGCGGCGCGCAGGCGACGCAGCACGGCGTCGAGGGCGCCGGCTGCCGCGGCGAGAGCGTCGACCTCCGCCGCGTCGAGGTCGGCCATGGCCGCGTGCACGGGCGTCGCCCACGCGGTGGAGATCTCCTGGTGCTCGGCGACGCCCGCATCCGTCACGAAGATCGACGCGATCCGCCGGTCGGAGGGCGACTGGTGCCGCTCGACGAGCCCACGCCCGAGCAGGGCCCGCAGCGCGGCGCTGACGTTGGGCTGACGGAGTCCGAGCCCCTGCGCGAGTTCGCCGACGGTGGCGCCCGGGTGGTCGATGATCTGCTTGAGCAGCGCGATCTCGGTGGTGGGGATCGGCCCGACGCCGGCGCGGTCCGGCGCCTTCCGGTGGATCGTCCAGGCGAGCTCGCGCAGGGTGACCGCCAGGTCCTGGCGCACCGCGTCCCGCTCGTCGTCAGCCATCGGATCGCAGTCTATCCGCGGGCGGACGTGCGCCCTGGCGGCCACGCGAGGATGCGCTGCCGGCCCCGCGAGGAGGAGGCGCTGCGCGGCGCCGCCCCTCGCGGGACTCGGCGCTCAGCCGTCGCGGCGTGCGCCGTCCGAGGGATGCACCGTGAAGATGTGCGGCGCCGCGAACCCGGCATCCGCGAATGCCGTCTCGACGGCGGCGGTGACGGATGCCACGTGACCGTGGTCGACGAGCGCGATCGCCGCGCCGCCGAATCCGCCGCCGGTCATCCGCGCGCCGATCGCTCCCGCCGCGCGGGCGGTGTCCACGGCGAGGTCGAGCTCGGGCACCGAGATCTCGAAGTCGTCCCGCATCGAGACGTGCGAGGCATCCAGGAGCGCGCCGATCGCGCGCGGCCCCTCCGCGCGCAGCGTCTGCACGGCGTCGAGCACGCGCTGGTCCTCGGTCACGACGTGCCGGACCCGCCGGAAGGTCACGTCGTCCATGAGCTCCTCCGCGCGTGGGAGGTCGGCGACGGCGAGGTCGCGGAGGGCGGGGACGCCCATGATCTCGGCGCCCCGCTCGCAGGCGGCGCGGCGCTCGCCGTACCCGCCGGTGGAGTGCGCGTGCTTCACGCCGGTGTCCATGACCAGGAGCTCGAGACCCGCTGCGGCGAAGCCGAGGTCGACGACGTCGGCCTCCAGCGAACGGCAGTCCAGGAAGATGCCCGCATCCGCCCGTCCCAGCATGGATGCCATCTGGTCCATGATCCCGGTGGGGGCGCCGACGGCCTCGTTCTCCGCCGTCCGCCCTGCCTGCGCGAGTGCGACGCGGTCGAGGCCGAGACCCCACACGTCGTCGAGCGCGGCGGCGGTCGCGCCCTCGATCGCCGCGGAGGAGGACAGGCCTGCGCCGACCGGCACGTCCGAGGCGATCGCGAGGTCGACGCCGGTGACGCCGGTGGCGCCCGTTGCGCGTAGCAGCGCCCAGGCGACGCCCAGCGGGTACCGCGCCCATTCCGCGATCTCGTCGCGCCGTTCGGGGAACACGTCGTCGAGCTCGTCGATGCCGATCTCGACGGCATCCGGGTCGAAGGTGGAGGTCACGCGGATGCGACCGTCGCTGCGTCGGCCGAGGGCGACGTACGTGCGGTGGTCGATCGCGAACGGGAAGACGAAGCCGTCGTTGTAGTCGGTGTGCTCCCCGATGAGGTTGACGCGGCCGGGGGCGGACCAGAGGCCGGTCGGCTCGACGCCGGTGAGCTGCATGAAGAGGCCGTGGGCCTCGCCCGCGGCGGTCACAGGGACACCCCCTCGATCGCGGCACGCAGCCGGTCTGCGGCGGCCTCCGGCGGGACGTCGCCGATCCACGCGCCCATCGCGGCCTCGGAGCCGGCGAGGAACTTGAGCTTGTCGGCGGCGCGGCGGGGGCTTGTCAGCTGCAGGTTGAGTCGCACGGTGTTGCGGCCGACGTTGACGGGCGCCTGATGCCACGCTGCGATGTAAGGCGTCGGGCTGTCGTAGAGCGCGTCGACGCCGCGGAGGAGTCGCAGATAGAGGGGGGCGAGCTCGTCGCGCTCCTCCGCCGACAGGGCGGCGAAGTCGGGCACGTGGCGGTGCGGCAGCAGGTGGATCTCGAGGGGCCAGCGCGCGGCGAACGGCACGAACGCGGTCCAGTGCTCGCCGCGCAGCAGCACGCGCGGGCCGGCCTGTTCGAACTCCAGGATGCGCTGGAACAGGTCGGGTGCCGTCCGGTCGATCGAGTCGAGGAGGCGGGTCGTCCGCGGCGTGACGTACGGGTAGGCGTAGATCTGACCGTGCGGGTGGTGCAGTGTGACACCGATGGCCTCGCCGCGGTTCTCGAACGGGAAGACCTGCTCGATGCCCGGGAGGGCGGAGAGGGCGGCCGTGCGGTCGGCCCACGCCTCGATGACCGTGCGGGCGCGGGTGACGGTCTGGGTGCCGAACGAGCCGGTGCGTTCGGGGGAGAAGCAGACGACCTCGCAACGGCCGACGCTCGTGCGGGTGCGGCCGAGACCGAGGTGCTCGAGGTCGGCGATGCCGCGGGGCGGGTCGGCGGCCTCCGGGGCGTCGCCGACGGCGGCGGCGAGGGCCGGGCCGAACGAGGGCGACTTGTTCTCGAAGACGGCCACGTCGTAGAGCGAGGGGATCTCGGACGGGTTCGTCGCCGACTGCGGCGCGAGCGGGTCGAGCTCGGCCGGGGGCAGGAAGGCCCGGTTCTGCCGGGCGGCGGCGACGGAGACCCAGTCGCCGGTGAGGATGTCCTGGCGCATCGTCGCGGTGGCGGGACGCGGGTCGAGGTCGCGCGCGTCGACGGCGCGGTCGGGGCCGAGGGTCGTGGCGGGGTCGTCGTAGTAGATGAGCTCGCGGCCGTCGGCGAGACGCGTGGGTCGCTTCAGGACGCCGGCGCCCAACTCCGTTGCGGCGGGAGTGTCAGTCGGGATGTTCACGTCAACACGGTACTCCACTGCTATGTTATCGTCAACATCGGCCGATCCGGATGGCCGGGCGGGCAAGGAGGAGTCGTGGAGCGACGCGTGTCGATGGCGGATGTCGCCGCGATCGCCGGCGTCTCCGGACAGACCGTCTCGCGCGTCGTGAACGGCAGCCCGCGCGTCGACCCCGCGACGAGGCGGCGCGTGGAACGCGCCATGGTCGAGCTCGACTACCGTCCGCACCGCGCGGCGCGCGCGCTGCGCACGGGCCGCACCGACACGATCGGGCTCGTCGTCTCGACCCTCGCCACGGTCGGCAACTCGCGGATGCTGCAGGCCATCGCCGCTGCCGCCGCCGAACGCGGCTTTGCGCTCACCGTCGTGACGGCATCGGGTCGGGATGCCGTCGCCCAGGGCTTCGCCCGTCTCCACGAGCAGGGCGTCGACGGGGCGATCGTGCTCAATGAGGCGACAGCGCTGGCCCGCGGCGTCGAGGTGCCGCGCTCCCTGGCCCTCGTCGTCGTCGATTCCCCGCCGGACGACCGATACGTCGTCGTGCAGACCGACCACGCCGCCGGCGCGCGCGCCGCGACCGCGCACCTGCTGGCACTCGGGCACGCCGCGGTGCACCACCTCGCCGGCCCCGCCGGCTCGTTCGCCGCCGCCGAGCGCGAGCGCGGCTGGCGCGACGCGCTGGCCGCGGCCGGGATCGCGGCCCCGGAGCCGCTGCGCGGCGACTGGTCGTCGGCATCCGGTCACGCTGTCACCGCCGCGCTGCCCGCCGACGCGACGGCGCTCTTCGCGGCCAACGATCAGATGGCACTCGGGGCGCTGCGCGCGCTCGCCGACACCGGCCGGCACGTACCCGGCGAGGTCAGCGTCGTCGGCTTCGACGACGTCGCCGACGCGGCCCAGTATCTGCCGCCCCTGACGACGGTGCGTCAGGACTTCGACGCCCTCGGCGCCGCCGCCGTCGCCGCGCTCGTGGGCGCGATCGGCGGGGGCCGCGGCGAGCCTCTCGCGCTCACGCCCGTACTCGTCGAGCGCGCGAGCACGGCGCCGCCGCCGGTCTGAGCCGAGCGCCGCGTCGATCCGGGTGCCCGGCGGCGGATTCCGTGCGCCGATCGGACCCAACGGCGGATTCCGTGCATCGTCCGGATACCCAACGGCGGATTCCGTGCCGGGACGGCTCACCCTTGCAGGCGCTCGGTGCGCCGAGGCGACGATCTCCGCCGTTCGGTCGCGTAGCTGGCCCGACCCCGTCACCGGGGGCCGCGCGCGAGCACGGCGCCGCCGCGCGGCTGGCCTCAGCCGGCGTTGCGGCGCGCGTCCCAGCCCGAGCGGACCATCTCGTCGACGGTGTACCGGTTCTGCCAGTCCAGGTCGCGGGCCGCGAGCTCGCCCGTTGCGACGATGCGGTCCGGGTCGCCGGGGCGACGGGCCGCGATCACCGGAGTGAAGTCGATCCCGGTGACGCGGGCCATGGCATCCATGATCTCGCGCACGGACAGGCCGTTGCGGGAGCCGAGGTTGTACGCGGCCTCGACGGGTTCGCCCGCCATCAGGCGCTGCGCCGCGACGACGTGAGCCGCGGCGATGTCGGCGACGTGGACGTAGTCGCGGACGTTCGTGCCGTCCGGGGTGTCGTAGTCGGCGCCGTTGATCTGCGGGGTCTCGCCGGCCAGCAGCTTCTCGAACACGATGGGGAAGAGGTTGTGCGGGCTCGTGTCGTAGACGCTCGGGTCCCCCGAGCCGACGACGTTGAAGTAGCGCAGCGATGTGTGCCGCAGGGGGCGGTCGTCCGCGGCCGTGGCGACGGCCTGGTCGCGCAGGAGCCATTCCCCGATGAGCTTGGATTCGCCGTAGGGGGATGCGGGGCGCTTGGGCAGGTCCTCGGTCACGAGCGGCACGTCCGGCGTGCCGTAGACGGCGGCGCTGGAGGAGAAGACGATGTTCGGCACGCCGGCATCCGCCATCGCGGCGAGCACGGCGCGCGTGCCCTCGACGTTCTGCGCGTACGTGTGCAGCGGGCGCGTGACGGAGACGCCCGCGTACTTGAAGCCGGCGACGTGGATGACGCCCTCGACGGCGTGCTCGCGGAGCGTCCGGGTGACGAAGGCCTCGTCGAGGATCGTCCCCTGCGCGAAGGGCACACCCTCGGGCACGAAGGCGGCGTGGCCGCTGGAGAGATCGTCGATGACGACGGGCTCGATGCCCGCCGCGGCGAGGGCACGGACGACGTGCGCCCCGATGTATCCGGCACCACCGGTGACCAGCCAGCTCATTGCGCTCCCGTCGAACGATCTGTGTTTACGTCAACATGCTAGCGCACCGGGCCACGCCGGGCCACGCCCCCGCTCGGGTGCGGGCGGCGGCTACGCGCCGGCGAGTCGCCGCGCGAAGCGCGCGAGGGTGACGGATGCCGCCGGCTCGTGCGGCCGGTTCAGGTGGCCGTGCTGCGTCCCGGTCTCCGTGACGACCTCGATGTCGCAGCCCGCGGCGCGGAGCGCCGCGGCGTACACCTCGCCGGAGACCCGGAGTTCGTCGACCTCGCCGTTGACCATGAGCGTCGGCGGATGACCGGCGAGCTGCGCCGGGCGCGCCGTCCCGGGCACCGCCGGCACCGGAGCACCGTCGACGGGGCCGCCGAGTAACCGCTCGTACATGCCGCGGACGGCGTCCGGTCCGAAGCGATCGGCGTCCGGGGCGGCGTCGAGCGCGGCCCGCAGTTCCCGCCCGGGGGCCGGCTGCACCGCGAGCAGCGTCGGATACGCGAGCAGCACGAGGTCGGGGAGTTCCCCGGCGCCGTCCGCCAGCATCCGCAGCACCGCGCCCGCGGCGAGGTTGCCGCCGGCGCTCGCCCCGCCGATCGCCGTCCGCGTGATCCCCAGGGCGGACCGCCGCGCGAGCATCCAGTCCCACGCGGCGAGGACGTCGTCGGACGGCGCCGGGTACCGGCATCCCTCGCCCACCAGCCGGTAGTCGACGCTCACGACCGTCGTGCCGCCGGCGGCGAGGGTCCGTGCGACATGATCGGCCTCCGGCATGTCGAGGTCGCCGGCCGCGAAGCCGCCGCCGTGCATCCAGAGCAGTCCGCTGCCGTCGCCTGGGGATGCCGGGTACACCCGCACGAGCCCGTCGGCCGCGGTGTACGGCGCGCTCACGCGGGCACCTCGGTCCAGTCGCCGCGCGAGCGCACCGTGACGGCGTCCACCGACGCGAGCGGAGCGCTCGCGGTCGAGAGGCGGGCGGCGGCGCCGGCGGGGAGCGCGATCGTCGTCTCCGGGGCCAGGGGCAGCACGTGCAGCGTGAGCTCCGCATCCGGTTCGATGCCGGCGTCGCTCAGCGCAACGCTCCACCGCGTGCCGTCCCAGAACCGGTCGTCGACGGGGATGCCGTCGCACCGCAGCTGACCGACGTCGCCCGCCCAGTCGATGTCCAGGACCGCGTCGCCGTCGAACGCCTCGGGCGGCACGGTCAGCGCGAACACGGCGGCGTGCGCGTCGAACGTCTCGGCGTCGGGGGCGCTGTGCCGCCGCTCCGCGAACCCGTAGTCGGCCGGTCCCGGCACCGCATCCTGCACCGGCTCGACCGTCACGGTCCGTCCGAGGATGCCGCCCGCACCGGCGTCGATCCGCCGCCATGCGCGTGACGGCGGGTCGTACTCTCGCACGCCGGCGCCGCCCGGCCGCGCGTGCACCGTCCCGTCGCCGCCCCACGCGAGTTCCGCCTCGCTGAGGAGCAGGCGCCGCCGGCCGGACGGCAGGTCCGGCACCCACGGGTGCTCGCCGGCCGGCAGGACGAGAAGATCGAATCCGCCCACCCGCACCGGTTCGACCCCGGGGATGACGTCCATCACGGCCCCGTCCACCGCCACCTCGACGGGGATGCCGGCGTCCGCGACGAGGACGAGGGTCGGCACGCCGCCGGGCAGCAGCGTCACGGCGGAGGCCGTCGCCCAGTCCAGGCGCGAGCCGCCGAGCGTGAGGCCCACGGGCCATCGCGCCAGGGTGCCGGCCGGGATGTCGACGGGACGCGAGGGCAGCACCGTCGTCCCGGCATCCGTCACGATCCGCAGCTGCACGCCGAGCGCGTCCGCGACGGGCTCGTGCGGCTGATGGTGCGAGATGACGACGAACCCGGCGTCGCCGTCGCAGCGCAGCGCCCACCGCAGGGTCGTCCGGTCATCGAGGCCCGTCGGCGGATCGTCGGGCAGGGACGAGGTCATCCCGCCGAGCAGATGTCCGAACGCGGCGAGGAACGAGTGCTGGTCCCGCAGCAGCGGGTACGCGTCGGCCGGGTCTCCGGACTGCCCGATCGGCGCGTGGAAGTCATAGCCGAGCTCGGGCATGTCGTTGGGGTAGCCGGTGGCCTGCGTCTCCTGCATCCCCGGGCCCGGGTTGCGGCCACCGCCGTACATGAAGTACCCCTGCCACGCGGAGCCGTTGCCGATCTTCACGTGCGCGAGCGCCGCGATGTCGCGCCCGGTCAGCACGGGGCGGCGGTGGTAGGCGGTGGCCATGCCGCTGCCGAGCTCGCAGGTCGCCGGCGGGAAGCCGTGCAGATCGGCGGTCGCGCTCGCCGCCGCGAACCCCTGCGCGTCGCGGACATCGGCTCCCACGCCCGGGTCGTCCCAGTCGTGGGACGGGAAGAAGTGGGCGCGGAACGTCGGATGCCACGGCTCGCCGGGGTCGACCCAGAACCCGTCGGCGTACCCGCCGAACAGCGGCAGCACCTCGCCGGCCGGCAGCTGCGCGCCGCCCCACGCGGTCGCCGTCCACAGCGGCGCGGCGATCCCGGCCTCGCGGGCGAGGCGCTTGAGCGTGCGGAGGTGCTCCGGCCGGTCGTACAGCTCGTTCTCCAGCTGCACCGCGATGACGGGCCCGCCCGGCTGCGCGCGGCCGCCCAGCGCGTCGGCGAGCTGCCCGAACCACTCGCGGACGAGGTCGAGGTACCGCGGATCGTCGGAGCGATGACGCACATCGAGGTTCTGGACCCAGTCCGGGAAGCCCCCGTTGCGCGCCTCGCCGTGCACCCACGGTCCGATCCGCAGGGCGACCTCGAGGCCGGCATCCGCACACTCGTCCAGGAAAGCGCCGACGTCGAGGTTCCCGTCGAGCCGTGCGACGCCCGGGGCGGGGGAATGGTGCAGCCAGAAGACGTAGGTCGAGGCGACGCTCACGCCGCCGGCGCGCAGCTGACGCAACCGCTCGCGCCATCGGGCGCGGGGAAGCCGGCTGTAATGGATCTCGCCGGAGACCGGCACCCACGGCACCCCGTCGCGGAGGACGGCGCGATCGGTGACCGCGAGTCCCCGCGCCGCCTCGGCCGGTGCGGGTAGCGGTGTCGGAGCGGGCGGCCCAGCCCATCCGCGGTGGTGCACGGTCCGCATCACAGCGCTCCGATGATCGCGTTGTCGATGGCGTCCGCGTCGACGGAGGCGTGGTCGGCCCGGTTGGTCAGCAGCACCCAGGCCACCCCGGCGGTCGGGTGCACCCAGAACTGCGTGCCCGCCCACCCGCCGTGGCCGTACACGTCGCGGTCGATGAGTCCGGGGGCACGGGAGCGCAGGTTCCAGGTGAACCCCCAGTCCTGGCCGCGTTCGGCCGGGTACGGCTCCAGGCGCGGGATGGCGCCGGTGAGAGGACGCAGCATCATCGCGAGGGTGGCGGGCGAGAGGATGCCGCCGCGCTCGCCGCCGCCGATCCGCAGCAGCGCCGAGCCGAGCCGGAGCAGGTCGTCGGCCCGCCCGGCGAGGCCGGCGCCGGGGTTGCGCAGCGCCGCGAACCGCGCCATGTCGAGTCCGGCCGCTGCCGCGTCGGCGATGAGGTGCGCGTCGCTGTGGTCGAGACTCAGGCCGTCTGCGCCGATCTCGGCGGCCCAGGCGGACACCTCGGCATCCCATGCCCGCCCCGTGGCGTGCTCGACGAGCGCCGCGATGCCCTCGAATGCGAGCGTCGAGTAGCGCGAGGCGGTGCCCGCGACGAAGTCGCGCCCGCGGCTGAGCAGCTCCGTCCGCAGCGGAACCGCCGTGTCGAGGGGCGGTTCCGCGATGCCCGAGGTGTGGCTCGCGAGGTGCCGGAGCCGCACGACGTCGTCGCGTCGCGCGCCGAACTCCGGCAGCGCGGTGGTGAGCGGGGTCTCCGGCGTCAGCTGGCCACGGGCGATCGCGCGGGCGGCGGCGATGCCGAGGAGCGGCTTGGTGATGGAGAAGAGCGGATACCGGTCCTCGGCGGACGCCGGGCCGAAGGCCTCCAGCGCGACCGTGCCGTCGGCGCTGGCGACGCCGAGGACGGCGGTCGGCAGCCGGTCGTCCGCGACGTGCCGGCGGACGAGGTCGAAGGCGGTGGAGAAGGTCATCGGATCAGGATGCCAGTGCTCAGGATGCCACAGGTCCGGGCGGCAGGGTCAGCACGCCGTTCCGCCGGTGCGGCAGGCGCGCGAGCACCCCGTCGCGGAGCACATCGGGCAGCAGGCGCTCCGGGGCGTCCTGGTAGGCGACGGGCCGCAGGAATCGCCGGATCGCGGTCGCCCCGACCGACGTGTGCAGCGACGTCGTGGCCGGCCACGGGCCGCCGTGCTGCTGCGACCAGGTCACCGCGACGCCGGTCGGCCAGCCCGCGAACAGCACGCGGCCGGCGCGGGCCTGCAGCAGTTCGAGCGTCTCGGTGACCTGGTCGCCGTCCTCGGCGTGCAGCGTCGCGGTGAGGCTGCCGGGCACGGCGCGGAGCGCGTCGTGCAGCTCGTCGTCGGTGTCGTACTGGACGAGGAGCGTCACGGGGCCGAACACCTCCTCCAGCAGGAGCTCGGCGCGCGCGACGACGGCGGTCGTATCGGTCGCGAGCACGAGGGGGCGAGCTCCGTCGGCGGTCTCCGCGCCGCGGGCGACGATCTCCACGGCGGGGTCGGCGGCGAGGCGGTCGACCCCCTCGGGGAAGGCGGCCGTGATGCGGTCGGTGAGCAGCCGACCGCCCGTGGTCCCCGCCGTCGCCGCCGCGACGGCGTCCTCGAAGCCCGCGCCGCGCGGCACGAACACGACACCGGGCTTCGTGCAGAACTGCCCGACGCCGAGCGTGAACGACCCGGCGAGCCCCGTGGCGAGCGCGGCGCCGCGCGCCGCGACGGCGGCGCGGGTCAGCACGACCGGGTTGACGCTGCCCAGCTCGCCGTAGAACGGGATGGGATCGGCGCGCCCCGACGCGAGGTCGAACAGCGCCCGCCCGCCGCTGAGCGACCCGGTGAACCCGGCCGCCTGGATCACCGGATGCTGAACGAGGGCGTTGCCGGCCTCGCGGCCCTCGATGAGCGCGAGGGAACCGGCCGGGGCGCCCGCGGCCTCGAGGGCTCCGGCTGCGATCTGCGCAGTGCGGCGGGACAGCTCGGGATGCCCGGAGTGGGCCTTCACGATGACGGGATTGCCGGCCGCGAGCGCGGACGCGGTGTCGCCGCCGCACACCGAGAAGGCGAACGGGAAGTTCGAGGCCGAGAAGACGGCGACCGGACCGACCCCGACGAGGAGGCGCCGCAGTTCGGGCCGCGGCGGTGTGGCGGCGGAGTCGGCGTCGTCGACCGTGAGCTCGAGGTATGAGCCTTCCTCGACGACGGTCGCGAAGAGGCGCAGCTGTCCCGTCGTGCGGCCGACCTCGCCGCGCAGTCGTGCCTCGCCGAGCCGGGTCTCCCGGTCGGCGAGGGGGACGAGTTCGTCGGCGTGGGCGTCGAGGGCGTCGGCGAGGGCGCGCAGCCAGCCGGCCCGAACGGCCTGGGTGGACGTCCGCCACACGGGCGCGGCGGCCCTCGCGGCGGCGACGATCTGCTCGAGGTCTGCGGTGCTGGTGCTCATCGCGGGTCCTTTCCGGGGGATCTCGTGTCAGGCGAAGCGGAGGCCGAGCCCGACGTGCGTCGTCTCGGTGAGACGGCCGGCGGCGATGCGGACCGGTGACGGGCCGTCGAGCGCACCGAGGTCGCCGAAGCCGGCATCCTCGACGTCCTCGACGAGCACCTCCTGCGGGAGGGTCAGTGCGAGCTGGCCGGACAGTTCCGGCAGCAGGTGCGGGTGCACGGCGGCTCCGGCGTCGGCGGCGATCGCCGCGATGCGCAGGAACGGGGTGATGCCGCCGACCCGCACGATGTTGGGCTGGACGATGTGCGCGGCTCCGGCGCGGAGGAACTCCGCGAACCGGTACTCCGTGTGCAGGTTCTCGCCGAGGGCGATCGGGATGCCGGTGCGCCGGGCGAGCTCGGCGTGCCCGGCGAGGTCGTCGGCGCGCAGCGGCTCCTCGATCCATGCGGGGGCGAACCGGGACAGCTCCTCGAGGCTCGCGGTCGCGCGCGCGAGGTCCCACCGCTGGTTGGCGTCGATCATGAGGTCGCGGTCGGGGCCGAGCACCTCGCGCACGGCCGCGAGCCGGTCGACGTCCTCGGCGAGATCGGGCTTGCCGACCTTGACCTTGACGGCGTCGAAACCGGCCTCGACCCACCGGCGCACCTGGGCGACGAGCTCCTCGAGCGGGTAATGCAGGTTGACGCCGCTGCCGTACGCACGCACGCTGTCGCGGCGTCGGCCGAGCAGGTGCGAGACCGGCAGGTCCGCGGCGCGGGCCGCGGCATCCCACAGCGCCAGGTCGAGCCCGGCCAGCGCGATCGTCGTGATCCCCCCGCCGCCGGCTTCGTGCAGGTGCTCCCACGCCGCGCGCCACACGGCCGACGGATCGGCCGACTGCCCGGCCGCGAACGACGCGATGTCGTGCTGCAGGAGCGCGAGGACGGCTTCCGCGCCGATCTGCGGCGTCCAGGAGAACCCCCAGCCCTCCGCTCCGTCGGTGCGCACGACGTGCGTCGCGATCACCCCGACGCTCTGCACGTCGGCGCCCCACGGCCGCCGGAGCGGCACGCGGATCAGGCGCGCGTCGAGGGCGGCGATCTCGCTCACACGAGGGCCCGTCCGGCGTCCAGGATCTCGGCGAGGCGACGCTCCTGGTCGGGCGTCGGGTCCACGAGCGGGGCGCGGACGCCGCCGACCGGCAGCCCGCCGAGGCGCAGGCCGGTCTTGATGAGGGAGACGCCGAAGCCCGCCGTCTCGTCGCGGAGGGCGACGAGCGGCGCGTAGAACCCGTCGAGGAGGGCGAGGCGCCGGTCCTCGTCGCCGGCGGTGTAAGCGCGGTAGTAGGCGTTCGCCACCTCGGGGATCATCGCGAAGGCGGCTGACGAGTACAGGGGGATGCCGATGCCGCGGTACGCCGCCTGGGTCAGCTCCGCGGTCAGCAGGCCGTTGAAGAAGAGGAAGTCGTCACGTCCGGCATCCGCCACCGCCCGCACGATGAGCTGCGCGGCGCCCACGTCGCCGACCCCCTCCTTGAAGCCGATGACCTTCGGGTTCTGCGCGAGCCGGCGCATCGAGGCGGGCGTGAACTGCGCGTTGCCGCGGTGGTAGACGACGACGGGCAGGTCGGATGCCGCGGCCACGGCCTCGACGTACGCGACGAGGCCGGCTTGCGGGCCGCCCACGAGGTACGGCGGCAGCACGAGCAGCGCGTCCGCGCCGGCATCCGCTGCCGACCGCGCGACGTCGATCGCGTGGCCGAGCGGTCCGCCGGTGCCCGCCACGACGGGCACGGCGCCCGCGACGGTCTCCGTGGCCGTGCGCACCACGAGGGCCGCCTCGGCGGTGGAGAGGGCGTGGAACTCGCCCGTGCCGCACGCCGGGAAGATGCCGCCGGGCGCGTGGGCGAGTCCCGTCGCGACGTGCGTGCGCAGCAGGTCGACGTCGACGCGGCCGTCGGCGTCGAAGGGCGTCACCGGGAAGAAGAGGATGCCGTCGAAGTCCATGTCGGCGCGTCCTTTCGGTCGAGGTCGGTCGCGGGCAGTTCGCTCCGCCAGGAGTGGGTGGGTGCCCAGCCGAGGAGCCGCCGCGCCTTCGCGTTCGAGAACGCCGACGTCGTGCCGGTCAGCACGGCGGCGACCTCGTCGGTGCCGGGGAAGAAGCGCGGCACGAGGTCGGCGAGGGGCTCGCGGGCCAGCGCATCGTCGGCGGCGACGAAGAACGTCTCGGCATTGGGGATGCCGGGGAGGGCCTCGAGCAGGCGGTCGCAGAAGGTGGCGACGTCGCGCGCATCGACGTAGTTGAACACGGCCGGCGCGGACAGCGCGGGGTCGTCGAGGCGCTCGCGCACCGTGTGGCCCTGCTGCGTCGGGGCGCCGGCCCACTCCTCGGGCGCGATGACGTAGCAGGGGCGGAACGCGGCGAACCGGATCGTGTCGCCGGTCTGCCGCGCGTACATGCGAAGCGTCTGCTCGATGAGGTGCTTCGACAGGGCGTACGCGTTCCACGGCGCGGGGGCGGTGTCCTCGTCGAGCGGGAAACGGCCCGGCACCCACCCCGTGGGGGCGCCGTAGCCGAGCACCGTGGGACTCGACGCGGCGACGATCTTCGGGATGCCGGCGGCCACGGCGCCGCCGAGCACCGAGATCGCGAGCATCGCGTTGGTCCGCATGATGACGTGCTCGGGCGCGCTGAAGGGCACCGCGATCGCGGCGAGGTGGATGAGCGCGTCGGCGTGCGCCTCCTGCAGAGCGTGTGCCGTGGCATCCGCGTCGGCGAGGTCGATCGCGACCTGCGCGACGCCGGCGAGGGCGGGGTCGTCGGACCGCGTACGGTCGAACGAGACCACCTCGTGCCCGGCGGTCGCGAGGCCGGAGACGAGGCTGCGGCCGAGCCGCCCCGCACCCCCGGTCACGACGATGCGGCTCACGCGTGCTCCCGGGACAGCAGGCCGATGCCGAGGTCGGCGACATCGACCGGGAGGCCGGTCGCGAGCGACCTGTTGCCGGCGATGCCGACCGAGATCGAGCGGACGCCGTCGGTCCAGTCGGCCGGCCGGGCCAGCGGGTCATCGCCCGGGCCGACGAAGACGTCGCGGAGCAGCAGAGCGTCGCCGCCGCCGTGACCGCCCTCGCCGCCGTCGAGCGGGACCTCGACGGCCTCCTCCCAGTGCCGCTGGACCAGCAGGCGCTCCGTCACCGGGCGCAGTGAGGTGCCCGCGCCGGCGCCCGTCGCGCTGGGGTCGAGCACGGGGTGCAGACCCTCGTCGGCGAGGACGGCGCCCCGCTCGACGACATCCAGTTCGGCGCGGCCGAGCGTGCCGTTGACGGCGACCCGGTAGCCCTCCCAGGGCGCGTGGGCGTTGAGCGAGTACGACAGGGTCGCGCCGGAGGCGTAGTCGACGACGAGCGCGAGGTTGTCCTCGATCGTGATGCCCGCGCCGAACACGTCGCGGTCACGGAGGTAGCCGTCGTGCTGCTCCGCGTCGAGGTAGAGGGCCTTCAGGCGCGGGTCGTCGCGCAGGTCGAGCTCGAACGGGTCGTGGTCGCCCTCGTGCGTGCCGCGCTCGGGGCGCGCGCCGGTGCCGCGCACGGCGGCGTTCGCGGCGCCGTAGAAGCGCAGCCCGCCCGAGGCGTAGACGCGGCGCGGTGCGGAGTGGATCCACCAGTTCACGAGGTCGAAGTGGTGGCTCGACTTGTGCACGAGGAGGCCGCCGGAGTGGGCCTTCTCCCGGTGCCAGCGGCGGAAGTAGTCGGCGCCGTGTTTCGTGTCCAGCATCCAGGAGAAGTCGATCGAGGTGACCTCGCCGATCGTGCCGTCCTGGATGACCTGACGCAGGGCGCTGTTGCGCGGCGCGTAGCGGTAGTTGAAGGTCAGGACGACGCGGCGGCCGGTGCGCGCGACCGCGTCCTCGATCGCGGCGGCGCTCGGCGCGTCGATCGTGAGGGGCTTCTCGACGACGACATCCGCGCCGGCGTCGAGGGAGCGGACGATGATCGGCGCATGCTGGTCGTCGCGCGCGCAGACGATGACCCGGTCGACGCGCCCGGCCGCGATCATCGCCTCGAGATCGTCCGGATGCCACGTGCTCGGCGCCGCGTGCCCGGCGGCGGTGACGCGGTCGACGTACAGCCCGGCGCGCACCGGGTTCGGCTCGCAGATCGCGACGAGCTCCGCGCGGTCGGCGTACTCGCCGGTGATCGCATCGACGTACATCTGGGCGCGGTGGCCGGCGCCGACGAGGGCGTACCGGGTGCGGGTCATGGCTGCTCCGAGTCTCAGGAAACGTTTTCTCAGGCTAGCACGCGCGGCGTGGCGGTTGGTGGGGGCGTCGAGTCGAGCCGACGGTGGTTCGACGATCGATGCCGCGCGCGAGCAGGGCCCCGCGCGATTCGGTGGCGCCGAATGGTGGGTTGCGCAGCCTCACACCCGCACTTCGGCGCGGCTCAGCGCGCGCCCGGATGCTCACCCGCGCCGAATGGCGGGGCGCCTCGCCTCGCACCCGCAGTTCGGCGCGGATGAAACTGGCGGCCGTGAGGACGGCGGCGCGGGCGAGCGCGAGCTTTCACCCGCCCCGAATGGTGGGTCGCCTCGCTCTGCACCCGCACTTCGGCGCGGATGAGCGGCGGCCCGGATGCTCGCGCGCGCCGAATGGCGGGTCGTCCGGCCTCGCACCCGCAGTTCGGCGCGGCTCAGCACGCGCCCGGATGTTCACCGGCGCCGAATGGCGGGTCGTCCGGCCCCGCACCCGCAGTTCGGCGCGGCTGAAACATAGCGACCGCGAACCGCGCGAGCGCCCCGGGTCGGCAGCCGAGACTCAGGATGCGGGAGGCGCGGCGGTACTCGCCCGCACGACGACCTCGGGGGTCAGCACCGACGACGCGGGCGCCGGGTCGCCCGCCAGCAGTGCGCTCATGGCATCCCACGCCCGGCGCCCGAGCTCGGCGGCCGGGACGGCGGCCGTCGTGAGCGGCGGGGCGGTGTACCGCGCGAACGGGATGTCGTCGAAGCCGACGACCGACAGGTCCTCGGGCACGCGGACCCCGCGTGCGGCGACGGCGGAGAGAAGCCCCATCGCGACGAGGTCGTTGAACGCGAGCACTGCGGTCGCGCCGGTCGCGCGCACGGCGTCTGCCGCCGCGGCGCCGCTGTCGAAGTCGACCCCGGAGGGGAGTTCGAGGATCTCCAGATCGGGATGCGCCGTGCGCGCCTCGGCGAGCGCTGCCCGCCGGGCCGCGCCGGACGCGCTGCCGACAACGCCGGAGAGGAACACGAGGCGGCGGTGCCCGAGCCCGTACAGGTGGGCGACCAGCTCGGCCATCGCGGTGCGGTAGTCCGCAGCGACCGTGGGCGCGCTCTCCTGTGGCGGCCGGTTCACGACCACGACCGGCGCGAGCGTCGGCAGCAGTTCGGCGAGCTCACCGGCGGGGAGGCGCGGGGCGCACAGGATGACGCCGTCGGTGCGCCGCCGGGTCGTCTCGGCGAGCGCGCGCTCGGTCTCGACCTGCTCGGCCGAATCGGCGATGAGCACGTGGTAGCCGTCGTCGGCCGCCGCACGGCTGAGCCCGCGGAGGATCGCCTGAAAGGTGGGGTTGGCAAGATCCGGGATGACGACGGCGATCGTCTGCGTCCGGCCGAGCACGAGGCTGCGGGCCAGCGGGTTCGCGCTGTAGCCGAGCTCGGCGGCGACGAGGCGCACGCGTTCGGCCATCGCGGCATCGACGGAGGCGTTGCCGTTCATGACGCGCGACACCGTCGACAGCGAGACGCCGGCGGCACGCGCGACGTCGGTGATCGTGGCGCGCGAGGACTTCGTCATCGATGCCTTCCCGTCGTCGTCTCCGGCCATACTAACGAGAAAGCGTTTTACGACAGGAGTCCGGATGCCGCCGTCCGCCGCCGACCGTCTGGTCAAGCAGTCGCGCCTCGCGGCGATCCGCGCGTCGATCGGCGCCGATGCGCTCCTGCTCACCTCGCACGAGGCGATCGGCTGGTACCTCGACGGCATCCGCACGCACGTCTCACTTGCCGGTCCTCCCGCTCTCGCGGTGATCGCGGCGGATGACGGAGACACCCTCTTCGTCGCGGCCAACGAGGCCGACCGGCTCGCCGCGGAGGAGCTTCTCCCCGCCGACGCCGACCGGATGATTCGCGTGCCATGGCAGACGCCGCCCGCCGTCGCCGCCGCGGCCGCCCGCGCGTCCGTCCCCGAGGCCGGGGTCGCGGCGGCGCTGCGCGCGGCCCGGGCGAGCCTGCTCCCCGGTGAGGCCGCCCGCTACCGCGCTCTCGGCCGCGAGACCGCCGAAGCGCTGACCGACGCCGCCCCGCTCCTCGGGCCCGACACCACCGAACGGGGCGCCGCGGCGGCGCTCGCCGACCTCCTCGTCCGGCGCGGGATCGATCCGCTCGTCCTGCTGGTCGCCGGCGCGCCGCGGCTGGCGCACCGGCATCCGCTCCCTACCGACGGACCGTTGGGGGAGCGCGCCATGCTCGTCGTCTGCGGACGCCGGCACGGGCTCATCGCCAACGCCACTCGCTGGGTGGGCGCGGCGGGTGCCGATGACGACCGGATCCTCGAGGTGGAAGCCGGCTTCCTCGCCGCGACACGGCCGGGGATGCGGTTGGATGCCGCCTTCGCCGCCGGATGCCGCGCCTACGGCGCCGCAGGCTTCGAACCCGACGAATGGCAGCGCCACCATCAGGGCGGACCGACCGGCTACGCGGGCCGCGACCCCCGCGCGACAGCCGACACCGCCGACCTCATCGTCGAGCAGCAGGCGTTCGCGTGGAACCCCAGCGCCCCCGGCGCGAAAGTCGAGGACACCGTCCTCATCGGCACGGGCGGAGCAGAGGTGCTCACGGTCGATCCGCGCTGGCCGACGGTGACGCAGGCGGGACTCGACCGCCCGACGGCGCGACCGTTCGACTGAGCGCGCCGGCGCCGGCCCGACCCCGCCTCAGCTGACGGGCAGCGTTCCCTTCGCGGGCTGGTCGCCGTCGCGGCGTTCGATCGCGCGCAGCGCCCGCGCCACGAATGCGGCGATCGCGCGGGCGCCCTCGACGCGGAAGTGCGTGTCGTCGGCGAGTCCGTCCGGCCATGCCGCGGTCTCGCCGGGCGCGTAGTGCGAGAGCAGGCGTGCGGATGCGGCATCCCCGAGGTGCTCGTAGAGCCACGTCGTGAAGACGGTGAGGTCGATGAGCGGCGCGTCGATCTCGGCGGCGAGGTCGCGCACGGCGTTCGGGTAGTCGCCGTGGGTGGGGGTGATCCGGCCGGCGTCGTCGAACCAGCGACGCTCGCACGACGTGCACAGCACGGCCCGCGCACCCCGGGCGCGGACCTCCTCGACCATCGCGCGGAGGCGGTCGGTGTAGCCGCCGCGCGAGGCGAGCATCTCCGGCTCCTTCTGGTCGTTGTGCCCGAACTGGATCAGCACGGTGTCGCCGGTCGCCACCTCGGCCATCAGCGTCGCCCACGATCCGGATGCCAGAAACGTCTCGGTCGTGGCGCCGCCGAACGCGAGGTTCCGCACCGGAGCGCCCAGCGACTCCGCGAGGAAGTGGCCCCAGCCCGACATCGGCTCCTCGCCGGCCTTCATCGGCGCGACGGTCGAATCGCCGGCGAGGTGGTAGGTCATTCGTTCTCCCGAGCTCTGGTGCCGCGATGGCGGCGGCGCATACCATGGCAGTGTGCCACGGATAGCGCTTTCCCATAGTGTCGACCTCATCGACGGCGCGCACCCCGCGCGCACCGTCCTGCGCCTGCTCGCGCGCCGCCCCGGCCGCATGACGCTCGCGATCCTCGCCTTCGCGATGAAGGAGATCCCGCTCTGGTTCCTCCCGGTCATCACGGCGTCGATCATCGACATCGTCGCGACCGACGGGCCGGTGTCCTCCGTACTGTGGTGGTTCGCGCTCGCGGCCGTCCTGCTGCTGCAGAACTACCCGAACCACCTCCTCTACACGCGGAGCTTCATGACGGTCGTGCGCGACACCGGCGCGGACCTCCGCAACGCGCTCGCGGCGCGGCTGCAGAGCCTGTCCATCGGCTATCACACGCGGGTCAGCTCCTCCATCGTGCAGACCAAGGTCGTCCGCGACGTCGAGAACGTCGAGCTCATGCTCCAGCAGGTCACGCATCCGCTGCTGTCCGCCGTCATGGTCATGGCCGGTGCCGTCTCGATGACGGCGCTCGCGGTGCCCCAGTTCCTGCCCGTGTACGCGCTCGCGGTGCCGATCGCCATCGGCATCCGCTACGGCATGCGCAACCGGTCGAAGGTCCGCAACGAGGTCTTCCGCCGCGAGGTCGAGACCCTGTCGGCGCGCGTCGGCGAGATGGCCTCCCTCATCCCCGTCACCCGCGCGCACGGCCTGGAGGGCACCGCCGTCACGCGCGTCACGCACGGGGCGGAGGGCGTCCGCCGCGCGGGGCTGCACCTCGACATGCTCAACGGTCACGTCGCGTCGATCTCGTGGGTCGCGATGCAGCTGCTCGGCGTGGGGTGCCTCGTGCTCGCCGCCGTGTTCGCGCTCACCGGCATCCTGCCCATCACCCCCGGTGAAGTGGTGCTGCTGTCGACGTACTTCACCCTCCTCACCGGCGGCCTCACGCAGCTGCTGATGCTCATCCCGGTCGGCGCGCGCGGCCTCGAGTCGGTGCGGTCGATCGCCGAGGTCATCCAGGAGCCCGACCTCGAGCAGAACGAGGGCAAGCGCACGGTGGATGCCGTCGACGGCGCGGTCCGCCTCGAGCGCGCGACGCACCGCTATCCCGGTGCCGAGGACGACGCCCTGCACGAGATCGACCTCGACGTCCCGGCCGGGACGACGGTCGCGTTCGTGGGTTCGTCGGGATCGGGCAAATCGACGCTGCTGAACCTCGTGCTGGGGTTCGTCCGCCCCGCGAGCGGGCGGATCCTGCTCGACGGCCGGGACATGCAGGAGCTCGACCTCCGCACAGTGCGCCGGTTCGTCTCCGTCGTGCCGCAGGAGTCCGTCCTGTTCGAGGGGTCGATCCGCGACAACATCGCGTACGGGATGCCGGAGGTCGCGGACGAGCGGATCGCCCAGGCCCTCCGCGACGCGAACGCGTGGGACTTCGTGCAGGCTCAGCCCCAGGGCTGGGACACCGTCGTCGGGGAGCGCGGCGCGCGCCTCTCCGGCGGGCAGCGGCAGCGTCTCGCGATCGCCCGCGCGCTGGTCCGCGACCCCCGCGTCCTGCTGCTCGACGAAGCCACGAGCGCCCTCGATCCGGAGTCGGAGGAGCTCGTCAAGGAGGCGCTGGACCGCCTCATGACCGGCCGCACGACGCTCGTCGTGGCGCACCGCCTCTCCACCGTGCGGCGCGCCGACCGCATCGTCGTGCTCGAGCACGGCCGCATCGTCGAGCAGGGCCCGCACGACGAACTCGTCGCGGCCGGGGGCCGATACGCGCGGCTGCACCTCACGCAGGCCGGCCTGGTCTAGC
>NZ_BKAH01000002.1 GCF_007992455.1 Microbacterium saccharophilum | reverse complement strand
CCCGTGACCGCGATCTCGCCCGCCGCTGGCTCGCGGAGTTCGAGGGCGCGGGGCTGGACGGCGTCGTCGCCAAACCGCTCGCACAGCCCTACGCTCCCGGCAAGCGCACGATGTTCAAGATCAAGCACGCCCGCACCGCGGATGTCGTCGCGCTCGGGTACCGCATCCACAAGAGCGGCGAAGGCGTCGGCTCGCTGCTGGTGGGGCTGTACGACGCGGCCGGCACGCTGCGCAGCGTCGGCGGCGTCGCCGCGTGGAGCGACGCGCGTCGCCGCGAGCTCATCGACGAGCTCGCGCCGCTCGTCGAACGCGACGAGGACGGTGCCGCCGTCACGGGCGAGACCGACCGGTCGCGGTTCAGCGGCTCGAAGGACGTCTCGTTCGTCCGGCTGCGTCCGGAACGCGTCCTCGAGGTGCGCTACGACCAGCTGGAGGGCGAGCGCTTCCGGCACACCGTGCAGTTCGAGCGCTGGCGCCCCGACCGCGACCCGCGCTCCTGCCGGTTCGACCAGCTGGAGACGGTGTCGGCGTACGACCTCGGCGACGTGCTGGACTGACGCCGCACGCAGATCGGGCCCGCACCGGCGCCGGGATCCGGCGGCTCGTCGTGCGGGCCCGAAATCTGCGTCCGATCAGCTGCCGCTGCTCGTCCTGTGCCCATGACATTACGCACGGCCGGGTGACGCAGATCCGCGGCGGGCCGTGAATAAACGCCTTTCGCGGAACCCGTCCGGCGGTGCGAGGATCAAGTCATGACCGACCCGTCCGCACCCCCCGCAGACCCGTCCGGCGAGTCGTCGCACACGGCGGAGCTGCGGCTGGAGCCGGTGCAGTTCATCGCGCGGACGGATGCCGTCGTGCGGCTCGGGTCGATGATGCTCGGCGCCGGCGCATCCGCCGCGCGCGTGCGCGACAGCATGCACCGTGCCGCGGAGGCCGTCGGGATCGCGCAGCTGCATACCCGGATCGGGATGACCGACCTCGTAGCCACGACGGGCCGCGGCCAGATGTTCCGCACCCGGGTGGTCGAGATCGGCCGCCCGGCCGTGGACGCCGACCGGCTCACCCACCTCAAGCGCCTCACGAACGATCTCGCGCCGCCGACCACCGCGGCATCGCTGCAGGAGCGCCTCGACGCGGTGGAGCAGCGCGCCCGCCGCGTCGCGGACCCCGTCAAGATCCTCGCCGCGGCGCTGGCCTGCGCCGCGTTCGCGCTGCTCAACAACGGCGGCTGGCAGGAGTGCCTGGCGGTGGGGATCGCGGCCGGTCTCGGGCAGTGGGTGCGGATGCTCCTGGGTCGCATCCACGTCAACGAGTTCCTGCTCGTGTTCACGTCGGCACTCGTCGCCCTGGGCGTCTACCTCGCCGCGGCCGGTCTGCTCGACCTCGCCGGGGTGCCGGGCGGGCAGCATGACGCCGCGCTCACCAGCGCCGTCCTCTACCTCGTCCCGGGGTTCCCCCTCGTGACGGGTGCCCTCGACCTCGCCCGCCTCGACCTCAACGCCGGGATCGCGCGCGTCGTCTATGCGTGCCTCATCCTCCTCGCCACCGGGACGGCCGTCTGGGGAACGGCCGCCCTCGTGGGCGTCTCGGTCTCGCAGACCGCCGCACCCGCCTTCGACGAGCCCGTCCTGTCGATCGTGCGCCTCATCGCCGGCTTCATCGGCGTGCTCGGCTTCGCCGCGCTGTTCGCCACGCCCTGGGCGATCGCACTCGTCGCGGCGACGCTCGGCGCCATCGCCAACGTCGCGCGACTCGCCCTCGTCGACGCGGGGACCATGCCCGCCGTCGCCGCGGCCGTCGCGGCGATCGCGGTCGGGTTCGGCGCGTTCTTCGTCTCCGACCGGATGCGCGCCGCCCGCGTGACGCTCACGGTGCCGGCGGTCCTCATCATGGTCCCCGGCGCCGCGGCGTACCGCTCGATCGCGGGCGTCATCGACGGCGACACGCTGGCCGCGATCCAGAACGGGGTGCAGGCGGTCTTCGTCGTGGTCGCCCTCGCGATCGGCCTGACGGTGTCGCGGGTGCTCACGGAACGCGAATGGTCTCGGCGCAGAGGATGACCGCGCGGCGCCGCGTCGTCTAGCGTCGAGCCATGGGATTGTTCAGCTCGACCCCCAAGACCGTCCGCTTCGACACCGCCGGCACGCCGCTGCGCGTCGACGCCCCCGGCCGGCCGTGGAGCCTGTGGGCCGACGGCCTCGGGCGCACCGCGACCCGCGCCCTGCAGGTGATGATCGTCGTCGCGATCACGGCCGCCGCGGTCTGGGGCATCCAGCAGATCACCGTGGTCACCATCCCGCTCGTGATCGCGCTCATCCTCGCCTCCGCCTTCGCCCCGGTCATGTCGTGGATGCGGCGGCGCGGCGTCCCGGCGGTGGTGGCGACGCTGCTGACGCTGCTGACGATCTCGGCGATCCTCGGAGCGCTGTCGTGGCTCATCGCCTGGGCGGTGCGCGACCAGTGGGATGAGCTGTACACGCAGGCGCAGCAGGGGTTCCAGGACCTGCTCGCGTGGACCGCGACGCTGCCGATCGACATCGACCAGGCGCAGATCGACGAGTGGATCGCGTCGCTGACCGACTTCGTCACGAGCGCGCAATTCGGGTCGGGTGCCCTCGCCGGCGTCGGCGCGGTCGCCAACTTCATCACGGGTCTCGTCCTGATGGTGACGATGCTGTTCTTCTTCCTGAAGGACGGCCCGCAGATGTGGGCGTTCCTGCTGCGCCCGTTCCGTGGGGACAGCTACGAGCGTGCGGTGCGCATCGGCGACAAGACGGTGCAGACCCTCGGGTCGTACGTCCGCGGCACGGCGACGGTCGCGGCCGTGGACGCCATCGGCATCCTGATCGGTCTCCTCATCCTCCAGGTGCCGCTCGCCATCCCGCTGGCCGTCCTGGTCTTCCTGCTCGCGTTCATCCCGATCGTCGGCGCGACCGTCGCCGGCATCCTCGCCGCACTCGTCGCGCTCGTCGCGAACGGCTGGGTCGTCGCGCTCATCGTCGTGGGTGTCGTCGTGCTCGTGAACCAGCTCGAGGGGAACTTCCTGCAGCCGGTGCTGATGGGCCGGTCGATGAAGCTGCATGCGTTCGTCGTGCTCGTCGCCCTGACCGTCGGCGCCGTCCTCGCCGGCATCGTGGGCGCCGTCCTCGCCGTGCCGATCACCGCCGTGGCGTGGGGCGCCATCCAGGTCTGGGACGGACCGCACACGCCCGTACGGTGGGCCCGGCCGAAGCACCGCGAGGAGGTCGGCGCGGACGCGCCGGTGACCCGCCCGATCGCCTGAGGATCAGTCCGCGCTGCGTGCGCGGCTCGGCTGCACGCGCGGCGGCTCCCCCGGCATCTTCGGGAACTCCGGCGGGAACGGCAGCTCGCCGAGACCGGCATCGAGGTCACGCTGCCACCACTCCAGGAGCGTGTCGATGCGGCCCGGCGCGGCCTGCAGGTCGGCCCAGGGGTCGCCGAGGTCCGCGAGGCGCTGCGGGACGGTCCGCACCGTGAACGCGGCGGGGTCGACGCCCGCCGCCAGCTCGTCCCACGTGATCGGCGTCGCAACGGTCGCGGACGGGAGGGCACGGGGACTGTAAGCCCCGGCCATCGTCCGGTCGCGGTTGGCCTGGTTGAAGTCGAGGAAGATGCGCTGCCCGCGCTCCTCCTTCCACCAGTTCGTCGTGACCCGGTCGGGCATGCGCCGCTCGAGCTCGCGTCCCGCCGCGATGACGGCGTGCCGGACGTCGAGGAACTCGTGGGCCGGCTCGATGGGACTGAAGACGTGGATGCCGCGGTTCCCGCTCGTCTTGAGCCACGCCTCCAGGCCGGCCTCCCGCAGGACGTCGCGGAGGGCGGGCGCGACCGCGGCGGCGTCGGCGAAGTCGGTGCCCGGCTGCGGATCGAGGTCGATGCGCAGCTCCACCGGGTTGTCGGTGTCGGCGGCCAGCGACGCCCACGGGTGGAACACGACGGTGTTCATCTGCACGGCCCAGACGATCGCCGCGGCGTTGTCCAGCACGACCTGGGGATGACGGCGTCCGCTGTTGTAGGTGCACATCACCTCGCCGACGTAGTCGGGGGCTCCCTTGGGCGGGTTCTTGGAGAAGAAGCTCTCCCCGTCGACCCCGTCCGGGAAGCGCTCCAGCGACACGGGGCGATGCCCGTTCGCCCGCAGGAACGGGTCGGCGACCGCGGCGACGTACTCGGCGAGCTCCTGCTTGGTGATGCCGAGCTCGGGCCACAGGATCCGATTGGGACTGGAGACCGACACGTCCTGCGGGCCGTGGGGTCCGGGCACCGTCACCGTCGTCCGCTCAGTCGCCATGCGCCCCACCCTAGGCGGAGCGCTCGACACGGGTCGAGGGGGTGGCGCGTCGACTCAGCCCGCGTCGCCGGGGGCGAGCGCCGCGAGCAGCGCCTCACGGTCTAGCCTGATCCAGGGGCCGGCCGGGTCGACGACGACGCCTGTGATGGCCGGATCGCCCATCACCGCGGCGTGCAGCTGCGCGCCGGTCAGCGGCAGGGGCCGGTCGCCGCGACGCATCGCGATGACCTCGAGCGGATGGGAGAACACCTCGAGCGTCCGTGCTCCGTCGGGCGTCCGGGCCTCGGCCAGACCGAAACGGCCGTTCTCGTCGGCCGGGCCGGCCGCGACCCACAGCTTGACGCGGCTCAGGGCCTCAGCCACGTCCACCGCCGTCTTCTGGTCGCGGGGGCGGCCGAGGAGGTTCTTGAGGGTCAGCTCGGGGTCGCCCTCCTCGAGCGCCTTGCGGATGAGCTCGATCGGGAGCACGATCCGGCCGCCGGCGGTCGCGTGGTCCAGGATCATGCCCGCGTAGTCGCCCGCCAGGGCGTTCGCGAAGACGACCCCCACGGGCTGACCGAGCGCGGACGTGCCGCTGTCACCGTCGGCGCGGACGGCGGACTGCAGCGGCTCGCCACCGGTGTAGGCGAGGAGGAAGCGCTTGTCCTCGATCGTCGAGACGGCGAGCGAGAGCGGCTTGCCCTCCGCGACGAGCGTGCGGGCGTCGCCGCGCACCCGCAGGTAGAGGTGGCCCTGCAGCGCCTGCCGCATGACGTTCATGACGTCGAGGTTCTGCGGCTTCTCCGGAAGCGCGGCGAGCGCGGCGCGCAGCACGACGTTGTCGGGCATGCCGGGCACCGTCTCGCTGCGCGGGGGCGCTTCGGCGGCCGGGCGGATCACCGGGGGCGCACTCGCGGCCTGCCCGAACGTGGAGACGGAGATGCCCACCTGGGGGATGATCTCGTCCGGCAGCACGATGGCGGGCTGCGCGTCGGTCGGGGCCGCGGCCGGCTCAGCGGCCGACGGAGGAGCCGGCGTCTCGGCGGGCTTCGGACGGCGGGAGAAGAGGGCCATCCTGCGAGCCTAACCCGCTGCGCATCGGCGACTCCCGGGAGCTCGCGCGATCGTCGGGGATCCTCACGCGCCGCCTACAGCTTGCTGATCGGCGCGATCTTGATGAGGAGCTTCTTCGGGCCGGCGGTGTCGAACCGGACGTGCGCCACGCGCTTCGCCCCCTCGCCGGTGACCATGTCGACGCGCCCTTCGCCGAAATCGTCATGGCGGATGCGGTCGCCCGCACCGAGCTCGAGATCGCCGTTGTCGCGCACCTTCGCCGGGATGCGGTTCGCGAACTTCTCGATCGAGCCGCTCTTCTCGCGCGGGGGAAGAGGGACGAGGTCGTCGCCGTAGCGCTTCCCGCCGCCGCCGAAGCCGCCCCCGCCGCCGGGACGGCGCGCGTTCAGCGCCCGGGACTGCATGCCGCCACGGGAGTTCACATCGCCCGGCGACTGGCGCCAGTCGATCAGCTCGTGCGGGATCTCCTGCAGGAACCGGCTCGGCATGGCCACGGTGACCTCGCCGAACTGCGCCCGCGTCATGGCCAGCGAGAGGTACAGGCGCTTCCGGGCGCGGGTGAGGGCGACGTAGAAGAGGCGCCGCTCCTCCTGCGGTCCGCCCGGCTCCCCCGCCGAGATGCGGTGCGGGATGAGGTCCTCTTCGACGCCTGTGACGAAGACCGCGTCGTACTCCAGGCCCTTCGCGGTGTGCATCGTCATGAGCGAGACCGAGCCGCTGGCATCCGAGAGATCGTCGGCATCCGAGACGAGCGCGACCTCGGTGAGGAAATCCAGCAGCGTCCCGTCGGGATTGTTGCGCGCGAACTCGCGGGTCACCGCGACGAGCTCGTCGAGGTTCTCCACGCGCGCCTCGTCCTGCGGGTCCTTGCTCTGGCGCAGGGCGTCGAGATAGCCCGACTTGTTGAGCAGCAGCGAGAGCCCCTCGGCGACCGAGGTCGGCGGCGCGACTTCGCCGGAGGACGGGAGCATGATCTCCGCCGCCTCCGCGAGCACCGCGTCCAGGCGCACGATCGCCTGCTGGATCTTCGGGCCGACGCCCAGCGCCGACGCGTTGGCCAGGGCGTCGCGGAAGGTGATGCCCTCCTCCGCCGCGTAGCGGGCGATCGCGGTCTCGGTCACATCGCCGATGCCGCGGCGCGGCCGGTTCAGGATGCGGCGGACCGAGAGCTCGTCCGCCGGGTTCGCGACGGCGATGAGGTACGCCATGGCGTCCTTGATCTCGGCGCGGTCGTAGAACTTCGTGCCGCCCATGATCTTGTACGGCACGGCCGAGCGGATGAAGATCTCCTCCAGCGCGCGGGACTGCGAGTTCGTGCGGTAGAAGACGGCCATCTGCGAGTACTCGACGCCGGCCTTCCGGATCGCCTCGACCTCGTCCGCCACGAACTGCGCCTCATCGTGCTGCGAGTAGCCGGTGAAGCCGATGATCGGCTCCCCCGCGCCGACGTCGGTCCACAGCTTCTTGTCCTTGCGGTCGAAGTTGTTGCCGATGACGGCGTTCGCCGCGGAGAGGATGTTCTGCGTCGAACGGTAGTTCTGCTCCAGCAGCACGACCTTCGCGCCCGGGTAGTCGCGCTCGAACTCGGTGATGTTGCGGATGTCCGCGCCGCGGAAGGCGTAGATGGACTGATCGGAGTCGCCGACGACCGTGAGCGACGCACCCTCCATCTCGGGTGCCTGCTCCGGCTCGAAGATCATCATGCCGCCGCTGGAGAACGCGTCGCCCGCCTTGCCGACGACCGGACGGGTCAGCTCGCGGATGAGCGCGTACTGCGCGTGGTTCGTGTCCTGGTACTCGTCCACGAGGATGTGGCGGAACCGGCGCCGGTACACGTCCGCGACGTGCGGGAACGCACGGAAGAGGTAGACGGTCTGTGCGATGAGGTCGTCGAAGTCGAACGCGTTCGCCCGCTGCAGCGCGCGCTGGTAGTCCGCGAAGATCTCGACGAAAAGCCGCTCGGCGGGGTCGGACATGTTCGCGGTCCGCGCGAACGATTCGGCGTCGGCGAGCTCGTTCTTCAGCTTCGAGATGCGGCCCTGGACGGATGCCGGGGTCAGGCCGAAGGCATCCGCTTCATGCTCTTTGACGAGTCGCTTGATGAGCGCGCGCGAGTCGCCGGAGTCGTAGATGGTGAAGCTCTTCGTGAAGCCGAACTGCTGCGCCTCGCGGCGGAGGATCCGCACGCACGCGGAGTGGAACGTCGAGATCCACATGCCCTGCGCGCTGTCCCCGATGAGCTGCGCGACGCGCTCGCGCATCTCACCGGCGGCCTTGTTGGTGAAGGTGATCGCGAGGATCTGGCTCGGCCACGCCTCCCGGCCGCGCAGCAGCGACGCGATGCGGTGGGTCAGGACGCGGGTCTTCCCCGACCCGGCGCCCGCGACGATGAGCAGCGCCTGCCCGCGATAGGTGACCGCTTCGCGCTGCGGTGGATTGAGTCCCTTCAGGAGGTCGTCGTCGGCACGCGTGCCGGTGCGTGCTGCCCCGACGATGACTGGTTTGATCGGGTCACTCATGTCCCCTCAAGTCTAGGCGCGGCCGCCGACGTCCGGTCGGCGTGTCTCGCACGCCGGGTGCCGGGCGGGAGCCCGCCGGTCGGCCAGGATGGGCCCATGCCCTCGCCCGCCATCCGCGTCCTCGACGTCGCCGGCCTCCCCGCCTATGTGTCCGATATCGCCACGACCTTCACGGGGACGCTCGTCTTCGGCGTGGGCCTGCGCGACGAGACCGCGCGCAGCGCCGGGACAGCGCATCTGCTCGAGCACCTGATCATGAAGCGCGTGGGAAAGGTCGCTGTCACGCACAATGCCACGACCTCCGACGAGGTCATCGCGTTCTTCGCGCAGGGCTCCCCCGCGCAGGTCGGCGACTTCCTGACGCGCGTGGCCGCCGCGGTGTCGTCCCTGCACGAGATCACGGCCGATGACGTCCTCGAGCAGCGGCGGATCATCTCCGCCGAGCTCGGTCAGGGCGACGAGCGCATCGGCCGCGGGAACCTCATCGACCGGTTCGGGAACCAGTCGCTCGGGCTGCTCGATTTCGGAAGTCCCGCCCACCGCTCCCACACCCGGGCCGACGCGCTGCGCTTCGCGGACACCTGGCTGCACGCCGGCAACGCCGCGCTGACCTTCACCGGACCGATCCCCGACGGCTTCACGCTCTCGCTGCCCCCCGCGCGGCCCGTCCCGGAGCGGACGCCCCCGGAGCCGATCCGGCATGAGGCGTGGATCCCCAACGGCGAGGTCCCCCTCGTCCTCTCGCTCGTCCTGCGCTCCCCGGATGCCGCGCACACCGCGGTCGCGCGGACCCTGCTGGAGGACGCCCTACTCGGGCGGCTGCGGACCGAGCGGCACCTGGTGTACTCCGTGAACGGCTTCGCCTTCCCCCTCGGTGCGGGCGCCACCTTCGTCGGGTATGCGATGGATCCCCGCGCCGAGGACGCCCTCGCGGCGGCGACGGGCGCCGTCGAGCTGCTCCGTGAGCTCGCCGAAACGGGACCGGACGAGGCCGCGATTCGTGAGCAGATCGAGGCGTGGGATGCCGCCGACGACGACCCGCTGGCGCAGGCCGCGCAGCTGGACGCGATCGCCGCCGGCGTGCTCCGCGGTCGCCGCGAACGCGACGATGTGGAGGCCGTCGACCTGCACGCCGTCACGGCCGCAGACGTCCAGCGGGTGATCGCCGACGCCATGACGACCCGCTTCATCACGTTCGCCGGCGACACCCCGCTCCCGGACGACGACGAGGTCACGGCCGCGCTGGGCATGCCGCCGGCGGAAGACCCCACACCGCTCGCCGTCACCCTCTCCCGGGGGGACTGGGTGCGGCACGTCATGCCCGCGGAGGTCGAGGTCTTCGGCGGCCGCGCGTTCCGCGGCCTGCGCGGAGCCAGCCTGTTCGTCGACCTCGAACGCGTGACCTTCGCCTCCAGCGCGGGGACCATGGAGGTGCGCTTCGACAGCATGCCGGTGGCCCTCTACTCGGAAGGGCAGCGCTTCTGGTGTCTCGTCGGTCGTGAAGGGCACTTCATGATCGTCGACCTCGACCAGTGGCGCGGTGCGGCCAAGCTGCACGACCTGCTGGGAACGCGCATCCCCGGCGACGTGCAGGCCGGCGTCGACCTGGAGACGCCGCTTCCCGCGTGACCTGCCACTCCCCCGTCTTGCAGGAAACCACGCCGAAGTCAACCCGGAAGTCGCTTTGACCCCGCGCCGGTAGCGTCGCATCCATCGCGCCCCTCGGGCGGATTTTGGGGAGGATCGACGTGACACAGCCGGTGGAGGAGATGGCAACGGCGGCGCTGCTCGACGGTCGCTACCAGCTCGGCGCGTGCATCGGCCAGGGCGGCATGGCACGGGTGTTCCGGGCCGAGGATCTCCAGCTGGGCCGCACGGTCGCGATCAAGATGCTGCGCGGGGATGCCGATGCCCACGCCACGCCGGAACGTGCGCGCATGGAGATGGCACTGCTGGCCTCGCTCAACCATCCGTCGCTGGTGACGCTCTTCGACGCGAGCATCGTGCCCGGCAAGCCCGAGTACCTGGTCATGGAGCTCGTCGACGGCCCCTCCCTCGCCGGGGAGCTCGCGAAGGGGCCGATGGCGGCCGGCGAGGTGGCGGCGATCGCCGCCGAGCTCGCCGCCGCGCTGCACGTCGTGCACGACGCGGGGATCGTGCACCGCGACATAAAGCCCTCCAACGTGCTCCTCGCGCCGACGTCGCTGCCGGGACGCCGGCACCGCGCGAAGCTCGCGGACTTCGGGGTCGCCTACCTCGCTGACTCCACACGGCTCACCACTCCCGGCCTCATCATCGGAACCGCGGCGTACCTCGCCCCGGAGCAGGTGCGCGGCGAACCCGCCGGCGGGCCGGCCGACATCTACTCGCTCGGCCTCATGCTCCTCGAAGCCCTCACCGGGCACCGCGCATTCCCGCACGCGTCCGGTATCGGCGCCGTCATGACGCGGCTCATCGAGGAACCCGTCATCCCCGACTGGATGGGACGGGACTGGGCCGAACTGCTGCAGGACATGACCGCGACCGATCCCGCGGCGCGACCGACCGCACTCGAGGTGCTCGATCGCGTCGCCGGGTTGCCCGTCTCCGTGGCGCCGGCACCGGTCTCGACAGCGGCGGTCGAGGGCCACCCGCCCGAGACCGTCCCCCTCGCGCTGCCGGCAGGGCTCCCGGCGGCGGCCGCCGTCTCCGGCGACGCGCCGGCCTCCGCGCCGGTCGACACTCCTCCGCAGACCGGCGACCCGGCCACCGCGGCCGTCGCGCCGATGCCGCGCCGCCGCGGCCGGCGGGCGGCGGTGCTGCTCCCGCTCGCCGCGGCCGGCGCCCTGCTGTTCCTCCAGGTCGGCCTGTGGGTGGGTGGCATGCACCTGCAGTCCGGCGTGGCTCCGGCGGTGGGACCCACGCCTGCGCCCTCGGTCAGCTCCGTGCAGGAGGCGGTCACCGAGGACGAGGTGGAGCCCATCCTGCCCGCCGGCGACGTCCGGCAGAGCACGCCGAGCGACCCGGCGGAGGATGCCACGGCTGCGGCCCGCGAGGCCGAGAAGGCGGCCCGCGAAGCGGAAAAGGCCGCAGAGCAGGCCGCGCAGAACGAGCAGAAAGCCGCCGAGCAGGCCGCCCGCGACGCCCAGAAGGCCGCCGAGCAGGCCGCGCGCGACGCCGCGAAGGAGCAGGCGGCCCAGCAGCGCGCGGCCGACAAGGCCGCGCGTGACGCGCAGAAGCCCGGCAAGACGCCCTGAGAAACCACATCCCGCATGAGAAACACCGCCACAGTGGTTTCTCATGCGGGATGTGGTTTTTCGGCGCCGCGAGCGCGCCGACGCCGTGGCCTCAGGCGTCGCGGCGGCGCCGGCGCAGCCGCCAGACGTTGCCGTCCCCCGGATCATGCTCCAGGTCATCCAGCGCGGCGAGCGCGAGCGCGAGGCCCCGGCCGGATTCGGCATCCTCCCCCGGCATCGCCACGCGATCGAGGCGGATCAGCGCGGGGTCGGCGTCGTCGGTCATGACGGCGGTGAGCATGGCCGCGTCGACCTCCAGCCGGACGGTGACCGTGGCATGCTCGGGGCCTTCCGCGTGCTCCACGACGTTCGTGGCCACCTCGCTGACCGCCAGGGCGAACAGCATCCGATCTTCGTCCGACACCTCCGGCACGCGGCGCCAGAGGTCCTCGAGCGCGTCGTGGACCGCGTCGACGAGCGTCAGGTCGGCGGGGCCTTCGATGTACTCGCTCGCGAGCGCATCACTGCCCATCGAACGCCGCCTCCGCCGACGGGTATTCGCGGAGCACGCGGTCGAGGTTCGTCAGCTTGAGGACCCGACGCACGGCCTCCGGCACCGCCGCGATGCGGAGGTCGCCGTCTGCCAGTCGCGTCGATTTGAGACCGCCGATGAGCGCGCCGAGGCCGGAGGAGTCGATGAACTCCGTGTCGCTCATGTCGATGACGACGCGGGGGGTGCCGGCGGCGACGGCGTCCTCGACGGCCTGCCGCAGCCGGGGAGCTCCGGTCGCGGTGAGCCTGCCTGCCACGGCGACGACGGCCGCGCCGTTCACGGTGTGGACGGTGATGTTCATACGTCTGCCCTCTCGTCGAGCGTCCGGGGGGTGTAGCCGCGATACCGCACGGCCTGGATGATGACGCTCAGCACCGCCAGGTCGTAGAGCACCCAGACGGAGTTCACGAGCGTGCCGGTGCCGTCGCCCGTTCCGACGATGACGCGGCCGACGCCGACGACGAGGGCGACGCTCAGCAGGGCCATCGCCGTCAGTTGCGGCCAGATCTCGCGCCATGGCGGGCCGCCGGCCGCCCGTCCGTCCTTCCGTGTGACCACGAAGCTCAGCGACTTGCCGAGCACCACGTCGGCGAACGCCGTCGTGCACGCCTTGATCCAGATCGGGAACAGTGCGAGGGAGTACTGCTGTCCCCGCCAGGTCCGGATCCCCTTCGCCACCACGACGAAGAGCACCTGGTTGATGAGGAAGTAGGGCAGGAAGCGCGCGAAGAAATCGACCGTCCACGCCGTGACCGGCAGGACGCCGAACAGGAGGTAGATGATGGGCGCGGCGATGTAGACGACCGCGGCGAAGCCGGACAGGTAGCTCCACATCGTCGCGAAGTACATGAGCCGCTGCCCGGCGGCGAGCCCCTTCTTCATGAGCGGGTTGTCGCGCAGCAGCACCTGCATCGTGCCCTGGGCCCAGCGGAGCCGCTGCTTCAGCATCGTCCGCAGGTCTTCGGGTGCGAGTCCGTGCGCGAGGATCTCGTGGTGGTAGACGCTCCGCCACCCGAGCGAGTGCAGCTGCATGGCGGTGGCCATGTCCTCGGTGATGGAGATGGTGGCGAGCGGCTGCACGGGCTGCGCCTCATCGGGGCGGTCGATGCGGAGTGCCTCGATGAGAGCGTCGACGGCGGCCACGGCACCGAGCGGCGACAGCTCCCGCACGGCGAGCGCATCCAGCGCCGTCTCGTCGACGATGAACGCGTCGAGTTCGGCGTCATGCTGCACGGGCAGCTCGGCGATCGCCGTGAGGTCGGCGCGTGCCGCCCGGAGATCGGACGTCACGAGCCGCCGGGATGACTCCTGGATGGCGCTGTGCACGTTGTAGGTCACGTCGGCGATCGGTGTGCCGGATGCCGCGTCGGCACGGGCACGCTCGACGACGTCCTGCAGACGGACGAGTTCGGCGGTCACGTCGGGCGGGGCGGATCGGTCGGCGACCGCGCGCTGCAGCATCCGTCGCGCTGCGCGCAGCGCGGTCGCGACCGACTGCTCCAGGTTGCGGACGTAGCCCACGATCCCGAGCTGCATGAGCGCATCCCGGCGCAGCACGGCGTTCGATCCGCAGAAGAACGCGGCGTTCCAGCCGTCCTTGCCCTGCTGGATCGGCCCGTAGAACAGCGGCGCCTGGCTGCCGAGCGGGTCGGCTTCGTCCACGTTGACGAACCACTGCGGCGTCTGCACGAGCGCGACCTCGAGATCGTCGGCGAAGTACCCCAGCGTGCGGTCGAGGATCATCGGATCGGGCACCTGGTCGGCGTCCAGGATGAGGAGGAACTCCCCGTCGGTCTGCAGCAGGGCGTTGTTGAGATTCCCCGCCTTCGCGTGTCGGGGCTTGCCGACCCAGTCTGCGGAGCGCGTGATGTAGCCCACCCCGGCGGCCTGAGCGGCGGCCTCCATCTCCGGGCGAGCGCCGTCATCGAGGATCCAGGTCTCGTGCGGGTAGCGGATGCGCTGGGCGGCGAGCGCGGTCGCCATGACCATCTCGATCGGCTCGTTGTACGTGGCGATGAGGACATCGGCTGTTCCGGTGGGCGCGGAGCGGGGGGCCGGCCGGTCTCTGGCGCGCCACATGGTCACCGCGAAGAGGATCGTGTCGATGAGGCTGTAGGTCTCGGCGATGACGAGCGGTACCGCGATCCACCAAGCCTCCCAGTTCACGGAAGCGAGCCAGCGCCACGCCACATAGTTGACGCCGAGGAGTACCGACAGCAGCGCGAGGATCCGGATGAGGACGAAGCGGGCCGTCATCCGTCGCGCCCCACGACGACGACGGTGACGTCGTCGGGCGCCTTCGCTGCGCGTGCGATGCGGACAGCCTCCGCGACGGCGCCGGCGGGACCCGCCTCTCGCAGGGTGCGGCGGACGTGGCCGAAGGGATCTGCGGGATCGAGCACGTCCAGCAGTCCGTCGCTGCAGCACATCAGGATGTCGCCGGGCTCGAGGACGGCCTCCCCCACTGCGCGCTCCTCATCGATGCCCATTCCGAGCGGCAGGCCCGTGGAACGCAGCGACTCCCAGGTGTCATCGCCGCGGAGGATGAAAGCGAGGCTGTGACCGGCGTCGACGAACCTGACCCGGCCGGACTCCGCATCCAGGTCGGCATGCAGCGCCGTGACGAACATGTGCAGGTCGTCGAGGTCGCGCGCGAGCATGCGGTCGACGTCGCGCACGGCCTCCAGCAGCGGGCGATCCGGCGCCGTGCGCAGGGATGCCCGCACGCCGGCGGCGATCATGCCCGCCCCGATGCCCTTTCCCATGACGTCCGCGAGGGTCAGGCGGAGGCGGGTGCCGTGGACCTCCCAGTCGTACAGGTCACCCATCACCTGCCCGGCCGGCACCGCGGCGGCCGCGAGCGTGTAGCCGGGGAGGGCGGGCGTGCGGCGCGGCAGCAACGCCCTCTGGACCACGGCGGCCTGATCGAGTTCATACTCCCGAGCGATCTCGGCCTGCACCCAGGACGCGAGCTCACGCAGGAGTTCGCGCTGCTTGGTGCTGAGCTGCCGTGGTTTCGTGTCGATGAGGCAGAGGGTTCCGACCGTCTCGCCACCCGGGGCCTCAAGCGGCTGACCGGCGTAGAACCGCAGATGAGGGTCGCCCGTCACGAACGGGTTGGTGGCGAAGTCGGCGTCGACGGTGGCGTCCTCGACGACGAGCATGCTGCCCTTGCCGACGGTGGCGTCGCAGAACGAGTCCGCCCGCGGCGCTTCGCGCTCACCGTCGAAGCCGTACTCCGAGAGCCGCCACTGCCGGTCGCGGTCGAGCAGCGACACACTCACCATCGGCACGTCGAAGAACTCGTGTGCGAGCCGGGTGATGCGATCGACGCGTTCATCGCGCGGGGTGTCGAGGATCTCGAGGGCCTCAAGGGCTCGCTGGCGCACCACCTCGGAGTCGACGGGTTGCTCCAATAAGGCCATACCTGCACCCTGGTATGAACGGCGGCTCCTGGCAAGCCGCCGAGCCGCGCTGCGCGCGGATGTATCGGTGGCACGCACGCGCGACAATGGATGCATGCGCACCCTGCTGAACATCATCTGGCTGGTCCTGGCCGGATTCTGGCTGTTCCTCGGATACGTCCTCGCCGGCGTGCTGCTGTGCATCCCGATCATCACGATCCCGTGGGCGATCGCGTCGTTCCGGACCGCCAACTACGTGCTGTGGCCGTTCGGCCGCATGATCGTCGACAAGCCGGGCGCGGGCGTCGGCTCCTTCATCGGCAACGTGATCTGGGTCGTCTTCGCCGGGATCTGGCTGGCGATCGGGCACCTGCTCTCCGGCATCGCGCTGTTCATCACGATCATCGGCATTCCGCTCGCGCTCGCCGACTTCAAGATGATCCCGATCTCGCTCATGCCCCTCGGCAAAGACATCGTTTCGACGCGTCAGGGCGCGTTCGACCGCCCTCTTCGCTGACAACGGGATGCCGCAACACGGCGTCACGGTGAGACACCGCGTGTCACGCCACGGACGGGAGCCGCAGGTCCGGGTTAGCGTCGATCCATCGCGGCGACCCGGGTGGTCCCGGGCACCGGCTCATACCCGGGTGCGTTGCGGGTTCGACTCCCCACGCCGCGTCCATTCGCGAACGCACGCTATCCCAATGTTTTCAAGGGGTCGCGGCCACTTCTCCCCGCCCGACGATAACCGCCTGGACGCCAATTGGACACACTCCGAGCACAGCGATCCGTATCGCGCCGTCGATCTACGGCCGATGGCGTTTCGGACGGGAGCGGCTGTAGATCAGTGCGGCGCCGCCCACGAGGGTCACCAGCGCGAGCGCCGTCAGTAGCAGGATCGGCACGTCGGCGCCGGTGACGGCGAGCGTTCCGGTCGGTGCGGCGGCCGCCGTCACGGTGAGGTTCGCCCATGCCGAGCCGGACGCCGCTCCCCGCACCTCGATGCGGTGCGCGCCCGGTGGCGTGTCGCGAGGGACGGTGACGACGGTCGAGAATGCGCCCCAGGCGTCGGATGCCGCCAGGGCGAGGTCCACGGGATCGGAGTGCAGCGTCACCTGCAGCGACTCGGTCGGTGCGAAGCCCGCGCCGGTCACCGTGACCTTGCCGCCGGCTGCGACGGTTCCGCCCGCGATGGCGATCGTCGGGTCCGTGCCCGGATCGGCCCCGGGGTCCGGGCCCGGATCGGTCCCGGGGTCCGTGCCCGGATCGGTACCGGGGTCGGTGCCGGGGTCGGCGGCACGTTCCAGCACGACGTAGGGCGCGATCACCGGACCGCGCGTCCAGTCCATCACCTCGGCCTGCGGCCTCGCGCCGGTGAACAGGTCGAATGCGTTCGAGTCGGACGTGTCGGTAACTCGCGAGGGGTCCTGGTCGGTAAAGCTTCCTGCTCCGCCGCCGCCGCGGAAGGGGCCGACGAAGTCGGGGCAGTCGACACCCTGCGCGCACTCCGCACTGTAGACGGGGCGCACGTTGCCCACGCCCTCACCGTCCTCTGCGTCGCTGAACATGGCCACCTGGTATCCGGTCGCGGCCAGGTCGCTCCCCCCGAAGGCTGCGGCCGGCACGGTGGCGACGATCGACCCACTCGGGTCGAGGGTGACGGCGCCGACGCGCCGGTGGTCGGCGTCGTAGACACCGCCACCGAACGCGGCATCCGCATACCGGCCGTCCGCAACGATCGCGTGCGTCCAGGCGCCCTCTGTGGAGGTGTTGGTACCGGGCAGCATGGGATTCACCGCGGTCGACGAGCCGTCGCGCACGTAGATGTTGACCCGCTGCGTGCTCATGCCCGAGCCACCTCAGGGATTGTGGATCTCGCCACCCGTCGCCACGACGAATCGCACGAGGTCGCCGTCCCGATACACATCCAGGCCCGTCAGGTCGAAGCTGCCGGTCGGATAGGTGTACGTACCCGGCCCGTTGTCGTCGCCGACCGGATCCTCGACCGAGCCGGGCAGGGTGCCGAGGGTTGATCGCCGAGGCCCGCAGAGACATTGCCCCGCGATCACTGGTGTCAGCCGGTCGGCAGGTGGCGACGCCCGCTCATGGCGACCACGCCGAGGCTGAGGGCTGCGATCAGGGAGCCCGCGAGGAACATCGCAGAATACGTGATCCACGCGCCGAGCGCCGCCAGGATGGCCGGGATGAAGAAGCCCAGGTAGGTCAGCGAGTAGTACACGGCGGTGAGCCCCGCGAGGTCGTCGGGTCCTGCGATGCGCTGGATCTCGCGCAGACCGCCGACCAGCAGCATGCCGTAGGCGGTGCCCAGCGCGGCGGCCGCGACGAACGCCCAGGGCAGCGAGTGCAGGCCGACGGCGACGGCGGCCAGGCACATCGCGGGGACGGTCACCGCCAGCGCGGCGACGACGCCGCGCGCGGAGCGCGGCGAGTCGACCCGGGCGGCGAGCTTCTGCACGGCGACGCCGCAGCCGAGAGCGACCACGCACAGCAGGCCCGAGATCCCCACCTCCAGGCCCGGCACCTGCGACATCATCAGCCCCGGCAGGATGGCGTAGGCGCTGGCGGCAGTGCCGAACACCCACGGCGCCATGGGTACGACAACCAGCAGGAACCGCCGGTCCATTGCGGTCGGTATGCGCAGGTCATCGAGCAGCGGCGCGGCGTCCCGGCGGCGCCGGCGGGTCTCGGGCGCCTGCAGCAGCACGAAGAAGGCGGCCAGGGTGATGGCGATGTGCACGACGTAGGGGGATGCCGCCGGCAACGGTCCGAACTGCGCGAGCGCGGCGGCGACGCCGGCGCCGAGCGCGAAGCCCGACGTCAGCGCGAGCGCGGCACGCGACGCGCCGCGGCCGTCGGCGCTGTCGAGTTCGAACGGCGCCTCGGAGAGCTCCTTGACCCAGCTGGTCCCCACAGCCATCACCAGGCCCAGGGCAACGCCCGAGAGCACCCGGCCGGCGAACAGCAGGGGCGCCGAAGCCGCGCCGACCGCCAGCAGAGCGCTGCCGGCCACGGCGATCAGCGGTGCCGGCACGAAGAGCGGGCGCCGGCCGTAGCGGTCCGAGAGCGGACCGCCCAGCAGCAGCGCGGGTACGATGCCGAGCACGTAGGCACCGAGCAGGACGTTGACCGTCAGCGCGCTCATGTGGTCGATCTGGCGGTACATGACCAGCAGCGGGGTGAACTCGTTCCCTCCCCACGCGACGGCGAACAGCGCGGCGCCCACGCTCAGCCACGGCGCGGCAGCGCGGGACGCGGCAGCGCGGGGCGCGGCAGCGACGGTCGGAACCTCGGCGGTTGCGCTCACGACAGCAGATCCCGGTGCGTGTTGCGGATGTGCCGCGCGAGCGCCACCTCGAAGGCATCCGGGTCACGATCGCCGATGAGGCGTGCGAGCAGCTCATGGTCGGCGAGCACCTGTGGGGTGCGATCCTCTCGCCGCCAGAGCGAGCGCGTGACCATCCGTCGTTGACGGTCCCGCAGCGTCGCGAAGAATCCGCCCAGCAGGGCATTCTCACCCGCCTCCACGATGGCGGCGTGGAAGGCGGTGTCGGCTTCGGCGAGTCCGTCGAGATCCTGCTCGACGAAGGCCGCGCGTTGCCGCTCGATGATGGCGGTGAGGATGGCCACGAGGCCCTGCGCCCGCTCGCTGTCGCGACCGACTCGGCGCACGGAATCCGTCTCGATGAGCACGCGGGCGTCGACGACGTCTTCGAGTTCGTGCGGCTGGGCTTCGGCGATGAGGGCCCCGCGTTTGGGATACAGCCGCATCCACCCCTCGGCCTGCAGGCTCAAGAATGCCTCACGCACGGGCGTGCGGCTCATCCCGAGCGACTCGGCGATCGAGCCCTCGCTGACCATCGACCCACCGGGCAGCTCTCCGTCCAGAATCCGCTGCTTGACGACCTGATAAGCAATCTCCGCCGCGGAGCGCGTGTCGACCGCGCGGGTCGAGCTTGCGGCGATGTCGCTCTCCAACGTATTCATGACATAGATACTAGTCGCATCTATGTCATGAATCGACTGGTCGAGTCCCGCTCGAACGGCCGGGCGGTTCCCGCGCATCGGCGCGCGGCACCGCCCGGCGTCGTCGGGGGCATACCCGGTGAGCTGGTCCCCGCCGGAGCGACGTCAGCGGGCGTACACCTTCGCCTCCCACGGACTCAGGGCGGCATCGGCACGATCCTCGCCGACCACGTTGTTCAAGATCGGACGCTCGTCGCGCCAATAGTCGCGCTCGGCTTCGGGGAGGTGCGGGGTCACCGCCGACGAGGACAGGTTCGCGATCACCAGCAGGCGCTGGGCGCCGAGGGTGCGTCGGAAGGCGAACACGGCCGGCGCGCCGACGTCCAGTCGCTCGAAGTCGCCGTCAGCGACCACGGCAAGCCGGTGTCGCAGAGCGATCAGCGCCCGGTAGTGGGAGAACACCGAAGCGGCATCGCGGTACTGCGCCTGCGCGTTCACGTGACGGTGGTTCGGGTTGACGGCAATCCATGGAACGACCGTCGAGAATCCCGCGTTCGCGCTGGCGTCCCACTGCACGGGCGTCCGCGCGTGATCGCGGCTCATCCTCATGAGCCCCGAAAGCACCCTTTCGGGCTTCTCTCCGCGCGCCACGGCGCGCGCGTAGTAGTTGAGCGATTCGACGTCGCGGTAGTCCTCGATCGCGTCGAAGGGTGCGTTGGTCATGCCGAGCTCTTCGCCCTGATAGACGTACGGGGTGCCGCGCTGCAGGTGCAGGACCGTGGCCAGCGCGGTGGCCGATTCCCGCCACCACTCGCCGGCATCGCCGAAGCGGCTCACCGGGCGGGGCTGATCGTGGTTTGCGAGGTACAGGCTGTTCCATCCCGCGTCGGCGAGCGCGTCCTGCCACTCGGTGAAGGATGCCGCCAACTCCCCCGGTTCGAGGGCGCGTGGACGGAACTTCCCGTCGCCGTGGTCGAGGCTCACGTGCTCGAACTGGAAGACCATGTCGAGCTCGCGCCGCGCGGGGTCGGAGAACAGCGGCGCCGCGTCCTTCGTGACGCCCGGCGTCTCGCCGACTGTCAGCAGTGAACCGCGCCCGTCGAAGACCTCGCGGCGCATCTCCTGCAGATACTCGTGCAGGCGGGGGCCGGCGGAGTAGTGCGCGAATCCGTCGCCGTACTCGGCACCCGGACGGACGGGTCCGTCGGGATAGTCCGGGTTCTTGGAGATGAGGTTGATGACATCCATCCGGAAGCCGTCGACCCCGCGGTCGAGCCACCAGCGCATCATCTCGTACACCGCCTGACGAACTTCGGGATTCTCCCAGTTGAGATCGGGCTGCTTCCGCGCGAAAAGGTGCAGGTAGTACTCCCCCGTCTCGGGGTCGAGCGTCCACGTCGGCCCCGAGAAGAAGGACTCCCAGTTCGTGGGCTCGCGGTCGGGTTCGCCGGGGGCGTGCCCCGCTCGCGGCGGTCGCCAGATGTACCAGTCCCGCTTGGCGCTGTGGATCGAGGACCGCGACTGGACGAACCACGGATGCTCGTCGGAGGTGTGGTTGACGACGAGGTCCATCACGAGCCTCATGCCGCGAGAGTGCAACGCCGTCAGCAGTTCGTCGAAGTCATCGAGGGTGCCGAAGACCGGGTCGATGCCCTGGTAGTCGCTGATGTCGTAGCCGTTGTCGGCTTGCGGCGATGGGTAGATCGGCGAGAGCCAGATCACGTCCACGCCGAGCCGTTCCAGATGATCGAGGCGCTGCAGGATACCCCGCAGATCGCCGATCCCGTCGCCGTCGGAATCCTGGAAGCTCCGCGGGTAGATCTGGTAGACGACCGCCCTCTTCCACCACTGCGACGAGGCCGGCACGTCCGCACCGGGAAAGAGCCCCTCAGAGAGCGACATGGACTACCTGCCAGATGTGCACCGGCGGCAGGACGGCCACGGCGTGGTTCTCTTCGAGACGCACCTCAAGATCGCTCAAGCGGCCGCCTGCGTCGGGATCGGCGACGCGCACGCGTGGCATCCGGCCGCGGATGTGTCGGAAGCGCAGCTCCCCGTCGCCGGTGGCGGCCGGCTCGTTCCGCGGCGCATCCCAGGAGGTGTCCTCCTGCCCCGCCAGGTTGATCAGGTGCACGACGAGACCGTCGTCGGCGCGGGTGACCCGCCGCCACACCGCCCCCGCTACCGCCGTCTCGGCGACGGCGACGTCGGCGTAGGCCACGTCGAGGTCGTCGTTGTAGTCGCCGACGTACGACGCGGTCACGTCGACGATCTGCGGATCCAGCAGCAGGGCATCGTGCTCGAGCGCGAAATCCGACCAGCGTGTGAGGAACTCGAGCGTCCGCGGCTCGGCTTCGTGGTTGCGGACGTAGTACGGGTCCACGAGCAGCCTACCGTGCTCGCCGGCCAGGAGCTGGGTGGCCCCGTGCGAGAGGAGGGTCGCCATGGTGAAGGCCGTCGCACGATCGGATGCGTCGGCGGGAGCCTGGTCGTACACGTGCTGATAGGCGGCCAGGACGACGGGCTTGTCCCCGGCCACCGCCCGCGCCCGTGTCGCCACGGCAGCAAGCGCGCCGAGTGTGAGCACCGGCTTCCACGGTTCGATGTAGACCGCGTCCTGCGGCGCCGACGCGCTGTCCCACGTCGGGAAGTCGTTGACGTTGTTGAAGATCAGCCGCGCGTCCGGCAGGTTGTCGCGCACCACGTCGATCATCCGGTGGAAGGACTCGGCCACGTCGATCGCGGTGCCGTCCGGGGTGGCGGCGTGCTTCGGGTACCCGTACTGGTCGAGGTGGAAACCGTCGAAGCCGACCTGTTCCACCGACGCGCGCAGATCCTGTGCGAAGTGGGCGAGCCAGGGCGGTGACGCGGGATCGAGGATGAAGAGAAAATCACCGAGCGCATAAGGCTCCCCGTCTGGACGCAGCAGCGCGTGCTGCTGCCACCGCGGCCATTCTTCGGGACCGACCGCGTACACCGCGGCGTACCCGTACGAAGCCGCGCCCGCTGCGCGCAGCGCGTCCACGAGCGCCCGGACCGTCTCGAGAGTGATCGGCTGGCCCAGCGCGTCGTCGTACTGCTCGCCGCCACCGAGAAGATCCGCGTGCCGGTACGCCCAGTCGTAGAACTGGATGCCATTGAGGTGGAGTCTGCGCGCGAGGTCGGCGACGGCGTGGACGTCCTTGCCGGGCGCGTAGCTGGCGACGAACCCGTAGCGCAGCCGGGCGCGCGCATCGTCTGTGATCTCGATCGCCGTGCGGACGACGCCGCCCGCATGCTCGAGGTCGACGCCGTAGCATCCGGGCGACAGGTCGGGAAGCGTCTGGAGAGCGCCGGGGCGGACCGGCTGGCGATGCACGAGTTCGCCGAGCCGCCACACAGAGAGGCTGCCGTCCACCGGCGCCGCTCCGCGGATCTCCACGTGCAGATTCTCGCCCGGCGCGAAGCTGGCGCGGGCGGGCAGGAGTGTCAGGTCGGTCACGGTCATCCTTTGACTGCCCCGGAGGTGAGGCCTTGTACGAAGTGGCGTTGGAAGATGAGGTACACGACGATGACCGGGATCACCGCGATGACGGACGCCGCGAAGACGAGACCCCACTGCGTCGCGTTCTGTCCTTGGAAGAGTTGGATCGCGATTGGCAGGGTGCGGTTCTCGGGGCTGTTGATGATGGTCAGGGCCCACGCGAACTCGTCCCAGCTGGCGAGGAAGGTGAAGATCGTGGCAGTGGCGAGCGCCGGTCTGGCGAGCGGAATGGCCAGCCGCCAGTATCGGATCCACGCGTTCGCGCCGTCGACCTGCATCGCCTGATCGAGCTCACCCGGGATCGCCGCGAAGAACCCGCGCAGCAGGAACACGTTCAGTGCCAGCGAGCCGGCCACGTAGAACACGATGAGTCCTGCGAGCGAATCCAAGAGGCCGAAGTACTTCGCGAGCACGAACTGCGGGATGATCAGCATCATCGCCGGCACCATCAGGCCGATCAGCATGATGCGGAAGATCACTTCGCGGCCGCGGAACTCGAACCGGGCGAAGCCATAGGCCATCATCGAGCTGATCAGCACCGACAGCGCGGTGGAGACCACGGCGACGATCACCGAATTCAGCGCGTAGCGGGAGAAGTCCTGGCTCGTCCACGCCTGCACGTAGTTGGCCCACGTGAACGGGTCGGGGATGAACTGCGGGGGCGTCGTCAGCACGTAGGCCTGCGGCTTGAAAGACGTCGACACCATGTACAGGAACGGCGTGATCATGACGATCGCGCCGACGACCAGGGCGACCAGCCGCATCCCGGTCAGGGCGCGGCGCTGTACGCTCGAGCGCTTCATCACGCCTCCTCGTCGGAACGGTCGCGGAACACGCGGAGCTGCACGACCGAGAAGATGAACACCACGATTGTCAGCAGCACGGCGATGGCGGCCCCGTACCCGAAGTCGAGGTTGGAGAACGCCTGCTGGTACATGAACGTCAAGACCACCTCGGTCTGACCGCCAGGTCCGCCGGCCGTCATCAGCAGAACCGACGTGAACACGTTGAAGCCGCCGATGACCAGCATGACCACGACGAACAGCATCGCCGGCCAGATCGCCGGAATCGTGACGGCACGGAACCGCTGCCACCAGTTCGCGCCGTCCAGCGCGGCCGCCTCTTCGAGGGATTGCGGGACGCCTTGCAGCGCAGCGAGGAAGATCATCATGGACCAGCCCACGCCCTTCCACACTCCGAGCGCGCAGATCGCGACGAGCGCCGTCCACCGCCCCGACAGCCAGGAGGTGCTGCCGTCGGTGAGCGGCACGATGTCGCCGAGTGCCCAGTTCACGAGGCCCTGATCGGCGAACAGATACTTGAACAGCAGGGAGACGACGACCCAGCTGGTGACCACCGGAAGATAGAAGAGCACGCGGAACAGCGGCTGCGCCGGCGCCTTGGAGCGCAGCAGCATGGCCACCGCGAGCCCGAGGATGATCTGCGGTGGGACGGTGAACAGCATGTAGATGCCGCTGTTGGACAGACTCAGCCAGAAGCGGTCGTCCTGCACGGCGCGGGTGTAGTTGTCGAGTCCGACGAACTCGCTCGCCGCACCGCGCAGGATGTTCCAGTCGTACAGGCTCATCTGCAGCGCCTGAACGATCGGGTACAGGATGAACAGCCCGAACAGGATGGCCCCGGGCGCGATGAATAGCCAGGGTGTGAGGTTCGGCTTGCGCCGACGGCGCGGGGGGAAGGGCTCGCGCGAGGCAGCGGTGGCTGCCCCGCGCGAGCCGGCGGTGAGGGTCATCAGCCGTTGTCGGCCAGGAGCGCGTCGATCTTCTTGGCGGCAGCGGTGAGCGCATCCGCCACAGTGACCTTGCCCTCGAAGGCGGGCACGAGCTCGTCGTTCAGGATGGTGTCCACCTCGCCGGCCTGCGGAATGGGCAGGCGCGCGCGGGCGGTCTCCAGCTGATCGGAGAACGTCGCGAAGTAGGGCACGAGGTCAGCCTGCTTCTGCGCGAACTCCGGCTTGACGGACATCTGGCCGGCTCTTGCCATGCCGAGCTGGAAGGTCTCGCTCTGGCTGAACTCCAGGAACTTGTACGCGGCGTCGGCGTGCGCGGTGGATTCGGTCACGACGAGGCTCTCACCACCGACGACGCTGATCGACCCGCCGTCACCGGAGGGCATCGGCGAATATGCCGGTGCGAAGTCCGGGTACTGACCGGCCCAGATGTCCTGCATCCACGGGCCGTCGAGAATCGACGCGTACAGTCCGCCCGGCAGCCCGTCGCTCGTGCCCGTGGCGCCGGTGTTCCCGGTGATGAGGTTGGGGATCTGCCCCTTCTGATACAGGTCGACCAGCAGCTGGACGCCCGCGACGCTCTCCGGGCTGTCGAGGTAGCCCGTGGACGTGGTCAGGTCGGCATCGGCGATGTCACCGCCGGCCGACCAGATCCACGGCATGACGTTCCAGGCGCTCAGACCACTGTCGGCGAAGGCGAACGTTCCCGACCCGTCCAGACCTGCCGCCAGCTTCTCGAGATCGTCGAACGTGGCCGGCGGCGCCGAGAGGCCTGCCTTCTGCAGCGTGGCGGCGTCGGTCACGAGCACGCGGGTGTTGGTGTTCAGCGGGATGCCGTAGTAGTGCCCGTTCCACGAGGTCGTCTCCAGAGTGCCGGGGTAGACGGCGTCGGCGAGGTCCTCAAACCCGGGCATCGTGCCGTCGAGCTGCTTGAAGACCCCGAGCTTGGCGAACTGCGCGACCCAGCCGATGTCCGATCGGATGAGGTCCGGCAGTTCACCGCCGGCCGCGGAGGTCGTGAGCTTCTGCTTCAAACCGTCGTACGGCATGTCGACGTACTCGACGGTGATGCCCGGGTTCTCCTTCTCGAACGCGGGGATCAATTCGTTCTCCAGTTCGTCGGTCTGGGCGCTGTTTCCACCGTTGCCGTATGTGCCCCAGAAGGTGAGGGTAACCGCGTCGTCCGACGCGGACGGCGAGCCGCCACCGCTGCAGCCGGCGAGCAGAGCACCCGCCGCCACCAGAGCGACGACCGTCGTCGCAGAACGTAAATGCCTCATTGCAGATCTCCCAGTATCAGGTGGTACACGGAGGGGGGTGCCCTCCTCCGACGCGGCAGTCGTTGCCGATGATTTATTTGAGCATATGAAGTAAAGCCTGCGCAAGATCCAACTTCTCACAGACTTCGATGCGCGATATATTCGGCTACGGAGGTAAATCACGATGGGGTGGCAACCGAGCGATCAGCTCACGCAGGACGTCGCACTCGAGGTACTGCTGCACGGCCCGTTGGGTCGTGCAGAGTTGGCTCGACGACTCGATCTCGCTCCCGCGACTCTCACGCGCATCAGCTCCGAACTCATCCGCTCGGGGATCGTGACGGAGACTTCCCAGGTCATAGAGGGGCGCGGGCGACCGACCACTCCCCTGGACGTCGTCCCGGCAGCGCATCACTTCCTGGGGGTCAAGCTCGCCGGCGAGTCCCTGTTCGCCGTGGTCACAGATCTGCGCGCGAACGTCGTGCGCACTCTCGGGGAACGACGGCATTCCGGAGCCCCCGAGGACGTCGTCGGCATCATCGGCGCGCTCGTCGACGATGCCGAGTCGCGGCACCCGATCGACGCCGTCGGAATCGCCGTCGGCGGGGTCGTCGACGCGGACGGGACGATCACCTCCGCGCCATTCCTCGGCTGGACCGACGTCCCGCTGGCGGCGGCGACGGCGGACGCGGTGGGGCGTCCGACCGCCTGCGCGAACGATCTCGAGGCCTTCGTCGACGCGCTGCACTGGTTCGGCGTCGGCTCGGGTCACTCGAACTTCGCCGCCCTCACTCTGGGCATCGGCGTGGGCTACGGGTGCATCGCGAATGGTCGGGCGCTGACGGGCCCCGATTCGGGAGTCGGCCTCGTCGGGCACTGGCCGCTCGATCCGCTCGGCCCCCTGTGCCGACAGGGCCACCAGGGTTGCGCGGAGGCGATGCTGACGATCCCGTCCATCGAGCGCGCTGTGCACTTCGCCACCGGCGAGGACGTGCCGTGGCAGGAGATCGTCTCTCGGGCTCGACGAGGAGATGAGACCCTCACCCGGCTTCTGTCCCGGTCCGGCCGAGCGCTAGGACAGCTCATCGCGGCGGTGGCGAACCTGACGGCACCCGAGTTCGTGGTCATCGGCGGCGAGGGGGTGGAGCTCGCCGAGGTGGCGCGCGCCGACATCCATCGCGGCCTGGCAGAACATCGCGACGCCCGCGCATCCGAAGTCCGCATCGAGTTGGTGCCCGGAACGAACGAGGAGTGGTGCCGAGGAGCAGCAGTCCTGGGCATCCGCCGGTTCGTCCTCGGCCGCGGCGATGCCAGCGTCGAGCACTCATCGGCAGAGCGCAGACCTGCGTCTGCGTGAGGCGACCCAGCGCCCGGCTGGCCGCGCCCGCCGACCGGTCAGGTGATCCGCGTCAGCGGCCGGACCCCTTCGCCCCACGGCGGATCGGCGCCGGGCCGTGACACGGTCACCGCTGCTGCGCGCGCACTGGCCTCGAGCATCGACCGCACAACACCGACGTCGACGCCCCGCAGGGCGGCGCGGCCGTGCTGCGCATATCCCCGCGTCACCAGCTCCGCGATGAGCGTGCCCATGAACGTGTCGCCCGCTCCGACCGTGTCCGCTACGACGACCGAGGGCGGCTCGACGTGGACGACACCGCCAGAGGTCGCCGCGTCCGCTCCGGCTCCGCCGCGGGTGACGACGACGAGCGCCGCTCCCCTGCGCCGCCATCCGCGGGCGACATCGAGGGGATCGACCCCTGGGTAGAGCCAGTCGAGGTCCTCGTCGCTCGCCTTCACGACGTCGGCGAGGGCCACGAGCCGCTCCACCCGGTCACGATGCGCGCGGGGCTCGACCAGCAGTGCGGGGCGGATATTCGGGTCGTAGGTGATCAGCGCACTTGGTCGGGCCGCCTGCGCCGCCGCGAGCACCTCGTCCGCGCCGGGGGCCAGCAGTGCGGTCACCGACCCGACGTGCAGAAGGCCGCAGCCGTCGAGTCGCATCCGTCGCGCTTCCCAGACGAGATCGAACTCGTACTGCGCCGCCCCGGTGGCATCCAGACAGGCGATCGCGGTCGAGGTCCGTTCGGCCTCCGCAGCAAAGACGTCGACACGAGACTCACCAAGCCACGTGCGGATGGCCTTGGCCGACGCATCCTGGCCAAGGCTAGTGAAGAGGCGCACGTCCATGCCGAGGCGACCGAGTGTGAGCGCGACATTCGCGGGGCTACCACCGGGCGCGGTGTGCACGCTTCCGTCGGGACGCCGCACGATATCCATGAGGGCCTCGCCGATGACGCCGACACGACTCATGGGACCGGTCCCGCCGGGGCCATCTCGACGTCCGCAGCGGCTGCCGGCTTCAGCGACAGCTCGTGCACGCGCAAATCGCGGAAGACGCTCCCCCCGCCGTGCGAGTACAGCCGGATGCCGTCGTCGCCGGCCAGCGGGAAGACACGGTGCGAATGGACGACACGTCCGTCGCCCACGAAGAGCTCGACGCTCGTGCGATCGACCAGCAGGCGGATGGCCATCCTCCCGTCGGCGTCGCCCAGAGCGGCCGAGGTCCGGCCTGCAGTGGGGTTGATCGTGAGTCGGCGGTCGAGGTAGCTCACCGCATCGCCCGGACGGATGCCGACATCCACATGACGCGATCCGCCTTGCGCACGGCATACCTCGATTCCGAGGTCCTCGGGTGGCTGGGCCGGATCCCATTCGATCTCGCACGACAACTCGAAGGAGAGTGAATGCACGGCGAGTTCGTGGATGCCCTCGACCCGGATGTCGCCGATCTCGTGTGTGGCGGTCGAGTATTCGCCGAGCGCCGCCGTCGGCGAGGAGGCGAGGTGATAGCCACCGTCTCTTCGCACGAGGCGGAGGTCGCGCACGATCATATCGTCCCCGTTGTAGCCATCCGTGACGAGTGTGGGCGTGTTGTGCGGGTAGTCCCAGAAGTTCGCCCACCCGATGACGTGGCGCAGACCCGGGTCTTCGCGACCGTCGGCAGCGTGATGCGGATAGGTGACGGCGCCGTAGAAGTCGAATCCCCAGTCAAGCCAGCGCGGCTCGTGGGCGTCGGGGATGAAGTCAGCACCGTCGAACGCTCCCGTCCAGTAGGCGTAGGTCGCGGGCAGATCGCGATGCCTCGCGTTGGCGCTGACACCGAGGACCCAGTGGGTCGAACCGTCGTCGGCGGTCATCTCGAAGATGTCCGGGCACTCGAGCAGCCCGAGGTCGTCGCGTGCGAACTCACCGACGCGCGTCCAGCGCTGCAGATCGGGGGACGCGTAGAAGGCGGCCGCACCGACGTCTGTTGCGACCGCGAGCTCCGCGTGGACACAGTGTGGACACAAACCGCGCAGATCCAGACCGGTTCCTCTGATCAGAACCGAACGACACACGTCTCGAGCACAGCCCGCACTTCGTTGATTCTCCGCGGCAGGACGGCCCAACCCGCGTGATTCCGCGCTTCTCCAGCAGCGTCAAAATCAGCGCAACCGCAGTTTCGACTCCCGCCGTCGCGTCTACGGCCGGGCGAGAGCCGGTACTGCCACCGGGGATGCTGCTACTTTCGGGCTCGTGACACTCGAGCTCGGGACCGACGACAAACGCATGCGACTGCGCTATGGAGGAACCTGTCGGTTATGCGGTCGGGCGCATGACGCGGGCGCGGAGGCAATCACGAACGGCCGCTGAAGGCGATCCGATGCGTGGAATGCGACCCACCGGCCGTCGATGTCCTGCCCGTCGGGATGCCGACAATGGAGACATCGAACGGCGAAGCCGGCGCCTCCGCGCGCCGGGAGTACGAACGCCGCAGGGATGTCCGTGAGCAGCGGATCCGCGCGAAGCACCCTAGGCTCCGCGGCCTGATCCTCGCACTCTCCGACGACCCGCAGAGCACCAAGGCGTGGGAGCGCGGCGCGCTGGGCGAAGAGCTCATGGCGAAGCGACTCGCCGACCTGCCCGAAACATTCCGCGTGCTGCACGACCGACGCATCCGCGGCACGAAGGCGAACATCGACCACATCGCGATCGGGCCCTCCGGCGTCTGGGTCATCGACGCGAAGCGGTATAAGGAAAAACGACCGGAACTCCGCGTCGAGGGCGGCATCTTCCGACCGCGTGTGGAATCGCTCCGCATCGACGGTCGCGACGGAACGAAACTCGTCGACGGCGTGAAGCGGCAGGTCCAGCGCGTCCGCGACGTGCTCGCCGACGACACGATCCCGATCGCGGGCGTGCTGTGCTTCCTCGAGGCCGACTGGCCGCTCCTCGGAGGCTCGTTCGCCGTTGACGACGTCCACGTCCTCTGGCCGCGCCTCCTCATCGAGCGCATGACGGAAGCAACCGTCGCGGCTTTCGATGTCGATGCCGCTCATGGGTGTCTCGCGGAGGCGTTTCCCGTCGCGTAGGTGAGCGGGATCGTCGCTACAGCACGAACTCCGACATCCACGCGCATCGTGGCGCCGTCTCCACCTCGGCAGTCTCCGGCGGCGCCGAGACCGCCTCGATCTGCGGCGGCAGCGAGTTCGGGATGAGCGGCTCGATGCGCCCGGGCTGGGCATGCCGCGGACCCGCGAGTGCCCACCCGTCGTCCGCCCTGACCACGGCGAGCGGGTGACCGTCGGCGGTCGCGATGCCGGTATCCATGTGCAGCGCGGCGAGAAGTGCGGCGAGCGTGATCTGCACTTCGGCCTCCGACGCTTCGCGTGAGCGCAGCACGGCGTGCGGCGGCCTGAGGTCGGTCCGGCTCGCCTCGCGCAGCAGCGCGCGAAGGTTGGTACGCAGGGCGATGATCGCTAGCCGGGATTCGGTGTGATGCTCCGACAGCGCGACAGCGACCGGTCCGAGACGCGGGTCGGGGGAGATCAGGGGTCGCATGCTGTCCCGCAGCCGTTTCCGTTCGCCCTGGAACAGCCGGCGGACACCGCGGGGATGCGCGAGAACGGAGTGGACGTCGGGCAGATCGGCGATGAGTGCGACCGATTCCTCGACCGGGCCGACGGACGCTGCACTCTCCGGCACGTCCGCGAGGAGGCTGGCGTATCCGAAGTCGCCGTCGCGCGTGTAGAGGAAGACGTCGGCGGCGACGGTGCCGGAAGATCTCGGCGGCAGGATGATGTCGATCGGGCCCTGAGCAGGTCTCGTCGTCGCGATGGCGCGTGCCGCGCCGGTCGACGTCATGGCTGTCACGCGCGCGTGCGTGTTCGGGCTTCGGTAGGTCAGTTCGAGGTCGACGAGCGGTTCCAGACTGATGTCGGCGCGCGAGCCCACGATGTCGGCGAACCCTTCCGCAGTCACGTCCACGCCACGCGGCCGTGCGTTGATCCCATCCGGCGATGCAAACCCGGCGCCGCGTGCCCGGCGCCACAGATCGGACATCCGGGCGCGGTGATGCTGAGGATCGAGCATGCGCTCCAGCATCCACAGGAGGCGCCCCGTGCCCCGCTCTGGGTGGGGCGTGAGCTGCCACCAGGTCAGTCGGCGGGCGAGGTCGCCGGCCACCGCGGGAGCCCAGGTCGCGGCGTCCGCGTATCCGAGCGCTGCGACCCATGCGAGATATCGCGGCATGTCTTCGACGGCGCGACGAAGCTCCGCCATCGACACTCCCGCCGGCAGGGTGTCGCGGGCCCGAGCCGGCGAGCGGAGCGCGATCTGCGCCGCTGCCATGCACAGTCGGGCCCCGAACCAGTCGCGCGTGCGAGCGAGCACACGGGGCGACCACGCGGTCAGCAGCTCGTCGACGTAGCCGGTGTAGGCCCGCTCATTGACGGGTCGTTCCCGCAGCGCGGCGGCCGCGCTCGCGACGGTCTGGAGTACCAACTCCTCCGCCTCATCGGCTGTGGAAGGGAGCGGAAGCGCGGCGAGGGCTCGGAGCATCTCGCCCGCGGAATCGACCTCGATCATGAGCCGGGATGTCAGCATCCCGATCTCGGTCGGCGCGAGCTGCCCGTCGATCTCGGTCGCGAAGCTGCGCGCGAGCAGGCTGTCGATGACATCGTCGAGGTCGACGGACGTCCGATTCTGCGCAAAGGCGAGGGTCTGCTCGAACCACGAGCGCGCGCTCGCGCGGTCGGTGACCGATCCGAGCAGCAGCTCGGCGAGGATGGCGTCGCCGAGCTGAGTGACGATGCGGCTGTTCGCCGCGTAGCCGTCGCTGAGCTTGATCTTCCACGTTCCCTCGTCGGCGCGCGGGACGAGCATGAACCCGTATCCCTCGGGCTCCTGACCGGCACGGCCGGCCCGCCCGAACATCTGCTGCGCCTGGCTGACTTCAAGCGGCGTCATCCCGAGCTCCAGGTCGCGGATGATGACGAACTTGGCCGGCGTGTTGACGCCCGTCGACAGCCCGGACGTGGCGACGAGTACGCGCAGCTGCCGCGCGCGGAATGCGTCCAGCGCGCGGCCAGCGCGGGGTGCGTCGCGGAAGTGGATGCCGACCCCGCGGCGGAAGCACTCCTCCACGACCGTCTCCAGTTCGACACCGTGGGAGCGCACACCGGCGGCCCGCGCGGCGGTGCGGATCACCGCGGCCTTGCTTCCGCAGAACACGACCGCGCTCGAACCGCCGTCAGCGGACGGAGACTCGGCGCCGAGGTCCGCGCCGACGAGGCTTCGGAGGAGTGGGACGACGATGTCGTCCTTCGCGGATTCGAACTGCTCGCGTTTGCCGTGCACCGGCGGGTCGTATGGCACGAGCTGCGTCGTGAGGACCGTCGGCCGCCACGTCGAGCGCACGAGGTCCGCATGGAACCACGCCGCAAGTTCATGGGCGTTCGACACGGTCGCGGAGAGCGCGACGATCCGGGTGCGCCCCTCGGCGACGCGGAGCCGCGCGATCATCGACTCGAGCGTGGCACCGCGGGAGGGGTCGCCGACCAGATGGACTTCGTCGATGATGAGGCATCCGATCCGGCCGATGACGTCCTTGAGCGAGGCCCGCCGGTACAGCGCCTCGAACTTCTCCGTCGTCGCGACCCAGAGCTGAGCCTGCGCCACTGCGTCGCTCGACATGTTGGTCTCGCCGGTGAGTTCGATCGTTCGGATGCCGTGGGCGTTCCACCGCCGTGCGATCTCGGCGACCTCTGCGGCCAGGGCCCGCGCAGGCAGGAGCCACACCGCCGGCTTGCCGTCGGTCACGATGGAACGCAGCGCGGCGACCTCCCCGATGAGAGTCTTGCCGGAGCTGGTCGGCGCTACCACCATCACATGACCCGCCGCCGCGAGCACGACGGGCACGGCCTTCGATTGCAACGGGTTCAGTCGACCGAACCGGTCGAGGTACGTGCGCAGCGAGTCAGGAATCAGTGCGGAAGCGGGAGTCCAGGATTCCTCGCCCTCCGCGACCGTGGACGCGTTCTCGAGCAGCGACCGGAAGCCGAGTTCGACAGCCTCGATCATCGCGGGATCGGTGTGCACGAACCCGGAGTTCTGGTTGCGCGAGATCTCCGCCGACGTGAAGTTCATCGAGTGCGTGATCGCAAGCTCGTCGGCGATGATCTCCTTCTCGTGGATGTACCGCACGGCGGTGACCGACACGCCGGCATCGCGGAGCGTCCGCATCACCGCGTCATTGGACGCCTCAGGCCGGCACAGCACGCGAACATCGACACCGCGCCGGTGGGCCGCGAGCACACCGTCGAGGAGCCGCCGCGCGAGCGGCGAGACATCCCACCACGGCACCTTCACCCAGAGGCGTACACGAGCGCTCGACAATGCCTCCGTGAGCGCGGCGAGCAGGTCAGCGCCGTCACCGTAGTTCGACAGCCGTCGAGGCTCGGCCGCCGAACTCACCGTCGCTCTCCCATGTCTGGGAAAGCGTACCCAGGCATCGGTCATCGAGTGGCAGTTGCTCACGGTGAGCGGGCTACCAACCGCCGCAGAGAGGTGGTGGCGCCCTCCATCGTCACATCCGAGTCATGCCCCGAGGTGGATGATCAGTTCGACGGCGTCTGTGCCGGTGGACTCCACGATGCGGCCGTCGGCCACCCGGTGCATCGCGAATTCGGCGACGTTGACATGGCGTCGCGTCGGAGCGATGCCGCGGAAGGCGCCGAGATGCGTGCCGGCGCCGCGAAGATGAACAGCGACCCGGTCGTCCTCGACGATCAGCTGGATGCGTCGCCACCGCCAGTCCGGGAACGCGTGGAAGAGGTCGGCCAGGTCCGCGACCCAGGCATCGCTGCCGCCCGGCAGGTGCGCGCGGCGCACGGCCGGATCGACGAACGAGCGAATCGCATCGAGGTCGTGGCTGTTGCACGCGTCGAGGTACTCCGCATGCCACGCGCGCATCTCCCACGGTTCCACCCGCCCATTATCGACGCCGGCCGCGCCCCGCCCGTGCGTGCATCATGCAAACGGCCGCGAGATCTCGATGATCCGGCCCAGCGCCCACCAGCGCCGCGCGTTCTCGTCGTGCAGGTCGTCGAGACGTCGAGCCCGCGGGTTGGCGCGCCGGCTGCGGGCGGCCTCGTGGACGTCGTCGGCGACCGCAGCGGCCCGCTCGGCGAGCGCATCGCTCCCGGTCGTGAGCCGTTCGGCATCCACCTTCCGCACATCCACCATCTCCGCCATCAGCCGAAGCTGTTCCTCGAGATGCTCGCGCAACTCGGACAGGCGCGCCGCGGCGTCGCGGAGGTAGACCGGCGGCAGCAGGAGATAGTTCGCCGCGACCCCGACGAGCACGCCGAAGGCCATGGTCACAATGTAGGAGCTGGAGAACTCCTCCGTCTCGTGCCCGCCCAGAAGGAGCACGAAGAGCGCTGCGATGGCGATCCAGTCGCGCCCGGCGTCGAGCGCGCGGATGCCGCCGAGCGCCACGCCCGCACCCACGACGAAAGCGACTCCGACGATCGCCGGCGCCCCCAGGGCGACGATTGCGAGGCCGCCGAGGCCCAGGGCTATCCCGCAGGCCAGCCCGACGAGTGCGAGAATCCCCGACTTCGCCGAATCGACGACGGTCGGGTACATCGCCACGAGGACGCCCAACGGAGCGTAGTAGGAGTACTCAGCGTCGGCGAAGGGGACCAGGGGAGCCAGATACCAGGCGACGGCCACGGCAATCGCTGTCTTGAGCGCGAGCACGAGCCGGGAGGCGGCGAAAACCTCGCCGCCGGCGGTGCGGACAGCGCCCGCGAGGCGGCGCCGTCGCGCGACGGAGGGATCTCGGGCCATCCCGTCACGGTAACTGCGCTCACCTGGACCAACGGAGGGGGTTGACTCCGGAGCCCCCGGCCTGCGGATCGGCGATCGGCGCCGGAACGGCACTCCGGCAGACCTCCGCGCGCGCTCATGCCATACCTCGCGGCGTGATGCAAGCCCCTCCGCCACGCCGGAACGGCCACGTAGACCGGGTATCCCATCGACGACCCGATGGGTCCCCAACGAAGGAGAGACCATGTCATACGGCAATGACGGCCTGGGCGCGGGCGAGCCCCAGACAGCCCAGCCCCAGACAGCAGGGAGCGGAGAGTCGCACACCCTCGACACCGCGAAGCAGGAAGCTGCCGACATGAAGGACACGGCCACGGGCGCGGCGAAGGATGTCGCCGGGACCGCGAAGGACGAGGCCGCCTCCGTCGCGCAGGAGACCAAGGCGCAGGTCACCGATCTGTACCACCAGGCCCGGCACGAGTTCACCGATCAGGCCTCGAAGCAGCAGGAGCGCATCGCCACGGGGCTCAGCGCGCTCGGCGACGAGCTCGGATCGATGGCGCGCAATTCCGAGGGGAGCGGGGTCGCCGGCGACCTCGTCCAGAAGGTCTCCGAGCGCGTCTCGGGTGCGGCCTCCTGGCTCAGCAGCCGCGACCCGTCGGCGGTGCTGACGGATGTCAAGGCGTTCGCACGGCGTCGCCCCGGTGCCTTCATCGGCGGCGCCCTTGTCGCGGGAGTGCTCGTCGGGCGCCTGACGCGCGCACTGGCCACCAACGCCAAGGAGCAGTCCGAGGCCGACGCGTGGGCGCCGGCATCCGGGACTCCCGCTCTGCCGTCGAACGTCACCGTCGTCCCGCCGCCGCCGGTCATCGAGACGACCCCGACGTACGCGGAGACGCCGCGGTACTCCGAGTCCGAGTCGCGCATGGGTGGCACGGCACAGGGTGGCACGAGCCTGAGCGGTACCGGACAGGGGGTGTCAGGTGAGCGATCCGACTCCGTCTGAGCGCCGCGCCGCCGACACATCGCTCGGCGATCTGCTCGGCGAGGTGACGCGCGACCTCTCGACGCTCATGCGCCAGGAGCTCGCGCTCGCGAAGGCGGAACTGAAAGAAACGGCGACGACGTCGGCCAAGGGCGCCGGGATGCTCGGCGGGGCCGGGTACGCGGCATCCATGACGGTGCTGTTCCTGTCCATCGCGCTCTGGGCCGCCCTGTCGGACCTGATCGGCGCGGGCTGGTCCGGTGTCGTCGTGGCCGTGCTGTGGGCGATCATCGCCGCGATCCTGTACGCGGTCGGTCGCAAGCAGCTGAACGAAGTGAAGGGCGCTCCGCAGACCGTGGAGACGCTGCAGGAGATCCCCGAAGCATTCAAGAGAAATGAGGAGAACCGATGAGCGATTCACCCGAAGCGATCCGCGCCGACATCGAGCGCACCCGGGAGGAGCTGGGGCTCGACGTCGACGCCCTCGCCGACAAGGTCACCCCGTCCAAGATCGCCCAGCGCCAGGCGGACAAGGTCCGCGGAGTGTTCGGCTCCGTCCGCGACCGGATCATGGGCGCCGCTGACGACGCCTCGTCGTCGGCGTCGTCGGCTGCGTCCGGCGTGGCGCACGGCGCCGCGGACATCGCCCACGATGTGAAGGCGAAGGCGGAGGGCGCGCCCCTCGCGGTAGGCCTCATCGCCTTCGGCGTGGGCCTGCTCGTCGCGTCGCTGATCCCCGCCTCCCGCAAGGAGAGGGAGATCGCCGAGTCGGTGAAGGACACCGCGCAGCCCCTCGTCGACGAGGTCGCGAGTGTCGCCAAGGAGGTCGCCGGCGACCTCAAGGCACCGGCGCAGGAGGCGGCGGCGGCGGTGAAGGACCGCGCCACCGAGGCCGTCGAGAACGTCAAGAGCGAGGCGACCGACGCCGCCGGCACGGTGTCCGATCAGGCGCAGCAGGCGCGGTCGAACATCAGCGGCAGCTGACCGCGCAACCGTCGGGGCGGGGGCACCTGCCCTCGCCCCGCAGGGCGCGCAGCGTCCACCCCGCCAGGCAAAACGGAGGCCCCTGACACCTCCATCCTGACTGATCCACCCCGGAGGCATCAATGTACTTCCACGTCCAGGAATTCATCAACGAGATCGCCGCCGACGAGCCGGACCCGGCCGCCGCCAACGCCCTGCAGGAGGGGCTCGGCGGACAGTTCGGGGAGATGCGCACGATGATGCAGTACCTCTTCCAGAGCATCAACTTCCGCGGCCCCGACGGCAAGCCGTACAAGGACCTCATCCAGGGCATCGGCACCGAGGAGATCAGCCACGTCGAGCTGATCGGCACGACGATCGCGCGTCTCCTCGACGGGTCGCCGCGCTACCAGGGCAAGCCCGCCGATCCGGTCGACAAGCCGGGCTCCGGTGGCGCTGTCCCCCTGAACATCGCGCTGTCCGAGGACAACATCCACCACTACCTCGTCGGCGCGCAGGGCGCCCTCCCGGTCGACGCCGTCGGGAACCCCTGGATGGGCAGCTACGTGTACAACTCCGGCAACCTCGTGCTCGACCTGCTCTACAACCTCATGCTCGAATCCACCGGTCGGCTGCAGAAATGCCGCCTCTACGAGATGACCGACAACAAGACCGCCCGGTCCACGATCTCCTATCTGATCGTGCGTGATCAGGCGCACGAGAACGCCTACGCGAAGGCCCTCGAGACGCTGGGGGTCAACTGGCGCACATCGCTGCCGATCCCGAAGACGAACGCGGAGTCGTTCCCCGAGGTCAAGCGGCTGCTGGAGATGGGCCTCCAGAGCAAGATCTACTCGTTCGACCTCACGGGCCAGTCGCAGGCGGGGAAGATCGTGCAGGGGATGTCCCCGTCGGGTGACGGCACGCACCTGGATGCCAGCGAGCAGACGCCCGCCGGCGCTCCCATGACGATCGCCCCGGAGCGTCCCGAGGAGTTCTCCCCCGGTGCCGACGCCGACCTCCGCGCCCTCATCGAGGCGACGGCCGCCATGGAGATGGCCGACATCGACGCGACCTTCGGCCGCATGAAGTGAGACGCCGAATGAGCTGAGACCAGGCGGCGGATGCCGGAAACTCCCCGCCGTTTCGCAGACCACGGCCCTACGCTGGCAGTGTCACGTGAACGGCTTCGAGGGAGGCGCCATGCGAACACGACGTCACATGGTCGCGGCATCCGCCGCCGCTCTCGCTTTCGCGCTCACCGCCTGTGCAGGGAGTCCCATGTCCGACGACGCCACGCCCGGCTCACCCTCCGGCTCGAGCCGGCCTCCGTTCATCACGACCAGTCCCCTGATGCCCACGGGTGCGCCCGTGCAGCTCTCCGACGCCCGCTGGTCGGCCATCCTCGCCGATCTCGAGTCGCGCGGCGTCTCCGGCACTCCGGAGATCGTCTCCGCCGAGGCCGTGACGTTCACCGACGGGTCGCTCGGCTGCGCGAAGCCCGGCCAGTCCTACACCCAGGCCATCATCGACGGCGTGCGCGTGATCGTCGCGACGGATGACGCGCAGTACGACTACCGCTTCGGCACCGGCGACTCCCCCACGCTCTGCGAGCGCTGAGCGCTGAGCGCGGCGACGCGCACGCGAAGAGGCCCGGATGCTCGCACATCCGGGCCTCCCCACATCGGTGCTACTTGATCTTGACGAGCAGGGCCTCGTCAGCGCCCGACTTGTTGTCGAGCACGACGATCATGCTGCCCAGCGGCTGCTGCGCCGCGTAGGCGGCCGCATCCACCGCGACGTCCACCGTCACGCTGCCGCGCGTCGGGACCGTCTCGTACTGGCCGTTGCTGATCGCCGGCGCCGCCGGGTCGTAGGTGGCCCACGCGGGGACCGCATCCTCGCCACCGGAGAGCCCGAAGGTCTGCACCGTGTAGTTGAACGCGCCCGTGATCCCGGGGTCGCTCGCGAACGCCGGCAGCAGCAGGGTGCTACTGTCGGTCGGAGCCGCCGTGAGGAAGCCGCTCGGGTACAGCGCACCGGTCTCGGCGTTCACGAGGAACGTCTCGGCCAGCCCGTTCGCGCTTCCCGCGCGCACCGCACCCGAGTCGTACGACAGCACGATCCAGTCGGGTTCGCCGTCCCGATCCGTGTCGATGATGACGTCGTACTCGTTGCTCGCCGCGTTGGACCAGCGGTTGTGGGTGTTCACCGCGAAGACGACCAGCTTGTCGCCGCCGCCGACATCGAACGACTGCACTCCGGCCGCGCGGATGTCGTACCCGTTGTCCGGAAGCGACTTCGTCGCATCCTTCGCGTCGGACAGGCCCCACGTGTAGAAGTCGGCGTCCGCGTCGAGCGCGCCGCGCGTGTTGCGCAGCGTGACCTGCTTCGTGCCGTCCTTCACCTTCTGGTTCTTGGAGAACCAGGGGCCGGTCGCGTTCGCCGTCACCGTGCTGTTCGAGCGCGGCACGAGGAGGTACGGAACCCGCAGGGTGGAGTCCGCCGCCGTGAGGACGATGTCGCCCGAGATCTCGTAGAACGAGAACTGGTCGTCGCCGGCGTTCGACGTCGGGATGTCCTTCGCGAGGGCCGCGACCGTCACGAGCAGCTTGGCCGTGCCGCCCGGGCGGACGGTCACCGACTTCGCGCTGACATTGACCTTCGCGTTCTGCGACGCCGCGGACGGCGTGGTCGACACCGCGTACGTGACGGCGCTGCTGCCGTCGTTGCGGATCGTCACGGTCTTCACGCCGCCGAAGCCGATCTGGGACTCCTGGAAGCCGAAGCTCAGCGCCGACTCGCGCGCCCAGCCGCTCTCCGTGCGGAACGCGTCACCGGTCGCCGTCACGGTCGTCGCGACAGCCTGCGCCGTGTCGACGAGGCCGACGCCGCCGAGGGTGAGGCTCTGACCGGCGACCTTCTCCGGGTCCGCCGTGGAGACGATGGATGCCGACACCTGCGAGGCCGACCAGGCCGGGTGCGCCTGCACCGACAGGGCCGCCACACCGGCGACGTGCGGGGCCGCCATCGACGTGCCCGACATGATCGCCGCCCCGTTGCCGGAGCCGACGTCCGCCGACGCGATCGAGACGCCGGGCGCCGCGACGTCGGGGCTGATGGCGCTGTCACCGCTGCGGGGGCCCGAGGAGGTGAACGACGCGTAGCCGCGGAACCCGGGGTTGGCGATCTGCGCCGCCGCGAGGGTCGCGGTGGCACCGGCGACGAGCGCGGCGCCGTCCGAGGCGCGGACGCCCAGGAACGGGATCGTCACGACGTACGGTGTGCCGTCGTCGGGGTTCGAGGTGATCATGCCCTCATATGGAGGCAGCGTGTTGTCGGAGTTGACCATGACCGCCGCTGCCGCTCCGGCCTGCTGCGCGTAGATGGCCTTCGCCACCCGGGCGCAGGTGCCGCGCTGCATGACGGCGAGCTGGTTGCCGCCTGCCGTGATTCCGGCCTTCGTGTACGCCGCGACGGAGCACCCGAGGGCCTCGTTCTCGGGCGTGGCCGGGTCGTCGACGAGGCGGACGACAGTGAGGTCGCCGATGCCCTCGAGGGACGCGCCGTTGGCGTTGATCGCTTCGATCGCGGTGCCGTTGACGGTGATCGTCGCGCCGGGGAAGCTCTCCGCGCTGTCCACCGCGGAGACCGCGATGACGCCGTCGCCCGTGCCCGGCGAACCGGTCAGATACGGGTTGTGGCCGGAGTTGCCGGCGGAGGCGACGACGACCACGCCGGCGCCCACCGCGTTGGAGGCGGCGACGGCGTCGGGGTCATCCCCGCGGCCGAAGGACGAGCCGAGCGACATGTTGATGACATCCATGCCGTTCGCGACGGCCCAGTCGATGGCGGGGACGACGACATCCGTCGACCCGTCGCAGCCGAACACGCGGACGGCGTACAGGTCGGCCTGTGGGGCGACACCGGGGCCGACGCGGAACGAGTTCGACGACGTCGTCGAGTCGTAGGCGCCCGCGTAGGTGGAGCCGTCGGCGAGGACGCCGCTGCCGGCCGTGGTGCCGGCGACGTGCGAGCCGTGCCCCTGGCAGTCCAGCGGGTTGGTGTCCGGGACGGGGGTCAGCGCGGCGCCGGTGCCGCCGGCGTCGTAGGCGTCGCCGACGAGGTCGATGCCGCCCTTCACGCGCGGCGCGTCGGGGCCGAAGAGCGCCGGGTCGGCGGGCTGAGTCGACGTGGCCTTGGCGGCTTCGTACGCGGCGACCGTACCGGGCCCGCCGAAGGTGGCGTGGGTGTAGTCGATGCCGGTGTCGAGGATGGCGACCTTGACGTTCTCGCCGGTGTAGCCGGTGTTCTCCCAGACCTGGGGGACGCCGAGGTACGGGACGGAGACGGCGTTGTCGATCTCGTAGGTGCGCACCGGGTGGATCGCGACGACGCCCGGGAGCTGGGCGACGGCGTCGAGTTCGGCGGCCGGCACGGAGGCCTGGAAGCCGTTGTACGCGGACTGCATCTGGGCTTGGATCTTGCCGCCCTTGCCGGTGATCGAGCCGCGGATCGAGTCCTGCGCCTGCTTCAGCTGTGCTTTGACCGATGACCGCTCATCCGCGGTGAGGTCGCGCCCCTTCTCGGCCTGGACGACGGCGACGGGGTCGCCCGCCATCTCGATGACGACCGTGACACGGCCCGAGGCGTCGAGCGCGGCGGGACGGAAGCTCGAGTCGATCTGACCGGTGGCCTCCGTCTGGGTGAAACGCGACGACGGGTCGTCGTCGGCTGTCGCGGCGAATGCCGCGGACGTGGGCAGCGAGAGCGCGATGACGCCGGCTGCTGCCAGGATTCGTCGGTGCAAAGGGGGACCGCCTTTCTGTGCAGAGCACTGCCCCCGCTTCGTGTGCGGAGGCTGATAGGAGGCTATGCATCGACTGACAGTTGCCGATAGTCCTGGGTAGATGAGAAGGCTCTCATCTACTCGGGACGGGGTCACGCGATGCGCGTCCCGGGAGGCAGCTGCCGCGCCGGCGTGCGGGTCCGCGCCCACGCCCACCAGAGCAGCGCGGCGGCGAGGGCGATCTGGACCCCGAGCCCCACGAACCAGCTGGGCACGGTCTTCCCGATCACTTCTCGGGCGTTCGGGAACCGCTGCTCCTCGTACGGGGCGCACTCGTCCCAGCGCTGCTCGAGCTCGGGCGGCAGCTGCGCGGAGCGCACACCGAACTTGAGGGCGCCGAACGCGTCGACGGCGTTCCCCTGCCGGTCGAACTGCGTGGGGGTGGCGTCCGCGAGGATGACGAAGGGGTTCGCCGCCAGCATCCACCAGACGTGGTCGAAGCGCGGGACGTGCCAGGTGTCGACCTGCCACTCGCCGCAGATCATCTCCTCCGGATCGTTCCAGCAGTTCTCGGCGCCGTCCTTGCACTCGGGCTCGCCGGTGGTGTCGTCGTACACGGCCGTCCGGTACGAGTTCGTGGCCTCGCTCGTGATGCTCGCGCCGACGAGCCCGAACCCGATGACGCTCCCGATCGCGAGGGCCGCGACGACGAGGTAGGTCGCGGCGACGGAGAACAGCGGGCGGGGCAGGATGCCGCTCATCGCGATGCCGATCGCGGCGATGATGCCGGTCTCGAGGACCAGGATGGCAAGGGACACCAGCACCGTCGCCGCCTGCACGCCGCCGCCGAACGAGGCGATGACGAGGAACGGCACGGCGACCACGGCGAACGCGAGGCCCGTGATCCACGCGGCGAGGAACTTGCCGAGCAGGATCTCCCCGGTCGTGACGAGCGTGACCTGCACGGGGGCGAGGGTCGCGGCATCCCGGTCGCCGTTGATGCTGTTCCCGCTCAGCGTCGGGGAGACGAGGATCACGAGCAGCAGCGTGATGTAGACGACCGTCGAGTAGATCGCGGCGCCGCTCTGCTCGGTGCGCTGGAAGGCGAAGAACGACAGCAGCGTGACCCCCGCGAGGAGGGTGGCGAAGATGCCGAGGAGGACGAACCACGACACCGTCCGCATCCGCTGGACGAGCTCCAGCCGGGCGATGGTCCACAGTCGGGCGAGGTTCATCGCGCACCCCCTTCGAGGTCGAGGAAGGTGTGTTCGAGGAGGCCCGTCGCGGCACTGAACTCGGCCACCGGGAGCCCCGCGCGCACGAGCGCGGCGATCCCGGCCGCCGCGTCGGTGTCGGTGGCGAAGTGCAGCAGCAGGTCGCGGCGCTCGATGGGGATGTGGTTCACATCCCAGCCGAGCGCCTGCGCGACCGGGAGGGCGGCGGCCGTCGCGTCGCGGTCGGCCAGGCGCAGACGCCACATCCGTCCGCGGCTTGCGGCCGCGGCGACGCGCTCGGCGCTGACGGTCTCCCCCGCGATGAGGAAGACGGCGTCGTCGACGACCTCCTCCAGCTCGGAGAGGATGTGACTGGAGATGAGGATGGTGCGCCCTTCGGCGGCCAGACGCCGCAGCAGCAGTCGCAGGTCGATCCGCGCCTGCGGGTCCAGGCCGGACGCCGGCTCGTCGAGGAGGAGGACCTGCGGGTCGTGCACGAGCGCTCGGGCGAGGCCGAGCCGCTGCTTCTGACCGCGGGAGAGGACCCGCGCCGGGGCGTCGGCGAGGTCTTCCAGGCCGACGATGCTCAGCAGCTCCGCCGCCCGGGCGGCGGAGCGCTCCTTGTCCAGGTCGTAGAGCCGGCCCGTCGTAACGATGGTCTCGCGGGCGCTGAGGGTCTGCCACGCGCCGAGCGCGTCCGGCATCCAGCCGAGGACGCCGCGCGCGCCGGCCGGGTCGGCGATCGGGTCGATCCCGCCGATGCGCAGCTCGCCCTCGTCGGGCTGCAGCAGGGACGCCAGCATCAGCAGCAGCGTCGTCTTCCCCGACCCGTTCGGGCCGACGAGGCCGGTGACGGCGCCCTCGCGCGCCTCGAGTGTGACGTCGCGGACCGCGTGCACGTTCCCGAAGGACCGTTTGACTCCGCGCGCGACGATGCCGGGGGTGCTCATGCGCTCACCCTAGGGGTTCCCTGTGGACCGTGCATGAACGCCGGGGCATGTGTCCCGGTACGCCGGCGGATCAGCGGAAGAACGCGGTACCGAGGTCGGGGTGGTCAACGAACACCCCGTCGACCCCGGCGTCGGCGATGACCTGCCACTCGGCTTCGTAGTCACCGAGGGCCGACTTGTCCCGGCCGTGGCGGAACGACGGGAGGAGGAACGAGTTCTCCGGCCGGCAGGTCCATGTGAAGACGCGGAGGCCGCGCGCGTGCGCCTCGGCGACGATCGGCGCCGGACCGGTGGGCCGCCCGAGCCGGTCGGGCGCGAGGATCATGCGCTTGTCGAGGCTGATGCCGTCGACGACCCCGACGAGTCCGTCCAGGCCCGCCGGCGTGGCCAGCGACGGGTAGGTCGGTGCGTTGCGGCCGAGGGCTGCGACGAGGTCGTAGGGGCGGCCGGCCGCTTCGAAGAGGTAGATGTACGACCCGCGGATGCCGTGCTCCCGCAGCTGCATCAGCACGGTCGACTCGAACGACTCGAGCACGAGCGGCAGCGCGCCGTCGGCCCAGCCGCTGGCCTGCAGCTCCGCGGCGACGAGGCCTGCAACGTCGACCCCGAGTCCGGCGAAGTAGGTCGCGTGCTTGATCTCCAGCACGACGCCGATCTCCCGACCCTGGTCCAGCGAGGCGAGGCGGACGATGTCGAGCACGTCGCGCAGCCGCAGCGGCGGCTGCTCGCCGTCGAAGCTCGCGCTCCCCGGCCGCAGCTGCGGCAGCCGTTCCCGGCACCGCAGCGTCGCGAGCTCGGCCCACGTGAAGTCCTCGGTGAACCATCCCGTGATCTCCGCGCCGTCGATCGTCTTCGTGGTGCGGCGGTCGGCGAATTCGGGGTGCGCGGCGACGTCGGTGGTCGAGCCGATCTCGTTCTCGTGACGGACGACGAGGACCCGGTCCTTCGTGACGACGACGTCGGGTTCGACGGCGTCGACACCCAGCTCGAGGGCCAGGTCATACGAGGAGCGGGTGTGCTCGGGGCGGTAGCCGGGCGCGCCGCGATGACCGATCACGAGGGGTCTGCGGCGGGGCATCGTTCCAGGCTACCCGTCGCCATCCCCGCGGTTCGTAGCGCTCTCACAGCCTGTACTGCCGCTGCGGGAACCCCGTCCGATACCCTGTAATCCACAGCACCGCGCTGTGACCCGATTCTTGGAGTGAGAGAGACCATGGCCTCCGGCAACTTCGCATTCAACAACCCGGCCTTCAAAGAGCAGCGGCCGGGCCTGACCCCTCCCGCGGCGCAGCAGGCGGGCACCTCAACGCAGTACGCGACCGCCGCCCACCAGGGCGCCGACGTCGCCGCCAGCGCGCAGCTCGAGGGCATGTTCGCCGCCCCGCCCGCGGGATCCATCGAGACCGGTCGCATGACCGTCGAGGACACCGTCATCAAGACGTTCAGCCTGTTCGCCATCCTGCTGGTCACGGCGGTCGTCGGCTGGCTGTGGACGCTCGGCGGATCGTTCGGCATCACCGGCGACCCGAACCAGGCGTTCACCATGATGCCCTGGATCATCGGCGCGCTCGGCGGCTTCGTCCTCGCGATGGTCATCACCTTCACGTCGCGCAAGAAGATCCGCCCCGCGCTGATCTTCGCCTACGCGGCGTTCGAGGGGCTCTTCATCGGCGGCATCTCGGCGTTCTTCGAGATCATGTGGCCCGGCATCGTCATGCAGGCCACCCTCGCGACCGTCTCCGTCGTCGGCGTGACGCTGGCCCTGTTCGCGAGCGGCAAGATCCGTGCCTCGAAGAAGGCCACGAAGATCTTCATGATCGCGATGATCGGCTACCTCGTCTTCTCGCTGCTGAACCTCGTCCTCATGTGGACCAACGTCCTGCCGGCAGAGCAGACCTTCGGCCTGTACAGCGCCACGATCGCCGGCATCCCGCTCGGCCTCATCATCGGCGTGCTGGTCGTCATCATGGCCGCGTACTCGCTCGTGCTCGACTTCGACCAGATCCAGCAGGGCGTCCGCAACGGCGCCCCGCGCCAGTTCGGCTGGCTCGGCGCCTTCGGGATCATGGTCACGGTCGTGTGGCTGTACGTCGAGATCCTGCGCATGATCGCGATCGTCCGCGGCAGCAACTGACCGCACTCCACAAGAAGGGCCGCCCGGTACGCCGGGCGGCCCTTCTTCGTGCGTCCGCGGGCCCGCGACATGACCCGCGAACGACGGATGCCGTGACCCTCAGGCCACGGCATCCGTCACACGCTCACTCCCACTCGATGGTCCCCGGGGGCTTGCTCGTGACGTCGAGGACGACACGGTTCACCTCGCGGACCTCGTTCGTGATGCGGTTCGAGATCTTCGACAGGACGTCATAGGGCAGACGGCTCCAGTCGGCCGTCATGGCGTCCTCGCTGGAGACCGGGCGCAGCACGATGGGGTGTCCGTACGTGCGACCGTCGCCCTGGACACCGACCGAGCGCACGTCGGCCAGCAGCACGACGGGGCACTGCCAGATCTCGTCGTCGAGGCCCGCCTTGGTCAGCTCCTCGCGGGCGATGGCGTCGGCATCCTGCAGAATCGCGAGACGGTCAGCGGTGACCTCACCGACGATCCGGATGCCGAGACCGGGCCCCGGAAACGGCTGGCGGCCGACGATGACCTCGGGGAGCCCGAGCTCGCGGCCGATCGCGCGGACCTCGTCCTTGAACAGGGTCCGCAGCGGCTCGACGAGCTCGAACTGCAGGTCCTCCGGCAGGCCGCCCACGTTGTGGTGGCTCTTGATGTTCGCGGTGCCCGCTCCGCCGCCCGACTCGACGACGTCGGGGTACAGGGTGCCCTGCACGAGGAAGCGGATCGGCTCGCCGTCCGCGGCGGCCTCCGCGACGAGCGCGGCTTCGGCCTGCTCGAACGTGCGGATGAACTCCCGGCCGATGATCTTGCGCTTCTGCTCCGGGTCGCTGACGCCGGCGAGCGCGGAGAGGAACTGGTCGCGCGCGTCGATCGTGACGAGGCGCACACCGGTGGAGGCGACGTAGTCCTGTTCGACCTGCTCGCGCTCGTTCTTCCGGAGCAGCCCGTGGTCGACGAAGATGCAGACGAGCTGGTCGCCGACGGCCTTGTGCACGAGTGCTGCGGCCACGGCGGAGTCGACGCCGCCGGAGAGACCGCAGATGACGCGGCCCGATCCGACCTGGGCGCGGATCTTCTCGACCTGCTCGGCGATCACGTTGCCGCTGTTCCAGTCGGCGGGCAGGCCCGCGGCCTTGTGCAGGAAGTTCTCCAGGACGTCCTGGCCGTGGTCGGAGTGCTTGACCTCGGGATGCCACTGCACGCCGTAGAGGTTGCGCTCGGCGTTGCCGAACGCGGCGACCGGGGTCGCGGCGGTCGAGGCGAGGACGTCGAAGCCCTCGGGGGCCTTCGCGACCTGGTCGCCGTGGCTCATCCACACGTTCTGCTCGGCGGGCTGACCGCCCAGGAGCACGCCGCCGTCACCGGCGAGCGTCGCGTCGGTGGCGCCGTACTCGCGGAGCCCCGTGTTGGCGACCTCGCCGCCGAGCTGCTGCGCCATCACCTGGAAGCCGTAGCAGATGCCCAGGGTCGGGATGCCGAGTTCGAGCACGCCGGGGTCGAGCGTCGGCGCGCCGGGCTCGTACACCGACGACGGGCCGCCGGAGAGGATGATGCCCACCGGGTTGCGCTCGGCGACCTCGGCGGCCGTCGCGGTGTGCGGGATGAGCTCGCTGTAGACGCCGGCTTCGCGCACGCGGCGCGCGATCAGCTGCGCGTACTGTGCGCCGAAGTCGACGACGAGGACGGGCCGCTGGGCGGTCTCGGTCTGGCTGGTCACCGGATGTTCTCCGTCGGGATCGGGGCGGATTCGGAGGGCGGGGCGGTGTCGCGCTCGGACGCTTCCCGCTGGGCGAGATAGGCCCGCACTTCGCGCGCGACGCGCAGCTCCATGGAGAAGGACAGCAGCGGGACGATGCCGCCGAGGGCGAGCGTCACGAACCGCACGAAGCCCCAGCGCATGAGGCTCCACACGCGGAAGCAGGCGAAGAGGTACACGACGTAGAACCAGCCGTGCGCGATGAGGATCAGGAGCGACAGGTTGACCCCGTCGCCGGTGGACTCGCCGAACGCATCCACCTGCGCGAACCACAGGAACCCGCCGGCGCCGCCGAGGAACAGCTCGTACTTCAGGAAGTACTTCACGATCATCTCGGCGCACAAGAGCAGCAGCATGACGCCGGTGATGACCGACGCGACCTGGTAGAACTTCAGCGCTCCGCGGATCGCCGGAAAGGTGGCGAGCTTGGGCTGAGGCATGCCTCAAGTCTAGTCGCGGGTCGGAAGCGGGCTCTCCTCGAGGACCTCGAGCTCCTCGAGCTCCTTCTCCCACGCGTCCCGCGCCAGGCGGTACCACATGTAGAACGCGAAGCCCGCGAAGATCGCCCACTCGACGGCGTAGAAGATGTTGAGCCAGTTGACCCCGCCGCGCTCCTCGGGGGCCGGCGAGTGGATGGCCGTCAGTCCGCTCAGCGGCTCGCCGGCCGTGAGGTACGCGCGGTAGACCGAGAGCCCGTCGACGTCGTGCCAGACACCCAGCAGCGCCGCCGGCGACATGCGGGACATCTCGGTGGCGGGCGCGCCGGCACGGGGCAGCGCCGGGCCTTCGTCGGAGATGATCCGGCCGGTCAGCGTCACGCCCTGCGGGGGGTCGTCGTTCAGCGCGGATGCCGCGGCCTCGGCCTCGTCGCGGTCGGCGGTCCAGCCGACCGCCACGGCGAGCGAGGTGGGGGCGGCGGCATCCGCGATGCGCAGCTGACCCGTCACCCAGAACCCCGCCGCGCCGTCGTTGTAGCGGGAGGAGACGATGACGAAGTCGTCGGCGACGAACGACCCCGTCACCTCGACCTTCTGACCCACGAGCGGGTCGGAGAGGTACTCCCCCGGCGTCGCGACGTCATCCAGGGGGCGCACGTTCTCGGTCGCGCCCGGCTCGACGGGAGCGGTGTCGAGGGCGCTCGAGAGCTGCCACTGCCCGAGCCACGCGAACACCGCCGCCAGCAGCAGCGCGAAAGCGAGCATGCCGAGCCACCACGGGCGCAGCATGACCTCGCGCAGGGTCGGCGGGAAGACCTCGGGGTCGGCAGAGCTCATCTCAGCCGAAGGTGTACGGGGCGACGACGACCTCGACGCGCTGGAACTCCTTGAGGTCGGAGTACCCGGTGGTGGCCATCGACTTGCGGAGGGCGCCGATGAGGTTCGCGGTGCCGTCAGCGACCGGGGCCGGCCCGTAGAGGATCTCCTCGAGCGGGGCGACCTGGCCGACCTCGACGCGGTTGCCGCGCGGAAGCTTCGCGTGGTGCGCTTCGGGTCCCCAGTGGAACCCGCCGCCGGGCGCATCGGTCGCGCGGGCGAGGGCGACGCCGAGCATGACGGCATCCGCGCCCATCGCGAGCGCCTTGACGATGTCGCCGGAGGTGCCCACGCCGCCGTCCGCGATGACGTGCACGTAGCGCCCGCCCGACTCATCGAGGTAGTCGCGGCGCGCGCCGGCGACGTCGGCGACGGCAGTGGCCATCGGGGCGTGGATGCCGAGGGTCGCGCGCGTCGTGGAGGCGGCGCCGCCGCCGAACCCGACGAGGACGCCCGCGGCGCCCGTGCGCATGAGGTGCAGGGCGGCGGTGTAGGTCGCGGCTCCGCCGACGATGACGGGGACGTCGAGGTCGTAGATGAACTTCTTCAGGTTCAGCGGCTCGGAGACGCTGGAGACGTGCTCGGCGGAGACCGTGGTCCCGCGGATGACGAAGAGGTCGACGCCGGCAGCGACGACGGTCTCGTAGAGCTCCTGGGTGCGCTGCGGGGTGAGCGCGCCGGCGACGGTGACGCCGGCGGCGCGGATCTCGGCGAGGCGGTCGCGGACGAGCTCCGGCTTGATGGGTGCGGAGTAGAGCTCCTGCATGCGCGCCGTGGCGGCATCCGGTGGGAGCGCGGCGATCTCGGCGAGCAGCGGCTCGGGGTCGTCGTAGCGGGTCCAGACGCCCTCGAGGTCGAGGACGCCGAGCCCGCCGAGCTGGCCCAGCATGATCGCGGTGCGCGGGCTCATGACGGAGTCCATGGGCGCCCCGAGCACGGGGATGCCGAAGCCGAAGGCGTCGATCGACCAGGCCGTCGAGACGTCCTCGGGGTTGCGCGTGCGCCGGGACGGCACGACCGCGATGTCGTCGAACGCATATGCGCGGCGGGCACGCTTTGCGCGGCCGAGCTCGATCTCCATGGTCACCGTCCCAGCCTACCGCCCCGCGTCTCGGGGCCTCCCGGCCCCACTCGGCCGCACCGAGAAACCACATCCAGCATGACAAACCGCCCTTGACGTGATGTCTCACGCCGGATGTGGTTTCTCGGGGACGCGGGTCGGACGGACCCGACCGGACCCGGGGCGCGACGGGGCGGCGTCAGTCCGGGAGGCGGAACGCCGACGCGGCGAGCGCCGCCGGATCCAGCGCCAGGTCAGCGAGCACGGCGCCGACGCCGGGCGCGAACTTGAAGCCCTGGCCGGAGAACCCGGCACCGACGACGATCCGCCCGCGCCGGTCGAGCACGAAGGCGTCGTCGGGCGTCGACGTGTAGGTGCAGCTGATCGGCACGGCGGTGCCGGCATCGAGCCCCGGCATCCATTCCCGCACGTAGGCGGCGAGGAGGTCCGCGTGCGCGTCGGTGCGGAACGCGCGCGCGTCCGGGTCGACCTCGTCGCCGACGTGATGGAAGCCGACCTTGATCCCCTCGCCGGGCGTCGGCATGCCGTACACCGGCGCGGGCCAGGCGCCCGGCGTCACGAAGTGGTTGAACGACGGCCACGGCGAGCGCGGATCGCGCGGAGCGAAGTGGGCCGGTGACTCCTCCGTGACCAAGAGGCGCGGCAGGCGGATGCCGGTGAGCAGCGTCTTCGTCCACGCTCCGGCGGCGACGACGACGACGTCCGCGCGTATCGCCCCGAGCGCCGTCCGCACCGTGACGCCATCGGCATCCTGGTCGATGTCGACCGCCGGTGTCTCCCAGCGCACCTCTCCGCCGGCCGCGACGATGCGCCGCTCGAGTTCGCGCAGCGTCGCATCGGCGCGGGCCACTCCGGCATCCGGCGAGTACAGGACGGTGTCCTCGAAACGCATGCCGGGCCAGCGCCGCGCGGCGTCGACCGGATCGAGGAGCGTCGCGGGGATGCCGCGCTCATGCAGCCGGCGTTCGACCTCGACGAGCCCGCCGCCGGTGCCGCCGAGGGCCGCGCCCGCGCCGTGCGACACGAGGCCATGCAGGCGCAGGAGCGGCTCGCCCTCCACCTCGCCGAGCGCCTCCCAGCCCGCCCGGGCACGGATGAGCAGGTCGAGGTAGTGCTCCTCCGCATACGCGTTGTTGAAGTTCCGGGTCGCGCCGTGCGAGGCTCCCCGCGTGTGGCCGCGCGCGAAGCGCTCCAGCACGATGGGACGCGCACCGCGGCGGGCCAGCTCCCACGCCGCGGCGAGCCCCATGACGCCGCCGCCGACGACGACGAACCGGGACTGCTCGGGCATGGCGGCTTCCTCTCGCCGGGGGACGGCATCCATTCTCCCGCCGCCGAGGACGGGGCACCTGGCTGAGAAACCAGATTCGGCATGAGACACCACGGCAGGCGTGGTTTCTCGCGCCGGAAGTGGTTTCTCAGCGGGATGGATGCCGGGCGCCGAACGCGGCGATGCCGGATGCCGCGGGCTACTTCTTGTAGTTCGGGGCCTCGACGATGATCTGCACGTCGTGCGGGTGCGACTCCTTGAGCCCCGCGGAGGTGATGCGCACGAACTTGCCGCGGGCCTTCAGCTCCTCGATCGTCCGAGCGCCGACGTAGAACATCGACTGCCGGAGGCCGCCGACGAGCTGGTAGGCGACGGCCGAGACGGGGCCGCGGTACGCGACCTGACCCTCGATGCCCTCGGGGATGAGCTTGTCGTCGCTGGGCACGTCGGCCTGGAAGTAGCGGTCCTTGGAGTACGAGGTCTTCTTGCCACGGGTCTGCAGCGCGCCGAGCGATCCCATGCCGCGGTACAGCTTGAACTGCTTGCCGCCCTGGAAGACGATCTCGCCCGGCGACTCGTCGGTGCCGGCGAGGAGCGAGCCGAGCATGACGGTGTCGGCGCCCGCGACGAGTGCCTTGGCGATGTCGCCGGAGTACTGCAGGCCGCCGTCGGCGATGATCGGGATGCCGGATTCGCGCGCGGCCAGGAGCGCCTCGTAGATCGCCGTGACCTGCGGGACGCCGACGCCCGCCACGACACGCGTCGTGCAGATCGAGCCCGGGCCCACGCCGACCTTCACGGCATCCACGCCCGCGTCGATGAGCGCCTGCGCGCCCTCGCGGGTCGCGACGTTGCCGCCGATCACGTCGATGTGCGCGAACGTGGGGTCGGACTTGAGGCGCCGCACCATGTCGATGACACCGGCCGACTGGCCGTTGGCGGTGTCGACGACGATCGCGTCGACGCCCGCGTCGCGGAGGGCCTCGGCGCGCTCCCACGCGTCGCCGAAGAAGCCGATGGCGGCGCCGACGCGGAGCCGGCCGTGCTCGTCCTTCGTGGCGAGGGGGTACTTCTCGCTCTTGTCGAAGTCCTTGATTGTGATGAGGCCGGCCAGCTTGCCCTCGTCGTCGATGAGCGGGAGCTTCTCGACGCGGTGCCGGGCGAAGAGGGCGATGACCTCGTTCGCGCCGATGCCGACCTTGCCGGTGACGAGGCCCTCGCTCGTCATGACGTCGCGGACCTTCGTGCTCTGCCGCTCGAAGCCCGAGACGAACCGCATGTCACGGTTGGTGATGATGCCGAGGAGGCGCCCCTCCCCGTCGATGACCGGGAGTCCGGAGATGCGGTACTGGGCGCACAGCGCGTCGACCTCGTCGATCGTCGCGTCCGGCGTGGTCGTGATGGGGTCGGTGATCATGCCCGACTCGGAGCGCTTGACCCGGTCGACCATGGAGGCCTGGTCCTCGATGGAGAGGTTCCGGTGGATGATGCCGAGCCCGCCCTCGCGGGCGATGGCGATCGCCATCCGCGCCTCGGTGACCGTGTCCATGGCCGAGGACAGCAGCGGCGTCGCGACCGTGATCCGGCGCGAGACGCGCGAGGAGGTGTCGGCCTCGGACGGGATCACGTCCGTGTGCCCCGGGAGGAGGAGGACGTCGTCGTAGGTCAGTCCGACGAAACCGAACGGGTCGTTGTGCTCCATGCGCTCTCCTGCATCTTCCGGGCCTACTGATTCTAAGCGGCGCGCCGGGCGTTTCATTCCGGATCCGGGTGCGTGATCGCCGGGAATCCGGGCATCCGCGGGCCTTCCGGGCGTGGCGCGGAAAAGCGTGCGATAGGCGAAACAAAATCGACACATTACGCTCGTACCGTCGTTGATCAATGCCGATGCGACCGCATCACCCGTTAGGTGCGCCGGACTGGAGGATTCGTGAGTCCCACGACCGTGACCGCAAGACGCCCATTGAGGTGGCTTGTGCTGTTCTTGGGCGCCATGCTGGCCGCCGCTCTGCTGTTGTTCAGCAGTCCGGTCGCTGCGATGGCGGCCGCCCCCGACGAGCCCGGCGGTGACCAGGAGCAGACCGACTTCTACTTCGGCGGCGTCATCACCTTCGAAGACAAGCCGGTACCCGACGTCACCCTGAGGATCGAAGGCGGCGGCTTCGAGGCCGAGACGCTGACCGGCGACGATGGCCGCTGGCGGCTGTACGTGCCCGAGAAGGCCGAGTACACGCTCACGGTGGATGAGTCGACCCTGCCCGACGGCGTCATCGTCGAAGGCGAATCGGCCTCGCAGAAGCTGGAGTTCGGCCTCACCAAGTCGAAGATCGTGAACCTCTTCCTCGGCGAGGGCGAGCGCGTCACGCAGGGCTTCGCCGAGCAGCTGTTCGTCCGCCTCATCGGCGGGCTGAACTTCGGCCTCCTCCTGGCCCTGGCGGCGATGGGCGCGGCTCTCATCTACGGGACGACCGGCCTGTCGAACTTCGCCCACGGTGAGATGGTGACGTGGGGGGCTCTCGTGACCCTCGTCGCGACGACCATGTGGCAGCTTCCGCTGTGGGCGGGCGTCATCGCCGCGGTCCTGGGCGGCGCGGTCCTCGGGCTCGCGATGGATGCCGGGCTCTGGCGTCCGCTGCGGCACCGGGGTCTCGGGGTCGTGCAGCTCATGATCGTGAGCATCGGCCTGTCGCTCGCGATGCGGTACACGTTCCAGTACTTCATCGGCGGCAAGACCTACCAGCTGGAAGGGGCCAGCCCCACGCCCATCCAGCTCGGGCCCATCCAGCTGTCCTACATCGACCTCATCAGCATGGGCGTCAGTATCGTGGCGATCCTCGCCGTCGCCTACTTCCTGCTGCGCACGCGCATCGGCAAGGCGACCCGGGCGATCTCGGACAACCCGCAGCTCGCGGCCGCATCCGGCATCAACGTCGACCGCGTCATCCGCATCGTCTGGGTCGTCGCCGGCATCCTCGCCGCCCTCTCGGGCGTGCTGTGGGCGTACTTCCGCCCGGGGCTGCGGTGGGACATGGGCACGCAGATGCTGCTGCTGATCTTCGCGGCCATCACGCTCGGCGGACTGGGAACGGCGTTCGGCGCCCTCCTCGGCTCGCTGATCGTCGGCATCGTCGTGGAGACGTCGACCCTGTGGATCCCGTCCGACCTCAAGTACGCAGGCGCCCTCGTCGTCCTGATCCTCATCCTCCTCGTGAGGCCGCAGGGTCTCCTCGGCCGTAAAGAAAGATTGGGGTAGCCGCCATGGATTGGGGCGCCATCCTCACCAACACGCTCGGCTACCTGCTGAGCCCGGTCACGATCGCGTACGCGCTTGCCGCGACGGGTCTCGCCGTCCACTTCGGCTATGCCGGCCTCCTCAACTTCGGCATGGCGGGCTTCATGGCCCTCGGCGCGTACGGGTACGCCATCTCGGTCCTGAGCTTCGGGATGCCGTGGTACCTCGCGATGCTCGTCGGTCTCCTCCTCGCGGCGCTGTTCGCGATCATCCTCGGTGTGCCGACGCTGCGTCTGCGCGCCGACTACCTCGCGATCGTGACCATCGCCGCGGCCGAGATCGTGCGACTGCTCTTCACGACCCAGGTCTTCGACGAGTACACCAACTCCGCCGACGGCCTCGGCGGGTACAACGGCAGCTTCCAGTCCGCGAACCCGTTCCCCGAGCTGCCCAAGGGCGAGCGCTACGGCTTCGGCCCGTGGCAGTACACCGCGGCCCAGCTCTGGGTCATCGTGTTCGGCGTCCTCCTGCTCGCCCTCGCGCTGTTCGTGGTCTGGGCGCTCATGCGCAGCCCGTGGGGCCGCGTCCTCAAGGGCATCCGGGAAGACGAGGATGCCGTCCGCTCGCTCGGCAAGAACGTCTTCGCGTACAAGATGCAGGCGCTCGTCGTCGGCGGTGTCATCGGGGCGCTCGGCGGCATCATCTACGTGCTGCCGTCCGCCGTGATCCCGTCGAGCTACACGACGGCGCTCACCTTCTTCCTCTGGACGATCCTCCTCCTCGGCGGCGCGTCGACGATCTTCGGACCGTCGCTGGGCGCGGTGATCTTCTGGATGGTGCTCGCGCTGCTCGGCAACCTGCTCCCCCAGATGGCGCAGGCCGGCTGGCTGCCGATGACCGACATCCAGGCGGGAACGCTGCGGTACATCCTCGTCGGCGTAGCGCTCATGCTCATCGTGATCTTCAGGCCGCAGGGCATCCTCGGCGACAAGAGGGAGATGACCTTTGTCAAATAACCCGCCAAGCACCCCGCCGGGCGACCGCCCGAGCGAGCCGGCCTACGTCCCGATGGGCGACACGCCCGCCGGGGAGACGGACGGCGTCACCGAACCGGCATCCGCCACCGGCAGCATCCCCCGACCCAAGGCCACGGGACTCGCGACCGGACCCGGCGTGCCCGGCGTCACCAAGGTCGACCCCATCATGGTGATCGACGGGGTCACGCGCCGCTTCGGCGGTCTCACCGCCGTCGACGTCGAGCACCTCGAGATCCCGCGGAACGCCATCACGGCGCTCATCGGCCCCAACGGCGCCGGGAAGACGACGCTGTTCAACCTGCTGTGCGGCTTCGACAAGCCGAATACGGGCACGTGGTCCTACGACGGGCAGAGCCTCGCCGGCATCCCCGCCTTCAAGGTCGCCCGCATGGGCCAGGTCCGCACGTTCCAGCTGACGAAGGCGCTGTCGCTGCTGACCGTCCTGGAGAACATGAAGCTCGGCGCACCGAAGCAGCGCGGCGAGAAGTTCTGGCAGGCGTTCTTCCCCTTCGTGTGGCGCAAGCAGGAGACCGACAACGAGGAGAAGGCCCGCGGACTGCTCAAGCGGTTCAAGCTCGACGCCAAGGAGAAGGACTTCGCCGCGTCGCTCTCCGGCGGCCAGCGCAAGCTCCTGGAGATGGCGCGGGCGCTCATGAGCGACCCGAACCTCGTGATGCTCGACGAGCCGATGGCCGGCGTCAACCCGGCCCTCACGCAGTCGCTGCTCGACCACATCCTCGACCTGAAGGACCTGGGCGTCACCGTCCTCTTCGTCGAGCACGACATGCACATGGTGCGCCACATCGCCGACTGGGTCGTCGTCATGGCCGAGGGGCGCGTCGTCGCGGAAGGTCCGCCGGACAGCGTCATGCAGGACCAGGCGGTCATCGACGCGTACCTCGGCAGCCACCAGGATGTCGACCTCGGCGTCGTGACCGGCCGTGTCGCCGGTGAGCTCGACAGCTCCGCACAGGAGCTGCTCGAGGAGATCAAGGAGGAAGAGGCGGCATCGATCGCCAACGCCGAAGAGGAGACCAAGTGAGCACTCCCGCCCCCGCCGCGGCGCCGGCCACGACCGGATCCGACGTCGTCGTGAACGTGCAGGATCTGACGGCCGGGTACCTGCCGGGCATCAACATCATCAACGGCGCGAACCTCGTCGCGCGCAAGGGCGAGCTGATCGGTATCATCGGGCCGAACGGCGCCGGCAAGTCGACGCTCCTGAAGGCGATCTTCGGCATGGTGAAGATCCGCGGCGGCGACATCACCGTCAACGGCGAGAGCATCGTGGGTCTCAACGCCGACAAGCTCGTCCAGCGCGGCGTCGCCTTCGTCCCGCAGACGAACAACGTCTTCCCGTCGCTGTCCATCGAGGAGAACCTGCAGATGGGGCTCTACCAGAACCCCAAGATCTACGCCGAGCGCCTCGAGTTCGTCACGGGCATCTTCGCCGAGCTCGGCAAGCGCCTCAAGCAGCGCGCCGGGTCGCTCTCCGGCGGCGAGCGGCAGATGGTCGCGATGAGCCGGGCGCTCATGATGGAGCCCTCCGTGCTGCTGCTCGACGAGCCCAGCGCCGGCCTCTCCCCCGTCCGCCAGGACGACGCGTTCCTCCGCGTCTCCGACATCAACAAGGCCGGCGTGACGACCATCATGGTCGAGCAGAACGCCCGGCGCTGCCTGCAGATCTGCGACCGCGGCTATGTGCTGGACCAGGGCCGCGACGCCCACACCGGCTCCGGCCGCGACCTCCTCAACGACCCGCACGTCATCGGCCTGTACCTGGGCACGCTCGGCAACGACTGACCCAGGGCCGACAAGGGGGCGGATGCTGCGGCATCCGCCCCCCTCTGCGTGCGGGCCCGGTGCGCCCGGCGCGCCCGGTGCGCCCGGCGCGCCCGGTGCGCCCGGTGCGAACTGCAGGATCGAGTGTGACGGATGAGGCGCGGGGCACGACAGGCGCCCCACGCGTCACACCCGATCCTGCATTTCGTCGCGGACCCGTCGGCCCGGGCCACCGGCCTGGCGCCCCACCCGCCGGCCCGGCGCGGTCGCCGGCCCGACGCGCCGTACCCGGGGCCCCGGGCACACGGGAAAGGGCCCCGGATCGCTCCGGGGCCCTTCCGCGTGTGCTGAGCGTCAGCGGGTATCGATGCGCTCGTGCATGTTGTCGGCCTTGTACTGGAAGATGCCGATGGACGCCTCGGTCGGGTCGCCGTTCTCGTCGAACGTGACCGGGCCGGAGTAGCCGTCGTAGTCGGCCGTGCCGCCGTCGAGGATGATGTCGGCGCACTCGGCGAACGAGCTGCACTTCTCCCCCTCGCCGGAGCCACCGGAGACCTCCTGCAGCTTCGCTGCGATGTCGGCACCGTCCGTGGAGCCCGCCGCCAGGGAGGCGAGCGCCAGGAGGATGACGGCGTCGTACGACTCGGCGGCGTACGAGAAGTCCGTGAGCTCTTCGTTGCCGTCGGCGGTCCAGGCGTCGTTGAGGCGGCCCTGGAAGTCGTCCTCGAGCACCGGACCGGGCGTCGTGCCCTTCGCGCCCTCGAGCGAGACCGACACGTCGGCGCCCCACTGCTTGAGGTTGCCGTCCACGAGGTAGAAGTTCGCCGCGTCCTGACCGGCGTTCACCAGCAGCGGCGCGATGGTCGCGAACTGGTCGAACGTGATCAGCACGATCGCGTCGGGGTTGGCCGCCGAGATCGTCTGGACCTGAGCGTCGAACTGGCCGTCACCGTCGTTGTAGGACGCCTCGGCCACGACGGTACCGCCGGTGGACTCGAAGACCTCCTTGACGACGGCGCGCAGGCCGGTGCCGTACGCGTCGTTCTGGTACAGGATGCCGATGTTCTTGTGGCCGTCCTCGGCGACGAGGTTGCCGAGGACCTCGCCCTGGAGCAGGTCGCTCGGGGCGGTCCGCCAGTAGAGGTCGTCGTCCGGCCACTCGGTGAAGTCCGGCGAGGTGTTCGCGGGCGAGAAGGTGATGACGCCGGCGGACACGTTGGAGTCGAGGAACAGCTTCGTCACACCCGACGCAGCGGCGCCGATCATCGCGGAGACTCCCGCGTTCTGCAGCTTCGGGACCGTGGTCTCGAACGCCTTGTTGTCGGCGTCGCCCGAGTCACCCGGAGTCAGGTCGATCGTGAGGCCCTTCGCGGCTTCGTTGACCTCCGTGACGCCGAGCAGGACACCGGCCTCCTCGGGCGGACCGAGGAACGCGAGGCTGCCCGTCTGCGGCAGCACAGTGCCGATCTTGAGGGTCAGGTCCTCTGCGGGAGGCGCATTGGTCTCGCTGGGCTCGGCGGTGGTTCCCCCACCGGCGCACCCCGCGAGCAGAACCGCACTGACGGCGACGACGGCGATGCCGCCGAGAGCCTTGCCAGCACGCGAACGTGTAAAGACGCTCATGTTGCTCCTTGCTGTGTTTGGACACGGGTGGCTCGGGCGCCGCCCAGTGGGACAAACCTAACCAAGTCCACGTCTCGCGAGTGTTGCGTCTCGTTAACGATGTGTAACGGAGGTGAATCGTTACCTTGCGGTCCCGAGCACGGGGCGACGCGCGTTGCGCAGGGAGTCCACCATGAGCACGACGAGGGCGAGCCACACCAGCCCGAACCCGATCCAGCGCTCGAGCGGCATCGGCTCCTGCATGATCCACGCGCCGGTGATGAACTGCAGGATCGGCGCGACGAACTGGAGCATCCCGATGACGGTGAGCGGGGCCCGCCGTGCGCCGGCTGCGAAGAAGAGGAGCGGCGTGGCCGTGACGGCGCCGGCGAGCAGGAGCAGGACGGTGTGCCATCCGCTCACCTGCCCCATCGTGAGGCCCGCGGTCGTCGCGACGACGATCAGCTGGATGACGGCGACCGGCGCGAGCCACAGCGACTCGAGCGTGAGGCCGCTCACGGCATCCACGGAGGGACCGATCTGCTTCTTCACGAGACCGTACGTGCCGAAGCTGGCGGCGAGCGTCAGCGCGATCCACGGGAACGCGCCGTAGCCGACGATGATGACGATCACGGCCGCGACGGAGATGCCGATCGCGACCCATTGGGCGACCCGCATGCGCTCCTTCAGCACGAGGACGCCCAGCAGCACGGTCACGATCGGGTTGATGAAGTACCCCAGGCTGCCCTCGATCACGTGGCCCGTGAGCGTCCCGATGAGGAACACCTGCCAGTTCACATAGATGAGGAGGCCCGCGACGATCGTCCAGAGCACGAGCCGCCGGTTGCGGAGGATGGCGAAGAGCTTCGCCCAGGTGCGCGTGATCGTCAGCAGGATGGCGCAGAAGGCGAGGGAGAGCAGGATGCGCCACGCGACGACCTCCCACGGCCCCGTCGGCGTGAGGGCCAGGAAGTACAGGGGCATGAAGCCCCACAGGAAGTACGCCGAGAAGGCGTAGACGCCGCCGAGGGTCTGCTCGCGGGCGGATTCCTCGGGTGTCATGGGTCCAAGACTAGAACGGTCATGACTGCGCCGCGTTCACCGCGGATGCGGGATCCTGCCGTCCTCCGTCCGCAGACTGCCAGGCCGGAGACGCGGAAAGGCCCGGATGCCGAAGCATCCGGGCCTCCCGGAAAACGCGCGGACGCGAGATCAGCGGACGACGACCGCCAGGACATCGCGCGCCGACAGGACGAGGAACTCGTCCGCACCGAACTTGACCTCGGTGCCGCCGTACTTGCTGTAGAGCACGCGGTCGCCGACGGCGACGTCGAGCGGAACGCGGTTGCCGTTGTCATCGATACGACCCGGACCCACTGCGATGACCTCGCCCTCCTGGGGCTTCTCCTTCGCAGTGTCGGGGATGACCAGACCACTGGCAGTGGTCTGCTCGGCCTCGACCTGCTTGATGACGATGCGGTCCTCGAGCGGCTTGATGGAAACCGACACGGTCTACCTCTTTCTTGCTTCAAGACTGGTTAGCACCCACACACTGAGAGTGCTAACGGCAAGTCTAGAGCGCGACTGGCACTCTCGCAACGCGAGTGCCAGCCATCCCCCCGGACGCACTCCCACCCCTCCCCCTAATCCCCCCTCGGCACCGCACCCCCAACCCCCTAATCGAGGATCTGCTGGGGGATCGGCGTATCACCCCCTTCCCTCCCACGCTCCTGCGGAGTAGGAAGTATCGCGGGGGCCGGCAAGAAGGAGGACCCGCGTCGAAGCGGGTCATCGGGGAACGTCGTGTCGGGTCGAATCATGCATCTAGCTGTCGATGTGGGGTCATCGCAGATCGCTGCCGCGGTCGCCGTCATGGAGCCGGCGGGCCTCTCCGTGCGGAGCGTCCGGCTCGGTCAGAGAACCGACACCGCATCCTCGGCGATCTTCGTCACCGAGGACGGGCTTCTGCACGGCGATGCAGCCGAGCGGCGCGGCGTCGGGCAGCCGGCGCTGTTGCTCCGCGACTACAAGCGCCGGGTGGGGGACCCTATCCCGCTGGCCGCCGGGGGCCGCCGGTTCGCACCGCAGGAGCTGTTCGCCCGCGCGGTCGAGTGGGCGGCGACCACCGCGCAGTCATCGGAGGGACTGCCCATCGAGACCCTGACCGTCACGGTCCCGGCGTCGTGGGGGACGCATCGCCGCGACGCGATCGGTCGCGCCCTCGACGACTGCGGGCTCGGGGAGGTCGCACTGCTGTCCGAGCCGGAGGCAGCGGCGCGGCACTACGCGGCCGCCCACCCCCTGACGCCCGGCGCGGTGCTCGCGGTCTACGACCTCGGGGCGGGGACCTTCGACGTCACGTTCGTGCGCATCGGCGACGGGGAGCAGGTCACGGTCGTCCACACGACCGGTCTCGACGACCTGGGCGGCGCCGATTTCGACGACGCCGTCATGGGCCACGTCCTGGCGTCCTCCCCCGCGGTGGGGGCGGCCTCGGCGGTGGGGCTGGCGGCGCTGCGGCGCGAGTGCGTCGCCGCGAAGGAGGCCCTCTCCTTCGATGCGGAAGCGGTCATCCCCGTCCTGCTGGGCGCTGGGGGCACCGTGCGGCTGATCCGCAGCGAGTTCGAGGGGATGATCGAGCGTCATATCGCCCGCACCATGGACGTGTTCGCCCGCGCCCGGCTCGCGTCCGGCGTCGCCGACGACGACGTCGAGGCCGTCCTCCTCTCGGGTGGGTCGAGCCGCATCCCCCGCGTCGCCCAGCTGCTCTCCGAGTGCTTCGACCTCCCGCTGCGAGCGGATGCCGATCCGAAGGCCGTGGTCGCGCTCGGCGCGGCCCGCGCGGCCGCCGCCGCGGCGGCGGCTCGCCCGGCGGCTGCGTCGATCGCGGACGAGTCGACCACGACCGACGATGCCCGGGCGCCGCTGAGGGCGCTCGTGCCCGCGCTCCGCGCCTCCGTCCCGTCGCGCTGGCGGGGGGTCATCGGCGCGACGGCCGCGGCCGCGATCGTCTCCGGCGGCGTCGCGTTCGGCGCGTCGGTGGCATCCGGTGTCGATCGCACGGACGCCCGGCTCCACGCCGCCGGCGCCGTCACCGCGGTGGCGGACGGTGCCGAGCTCGGCCCGTGGGCTGTGCCGTGGCGGACCATCGACGAGGACGTCGCTGCCCGCACCGCACCGGTCGAACCGATCGCCGCGCCGATCGCCGCGCCCGACGTCCCGACCGCCGAGTCGCCGCGCGAGCCCGCTCCCGCGCCACGCCTGCTCCCCGACGTGCGCCGATCGAACCCGGCCGAGCGACTGGGCGCAGGGTTCCGCCCGCCGCCGGCGAATCCGAAGGCGGGGCAGGTCGGCCAGCCTCCCCTCAAGCCGGTCGCACCGGCCCCCGGCGGATCGACCCCCGGTCAGCCCGTGCTGACGCCCGCACGCTCGGTGCCCGCACCGGATGTCGCCGCGCCGGCGAGTCCGACCCCCGCCCCCGCGCCCACGCCGGCAGCCACCGAGCCACCCGCGACGCCCGAGCCGGACCCGGCACCCGCACCCGACCCGGCACCGGACCCGGAGCCCACCGCCGAACCGCAACCGGATCCGCAGCCCACGCCCGAGCCCGAACCGGAGCCGACTCCGACACCCGAGCCGGAGCCGACTCCGACACCCGAGCCGGAGCCATCCCCGACGCCTGAGCCCACGCCCCAGCCCGGCCCCGAGGTGCCGCAATGACAAGGCCGCCCGAGGACGACCCCAGGGAGACACCGCCGGCCCACGTCACGCGGCTCGCAGCGGTGGCCGCGGTCCCGCGCCGGCACCGGCCCGCCGATGCACTGGTCGCCCACATCGTCGACGAGGCGCTCGCCGACCTCCTCGCCGGCGATGGCCCCATCCGCGGCGTGGTGGTCGGCCCCTCCGGATCGGGGAAGTCGGCGACGCTGCGCGGCCTGCGCGCCGTGCTGCGCAGCCGCGGCGTATCGGTCACGGCGGGCCCGCGCCCGCACTCCGCCCACGCCGTCGTGATCGACGACGCCGATGGGCTGGACGCCGATGAGGCCCGCGCCCTGCTGGACCTCGCCGCCGATCAGACGACGGCGATCGTCATCGCACATCGCCCCGGTCCCGCTCCCCACGTGCAGCTGCTCGCCGCAGAGCTCGAGAAGAGTCGCCCGCCCGTTCTCCTCGGCGAGGTCGACGACGCCGCCGTCACGGCCGCCGCGGACATCCACCGGGCATGCGCGGAGGGGATCGTCCGGCTGACCGACGGTGTCACGTGGCTCGCCCTCATCGCCGCGGACGCGCATCACGAGACGGAGTGCGCCGGGCCCGCCGACCACCACAGCCTCTCGCGCCGCCTGCGCGCGCACATCGCGCACCGCCTGGACTCCCTCGACGGCGACGTCCGCAGCGCGATCGAAGCGCTCTGCGTGTTCGCGCCCGCGGAGATCTCGCGGCTGGATCCGCCGCGCATCTCCTGGGACGAAGCCATCGCCGCCGGCTACGCCGCGGGTCTCCTCACGCAGAATGGGCGGCCCCCCGTGGCGGTGCGCGACGCCGTCCGCACCCTTCTTCCCCCGCATCGTCTCACCGAGCTCGTCGCGCGGGCGATGGTGGAGGCCGAGGCCGGGCACGAGCGCTGGGGCGGCCCGGCATCCGACTCCCTCGGCGCACGGCTCGCCGCTCGCGGCGACCGGGAGCGCCTGACCGAGCCCACCCGCGCGATCGCCCTGTATCGGGAGGCCGTCGCCGCCGGCGCCGACCCCGTGCCGCTGGCGGGGCGATACGGTGTGGCCGCGATGAACGCGGGGGACGTCGAGGGCGCCGCGGCATGCTTCGACGACATCCTTTCGCACCCCGATCACCCGGCACTGGCGGACGCCGTCGATGCGACGCACGCGATCTGGGCTGCGCGCGGCAGCCTGCAGGCGACCGCGGGAGCGCTGCTGCCGCCGGCCTCGCCGGTCTCCGCGGCGCGCACGGCGCTCGCCCAGCTCGGTGTCGGCGAACGGCCCGAGCCGGCCGGGCGCACGGCGGCCCGCCCGCGCGACACTCTCTCGATCGCTTCGGCGGCACTCGCGTCCGCGGTGCGCGATTCCCTGGGCCACGACACCGAACGAGCCGTGGACGACCTGGTCCACGCCTCCGAGCTGTACAGCCTGACGCACTCGGACTTCCCGCTCGTCGAGCCGCCCGCGGTGGTGGCGGCGCTCGCGGCGCTCGGATCGGGGAGACCGGCGGTGGCGTCAGCGGTCCTCGACGCGGCGATCCAGGCCGGCCAAGCCGGACCGTGGGCGCGCCGTCGGCTGCTCCTGTGGCGGGCCTGGACGCATATCCACGGAGCACAGCCTGACGACGCCCGGTCGATCCTGGATCGCCTGGCCGCGGAAGGGGGCGCGGCGACGCCGCGCGACCGCCTGATCGCGGCGGCCTGCGAGACGGCGCTGGCTCGTCGGTACGCCAATACGGCCACGCTCATGGGCGTCTTCCGCGACGCCTCTCAGCATCTCCTCCGGCAGCGGTTCGATCTGTACCTGCATCCCCTTCTCGGGGAGCTCATGCTGGCTGCGGCCCGCGTCGGCGCCGCGTCGGCCCACCGGCACATGCGCGAAGCGCAGGCGACGCTCGACCGGCTCGGGAACCCGCCGCTGTGGACGCCGCTGCTGCACTGGAGCGGCGTGCAGCACGGCATCCTCACCAACCGGCCGGAGCTGCTCGTGCCCCACGCGCGCGCCCTGCTCGCTGCGGCACCGCACAGCGGTTTCGCCGCGCAGCTGGCCGAGGCCGGCCGGATCTGGACCGAGGTGCTGGCCGGACGGGTGGACACCATGGCGGTCGAAGCAGCCGCACACGCGCTCGCGCGGGACGGCATGGCATGGGACGGCGCGCGCCTGGCCGCCCACGGCGCCGCGCGCTCGTCCGATCGTCCGTCGTACACGCAGCTGCTGGCGTGCGCGCGCGAGCTCCACCCGCGCCAGCTGCTCCAGCCCGAGGCCGACCGGCCCGAGCCGTTCGGGGAGACCGGCGATGGCACGCTGCTGAGCGCTCGCGAGGTCGAAGTGGCCCGGCTCGTGCTGCAGGGCAGGACATATGTCGAGATCGGGCAGACGCTCTTCATCTCGCCCCGAACCGCCGAGCACCACATCGCCCGCATCCGTCGCCGCCTCGATGCCACGTCCCGATCGGATCTGCTGACCAAGCTCCACCACGCGCTCGGTGCGCAGCCGCCGTCCGACAAGGAGGGTGTCGCATGAGCGCGCCGCACAGGGGCCCAGCCCCTACCGAAGCCCCGCAGCGGAGGGGGACCTCCCCGATGCCTTCCACCGCCGACATCCCTAACGTGGGAGTGTCGGCCAGCGACTCGAAGGAAGCCTCATGAGCACCGTGATCTCGACCATCGCGAACGCCCTGATCGAATTCATCCTCAGCCTGCTCCGCGATCCGGACACGGCTGCCGAATTCGAGGCCGATCCGGAGGCCACCCTGACGAACCGGGGCCTGGACGGGGTCAGCTACGCCGACGTGTGCTCGGTGCTGCCGCTCGTCTACGACCACCCGAGCGTCGTGCAGCGGAGTGACCCGACGCCGGCCAGCACCCCGCCGCCGGTGAGCCCTCGGCCCTCCGTCGAGGAGCATTCGAACATCATCCGCGAGCTGCAGAACGTCATCAACAACAACTCCTACATCACGAACAACGCCACCGTGCTCGATCAGTCGGTGAACCAGAACATCTGGGCCGAGGGCGATGTGATGCAGCTGTTCGACAACGAAGCGGTGATCGCCAGCGGGGAGGGATCGACCGCCGCCGGCAACGATGTCGTCTACGACGACAGCACGGACTCCTCCACGACGATCGTTGCCGGCGGGGATGCCACGGTGGACAGCACGTTCGACTCCACGACCATCACGGACTCGTACAACCAGGCCACGGATTCGTCGGCCACGGACAACTCCACGACGACGGCCGCGCCCGCAGCCGAGCCTGCGCCCGCGCCCGAGCCGCTCGTCGAGTCCGAGCCGTTCGTGGACGAGAGCGCGGCGATGGTGGAAGCGGCCCCGCTGGACGACCCGCTGGCGGACGATGAGTACTGAACCGCGTGTGCCGGTCGGCCGCCTCCGCACGACACGCGACCAGCCCGACCGACCGGCCCTGACGACACGGAACCACGCACCCGTCGTGGCCCACGTCCCGCCACCGCTGTCGGTGCGCGCCAGCCAGCTCCTGTGGATCCTGAGTCTCGCGGCCGGGGGCGTCGGCGTGGGTTACGCGTTCATCGTGCGGAAGGATCTTCTCGATGTGATCGGCGAGCGGGTGCTGGCGATCGATCCCGGCCGCGCCGAGGAGACCGTGACCCTCACATCCGACATCCTCTACTGGTCGCTCTTCGGCGGTCTGGTCGCCGTGCTCCTGGTGCAGCTGGTGTTCCTGGTGTCATTCGCCAACCGTCGACCGCGTGCGCGCTGGTGGCTGTTCGGCAGCATGCTGCTGCACGGCGGACTGCTCGTGGTGGCCGTGGAGTTCGCGGCGCTGGAGACCTCTGCCGAGCCCCTGAGGCTCATCCTGCTCGCCCAGCTCGGTCTCGCCGCGCTCGGTCTGCTGGTCTCCCTCATCCCCGCCGCGCTGCGGTGGACGGCCCGCGGAGTCGACATCCGCCGCGGCCCGGAGGCCGTCGGTACCGGCGACCTCTGACAGGAGTCCCTCCAGGGTCCGGACGACCTCGCCGCACACGCGGGCCGCCGCCCGCGTGGTCGAGGGCGACTCCAGCCGGGCCCGCCAGTCGGCGAGCAGGGCTTCGCTCCGTGCCCGCACCTCCTCCCGGTCGGCTCCCGCCCTGAGGCCGAGCCGTTCCGCGGCCTCCGTGCCGTCCGCGCCGAGGAGGCGCTCGAGTTCTCCCGCCACCTCCACCGGGAGGGCGAGACCCTCCGTGCGCGCTCGAGCCAGCAGTTCCAGTTCCCGCAGCTCGTGGGACGCGGCCATGATCCGCTCGATCCCCTCGGCGATCGGCGCAGTGCCCGGCCGGGGTTCTTCGGCGAGGAGCGCCTCGAGCCCGGCCACGACCGCGCGCACTTTGAGGGCGGCCTGCCGGGCCCGGAACTGCTGACGGATCGCCCCGCGGAGCTCCTCCAGCCCGCTCTGCAGCACGAGCTGCTCGGAGAGCTCCTGCGCGGACCGCGCGCCCCCGCGCACGAGCGACATCGCCAGACGGATGCCGGAGACCCCGAACCGGTCGATGAGACCCCGCCGCGCTGCGGAGTCGACCCCATCGATGACGTCGTTTCCGACGAACCGGTCCACCGACAGCAGCAGGGAGTCCCGCCGTGCGCGGTCGAGGTGCGCGAGCGACCGCACCGCAGCGAACTCGCCCTCTCGGAGGGTCCGGGCGGTCTCGGCGAGCAGGCCCGCGACCGGCAGGACGGTGAGGGCGAGGACGCGCATCCGAGGGTCGGCGCGATAGCGGTCGGCGATCTTGCGCGCAGACAGGAGGGCGTCGATGCGGCCCGCGCCCACCTCGTCGGCGCGGGAGAGGACCGCGATGGCGTTCACGGTGTGCGCGGAGCCCGCAGCGGTATCCCGGAACGATTCCAGGAACGTGAGGTCCGACGGATGCACGTGGCGCATGAGGTAGATGATCGCGTCCGCGTTGGAGGCGCCCTCGGTGGGCGTGAGGAAGGACACGGTCCGTGCCGCGATGCGCTCGGACACGGACTCGATCCCCGGGGTGTCGATCAGGACCGTGGATCTCAGGCCCGCCGATGGCCAGCGGACGTCGATCCGCTCGACCTCATCGACACCCGTGCCGCCCAGGTCGAAGGCGAGCCGGCCGTCGGTCCGGCGCACCGCGAGCCGCTTCGCCGACCCGTCCGACAGCAGCGCGGAGACGGCCGGGGTGTCCCCGTACCGGTACCAGGTGATCGCGCGCGTGCACTCGCCCGCGTCGGTCGGGGCGATGCGCTCACCGAGGAGCGCGTTCAGCAGCGTCGACTTCCCGGCTTTGACCATGCCCGCCACCCCGAGCCGGAGCGGCTCTCGAAGCCGCTTCCCCCATTCCCCCAGGAGCGCAGCGCTCCGCGGGTGGTCGCCGTAGACCTCCGCCGCGACACGGACGAGGCCCGCCGCGTCGTCCAGGAGCGCCATGTTCACGCGCGCCTCGCGATGCTGGGCCGATCGCCCGTGCCCGCGGCGCTCGTGACCGCGGGCAGCGCCTTTCTCAGCTCCGTGAGCGCCTGAGCGTGCTGGCGGAGCTGCTCCAGTCGCACGTCGCGATCCTTCGTGTAGACGCTCGCCGCCTGACGAGCGGCATCGGCGGCGGCCGTGAGCGAGCGGTGGATCTCATCGGCCCGTGCGCCGAAGTGGTCGCGCGTCGCCCTCTGCACCACGCGAAGGCGGTCGCGCAGCTGCTTGCCGACTTGGAAGGCCACCTCGTCGATGTAGCGACGCACGAGGTTCTTCGCTTCGGACTGCCGCCGCGAGAGCCGCGCCTGCTTGTCCTCGCGATAGGCCCGTCGCCCCACGAGAACGCCCGCGAGGAGCGACAGCGGATTGAGCACCGCCATCCCCAGCACGCTCGTGGCCAGCCCGACCATCAGCACTCCGCCGTACGAGCCGCGGACGCCGATGTAGATCTTCTCCGCGGCCGACAGGGGTGCGGCATCCATCCCGGCGATCTCGTCGACGGGGTCGAGCACACCGGTGATGTCGCTCACATCGATGTCCGGGATGTCGTGCTCACCCTCGAGGAACTGCGCAGCGACCTCCTGGGTCAGCCATTGCTGCCTCTCATTCGTCCAGATGAACGTGTCCGCCACCGCCTCCCCGACGCGTTCGTCCAGCCACTGGGAGAACTCGTCCCAGATCGGTGAGGGGTCGCCTTCCTCGATCGCCTCCTCGGCCTGGCGCTGCACGCGACGGAGGCGGTCGCGCAGATCGTGCTCGGTGTCGGCGATCAGGTCGGCGATGCCGTCCGTGAGGATCACCTGCCAGCGCGAGGATCGGCTGCGGAAGTCCTCCGCCTGCTGACGTGCGGATTCGAGTCGAGCGATGAGCTCGGGGGTCTGCTCCGGATGCTGAAGGGCGTGCTGCTCCGACTGCACCGCCATGGCCAGCTGATCGACCACGGACGCGAGGTCGAGCGCGGCCGCGCGGCGCTGCAGGTCGTCGGCGGGCGCCACCACCTCGCGCCGGAGGTGCTGGACCAGGACGGGGAACCCGGACTCGTCGTTGAGCCCGGCATCGTTCGTCGCACCGGCGGCCAGCCGCAGATCGCTGGAGACGGCGAACACCGGGATACCGCCGAGCGAGGAGAGGTGCCCCCGGTCGATCTCCTCGATGCGGCGCCAGTGCGGGTAGACGTCCGTCTTCGAGAGGACCGCCGAGACCTGCGGCGAGATCCGCAGCGCCTGGCCCATCAGCCGAAGCTCGGATGCCGTGTACTCCTGGGAGGCGTCGGAGACCAGCAGCATGGCGCTCGCCCCGGCGAGGGCGGAAAGGGTGGCCAGGGCGCGGAAGGACTCGACGTCCCCGACACCCGGCGAGTCCACCAGCCGGAGGCCGCCCTTGAGGATCTCCCGCGGCAGCAGGACTTCCGCGCCGACGACCTCCTCGCCGTCGAACGTGGCGGGATGACTCGTGATGTGCTCCGCCACATCGTCGAGCGGGACCTCCCGGCGGGCGACCTCGCCGCCGGCCGTCGCGCGCACGAGCAGGGCTGCGGATGGCGTCTCACCGTAGGCCACGACCGTGGGAACACGGGTGGCGACATCATCGTCCACGGGGCACGCGGGCGCGCCGACGAGGGCGTTGATGAGCTTGCTCTTCCCCTGCTTGTACTCCCCCACCACCAGGACGCGCACGTACGGGTCCAGCAGGCGCGCACGGGTGTGCCGGAGCCGATCCGCGAGGTCTTCCCGACCCGCCGCGCGACTGAGCGCCGCCAGCGTCTCCGAGTAGCGCACGAGCTCGGCCGTCTCCCGTTGCGACGCCTCGTCGGTCGTGGCGTCCGTCGTCGGTTCAGCCATGGATACTCATTCCGCTGTCCACGCCGTCGCGGACGCCCCCGCGGCCAACGTAGCCGTTCGACACGCACGCCTCAAGAGCCGGCGATCGGGTCGCGACGCGACCAGCGCCTCGGGTGGTGGCCACCCGGGGCGCTGGTCGGTGAGGCGGTTGCGAACGTTCAGAACGTGTCCACGTCCGTCTCAGTGTTCGTCGCTCCTCCATCGACGATGTCCGCGTCGTCGCCCGACGTCCAGATGCTGCTCGACTCGTCGTTCCACGACTGCGTGTTGGTCATCGTGGGGGCGAACTCCTCGTTGAACGAGTCGTTGAACGTTTCGGAGATCGTCGTGGTGACGCTCTCGTCCACCGAGCTGTTGTCGGTGTTGTAGGAGCCCAGGGTGTTCGTCAGCTCGTGGTTGAACGAATCCATGATCTCCGTGTGCAGGGAGTTGTCCGTCGTCGAGTTGTCGACCGCGCTGTTGTACGACCCGAACGTGTTCTCGATCGTCGTCGTGTTGCCGATGTGCGCGTCCCCGCCGATCGTGTAGTCCACCGAGTTGTCGACGGAGCTGTCGAAGACGATGTCGCCTCCGGCCGCATTGGCGTTCGGCGCCGTCGCAGCGATGGCGGACGAGGCCGACTCCAGCCCGACGTCTCCGCCGGCGTTGACGTTCGCGTTGACGGACTGGTCGATCACGGTCGCGTTGCTGCTGACGGACATCCCACCGCTCACCGTGCCGAGCCCGGCGAGGGGCGCGCCGGCCGCGGCGCCGCTGAACATGTTGCCGTACTCCCGGATGCCGGCGTTGACGGAGTTGTCGTTCGCGGAGTCGTGGATCGAGTTGTCCTGGTCGTAGTCCATGTGCTGGTTGTACGAGCCGTGGTTCTGCGAGTCGTTGATCGAGTTGTCCGAGTTGTCGGAGTTGTCCGAGTTGTCGGAGTTGTCGGAGTTGTCGGAGTTGTCCGTCGTCGAGTTGTCGGAGTTGTCCGTCGTCGAGTTGTCGGAGTTGTCGGAGTTGTCCGTGTACGAGTTGTCCGAGTTGTTCGCCCAGCCGTTGACCGAGTTGTCCGAGTTGTCGGAGTTGTCGGAGTTGTCCGAGTTGTCGCTGTTGTCGGAGTTGTCGGAGTTGTCCGTCATCGAGTTGTCGGAGTTGTCCGAGTTGTCCGAGTTATCGGAGTTGTCGGAGTTGTCCGAGTTGTCGGTGTACGAGTTGTCCGAGTTGTTCGCCCACCCGTTGACGGAGTCGTCGGTCGAGTTGTCGCTGTTGTCCGAGTTGTTCGCCCACCCGTTGACCGAGTTGTCCGAGCTGTCGGAGTTGTCCGAGTTGTCGCTGTTGTCCGAGTTGTCCGAGTTGTCGCTGTTGTCGGAGTTGTCCGAGTTGTCGCTGTTGTCGGTGTACGAGTTGTCCGAGTTGTTCGCCCACCCGTTGACCGAGTCGTCGGTCGAGTTGTCGCTGTTGTCCGAGTTGTCCTCGTCGACACTGCTGAGGACGTTGTTGTCCGCCATTATGGATCCTCTCCTGTGGGCGCCCCCTGCGCCGATGCAGCGAGTCTCGTCCGCGACCGCGGTCGTGGCATCGGTGGCCGTCCCCCCACCGGCTCCCCACCCCACGGGGTTCGTAGGGGGTGGGCCGCACGGGGAATGGGGGAACCGCGGGTCCCGCCTAGGCTGGCCGGATGGAACAGGCCGAACTCACCGCCCTCCTGACCCCCAAAGGTCTGCGCCTGCTCGATGAGACCGACGCCGCTGAATCGTCCTCCGATGTCGCCGCCGCCGTCTCCCGGCTGCGCAGCGCCGGGCACTCCCCCGACCTCGTCTCCGCGGTCATCGGCCAGGCCCGGCTGCGCGCGAAGGCGCGGGCGAAGTTCGGCACCTTCGCCGATCGGATGCTGTTCACGCGCGCCGGTCTCGAGCAGGCGACCCGGCTGGAGGTCGCCGCGCGGCACGCCGGCCGGTTCCGCGACGCGGGTGTCACGCGGGTCGCCGACCTCGGCTGCGGTATCGGCGGCGACGCCCTCGGCATCGCCGGCATCGGCCTGGACGTGCTGGCCGTCGACGCCGACGAGATCACGGCAGCCCTCGCCGCCTACAACCTCGCGCCGTTCGGCGGGGCCGTGGAAGTGCGGTGCAGCCGCGCCGAGGACGTGGACCTCGACGGGGTGGATGCGGTGTGGCTCGACCCGGCCCGCCGCTCGGCCGGGCACAGCGAGACCGCGCGCGTGGGCGCGGACGAGTGGTCGCCGTCGCTGGACTGGGTGTTCGCCCTCGCCGCGCGGATGCCGGCCGGCATCAAGCTCGGGCCGGCGTTCGACCGCGACCGCGTGCCGGCGGGCATGGAGGCGCAGTGGATCAGCGTCGACGGGTCGACGATCGAACTCGTGGTCTGGTCGGGTGTGCTGGCCCGCCCCGGTGTGGGGCGTGCCGCCCTCGTCATCCGCGGAGGTGCGGCGCACGAACTGACGGCCGCGGCGGACGCTCCCGACGCGGAGGTGCGCGAGCTCGCCGTGGACGGCTATCTGCACGAGCCGGAGGGCGCCGTCATCCGGGCCCGCCTGATCGGCGAGGTCGCGCGCGATCTGCAGGCCGGCATGCTCGCGGAGGGAATCGCCTATCTGACGTCGGAGGCGGCGCTCACGAGCCCGTTCGTGCAGACGTTCCGGGTGCGCGAGGTTCTGCCGCTGAAGGTCCCGGCGATCAATGCCGCGCTCGCGAGCAACGGCATCGGCACGATCGAGATCAAGAAGCGCGGTGTCGACGTCGACCCCGCACAGTTCCGTCGCAAGCTGCGGCTGCGCGGTGACGCCTCCGCGACCCTGATCCTCACGCGAGTGGGCCCGAAGTCGGCCGCGCGGCGGGTGGCGATCCTCGCCGACCGGGTCTGATCCGGTCGATCGCTCCGCCAGCCGGCAGCGTGCGTCAGCCGAAGAGGTTGGCCTGCATCGAGGCCCACCAGAGCCAGCCGGCGCTGTAGACGAGCGAGAGCAGGCTGAGGCACAGCGCCCAGAGCGCGACGCCCCGGCGCTCCCACGGGCGGCGGAGCGCCACGATCGCGAACCCGGCTCCCACGAGCCCGATGAGGAAGCCCCACCCGACGAGGAACGACACCAGCAGCCCCAGGATCGCGAACGTCATCGCCCAACCCGCGCTGCGCGGGAGCGGCGCCGGCGGCGGCGGGGCCCAGCGGACCTCGGTGTGCACCGGCTGCGTGATGGGCACGGGTTCGGTCATCGCGCGCTGGAACCCGCCCCGATGCTCGCCCGGCAGGCGCGCGGCGTCGCCCACGACGGCGACGTCTTCGGTCGGCACGTCGACGACGGGCCGGCGCAGCACAGGCGGAGTCGCATCGGCCGCGGCCGGCACGGCATCCGGCACCTGCGGCACGGCATCCGGCAGGGGCGGCACGGCATCCGGTGCGGGAGTCAGGTGACGGGCGGCCGCGATCGACGCGTCCAGCTCCGGGAGCGCAGGCCGGTCGTCCGGCTGGGTCGGACGTTCGTCGGGAGTCGGGTCGCTCATGCCGCCGCCACCTGGATCTCCGTGACCGGCAGCGTCGAGTCGGCGCCGAACGCGAGTGTCGAGGGCGCGCGGCCGCTCATGATGAGCTCCGCGGCGAGCGCGGCGATCATCGCGCCGTTGTCGGTGCACAGCGACAGCGGCGGGATCCGCACCGCGACGCCGGCCGCCGCGGCCCGCTCGAGGGCGACCTCCCGCAGGCGGCGGTTGGCGATGACACCGCCGCCGAGGAGCAGCCGCGGCACGTCGTGGCGCGCGCAGGCGTCGAGGGCCTTCGTCACGAGCACGTCGACCACGGCCTCCCGGAAGGATGCCGCGACGTCGCCGACCGGCACGGGCTCGCCCGCGGCCTCGCGCTGCTCGATCCACCGCGCGACGGCGGTCTTGAGCCCGGAGAAGGAGAAGTCGTAGCGGTGCTCGGCCATGTCGGAGGCACGCGACATGCCCCGCGGGAACCGGATCGCGGCCGGATCGCCGGTGGCCGCCGCCCGGTCGATCTCCGGACCGCCCGGGTAGGGCAACCCGAGGATGCGCGCGATCTTGTCGAAGGCCTCCCCGGCGGCGTCATCCATCGTCTCGCCGAGCAGCTCGACATCCGAGACGAGGTCGCGCACGAGGAGGAGCGAGGTGTGCCCGCCGCTCACGAGGAGCGCGACGGTGGGGTACTGGACCTCTTCGCCGGTGAGGATGTCGGCGGCGATGTGCCCCACCAGGTGGTTCACGGCGTAGAGGGGCTTGTCGAGCGAGACGGCGAGCGCCTTCGCGGCACCGATGCCGACCATGAGAGCGCCGGCGAGGCCCGGACCGGAGGTGACGGCGACGGCATCCAGATCGGCGAGCGTGATGCCCGCCTCGGCGACGGCCGCTTCGATGGCGGGCTGCAGCGCCTCCAGGTGGGCGCGGGCGGCGACCTCGGGGACGACGCCGCCGTAGCGGGCGTGCTCGTCCATGGAGCTCGCGATCGTGTTGCTCAGCAGCGTGCGGCCCCGGACGATGCCGATGCCGGTCTCGTCGCAGCTGGTCTCGATCCCGAGGACGAGCGGCTCCGCGCGGCCCATCAGCACCATCCCTTTCCATCGATCGTTCCTGCCGGCTGCGGCGTGGAGGTGTCCGCGGGCGTCGCGTCGCCGCCGGCGGCGTTGGCCGCCCACCCGGCGAGGTCGAGCTGCATGACGACGGCGTCCACGTCATCCGGCTGGTAGTAGCGGGGGCGGCGGGCGATCTCGGTGAACCCCTCCGAGGCGTACAGGGCGGTGGCGACGGGGTTGTCCGCGCGGACCTCGAGGAACACCTCGCGGGCGCCGCGCTCGTGCGCCGTGCGCAGCAGCTCGGTCAGAAGCGCGCGCCCGCGACCGTGCCCGCGCGCCGCTTCGGCGATCGCGATGGTCTGGATGTCGGCATCCCCCGCGCCCTGCACGGCGCGCACGCCGCCGTACCCCAGGAGGCGACCGCCCGACTCGTCGACGACGTAGCGGCCGTGCGGCGACGCGAGCTCGGCACTCATCATCGCCTCGCTCCACGCGTCGGTGGGGAAGGAGGTGCGCTCGAGATCCATGATGGGGGCGAGATCGGATGCCGTCGCGGTGCGCAGCGTCACGTGCCGACCTTCTTCCTGGCGCCGGGCACGGTGACATCCGGCGCCCGCAGGTACAGCGGCTCGGTCGAGGCGAGCTCGCGGCCCGCGGCGAGGGCGCGCGCGGCGACGAGGGCCACCATCGCCCCGGAGATCGCGTCGACGTCGCGGCGCTGCGCGCCGGCTTCGGCGAGGCGGGCGTCGAGGTCGTCGCGCGGGGCGAGCGCCGGCTCGGTGATGCGGGCCGGAAGACCGTCGTCGTCGACCCCCTCGTACACGGTGAAGGCGAGCTCGCGGCGACGCGCGTCGGTGACCACCGCGAAGCGCGGCAGGTCGGCGAACGGGTCGGCGAGGAGGATCGCGAGGGCGGCGGCGTCGTGGCTCGCGACCGGGACGACCGGGATGCCGCGCCCCAGGGCGAACGCCCGCGCCGCGGCGATGCCGACGCGGAGGCCGGTGAAGGGCCCGGGCCCCATTCCCGCGGCGACGGCCGTCAGGGCGATCGGTTCGGGGGACGTAGCCCCGAGCGGGCCGAGCGCGGCCTGGGCCAGGGCGTCGTGCAGCATGCCGCCGATCGCCTCCGCGTGGCCGAGCGGATCGGTGCGGGATTCGTCGGCCCGGACGACGCCGTCGCGATCGACGACGGCGACCGCCGTGCCGAGGGAGGTGTCGATGCCGAGGATCACCCCTCCAGGGTAATCGCCGCGGGTCCGGGGCCTTGCGGGGTCGGTTCGACGTCTGATCTGCGGGAGCGCTCGGAAGTCCGGACGTCCAGGGCGAGGCGGCGCCTTGCGACGGGTGGCCCGGGTAGCTGGTGGGGGTCATCCGCGCCGAATTGCGGGTGCTCGGTGCCGGGACCCGCACATTGGCGCGGGCGAAGAACGTGGATGCCGTTGGCCCGCGCCGAAGTGCGGGTGCCGGGCGCCGCGACCCGCACATTGGCGCGGGCGAACTTTCGGGTGCTCACGCGCCGCGTATTGCCTGGCCGGCCGCCACTCCGCGACCCCGCGAGCTGTGGCCGACGTGGGTGGCGGTTCGCCGGCGCGGAGGTGCGGGTGCCGGGCGCCGGGACCCGCACATTGGCGCGGACGAACTTTCGGGTGCTCACGCGCCGCGTATTGCCTGGCCGGCCGCCACTCCGCGACCCCGCGAGCTGTGGCCGACGTGGGTGGCGGTTCGCCGGCGCGGAGGTGCGGGTGCGGAGCGCCGCGACCCGCACATTGGCGCGGACGAAGAACGTGGATGCCGCTGGCCCGCGCCGAAGTGCGGGTGCGGAGCGCCGCGACCCGCACATTGGCGCGGGCGAAATGCGCGGCGAGGGCGCACCACCGGGGTGGATGCAGAAGGCCCCGCCGTCGGGGGACGGCGGGGCCTGGACGTGCCGCGAGGTCAGTCCTGCTCGACCTGCACGACCTCGAGGGTCTCGCTGAGCGCGACGTCGGCGTCCCGGCCGCCGCCCAGGTCGACGCTCACGTCGAAGGCGTGGCTGTCGTCGGCGTCGGTCTCGATCGCGTCCATCGAGCCGCCGCCCGCCGCGGCAATCGCTGCCGCCGCGATCTCGGCGACGCGGGAGGTGTCCAGGAGCGGGTCATTGCTCTGCTTCCCGTCGTCGTCGGGGCGAACGGTCGCGGCGCCGTCGGCGGCGATGCGGACATCGGCCTCCGTGCCGTCGGCGAGGACGACGTCTACCGACCAGCCGCTGCCCTCACGCTCGATCGAGGTGGCGCCGGAGGCGTCCGCGGCGGTGATCGCCGTGTCGATCGCGGCGACGAAATCGTCGGGGCTTGCGGGGGCGCCGGGCGCAACGGCATCCTCACCGTCGTCGTCGCGGTCGTCGCCGGACGTGACCGTCGCGCTGGACGAGGACGGCGCGCCCTCGAGGACGTCGTCGTCGTCGTCGAGGTCGGCGAGGGCGAAGCCGATGCCGGCGCCGAGTCCGCCGACGAGAAGGATGCCGGCCGCCGCGGCGCCGATCATCACGGGCCGCGAGAAGCGGCGGCGGGCGGCGGTGTCGTCCGCGGGTACCGGCTCCGATGCCGCCGGCGCGGCGGCGGGGGCATGGAAGTCCTGCGTGGGCTGGTCGTCGGCGGGCGTGCGGTCTGCGGAGGAGGAGTCGTGGCTGTTCATGTCTCCACGATCCCGCACGACCCCTGAACCGGATCTGAACTCCGCTGAACGCGCTGTCAGGCCGCCGGGAGTTCGACGACGAACCGCGCGCCGCCCGACGGCGCATCCTCGACGCGCACCTCGCCGCCATGCGCGCGGACGATCTCGCGGACGATCGCGAGTCCCAGCCCGCTGCCGCCGGCATCCCGCGAGCGCGCCTCGTCGAGGCGCACGAAGCGCTCGAACACGCGTTCCCGATCCGCGCCAGCGACCCCCGAACCGTCGTCGTCGACCCACAGCATCGCGCGGCCGTCGGCGACCCGGCAACCGAGCGCGACCGTCGTCCGCGCGTGGCGCGCCGCGTTGTCGACGAGGTTCCGCACGACCCGTGCGAGCAGCCGCTCATCGCCGCGCACGGCGGCCGCCGAGATCGCGCGCCCGTCGACGGGGACCGACCCGAGCCCGCGCAGGCGCTGCACTTCGGCGAGTGCGAGATCGTCGAGATCGACGACGGATGCCGTTGCCACGGCGTTCTCGTCGAGTCGCGCCAGCAGCAGCAGACCCTCGACGATGTCCTGCATCCGGCCGCCCTCCGCCAGCACGACGTCGGCGAGTTCGCCGGGCGACGTAGCCTCGGGGTGCGCCCGGGAAAGCTCGGCGAACTGGCGGATCGTCGCGAGCGGCGAGCGAAGTTCGTGCGAGGCATCCCCGACGAATCGCTGCCGGGCGCGATATCCGTCCTCCACCCGGTCGAGCATGCGGTTCATCGTGCCGGCGAGGCGGTCGATCTCGTCCCCGCGGCCGCTCGCGGGTACGCGCCGGTCGAGGGCACTCGCGTCGATGCCGTCCACCTGCGTCCGGATGCGCTCGACGGGCGCCAGGGCACGCGTGACGACGACCCAGAGGACCACCGCGATGAGCACGACGGCGACCGGCACGGCGACTGCGAGGAGCGCGGCGGTGGTGCGGACGGCCTCGGTCGCCTCGTCGATGGAGCGGGCGAACACGAGCACCCCGTCGTCGACACGCTCGGCGACCACCAGCATCCGCTCGCCGTCGACGGTCGCGTCCGCGACGGCCTCCTCCCCCGGGGTCGGGAGCGCACGCGCGTCGTCGTCGTTCACGGCCACGTCTCCGCCGGTGTGCCAAGCCACGAGGACGTCATCGTCTCGTCCTTCCACCCAGGCGCGGTCCAGCGTGCCGTCGTGCAGGCCGTCGGCCGTGGCCTCCAGATCGCCGCGCAGCTGCTCGGCGACCTGCGTCGTGAGCATGCGGTCCAGTGTCACGACGACGCCGACGGCGCCGAGGGCGAGCGCGACGGCGACGACGGCGGCCGCGATCGCGACGATGCGGGTCCGAAGGGATGCGGAGCGCCGCGGCGTGCCGGCATCCGCTCGGCGCGCCGGGCGCGACGGGCGCGACGGGCGCGACGCGTCAGCCACCGTCGGCCGCCAGCCGGTATCCCGACCCCCGCACGGTCTGGATGCCGTCACGCCCGAAGGGGCGGTCGACCTTCCGGCGCAGCCGCCCGACGTACACCTCGACGATGTTCGGGTCGCCGTCGAAGCCATCGGCCCAGACGTTGTCGAGCACCTCGAGCTTCGTGACGACCTCGCCGCGCCGGCGCAGGAGGAAGTCGAGCACCGCGATCTCGCGCGCCGTCAGGTCGATCTCGACCTCGCCGCGGTGCACCGTGCGGGCGGCGGGGTCGAGGCGCAGGTCACCGGCCTCCAGCACCGCCGGACGCTCGCGGGCACCGCGTCGGACGAGGGCGCGCAGTCGCGCGACGAGCACGGGGAAGGAGAACGGCTTCGTGAGCCAGTCGTCGCCGCCGGTGTCGAGGCCCTCGACCTCGTCCCACTCGCCGTCCTTCGCGGTGAGGAAGAGCACGGGCGTCCAGATCTGCTCGGCGCGCAGCGTCGCGCAGACGCGGTAGCCGCTCATGCCCGGCATCATGACGTCGAGGACGATGACGTCGTAGTCCTGCTCGCGCGCGCGCCAGAGACCGTCGACACCGTTGTGTGCGAGGTCGACCGTCATCCCCTCGGCCTCCAGGCCGCGCCGCACGCCGTCGGCGAGGCGCACCTCATCGTCCACGAGCAGTACGCGCATGCTCAGAGTCTGCCCTGCCCGTGCTGACGGGACCCTGAACCGGGGGCTCAGGGTCGCCGGGTCACCGTGACGAGCCGGGGCGCGTCGGCGTCGAGCTCGGCGTCGTGCGCCGTCGTCCCGCACGCGCTGTCGACGCCGTGGCCGTGCCACTGGCGGTCGAGCTCGACCTCCCACCAGGAGTCGACGAGCCCCTCCACCATGCCCCGCCCCCACTCGACGATCGTCACGGAGTTGTCGTAGTCCAGGCCCAGATCGTCGAGCTCCGCCGGGGAGCCGAGCCGGTACGCGTCGACGTGCACGAGCGGCGGACCGTCGACGAGCGACGGGTGCGTCCGGGCGATCACGAACGTCGGGCTCTGGACGGGGCCGCGCACGCCGAGCCCGGCCGCGATCCCGCGGGTCAGGGTCGTCTTGCCGGCCCCGAGCGGGCCGGTGAGCACGACGAGGTCGCCGGCCCGCAGCTCGGCGCCGATCGCACGGCCGAAGGCCTCCATGTCGGCGGGCGAGGAGATCTCGCGCGTTCCCTCGACGGATGCCAGACCGCTCACTGCGACACCTGCCGGCGCGGCACGCGCGGGCCGATGCGCGTCACGATCTCGTAGTTGATCGTGCCGGATGCCGCGCCCCACTCCGACGCCGACGGCACCCCGAGGGTCGGGTCGCCGAACAGCACGACCTCGTCGCCGACCGAGACGTCGGCGTCGCCGACATCCACCACGAACTGGTCCATCGCGATGCGCCCGGCGACGGAGAAGCGCCGGCCGCCGATCGTGACGGGGCCGGCGCCGGAGGCGCTGCGCGGCACGCCGTCGGCGTAGCCGAGGGGCACGAGGGCGAGGGTCGACTCGGTGACGGTGCGGTGCGCGTAGCCGTAGGAGACCCCCTGGCCCGCGGGCACGCGCCGCACCGCGGCGACGGCGCCGCGGAGGGTCATGGCGGGCCGCAGCCCCAGGTCGGCCGACGTCCGGTCGTCGAACGGCGAGAGCCCGTACATCGAGATCCCGAGCCGCACGCAGCCCAGCCGCGCCTCGGGCAGCGCGATCGCGGCGTGCGAGGCGGCGATGTGGCGCAGCGGCGGGGCGATGCCGTGCGCGGCGGCGGCGGCCAGCGCCACCTGGAACCGCGACAGCGCGACGCGGTCATCCGCCTCGCTCGTGTTGGACAGGTGGCTGAAGATGCCGAGGATGCGGATCTTGCCGAGCCGTTCGAGCCGCGCAGCCTCGGCGAGCACGACGCCGTAATCGGCCGCGGCGATCCCGTTGCGGCCGAGCCCGGTCTCCACCTTGAGGTGCACGACGACGGGACGATCGCGGGATGCCGCCGCGGCGGCCGCCTGGAGCTGGTCGAGGCTCGAGATCCCGAGCTCGATGTTCTGCGCGGCCGGCTCGGCGAACGAGGCGCCGGGGGCGTGCAGCCACGCGACGATCGGCGCGTCGATGCCGGCCCGGCGCAGGGCGAGCGCCTCGCCGACGTCGGCGACGCCGAGTCGCGCCGCCCCGCCCTCGAGCGCGGCGAGCGCGGAGCGCACCGCGCCGTGCCCGTACCCGTCCGCTTTGACGACGGCGATGACCTCGGACTCGGTGAGCCGCCGCAGGTGCCGCACGTTCGCGGTGATCGCGCCGACGTCGATGACCGCCTCGCGCATGATCCCGTCCGGCATCCGGCTCATCGTCCACCCTTCGTGTCGGCGCCGCCCTCGACGCGCTCCGCGACGACGTAGGCGGCCGCCAGGCCCGCGTCGTGCGAGAGGGAGAGGTGCACGGCGGTGATCCCGCGCTCCGCGACAGCGGATGCCGTCGAGCCCGACAGCGCGAAGACCGGGCGGCCGGAGGGCTCGGAGGCGATCTCGATGTCGGTCCAGTGCACGCCGTCCGAACCGCCGAGCGCCTTGATGAGCGCTTCCTTCGCGGCGTAGCGCGCCGCGAGCGAGTGCGGCTTGAGGCTCCGCTCGTTCGGGGAGAAGAGGCGCTGCAGGAGGGCCGGGGTGCGCTCGAGCGAGCGCTCGAAGCGGGGGATGTCGACGAGGTCGACGCCGATTCCGATGATCACGGCGTCCTCCTCTCGCGCCGCAGCGCGGCCTCCGCCAGCCTACCTTTCGTCCTGAGCCGGGCAGGTGCCGGGCCTACTCGACGGTGACGGACTTCGCGAGGTTGCGCGGCTGGTCGACGTCGAGGCCCTTCGCCGTCGCGAGGCCCATCGCGAAGATGTGCAGCGGGACGACGGCCAGCAGCGGCTCGAAGAGCGCCCCGGCCAGCGGGATGCGCAGCACCTCGTCGGCGAACGGCAGCACGGCCGCGTCGCCCTCTTCGGCGACCGCGATGACGCGCGCGCCGCGGGCGCGGATCTCCTGGATGTTGGAGACGACCTTCTTGTGCAGCTCCGCCGACTCGCGCGGCGACGGAACGATGACGAACACGGGCTGACCCGGCTCGATGAGCGCGATGGGGCCGTGCTTGAGCTCGCCGGCGGCGAAGCCCTCGGCGTGGATGTAGGAGATCTCCTTGAGCTTGAGCGCGCCCTCGAGGGCGATCGGGTACCCGACGTGGCGGCCCAGGAACAGCACGGACTGCGTGTCGCCCATCCAGCGCGCGAACTGCTCGATGTGCGCCTGCTCGGTCTCCAGCACCCGCGAGATCTTGGCGGGAATGGCTTCCAGCTCCCGCACGTTCGCAGCCGACTGCTCTGCCGACAGCACGCCGCGCACGCGGCCGACGTGCAGCGCCAGCAGGTAGAGCGCGGTGATCTGGGCGACGAAGGCCTTCGTGGATGCCACGGCGACCTCGGGGCCGGCGTGCGTGTACACGATGGCATCCGACTCGCGCGGGATGGTCGCGCCCTGCGTGTTGCAGATCGAGAGCGTCTTGGCGCCCTGCTCACGGGCGTACTTGACCGCCATGAGGGTGTCCATGGTCTCGCCGGACTGCGAGATCGAGACGACGAGCGTGTCGGCGCCGATCACCGGGTCGCGGTAGCGGAACTCGTGCGCGAGCTCGACGTCGACCGGCACGCGGGTCCACTGCTCGAGGGCGTACTTGCCGACCATGCCGGCGTATGCGGCCGTGCCGCACGCGATGACGATGACGCGGGTGATGCCGCGGAACAGGTCGTCGAGCGCTTCGAGCTCGGGGATGACGACCGCCCCGTCTCGGATGCGACCGAGGACGGTCTTGGCGACGGCCTCGGGCTCCTCGGAGACCTCCTTGGCCATGAACGACGACCAGCCGCCCTTCTCGGCGGCCGCGGCGTCCCACACGACCTCGAACGGCTCCACCTCGACGGTGTTGCCGTCGAAGTCGGTGACCTCGACGCCGGCGGGCGTGATCGCGACGATCTCGTCCTGCCCGATCGCGAGGGCGTTGCGGGTGTGCTCGACGAAGGCGGCGACGTCGGAGCCGAGGAAGTTCTCGCCCTCCCCCAGTCCGATCACGAGCGGGGAGTTGCGGCGCGCGCCGACGACGAGGCCGGGCTCGTCGCGGTGCATCGCGAGCAGCGTGAACGCGCCCTCCAGTCGGGCGGCGACCGTGCGGAAGGCGCCCACCAGGTCGTGCGTCGCCTCGTACTCCCGGCCGAGGAGCACGGCGGCCACCTCGGTGTCGGTCTCGCTGCGGAAGGTGAAGCCCTCAGCCAGCAGCTCGTTCTTGAGCTCGGCGAAGTTCTCGATGATGCCGTTGTGGATGACGGCGAGCTTGTCGTCGTCCGCGAGGTGCGGGTGCGCGTTCTCGTCGGTGGGGCCGCCGTGCGTCGCCCACCGGGTGTGGCCGATGCCGGTCGTGCCGTCGGCGAGCGGGTGCGCATTCAGATCGTCGCGCAGCACCTGCAGCTTCCCGGCGCGCTTGCGCATGCCGAGGTCACCGTCTCCGTCGATCACCGCGATGCCTGCGGAGTCGTACCCGCGGTATTCCAGGCGGGCGAGCCCGGACAGGAGGATGGCCTGGCTGTCGCGCGAGCCCACGTATCCGACGATTCCACACATGGGCTCAATGGTAAGCGGGCGCCGGGGATCCCTGGACGAACACGGGCCGCGCCGGACCGGAAGATGAGGCGGGCCCTCCAGAGGAGCCGTTGGGGACGGTCGACTCGAGAGGGCCCTGTCCGCGCACCATCGGAGGGCCGTTGGGGACGGCGGGGCTCCGATACGCCGCTGTGTTGGGGGGCAGTTGGTTCACGCGCGGATGCCGTCGATTTTACCCTCATCCGGGCCGCGCAGCCTTCTTCCGCGGTCCCGCCGGACGCGGGCGACAACCTCTTCCGTTCCCCCGAGGCCTATGCAATACTCATGCCCAAGTCAGCCGCCGTGAGGTGGCGGGAGCGCCGAGGGGTCGGAGCTCCCGAACAACGCTCCGTCCGATGTGGGAATCGGGCTGGAGGCTCTGACCCATTGGGGAGCGGCATCGTCCGCTTGGGGGAACGCGAGTTCAGGCTCGCCATTTTGGGGACATTGGGGAACGTTCATGGGGGGACGCATCATTGCGGCTGCGCGCTCGCGCGCCGTGGTCGATCCGGGTCACGCATCGCCGAGCGCAGGGGCGTCGCGATGAGCTCCGCGACGCTGCAGCTGGATGGAAGCATCGGCGGTGCTGCGGCTCCGCGGCTCATGCCGGTGCTCGAGAAGCGGCTCACGCAGGTGCGGCGGCACCGGGCCGGCACGACCGTGCTCGACACGCTCGTCATCGCCGTCTGCGCGGCCGTGACGGCCACCGTGCATCTGGTCACCACGGAGGCGGCCTCGGTGGTCGGCGTGGCCGATCCCCTGCTCGTCGCGGTGGTCACGGTCGCGGCCGTGACCACCGCGTGGGGGGCCTCGCTCGCGCTGTTGCGCGGCGCGTCCCACCGGCACGGCAGCGGCGAGCGCTACGAGCTCCTGCCGATCCTGCACTCGGCGACCATCGCGATCGCCGCGCTCGCGATCATCGAGGGCACGGCCGGGTGGACGGTGCTGCCGGCGCACCTGTCGCTCACCCTGCCGGCGGGCGTCGCCGTGCTGGTCGGCACGCGGCTGGGGCGGCGCAGCCGGCTCACCAGCCACCGCACGACGCACGCCCTCGCGCCGCGGACCCTCGTCGTCGGCGACCGCGGCTGCGTGGAGCAGGTGGTCCGTTCCCTGACGGCCGACCCGCGGTTCGCCCACCACGTCGTGGGCGTCGCGGTCAACGGCGGGGAGGACACCATCCGCGTCGACGGCACCGGCTACCGCGTCGTCGGGTCGCCCGACACCGTCGCGGAGCGGGCTCGTGAGCTCTGCATCGAGACGGTCATCGTCGCCGGCGGCTCCGACGACCCCGACTACGTGCGCAAGCTCAGCTGGAGCCTCGAGGGCGCCGCCACCGATCTCATCCTCGCGACCCGCCTGGCGGATGTCGCCCGCTCCCGGATCGCCTTCGAGCGCACCGACGGGCTGGCCCTCACACACGTGAGCATCCCCAGGTTCGACCAGTCCACCCTGAGCGCCAAGCGCGTGCTGGACGTGGTCGTCGCGCTCGTCGCGCTCGTTCCGATCGCGGTGATCACTCCGATCATCGCGCTGCTGATCCGCATGGACACTCCGGGGGGCGTGTTCTTCAGGCAGCGGAGGATCGGGCGCGACGGGCGCGAATTCAGCATCCTGAAGTTCCGGACGATGACGACGACCGCGGAGCGGGACCGGGCGGCACTCGAGGCGCAGAACGAGGGCGCCGGTCCGCTGTTCAAGATGAAGAACGACCCGCGCGTGACCCGGGTGGGGGCGGTGCTCCGGCGGTTCTCGCTCGACGAGCTGCCGCAGTTCTGGAATGTGCTGCGGGGCGACATGAGCGTCGTGGGCCCGCGCCCGCCGCTGCCCAGCGAGGTGCGCGACTACGACGAGCAGGTGCTGCGTCGCCTGTACGTCCAGCCGGGGATCACCGGTCTCTGGCAGATCAGCGGCCGCAGCGACCTGTCCTGGGAGCAGAGCGTGCGACTGGATCTGCACTACGTCGAGAACTGGTCGGTGGCGACCGACCTGCGAATCATCCTCCGCACCGCACAGGTGATGGTCCGTCCGAAGGGGGCGTACTGATGTTCCGGACCGCCCAGGACCGCAGCCGCGCCCCGCGGCGCACGATGACCGCAGCCGCCGGCACGCCGGGCCCGCACATCCTGATCATCGTGCAGAATCTGCCCGTGCCGCTCGACCGGCGCGTGTGGCTCGAGTGCCAGGCGCTCATCACGCGCGGATACCGCGTCAGCGTCATCTGCCCGAAGGGTCCGGGCGACCCGGCCTTCGAGCGCCTCGACGGCGTCGACATCTACAAGTACGCTCCGGCACCGGAGGCCGAAGGCCTCCTGGGGTTCGCGTGGGAGTTCGCATACAGCTGGATCCGCACCGCGTGGCTCTCGCTGAAGGTGCGCCGCGCGGGCCGGTTCGATGTGATCCAGGCCTGCAACCCGCCGGACACGTTCTGGCTCCTCGCGCTGCTGTGGCGCGTCGCGGGGGTCTCCTTCGTCTACGACCACCACGACCTGAACCCCGAGCTGTTCCGTTCGCGATTCGGCGAGCCGGAGGGATTCCTCAAGAAGCTCGAATACCGGATGCTGCTGTGGCTGGAGCGCCGGTCGTTCCGCACCGCCGCGCACGTCATCTCGACGAACGAGTCGTACAAGGCGAAGGCCGTGGAACGCGGTGACCGGAGGCCGGATGAGGTCACCGTGGTGCGCAGCGGTCCCGACACGATGCAGATGCGCCCGATCCATCCCGAGAACCCGCGCCCGCTCGGCACCATCAACCTCGTCTACGTCGGCATCATGGGCCCGCAGGACGGCGTGGATCAGCTCCTGCACGTCGTCGACGAGCTGGTGCACCGCCGTGGTCGCCGCAACGTCACCGCGACGCTGCTCGGCTTCGGCGACTGTCTCGAGGCGCTGAAGGCCGAGACGCTCGCCTTGCGGCTGCACGACCACGTCACCTTCACGGGCCGCGTCGATCGCGCGCAGATGGCGGAGTACCTCAGCCGCGGCGACATCGGGGTCTGCCCGGATCTGAAGACGCCCCTCAACGACGTCTCGACGATGAACAAGACGATGGAGTACATGGCCTACGCACTTCCCTCCGTCGCCTTCGACCTGATCGAGACGCGCGTCTCGGGGGCGGATGCGGTGCTGTACGCGCCATCGGGGGACATCTCCGGCTTCGCCGATCACATCGAGCGGCTCATCGACGACCCCGGCCTGCGCAGCAGGATGGGACGCGCGGCGCGCGAGCGGGTCGCGAGCACGCTGGATTGGCGCCCGCAGGCCGAGGCGTACGTCGACGTCTACGACGCCCTCACCGGTCATCACCGGGACTGCCCGGCGGTGCCGGTCACCGGCTCGGCACCGGAGTTCGACGCTCGTGGCCGGCGGTACGTCGACCTGCACGACGACGACGCACTGGAGCACTACCTCCTCGATCGCGGTGCGACGTCGCTCACGGTCACGACGGGCGAGATCCGTCAGATGATCGACCCGGCGCCCGTGGAAGATCGCACACCGCTGGCATCCGCATGAGGCGGAACGTCGCCTCGGCTCCCGACTCGACGAACCGGCCTGCCCCCGCCGCCGCCCGCGGTGCAGGTCGTAACAGATGTGGCGGCTCATGCCTGAGTCTGCGTAACGGCCGTGACCTATGGTCGCGGGCTCCCGGTTCGCCCGACCGGCGGGATGTCGCGCTCCTCCCCCAAAAGGCATGAGCCGTCCACGGGCCGGCGTGCCCGCCCCACACCCACACGGGGCGGGCACGCCGATCGTCGGCGGAACACTTCCCAACCCCGGCGCCGCCGCGTAAAGTCGGGGCAAGAGTCCCGCACCTGCGGATCGTCACTGGGGAGTGACCGACGACGTGCATCGTGTGGGAGTCAGGGCAAGGGCCCGGCATCGTCCGGGACCGCAGATGTGTGGGGACACGTGCAATGGGGACACGAACTCGTACGCGAACGCGTACCGACGACGGCCGGCTGACCGCTGCGATGCGCGGGGTGATCATCGGCGTCACGGTGATCGTCCTCCTCGGGCTGGGCATCGCCGCCTGGATGCTGCTGACACCGAGAGGGCCGGCAGGCGCGTCCGAGTCGCCGGTGCCGGGCACCCGCGCGACCGGCACAGCCACGCCGCTGGCGGGTCCGTCGCCGGAGGCCACCCCCGTCGACGGCAGCGAAGTGCCGGCGCCGGAGGAGGGGACGGCGCCGTCGGACCGGCTGCCCGCCCTCCCGCAGCCCACGCCGCTCATCGCGGCGCCGCTCCCGGAGAACGCATCGGCGACCGGTGAGCTGGTCGCCGGCTTCCCCTCGTCGATCGCGAGCGCCGCGGGCGACGACGAGGTGCTCGAGAGCTCGGTCACCTCAGACGGCCGCACGATGCAGGCGGCGCTCAAGGCACGCACCGACGCGACGCCGGCGACCGTGACGGACCGCTTCCGCGCCTCCTGGTCCGCGCTGGGCTTGACGCCGACCGGCGGCGAGCAGGTCTCGGCAAGCGATCCCTTCACGACGGTCACCCTGGCCTTCACGGAGTCCGGCACCGGCACGATCTACACCGTCTACGCGACGCTGCGGACGGAGTGACCGGGTGTACATCTCCTTCACCAACTCGCCGGTGAGCAAGGACGACCCCGTGGACCCCCGGCCGGCCGGCCGGCCGCCGCGCGGCATCCGCACCGTCTCGTCGACCGTGATCACCCTCGGGATCGTCTCGATGCTGACCGACATCTCGTCCGAGTCGGTGTCGGCGATCCTGCCCCTCTATATAACGGGGTTCCTCGGGCTGTCGACGATCGCGTTCGGCGTGCTCGACGGGATGTATCAGGGGGTGAGCGCCGTCGTGCGGATCGCGGGCGGCTATGCCTCCGACAGGATCGACCAGCCGAAGTGGGTCGCCTTCGTGGGGTACACCCTGGCCGCGGTCGCCCGGGTGGGTCTGCTGTTCTGGACCGGCTTCGCCGCCCTGACCGCCGTCATCACGGCCGACCGGCTCGGCAAGGGCATCCGCACGGCGCCGCGGGATGCGCTGATCACCGCGACCTCCGATCCCGCGCGGCTCGCGGCGTCGTTCGGCGTGCACCGGATGCTCGACAACATCGGCGCGGCAGTCGGACCCCTCCTCGCGTTCCTGATCCTGCTGATCGTGCCGGACGGGTTCCACATCGTCTTCATCGCGTCGCTGGCCTTCGCGACGATCGGCGTCCTCGTCCTCGGGCTGATCGTGCCGAACGTGCGCACCCGCCGGGCGCAGGCGGATGCCGGGGAGCCGCGGCGGCGGGTCGACTGGCGCAGCGTGGTGCGCGGGCGGATGCGCCGGGTGCTGGCTGCGGCGGGCGTCCTCGGCCTCGTCACGATCGGTGACGGCTTCGTCTACCTGGTGCTGCAGGCGCGCAGCGACTTCGCCGCGCAGTGGTTCCCGCTGCTCTACGTGGGCACGAACCTGGCGTTCCTGGCGTTCGCTGTTCCGCTGGGGCGGCTGGCCGACCGGGTCGGGCGGGCGCGGGTCTTCGTGTGGGGCCATGCCGGACTGCTCGCCGCGTACGTGGTCGCGGTGCTGCCGATGGCCGACCTCGCGGCCACGCTGCTGTGCCTGGTGTTCCTCGGCGCGTTCTACGCCGCGACCGACGGGGTGCTGGCGGCGCTCACGGCGCAGCTCGCCACACCCGAGACGCGCGGCACGGCCATCGCGTCGGCGCAGACGGTGGTCGCCGTCACCCGCTTCGCGTCCGCGGCGGGGTTCGGGCTGCTCTGGTACGCAGCCGGCAGGGAGCCCGCCATGATCATCGCCGCCGTCGTGCTCGCGGTCGCGATCCCGCTCGTGGCGATCCTGCTGCGGCCGCTCCTGCGCGCCGAGTCCCGCTCCGGGCAGGCGGCCGGATGACGCTCCGCGCGCGATGGATCCTCATCGCGGTCCTCTCCGCGCTCGCGCTCGGCGCCACGGCCGTCGTCGGTGCGGTCGCGTGGGCGCAGTATCAGCAGCGCCAGGCGGCGCCGAGCGCGGTCGACACCTCCGAGGTCGTCCCGACCGGCGACCGCGTCGTGTTCCGCAACACGGCATCCGGCGCGGGCTACGGCCATGTGGCCTCCGTCCCGCTCGGCGACCCGAGCGGCGCCCGCACGATCAGCGCCATCGCCTGCGACCGGGTGGACGCGACGGCGGACCTGGTGTCGTGCCTGCGCAGCGTGCGCGGGATCGCACCCTCCTACACCGCGACGCTGTACACGGGCGACGGCGCGGAGATCGCGCAATGGCCGCTCTCCGGCATCCCGAGTCGCACCCGCATCGCCGGCGACGGCTCGCTCATCTCCACCACGGCGTTCGTGACCGGCCACACGTACGCGACGATCGGCTTCTCCACCGAGACGACCATCCACACGCCCGACGGGGAGGGCCTCGGCAACCTGGAGGAGTGGACGCTCCTCGTGGACGGCGCGCCGAGCGCGCCGGTGGACCGCAACTTCTGGGGGGTGACCTTCGCCGACGGCGACACCTTCTACGCGACCGTGGGGCTGACGAGGGACGGGACAACCGACCTCGTGCGAGGGTCGATCTCGGGGCGCTCGATGCAGGTGCTCGACGAGAACGTCGAGTGCCCGTCGCTGTCGCCGGACGGGACGCGCATCGCGTTCAAACGGGTGACGGCCGGTTCCGGGCCGACCGTGCACTGGACCCCGGCGATCTACGACATCGGCTCGGGCGAGGTGACCCTGCTGCCCGAATCACGCAGCATCGACGACCAGATCGAGTGGCTCGACGACGACACCATTCTCTACGGGATGCCGCGGCAGGGGGTCGCGGGAGACACCGATGTGTGGGCTCTCGCGGCGGACGGGTCGGGCGAGCCGTCGGTATTCCTCGAGCACGCCTGGTCGCCGTCGGTCGTGCGGGAGTGAATCACGCCGCGTGCTCCCGCGACACCGTGTGGTCCTTCGCGGCCCGCCGCTGCCGACGCACGACGAGGAGCCAGGCGAGCAGGGCCCCGACCGCCGCACCGATCGCATTCGCGAGTATGTCACGGAGACTCGGCTGCCGTGAGGGGATGACGATCTGCGCCACTTCGGCGCCCACCGAGATGAGCAGTGCCAGCCCCACTCCGTACCGCCGCCGCTTGAGCAGCAGTGTCAGCAGGAACCCGAGCGGCAGGAACATCAGGACATTGGCGAAGAACTCGACCCAGCCGAAGCCGAAGAACGAGAGCCCGAGGCCCGTGCGGAGCCATCCGCCGATCGCGTCGACGATCCCGCTGTATGTGACGGGCAGCAGCAGCACGATCCCCACCGCGAGGCCGTAGACGATGAGGCCGCCGATGACCCCGGAGCGTCCGGTGCGCTCCGCCATCGGCCGGTTCGTACGCACGCCCACCCCCGCACCCCGATCGCCGCACCGTCGGTGCGGTGCGCCTCATGATAGTGGCCCCGCGCAGACCCCCGACGATAGAGTGACGTCCGGGTTCCGCGTGCTGCCGTTCGGGCGCGGAACGCTGGGGAACACGGGGGACGAGGGGCACGCCATGAGACGGAGCAGATCTGTGTTGCGGAGCACCGGCCGGGCGGGAGCCGCAGGGCTGCGGGGGGACGCATGACTGCGGCGCCCGATCGCTTCCTGCTGATCAAGGCGAAGGGCGGATTCGGCAACCGCATCCTCTCCGCCGCGACCGGGGTCGTCATCGCCCGGCTGACCGGGCGGACCGCGGTCGTGGACTGGCGGGACGGGGAGTACCTGCCGCACGGCGAGGATGCCTATCCCCTCCTCTTCGAAAGCCCGACGCCCCACCGGGCGGCCGACTTCGATGCGCGCAGCGATGTGACACCCGCCCTGTGGCGCGGCCGGTTGAGCGAGCACCCCACCCACCTCATTTCCGACCTCTTTCCGAACGACCACAGCAACCCGTTCATCTATCGGAAGCTCTCGATCGACCTGGCGCACCCCGACGTGCGGGAGCCGCTCGCCGTGTTCTGGTCGTACCTGCCGAAGATGGCCCGCATCCGGCGCGCCGCGGCGAAGGTGAGCCCGTTTCGGGGCATGTCCCGGGACGCGTTGACGCGGTGGGCGTTGCGTGAGTACTTCCGGCCGAACGCCCGGGTCCGTGCGGAAGTCGATGCCCTCTTCGCCGATCGCGCCCGCCCGATCATCGGCGTGCACATCCGGTACACCGATCGCAAGGTCTCCCTCGACCGGATCATGCAGGAGGTTCAGCGGGTCCAGGCGAGGGTGCCGTCCGCGCAGATCTTCCTCGCCACCGACAACCAGGGCGTCCAGGAGCAGTTCCGAGCCCGTTTCCGTGACGTCTTCGTCATCGACAAAGTGCTCGGGGACGACGACAACTCCCTTCACGAGCACGTCGAGCTGGATGATCCGCTCCGCGAGGCCGAGAACGCCCTCATCGACATGTGGGCGCTCGCCTCGTGCGATTGGCTCGTGCACTCCCGTCACTCCACGTTCTCGGTGGCGGCCGCGCTGATCGGAGGCATCCCGACATCGCGCCAGCGCGACATCGACCGGCGGAACGTCCGCGTCGTGCTGAAGCGCTGGGTCCAGACCTGGGCCTAGTCGGACTCGGCGAACGTCGAGAGGCGCTCGGCAGAGGCGCGGATGCCGATGTCCGCCGCCGCGATCGTGCGCATGGCCGCGGTGAGACCGACGATGAGGAACAGCAACCCGCCCGAGATCGGGAACGACAGTCCGTCGAAGAAGACGAACAGGACCGCGATCGTGAGCACCGACGCGGCGAGCGAACGCCCCATGGCCTTCGTGTCCTCGAACGGGGAGACGCGCGCTGCCCACGCCGCGCTGCCGAACGCGGATGCCACGACGGCGGCGAACGCGAGCACTCCGAGGATGCCGATCTCGACCGTGAGCAGCACCCACTGGTTGTCGAAGATGTAGTACCGGGGCAGGAAGGTGCCGAAGCCCTGGCCGATCCACGGGGAGGTGGCGATGAACTCCGGCACCCGGGCTACGGCATCCGAACGAGACTGCGTGCTGGGGTCATCGGATGCGCCGGCGAACAGCGAGACGACCGTCCCCAGCATGCCCGGTACGACGACGATCACCACGGCCGTGACGATCGCCCCGCCCACGCCGATCAGCCATCGGTACGCCTGGGGAATGGCCGGCAGGGAGGCCACGAGGGCGACGGCCAAGCCGAGGATGGCCGAGCGCGAGACGGAGAGCAGCGCCGCCGCCATGATCAGCCCGACGATGGTCCACCAGATCCATGGGCGCGTCTGGCGGCGTTCCGGGAACCCGCGGGCCACCGCCGTCCCGATCGCGATCGGCAGCAGGCCCACCAGGGCGGTGCCGTACTCGAGCGGATGCGCTGCGGTGGCGGATGCGCGGGTGAAGGCGCTGCGCGTGGCGACGCTGGCTCCATCCACCGAGATGCCGGGAATGCTCGACACCCAGTCGAGCAGGCTCTGTCCCGTGATGAACTGCGCCAGCCCGAGCGCGGCGACACCGCCACCGGCGATCGCGAGGGCACGGACGATCCTCGCGGCGTCGTCGTGGGTGCGGATGCCGTCCATCGCCACGAGGAGGACGCCGGACCAGGACGCGAGGCGCAGGAGAGCCGTGATCGCCGGGCTGATCTGATCCGCCGGTTGCCCGCGCAGCATCAGCGAGGCGAAGCAGACGAGCACGATGACGACGAGGGCGATGAGAGCGATCCGAACCGGCTGGGTCACCGGAACCGCGTCGACGGCGCGCATCTGCAGACGGGTGAGGAGCCACCAGAACAGCAGCAGCAGCCCCCACAGCACCGACGGTCTGCCGAACCCGCCGAGCGCCGTGATGGTGAGGTTCGAGGGGATGGCCACCAGCAGCACCAGGTAGACCGCGAGCATGGTTCCGGCGGTGAGCGCGCGCCCGCCGCCGGCGGTCCGGTGACGTCGTGCCGGTACCGGCTGTGACTCGCGATCGGTGAGCGACATGGCCCGGATTCAGACGTCGACGGCGGACGGCGCCCGTGTCTGATCATCCGACGCGGCGCGCGGACGGCTCGCCCCGCCGGGATCGGCGGGATCGGCGGGATCCGTGGGCTCGGCGGGGTCCGTGGGCTCGGTGAGATCGGCCTCCGGGGCCTCGTCCTGTTCGGAGGCGGAGCCCGGCTCGGCATCTGACGCCTCGTGTGCGGACATCTTGCGTCGATTCCCACCGCGCCCGCCTCGTCTGCGGGCGAGCCCGTCGACGAGGCTCGCCACCACCAGCGTCACGGCCACCGCGGCGGCACCGGCGCCGGCGGCCAGCACCATGCGCGTGCGCTGCTGGGGTGTGCTCTCGGTGTCCTGCGTGAGGGTCGTGATCGTGATCTCATCACGAGCACGGACGTTCTGCTCGGTCTGCAGCCGCGCCAGAGCGGACTCGGCCTGCGCGAGCATCGCTTCGAGCGCACCGGCCGCATCCGCGTCGCTCTGCGCCGTCACCGTCGTCCAGACCACGGGCCCCGACGTCGTCGGGTCGCGTCGGACCTCCACCTCGGTGCCCGGGTAGCGACCCACCACCTCTTCCACGGTTTCACCGGAGGACAGCGTGCGGACGAGGACGTCCGTGGCCTGGCTCAGTCCACCCAGGAAGAGGAAGGGGTTCGTCGCACCCTCGGGCATGACCCCCTCGCCGGGGAGCAGCAGCTGGGTCGCCGAGCGTTCGTAGGCCGGCTTGACCGCCACCCACGCCCCCACGGCCACCGCCACGGCCAGCAGCAGCCCCGGGACGACGATGTACCAGCGTCGGATCAGTGCACGAAGAGTGTCGGCGACGTTCATTCGGTGAGGCCTTCCGAGCGTGGGACGAGAATCGGCATCGGCCGTGCGGAGCGTGCACGGTACGCGGCGACGAGGCGGTCGACGGTGACGGCCGCGCCGCCGCTGACGAGCAGGGCGGCCAGCGACATGGCCAGGACGGCGGCGATCTGGCTCGTCCGCGACGCCGCGACGAAAGCGATCTCCGTGCTGAGCGGCTCGACCTTCACCTCGATCCGGTCCGCCGCGGTGGTCCCGGCGATCTCCTGCTGCAGTCTGGCCGCCTCGAGGACATCGGAGAGGATCGCGTCCTGCCGCTCCTGCACCCATTCGTGCGTGCGGCCGACGATCTGTATCTCGAGGGTCGCGGTCGGGAACACCGACCCCCACTGGTTTCCGACGTCCCGCAGTGCGACGAGCACCCCTTCACGGACGCCCGCACCGTAGTACGGCGCGTCGAGGGTCGAGTAGCGGGGCGGCCGTTCGCCCTCGTTGATCTCGGTCGCGACGGTACCCGCGAAGGCGATGAGGCTGGCATCCTGGAGCCCGCTCTCCGCGTCGAGCGTGGACCGCTGAGGGAGGGTGAACGACACGGCGGTGCGGGTCCAGTACGTCCCGCCGTCTTCGGCGAAGACGAGGGTGAGGGCGCCCGCGCACACGATCACGACCAGCACGACGTACCAGCGCCTGCCGATCGCCGCGATCATGTCACGAACGGTCACCCGTACCCCTCCCCGCAACGCCCCTCGCCAGTGTAGCGTCGCGCCTCTATGCGCCTCCGTGGGTGCGCCGGTACGGTATCTGAGGGCGGGTTGCGCCATGCGACGCGCGGCTGGGGGGAGTCGTTGTGCTCGACGTTTCGATCGTCATCGTGTCCTATTACAGCGGTCGGGATCTGCCGCCGCTGATCAGGTCGATCGACGACGCGGCCGGAGCGCTGTCCTGGCACGCGACGGTGGTCAACAACACGACCGATGAGTCCCTCGCCCATCTGTCGGAGGACGACCGGGTCACGGTGGTGGAGGCCGGAGCGAACCTCGGCTACTCCGGCGGGCTGAACCTCGGCCTGACGATGGCCCCCGAGGCGCGGGTGACCGTCTTCCTCAATCCCGACCTCGTGCTGCGCACCGGGGCGCTCACCGCGCTCGTGGCTGCCGTCGATGGCGGCTCGGATGCGGCGGTGCCCCGGATCCTCGATGCCACCGGCGTCCGGCAGGATTCGCTCCGCCGCGAGCCGACGGTGCTGTCGGCCTTCGGCGAGGCGGTCTTCGGAGATGCGTGGGCACGTCGGCCGCAACTGCTCGCCGAAACCGTTCGGCGCGACCGTGTGTACCGCAGCGAGCATGCGATCGAGTGGGCCACCGGGGCGACGCTCGCCGTGCGGGCGGACGTCGTGGCGGCGGTCGGGGCGTGGGACGCCGACCGGTTCTTCCTCTACTCGGAGGAGACGGACTACTGCCGCCGGATTCGTTCGCGCGGCGGCTCCATCGCCTACGTTCCCGATTCCGTCGTCCAGCATCGGGGTGGCGGATCCGGCACCTCTCCCCACCTGGATGCGCTGCTCGAGGTCAACAAGCTGCGCTACTTCCAGAAGTGGCACGGGCCGTGGGCCGCGGGCGCCTTCGGTACGGCCCTGCTCCTCCGCAATGCGATCCGCCCGCACCGTCCCGGAGCTCGGGCGGCCGTCCGTGCGCTGCTCTCCTCACGAGCGCGTGCAGGGCTGCCGGGCGGGCCACGATGACCCTCGGCACGATCATCATCGCCGCGCACAATGAAGAGCGGGTGATCGGGCGCACCCTGGAGGCTGTGGGCAGCGCCGCGCGCGAGGGAGATCTCGCTGTGATCGTCGTCCCGAACGGGTGCAGCGACCGCACGGCGGAGATCGCCCGGAGCTTTCCCGGCGTCGTCGTCGCCGAACTCGACGCCCCGTCGAAGGCGGCCGCCCTTCGGCGGGGCGATGGGCTCGCCGGCCCTGGCCCGCGGATCTACCTCGACGCGGACGTCGTGATGACGTCACGGGCCGCTCGCGACGTCGTCGACGCGCTCCGCCGCGGTGCGATCGCGGGCCGCCCGCCGCACACGTTCGACACGTCGCGCGCCTCGCGGCTGGTCCGGAGCTGGTATCGCGTGCGAGAAGACCTTCCGTCGATCTCCACCGCACTCTGGGGAGCCGGGTGCTACGCGCTCTCCGAGGCGGGACGGGCCCGCTTCGACGAGTTCCCCGATGTCGTCTCGGACGACCTGTTCATCGACAGCCTGTTCGCGCGGGCCGAAGTGTCGATCATCGCGACGGACCCACTCATCGTCACAACGCCCCGGCGCACCGCCGACCTCCTGCGCATCCTGCGTCGCACCTACCGCACGCAATCGGAGGTCACGGCCGGGGGCGAGGGCCGGTACCCCGGTCAGCGCGCCCAACTGCGTGATCTCGCGGCGATGCTCGCCCGCAAGCCGCGGCGACTCGCCGATGCCGTGGTCTACGTCTCCCTCATCGCGCTGGCGCGGGCCCGGGCACGTCTGGGACGCCGCGGGGTGCGCTGGGAACGGGACGACAGCTCACGGGAGTCAGGCTGACTCGCAGGCCCCCTCGGGGACCGCGCTGAAGAACGTCTCGTGCCACACCTCGAGGGACATGAGGGTCCAGATCCGGATCTCCTCGTTGAACCGGCCGCTGGAGTGCCGATCCAGCATCCGCTCGATCGCGCCCTTGTCGAACGTCTGGGCGACGAAGGACCCCGAGCCGGTGAGGCGATCACGCACGGTGTCACGGAGCGACGTGCGGAACCAGGCATCCAGCGGCACCCGGAAGCCGACCTTCGGCCGATCCACGATCTGGGCGGGGACATGGCGGCGGGCGACTTCCTTCAGCACCCACTTCGTCTGGCCGGAGCGCACCTTGACGTTGGAGGGAAGCCGGAACGCCAGTTCGGCCAGGCGATGGTCCAGCAAGGGCGGACGCAGCTCGAGCGAGGCGGCCATCGACATCCGGTCGCCGCGTTCCAGGAGGTTGTCGGGCAGCCAGCTCCGGAGGTCCGCGAGGAGCATGGCGCGGATTGCGTCATCGCGTGCGCCCACCTCGGTGGAGGTCGTCCGGCTGGGCAGGCCGGCGAGCAGCTCGCGTCGCTCGCGCGCCGAGAACGGCGCGAACCACGTGCGGTACTGGTCCTCGCGATTCGGGGCGGCCCATGCGCGCATGGCGATCCGGAGGCGGGCCAGGCTGGACGGCAGATGCGCGTCGAGGCGTTCACCGACGCCCTGCCGGAACCGGCCCGGAAGGATCGACGCCGCGGCCATCGCCCTGGCCACCTTGTACTTGGGGTAGCCGGCGAAGAGTTCGTCTCCCCCCTCGCCGGAGAGCACGACCGTGACATGCTCGCGCGCGGCCTGCGCGAGTCGGTAGACCGCGAAATCCGCCGGTTCCGACATGGGCGCGTCACGGTGCCAGGTCAGCATCGGCCAGAGCGCCTCGAAGTCGGCCGCATCCACACGGATCTCGTGATGATCGGAGCCCACGTGCTCGCTCATCATGCGCGCCCACGGCAGTTCGTCATGCCGCGGGTCGCCGAATCCTGCGGAGAAGGTCTTCAGGGGCCCTCCCGTGTGAAGGGCGGATGCCTTCGCCACGATGAGACTGCTGTCCACACCGCCGCTCAGATAGGCCCCGACCGGGACGTCCGCGACGAGTGCGGAGCGGACGGCTTCGGTCACCGCCGCATCGACGGCGTCGACCGCAGCCGGCGCACCGCCTTCCCAGGGTTGCTCGTCCGGTGGCGTCCAGTAGCGGACGGACCGCTCGGCCCCGCTCCGATCGATCTCGACCCGGTGTCCGGCCTCGAGCTTTCGGACCCCCTCGAAGAGGGTGAACGGTGCGGGGACCGATCGGCCGTAGAGGTACGCGTCCAGGCTCTGATGATCGACCGACGGCCGGTGCGGCATCCCTGCCAGGATGGCCTTGATCTCGGACGCGAAGAGCAGCTCGGCGCCGGCACGCCAGTAGTACAGCGGCAGAACGCCGAGGCGGTCGCGAACGAGGTGCAGGGTGCCGTCTCGCCGGTCGAAGGCGGCGAACGCGAACTGGCCGACCAGCTGGGAGACGAAGGCGATCCCGTGCACCGTGAGACCCGCCAGGATCGTCTCCGTATCTCCATCTGTGTGGAAGGGATAGTCCAGATGGGCCCGCAGCTCGCGGTAGTTGAAGATCTCACCGTTGAATGCGATCACCCAGCGGTCGTCGACACTCTGCATCGGCTGATGCGAGCCGGCGACGTCGATGATGGAGAGCCGGCGGTGACCGAAGGCGATGTCGCCGCCGAACCAGGTGCCTTCGTCATCCGGACCCCGGTGGCGCAGCGTGGTCGTCATCGCCGCCAGCACGTCGCGCGAGACGGCGGTTCCATCGAATCTGGTCATGCCGACGATTCCGCACACACGCTGATGCTATCGGCCGAGGGCCCCGGAATGAGAGGGAATCTGCGGGCCCCGCGGGCGCCGGCCAGCCGGGGATGAGAGTCCAATAATGTGCCCCTGAGCCGATGTCAAGCGTCGTTAGCATACTGATATCCCGTCCCCGCCGTTATCGGAGAGTTCATGACGTTGCATTCTGCAACCCCCCGTCCCCCCGCCCCCCACCGACACCGCTCCCCCATCTCCCGCCGCCTCGGGTTCACGGCGATCCTCGCCGCCGTCGTGATGGGCGCCGGTGCCCTCGCGGCCGCGCCCGCGACGGCAGGGGTCGCGTCGACCCCCGGCATCTTCGCCGATGACCTGAGGCCGGCCGTCGCGGCCGACTCCGACCGGGACGCGGTCGAACTCGGCGTGAAGTTCGCCCCGCAGAAGGACGGCGCGGTCACCGCGCTCCAGTACTACCAGGGCGAGCGCGCGTCCGGCGTGACGACCGCCACCCTGTGGTCCTCGAAGGGCGACGCGCTCGCGCGTGTCCGCTTCCCGGCATCCGGCACGGAGGGCTGGCGCACCGTCTCCCTGCCGGCCCCGGTCGCCGTCACCGCCGGCGAGACGTACGTGGCCTCCTACCACGCGCCGACGGGCCGCTACCCGGTCACGGAGAACGACCTCACGAGCGCGCGCACGCAGAACGGCTTCCGCCTCGACAGCGGCGCCGGCGTGTACACGTACGGGCAGAGCGCGTTCCCCCGACAGACCTACCGCGGGTCCAACTACCTGGTCGACGTGGTGTTCCGCGCCGGGGCGACGAGCCCCGCGAAGCCGACGCCCACCCCGACGCCGACCCCCACACCGACGCCGACCCCCACCCCGACGCCCACACCGACGCCCACACCGACGCCGACGCCGACCCCCACACCGACTCCCACCCCGACGCCGACACCGACGCCCACGCCGACCCCCACCCCGGCACCGACCACGCCGCAGGCCACCTCGGGTGTGGGCTGGACGGTGAGCCCGTCCACCGTGGGCCTCGCACCGCAGGGCCTGTCGTGCGAGTCGCTGCCCCTGTACACCGGCAGCAGCGAAGTCCCGCGCGGGACGGTCATCTCGGGCATGCGCGTGACGACTCCGCTGGACCTGTCCGCAGGCGCGATCACCATCGACAAGAGCTGCATCCAGCCCACGTCGATCGGTCGCGGGATGCCGATTCTGCACACGCAGAACTACAACACCTTCAAGATCACGCCCGACACCGTGACGATCCGCAACAGTGAGATCACGGGCTCCCAGCTGAGCACCGAGTCCGCCGCGTGGGCCACCGGCTTCATGGGCATCGCGAATCTCTCCGGCAACTACTTCCACCACATGGGCAGCGGTATCGCCATCATGAAGTCGGGAGACACCCTGAACGGCCTGGTCGAGCGCAACTACGTGACCGACCTGATCGCATGGGGAAACGCCGCGACGACCGGTAACCACACCGACGCGTTCACGGTCCGCGACTTCTCGGCGTCCCAGCGTCCGGATCGCCAGCTGACGATCCGGAACAACCGGTTCAACTCCGACTCCGGCAACGACACGGGAGCCCTGTTCATCCAGTCCTACTCGGGGCGCATCGACAACGTCGTGATCGAGGGCAACTACCTCGAGGGCGCCGGCTACCAGCTGGGCCTGAATGAGCTGAACTCCCCGTACAGCAACCTCCGCGCCACGAACAACCGCTTCAGCGGCACCGGATTCGGAGCCACCTACGCGCAGCGCGGTCCGGGCTGGGCGCAGTGGGAGGACAACTACATCTACGACAAGAACGCGACGGACGGCAAGGGACGTCTCGTCAGCAAGCCCTGGCCCTCCGCCTAGGACCGGGCGACTGGAATCGTGAGGCCGTCGTGACCGATGAGGTTGCGGCGGCCTCGCGCATGCGCGTGGGCTTCCCGGATGATCTGCGCATGCCCGGCCATCATCGCCGCAATCCCTGACGGGCCGGCCCCGCTCCCTGCTGCCGGAGCGGGATCGGCGCGGGAGGCCCCATCGCTGCGCGCGAGCTGAGCGACACGCGTCACCGCCGCGATCAGATCCGCCGCGTTGTCCTGTCGCGCGGAACGGCGACGCGCCCGGGCGACGCGGGCGTCCGTCACGGATCCGGCTTCCCCGGTCGCGTTCGGGATGAGGACGGATCGGTCGGGATGCCGGGCGACGAGCTCGCGCGCCCCGCCGACATCGCTGAGCACGAGGGGAAGGCCCGCGGACAGCGCTTCCGTGGCGGCGACCGGCCAGCCCTCGAAGAAGGAGTTCAGCAAGAACGCGTCCGCGGCTGCGAGCAGGGTCGCCGCATCCGAGTTGGCGAGCAGGTGCACGCGGTCGCCGTGCGGACTCGACCGGCGGATGCCGTCGGCGCGCCCCAGTTCAGCCCAGTCCGAGGGCTCACCCGCCATCACGAGGCGGATCGGCACGCCTGTCGCATCGATCGCCCGGAGGAAGGATGCGACCGTGCCTGCGATGTTCTTCTGCGCGTCATAGCGGGCCAAGCACAGGAAGACGACATCGGCTGCCAGGTCCACTCCCAGCACGTCTCCGAGCTCCGCCCTCGCCGCTGTGCGCTGCGGATGACCCGTGGCGTTGCGCCCCGGCGCCTCGTTGGGGACGACCCGGAACCGCTCGCCGAGCGCCGGGGAGACGTGCCGACGGTGGAAGTCCCGGACGACGCCGCTGACCGCGATCGCGGCGTACGACCGGTGCATGAGGGTCTCGAAGGTCCGCCAGCGCGCGCGGGTGAAGTGGATCTCCGTGTTGTGCAGCACCGGGATCAGCGGGGTCTCCCCCGCGATGGCCAAGCGCTCCAGTGCGGGTGCGGCGCTGTGCAATTGGATCACGTCGGGGTCGGCTGCCCGGAGCGCTGCCAGGGCGGTGCGTTCGTCCTCGACGGAGAACACCTCGACGCCGCGGGCGCGCAGCCGACGGGCACGTGTGCCGTCGCCGAGGCAGACCACGATCGGATGCACCCCCTGGGCCTCCAATCCGGTCGCGAGCATCTCTACGACGGCGCCCACGCCTCCGATGTCGAGCCGGTCGGCGGCCAGGACGCACCGGAGGTCGGCGGGCCGCCGTGACGTGACGGCGGCAGGCCCGGGAGCGGCCGGCGTGTCCCGAGCGAGGAGTGCGGGCAGCGGCCTGCGGAACAGCCGGGCGGTGATCCGGTGCACGTACGCATAGCGCAGGCGCGGCGGCAGGAGGCTCGTCGCGTCGACGACCAGGCCGAACAGGGTGGCCCGCACCACGCCTGCGCCCCGCGGGAATCGGCGCGGCGCCCCTGTCACCGGGGCCTCCGCGGAGGGACGAGACCCGCGAACGGGCGCTGACGTCTTCCCGACCAGAGCGGTGCGACCCGCTCGGCGTCCACGCCGAACAGCGCCCACATGCCGGCGCCCTCGGACACCCCGACGACATCCGGGCGTGCTCCCTCGACGAGGGTCATGAGATCCGCCTCCCGCAGATTCGTGACGACGATCGCCTGGTCGTGGTGCCGTCCGGCGATCTCCCGGCGAGCCTGATCCGCGGTGACCGAGGCGGCGGAGTACGGGACCTCGTGACGGACGATCCCCTGGAGGCTGGTCGGGGCGGCCGCGTCCTGGATGACATCCAGCGCCCGCAGCGACCGCGCTCCCGTGAGGCGGACGACATCGTCGATGAGGAACCGGATGTCCGCGATCACGGCATCCACCGCCAGAGAGCGCACGACGAGGGACTCGCGCGTCCACGTCCGCACCCCGGACACCCGCCTCCGCACGACATCCACGGATGGATGGATCCCCGGCCGACGGATGGTGCCGCAGGTCGTCTGCAGGGGGAGGAGCTCCGGATAGGACGCTCCGATCCACGCGTGCGCCCGGTCGAGGTGCTGCAGGTTCGTGGTCAGGCTGTTGTGGGTGAGAGGGATGTCGGCGACCGTCGCGCGCAGACCGCGCCGGCGCACCCGCGCCGAGTACTCCACCGCGTACGCGTGCCAGCCGAGGTCTGCCACGTCGGCGAGCGGCTCCGCGATGGCGTCGGTGCGCCGGAGCGCGAAGAGCACCTCATCCATCGACTCGACGTCGCGGGGCTCGGGCGCGGGCTCCCCCAGAGCCATGATGCGGTCCCGGATCCGGCCCACGATCCGACTGCGGTCATCGATTCCGACCGCGCCGATCACCCCGATGTCCGGCGACGCCATCAGCACATGCGCGACCTCTTCGAGGCGGACGAGCGAATGGAGGTAGACATCCTGGTGGGCGAACACGACGACGCTGTGCCGGGCCTGCGAGGCGCCGTGGTTGAGGGCCGCCGCGGCGGTCGCGAACGACCCCTCGCGGTTGTCGACCGCGATGAGCTCCGTGGCGGGTGCCGCCGCACGACCGTCCGTCACCGACCGACCCAGACACGACCCCAGCACCTCGGGGTCGTTGTAGACGCACACGATGGACACCGGTGTGCGCGGCGCCGCTGATTCCGTCATCCGAACCTCCTGAGCACGCGCAGGCGTGCACCGAACCGCGATCGGGCGAGCATCGACAGTGTCTCCGGGAGCACCTGCGGAACCATCAGCCGCGTGATGACCAGATGGACCACCAGCACGGCGAGCCCGATGAGCGCCAGGGCGACCAGGTCCGGCAGCGGGGCCGTGACGGTCATCACCGCCCACCCGGCGGCTCCGGAGGTGAGGACTGCGACGACCAGGAACAGGAACGGCCCGGCCACGGTCCGCACCCGCGCGCGCAGCACGCGGGAGGTGAGGAACCAGCGAACCACGGTGGCCAGGACGCAGACCCCCAGGAACCCCCAGGCGATCGCGACGAGGCCGACGTGGGACAGGACCGCGGTCGCCCCGAGCGTGAGGCCGTCGATCGCGAGGGCGTACCAGAACCACACGCCCGGCTTGCCCACCCCGTAGAAGAGGCCGTAGTCGAGCCACGCGCCGACCGTGAGCGTGCCGGCGATCGCCAGGATCTGCGTGATCGGATAGCTCTGCTCCCAGCCGCTGCCGAACACCGTGGGCACGATGAGCGGCGCCGCCACCGCCACGAACGTGAGCGGAAGCGCCAACGCGAAGTAGGTCAGTCGGAGTGCGCGCAGGTAGGCGCCGCGCAGCCGGTCCGGGTCGTCGCGGATCTTGGCGAACGCCACCTGCGCGACGGGGACGATGGCGCTGCCCGTGAGGTCCTGCACCACCTGCACCAGCCGCTGCGCGATCGTCATGAATCCGAGACCTGCGACGCCGAAGGCCGCGCTGATGATCGCGGCCTCTCCCAGCGCGCGGAACATGGCGACGAACTCGACGCCGAGCACTTGACTGCCGAACCGGGCCATGATCCCGAACTCCCGGCGCACGAAGGTCCGTGATGGGTGCCACCTCGTCGTCGCCCAGGCGAGGACCGACGTGATCGCCGGGGCGACCAGGCCCTGAGCGACGAGCGCCCACGCTCCTCCGCCGGAGAAGGCGACGATCATCGCGACGATCTGCGCGACGATCGCCGCGCTCGCTCCCTGCGTGGCGATCACCGAGAAGCGCATGTCGCGCCGGAGGATCGCCATCGGCACCGATCCGAACGCGGTCAGGATCACCCACAGCGAGAGTGCCTGGATGATCGGGACGACGCCGTCATCGTGGAAGAGGAGACCCAGCGCCGGCGCGAGGGCCATCATCGCCGCGCAGAGCATGACGCCGGCACCCATCGAGAACCAGAAGGCGGTGCTCAGCATGCGCTGATCCGCCGTCTTCACCTGCACGATGTATGCGGAGAAGCCGAGGTCGGCGAGCAGGAAGAAGAACGGCAGCACGGTCGAGGCGGCCGCGACGGTGCCGAAGTCCTCCGGGCTGAGGAGGCGGGTCAGGATCGCGATCGTCACGAACCCGAGCAGGCGGGTCGTCCACTTCTGCGCAGTCAGCCAGAACACTCCGGATGTCGCCCGGTCGCCGACGGACGCCGCGGCGGCGGCCGGGCGAACCCGCGTGGTCATGCCGCCTCCTCCAGCCGCGGGCGCGCGGCGACGCGCGCGATCTTCTCCACGAGTCGTCGGCCTTCCCGCGGGACATCGGCCAGCCACTCCGCCGGCCCGTATGACTGCAGGGCTGCCCGATAGAAGGTGCAGAGCCGCTCGGTCATCGCCGGAAGGCCGAACCGGGAGGATGCGAACTGGCGACCGAAGGTCCCGAGTTCGGCTCTGCGCGCCGGGTCGGCGAGAAGTACGCGGATCGCCGCCTCGAGGTCTCCCACAGGATCTGCGACACGGTCGGGGCTCCAGTAGCTCGACCGGGCGAGGGCGTCGGCCGAGGCAGGCTCGAACCTCTGCGACCATCCGGCCTCGCCCTGCACGACGAGGGGCTTGCCGAAGGCGAGCGAGCGCGCCGCGGATCCCCCCATTCCGAGCATGATGTCCGCAGCGGCGTAGGCGGGACGCGGGTCCGACATCGGACCCAGCAGGCGGACACCGTCCCGGCCGAGGATGTCGTTGACGCGGCGAGCGCGTGCCTGGAGCTCTTCCGCCGCGTCGCCTCCCCCGACGATGAACAGCGTGGCGCCGGTCTCGCCGAGGCCGGCCATCGCATCGATGGCGACACCGATCGAGAACGCCTTCATGTTGCTGTCCAGCCGGCTGACGATCCCGATGAGCGGGCCGGCACCGAGGCGCGCCTCCTGCCGCAGGTCGGTCAGGCCGGCCGCCGCGGGAGAATCCCGGTCGAGGTCGACGGGCGGCGAGATCAGCACCGTTCCGCCGGGGCGGTCCGCCTGCTCGTCGAGGAGGTAGCCGGTGCCGACCATCAAGGGCATGTGCCTGAGGACGACGGGCGTCACGCTCATCTCGTAGACGGTTTGCACCCACGGGATCCGGCCGAAGCGGGCCGGTCCCCAGAAGACGGCACGCGCTGCACCCCACATGCCGTACACGTGGATGAGATCGACGCGAAGTCGCTCGGCCAGGGCCGCCAACTGGGCCGCGTGCCCCCGCATGCCCACGGCGGGCTCGTACACCTCGACCTCCACCCCGGCCGGCGCGGCGTAATCCAGCAGGTTCGGCGAGGACGCCAGCGTGTCCTGCGCGCCCACCAGGATCGACTCGACGCCGTGGGCGCGCGCGGCGACGGCGAAGTCGACGGCGTTGAGCTGAGTGCCGCCGAGCTCGAGGCTGTTCAGGTGGACGAGGACGCGCATGGCCGGCCTCAGGTCAGCGCCGCCCGCAGCGCCGCGGCGACGCGACCCTGCTGCGACTCGGTGAGGTGCGGGAACATCGGTAGTGACAGGATCGCGCCCGCAGCGGCCTCCGCGACGGGGAAGGCGCCCCGCGCGGCCCCGAGTCCCGCATACGCCTCGGTGAACGGGACGGGCGTGGGGTAGTGGATGCCGACGCCGATCCCGGCCGCGCCGAGCTCGGCCATGACGCGGTCGCGGTCGTCCACCCGGACGACATACACGTGCCAGACGTCCTCGTTGCCGGGGCGCACGGCCGGGAGCCGGACCCCGGGGATGTCGAGGAGGAGGTCCGCGTAGCGGTCGGCGGCCCCGCGCCGCGCCGCGTTCCAGCCGTCGAGTCGGCGCAGCTTGGCCCGCAGCACCGTGGCCTGCACGGCATCGAGCCGGGCGTTCACGCCGATCCGGTCGTGCACGTACTTGACCGAGCTGCCGTGGGCGCCGAGGTTCCGCACGATCGCGGCGATCCCCGCGTCGTCGGTCATGACGGCGCCGGCGTCGCCGGCGGCCCCGAGGTTCTTCCCCGGGTAGAAGCTGGTGGCCGCGACCGTGCCCAGCGCGCCGGCGCGCCCCGCGGCGCTCACGGCGCCCTGCGACTGGGCCGCATCCTCGACGACGACCAGGCCGTGACGTTCGGCGAGCGCGATGATCGGCTCCATGGGGGCGGTCTGCCCGAACAGGTGCACCGGGGCGATCGCCCGCGTGCGCGGGGTGACGGCCGCGGCCACGGCATCCGGGTCGATCAGCAGGAAGTCGTCATCCACGTCGACGAACACCGGCACCGCGCCGACCCGCGAGGCCGCCTCCGCGGTCGCGATGAACGTGTTGGCGGGCATGATGATCTCGTCGCCCGGCTCGACGCCGATCGCCCGATACGCGAGTTCGAGCGCGTCGGTGCCGTTGGAGACGCCCACCACGTGCTGGACGCCGATGTAGTCGGCGTACTCCTGCTCGAAGGCATCCACTTCCGGCCCGCCGATGAAGGCGGCGGATGCCAGCTGACGCCGCCAGACCGGCAGGACGTCGTCGACGATCTCGGCCTGCTGTGCGGCGAGATCGAGAAAAGGTACGGTCATGTGTGCTCCCCCGGCACTCGTGCGGACATGGATGCCCGTTGCTGTCTTCACCTGTGACTCCTCAAGGGCCGGGCCGGCACACCTGCCCAGGTGTCCCCCGCCGGCACGTCGTCGAGCACTGCTGCTCCCATGCCGATGGTGGCGCCGGCGCCGATCCCGACGCCCTGCCGGACCGCCGCGTTCATCCCCAGGTAGGCGGCTTCGCCGACCCGGACCCCACCGCCGAGCGCGACCCCCGCCGCCAGGGTGGCATAGTCCTCGAGGACGTCGTCGTGCGTGATCGTGCAGTTCGGCATGACGACCGCGTGGGCGCCGATCGCGGCATCCGCCGTGACGACGACCCCGTCCAGCAGGATGCTGCCGGGCCCGATGCTGCTCGTGTCACCGACCCGCGCCGAGCGGGCGACATACCGCGCGTAGCGTTCCGCGGTGACGTCCTGATCCCGGAGTCGCTGAACGACGGCGCGTCGCGCCGCGCCCCTTCCGACGCACACGAGCAGCTGCTCGTCCCGCGCCGCGGCGTCGTCGATCCCGCCGACGACCGGGACGCCGCCGATCTCGGTGCCGTGCAGCGCCGCGTCGTCGTCCAGGATCCCGACGACACCGGTGATGCCGGCCGCCAGTACTTCTCTCGCCAGGCCGCTTGCCCCCACAAGCAGCAGCCCGGCGCTCATCCGAGCGCCTCGGTCACGGGATCTCGCAGCACGTCGATGACGCGGTCCTGATCGGCCTCGGTGAGGGCATGGTAGACCGGCAGGATCAGCGTGCCGTCGGTGATCCGCTCGGTGGCCGGCAGCGACCCGTCAACCGCGAGATCGCGGTACGGCGCCTGGCGATGCGCGGCCATGATGCCGCGCCGCGCGGAGATGTCCGCCCGCGCGAGCGCCTCCAGCAGGCCGTCCCGGTCCGTGGGGTAGTCATCCTCCACCTCGACCCAGAAGGACTGCACGTTGCCGGTGCCGTACTCCGGATCGGCGACCGGCCGCAGCCCGGGGATCCCGCGGATCGCGGCGCGGTACCGCGCCGCGATCTCGCGACGCCGGCGCACGATCTCGGGAAGGCGCCCCAGCTGCACGAGCCCGACGGCAGCCTGCATGTCGGTCATGCGGAAGTTGTATCCGACTTCCGAGTACTCCTCGGCCGGCGGGAGGACGGAGCCGTGGCGGTCGGCCGCCGACACCGTCATCGCGTGCTCGCGCAGCCGGCGGGCGCGCTGCGCCCAGTCCCCTCGGGTCGTCGTCAGCATCCCGCCCTCACCCGTGGTGAGGAGCTTGCGCGGATGGAACGACCAGGCCGCGATCGTCGCGCCGGCGCCCACGGGTCGCCCCTTGTAGGTCGATCCGGCGCCGCAGGCGGCGTCTTCGATGACGACGATGCCGTAGGTGTCGGTGGCGGTGCGGACATCGTCGATGTCGACGGGCACGCCGCCCTGATCGACCGCGATGACGGCCTTCGTCGCCGACGTGATCGCCACCCGCACGGTCTCGCCCGTGAGGTTCCCCGTGATGGGGTCGACGTCGGCGAAGACCGGGCGCGCACCGACGTAGCGGACCGCGTTGGTCGTGGCGATGAACGACAGCGACGGCACGACGACGTCATCGCCCGGCCCGACCCCCGCGACGATGAGCGCGAGGTGCAGGGCCGTGGTGCAGCTCGAGGTCGCGACCGCGTACGGCGCCTGCATCGCCGCGGCGAACTCCTGCTCGAACTGCGCGACGCGCGGCCCCTGCGCCACCCACCCGCTCGCGATGACCTCCGCGACGGCCTCGGCCTCTTCTCGGCCGAGCCAGGGGACCATGACGTTGATGCGCTCGCTCACGCGGTCACCGCCACGCGGCCGGCCGCGATCTCCTCACGCAACGGCCGCCACCACTCCACGAGCTGACGCAGGCCCTCCTCGAGCCCGATGGTCGCCTCGAACCCGAGGTCACGCTTCGCGGCGCGGGTGTCGGCCAGCCGGCGCACCACGCCGTTGACCGGGCGATCGGGACCGTGCTCGACGCCGAGGTGCTCGGCGCCCATCACCCGCAGCAGGGCCTCGGCCAGGTCGAGCAGGCTCGTCTCCGTGCCGCTCGCGATGTTGTAGGTGCCGTCGACGACGCCGCTGCGGGCGGCGAGGACGTTGGCGCGTGCGATGTCGGGAACGCAGACGAAGTCCATCGTCTGCTGCCCGTCGCCGAAGATGAGCGGCGGGCGGCCGTCGGCGATGCGCTCCATCCAGCGCACGAGCACTTCCGTGTAGACGCCGTGGACGTCCATCCGGGGGCCGTACACGTTGAAGTAGCGCAGCAGCACGTAGTCGAGGCCCTGCATCGCGCGGAAGCTGCGCACCAGCCCCTCGTTGAACGTCTTGGCGGCGCCGTAGATGGTGTCATTGTTCTCGTGGTGGTGGCGTTCGTCCGTCGGGAAGGTCTCGGCCATGCCGTACACCGATGCGCTCGACGCGGCGATCAGCTTCGAGACCCGGTGGCGGGCGGCGGCCTCGACGACGTTGAACGTGCCGTCGACGAGCACCTCGAGGGCGAGGCGGGGGTCCTCCGCGCACTGCGTGATGCGGATGGCGGCCTGGTGGAAGACGACATCGGTGCCGGCGACCAGGTCGTCGACGAGACGCGCGTCGCGGATGTCGCCCTCGACGAGGACTGCTCGCCCGGTCTCCAGCGCGGCGTCGAGGTTGGCGACCCGGCCCCGGACGAGGTTGTCGAGCACGATCACGCGCTCGGCGCCGGCCTCCAGAAGCTGGTCGACGAGTGTCGAGCCGATCGTCCCGGCGCCGCCGGTGACGAGGATGCGGGCTCCTTCGAGCTGGGTCATGCTGCCGCCCTCCGGGGCTGGATGTCGAGGGTGAGGGGTGCCGGCGCGCCGCCGGCACCGAGGCTGCGCTGCGCGGCGTCGAGTACGGAGAGCACGCGCAGGCCGGATTCGCCGTCGGTGCGGGCCGGGCGACCCTCGCGGATCGCGGCGGCGAACTCGCCGACGACGCCGCCGAGTGCCTCCCGCTCGGGCAGCGCCGGCGACCACGTGTCGCCGAGCCGGTAGGAGATGTTCGCGTCGCGCGTGTCTGCGGTGGTGGACTTCGACACCGCGGCGATGTCGACGCCGCGGTCGTAGACGCTGAGCCGCTGCTGCGGGTTGAGGTCGTCCCACACGAGGGTGCGCTTCGTGCCGCCGATGACCATCTGGCGGATCTTCGTCGGGCTCAGCCAGTTGACGTGCACGTGCGCCATCGCGCCGCATTCGAGCGGCATGGCGAGGTAGCCGACGCAGGACTTCCCGGTCCCGAGCGGATCCGATCCGTGCGCCGAGACGGATGCCGCGGCCAGGCCGCCCGGCAGGACGAAGTCCATGATCGACAGGTCGTGCGGCGCGAGGTCCCAGAAGACGTCGACGTCCGGCTGGATGAGACCGAGGTTGATGCGGACGCTGTCGACGAACAGGATGTCGCCGAGCGCCCCGTCGGCGATGAGCTCGCGGATCTTCAGCACGGCGGGCGTGTAGCAGTAGGTGTGGTCGGCCATGAGCACGAGTCCGCGTTCGTTCGCCCGGTCCACCATCTGCCGCCCGCGCACGCGGTCGTCGGCGAGCGGCTTCTCGACCATGACGTGCTTGCCGGCGTCGAGCGCTGCCATCACGATCGGGTGGTGTGTGCGTGCCGGCGTCGCGATCGCGATCGCGTCGACGTGCGGGTCGGCCAGCACCTCGTCGAGGCTCGACGTGATCGGCACGCCGCCCACACCGTCCGACACCTTGCGCGCGCGATCGAGGTCGAGGTCGCAGATGCCTGCGAGTTCCCAGTCCGTGCTCGCCCGGAAGTTGCGTGCGAGGTTGGGTCCCCAATACCCGGCCCCCACCACGACTGCCCTTTTCTTGTCTGTCATGCTTCTCCCCAGTTGCATGTGGCCGTCACCGGCCTTCTTGATACGTCGCGGTCATTCGACCGGGACGAATGTCACGTCCACCCAGTAGTTGTGCGCGGACAGGTTCGCCGGGAATCCGGTCGAGTAGGTGTAGGCGCTGCCCTGCGCCGGGATGGTGAACACGCCGGTCGCCGTCTGGGCGGCCAGCGCGTTCAGATCGACCGCGTAGCGTCCCGTGGTGCTGTGAAGACCGACCCGGTACTCCACGCCGGGCTCGAGCCGGATGGGCGAGGCGAAGGCCGCCTCCTGCCAGCCGTCGGCGGTCTCGTTCCCGACGGTGACCTGGCCCATGAGCTGGCCGTCCGCCCGCCACAGGAATCCGGTGTGGATGCCGGTGTTGGCCGCCCCCTTGTAGAACCGCACGCCGGTGGCGTCGCCGGCGACGTTGACGGTGAACCGCGTCGCCACCTGCACGCTGTCCGGGTCGTTCCACGCGGCGTTCTGTGGTGTGGCATCGCCGAAGATCGTGGCCGCGGCGATCACGGGCGGCTCGTCCACGGTCGTGAAGGTCCAGGTCGCGTCGGTGACCACGACGCCCGCCGCGGTCGCGGTCGCGGTGTAGCCGGTGGACCAGGCCAACGGGTGGGTCGGCGTGAACGTGACCGTGCGACCGGTCTCGTCGTACGCGACCGCACCGGCCACGGGGCCGGTCGGTCCGCTGACCGCCAGCGACGCACCCGTCACGCCGGACGCGAAGGTCGCGGAGACCGCCGCGTTGGGCGCGACACCGGTCGCGGCCGGCGCGGGGGTCGTGCTCGTGACGGCCACAGTGGCCGCAGGTTCGGGCGTCGGCTCAGGGGTCGCCTCCGGCGTCGGCGCAGGAGTCGGCGTCGGGGTCGGCGTCGGTGTCGGGGTCGGCGTCGGTGTCGGTGTCGGCGTGGGTGTCGGGGTCGGCGTCGGTGTCGGGGTGGGTGCGAGCGCCGGGTCGAACATGATCTCGGCGTCGACGAAGTACGATCCCGACTTCCACGACGACAGCGGGAACCCGCCGTTCGGGCCGTAGAAGAACCGGCCGTTGTCCCCCGCCGGGGCGGTGATACTGCCGGAGACGAGTGGCTGAAGGAAGTACTCGCTCGTGTGCGCGTACCGTCCGGTGGCGGAGAAGTACGAGGCCGTGTACGTCGTACCGGGGTTGACCGTCACCGGCTGGGCGAGTTCGGCCCGCTGCCAGCCCGACGCCGTCTCCGCCGTGAACTGCACCTGGGCGAGCACCTCGCCGCCCGGACCCCAGAGGGTGCCGCGGTGGCTGCCCGTATTGGCCGCACCTTTGTAGAACCGGATCGCCGTCACCACGCCGACCTCACTGACCGTGAAGCGCGTGCCGACCTCGACGGGATCCGTATCGGACACCGCGTCCACCTGGGGCAGGTCGTCCCCGAACAGCGTCTGGGTGAGCTTGCCGGTGGTGAAGCGCCACGTCTCGAGTGTGGACGACTGCACCCGAACCGTGACGGCGTAGGTCGTCTCGAACGCGAGCGGCGTCGTGGGCGTGAACGAGAGCGTTCGCGTGCTGCTGTCGAAGGCCGACGCGCCGGCGACCACACCCTCGGGGCCGGTGACCGACATGGTCAGCGATCGGCTGCCGATGTCTCCGTCGATCACGGCCGAGATGTCGGCCGCGTGGGACACCCCCACGGCGTCGCGACCCGGGCTCATGGACGCCACCGAGAGCGGTGCCGCGGCGTCCGGAACGAATTCGACGTCGACGAAGTAGTTGGCCGAGTTCCACGAGCTGTTCGGCATGACGCCGCCGCTGCCGTACCGGTACCGCCCGTTGGCTCCGCTCACCGTGGTCAGCGGGCCGCTGGTGACGGGGGATGTGAGCGCGCCCGCCGTGTAGGAGTAGTTCCCCTGCGGCGCCAGGTACGACACCGTGTAGACGACGCCCGGGGTCAGGGCGACCGGGACGCTGAGCACGGCACGCTGCCAGCCGGTCGCCGTCTCGTTCGTGAACGTGACCTGGGCCAGACGCTGGCCGTTGGGCCCCCACAGGCTGCCGACGTGGGTCCCCCCGTTGCCGGCGGCCTTGTGGAAGCGAACCGCCCGGACCTCGCCGGCGACCGAGGTGGTGAATGCCAGCCCGAGTTCGACCGACGAGGAGTCGGGGTCCTTCGCGGCCGGCGTGGCCGAGGCGAAGAAGCTGATCGGGGCGTCCGGATCGAGGGTCGAGAACGCCCACGAGAACGTCGCGGCCGCGCCCCCCTCCGCGCCGACCACGCCGGAGAGCGTGACGTCGATCTGGGCAGCCGGCGGCAGATCCGTCGCGGGAGTGAAGGTGGCAGTGGTGCCGGCCGCGTTCAGCGCCCAGCTTCCGGCGATCGCCTGTCCCCCTGCACTGACCGAACCGGTGTAGCCGGCCTGGATCGGCACGTCGAAGGTCGCCGAGATGCTCGCATCGGCCGCCACATCCGTGGCTCCTGCCGCGGGCGTGCGCGACACGATCGTCGGCGTCGCCGGGGCCGTCTCCACGACGACGTCCACGCCGTATCCCGTCGTCGACGTCTGGGTCGGGAAGCCGCCCGAGTAGCTGAACACCGACCCGCCGGCCGCGACCGACAGCGGTCCGCGCGAGTACGCGCTGCCGAACAGCCCGGCGGTCACGGCGTAGCCGCCGGCCGGTGCCGTGTAGGACGCGACATAGGTCACACCCGGCTGGATCGTGACGGGCGTGTCGAGCGTGGCGACCTGCCAGCCGAGCGCCGACTCGTTCGCGAACGTCGCCGTCGACAGCAGTGTGCCCCCCGCGGTCCACAGCGACGCGGCGTGCGTGCCGCCGTTCTGCGGTCCCTTGAAGAACCGGATGCCGGTGACCTGGCCAGGCAGCGAGCTGCTGAACTTCACACCGAGCGTGACCGCATCCCGGTCGGCGGCGGATGCCACGTCGGGCACCCAGCTCTCCAGGAACAGCGAGCAGGGGCACACTCCTTCGGGACGCTCCTCCGCGCGGGTCGTGAAGCTCCAGGCGGCACCGTCCTCCAGCGCCACGCCGGCGGCATCGGTGGCCGCGGGTGTGACGGTGTACGTGGTGCTGGCAGCCAGCGGCGCATCGGGCAGATAGCGCACCGTGCGGGTTTGCGCGTCGTAGACGGTCGAACCGGCGACGGGCTGGTCGTCCGGCCCGGTGACCGTCATCGACACCGTCGCGGGGTCGGCCGGGCGGGTGAAGGTCGCGGAGATCGTGGTCGCGACGTCGACGCTCGCCGCTCCGGCCTGCGGCGTCCTGCTGAGGATCCGCAGGGGCGACGTGTCGGACTTGGTGAAGAGCACGTCGACGTAGTAGTTCGACTCGTGCCAGGTGCCGGCCGGGAACTGGCCGGCGATTCCGAAGACCCCGGCCGCGGACGCGCCCACCGCCGACGGAACCGTGACGGGCGTCGAGGGTGTCGCGTGATACGGCCAGTACTGGGCCTTCATCGCGTAGCCGCCGTTGGGAGCGGTGTAGGAGACGGTGTAGTCCTGGCCGGCGATCACCTGGATCGGGACGGTGAACTGTGCGCTCTGCCACCCCTCGGCCGACTCGTTGCCGAAGGTGACGGTGCCGAGCCGGGTGCCGGCTGCGTCCCACAGCGACCCGGTGTGCACCCCGGTGTTGGCGGCACCCTTGAAGAAGCGCACCCCCGCGACGAAGCCGTCGACATCCGGGGTGAAGCGCATGCCGAGTTCGACCGCCTGGGTGTCATCGGCCGATGCCAGCACCGGCTCGATCGCGCCCAGTGCGGAGAAGGGACCGGTGACGGTGATGGACCGCCCGACGCCCGCGGCGCTGAAGTTGGCGCTGTCGTCGATCGCGCGGGCTTTGACGGTCACGGCGCCGGACCCCTGCTGGATGCCGGTGTAGGTCCACGATGTGGTGCCCATCGCCGGATGCCAGGTGGCTCCCCCGTCGAGGGAGACTTCGACCCCGGCGACGACGCCGCCGACATCGGAGGCGGTCCCCGTCACCGTCACCCGCGTGCCGTTGGCGACGGTCGCGCCCGAGGCGGGACTGGTGATCGTCGTCGTCGGGGCGGTCGTGTCGGCGCTCTTCGTCGCGGCGGTGAGCCCGGCCATGAGCGTGGTCGGCTGGGCGTCCATGTCGGCGAGGAGGTTGACCTGCGCCTGCTGCATGCGCGGGTCGGCGGGTGCTCCGTTGCCGTCGTGGGTCTGGTCGAGGCCCCACGCCCACTGGATGCTCGCCGCCGAGAAGACGAGCGCGCCGCTCGCGGCGCGGTACAGCGTCAGGTGATGCTCGGTGGTTCCCTGGACCACGACGTTGCCGTGGTCGATGAGGTACTCCGGGGTGGGCCCCACGGTGGTGGACAGCCGGATCAGTCCCGCCGGCCGGAAACCGTTGTCGATGTCCTCGTTGGACTCGTAGCCGATCGTGTGCGGCGCAAGCGCGGCCGATGTCCCGGCGGCGAGCGACGCCAGCGGCGTGTGACGCCACAGTCGCGTCTTGCCTTCGGCAGCGTTCACCGTCACGGGAAGGTCGTCGTAGTTGGCGACGTACATCGTGCCGCTGAGAGCGTTCTCCGGCAGGTGGCCGCCTTGCGCGGCGCCGGCGAACCGCGGGTCCCGCCAGGTACCGGTCCATTCGGACGCGGGGTCGATCTTCGCGTTGGCCCAGGTCTCCTTGTACGAGGTGAGCGTGCGGTACGCCGTCGCGGAGCCGTCGATCGACGGCTCGTACCGGACACGCCAATAGGCCTCGTTGCCGGAGAGGAACTGCAGGTTCACTCCGGCGTCGCGGGCCGCCTCGACGTTCGCGCGCTGCCGGCCCGACCAGTACTCGTCGTGACCGACCGAGAGGTACACGTCGTGGTTGAGCAGCTCGCCGCCGTAGCGGTCGGCGTCGACCCCCGAGATGTAGCTGACGTCATAGCCGTTGCGCTCGAGGAAGCGGACGGTGGCGAACTCGGAGCTGAAGTAGAAGTCGCGGCCCTGCTCCCACCCGCGGGTCGCGAACGGCCGGTTGTAGCTCAGCTGGTAGGCGCGGCCGTGGCTCCCGCCCTGGTAGAAGCTCGCCCCACCATAGGTGTTGTAGGCGTGCCATGTGGTGTCCGCCGTCTGGAAGACGATGTCCGACGTGTTGCCGTCGTTGCGGACGATGAAGATGATGTGACTCTGGCCGCCGTTGTCGCCGCGCTGGAGAACGGCGAGGTAGACGCCGGACACCGCGGTCTGCGGCACGTTCCACGACCCGGACACCTGCCAGGTGCCGCAGTCGTAGAGGTCGGTGGTCTCATCCGTCCGGCACTCGGGCTGACCCTCCGGCGGTGAAGGCAGCGGGTCGACCGAGTCGATGTACCGCGCCCCGAGGCCCTGATACCAGCCGGTGCGATAGATGTCGATCGTGTAGTCCGCGGCATCCGTGTCGATCTTGAAGTCGATGCTCGAGCCCGCGTTGACCGAGATGTCGGTCGCGAAGCCCTGGATGGTGGGGTCGCCCGCCCCGTCGATGTCCCACACATCAGGGTCGGTCCCGAGCTCCAGGTTCTCGCACGCGATCGCGTTGACGCCGGGCCCGCAGGGACTCGCTGCATCCGCCCGCTGCGCTCCCCCGATCGCCACGAGCGTGGCCAGGACCAGTGTGATGGCAGCGATGATCGCGAGTGCTCGCGACCGGACGAACGATGAAACGCCGAGTCCCGCAGGTGTCCCCATACCCATATCCCCAAAAACGCCCGCCCCGTCGATGACCCGAGACGCGCAATAAGCCGGTCGCGACGGCGCCTGAGCGCTGAAGATGCGTGCCTCCCAGTGGCACGGTCCTGACCGGACTCCCCGTTCGGGAGTGTATCCATACAAGCGCGGCGGGCACAATACTTCACATGAGGCGGCTCTCATCTGAGCCGGAGCCACCCGTGGAGGCCCGCATGACCGATGATCCCGTCGTCCAATCGTCCGCCGACGTCGACGCGCGCGCCACGCTCGGCCCGCGCACGCGGGTGTGGCACCTGGCGCAGGTGCGGGAGGATGCCGTCCTCGGCGCCGACTGCAATATCGGGCGGGGCGCGTACATCGGACCCGGCGTCGTGCTCGGCGATGCCTGCAAGGTGCAGAACTATGCGCTCGTCTACGAGCCGGCGGTCGTCGGCGACGGGGTGTTCATCGGACCGGCGGTCGTGTTCACGAACGACGAGTTCCCGCGTGCCGCGAACCCGGACGGCTCCCTGAAGGGCGGCGACGACTGGCACGCGGTCGGGGTCACGGTCGAGCGGGGCGCGTCGATCGGGGCCCGGTCGGTGTGCATCGCCCCCGTGACCATCGGCGCGTGGGCGCTCGTGGCGGCGGGCGCCGTCGTCACGAAGGATGTGCTTCCGCACGCGCTCGTAGCCGGAGTCCCGGCCCGCCGCATCGGGTGGGTCGGTCGCACCGGCCATCCGCTGACAGCCGACGGCGACGGCTGGACCTGCCCCGACAGCGGCGAGCGCTACGTCGCGGACGGCGCGGGCATCCGCCTGGCCGAGTGACTCAGAGCTTGCGCAGCAGGACGCTCGACACGGTGTGGTCGGCGCCCTTCTGCAGGATGAGGCGGGCGCGGTGGCGCGTCGGCTCCACGTTCTCCCGCAGGTTCGGCAGGTTGATGTCGTTCCAGAACCCGAGGGCCTGACGCACCGCCTCCTCGTCCGGGAGGTCGGCGAAGACCTTGAAGAACGAGTTCGGGTTGCTGAAGGCGCCCTGCCGGAGCGCGAGGAACCGGTCGACGAACCACGACTCGATGTGCGCGACGTCCGCGTCCACGTAGACGGAGAAGTCGAACAGGTCGCTCACCGCCACCCCGTTGGGCGTCGCGGGCGGAGCGAGCACGTTGAGCCCCTCGACGATGACGACGTCGGGTCGCCGCACCGTGACGTGCGCGTCGGAGATGATGTCGTACCGCATGTGCGAGTAGAAGGGCGCGCGCACTTCCGCGGCGCCGGACTTCACCTGGGTGAGGAACTCGACCATCGCCCGGCGGTCGTACGACTCCGGGAAGCCCTTGCGGTGCATGATGCCGCGGCGCTCGAGCTCGGCGTTCGGGTAGAGGAAGCCGTCGGTCGTCACGAGCTCGACCCGCGGCGTGCCCGGCCACCGGCTCATGAGCTCGCGCAGCAGTCGGGCGACCGTCGATTTTCCGACCGCGACCGAGCCCGCCACGGCGACGATGAACGGCGTCGTGGAGTCGGTCTCGCCCAGGAAGTCGGCGGTATCGGCGCCGAGCCGCTTGGTCGCGCTCGCGTAGAGCGACAGCAGACGGCTGAGCGGCAGGTACACCTCGCGCACCTCGGCCATGTCGAGCCGGTCGCCGAGGCCCCGCAGCTGCACGACTTCGGTCTCGCTCAACGGCTGCGGGATGCCGGCGGCCATCCGCGCCCACTCGTCGCGAGGGATCTCGCGGTACAGCCCGCGCGCGGTCGTCTCGGGTGCGGCGTCTTCGCTCGCGACAGTGCTCTCGGACATCGCGCCCCATCGTATCCGCGCCGGGACCACCGTGCCGCCCACCGGAGGTCACATCCCGGTTACGCCGACGACTACGCTGGGCCCGTGCGCCTGGGAGTCCTCGACATCGGATCCAACACCGTCCACCTGCTCGTCGCGGATGTCCGCCCGGGCGGACGGCCGCTCGCGAAGACCAGTCAGCGCACGGTGCTGCGCCTCATGCGCTACCTCGAGCCCGACGGCTCGATCAGCGAGGTCGGCGTGACGGCTCTCGTGGATGCCGTCACCGAGGCGCGGCGGATCGCCGACGGCGAGAACGTCGTCGAGCTGCTCGCGACGGCCACGAGCGCCGTCCGCGAGGCGGCGAACGGGGCGGAGGTCATCGCCCGCATCGAGGAAGCCCTCGGCCAGGAGCTGCAGGTGCTCGGCGGCGAGTCCGAGGCCCGGTTCACGTTCCTTGCGGTGCGGCGCTGGTTCGGGTGGTCGGCCGGGCAGATCCTCCTCTTCGACATCGGCGGCGGCTCGCTGGAACTGGCCGCCGGACCCGACGAACTCCCGGAGCTCGCGGCATCCGTCCCCCTCGGCGCCGGGCGCATGACGGTGGAGTTCCTCCCGCAGGACCCGCCCGGCGAAGACGCCGTCGAGGTGCTGCGCGCGCACGCCCGCGAAACGCTCGCCCCCGTCGCCGAGCTCATGGCGGGACAGCCGCGCCCCGACCACGTCGTGGGGTCGTCGAAGGCGATCCGCTCGCTCGCGAAGCTCGCCGGCTACCCCGTGCCGGGCTGGTCGGGCAGTGAGCGGATGCGGATGCCGCGCGCCGCGCTCGGCTCATGGATCCCCCGGCTCGCCCGCATCCCCGCCGCGGCGCGGCAGGAGCTGCCGGGCATCACCGCCGACCGCACGATGCAGATCGTCGCCGGGGCGGTCGTGCTACACACGGCCATGACCGTGCTCGACGTCGACGAGCTCGAGGTGTCGCCCTGGGCACTGCGGGAGGGCGTGCTGCTCCGCTACATCGAATCGCTGTCCTGGAACGAGCCGAGCTGAGCCGAAGCGCGCGGCCGTCGGAGCCCGCCGCTCGGCGCGACGCTCGGGAGGAGATCGCGCCCCGGGAGGATGGAATCCCGGATTCCGACCTCCCGCGGCGTCAAGTCCTCCCGAGGGGTACGCCATCCCGCATCCCGCAGCCTCTCCGGCACCTGACGACGCGCCCCTCCCCTGGACGCGCGGGCGCGGTTGGGCCATGATGCCGTCATGGCCGCGCCACGCGCCATCCGCACTCCCGACCAGCGCCTCCGGATCTTCGTCAGTTCCACACTGCGTGAGCTCGAGCCGGAGCGCCGGGCGGCGCGCGCCGCGATCGAGCGGCTCCGTCTCGCGCCGGTGATGTTCGAGCTGGGCGCCCGCCCGCATCCACCGCGCGAGCTGTACCGCTCCTACCTCGCCCAGAGCGACGTGTTCGTCGGGGTGTACGGCCAGCAGTACGGGTGGGTCGCGCCGGGCGAGGACGTCTCCGGCCTGGAGGACGAGTACCGCCTCTCGGCGGGGATGCCGAGCCTCATCTACGTCCGCGAGCCCGCCGGCGCGCGTGAGCCGCGCCTGGAGGAGCTTCTGCAGCGGATCCGCGATGACGACCGCGTGTCGTACAAGTCGTTCCGGGATGCCGAGGAGCTCGGCCGGCTGCTGCAGGACGATCTCGCCGTGCTCCTGACGGAGCAGTTCGATCAGGCGCGGGCCCAGCGCCCCGCCGAGCAGATGCCGCGTCCCGGCATCCCCGCTCCCTACTCGCCGCTGGTCGGCCGGGAGGCGGAGCGGGACGCCACCCTGGCTCTGCTCGCCCAGGAGAGCACCCGCCTGGTGACCCTGACCGGCGCGGGCGGCATCGGCAAGTCGCGGCTGGCCATCGAGGTCGCCCTCGAGGTCGCCCGCGCGGGCCGCGATGTCGCGTTCACGCTGCTGGAGGCGGTGTCTTCCCCGGAGCGGGTGATCGATGCGCTGGCCCGCTCGCTCGGCGTGCGCGACGCGGCGAGCGCGGGATCCCTCACCGAGCGGGTGATCTCGGCGATCGGCGAGCGCGACACCCTGCTCGTGATCGACAACATGGAGCACCTGCTCGGGGCGACCGCCACCGTGATGGAGCTGATCACCGGGACGCCGCGCCTCCAGGTGCTGGTGACGAGCCGCGCGCCGCTGCGGGTGCGGCCCGAGCGGGTCGTGGAGGTCGGTCCGCTCGCCGTCCCGGCGGACGGCACGCGCGACGTCACCGCCGCACAGGGCTCCGCGGCCCTCGCCCTCTTCGTCCAGCGCGGTGCCGCGGTGCAGCCCGGGTTCACGCTGACACCGGCCAACGTCGGCGATGTCGTGAAGATCTGCCGCGCCCTCGAAGGAGTCCCGCTGGCCATCGAGCTCGCCGCGGCGCGGCTGCGCACGCTCGCCCCCGCCGACCTGCTCGCCCGCCTCGACACGGCGCTCGGCGAGTGGGAGGGGCCGCGCGACCTTCCGGAGCGGCAGCGCACGCTGCGCGCGACGATGGCGTGGAGCGTGCAGCTGCTCGGCACCTCGGAGCGGAGGGCCCTCGCCGCCCTCGCCGCCTTCCGAGGGGCGTTCACCGTCACGTCGGCGGAGCGTGTGCTGGCGGCCGCCGGCGTCGCTGCTCCCCTGGATGCGCTGGCCGGTCTCATCGACGCGAGCCTCGTCGGCCACGGCGTCGAGGGTGACACGAGGGTCTACCGCCTTCTCACGACGGTGCGGACATACGCGGCAGAGCTCGCCGCAGACGATGAACGGGAGCGGTCGGTGACGGCCTGGATCGAGCACTACTGCACCGTGGTGGCCCGCGCGGCGCCGCGGCTGCGCGGCCCCGATCAGCTCGAGCAGCTGGCGGCGCTCGAACTCGAGTCGGAGAACATCGCCGCCGTGGGGCGGGAGCTCGTCGAACGCGGCCGGTTCGACGAGGCCGCGGAGTATGCGTGGTCGCTGTACCTGTACCTGTGGATCGGCGGGTACCTGGGTGTCGTGCGCGCTCTCATGACCCAGCTGCTCGCCGCGGCGGGCGGCGACCTGGCTCCGCACAGTCGCGCGATCGCGCTGTATTACACCGCCGCGATCCGGTTCTGGCAGGATGCCGCGTACGACCCGCGGCACGACCTGACCGAGAGCCGCGACCTCTTCGACGCCACCGGCGATCCGGCGGGTGCAGCCCTGGCCGGGGTCTCGATCGGGCTGGCGCAGCTCGCGCGGCCCACGGGGCCGGACGTCCCCGCCGCAGCCGCTGAACTCGAACGCAGCTTGAGCGGCTTCCGGGCGGGGGACGACACCTGGGGCCAGGCGATGTCGCTCGTCATGCTCGGCCGCATCGCGCTCGCCGTCGGCGACCCCGCCGGGGCGCGCAGCCGGTTCGAGGACAGCCTCGGCATGGCCACCGCGCAGGGCGAGCGACTGGGCATCGTCATCGCGCACAACCACCTCGGCTGGGCCCGGCTCTTCCTCGGCGATCTCGAGGGGGCACGCCAGGAGTTCGGCGCGGGACTCGATCTCTCCCTGGCCCTGGGCCACGACGAGGGCATCGCCTACGGACTCGAAGGCTTCGTCGGCCTCCGCGCCGCGGAGTCCGACGCGCGCGGCGCGGGGCTGCTGCTGGGCGCCGCGCAGGCGCTGCGCCTGCGGAAGGGCGTCATGAACCCGGGCGCGTTCGACTTCTTCGCCGGCCCGCTGGAGCGGCTGCGCGCCGACGGGCGGACGGCAGAGCTCGACGAGGCGATCGCGCAGGGGCGTGACCTGTCCGTCAACGAGGCGATCGCCCTTGTCCGGCGATGACGGCGTGACGCGGGCGACCCGGTGGACCGCCGTCGCGATCACCCCGTTCCTCGTGATCGCGGCAGTGCTGCTGTTCGGATTCCCCGACCGCACCGGTGAGCTGTTCGCCTGGGCGATCGCCCCGCCGCTGTCGGCCTACCTCCTGGCATCCGCGTATGCCGGCGGAGTGTGGTTCTTCGTCAGCACCACACGCGCGCGGCGGTGGGATGACGTGAAGCACGGGTTCCCCGCCGTCGTGGTGTTCGCGTTCCTCCTGCTCGTGGCGACGCTGCTGCACCTCGACCGGTTCTCGCAGAACCTCTCCTTCGCGGTGTGGATGACCCTGTACGCCACGACGCCCGTCGTCGTCGCGGCGCTGTGGCTCCGCGAGTCGCGGCGGGCCGGACCCCCGGCATCCACGGAGGGCGAGGTTCTGGTGTCCCGACCGGTGCGGACGATCCTCGTGCTCGTCGGCGGCGCGGCCGCGGTCACCGGCCTCGCGCTGTTCCTGTTCCCGGATGCCGTCATCCCGGTGTGGGCGTGGGAACTCACGCCGCTGACGGCGCGGGTGACCGGCGCCGTGCTGACCCTGACGGGGGTCGTGAACGGCGCGCTGGCTCGGGATGCCCGGTGGGGCGCGTTCCGCGTGCTGTTCCAGGCCCAACTGATCAGCCTGATCGCGATCGCCATCTCGCTCGTGCTCGGCGGCGGCGCGCTGGCGTGGGAGCGGCCCGCCGCGGCGGGCTTCGTCGCGCTGGTCGGCGTGGCACTCGTGCTGTACGGCTCGGTCGCCTGGCGGTACGAGCGGCTGCGCCGCCGCGCGCGGCATCCCGGCGCCTCCGCGGCCCCCACGCGACCGGCGTGAGCCCCCGCCCCGCCGCGACCGGCGTGAGCCCCCGCCCCCGCCCCCGCCCCCCGCGCGACCGGCGTGAGCCCCCGCCCCCGCGCTTCGGGAGGAGATGGCAACCCGGGAGGACGGGTTCCCGGGATTCGACCTCCCGAAGCGTCATCTCCTCCCGGGGCGTCGCGCGGGTCGACGGAGCGTCGCGGGGTGCGCCGCGCCGAACCCGGAGCCCCGCCACGCGCGACCGGCGGCGCCCCGACCGAGCCGGGCGCGCCGCCGGGGCGGTTACGCCTGCCGGCGCCGGCGCCGGACGACGAGCAGCAGGCCCGCCATCAGCAGCAGGGATGCCATGACCACGAGGTCGACCGGCACCTCGCCGCCCGTGGCGCTGAGCACGCGCGCCGGTGCTACCGGCGGGACCGGGGCGGCCGCCGCGTCGACGGTCAGGGTCGCACGGGCGGCCTCGACCGTACCCACGAAGGCCCGCACGGTGTGGACACCGGCGACGGTGAGGGTCGGCACGGTCACCGTGAGTGCGAACGAGCCGTTGACGCCGACCGGCACGGTGCCGAGGACGACCGGCGCGGGCATCCCGATGCGCCAGATGAGCGCGGCCCCGTCCGGGTCCGCGGCGACCAGGTCGACGGGCGCCGAGCCGGCGAACGGCGCCGATATCGTCGCATCCGACGCGGTGGGAGCGTCGTTGGCGGCGACGTCGATCGTCACGGTCGCGGTGCGCGACGTGAACCGACCGTCCGAGACGGTGAAGCCGGCGTGACGGTCTGCACCACTACCGCGATTGCGGGCGTCGCCACGAATACTGTCGCTGCGACGCATACGGCAGCCGTCATGGCTGCCAGAGCGCCCTTGAATCGGGTCGTCACTGAACACCTTTCCCCGCGCATCGCCGGCTCCCCAGGAGCACACAGCACGATGCGCACCTCCGATCCTGGCAGAGCGCGCACCACGCCCTCATGCGCAGCGACGTATATATCGGTCCGCGCCGCAAGGACCCGCTGGTGCGTCGGGAGGAGATGTCACCCCGGGAGGATGGATGCCGGGGATTCGACCTCCCGAGGCGCCATCTCCTCCCGGGGCGTCGCGCCGCGCCGGGGCCGTCGCGCCGCGCCGTGGGGCCGTCGCTCCGTGCCGGGGCCGTCGCTCCGTGGCCCGCCGCGGCGTCGCGCGCGTCGCGGCATCCCGCATCCGTCGGGAGGAGATGTCACCCCGGGAGGATGGATGCCGGGGATTCGACCTCCCGAGGCGTCATCTCCTCCCGGGCGTCACCGCGCGGCCAGGCGGGAGCACCCGGGGCATCGCGGCGCGCGCCGCGCGCATTCCTCGACTGACCCCGCCGCCGCTCAGCCCTCGCCGCGGACGACCTCCGCGAGCTCGTCGGCGTAGCGCTGGGCCGTCTCGGCGTCGGCGGCCTCGACCATGACGCGCACCATGAGCTCCGTGCCGGAGGGGCGCAGCAGCACGCGGCCGGTGTCGCCGAGCTCCGCCTCGACCCGCCGCACGGCGGCGACGACGTCCGGGTCGGTCGCGCGCGAGCGCTCCACGCCGCGGACGTTGATGAGCACCTGCGGGAAGATCGTCATGACGGATGCCAGTTCGGCGAGGCTCTTGCGGGTCCGGGCCATCTCGGCGCACAGGTGCAGGCCGGTGAGCAGCCCGTCGCCCGTGGTGGCGAACTCGCTCATGATGACGTGACCGCTCTGCTCGCCGCCGAGCGCGTAGCCGCCCTCGTTCATGGCTTCCAGGACATACCGGTCGCCGACGGCCGCGGTGACGACGTTGATCCCCTGTGCGGCCATCGCGCGGTGCAGGCCGAGGTTGCTCATGACGGTCGTGACGAGCGTGTCGTCGGTCAGGCGCCCGCGGCGCTTCATCGCGACGGCGAGGATCGCCATGATCTGGTCGCCGTCGACCACCTTGCCGTCGGCGTCCACCGCGAGGCAGCGGTCGGCGTCGCCGTCGTGCGCGATGCCGAGGTGGGCGCCGGTGCGCACGACCTCGGCCGCGAGCTTGTCCAGGTGCGTCGAACCGACGCCGTCGTTGATGTTGACGCCGTCCGGGTCGGCGCCGATGACGGTGACACGGGCGCCCGCGTCGCGGAACGTCTCCGGGGAGACGCCGGATGCCGCGCCGTGCGCGCAGTCCAGCACGATGTGCAGGCCCGTGAGCCGGTTGGGCAGGGATGCCAGGAGGTGCACGACGTACCGGTCCTCGGCGTCCGCGAATCGGCGGATGCGGCCGACGTCGCCGCCGGTGGGCTGCAGCTTCGGCCCGGTCATGGCCTCTTCGATGCGCTGCTCGACCTCATCGGGGAGCTTGACGCCGCCGCGCGCGAAGATCTTGATGCCGTTGTCGGGCGCGGGGTTGTGCGAGGCGGAGACCATGACGCCGAAGTCGGCGTCGATGTCGGCGATCAGGTAGGCGGCGGCCGGTGTCGGTACGACGCCGGCATCCAGCACATCCACCCCCGACGAGGCGAGGCCGGCCGCCACGGCGGCCGCCAGGAACTCACCCGAGACGCGGGGGTCGCGGGCGACCACGGCGGTCAGCCGCTTGCCGGCGGCCTTGCGCGCCTCCGCAATACGCCCCTGGCCCAGGACGACAGCAGTCGCCTGGGCCAGGGTGAGCGCGAGGTCTGCGGTGAGGGGGCCGTTTGCGAGGCCCCGCACACCGTCCGTACCGAACAGCGCCATCGAGCGATTTAGCGCTTCGAGTACTGAGGAGCCTTGCGGGCCTTCTTGAGACCAGCCTTCTTGCGCTCCTTGACGCGAGCGTCACGGGAGAGGAAGCCGGCCTTCTTCAGCGTCGGGCGGTTGTTCTCTTCGTCGATCTGGTTCAGCGACCGGGCGATGCCGAGGCGCAGCGCGCCGGCCTGGCCCGACGGGCCACCACCCGAGATGCGGGCGATGACGTCGTACGCGTCGGTGAGGTTCAGCACCGTGAACGGGTCGTTGATCAGCTGCTGGTGCAGCTTGTTCGGGAAGTAGTCCTCGAGCGTACGGCCGTTGACCGTGATGGTGCCCGAGCCGGGGACCAGGCGCACGCGGGCGATGGCCTGCTTGCGGCGGCCGACTGCAGCACCGGGGACCGACAGCACCGGACGGGGCGCCGCAGCGGCCTCGGTGGCAGGGGTCTCGGTGGTGTAGTTCTCCGGGGTCTGGTCGATGGAGTCAGCGATCTTCGCCATCAGTATGTCCTTAGTCTTTTCGGCGGCGCTTACTGGGCGACCTGGTCGAAGGTGTACGTGGTGGGCTGCTGGGCCGCGTGCGGGTGCTCGGCACCGGCGTAGACCTTGAGCTTCGTCAGCTGCTGGCGACCCAGGCTGTTCTTGGGGAGCATGCCGCGGACGGCCTTCTCGATGGCGCGCGTCGGGTTCTTCTCGAGGAGCTCGGAGTAGGTGACCGACTTGAGGCCACCCGGGTAGCCGGAGTGGCGGTAGGCCTTCTTCTTCTCGAGCTTCTGGCCCGTCAGCGCGACCTTCTCCGCGTTGATGACGATGACGAAGTCACCGGTGTCGACGTGGTTGGCGAAGGTGGGCTTGTGCTTGCCACGCAGGATGGTGGCGGCGTGCGAGGCGAGTCGGCCGAGGACGACGTCGGTCGCGTCGATGACCAGCCACGAGCGCTGGATCTCGCCAGCCTTGGGGGTGTAGGTGCGCGTCACTGTAGTGCTGCTTTCTTGATCGAACGGAGAGGTTCGTGAATCCCACTCCGGGGTGGTTTCCCGAGACGACGTCCCGTGAAACACGCCAGTGGAGGGCTCACGTTCGCGGTACTTGGCCAGCAGGGCACAAGAACCAAAGAGTCAGTCTACGCCATGGGGATGCCGCGGCCAAACCTGCGCGCGCGGAGTGGCCTCGCATGCGCTATATATTCGGACGCGTGCGTCCACGCAGCCCCCGACGGGGCACCGCCTCCACCGCCTCCACGGCCCTGACGGTCATCGCCGGCGCCGCTGCGGTGATGCTCGTGCTGTCGGTGCCGCTGCTGACCACGGCGTACGTGCGCCTCCTCCCCTTCACCGCCGCCGCGCCCGGGATGGCGTTCCACGTGCCCTCCGCCTCGAAGGCGGTGGATGCCGCGGCCTCCGGCACGGCGGGTGACCCGGCCACGCGCGCCGCGGCGTATCTCGCGTCCCAGCCCGAGGCGGTGTGGCTGACGCCCGAGGCGATGCCGATCGAGACGGTCGGCGCCGAGGTGACCGCGCTGGCTGCGGAGGCCCGCGAGCAGGATGCGACCCTCGTCCTCGTCGTCTACGGCCTCCCCGACCGGGACTGCGGCAACCAGTCCGCGGGCGGGCTCGACCCGGCCGCGTACGACGACTGGACCCTCGCGATCGGCGACGCCCTGCGCGCGGCGGAGACGCCGACGGTGGTGATCGTGGAGCCGGATGCGGTGGCCCTCGCCCCCGAGTGCGACGGGATGACGGAGCGCTTCGCGCACATCGCGACCGCCGTGACGAACCTGCAGGCGCGCACCGCGTGGCTCTACCTCGACGGCGGCCACTCGAACTGGCGTCCGGCATCCGAGATGGCGCGGCTCATCTCGCAGATCGGGGTCACCCACATGATCCGCGGCTTCGCGACGAACGTGTCGAACTACAACGCCGACGCCGCCGAGGTCATGTACGCGCGGAGCCTGTCGGCCCACCTCGGCGGGCTGCACGCCGTCATCGACACGAGCCGCAACGGCGCCGGCGCGACCGGCGAGTGGTGCAACCCCGGCGGGCGGCAGGTCGGTCAGCGGAGCGGATCGTTCGGCGACGACATCGTCGACGCCAACCTGTGGATCAAGCCGCCCGGCGAGAGCGACGGCGCCTGCAACGGCGGCCCGCCGGCCGGTCAGTGGTGGCCGGATGCGGTGACCGAGCTGACCCGCTCGGTCGGCTGACGCTCCGCCCCAATAGTCCCTCCCGCCACACGCATGTGGGAGGATGACGACTACTCCGCGCCCCCGCGCGGGCAGCGACGGCGCACGTCGCAGACGGCTCAGAGGATGACCAGGGATCAGTTGGCCGAATCAGAAGAACCGATCAAGACCGCGGTGATCGTCGAGGACGATCCCGAGGTACGCCACCTCCTGATCGACGTGCTCGAATCGGCCGGGTTCTCCACCGTCTCGGTGGGCAACGGCATCGACGGCGTCCGCGCCGTGGCGCAGTACGCGCCGCTCATCACGACGCTCGACGTCAACATGCCGGGGATGGACGGCTTCGAGGCCGCGCGCCGCATCCGCGCGCAGAACCCCGAGACCTACCTCATCATGATCACGGCGCTGCACGACGAGGCCGACGTGGTCCTCGGGCTGTCCGCCGGCGCGGACGACTTCATCCACAAGCCGTTCCGGCCGCGCGAGTTCCGCGCCCGCATCGAAGCGCTGCTGCGCCGCCCGCGCGCCCCGCTCGCCCCGGCGCCGCGTGCGCAGGAGAGCGCCGGCCCGTCCTTCCCCGCCGGACGGCAGCCGGCGACCAGCAGCATGCCGGTCGCGCCGGCCGCGCCCGTGCCGCCGACCCCGGCCGGATCCGGTGACGTCGCGCGCATCGTCGAGCAGCCGGCCGCCGTCGCGGCCGCGCCGGACGGAGCGCACTGGATGACGCACCGCGACCTGCGTCTCGACCCGGACAGCCGCGTCGTGCTCGTCGGTGACGAGGAGCTCGAGCTGACCCGCACCGAGTTCGACCTGCTGGCCGCGCTCATGGAGTCACGCCGGCGCGTGCGGAGCAAGGCCGACCTGACGCTGCTGCTCCGCGGCGAGTCGTACGTCACGACCTATTTCGTCGGCGACGCCGACAAGAGGGCCATCGAGGCGCACATGACGAACCTGCGTCGCAAGCTCGGCGACAACGCCGCGAGCCCGCGGTACATCGAGACCGTGCGCGGGGTCGGCTACCGGCTCACCTCCGACGGCAGCGCGTACTAGCCCCGACCCCGGCCTGCGCCGCGACCCCGCCGCTCAGACGCGGTAGCCGTGCTGACGGCGGATGAGCTTGAGGAACATCCCGAGCGTCTGCAGGATCGTCACGACACCGAGGATGGGCCAGCCCACCCAGAGGATGGATGACTGCACGACGGGGCCGAGCATCGACCAGATGACGGCCAGCGTGATGACGATCGCCACGACGATGATCAGCGGCACCCAGTGCCCGTTGCCGCCGCCCTTCTCCGCCTTCGCCTGCGCGGCCCAGTTGTCGACCTTCTTCTTGGACAGGAAGCGGCTCCAGGCGCGCGCGAAGTGCGACAGCCTGATCCACATGTAGATCTCCGCCGGGATGATGAGCAGCGCGAAGAGCACGTCCTTGCGGGTGCGGTTCTGCATCGTCATCGCCATGCGCACGTTCAGGGCGACGGCCATCGCGATGGGGATGAGCCACACCGGTGAGAAGACGAACGCGTTGAGCGACAGCGACCCGGCCAGCAGCAGCACGAAGGCGATGCGGACGAACAGGTTGACGGCCATGCCGCCGTTCTCCAGCCACCGGACGCGCAGGTTCGGGTGGAACGGCTGACCCTTCGTGTCGCCGCGCTGCCCCGGCCACATGAGCTCGATGGCCCCGTACGTCCACTTCACCTGCTGGGCGTCGAGGCCGCGGAGTGTCGTCATGCCGCCCACGTCGGCGCGCGCGACGGGGCTGATCTTCGTGAGGTAACCGGCGCTCTTGATCTGCAGAGAGAGGAGGGAGTCCTCCACCTCGCTGTCCTTCACCCACGGGGTCGACTGGTGGTTCTCGCGCATGACCTCGCGGAGGGCGTGCGTGGAGAAGATGGAGAACTGCCCGCCGAGGACGGCCATGTTGCGGCCGCGCAGCAGGTTCTGCAGGTTGAACGCGGCGAACTGCGAGCGCTGCCCGCTGATGAGGAACGACGCGAGGCCCTTGAACGGCTTGTTGTCAATCGAGTAGATCGCCGAGATGCCGCCGATGCGGCTGTCGCTCGTGATCTCGGTCTCGAGGTACTCGACGGCCCGCGCATCGGCGGTGGTGTCGCCGTCGACGCCGAGCAGGTAGTCGTAGCCCTCGACCAGCGCGTAGCCGTAGTTGAGGGCGCCGACCTTCTTGTCGGGGTTCTTGCCGATGTCGTGGACGAACACCTCGGTGAACTGCTCGCCCATCTCGGTCGTGATGGTGTGCGCGCCGGCGAACTGCGAGGCGATCGCGACGGTGGCATCCGTCGTGTTGTTGACGACGACGTGGATGACGTCGGGCACGCGCGTCTGGGAGAGCAGGCTCTCGATGACGCTCGCGATCGACTCCTCCTCGTTGTACGCGGGGATGACGCACCCGATGGTCGCGCGCTGCGTGTCGTCGAAGACGTCGATGAAGTCCGACGGGAAGGCGGCGTGCTCCGTGCCGGTGACCTCGAGCTCGACAGGGCGGACGCCACGGGTGGCGAGGGCAGAGGAGGGGGCGGTGCTGGGCGGCGGGAACGTCATGGGTCCAGCTTGCTAGAGTTGCCTCCGCGTCACGTGGAGAGACGGTCGAGGCCACCTCAAGACTCGGTCAAGACCTCCGCAACGGATGAGGCGCCGCCTCCTCCCGTGATGCGGAACCGGTGGGAGCGCTGTGGTCGAGGTGTTCGCGGTCGCGTTGATCCTCGCGTCGGGGATGGGCATCGCCATCATGGTGATCGCCCAGCCGTGGCAGCGCGGTGGCGGGGAGCCCGGTCTGCCGATGACCATGCTCGCCGGGATCGGGGCATTCTCCGCCCTGCTGTCCACGCTCGGCTACGTCATTGCGGACAGCAGCGAGCACCCCTCCATGCCGCTCGTGATCGCGGACACGACGATGCCGCTGGCCGTCGGTCTCCTCTGGGCCGCGATGCGGCGCGGGCGCGACGTCGTCCGGTCGGTGCTGCCCGCGGTCATCGTCCCGTCCGCCCTCGTGGGGGTGACCACCCTCTGGGTCTCGCCCGACGCCGGGCAGTACGCCAAGCTCGGCGTGATCTTCGTGTTGGGCGCCCTGACTGCCTGGGAGTGCTTCCGTCCGAGCGCGCCGCCGAGCGTCGGCCGCACCGTCGTCGGCGCGGCGGTCGGCGCATACGGGGTGTACAGCCTCGTACGTCTGGTCGGCACCGCCGTGCTCGGCATCGACCACCCGCTCTACATCGCGGCGCTGTCGACCGCGCCGAGCGGGATCGTCGGCGCCGTCGTGACGGCCGCGTGCGCGTACGGCGTCACCCGGATCGCCATCGACGAGAGCCGTGTGCGGGGCCCGAAGCGCGTGCTCGGGATCCGCGCCTTCCGCACGGCGGCGGCCATCCGCTTCGCCCTGGCCTCGCCCCGGTCGGTCGTCCTCATCAGCATCCTCGACCTGTCGCTGCACCGCACGGCCTACGGTCGCACCTGGACGCGGGAGGTGTTCGCCGCCCTGCTGGAGGCGGTGGATGCCGCATTCCCGGCCGACGTCGTGATCGGCCGGGTGCGGCCCGGGATCTTCGCGGCGATGGCGACGAGCTTCGAGGTCGACGAGGGCGTGGAGGACGATGTCCGGGCGCTGTTCGCCGAAGGGCTCGACTTGCGCGGCGTGAAGTACCGGCCCGATCTGTCGGTGCAGCAGGTGACGCTGCGCAGCGTCGCGGAGATCGTGCGCGCGGCGCGCCCCGCGAGCCGGGTCGAGCGGCTGAGCCGGTCCGCGTCGAGACCGTAGACTCGGCACCATGGTCGCACCGACGCCGAGCCGCCGCGTGACCTCCGACGGCGCCCTGGCACGCTCCCGTGCGTTGACGCCCGCGGTGAGCACGAGGACGTACTCGGTGTGGCTGGCCCAGCTGCTGCTCGCCGGGATCATCGTCATCCTCGTGCTGATGGCGCAGGCACTGGCGCCGCAGGCGACGACGTCGTGGACGTTCACCGCCGGCATCTCCATCATCATCGTGACGACGGCCGCGACCCTGGCCGTACCGTGGGATCGCCTTCCGGAAGCGTTCGTCCTCGTCGTGCCGCTCGTCGACATCGCCGCCATCGGGCTCCTCACGATCGATCCGCTGCTCAGCGTCGGTTCGCTGTGGCTCTTCCCGGTCGTCTGGATCGCCACGTACTTCGGGCATGTCGCGATCGTCGGCGGACTGGGCCTGATCACCCTGTGCATCGTGATCCGCGACGTCGCGATCCTCGGCCAGCCCGGACCGACGATGCGCCTCATCGTCACCCTCCTGTCGTTCGGGTTCATCTCCCTCTTCATGCGCACGAGCGCCGCGCAGAACCGGGCGTTCAAGCAGCTGCTCAGCCGTCAGGCCGACAAGCTCGCTGCCACCGTCGAGCGCACGAGCCGGCAGGAGCGCGAAGTGTCGCTCCTGCTGGATGCCGTGGACGTCGGCGTCGTGCGGCTGTCCGAGCGCGGCGACATCGTGTACGCCAACGAGACCTACCGCGAGCTGTACGGGCTCGATCCCGGTGACCCGGCGGCGCGCGCCCGCTCCGTGGAGTACGACGGCTTCCGCGGCCGCCCGCTCCCGCCGGACCGTCAGCCGCTGGCCCGCGCCGTCGCCGGCGAGCGGTTCGTCGACGAGCGCCTCTGGCTGTTCGACCAGCACGGCGAATGGTTCGCACTCTCCTTCTCGGCCCGCGACCTCACCGACGACTCCGATGAGTCCGGCACGCTCCTCGTCGTGCACGACATCACCGACGTCATCCGCGCCGAATCCGACCGGCAGAGCCTCGCGGCCCGGGTCTCGCACGAGCTGCGCAACCCCCTGACGGCCGTGCTCGGCTACTCCGAGATGCTCAGCGACGACACCGACGAGGAGCGCACCCGCGACCGCGCAGAGGCGATCAACACCGCCGCGGAGCGGATGATGCGGATGATCGGCGAGCTGCTGGAGACGCCGGCCGCGCAGGCGGCGAAGCCCGTCCGGCAGACGACCAACCTCGGCCAGATCTGCGCCGACGCGGTGACCGCGTTCGACCCGGCGGCCCGCCTGGCCGGCATCGTCCTCCGCCTCGACACCGCCGAAGCCGTGATCGTCGACGGCGATGCCTTCCGGCTGCGCCAGGTCGTCGACAACCTCGTGAGCAACGCGCTGAAGTACACCCTGAAGGGCGGGCGGGTGCGTATCGCCGCGACCCACGACGGCGACACCGCGACGCTCGTCGTCTCCGACACCGGGGTCGGCATGAGCCACAGCGAGGTGCAGCGGATCTTCGAGCCGTACTTCCGCAGCGACAGCGCCCGCGCCAGCGCGACGCAGGGCACGGGCCTCGGGATGGGGATCGTCAAGTCGATCGTCGCGGAGCACAACGGCACCATCGCCGTGCAGAGCGAGCCGGGCGCCGGCACGAAGGTCACCGTCACCCTGCCGGCGCGCCCCGAGCGTCACGACCCGGCGGACGGCGCCGGGGAACCGGCCACCGCCGGCGCGGCGGAGGTGTCGGAGCGATGACCAGCTTCCTGTCCGCCGAGCCCTCCGGCATCCTGCTCGCCCTCTGCGCCGTCGTCTCGGCCTGCGTCGTCCTGGTCGCGACCCTGGGCTTCCTCGCGCTGCCCGTGCCGGCCACGACCCTTTGGACCTCCGCGCTGGCGCTCGCCCTCGTCGCCTGCTGGGGCGCGATCACCGCGACCGCCCTGGGGCTGCCGCCGTCGGCACGGACGATCGCGCTGGCCCCGCTCACCGGCGTGCCCGCCATGATCTGGTCCGGCTTCCGGGCGTCCCGCGGCGCGCGCAGCTTCGGCTGGGTGGGCCCGGCGATCGCCGTGCTCGGCGTCGGGATGCTCTGGTGGCTGCAGAACGAGTCCACCGCCCGCCTCGCGCTGTTCCTCCAGCTCATCGCCGCCGGGGTGTTCGCGGTGCTGCTGGTCATCGAGCTGGTCTTCCTCGCCCGCACCTACCCGCGCCTCACGGCACCGGTCGTGCTCACGTCGGCGCTGATCCCGGTGCTCGTGGTCGCCGCGATCGTCGTGGAGATCGCCACCGGCAGCTCCACCGCCCTCGACGCCGTGCATGCGCTCCTCAGCATCGCGATGATCGTGTACGTCGTCGCCGTCACCGTCACCGTGCTGAGCCTCGTCGCGACCTGGCGCGCGGCGCCGTCCACCACCGGCATGTCCGACCCCGTGCTGCCCGCGCCCCAGTTCGTCGCGCTCGCCACCGAGCGCCTCCGCCGCATCGCGACGCGCGGTGAGCGCACCTGGACGTTCATCGACTTCCGCATGGACGAGCTCCGCAAGATCCAGGCCGCCACGGGTGACGTCGCCGTGGAGACCGTGACGGGCCACTTCGAGCGCGCGATCGCCGCCGTCTTCCCCGCGGATGCCGACCTCGGCCGCGGCGAATCGGGCCAGGTGCTGGTGCTCGTGTCGCTGCCGGCCGTGGCGGCGACCGAGTCGGTGCGGACGGTGCTCACCCGCCTCCGCGACGACTACGCCGGCAACCCGCTCGCGGTGCGCCTCACCGCGAGCGCGGGCGTCGTGCCCATCGATCCGGCTGCCGCCGAGCTGCCCCAGCTGCGCCGCGCCGCGTCGATCGCCGTCGAGGCGGCGCGCGACGACGGCGGCGACCGGTGGCGCCGGGTGGATCCCCCGGTCGCGGCGGTCTGAGCCGGGTCAGCCCGCGGGCGTCGGCGCGATCGCGACGGTGAGCGTGTCGGTCGCGGTCTGCTTCGCGTACTGGTCCGACGTCGGCGTGGTCTGCACGAGCATGTCGTAGGTGAACAGCAGCACGACGTGCGTGGCCTCCTCGGGCACCGCGCCCACCGTGAAGGTCTGCGAGTAGCTGTACGGGTCGAGCGCGAGGTAGCCCGGCGCGACGCTCGACGTGTCGACCTGCGCGGCGAGCGTCGGCAGCGCGGTGGCGCCGTTCATCGGCGTCGCGAGCATCGCGGCGCGCTGCAGGTACACCGACTTGCCATCATCCGGAGTGACCGTGGCGAGCAGGTTCATGCTCACCGGCTTGAGCGCCCCTGCGGTCCACTTGTCCATCAGCAGGTCCGACCAGTAGTCGATCGACAGGCCGAGCGGGCCGGCCTGGAGCGTGCGGCGGGTGGAGCCGGTCGACAGGTCGTTCGGCACGGGCTGCGCCGCGGTGGCGACCGGGGTGGGGGTCGCCGACGGCGACGGGTCGGCCGCCCACGGCGCGGAGGCGCTGCACCCGGCGAGCGCGAGCGCGGCGAGAAGAGCCGGTGCGATCAGCCAGGTGCGAAGAGCGGCGGATGAAGGCACGTCAGTCTCCCGACCATCTGGATGCGGCCGCTCCCAGCCGGAACGGTCGCTTTCAGTGTAGGGCGACGGCGCAGGGCGCCCCGGTGCCGTCAGGCGCGCGCGTAGGCGCGGCGCCGGGCGCGGGCCGCGAAGATCGCGATCCCGCCGAGCGCGACGGCGCCGGCGCCGATCCAGATGCCCTCGGTCGGCACGGTGCCGCCCGTGATCGGCAGCGCCGCACCCTCGGCGGCGGTGACGGTGACGTCGATCGGCAGCACCATCGCGGCACTCGGGCCGTACGCGAGGGTCACGGTGTACGCCCCTGCCGCCGGGCCGGTGAGCGTCGTCGCCGCCCGGCCGGACCGCACGACCTTGTCGATGGTCGCCGCACCGCGCGCCGTGAAGGCGATGGCCGCGAGCGACCCGCTGCGGACGCCCGGCCCGGTGATGCCGAACGTGACCGTGGCGCCCTCGAAGCTGTCGTCGAAATCGCACGTGATGGTGGTCGTCTCACCGACCGGGATGCTGGCGGGCGCGGCCGCGCACGTCGGCGGTGGCACCGTGTATCCGTCCGCCGTGTAGCTGTGAGCGGAGGCGGCGGATGCGCCGCCGAGCAGGAGCGCGCCGGACACGGCGAGCACCGCGAGGGTCTTCTTCATCAAATCCCCAGATTCGAAAGCTGAAACGCAGCCGGTTCGGGCCGTCTGCCAGGCGGTTCGGGCCGCCTCGGCCCATGCTAGCGGTGCGTCAGCCCACAAACGTACCGACGAGGCCGAGCGCGAAGTATGTCGCGTTGAAGACGATGTGCACGAGCACGGCGCCCCAGATGCGGCCGGTCAGCAGCACGAGCAGTGCGCAGGTCGCGCCGACCGCGGCGAGCGAGACCGCGGCGTCGGCCGAGATCGAGCCGGCGACGGTGTGCACGATGAGGAACAGCGCTGTCGAGACGAGGCCGGCGCCGAGGCCCGCGGTGAGCTTGCCGAACGGGCGGCGCAGCGCCGAGTACAGCGCGACGAGGATGACGGCGCGGAAGAAGAACTCCTCGACGACGGGGGCGATGACGACCGACGAGGCGGCATCCGTCAGCCACCACATCGCCGGCAGCTGCCCGTCGAACGTCGTGAAGGTGGGGAAGTCGGCGCCGGCGCCGGACATCTCCGACACGACGCCCTGGAAGATGCGCAGCGCGACGCCCAGCATGAGGCCGTACAGCAGGTCGATGGGGCGGAACTTCAGCAGCCCGACCGGACGCGACCGCCGGAACGCCCACACGACCGGCACGAGCATCGACAGCCACAGCACCGCGGTCGCGGTGAACGACGCCCACGGCGAGGCCCACGACGTGGAGATGACGAAGCCGAGCAGCACCCCGACGCCGAGGCTGAAGCACGCCCACGCGAGCGTCAGCTCGCGCCACGGCCGCACGGTGCGGCCGCCGAGGCGCCAGTCGGTGCGGCCGGCGCGGCGGGTGCGGGCCCGCGAGGTCGGCACGGCGACGGCGGGGGCGGCCGTGGCGACGCTCGACGTCGCTGCCGGCGCGGTCTCGGCGGGCGCCATCACGTCGATAGGCTGTTCGTCCACGGGGCCACGCTACCCGGCGCCACCCTGCGCGCGAACCGCGCCCCGCCCCCTGTGCTCCGGCATCCCCCCAGCCGAAGGTGACATCGTGTTCGAGATCCTGACCGTCTGCACCGGCAACATCTGCCGGTCGCCACTGGCGGAACTGCTGCTGCGCACCCGCCTCGCGGGCCTCGACGTGCAGGTGCACAGCGCCGGCACGCGCGGGCTCGCGAGCGCCCCGATGACGGAGGAGGCGATCCGCCTCGCCACCCTCCGCGGCGTCGCCGATGACGACGCCCGCGCGCACCGGTCGCGGTTCCTCACCGAACGGCACCTCGAGAGCCCCGACCTCATCCTCACGATGACGCGCGACCACCGCCGCGCCGTCGCCGAGCTCGCGCCCGCGCGCCTGCGGTCCACGTTCACGTTCCGCGAGTTCGCCCGCCTGGCCGCCACCGTTCCCGACGAGGCGATCGCGGATGCCGCCGCCGCGGCCGGCCCCGACGCCTCGGCGCGCGTGCGGGCGGCCGCCGTCGTCGTCGCCGCGCAGCGCGGCCTCACGCTCGGCCCCGCAGACGCGGAGGACGACGACGTGACCGACCCGTTCCGCCGGTCGTGGGCGACGTATGAGCTTTCCGGCGCGCAGCTCGATCCGGCGATCGACCAGGTCGTCCGCGTCGTGCGTCTCGCCGTGGCCTGACCGCGGAGCGCATCCGCACGGAAACGGCCGCGAAACCGCCCTGTGGCAGACTGAGAACACCCCCATCACGGCGCCCGTCCTGGCGTGCCGCATCCGAGAGGCACCATGGAGCTCAGCGACTACATCCGCATCCTGCGCAAGAGCTGGGCGATCATCGTCGTCGCCAGCCTCTTGGGCCTCGGCGCGGCGGCGGCGTACTCCCTCACGAGGACGCCCACGTACGAGTCCTCCAGCACCGTCTTCGTCTCCACGCAGACCGGCGGCACCGTCGCCGAGCTGCAGCAGGGCTCGAGCTTCACGCAGGCGCGCATCAACACGTATGTCGGGCTCGTCCCGACGCCCATCGTCATGAACCCGGTCATCGCCGAGCTCGAGCTCGGCATCACCGCCGGTGAGCTCGCGAAGTCGGTCACGGCGTCGTCGGCGCTCAACTCCACCCTCATCACGATCCTCGTGGAAGACCCCGACCCGGTGCGGGCCGCGGATGTCGCCAATGCGCTGGCCGCGAGCCTCACGAGCGCCGTGGAGAGCATCGAGACCCCGAACGACAGCGACGTCAGCCCCGTGCGCCTCACCCGGGTGCGCGACGCGCAGCCCGCCCTCACCCCGGCGAGCCCCAACACGCCCCTGAACCTCGCGCTCGGCACGCTCGTCGGCCTCGCGCTCGGCATCGGCATCGCCGTGCTGCGGTCGGTGCTCGACACCCGCGTGCGCACGCCGCGCGACGCCGAGCAGGTCACGAAGGCCCCGATGATCGGCGCGATCGCGTTCGACCCGAAGGCCAAGGAGCGGCCGCTCATCGTGCACGCCGACCCGCTCAGCCCCCGCGCCGAGTCGTTCCGCGCGCTCCGCACCAACCTGCAGTTCCTCGACATGGGGGGCCGCTCGAGCTTCGTCGTCACGAGCTCGGTGCCGAGCGAAGGCAAGTCGACGACGACGATCAACCTCGCGATCGCGCTGGCGGATGCCGGCAAGCGCGTCGCCCTGCTCGACACCGATCTGCGCAAGCCGAAGGTCGCCGAGTACCTCGGCATGGAGGGCGGCGCCGGTCTCACCGACGTGCTCATCGGTCGCGCCCGCGTGGGCGACGTGATGCTCCCGTGGGGTGGCCGCAGCCTCTACGTGCTCCCGGCCGGCAAGATCCCGCCGAACCCGAGCGAGCTGCTCGGCTCGAAGCAGATGAAGACCCTCCTCGACGTGCTCGAGCGCGACTTCGATGTCGTGCTGTGCGACGCTCCCCCGCTCCTGCCCGTCACCGACGGCGCGATCCTTGCCCGGGCCACGAGCGGCGCGCTCGTCATCGTCGCCGCGGGCCGCACCACCCGCCACCAGCTGCAGGGCGCGACCGACGCCCTCGAGACGGTGGGCGCGAAGGTCGCCGGCATCGTCATGTCGATGGTGCCGACCCGCGGACCCGACTCGTACTACGGCGGCTACGGCTACGGCTATGGCGGCTACGGCGGGTACGTCGAGAAGGGCACCGCGAAGAAGGCCGCGAAGGGCCGCAAGCGCACGGGCCCCATCGCACAGGTGCCGAGCGCCGCGAGCATCGGCGACCTCGGTTTCGGCCCGCGTGCCGGTGGCGCGCCCGTCACCGGCACGCAGCCGACCGACGGCCAGCCCACCGGAACGCAGCCGACTCTGCCGCAGACGCGCCGCAGCGACCCCTCCTGACACGGATGGCACGGTGGCGACGCGGGGGCAACCCTGCGCAGGGAGTGTTCGCGGGCATCGGCGTCACGGTGCTCGCCGTCGCCGTGATACTGCTGGCGGTGTACGCGCTGCAGCAGACCGGCGCTGAGGCAACAGGTGCCCGCGCGACGCCGAAGCCGACGTTCTCCTTCGGCGGTCCAGCCCCGTTGCCGACGGGCGACGCGGCGACCGGCACGCCGACGCCGAGCCCGACGGCTGATGCCGGCTCGGATGCGACGACCCCCGGCGCCGACGAGCGCTTTCTCGCTGTCGGCGAGGACGCGCTGTGGCGCGGCACGGCGGGCGCGTGCGGCGGTGACGCCCCGACGATCGAGGTGTCGTATGACACCGGTGCGACCTGGACCGACGTCACCCCGACCTACCGCGGCATCGCGCAGCTGCGTACCCTGTCGACCTTCGGCGGCCCGAACGCCGAGACTGTGGCCGATGTCGGCGAGGACTGCGAGACGCAGGCACTCCGCACGTTCACGGCCGGGGAGTTCTGGGCGCCGTATCCTGACGAGCTGGCGTCGTCGACGTATGTTGACCCCGCGGATGACGCGACGATCATCACACCTGACGGCGCCATCGAGGCGCCCTGCGCCGAGCCGTGGGACATCCGCGCTCGCGGCGGTGTAGTCGCTCTGATCTGTGATGGCTCTGCCTACGTGCGGGATGCCGATGAGTGGGCGCCACTCGTCGAGACGGGCGCCGCCGGGCTCTCGGTGAGCGCAGACGGCGCGATCGCGATCGCACACACCGTTTCATCGTGTGACGGGGTCGCAATCTCACGTTACGAGGACGGCGCGACGGACGAGACGGAGTGCGTCGGGGACGTCGACCCGCGGGTTTCTGGGGCTATCGCCTTCGCGGGCGACGCTCTGCTGTTGTGGTTTGGAGACGCTGTCGTCACCCTCGGGTAGCCCGAAACAAGTGCGCAATCAAACGCAAGTTACACTTGGGGCGGGGAAGGAGCCGAGGAACGAAACTGTGACGTCGAAAATTCAGGCCGACGCGACGCAGACGTCGCCCGAATCCGATGAACCCGAAACCCTCCGCACCTCCGCTGGCGCCGTCCCGACGACGACCGGGCCCATCGATGTCCGTAAACCCGATCGGTGGCGAGACCGCTACGCTCGGCGCCTCTGGCTGACCGACTTAGTCGCGCTCGTATGGGTTGTCTATGGAACGCAGATCGCCTGGTTCGGACTCGGCAACGTTGAAGTCTCCATCCGCGAGGACACCCGGATCAGCGACGTCTCCTACTGGGTCTTTTCCGCCATCCTGATAGCCGCCTGGATGGCTGCCCTCAGCCTCGCGGATACCCGCGACTACCGCGTAATCGGCACGGGACCGACCGAATATACGAGCATCGTCCGGGCCAGCTTCTTCTTGTTCGGCGCCGTCGCCATCATCGCGTTCCTCTCTCGCGTGGACGTGGCGCGAGGCTTCCTAGTGATCAGCCTCCCGTTTGGCATCATTGTGCTCATTCTCGAACGCTGGCTGTGGCGGCAGTGGTTGGTGGCCAAACGATTGGCGGGTCAGTACTCGGCACGAGTCCTGCTGGTCGGGTCACGCGAGTCGGTCGCGCAGGTCGCTCGCGAGCTTGCGCGTTCCTCGACTAGCGGCTATCGCGTGGTGGGGGCATGCGTACCGTCGGGAAAGGTAGCCGACATGATTGACGGCACCGATATCCCCATCATGGGGAACGTCGACTCCATCAGTCGCGCGATCGCGGTGACCAATGCCGACACCGTCGCGGTGACGAGCACGGACGAACTGCCACCGTTCAAGGTGAAGCAAATCTCGTGGGGGCTGGAGGCCGGCCAGCAGCATCTGGTTTTGGCGCCGAGCATCGTCGATGTCGCCGGGCCGCGCATTCACATTCGGCCGGTCGCAGGCCTGCCATTGATCCATGTCGAAACACCGAAGTTCACGCGCGGCCAGGCATTCGCAAAGCGAATGACGGATCTTATGTTGTCCATCGCCGGCGGCGTCCTCATCAGCCCCGTCCTTCTCGCGCTGGCGCTGCTCGTGAAGTTCTCTAGTCCCGGTCCAGTGCTGTTCAGACAAACACGCATCGGCTATCAGGGTCGCCAGTTCACCATGCTCAAGTTCCGCTCCATGGTTACCAACGCTGAAGACCTTCTGCCGGGCCTGCAGCAGCAGCGTGACGCCGGCAATGAGGTGCTTTTCAAGATGAAGAACGACCCCCGAGTGACGCCGGTCGGGCGAGTGATGCGTCGCTTCAGCCTCGATGAGTTGCCGCAGATTTTCAACGTCATTTCGGGCTCGATGTCACTCGTCGGTCCGCGCCCCCCACTCCCGAACGAAGTCGCTGTGTACGCCGATCACGTACACCGTCGATTCCTCGCCAAGCCCGGCATCACGGGGGCATGGCAGGTCGGGGGGCGCTCCACGCTGTCCTGGGACGAATCCGTTCGCCTAGACCTGTCCTATGTCGAGAACTGGAGCCTGCTTGGCGATTTTGTGATACTCGCACGCACCCTGCGAGCTACCATTGCACCCTCAGGATCGGCGCACTAGGTGAGGCGACGCGCCAATCCGGGCATCAACGGTCCGAAGTCAACCGCCACCGCCGAAACGCGATGCGCAGGATCCGCTGAGCCCGGCGCCTCGCGACGCGCTCTGCTTGCGTTACGACTGCCCCCTGCCCCAGCCCCCCACCGGCACTAGCACTGAGAGTTCCGATCATGTCCCCCACCTCTCATCCGACTTCCCCAAGTCGACTCCCCCCCGTCAACCACGCCTTCGAGACGCGGACGGTCGGGAGCATCCCATTTTGCGTCGCTTCACCCGAAGACGCAACCACCTGGCTTCTCGATGCCGAGGACCGTCGTGCGGCGCCCGTTAACGTTCGTCTCGCCAACGCCTACAATGTCGCGCTCGCAGACAGGGATCCTTCGTACCGACAACTGCTTGTCGAGGAGGGCGTCAACTTTCCTGACGGCACACCCGTCGTCTGGTTCATGAACTCGCAGCTGCCTCGAACTGCGAGGCGTGTTCGCGGGCCTTCGCTCTTTGTAGATGTCATGCGGGCCGGGGTGGAGCGAGGGACGCGGCATTTCCTGCTCGGCGGCACGCCGGAGACGCTGGCTCAATTGAAGGAAGCCCTCGCAGCCACTCATCCCGGCATCAACGTCGTCGGCTCGTACTCGCCTCCGTTCGCACCCGTTACGGCGGAGTATATCGCGGTGTGCGCGGACCACATTCGTCAGACCAAGCCCGACCTGGTGTGGGTAGGGCTAGGGACTCCGAAACAGGATGTGGTCGGGACTGCCCTCGCACGAGAGGCCATGGTCACGACCGTGAACGTTGGCGCAGCATTCGACTTCGCGGCAGGGACAGTCCGCCAGGCGCCGGTATGGGTCCAACGGTCGGGATTTGAGTGGTTGTACAGGCTAGCCTCGGAGCCGCGTCGCCTCTGGCGACGTTACGTCTTCGGCAATCTGCGTTTCCTCCGCGCCGCATTCAGCCACCGATTCGCTGATGGCACAGGGGGCGGATCATGAGGATGCGCGAGGCGTTGAAGAAGACATTCCGGCGGAGCGAGACCGAGCGATATCGGCGCGCCGGAGCACGAATCGGCGACCGGTTCTTGCCGAACGGCGCGATCATCAGCCCGAACGACTGCCCGTTCGTGACCATCGGGAACTACGTGACCTTTGGCCCCGGCGTGATGATCCTGACGCACGACGCCGCGTTGCGAGACCACATTGGCTGGACTCGAGTCCAGCCAGTGGAAATCGAGGATGAAGTCTTCATAGGGGCGCGATCGACGATTCTGCCCGGTGTCCTCATCGGGCGCGGGTCCATCATCGCCGCAGGGAGCGTCGTCACAAAAAGCATCCCCCGTGGAGAAGTCTGGGGCGGTGTTCCTGCGAGACCCATCGCAGATGTGGCGACGACCCGGGCGAGGAACTTGGCCGCGGGAGAGCATTGGCCACGGTTTGACCAGGGCTGGAAAGCCGAGCTCGACGACCCGGCTAGCTCAGCGCGCCTGGTGGAGTCCGTCAAGGTAGCCGGCGGGGGTTGGTTCTATTGATGTCCTATGACGTTGGAGTCGTGGTGCCGACGCTCGGCGAACGCCCCGCGTGGCTTCGGCAGACGTTGTCCTCGATTCGCACTCAGGCCGGTGTCACCACGAAACTCGTGATCGTCGGTCCGGCCTCACCGACACTCGTCTCCATGGCGAGTGAGTTCCAGGCGAGCCATATCGTTTCCGGACCTCGAGGGCTTAGCACGGCCATCAACGAAGGGTTTGACGCGCTTCTCGACCAGTGCACGTTTGTCACGTGGCTCGGAGATGACGATCTGCTAGCACCTGCCGCCCTCGAGACGTTGTCACAAGCGCTGGCTGAGAGTCCTCAGGCACGTTTCGGCTATGGCCGCACGCGGTACATCGACGAACTCGGCGACACGATCCACCTCAGTCGGCCAACGAGGTGGGCGCCTCTATACATGCGAATCGGCAAAGACTACGTCCCTCAACCAGGTTCGCTGTTGAGAGCATCAGCTATCGAGCGCCGGCCGGTCGTCGATGAGGGGCTCAGGAACGCGATGGATCTGGAGTTGTTCCTCTTTCTCTCCGAGGGCGGAAGCCACCGCTGGCGGTACGTGCCCAAGGAGCTTTCGGCCTATCGGCTCCACTCGGCTTCCATAACGGCGACCAAGGGTGCGCGAGACGAATCGATGGACGTGCGACGGCGGTACGCGCACAGCCCCGGACGGCGGTTGGGTCTTTTGGTGAGACCAGCGACGCGAGCTCTTGAGAAGGTGTACGACGCGTATATGTGGCGGACGAGATTCGACTCCCCCCCACTTGTAGCGGGCAAGCCCTACACAAAGCCCAGTTCATGAGTCCTGAATTTCAGTCTCGCGGGGGCCCACGTTTGGACCCTGCAGTGGGGCTTCTCGTTTCTCTATCCACGGCAGTAGTCGTCATACCGGGCCTCTCCTTTACTCTTCTCGGAGTAGTCGCGGTGGTCCTGTTACCAGTCACAGCGATCCATCTCCGGGAGCCAGCCGGAAAGTGGTTCGTACGGGGGATTCTTGTCTGGCTGACGTCGGTCCTGGTCAGCGTGATCCTGCAGAACACCTCCGTGATGAGCGGAGGCGCAAATGTGACTTACCCGCTTGTCACACTGGCAACGTACTTGCTCCTCCTTCACCTGGCCCGAGAATCGCCACGACGATTGAAGGAGTTGTGTGTCTGGGTGGCGGTGGGACTCGCTGCCGGGGCGATATGGCAGCCGATTATCTCAACGTCACTGTCGCCGATTAAGCTTGGTGCTGGTCTCGGGCTGGCGGTCGCAGCGGTTGCACTGGCGAGCAATGCCCGTCGGGGGGCCCTCGGGCCGGCGATCATCGTTGCTACCGGAGTTGTTCTACTCCTCCTTGACTTTCGCAGCCTGGGCCTGATCGTCATCCTGTCTGTTCTCCCTAACCTTTTCGGCAGAGTGGACGGGAGGTCACTCCGGCCGACTCACGGCGTTGCGCTGCTTATCGCGGCGATGGGAGTCGTCTGGGCCATCTCAGGCGCACTCCAGGCGGGATGGTTCGGGAGCGACGCCAAGGCGCGATTCGATTCGCAAATGGGGAGTTCCGCGGGCCTCATCGAAGTGGCACGACCTGAGATTGTCGTCTCTATGATCGCTCTTCGAGACTCCTGGTTTACTGGTCGTGGGTTCGGCGCGAGCCTCGACAACCAGGAGGCGTCGCTCGCTGTCGGGACCTACATCCAGATGGGTCTCCCGCTGAACGATGTTCAACTCGAGAGAATTTTGGGTGGCGGAATCAACTCGCATAGCCTGCTCTTCACAATCTGGATTGCGACCGGACTCTTGGGCGCTATGGGTGTCGCCCTAATCGTCGCTCACTGCTGGCGCGCGGTTGGCCCCAGCGCGGCATATGGGATAGTCAACCTAACCCTCTTTGCGGCGCTTCTTGTGACTTGGGACGCGCTCTTCTCCCCCTGGAACGTGCGGGGCGAGGTCTGGCTGGGTCTTGCGGGGGCAATCGCTACGCTGTCGATTCGCGCAAAGGTGTACAGCACTGTATTGGACCGCGTTCGTTGAGCGTTGCCAGAGCCGTACTCCGCGCAGGCAGTAGCCGCCTGCTTACGCTTCCCGTGACCGCGGCGGCAAGCCTCGTAACGGCGCGAATTATCATCGACCAGACCGGGAGCTCGGGCTTCGCTGTGATCTCGACGGTTTCCACACTCGCGCAAGTCCTCCCGTTCGCAGACCTGGGAGTCGGCGCCGGGGTTGTAAATGCTCTCGCAGCTCGCAGTGCCAGCGACCGGGTCAAGTGGGGGACCATCGCCTCGGCCGTGCGGATCGCGATCGCGTCAGCACTAGCGATAGTCGTCATTGCGCTCAGCGTCAATCTCTTCGGCTCCTGGGGAACGATTCTCGGTCTTCAGGAGTACCAGAGTCCGGACCTCGATCTCATAGTGGCGGTCGCGCTAGCCTTCTTCGCGGCCTCCGTCCCTCTGGGAATCGGACAACGCGTACTGGTAGGACTATCACGAAACGCCCAGGCGGTCCTATTAAGCGGGCTCACCCCACTTCTCACTCTCGCTCTCACGGTGTCCGTTGTGGCCCTCAGCCCGGGGAACTGGCTGCTGCTTGCAATCTGTCCATCGGCCGCACTCGCATGCACATCTGCGGTCATGGCGGCCTCCGCCGTTCGTCGGACGAAGTTCAAGCCTCGTTGGATCTTCGACGCGGACTTTCGTGCGGGCGGGCTGCTGCGTCAGGGTATGTACTTCACCGTGATTACCCTGACGGCGAGTCTGATGTTGCCCCTTGGCAGAATCATCATTGCTCGAAGCGGGGACCTCCACGCAGTCGCAGATTTCTCGCTCATTATGCAGCTGTACCTGCCCGCCACCTCTGTCGTCTCCGCCGCTGCAATAGCCCTATGGCCCCATTTCGCAGCGAATCGATCCGCGGGTCTAGCGACGCGCAAGAAGTCGCTGATACCTGTCGCGTGGTTCGGAGGGGTCGGCGTGGCCGGTGGCAGCGCCGTCGTGCTTCTCGGGCCAGTTGTGGCGACTGTGGTGTCGGGGGGTGCCGTCGAACCACCAACCGCTGCCTGGCTCAGCGCGGGGGTGCTGCTTGTCGTACAATCCCTCCAGTTCGCGATCGGCATGAACCTGACCACGGAAGACGGCCTGCGATTCCAGGCGCTGTGGTCAATACCGATGTCTGCGTGTGCGGTTTCGCTCACATTGCTGCTTGTCAGCGAACATTTGCCCGCAGCCCCGTTTGCCGCTTCGGCAATCTGCCTCGCTGTCTTCCTGGTAGCACCGGGCATCATTCGCATCGTCAGAAGCTGGGGCCCTGAGATCACATGAGTAGGGACATCAATGCCTGAGGTTGCAGTTTCCTTGACGTCGTATCCCGCCCGAATAAGAGCGGTGGGACGGACGATTCGGTCAATTCTTCGACAGAAGACAACGCCGGACGTCATCTTCTTGGCGCTAGCGCGCGACGAGTTCCACGGCGGTACGAGCGACCTTCCAGCCAGCCTGCAACGACTAATTCGTCTGCACTCGGAGAAGATTGAAGTAGTGTTCACGGACAATAGTCGTTCTTACAAGAAGATCCTCCCCGCGCTCTCCGCCTTCGGCGCGGGCTCGACTATCGTTACCGCCGATGATGACGTTACCTACCCAACCGATTGGCTAGCAGGGTTACTGGCCGGCAGTCAAGCGACACCTAACGCCAGCGTCGGAACCCGCGGCACGTTGATGCGGGCAGACAAGGACGGCCTCTCGCCCTACGTCTCGTGGCCAGCGGCACCTCTAGACTGGCCTCACCCCGCGGTCTTCCTCACGGGCCGCGGCGGAATTCTGTACCCGCCGGGCTCACTACAACACGCGAGTTCGCCCCACTACGCCGACGTGGCCCCGTCTGCTGACGATGTTTGGCTGAAATGCGCCACGCTAAGTGCGGGGTTCGCGTCGGCTCGCGTGGGTAGCGGTCGCGAATACCGCTCGAATGGAGCATCCCAAGGTGGCGCCCTACACAAGAAGAACGTGCCCGCGACTCGCGGCCGATCCGTAAACGATGATGCGATCCGAGCTTGCTTAGCTCACTTCTCGCTGACCTTGTCCGACCTCTGCCTGTCTTGAGGACCTCTCCATGCGATTCATGCCGACTTTGAGAGATGCACGCGCGGGGGCTTGGGAGTTCCTCGCGTGCTCGGTTGGAGGCAGCCCGCTCCTTCCCCCCATCGTTCGGCGGCGGTGGTTGCAGATGCTCGGGGTCGACATTCGCAATGCACGCATCAAGTCAGGCGTCTACTTCGGAAGTCGAAGGATTCACATCCACGACGGAGCCTTCATCAACGTGGGAGTCTTCATCGATGGGTCCGGCGAGGTCACGATCGAGGAGAATTGCAGCATCGCGTACAACGTCACTTTCGCATCGAGCGGCCATCGGATCGGGCCGAGCGATAGGAGGACGGGTGAACATGAAGGGTTGCCGATAACCATCGGGCGCGGTACCTGGGTGGGCGCGAACACCGTGATCCTGGGAGGGGTATCCATTGGGAACGGGTGCGTCGTAGCTGCCGGGTCAGTAGTCACTAGGGACTGTGCGCCCAACGGCCTCTACGCTGGCGCGCCCGCGCGGCGCCTTCGGGACTTGCCGTAGCGGCCAGCGGCCAGTTCCAGACAGGGATCTAAACGCGGCGGTGTCACGACCCGCGAACCTAGACGGCATGACACACCGGGCCCGCATAGAGCTCGCTCAGATCTATCGAGATTCCGCGCAGGCGCCCGACGGAGCGCATGTCATTCTGCGGATGCGCTCACCCGGCCGCCATAGCAGCCGTAATGCCCGAGTGAAACCGCTCGACCATCCGGGCATGAGAATATGCTTCCGCAGAGGCCCGCGCGTTGTCTCGGACCGACCGTAGGCGGTTCGGGTCGCCCATCACTCGCCCCACAAGCTCGGACATCTCGCCGGGCGAGGCAATGAAGGCATTTTCTTCCGAGAGGTACTCGAACTCGGGAGCGTGGTACTGCCACGCCTCGCAGACTACGGGCAGACCCATTTCGAACGAATCGATCGCAGCCAGCCCGACTCTTCCTGCTATGAGGGAGACCTTCGCGTGTCGCGACAGCCAGGCCTTTTCCGAGTTGCCCACCGGTCCAAGGTAATGACACCAAGGTCGAGTGGCCGCGGCGCGAACTAGTGACTCGTCCTCACCCCTACCTCCAATCACGAGGATAAACCGAGGGTCTCGTTTGTGTACCTCAGCCGCGACTTGGAGGAGATAATCGATCCTCTTCGTGTGGTCCAGGCCCCCGATGTAAACACCTATCCATCGTTCTTTGAGCTGGTCCCCCTCCGCAACAGAGCCAGCTGCGGAACCGATCGCTTCCCGGAGCGCGGAGGAGTCATAGGTATTGTTCAGAACTACTGCCTTGCGCGAACACGCACCGAGCAGGACTGCGCGTTCGAGACTTCGAGGGGTGTAAGCAAAGAACCACTGGGAGCGTCGCAACATCCATGCCTGAAGTCGTCGCTCCAATGTGGACTGCGCTGACGTTATGGTGTGCCCATGCCCCCAAAACGCCGTTGGCCGTCGAGTGACCTGCCGCCATAGCAGCAACAAGTATGTATCGAGATTCCGGGTCGCCTGTTCGAGTATCAACAGGTCCGCGTCCCACACTCGGCGAGGAAGCCAACGAAACACCAAACGGCGCTCACCCAGCGGAATGACCGTCTGCCGGACGGCCGTGAAGATTTCGTCCGTCGAGGCATCTTTTCTCTGACTCTCGACCCCCGTAGGTGAACCCGCGAAGACCTCCAGGTCGGTATCACCCGCAGCGAGCCTCGCACTAAGGCTGCGAAAAAGCGATTCGCGGTATCTACTGGCGTAGGGCTGAACAATCGCAACTTTCTTAGCCACCGAGAACCTCTTCAACCACGCGCCCCCACGCCCGACCGTATGCTGACGTTGAATGGTGCTCGGACGCGTACTCTCGGAGCAGCTGACGCTGAGCCTCCTTCTGTCGAGGCCCTAACCCCAGGAGCCTCATCAACTCGCCTTCGACATCGTCGAGGCCACCCTGACACACGACAACGCACGATGGGGCATGCTCGAGAAGCTCCCTCACTGCTCCGACGTCATACGCGATGACAGGTGTGCCGCAAGCCATCGCCTCGATGATCGTCAGCGGCTGCGCCTCGTACGGATAACTGCTAGGGAAGATCAGTGCGGATGCCTCCGATAGAACCCGCCACTTTTCCTGCGTTGGAAGGGTGCCCAGGTAGTCGCAGTTCGTAAGTCCCGCAATGGATGTAGTGAGTTCGGCCATGTAGCCAGCTGGGCCCGGTGCGCCGTAGAGCAAGAAATCGACATCGCGGGAGAATCGGGCCGCCAGCTCGACGAAGTCGTCGGCTCCCTTTTCTGGAAGCAGGTTAGACACGAAAACTACGGAACGCCTCGGTGCGGCCGACACAACCAAGTCACCGGCGGCGACCGCATTCGGGATGATGCGTATGCTCTTGGGGTCGACAAACGCCTCAACATCCGCGGACAGAGAATGACCCAAGACGACGGTCAGCCGCGCCGCCCCGAGAGCACGTCTCACCGCCCACGCCCAGAACCGACCACGTCGTGCAAGCACAGCGAATCCCGTGGTATGGACGTAGTGCAATACTTCGGCCCTGCGGAGCCTCGCGATCTCCAGCAGAAGCAGGTCCACCAGAAATGAAAAGGGACGGTTGGTCAGGAAGAACACAAGAAGGGGCCGCGTACGACCACTGAGGACCCACGCTAGCCGGCCAGTGAGCCCAAGAGCGGAGAGGATTTTCCTAGGAGACAACCGCCCCACTTCATCCACCGAGCGGCTGAATCTGCGCTCCACGACATCGACGTCGAAGCCCTCGGCGCGAAGCGCCGCGACCAATGTGGCGGTCATAACAGTAGACCCATGCCACGGAGGGGGGAGCTGGCTGAGTACACAGACGCGTTTCAAGGTTTCCTCATTGCCGCGATGACGGCAGTAGGGCACTCACCACGGGTTCGGTGGCGCCGGTCGTCGGCGCGAGTCAGGGAGTGCGCTCGGCAGAGCACGAAAGGCCTTGACTGCCAGCGCTCGCCCGCATCTCTGATTCGCGTGTGGGCTGGAGACGCGGTGCGCGGACCTGCGCGACGAAGTGCGAGGTCGACGGATCCGATCCTACTCAAGCCAGCTCCCGCTTCGCACTCCACTGCCGCCACCGAACTACAACCCTGAAAGTACAACTTCTAGCCTACCCCCGCGGCTGGAGGTGCCTTCTACCCGGATGCGGGGCTGCGGAATCTTGACCATCGCCTAGAGCCTGTAATCTGACGGTGGTCGGCCGGGCAAGGCCGGTAAAGACTTAAGGAGCGGACCCCCGATGACCAAGCGCGCATTCATCACCGGCATCACCGGGCAAGACGGCTCCTACCTGGCTGAGCTGCTCCTCGCGAAGGGATACGAGGTGCACGGCCTCATCCGTCGCGCCTCCACCTTCAACACGGCACGCATCGACCACCTGTACGTCGACCCGCACGACCCCGAGGCGAAGCTCTTTCTGCACTACGGCGACTTGAGCGACGGCGCACGCCTGGTGACGCTGCTCGCCGAGATCAACCCCGACGAGGTCTACAACCTCGCGGCTCAGTCACACGTGCGCGTCTCGTTCGACGAGCCCGAGCACACCGCCGACACGACCGGCACCGGCACGATCCGTCTCCTCGAAGCGGTGCGCATGTCGGGCATCAAGACCCGCTTCTATCAGGCCTCCTCCTCCGAGCTCTACGGCGCGACGCCGCCGCCGCAGTCGGAGACGACGCCGTTCTACCCGCGCTCCCCCTATGCGGCCGCGAAGCTGTACTCGTTCTGGATCACCAAGAACTACCGCGAGGCGTACGACATGTTCGCGGTCAACGGCATCCTGTTCAACCATGAGTCGCCCCGCCGCGGCGAGACCTTCGTGACTCGCAAGATCACCCGTGCCGTGGCCCGCATCAAGGCCGGCGTGCAGAAGGACCTCTACCTCGGCAACCTCGAGTCGGTCCGCGACTGGGGCTACGCCGCGGAATACGTCGAGGGCATGTGGCGGATGCTGCAGGTCGACACCCCGGACGACTACGTCCTGGCGACGGGCGTCGGGTACACGATCAAGGACTTCCTCGAGGCCTCTTTCGGCCACGTCGGTCTGGACTGGCAGGAGTTCGTCAAGTTCGACGAGCGCTACCTGCGGCCAACGGAGGTCGACGCCCTTATCGGCGACTCGGGCAAGGCGCAGGAGAAGCTCGGCTGGACGCCGAGCGTCGACGGCGCGCAGCTGGCGACTCTCATGGTCGACGCCGACATCACCGCTCTCGAGCAGGGCCCAGCCTGGATCGACACCGTCAACCTCGCGTCGTGGAGGACGGCTGACTTCGCTTCGCAGGGCGCGGCGTGACCAGCCCCGACGGGGTCGGCTTCACCCCCGGGGAGCTCGACCGGGATGCGACGTTCTACGTCGCCGGGCACCGCGGGCTCGTCGGCTCTGCGATCGTGCGCAAGCTCGAGGCGTCCGGCTTCGAGCATGTCGTCGGGAAGAGCTCGGCCGAGCTCGACCTGAAAGACCGCGACGCCGTGTTCGCCTACATGGCCGAGATCAAGCCGAAATTCGTCGTCCTGGCGGCGGCAAAAGTCGGCGGTATCCTCGCGAACAGCACCTACCCGGTCGACTTCCTCAGCGACAACATCCGCATTCAGACGAACGTGCTCGACGCGGCGCTGGCGAACGACGTGGAGCGGGTCGCCTTTCTCGGGTCGTCATGCATCTACCCGAAGTTCGCGGCGCAGCCGATCCGCGAGGATTCGCTGCTGACCGGGCACCTCGAGCCCACCAACGACGCGTACGCGATCGCGAAGATCGCCGGCATCCTGCACACGCAGGCCGTGCGACGGCAGTACGGGCTCCCGTGGATCTCGGCGATGCCGACCAACCTGTACGGGCCGAACGACAACTTCTCGCCGAAGGGGTCGCACGTGCTCCCGGCGCTGATCCGGCGATACGACGAGGCGGCGGCCTCGGGCGCACCGACGGTCACCAACTGGGGCACAGGCACACCGCGCCGCGAGTTCCTGCACTCCGACGACATGGCCGATGCCGTGCTGCACCTCATGGAGCACTACGACGGCCCCGAGCAGGTCAACGTGGGCACCGGGTCGGACGTCACGATCCGCGAGATCGCCGAGACGATCGGCCAGGTCGTCGGCTTCACCGGCGATACCGAGTGGGACACGACGAAGCCCGACGGCACGCCGCAGAAGCTCCTCGACGTCTCCAAGCTCGCCGACGCCGGGTGGACGTCGAAGATTTCGCTGCAGGACGGTCTCGAGCGCACCGTCGCCTGGTACCGAGACAACGTCGACCACATCCGCGAGTGACCTCGCCACCGGCGAGTCAGTGCGACAGCACGAACTCGCCGGTGTCGTAGGACTCGTGCACCACCGAGCAGTACGGGTGCGCACCATGCCAGACCGCTGCATGCGACGTCACTGACCGCCCGCACTCTTCGCAGCGCACGTCGGCGCTTCCCCAGACGGCGCGGTCCACGCGCTGAACGAATCTCTTGAGCATCGTTCCCCCCAGAACTTGTGCTCTCCGCCTTGCGGCGAATCCCCAAAGGACGGCTACGTCCTGACTGCACGGTACGCCGTCGGCGCGACGGCGTCAACGAATGCGCGTCCCCTAGGCTGGTCCGCGAGGCTTGCCGCTCACCGACGCGCCGCTGACCGCCTCAGCGAATTCATCTTCCCAGGAGGCGACGTGCGTCTTTCAGTCATCGGCTGCGGCTACCTCGGCGCGGTGCACGCCGCGGCTATGGCATCCATCGGTCACGACGTCGTCGGCATCGATGTCGACGAGAACAAGATCGCCTCGCTTTCCACCGGTGAGGCCCCGTTCTTCGAGCCCGGGCTGCAGGAGATCCTGGCCGCCGGCATCGCCTCGGGCCGTCTGCAGTTCACGACCGACATGGCCGAGGCGGCCGGGGCGCAGGTGCACTTCGTCGGGGTCGGCACGCCGCAGCAGAAGGACGGCTACGCCGCCGATCTGACGTACGTGAACGCCGCCGTGGACGCCCTGCTCCCCCACCTTTCCGAGGGCGACATCGTCGCGGGGAAGTCCACCGTGCCGGTCGGCACCGCGGCTTCGCTCACACCGCGTGTCGAGGCAGCCGGCGCGACGCTGGTCTGGAACCCGGAGTTCCTGCGCGAAGGCTTCGCGGTGCAAGACACCATCGACCCCGACCGGCTCGTCGCCGGGGTGCCGTTCCACGCCGGGGTCGCGACCGAGGCCGGCGCACGTGCCGCGGAGATCCTGCGTGAGGTCTACCACCCGTCCGTCGCGAAGGGCACCCCGTTCATCGTCACCGACCTCGCTACGGCGGAGCTGGTGAAGGTCGCCGCGAACGCCTTCCTCGCAACCAAGATCTCGTTCATCAACGCGATGGCCGAGATCGCGGAGGTCACCGGCGCCGACGTCACGACGCTCGCCGACGCGATCGGGCATGACGCGCGCATCGGCCGACGCTTCCTCGGAGCAGGCATCGGCTTCGGCGGCGGATGCCTGCCGAAAGACATCCGTGCCTTCTCCGCCCGCGCCGAGGAGCTCGGCCGCGGCGAGTCGGTCGCGTTCCTCCGGGAGGTCGACGCGATCAACCTGCGCCGCCGTGACCGTGCCGTCGATCTCGTCGTCGCGGCGTTCGGCGGCTCCGTCTTCGAAAAGAAGGTCACGGTGCTCGGCGCGGCCTTCAAGCCGCACTCGGACGACATCCGTGACTCTCCGGCCCTCGATGTCGCGGTTCGGCTTCGCGGGCTGGGTGCCGATGTGACGGTGACCGACCCGGAGGCGATCGAGAACGCGCGCCGCATCCACCCGCAGCTGCACTACGTCGCCGACCGCGACGACGCGCTCCGCGGGGCGGACGCCGTCATCGTCGTCACCGAGTGGGACGAGTACCGCCGTCAGCTCGACCCGGCCCACGCGGCGTCCCTGACGCGAGGGCGAATCATCGTCGACGGGCGAAACTGCCTTGACCCGGCCGCGTGGCGTGCCGCGGGGTGGGAGTACTACGGCATGGGGCGCCCCTAGCGCACGGCTAGAGTCAGGGCGTGCCCGAACCCGCGTCGATCAGACTGGACGAAGCCGTCGATCTCGCGCACGCCTGGCTGCAGCAGGCGGCCGATGCGCAGGGGATTCGGGCCTTGTTCATCAAGGGCCCGGCACTTCATCGTCAGGGTCTGCGCTCGGCTCGCGTTTCGGGCGACGTGGATGTTCTTGTGGAGCCCGCTCGCTTTCACGATTTCTGCGCACATCTGGGCGACGTGGGGTGGAGACAGCGAGACTCGATGCTCCTCAGCGAGCTCACCACGCTCCACTCCAAGACCTACCTTCGTGACGGCTGGCCCTGCGACATCGACGTGCACAGCCACTATCCCGGCTTTCTCGGTGACCCCGCCGAAGCCTTCGAAGCCCTTTGGGCGCGGCGTACGACACTCGATTTCGCACACCAGTCGTGCCTGGTTCCGGATCGCGTCGCGGGAGTGCTGATCCTCGCCCTCCATTCACTCCGGGGAACCGTGATGCAGGAGCGTCACGCGGCCGAGTTGAAGGAGTTGCTCGCGGTCGAGCTGACCGAGTTGGAGCGGGTGCAGCTCGCGGACCTGGCCGCCGCTACGGGCAGCGCCGAAACACTCCGAACGGTGCTCCCCCGTCTGGGCGTAGATCTTCCCGCATCCGCTGACCAAGCGCCCCACGGCTTGCGCGAGTGGCGCGAACGCGTCGACGCGGGATCTGTCGGCGCGTACCAGTGGTTCGTCGCCCTCCGGAGGTCGCACGGACGCGCGAAGCTCCGCGTCCTGTGGCGCGCCATCTGGCCCACCGACCACGATCTGCTGATCGCACGGCCGGAGATCCCCGACGCGTTCTGGCCGAAAGTCCGGGGCCGCATCGCCCGCTGGCCGCGCGGTCTGCGGTCGCTGCCACGCGCAGTGCGCGCGATCTGGCACAATCGGGGCTAGCAGGGCACGCTTCAGCAACGGGCCCGGCAGACCGCGCCGCCGCGGCGCGGGACACCACCCGGCAAGAGAGACCTATGAGCGACCTCGGCTCCGCAGCGCCCCTGGCGGTCGTCATCGACGATGACGACGATGTGCGACACCTGCTCGTGCAGATCCTGACGAGCGCCGGCTTCTCCCCCATCGCGGTCAACAACGGGGTCGCGGGCGTCGAAGCCGTGGCGACCTACCGGCCGGTGATCACGACGCTCGATGTGAACATGCCCGGCATCGACGGGTTCGAGACGGCGCGCCGCATCCGCGAGATCAGCGACACCTACATCCTGCTCATCACGGCCCTCGCCGACGAGGCCGACGCCGTGCTCGGGTTCAGCGTCGGGGTCGACGACGTGGTCGTGAAGCCGTTCCGCGCCCGCGAGCTGCGCGCCCGGGTGTCGGCGATCCTCCGGCGCGTGCGGGTGCCGCAGACCATGGCGACGCTCGACACGGCGGCGCTCGAGATCGTGCCCGGCGCCTCGCCGTCGCGCCGCGTGCTGCGCCAGGACGGCCTCGTCCTCGACCTCGACGACCACACCGTCACCCTCGACGGCGAGGACGTCGCGCTCACACGCAGCGAGTTCGATCTGCTCGCCACCCTGCTGGGGTCGGAGCGGCGGCTGCGCAGCAAGGCCGACCTCGTCCTCACCCTGCGCGACGAGTCGCACCTCAGCCCCGACACGGTGACCGAGTCGGAGGAGCGCTCGATCGAGGCGCACATCACCAACCTGCGGCGCAAGCTCGGCGAGTCCGCTGCGCGCCCGCGGTTCATCGAAACCGTCCGCGGCGCCGGCTACCGCGCGGTCGTGCCCCGTCGGCACACCGAGCCCGTGCCCACTGTGGCCGGCTAGGCGGTGCGGGCAGAGACCACCCCGGATGTCGAGCGGCTGAGCCGACCCCGGGCGATACGCACCTGGGGCGATGCACGTTCCCGCTCGATCTGGCAATGGCAGCTGATCGTCGCGCTCAGCGCCGGCACGATCTCCGTGGCGATCGCCCTGCTCGACCCCGAGATGTACGCGCTGCCGACATTCGGCGGTGGCCTGGTCCTGATCATGCTGCTGACCTGCGCGACCTTGGCGACGCCCTGGCCCCGTCTCGGCAAGGACGTCGTGGCGCTCGTGCCGGCCCTCGACATCGCCGCGATCGGTCTGCTGTACGCCGGCAACGACGCCCGCCTCGGCTTCCTCTGGGTGTTCCCGGTCGCCTGGATCTCGACCTACTACAGCTTCGGCTGGCTCATCGCGGCGCTCGGCGAGATCGCCGCGCTCGTGCTCGCGGTGGCGCTGCACGCGCCCATCACCCCCGATCTGGCGCTGCGGCTCCTCGTCGTCCTGCTCGTGCTCGGGCTGCTCGGGATGACGATCCAGATCGGCGCACGCCGCACCCGCGCCTTCGCTCGCCTGCTGCGCCGGCAGTCCGCCCAGCTCACCCGCACGCTGCACCGCGTCGAGGCGCAGGAGGCGGGTGCGGCGGCCCTGTTCGAGTCGATGGAGACCGGTCTCGCGCGCGTCAGCCCACAGGGCGTCGTCGTGGCCGCGAACCGGGCCTATCGCGTGCTGTACGGCATCGACGACATCTCCTCGGCCCAGCCGGCGAGCGCCGTGGAGTACGACGACTACCGCGGCTTCGCGCTGCCGCGCGAACGGACGACGGCAGCGCGCGCCGCGCGCGCGGAGGAGTTCGACAACGAACGCGTCTGGCTCTTCGACCCGAACGGGTCGTGGCGCGCCCTCGACGTGTCGAGCCGCGCGATGCCGGACGGCCCCGAGCCCGCCGGCATCCTCCTGACAGTCCACGATGCGACGGGCGCCTTCCACGCGGCCCGTGAGCGCCAGACCGTCTCGAGCATCGTCTCGCACGAGCTGCGCAACCCCCTCACCGCGATCGCCGGGCACACCGACCTCTTGCTCGACCGCGAAGATCTGCCACCCGACGTCCACGACCAGCTGAGCGTCATCGAGAACGCGAGCGCCCGGATGCAGCGGCTGATCACCTCGGCGCTGACCGCGCACGCCACTCCACCCGAAGACGCGCGCGCCGTGCTCGACCTCCGCGCCGTGGCGACGGCATCCGTCGAAGCGTTCCATCCCGCCGCCTGCGCGGCGGACGTCGGCATCCGCAGCCTGCTCGACGGCGAGCTGCCGATCTGCGGCGATGCGTTCCGGCTGCGCCAGGTGGTCGACAACCTCTTGGGGAACGCCGTCAAGTACACCGGTCGCGGCGGCGTCGTGACGCTCTCGGCGGGCGGGTCGGACGACACGGTCGAGCTCGTCATCGCCGACACCGGAATCGGTATCTCCGCCGACGACCTCGCCCGCGTGTTCGACCGCGACTTCCGCGCCCAGAGCGCGCGCGACAGCGGCATCCCCGGCTCGGGCCTCGGCATGGCCATCGCGCGGGACATCGTCCAGCAGCACGACGGCACACTGACGGTCACGAGCACCATCGATGTCGGGACCCGCGTCGTCCTCCGCCTCCCCCGGTCCAGCACAGAAGGAATCACCGCGTGATCAATACCCACGCGAGCGTCAGCTTCGCGGTCTTGTCCCTCCTCAGCACGGGCCTGGTGATCGGGCTGGGCTTCCTCTCGCGCCCGTCGCGCGCGACGTCGATCTGGGCGTTCGCGTTCACGCTGACGACCATCGCCTCCTTCGGCTGGGTCGCCGCCGACGCGGTGGGCTCGCTGCCGCTCCGGGCGGCAGCGTCCGGCGCGCTGCTCGGCGCCGGCGCGTTCGTGTGGGTGGGCCTGCGCGCGTGGCGCGGCGCCGCCCGCCTGTACTGGCTGCCGGTCTTCGCCTATGCCGTGGCCTCGACGATCCTGCTCGCCGCGACGGCGACGACCGCCCACTACGCGCTCATCTTCCGCCTCGACTTCGCCATCGCGGGCGCGCTCGCGGTGCTCGTCATCGTCGAGCTCGTCCGCCTCGGGAGCGAGCGCCGCGACGAGGCGCTCCCCCTCGCGCTCGCCTCCGGCGGGTACGTGGCCTTCAGCATCCTGGCCCTCATCGACGGCGGTGTGCGGTACGCGCAGTCCGGCACCATGGCCAGCGCCGCCGAGCTCGGCTTCGTGCGCGACCTCAACTCGCTGGGGTCGATCTTCTACGTCGTCTGCGCGCTCGTCACGGTGCTGCTGCTCGCCCGCACGACGCCGGCTGCGGCGGGGCAGCGCACCGCGTCGTGCTTCACCGATGTCGCGGCCGACCGTCTCGCCCGGGCGCGGGCAGCGGGCGACCAGTGGTGGTCGGTGCTCGACATCCGCCTCGACGATCCCGACGACCTGCGCGACGCATCGAACTCGATCGCATTCGCCGCGATCACTGAAGGGTTCGCGCGCGACGTGCGGGCGTCCCTTCCCGCGGATGCCGATATCGAAGCGCGCGGCGACACCGGGTTCGTCGTGCTCCTGCCGCGGCCCGAGGGCGCCGTGCGGCAGGTGCTGTCGCAACTGCTCGCCCGTGTCGCCGCCGCGGATGCCGAGCAGCCGACGAATGTGCGCCTGTCCGCGAGCATCGGCTGGGCGAGCGTGGATGCCGTCGGCCACGACCTGGACGCGCTGCTCGAAGGCGCCGCGGGACGTGTCTCGGAGGCCCAGCAGCGGGGCGGCGATCGGTGGGAGCGCACCCAAATCGCAGGTTGAGCGCAATTCCGGCGCAAGATCCCCCGAAGTCCCGCAAGATCGCGGACGAGCGACCCTATTCTCGCGAATGAGACACGACGACCACGTCAGCCACCCGAAGGCTGCCGGCCCGATCGCCACCCGAAGGCGATCGGTCGTCGTGATCTCGAACGTGATCTGGGGAGTTCACAATGCGAGACGACGACGCCTTTGCGCCTTCGGCCGCGGTCACCGTGGCCGAGAAACCGGCCGGGCTGAGCCGCCGTCAGCTGCTGCGCGCCGGCGCCTGGGCTGCGCCCGCGCTCGTGCTCGCCACGGCTGCGCCGGCCGCTGCCGCTTCGGTGGATACTCAGCCCGGTGGGACCGGCGGCTGGGAGCAGAGCACGATCTCGACGTGGGCCAGCACGTCCGGGATGTGGGACGGGGCAGCCGGCTTCACCCGCGTCACAGGCGTCTACGGTGGCGCGTACCCCGAAGTCCGGTACGACGGCGTCAACGTCGGCCTCATCACGTACGCGATACTCACGATCTCCATCCCTAAAGCCGGCATGCGCGCCGAAGTGCCGACGGTCGGCGCGAACAGCCCGGGGTGGAAGGCCGAGAGCGCCACGACGGTCGGCGGTCACATCCTGTACAAGTTCAGCTGGACGGGGTCCATCTCCACCACCGGGAACCGTCAGTTCCCGCTGACTTACACGTTGCCCGGCGACGGTTCCAACGCAGCCGGGATCTCCTTCCCGAAGCCGCTGTCGTTCTCACTCATCTCCCCCCAGATAGCCAATATCGGTGTCGGAGCCGCGTCGGCACCGGCGCCGTAAGGTCCGCTTCTGAGCAGGCTGCCCGGGGAGCTCTGCCGCCGGGAACGCAAGAAACGCAGGGAACGCAGCGCCGGCAGAAATCCCGCATAAGAAGCTCCGAAGTCCCGCAGGACGACGGAAACCCGCCCCTACTTCGCGAATGAGGCACGACGACCTCTGCAGCAGTCACCCGAAGGCCGCTGCCGACTGACCGTCACCCGAAGGCATCCGGCCGTCGTGATCTCCAACGTGATCTGGGGATTTCACAATGGGAGACAACGACGCGTCCGCGCCTTCCAGCGCCGCACTCGAGGCCGGGAAGCCGGCCGGGCTCAACCGCCGCCAGCTACTGCGCGCCGGAGTGTGGGCCGCGCCTGCGCTCGTGCTGGCCACGGCGGCGCCGGCCGCTGCCGCCTCGACGTCGCCCGTCGTGACACCCCCACCCAGCGCCATTGCGGTTCCCGGCGGCGGGAGGGGTGCCCTCCCCACCTACCTGATCGGCGCGACCGGCGTCACCGCCAAGCCGTACTGGAAGCACGGGACTCCCTTCATGGACCCGGCCAACCCGCACCGTGCGGGCTTCGAGATCAATGTCTCCGGCATCCCGCATATCGCGACGGCGCGCACGGTGACGATGTACTTCTATGTCCCCACGTCCACCGCTCCCCTCAATCGCGCCAACCCGGCCACGTGGACGTGGACGATGGAGGGCAGCAACTTCTCGTCGATGACGGCGGTGTTCGAGCCCGGGGTCTGGCGTCTCACGTTCGTCATGCCGTCGTGGGGCCGCACGAGCTACGCCCACGTCTACGTGACGTTCCCGTCCTGACGACGGTGACCCGCAGCGCCACGGGCGCTGGACCCCACGCACCAATGTCGGAACCCCCCACCACAATTAGGGGTATGACAACCTCGACGCCAGCCTCCGGGAGCGATGCCTACCTGGCATCGCTGGCCGGGATCGTGGCTGATATCGAGGCCACCGAGCGTCACGTGACCGTCGCGCAGGTTGCGCAGTTGCGGGTGCTGGCACGCGCGGGTCAGCTTGCCGCGACGCAGGCGGAGGGGGCCGCGGCCCGGGTCCGAGCGCACGACATGGCGTTGCGGGCGATCGCCGCCGAAGTCGGTGGCGTGCTGCGCGCGACCGATCGCACGGTGCAGCGGCGGATCGATGAAGCACGCACGATCGTGGAAGATTATCCGGCTGCGCTGAGCGCATGGGAGACCGGACGCATCGCCCGAGGTCACGTCCTGGTGATCGTCGAGACCGGCGCCGTCGTTCCCCCCGACCTGCGTGGCGAGTTCGAATCCGCTGCGATCGCACGGTGCGAGCGGGACACACCGAACCGCGTCCGCTCCGAACTGGAGATCCTCGCGCAGCGCATCCACCCCCGCCCGCTGACTGAACGGCATGCGGATGCTGCGGCCGCCCGCTGCGTCCGCCTCGTGCCCGGGCGGGATGGGATGTCCGACCTCGTCGCGACCCTGCCCACCGTCATCGCTGCGGGCATCCACGACCGCCTCACCCAGCAAGCCCGCACCGTCATCGACAGCCGCGACGCCATCGCGAACGCCGGGCGAATGACCACCGGATCCGCCTTCGGCATCGGGGATGACGTGGCCGACGGAGACGACGGGTTCGACAGGGACGGGGCGCCGACGGCCGCCGAGCTCGCTGCGACGGATCACCGCAGCACCGATCAGGTGCGTGCCGACATCTTCGCCGACCTGCTGCTCGCGGGGACTCCCGCACTCGATCCGACCGGCACCGGTGACGGGGTGGGTCCGCTCGGTGCGATCCGCGGGCATGTGCAGGTCGTCGTGTCGGCGACGACACTCTGCGGCGCCGACGACGGCCCTGCAGATCTGATCGGCTCGGCCCCCGTCGACGCTGCCACCGCCCGCGAACTCGCCGGCGGCGCACACATCTGGGAGCGACTCCTCACTCATCCCCTCACTGGTACGGTCCTCGCCGTCGACAGCTACCGGGTGCCCCTCGCGATGCGCCGATATCTGCAAGCCCGCGACCAGCACTGCCGGTTTCCCGGATGCCGGGTGCCCGCAATCCGCTGCGAAATCGACCACACACACGACCATGCCCTCGGCGGCCCGACCGACCACCGCAACCTGGGGCACCTCTGTCAGCGCCACCATTCGATGAAGCAGTTCACCGCCTGGCGCGTCCGACAACTCCCGGGCGGAGTCCTCCACTGGACCTCGCCCACCGGCAGAACCTACCGCGAAGACGCTCCCATCCCAGCCGTCGCGTTCGTTGCTGCCGTGCCATACGCCGACGACCCGGCCCCGTTCTGAGCTCGCTCGGCGCTCGGCCCTAGGTCGAGGTCGAGGTGGAGGTCCAGACCGAGGCGCACAGCACGTGCGCCGTCAGCCAGCCCTAGGCGAGTCGCGCCACGCCCACGTCGGCCAGCTCACCGAGGAACGGAGGCAAGGTCGGCATGACATCGTCCGTGGATACCCCGGCGACCTCGGCGACGGCATCCGCGAGCGCGTCCACCGCGATCGGTCCTCGCTCGTACAGCTCGCGCCAGATGATCGTGCCCGACGGGTCGAGCGCGCGCGCCAGTCCGTCACCACTCGGCGGCAGCAGCACCACCCGGTCGCCACTGTCGACCCACGGCACGGTCGACTCGATGCGCCACCGCGGCAGCCGGTGCTCGATGAGACCCGCCTCCACGAGCTGGGCGAGCGCCGCGCCGACGAGGACCGCCGCGTCCCGCGCGCTGCCCGGCGTCCCGTACGCATCGACGGCCGCCGCGACGAGCTGGTCGACGCTCGCCCCGCGCGCTGCGCGCCACAGCGCCGGCGCGACACCGGCGAGCACCCGCACCGTCCCGGCACCCTCCGCGTCGACCTGCAGGATGGCGATGCGGTCAGGATCGACGAGCGCCACCGCATCCTCGGTCGGCGTGCGGAAGTATCCCGGCACATCCGGGGCGAGGGACGGCGCATCCTCGTCCGGCGGCACCGCGCCCAGTGACGCTGTCCCAGCCGGCGCGCCAACATGCGTGCCAACCAGCGCGCCAGCGGGCATCCCAGCGGGCGTCCCAGCGAGCGCGCCAGCGGGCACACCAGCGAGCGCGCCGGCAGGCGCCACGGCGGGCCCGCGGGCGAGCGCCGGCAGCACATCGACGAGCGACGACGCCTCCCGGTAGATCACCCGCTGGACGCCGCCGACCCGCGCGAGATGCCCGGCCAGCAGCTGCAACGGCGTCTCCAGCGACGGCAGGTAGCTCGTCTGCTCCACGAGGTCCGCGAGCGCATCGCCCAGGTCGACCTCCTCGATCACCGGCTCCTCCGGCGCATCGGACCGCCGGTCGAGCAGCACCACCGCCGCCAGCTGCAGCGGAGCATCGGGCAGGGCCCGCATCCCGGCATCCGTCGGCGTGCGCTGATGCTTCGGCGCCGCCGGATCGTCGATGACCGACAGCGGCTTGCGGTACGGCCAGACGCGCCCCGCGAGATCGATCGCGACCGTCTCGTCGGACACGTACCCGAATGCGCGCCCCAGAGTCATTGCCGCCGTCGTCTTGCCCCGCCCCGACGGGCCGACGAGCGCGACGACGCGCCCGTCGTCGAGGGCGAGGCCGGCGGCATGCAGCATCCACACCTCACCGCGGCGCGCATCGATGGCCGCGAGCGTCACCCGCTGCGACAGATCCGCGAGCATCGCGGCGTCGTCGACACCGAGCAGCGGCGTCACCACGGCATCCACCCGGCCCATGTCGTCAGCAACGGCATCCCGCCAAGCCGCCGTAACCAGGTTGCGCTGCGCCGCCGTCAGCGCGCCGCCGTCGACCTGCACGATCGCGCCGATCGCGGCGATGCGCAGGGTCCAGGGCACACGCGATAGTGTACGTGCGGACTAGGGGACACCATGGAACTGCAGGACTACCTGCGCATTCTGCGCGCGCACTGGCTGGCGATCGTGCTGCTGACGGTCCTCGGCGGCAGCGTCGCGTTCGGGTGGAGCGCCCTGCAGCCGCGCGTGTACACGGCGTCGGCGAGCGGCTACGTCGCCGCCGCGAACACCGGCAGCGACACCGGCTCCAGCCTCGTCGGCGACCAGCTCGCCCGCGGCAAGGTGACCTCCTACGTCGATATCGGCGGCTGGCGCGCGGTCGCCGAGTACGCGATCTCCGACCTCGGCCTCGACGACTCCCCGGAGCAGCTCGTCACCCGCGTCGACGTGTCGAGCCCGCTCGACACCGTCATCATCCACGTCAGCGCGTCGGCCGGCTCCCCCGAGGAAGCCCGCGACCTCGCCGAAGCGTGGATCCGCGGCATGGTCGAGCAGATCGACGAGATCGAAGGCGACGGCACGGCAGGCTCCGCCGCCGTGACGCTCATCCCCGGCGACTCCGCGCGCCTCCCGACGAGCCCGTCGCTGCCCAACACCCGCCTCAACGTCGCGCTCGGCGCGCTCATCGGGCTCGCCCTCGGCATCGGGTACGCCGTCATCCGGCACGTCCTCGACCGTCGGGTGCGCAACCCGCGCGACATCGAGCGCGAGACCGGCGTCTCGGTGGTCGGCACGCTGCCGCTGGAGAAGGACCTCACGCAGGACCGCCGCATCCTCATCTTCGACGGCCCGACCGGCAACCAGAACTCGACCGCGATGACCGAGGCGATGCGCGAACTGCGCACGAACCTCCAGTTCATGGATGTCGACAATCCGCCGCGCGTCATCGTCGTCTCCAGCCCCCTGCCGGGCGACGGCAAGTCGACCACCGCCGCGAACCTCGCGATCAGCCTCGCCGCCGCAGGCCAGAAGGTGGTGCTGGTGGATGCCGACCTGCGGCGCCCCGTCCTGTCCACCCTGTTCGCCCTGCCGGACGGCGCCGGTCTCACCGACGTCCTCGCCGGCCGCGCGGAGTACGCCGACGTCGTGCACACCGGCGACGTCAGCGGCAACCTGACGCTGCTCATGGCGGGGCGCATCCCGCCGAACCCCAGCGAGGTGCTCGGCTCGCAGCGCATGCGCGACCTGCTCGCCGTGCTGCGCGAGGACGCGACCGTGATCGTGGATTCTCCCCCGACGATCCCCGTGACGGATGCCGCCGTGCTGTCCACGGCCGCCGACGGCGTCCTGCTGGTGGTCTCGGCCGGCCGCACAACCTACGAGATGATGCATAAGGCGCTCGAGAACGTGGCGAAGGCCAACGGCCGCGTGCTGGGCGTCGTGCTCAACAAGGTACCCAAGCGCGGGTCGGCCGCGGCCTACTACGGCTACCAGTACCACGGCTCCTACACGTCGCAGGTCGAGACGCTCACCCGCAAGGAACGACGCAAGGCAACGGCCGCGGCGACGCCCGCACCCTGACCCCGGGCCGGTCTCCCAGGTGTGCCGACCCTAGAGTGGTCGGGTGAGCGATCCCGTCCTGCCGAAGCCTCTGCGCGTCGCCGGCATCGTCTTCGGGTGGCTGCTCGGGGCGCTGCTCGTCGCCGCGATCGGCGCCACGGCATGGGTCGGCGTCCGGGGGCTGGAGGCGTACGGACACCTGCGGGATGCCGAGGCCACGGCCCGCGAGACCGTGACGAAGATCAGCGACCCCGCCCAGGCGTCGGGCCTCATCGACCGCCTCGCCGCCGACACCTCCGCCGCCCGCGCGCTCACCTCCGACCCGGTCTGGGCCGTCGCGGAGCGCATGCCCTGGATCGGCCCGCAGCTGCACGCCGTGTCGACGGTCGCGGCGGCCGCCGACAACGTCGCCGGCTCCGCGCTGAAGCCGCTCGCCGGCGTCGCGGCGAGCTTCTCCATCGATTCGTTCCGGCCCACGGGCGGGAAGATCGACACCGCGATGTTCGCGGAGATCGCCGAGCCCGCGCGCCTCGGCGCGGACGGGGTGGCCGCCGCCTCGGCATCCGTCTCGGCCCTCGATGGCGACCTCCTGCTGGGGCCCGTGCGGGAGGCCGTCTCCGACGTCGCCGACATGCTCGAAACGAGCGCGAAGGCGACCGACGCCCTGGCTCGCGCGAGCGCCCTCCTCCCCTCGATGCTCGGCGCCGACGGGGCCCGCGACTACCTCGTCGTCTTCCAGAACAACGCCGAGTGGCGATCGCTCGGCGGCATCGTCGGCGCGATGGCCGTCATCCACACCGACGCCGGCACCATGTCGATGACGGCGCAGGGGTCCTCGGGCGACTTCCGGAAGTACGACGAGCCGGTCGTGACCCTCGACCCCGAGATCACGCGGATCTTCGAGAAGCGTCCCGCGCAGTGGATCCAGAACGTCACCCAGGTGCCCGACTTCTCCATCACGGGGGAACTGGCCCGGGAGATGTGGAAGCGCGAGACCGGCGTCGAGGTCGACGGCGTGCTCGCGCTCGACCCCGTCGCGCTGTCATACCTCCTGAAGGCGACGGGCCCCGTCACGCTGCCGACCGGTGACCTGCTGACCTCCGACAACGCGGTGCAGCTCCTGCTGAACGACGTCTACGAGCGCTACGAGAAGCCGGCCGACCAGGATGCGTTCTTCGCCGCCGCCGCCGCCGCCGTGTTCGACACCCTCGCGACGGGGTCGGCGAACCCGACCGCGCTCGTCACGGCGCTCGGCCGCGCCGGCGATGAACGTCGCCTGCTGATGTGGAGCGCGACGCCGGAGGACCAGGCGGTCATCGCGGAGACCACCCTCGCCGGCGGCCTGCCGGTCACCGACCACGAGACGGCCCGGTTCGGCGTGTTCCTGAACGACGGCACCGGCTCGAAGATGGACTACTACGTCACGGCCGACACGACCGTCGGTTGGGACGCCTGCACGGTCGACGCCCGCGATCGCACCGCCGACCCCGTGACGCTGACGCTCACGCTGACGAACACGGCCCCGGCGGATGCCGCCACGTCGCTGCCGGAGTACATCACGGGCGGCGGCTCCTTCGGCGTGCCCGCAGGCGTCGCGCGCACGGTCGCGTACCTCTACCTGCCCGAGGGGTACACGCTCATCCAGGCGTCGCGCACCGATGCGGGCGGCTTCGGCGGCGGCTTCCACCGCGGCCTGCAGGTGCTCACCTTCAGCACCGACCTGGAGCCCGGCGCATCGGCGACCGCCACCATCACGGTGCAGCCGCCTGAACCGGGGGCCGCGACGGTGACGGCGGACGTCACGCCCACTGTCGATGCCGACGTCCCCACGCGAATTGGCGCTGAGTGCGCGGCCGCGTACGATACACCGTAACCTCCCCCCGGAAAGTGACTCCCCCATGCGCCGACTGACTCGTTTCGCCCTCGCGGCGGCGGTGGTCGTGGGCTCTGCCCTCGCGCTGCCCCAAGCTGCGGTCGCCGCGGGCGTCATCTACCCGCCGTCGGACGCGTGCTCGGTGAGCCCGAGCGCCGCCGGCGCGAACGAGACCCTCGACTTCTCCTGCGGCGGCGCGACCTTCGGCGCGAACGAGACCGTCACGATCACCGTGACAGGGGAGAACGGCGCCGGGGCGAGCTTCGCATTCGTCAAGTTCGCGGTCTCCACCGGCAGCACGGTGCGCACCTCCACCGCCACCGGTGCGCTCGCGCCCGTGTCGATCACGCTGCCGAGCAACGCGAGCGGCGTCTACAACATCGAGGCCATCTCCGCGACGTCGGCCGGCGGGGTCGCCAGTGCGACCGTCGCGGCGGACGGCCAGCTGCCCGTGACGGGCGGCGACAGCACCCAGCTGCTGGGCCTCTGGATCGGCGGCGGGGTCCTCGTCGTCGCCGGTGCCGCGATCGCGATCGCGGCCGCCGTACGGCGCTCGCGTCGACGCGATTCCTGACGGGTCGCACGCAACGATTGTTTCCGCGACCGGCCGGAAGTTTACGTGAGCGTAACCCAAGGGATTTGCGGATCCGGCCGCATTCCTGAATACTTGCCGGGACGAACCTATTCCTTGGCTGACCGCTCCACAATGCATTGATGGTCAGGGACTCCCCCCTCCCCGAACTGAAAGCAGGATGCTCATGAAGCTCCGTCTCCCCCAGGCCGTCGCCACCGTCGCACTCGCGGCCGGCCTCGTGTTCGCCCCCATCGCCGCCAACGCGACGACCTACAACCCGACGGTCCCCTCGGGCAGCACCGTGACCATCGCCCCCGGCGCCCCCGTCACCATCACCTTCACCGGCTTCGCGCCGAACGAACTGGTGCGCTTCTTCCTCACCGGCGAGAACGCCTCCGGTGCGACCCTCGCCGCGGCGAAGTTCGTCTACCAGACCAACGTCCCGATCGGCTCGAAGACCGCGACCGCCGCCGGCGCCGTCGCACCGACCGTCACGCTCCCGAGCAACGCGACCGGCAGCTACACGCTGACCGCGACCGGCGCGACCTCCACCGCGTCCGCCACGGCCACGATCACGGTCGCGGCCGCGTCGGGTGGCTCGACGCTTCCCAACACGGGCGGCGACAGCGGCCAGCTCCTCGGCCTGTGGATCGGCGGCGGCGCCCTGCTGCTCGCCGGTGGCGGCATCGCCGTCGCGACCACGGTCCGTCGTCAGCGCGGCCAGGCCACGGCCTGATCTACGTACGCGAAACGCCCCCGAGCTTCGGCTCGGGGGCGTTTCTGTTTGTGATCGTCTATGCGACGGCGCTGGCCGCCACCGGCTCCGCCACCACGAGGATCGGCAGGTGGTCGCTCTGCCCCTGCGGCAGGGTGCGCACCGTCTCGATGTCGAACGACACCGACGTGGCGAAGTCGTAGTGCCCGCGGAAGAACTTGTACCGCGTGTATGTGCGCACATCGCTGAGCGTGAGCTCGTAGCCCTGCGCGCGCACCTTCTGCCCGAGGTTCTCCTTGAACACGGGGTAGTTGTAGTCGCCGACCATGAGGATCGGCAGATCGTCGCCCAGGGTCGACAGCTCCGCGAGCGCCGCGCCGATCTGGTGGCGCCGCAGCGAGTTCAGTGCCGTGAGGGGCGCCGCGTGGAAGGACGCCACGATGAGCTCGCGGTTGTGGTCGATGTCGTGCAGGCGCACGCCCAGCATCCGCTCTTCCGCGGGCTTCAGCACGCGGTCGTGCAGCGACTTCTTCAGCGACATCGACCTCGCCTCGATGAGCCGGAACGTGTTCTCGCGGTAGTAGACCGCGAGGCCCAGCCGGTTGCGGGATGTCGCGTCGGCCAGCCGCAGCCCGCCGATCTCGTCGGGGATGTCGCTGGTGTCGGCCTCCTGGAGGCAGACGACATCCGGGTGGTGCTGCCCGATCAGGCCGGCGAGCTCGCCCGCGGCGCGGTGCTTGCGGAGGTTGTACGAGATGACCTTCATGACCCTCCCACCCTATGCGCACGCCCTATGGGCGGGCTTCACGCGTGCCGTCAGTCGTCGTCGTCGGTGTCGTCGTTGCCGTCGCCGAGCACGCGGCGGGCGCGCGTCTGCTCGGCACGCAGGGCGAGCAGGTCGTCCGCGGGGTAGCCGACCTCGGTGAGGCTGAGGCCGCGGGCGGCGAGCACCTTGAACTCGCTCGTGCGCACGCCGTCGTCGCGGAGCGACGCGACATCCTCCACGTCCAGGCGCCCCTCCCCGACCGCGACGCACGCGCCCACGAGCGCCCGCACCATGCTGTGGCAGAACGCGTCGGCCTTGACGTTGGCGATGAGGATGCCGGCGGCGTCGCGGTGCCAGTCGAACTCGAGCAGCGTGCGGATCGTCGTCGCGCCCTCGCGCGGCTTGCAGTAGGCCGCGAAGTCGTGGAGCCCGATGAGGGAGCGGGCCGCGGCATCCATCGCCTGCTCGTCGAGGTGCGCGCGGACGGTCGTGGTGCGATGCCGTTCCATGGGGTCGTAGCCGGTGCGGCGGTCGGCGATGCGGTACGCGTAGCGCCGCCACACGGCGCTGAAGCGGGCGTCGAAGCCCTCGGGCGCGAGGGACGTGCGGCGCACCGTCACGTCGGGATACTGGCCCAGCACGCCCACGATCCGCGGGGCGAGGGCGTCGACCGGGTCGGTCGCGTCGTGCCGCGGGCGCCGCTGCAGGAGCCGCCCCTGCTGCGCCTCGTCGAGGTCGACGTGCGCGACCTGGCCGCTCGCGTGCACGCCGGCGTCGGTGCGGCCCGCGACGACGAGGCGAGGGCTGCCGCCGAGGATGCGGCCGAGCGCGCCCTCGATCGTGCCCTGCACGGTGCGGAGCCCGGGCTGGTGCGCCCACCCGCGGAAATGCGTCCCGTCGTAGGCGATGTCGAGGCGGATGCGCACACACCCAGCCTACGGCGGGCGCGGGTTGGGCCCCGCCTCGGCTCGGGGTTGGCGGGGCGGGGCGGGGCCGTGTGGCGGGCGGGGGCGCTGCCGCGGGTTGGACCCCGCCTCGCGGTTCGCCCCGCGCCGACCCGCCTCGCCTCGCGCCTCGCGGTTCGCTCGCGCCGACCGGCCTCGCCTCCCGCCTCGCGGTTCGTTCGTGCCGACCGGCCCCGCCTCGCGCCTCGCGGTTCGCTCGCGCCGACCCGCCCCGCCTCGCGGTTCGCGGGCGCCGAAGTGCGGGTCAGGCGCGGGCACACCCGCACATCGGCGCCGATGAATCCACGACCGACTCCTCGCCCGCGCCGAAGTGCGGGTCAGGCGGCCACGCATCCGCAGTTCGGCGCGGATGAAGCTCGGGAGCCCTGCGCGTGCCGCGGGAGCGTGACCCTTCGCCCCCGGCCGATCCTTTGTTCGCGCCGAAGTGCGGGTCGGACGGCACACCCGCACATCGGCGCCGATGAATCCACGACCGACTCTTCGCCCGCGCCGAAGTGCGGGTCGCCCGGCCACGCACCCGCACTTCGGCGCGGATGAAGGCGCGGCCACGCATCCGCAGGTCGGCGCAGAGCAAGGCTCAGACACCCAACCGCAGGAAGCGCAAGATCAGCGCAAGAGCCTCGCAAGATGTTCCCCCGGTGGTAGGCCATGTCCGGGCCCGGGGTTACATTTCTCTCACGCCCCGCTGGGGAGGGGTCGCTCATACGGTTGGTGTCCGGGGGGAATTGCCAGCCGCAACGTGGGCGATGATGCGTACATCGTCGCCCACGTTGGAGCACGGTTCTGCCGGGGCTTCTGGTTGTGACCGGCGCGGGGGCCATTGGGGGGTGCCCGCACGCGCCGGCCACAACCAGCGAGAGCGTCTCCAGCCCGCAGAGCGGGATGGCGCTGTCGCGGCGCCGCCGTCGACCTCACTGGGGGGAGGGGTCGTCTCACGTCGAGCGCTGCTCCCAGCATGTCCGATGTTCGGCGCTGAGGACGAATCCATGCGCGGTATGTCGCATCGGGCTCTTGGGATCGCGGCGCCGGTCCCTCGTCCGAGCGGCGGATTCCGTGCCCGGGCACACCGATCGGATGCGGTTGCCCGCCGACGCACGCAGGATCTCCGCCGTTGGGTCGGCTGCGCGACGGCGGGATGCTGCGCCCGACGCGTCGTGGCAACGCGGCGATGCCCGGCGGCGAAGCGCAGCCCGCGGTTCTCGGGTCAGCGCAGCGCGGCGTCGACCTCGGCGCGCGTCGGCGGATTCGCGCCCACCCGGGACACGGTGATGCCCGCGGCGACCGCTGCGCGGCGCATCGCGCGCTCCACCGCGGCCTCGGAGGTGAACAGCATCGGATCGTCCAGGGCGCTCGAGACGAGGCTCGCCATGTACGCGTCGCCCGCGCCGATCGTATCCGCGACGTCGACCGGCCAGGCGGGCACCTCCAGGATGCCGTCCGGCCCGAGCGCCATCGCCCCGGCGGATCCGCGCGTCATGACCACGAGCCGCGCGCCGTGCGCGGCGATGTCCGCGAGGACCTCCTCGGGCTGGCTGCCGGGATACAACCACGCCGCGTCCTCGTCGCTGAGCTTGACGAGATCCGCGGCACGGACCGCGTCGCCGAACCGGGCCAGCGCGGCGTCGCGGTCGCCGACGAGCGCCGGCCGGATGTTGGGGTCGATCGACACGAGCGCGGCGCCCCGCGCCGCATGCCGGAGCGCCTCGAGCACCACTGCCCCGCCGGGCTCGAGGAACAGCGCGATCGACCCGGAGTGCACGAGGCCGATCCCATCGAGGTTCGGTACGGGGATCCGCCAGTCGATGTCGAACACGTAGGAGGCCGACCCGTCGGCACCCAGCCGCGCGCGGGCGGTCGAGGTGGCGGCATCCCCCCACGACTGCGGCGTCAGGGCCGCGCCCGACGAGGCGAGGTGCTCGGCGATCCGTGCCCCGCGCGGATCGTGCCCGATGCGCGTCTGCAGCGCCGTGAGGTGGCCCAGACGCGCGAGACCGACCGCGACGTTCGCCGGACTCCCGCCGACGAGCTCGCGCGAGCCGTCCGCGCTCTCGACGATGTCGATCAGCGCCTCGCCGATGACGAGCACCCGTTGTTCCACCGCGCCTCCTTGCGTCGCTCCGAGTCTCCCAGGTGCACGCGCCCCGCGCACGCCCCCGCCGCCCCGCATCTCCCGCCGCGTGAGAAACCACATCCAGCATCGCAAACCACGGTACGCGTGATGTCTCACGCTCGATGTGGTTTCTCGGCCCGGGACGGGGCGCACACCGCGGCACGTGCCCCGCGCACGCCCCGCCGCACCCCGGCGCGCCCCGCGCACGCCCCGGTCGCCCGGCATCCCCCGCCCCGTGAGAAACCACATCCAGCATCGCAAACCGCGGCACGCGTGATGTCTCACGCTCGATGTGGTTTCTCGGCCCGGTGGGGGCGCCGGGCCGGTGAGCGCTCGGCCCGGTGGGGGCCCGGCCCAGGGGGCTCGGCCCGGGGGCTCGGCCCGGTGGCGGCGCCGGGCGCCCGGGCCGCGCCCCGCGCACGCCCCGGCCGCCCGGCATCCCCCGCCCCGTGAGAAACCACATCCAGCATCGCAAACCGCGGCACGCGTGATGTCTCACGCTCGATGTGGTTTCTCGGCGCCGCGCACCCCGCGGCGGCACCACGCGCACCCCCGCGACGCGCGCCGCCGGGCACCGACCAGGGCAGGGTCGAAACGTAGACTGGATGGGACGTCTCCGAGCCTCCGTCGCACCTCCTCCCCCCCCTATGACTTCTTCCGCTTCCGCGCGCTTCGCGGGCCTCGACGGCCTGCGCGCCGTCGCCGTCCTCCTGGTGGTGATCTACCACCTGTTCCCCGCCTGGCTGCTGCAGAGCGGCTTCATCGGCGTCGACGTCTTCTTCGTGATCTCCGGGTTCCTCATCACCTCGCTGCTCCTGCGCGAGCGCGAGCGGAACGGCCGCATCGCGCTCGGCCCGTTCTGGATCCGCCGCGCCCGCCGCCTCGTCCCCGCGCTCGTCGCGGTGGTCACGGTGTGCGCCTCCGCCGCCTGGCTGATCGGCGGCGACGTGCTCGTCGGGCTCGGCCTGCAGGTCGCCGGGGCGGCGACGTTCTCCTACAACTGGCTGTCGCTCGCGACCGGCGCCTCGTACTTCACGGCCTCGCAGCCCGAAGTGTTCCGCAACCTCTGGTCGCTCGCCGTCGAGGAGCAGTTCTACCTGCTCTGGCCGCTCCTCCTCCCCCTCTTCCTCCTGCTGCCCGGACGCTGGCTGCGCACCGCCGCGGCCCTCGCGCTCGGCGCCGGGTCGGCCGCGTGGGCCGTGACGCTCCTCGCGACGGCGGAGCCCACCCGCACCTACTACGGCACCGACAGCCACGCGTTCGGACTGCTCCTGGGCGTCGCCCTCGCCTTCGCCCTGCAGGGCGCCACCACCCGCACGGCGCCGCCGCTCGCGGTCCGCCTCATGGGACCGGTCCTCGGCACGGCCGCGCTCGCAGCTCTCGTCGCGCTCGCCACCATGACGCCCACGACGGATGCCGTGACCTTCCCCGGCGCCCTCGTCGCGGCATCCGTGCTCGCCGGCGTCGTCATCGTGGTGTCGGTGCGGCCGGGGTCACTCTTCGGTCGCACGCTCGACATCGCGCCGCTGCGCTGGATCGGCGAACGCTCCTACGGCATCTACCTGTGGCACTGGCCGCTCGTCGTGCTCGTGACGGCGGCAGGCAGCGGCACGACGGCGGATGCCGGTGTGCCCGTCGCCGCGGGCGCGACCGCCGCCGTCCTGACCCTGGTGCTGTCCGAGCTGTCGTACCGGTTCGTCGAGCAGCCGGTGCGCGTGCACGGGTTCCGCGGGGTCGGGCGGCGGGTGCGCGCGCGGCTGGCGTCGTCCCCCGCGCGCCGGTTCGGCGCCGTCGCATCGATCGTGGCCGGCGCCGTGCTGCTCGGTGGGACGACGGCCGCCGTGGCGGCGGCGCCGGAGACCACCTCGAGCGAGGCCGTCGTGCAAGCGGGTCAGGACGCACTCGACCGCGCCCTCGCCGACGCGGCAGCGGGGCCCGAAGCCCCGCCCGCCCCCGCCGCACCCCCGGCCCCGACCGTCCCCGCCGCCCCCGACGCCGCCCCACCCGCGGCCGCGGCCCCGAGCCCGACCCCCTGCGCCACGCCCGGCCCGCAGCTGCCCGCCGGGGATACCGCGGCCCCGTGCCGCCTCGCCGACGACCGCCCGGCTCCGCCGGCATCCGCACACGTCGCCGGCGACCGCGTCACGGCGATCGGCGACTCCGTCATGCTGGCATCGGCTCCCGGACTGCTCGAGACCTTCCCCGGCATCCATGTCGATGCGGAGGTGTCCCGGTCGATGTGGACGGCGCCCGAGATCCTCACCCGCCTCGCCGACCAGGGTCAGCTGCGCGAGTACGTCGTCGTCGCGCTCGGGACCAACGGCCCCGTCGACGGCGCCACCCTCGAGGACGTCGCCCGCATCGTCGGACCGGCCCGCCACCTCGTCCTCGTCAATGCCTTCGCACCCCGCGACTGGATCCCCGGGGTCAATCAGGAGATCGCCGCGTTCGCGGCATCCCATCGCGGCGTCTCGATCGCCGACTGGTCGGCGGCCATCGACGACCGGACCGACCTGCTGGCGAGCGACCGGATCCATCCGGGCGCGGCGGGCGGGAAGGTGTTCGCGGATGCCGTCGCGACGGCCGTGCAGCGCGTCGAGGACGAGCAGCTGCAGGCGCGCTACGAGGCCGCCGACCTGCTGTGGTCGATCCGCCACGCGATCCCGGTGCGGGAGGGCGGCCGGCCTCAGTAGTGCTTCACGAGAGCGCGTGAGCGGTCGGTGGCCGTGAAGCCCAGCCGCTCGTAGAGCGTGTTCGCGCCCGTCGGGCTCTCCGTGTCGACATCGAGGACCGCCTTCTCCAGGCCCGTCTCCGCGATCGCGGCCAGCGTGCGCGAGACGACGAGCGGCGCGAGGCCCCTCCGGCGGTGATCCCGCACGACGCCGATCAGGTCGATGTACGCGTTCGAGGCGCCGAGCGTCACCCAGTCGTCCTCGTTCACCGACGCCAGGCAGAACGCCACGATGCGGTCGCCCACCACGGCGACGCGCGAGAGATCGTGGCGGAAGAACGGGCCGCCGACGAACTGCTGCCAGCGCTCCGGGTCGGTCGGCAGGCTCCCCCAGTGGTCGCGGAAGGCGTCGTTGCGCGCCGCGCGCCCCGCGTCGCGCATCTCGGGGGTGAAGGGCACGACCAGGATGCCGTCGGGCTCGGGGAGATCCGGGAGCGGGGCCGCGCTGTCGCGCACCATGCTCGTGAACCAGCGCTCGGTCTGCAGCCCCAGCCGCTCCGCGATGACGACCGCGCCGGCGTCGCGCTCATCGGCGTACATGACGGCCTCCGCCGGCAGCGGGGAGCCCGACTCGGCGAACTGCTGACGTGCCCGTGCGAGCTCCCACTCGGCCACCGCGGTGCCGATCCCGCGCCGCCGCCACTGCGGGTGCACGACGCCGTCGAGGTAGGCGCGGACCACCGACGAGCGGTCGGCGTGCGGCATCGCGATGCCGACGGCGACGGCGGTGCCGTCCGCGGCGAAGCCGACGAGGGTGTCGCGGATGGAGTCGACGTGGCTGAGCTCGAGCGTCTCCTCGAGCTCCTCCCGGGGCGTCGTGTAGGTGGGGTGATCGACGGGCGCCGCGGCCGCGTAGACGCTGTGCATCGCGTCGATCTCGCCCAGGCTCGCGGGGCGCCACTCCGCGACGTCCGGGTGCGCCGGCGGGGCGGGATCCGGCGTCGGTCCGAGACGCTCGGCGAGAGGCAGGTCGTCAGTGCTCACCGTTCCAGCGTACCGAGCCGCCCGGACGCGGAAAGGCCCGCTCCCCGAAGGGAGCGGGCCTTTCACACGGTGCGGAGCCTTACGCGGACTTCTCCTCGACGGCGTCCTCGGCGGCGGCCTCAGCGGCAGCGCCCTCCTCCTGCGACTCGGCGCCGGCGGCGGCGGTCTCGTCGGCCTCGACCGGAGCCTCGGCGGCCTCCTCGACGGGAGCCTCCTCGACCGGGGTCTCCTCGGCCGGAGCCTCGGCGGCGGGAGCGGCCTTGGCGGCCTTCTTGGCGGACTTCGCCTTCGGCTTCACCGGCTCGAGGACGAGCTCGATGACGGCCATGGGGGCGTTGTCGCCCTTGCGGTTGCCGATCTTCGTGATGCGGGTGTAGCCACCCTCACGCTCGGCGACGAGCGGCGCGATCTCGGTGAAGAGGACGTGCACGACCTCCTTGGAGCCGATGACGCCGAGCACGCGACGACGCGCGTGCAGGTCGCCGCGCTTGGCGAACGTGATGAGACGCTCGGCGAGCGGGCGAACGCGCTTGGCCTTGGTCTCGGTCGTGGTGATGGACTTGTGCGTGAAGAGGGCCGCGGCGAGGTTCGCAAGCAGCAGGCGCTCGTGGGCGGGGCCGCCTCCGAGGCGGGGACCCTTGGTGGGCTTGGGCATGTCAGTTACTCCAGTTGAAAAGTGTCAGCGAGAGACCCGGGCGAGCCGGAGTCGACTCAAACGGTCTCGTCGTCGTATCCGCCGTAGAAGTGCGCGCCGTCGAACCCGGGGACCGAGTCCTTCAGCGACAGGCCGAGCGAGATGAGCTTGTCGCGCACCTCGTCGACCGACTTCTGGCCGAAGTTGCGGATGTTCATGAGCTGCGTCTCCGAGAGGGCGACGAGCTCGGACACCGTGTTGATGCCCTCGCGCTTGAGGCAGTTGTACGAACGCACCGACAGGTCGAGGTCTTCGATCGGCATCGACAGCTCGTTGGTGAGGACCTGCTCGACCGGCGCCGGGCCGATCTCGATGCCCTCGGCCTCGACGTTCAGCTCGCGGGCGAGACCGAACAGCTCCGTCAGCGTGCGGCCGGCCGAAGCGACGGCATCCCGAGCCGAGATCGAGGACTTCGTCTCGACATCCAGCACCAGCTTGTCGAAGTCGGTGCGCTCCCCGGCACGGGTCGCGTCGACGCGGTAGCTGACCTTGAGGACGGGCGAGTAGATCGAGTCGATCGGGATCTGACCGGCCTCGGCGTACTCGTTGCGGTTCTGCGTCGCCGAGACGTAGCCGCGGCCACGCTCGATCGTCAGCTCGAGCTCGAACTTCGCGTTGTCGTTCAGGGTCGCGATGACCAGGTCGGGGTTGTGCACCTCGACGCCCGCGGGAGCGGAGATGTCCGCCGCGGTGACCTCGCCGGCGCCCGTCTTGCGGAGGTACGCCGTGATGGGCTCGTCGCGCTCGGAGGAGACCACGAGCTGCTTGATGTTGAGGATGATCTCGGTGACATCCTCCTTCACGCCCGGGATGGTGCTGAACTCGTGCAGCACACCGTCGATGCGGATGCTGGTGACCGCGGCGCCGGGGATCGAGGACAGCAGGCTGCGACGCAGCGCGTTGCCGATGGTGTAACCGAAACCGGGCTCCAGGGGCTCGATGACGAACCGGCTGCGGAACTCGCCGATCTTCTCCTCGGTCAGAGTGGGACGCTGTGCGATGAGCACTATGTGTTCCTTTCAGTCACGTGACCGCTATTTGACACGTGCAGTTGGTGAGGTTTTGAGTTTTTGTCGTCGGATGCCGCATGAGTCGCGGCCTCCGGGAAACGGCGGCAGCCGGGGCACCGTCAGGTGCCCCGGCTCCGAATGATCAGACGCGGCGGCGCTTCGGGGGACGGCAGCCGTTGTGCGCCTGCGGGGTGACGTCCTGGATGGACCCCACCTCGAGGCCGGCGGCGGTCAGCGACCGGATCGCGGTCTCGCGGCCCGAGCCCGGACCCTTCACGAAGACGTCGACCTTCTTGACACCGTGCTCGGCGGCCTGGCGGGCAGCCGACTCGGCGGCCATGCCGGCCGCGTACGGGGTCGACTTGCGCGAGCCCTTGAAGCCCACGCCACCGGAGGACGCCCAGCTGATGACGGCGCCCGACGGGTCGGTGATCGAGACGATCGTGTTGTTGAACGTCGACTTGATGTGGGCGTGGCCCAGCGCGATGTTCTTCTTCTCCTTGCGGCGCGGCTTGCGCGCGGCGTTCTTGGCCTGTGCCATTTTGCGTTCTCCCTAAATCCTTGGGGCGCCGGCGGAGGCCTAGCGCGCCTTCTTCTTGCCGGCGACGGTGCGCTTGGGACCCTTGCGGGTACGCGCGTTCGTCTTCGTGCGCTGACCGCGCACCGGGAGGCCGCGGCGGTGACGGACGCCCTCGTAGGAGCCGATCTCGACCTTGCGGCGGATGTCGGCGGCGACCTCACGGCGGAGATCACCCTCGACCTTGTAGTTGCCTTCGATGTGGTCGCGGAGCGTGACGAGCTGCTCGTCAGTGAGGTCCTTGACCCGGATGCTCTCGTCGATCTCCGTTGCCTTGAGGATCTCGACCGAGCGGGTACGGCCGACGCCGTAGATGTAGGTAAGCGCGATCACAACGCGCTTGTCGCGCGGGATGTCAACGCCGGCAAGACGTGCCATGCGGTTCTCCTAGGGAGTGATGGAGGTGTGGAGCAGGATCGGTGCCCGGGCCTCCGCCCGAGGTGTCCCCGACCGAGGTCGGTTCTTGTTCCTGCCTGTGTGTGTATTGAGTTGTGGGTTCGCGGGGCGGATGCCGACGGCATCCGCTTCACGTCAGCCCTGGCGCTGCTTGTGGCGCGGGTTGGACTTGCAGATCACCATGACGCGCCCGTGGCGGCGGATGACCTTGCAGTGGTCGCAGATGGGCTTGACGGAGGGGTTGACCTTCATGATGTTTCCTGTTTCGCTGTCTTCGTACCCGGGCACAGACGTGCTCGGGCCGTTACTTCTCAGCCGGTCTAGCGGTAGCGGTAGACGATGCGTCCGCGCGTGAGATCGTAGGGCGAGAGCTCCACGACGACGCGGTCCTCCGGGATGATGCGGATGTAGTTCTGCCGCATCTTGCCCGAGATCGTGGCCAGGACCTTGTGTCCGTTGGTGAGCTCGACGCGGAACATCGCGTTGGGCAGCGCTTCGGAGATCACGCCCTCGATCTCGATGACACCGTCTTTCTTAGCCATAGCCTCGTTGTCGCTTGTGCAGACCGGCCGGTCTGCGGGTGGATGGGGTTCGGTGCCTCGACACGCCAATAAAGGCGCAAGGCACCAAAGATCAAGTGTACGTGGTATCGGGGCCTCCGGCAACTCGGCCCCGGTTCGCCCCCGCCCCGCGGTGCGTGTGCGGGGCACGTTTCCCCCGCCGCGCCGCCGCCCCGCGTAGCCGCGCCGCGTTGCCGGGCCCCGCCCCGCCCGCCGCCGCGCCGAGAAACCACATCTGGCATGAGAAACCACATCCGGCATGAGAAACCACGGCTGTCGCTGTTTCTCGTGCAGGAAATGGTTTCTCAGGGCGCCGACGAGGCCGGACGCGGGCCGAGCAAGGGTGTCCGGCGTCTCCTGCACAGGGCGAGGCGGAGACGGATCCCGTCCACCGGCGTGGCGGATGCGGTGCGTGCGCGCCGCGGAGCGACGACGATGAGCGGATGCCGATGGCTCCGACCCTCCTGTCGCCCGCCCCGCTCATCACCATCGAAGAAGCCCGCGCGCTCGGGACGCGGGTGCATTCTCCGGCCTACCGCCGAGTGCGTCCCGGCATCTACATCGAGGGCCGGGTGTGGGAGTCTCTGGCCGGGTGGCAGCGGTATCAGGTCCGGGTGCAGGCGTTCACCCGTGCACACCCGGATGCGATCCTCTGCCTCGAGTCTGCCGCCGTCGTGCACGACCTCCCGTTGTTCGGGCACCCGCGCGACATCCACGTCTACGACCCCGACCGCGCGGCATCCCGTCGATTCGGCGACGTCGCCGTGCACACCAGCGCCGACGGCCGGGCGGTGCAGCTCGTCGCCGGCATCGCGGTGACCGATGTGGCCGACACGGTGGTCGACCTGGCCCGCATCCTCCCGCCGGCGCATGCGCTGGCGGTCGCCGACGCGGCGGTGTCCCCCGCGCAGGGCGGGTCGCTCGACGTCGACGAGCTGCGCGGCCGCGCTTCGACGCAGTGCACGCGCCGCGGCCGCGCGCGCCTCGAGCTCCTCTGGCCGATGATCGACTCGCGGTCGGAGTCCCCCGGTGAGAGCATCAGCCGCGCCGTCATCCTCTGGAGCGGCCTCGAGGCGCCCGAACTGCAGCGGGAGTTCCGCTACGAGGGAGCACTGGACCGCGTCGACTTCTTCTTCGCCTCGGTCGGCGTCATCGGCGAGTCCGACGGGTGGGGGAAGTACGGCCTCGACGATCCGGCGGGAGCTCAGCAGCGCCTCCGGGAGGAGAAGCGCCGGGAGGATCGCCTCCGCCGCCACGGCCACGCGTTCGCGCGCTGGGACTACGCCGACGCCGTCCGCGTCGAGCCGCTGCGCCTCGCCCTGCTGCGCGCCGGGGTTCCTGCGGTGCGCCGGCCGCGACCCGCGCTCCTCGCGACGCTGCGCCGCAACCCGCGCTCACTTCCTCCCGGACAGTGAGAAACCACATCCGGCGTGAGAAACCACGCCTCGCGTGATGTCTCGTGCTGGATGTGGTTTCTCGGCGCCATGCAAGGTCCGCCGCGACCCCGACCCCGACCCCCCGGAACCTACTCGAACAGCGAGGCGAACTCGCCCACGGCGGGGATCGTCGAGTTGGCGATGACCTCGCCGTTGACCACGAGCGTCGGGGTGCCGATGCCGGAGGCGCCGGGCTGCACCGGGGTCTCCTCGGTCTTCGCGGCCACGAACTTCTCGTACTGGACCTCGGTGACGCACTCGTCGATCCCGTCGACGCCGACGCCCGCGGCGATCTCGAGGATCTGGTCGTCGGTCAGGCCGGTCGAGCCCTCCTCGGGCTGGTTCTGGAACAGGGCCTGCATGAACGGCACGGCGGCGTCGGGGTCCGCCTCGGCGACGCAGTACATCGCGTTGGCCGAGCGGGTCGAATACGCGGTGCCCTGCGAGTACCGGTCGAGGATCGCGATGGGGTGGATGTTCAGCGTGATCGTGCCGTCCTCGACGAGGCTCAGCATCTCCTCGCCGTACGCCTCCTCGAACTGGCCGCAGATCGGGCACATGAAGTCGATGTAGGTGTCGAGGGTCTGCTCCCCGTCGCCAACGACGACGGCGCCGGTCTCCTGGTTGACCCCCGACCCGCTCGGCGGCGTCCCGGGGTCGGTCGCGGCGTTGTTCATCCACACGACCAGGCCGATCACGAGCGCGAGCACGACGAGCACCGCTGCGCTCACCCAGATCGCGAACCAGTTGGTCTTGCCTGCCGTTGCCATGAGAACCCCTTAACCGATCCGCGCCGGCACGACGCCGAAGGGCGCGAGTCCGGCAGCTCCGCCATCGGGCGCGGTGAGCACCCAGATGCCTCCATCATGCACGGCGACGCTGTGCTCCCAGTGGGAGCCGTCGCTGCCGTCGACCGTCGTGACGGTCCAGTCATCGTCCTCGACGAACGTCTCGTCAGAGCCGCCGGTGACCATCGGCTCGATCGCCAGGCACAGCCCCGGCCGCACCTCGGGCCCGAGGTCGGCGACGCGGTAGTTGAACACGGTCGGCCCCTCGTGCATGCGCCGGCCGATCCCGTGCCCGACATAGTCGCGCAGGATGCCGTAGCTCTCGCCGGATCCCTCGATCGAGGTCTGCACGGCGTCGCCGATCTCGCCGACGCGCTTCGCCGACGCGAGCGCCGCGATCCCGGCCCACAGCGACGTCTCGGTCACGTCCGACAGACGCTGCCGCGCGGCGACGAGCTCAGGCCGCGCCGGGTCGGGCACGACGACGGTGATCGCCGAGTCGCCGTTCCAGCCCTGGTACTGCGCACCGCAGTCGATCGACACGATGTCGCCCGGCTCGAGCACGCGCTCCCCCGGGATGCCGTGGACGACCTCGGCGTTGACGGAGATGCAGGTCGTGTGGCGGTAGCCGCGGACCAGCTGGAAGTTCGACTCGGCACCCCGTGAACGGATGACGTCGGCGGCGGCGGCATCCAGTTCACCCGTCGTGACACCCGGCGCGATGAGCGCGCGGACGGCGTCGAGGGCGGCGGCGGTGATGAGGCCGGGTTCGACCATCGCCCGCAGCTGGGCGGGGGTCTTGTACAGGGAGCGGCGAAGACCCACGATCAGGCCGAGATGGCGCGCGCGGCGAGGGCCGCCGTGATGCGCTCGGTGATCTCGTCGAGCGAGCCGACGCCGTCGATCTCGTCGACGATGCCGCGGGCGCGGTACACGTCGAGGATGGGTGCCGTCTCGGACTCGTAGATCGCGAGGCGCTTGGCGATGGATTCCTCGTTGTCGTCGGCGCGGCCCTGCTCGGCGGCACGCAGCGACAGGCGCTGGATCGACTCCTCGCGCGGCACGGACAGCTCGATGACCGCGGTCAGCGCCTCGCCGCGCTCCTGGAGGAACGCGTCGAGGTCGGCGACCTGGCCGAGGTTGCGCGGGTACCCGTCGAGGAGGAACCCTCCCGCGGCATCCGCTTCGGCCAGCCGGTCGCGCACGATCGCGCTCGTCAGGTCGTCCGGGACGAGGTCGCCGGCGTCGATGATGGCCTTGACCTTCAGCCCCAGCTCGGTGCCCTCCTTGACGTTCGCGCGGAACACGTCACCGGTGGAGACGGCGGGGATCCCGAGCGCCTCTGCGATGCGGACACCCTGGGTGCCCTTGCCGGAACCCTGGGGTCCGATGATCAGGAGGCGAGCGGGGGCTGAGGTCATCGCAGAAGTCCTTCGTAGTGTCGCTGCTGCAGCTGGGCGTCGATCTGCTTCACCGTCTCCAGGCCCACGCCGACGATGATGAGGATCGACGCGCCGCCGAACGGGAAGTTCTGGTTGGCGCCGACCGTCGCGAGGGCGATGAGCGGGAGGAGGGCGATGAGGCCCAGGTAGATCGAGCCCGGCAGCGTGATCCGGGTGAGCACGTAGTCGAGGTACTCGGCCGTGGGGCGACCGGCGCGGATGCCGGGGATGAAGCCGCCGTACTTCTTCATGTTGTCCGCGACCTCGACCGGGTTGAACGTGATCGCGACGTAGAAGTACGTGAAGCCGATGATGAGGAGGAAGTACACGAGCATGTACAGCGCCGAGTCGCCGGTCGTGAAGTACTGCTGGATCCAGGCCACCCATCCCGGGACCGAGCCGTCGGCGGCGGGCGTCTGGTTGAACTGGGCGATGAGCGCCGGGATGTACAGCAGCGACGAGGCGAAGATGACGGGCACGACGCCGGCCATGTTGACCTTGATCGGGATGTAGGTGTTCGTCCCGCCGAGGGTGCGCCGGCCGACCATGCGCTTGGCGTACTGCACCGGGATGCGGCGCTGGGACTGCTCGACGAAGACGACGAGGGCGACCACGGCGATGCCGACGGCGAGGACGAGCAGGAAGACCTCGAAGCCGCGCGCGAGGGCGATCGACCACATCGCGGCCGGGAAGGTCGCGGCGATCGAGGTGAAGATGAGGATCGACATGCCGTTGCCGACGCCGCGCTCGGTGACGAGCTCGGCGAACCACATGATGAGGCCGGTGCCGGCGGTCATCGTGATGATCATGAGCAGCTGCGCCCACCATGCGTCGTTGGTGAGGAGCGTCTGGCACTCGGCGATGCCGGTGTTGCCGAAGAGCTGGCCGGAGCGGGCCACGGTCACGAGCGTCGTCGACTGGAGGAGCGCGAGCGCGATCGTGAGGTACCGCGTGTACTGCGTCAGCTTCGCCTGGCCCGCCTGACCCTCCTTGTAGAGGGTCTCGAAGTGCGGGATGACGACGCGCAGGAGCTGCACGATGATCGTCGCCGTGATGTACGGCATGACGCCGAGGGCGAAGATCGACAGCTGCAGGAGGGCGCCACCGGAGAACAGGTTCACGAGGGACAGCAGCCCCTCGGTCCCGCTGGACTGGTCCAGGCACGACTGCACGTTCGGGAAATCCACGAACGGCGTCGGAATGTGCGCACCGAAGCGGTAGACGGCGATGATCGCCAGGGTGAAGCCGATCTTCCGCCGGAGATCCGGAGTGCGGAAGACCCGCGCGATGGCGCTGAACAAGGGCATTTCCTCCAGTGGGGTGGCCGGTGCCTCGGGAGACACCGTCTACCAGAGTACGGCAACAGGGGCCGGAGGCATGCCTCCGACCCCTGCCGCTGGACTACTTGATCGAACCGCCCGCGGCGACGATCTTCTGCTCGGCGGAACCCGAGACCTTGTCGACGGCCACGGTGAGCTTGACCGAGATGTCGCCGGTGCCGAGCACCTTGACCTTCTCGTTCTTGCGGACCGCACCCTTGGCGACGAGGTCGGTCACGGTGACGTCGCCACCGGACGGGTACAGCTCGGCGAGCTTGTCGAGGTTGACCACCTGGTACTCGACGCGGAACGGGTTCTTGAACCCGCGCAGCTTCGGCGTGCGCATGTGGAGGGGCATCTGCCCACCCTCGAAGCCGGCCTTGACCTGGTACCGGGCCTTCTGGCCCTTGGTGCCGCGGCCGGCCGTCTTGCCCTTGGAGCCCTCACCGCGACCGACACGGGTCTTCGCGGTGTTGGATCCGGGGACCGGACGCAGGTGGTGCACCTTGAGCACACCGGGGCGCGAGGCGGGCGCGTCCTTGGACGCGGCCTTCTTCGCGGGGGCCTTCTCCGCCTTGGCGGCAGCCGGCTTGGCGGCAGCCTTCTTCGGCGCGGCGGCCTTCTTCGGGGCGGCCTTCTCGGCCGCGACGGCCTCGACCGTCTCGTCCTTCTTCTCAGCCATTAGTCGATCTCCTCAACCTTCACGAGGTGCGCGACGGTCTTGACGTAGCCGCGCGTCTGCGCGTCGTCGGGACGGACGACGGAGTCGCCGATCCGCTTCAGACCGAGGGAACGCAGCGTGTCACGCTGGTTCTGCTTCTCGCTCACCTTGGACTTGACCTGGGTCACCTTCAGGCGGCTAGCCATCAGACACCTGCCTTCTGCGCAGCCGCGGCCTTGGCCTCGTTGCGGATGATGATGCCCGGCACGACCTGGTCGTAGTCAAGACCACGACGGGCGGCCACGGCGCGGGGCTCCTCGAGGCTCTTCAGAGCCGCGACGGTCGCGTGCACGATGTTGATCGTGTTCGACGAGCCGAGCGACTTGGAGAGGACATCGTGGATGCCGGCGCACTCGAGCACGGCGCGCACCGGACCACCGGCGATGACACCGGTACCGGCCGCGGCCGGACGCAGGAGCACGACGCCGGCAGCGGCCTCGCCCTGCACCGGGTGCGGGATGGTGGAGCCGACGCGCGGCACACGGAAGAAGTTGCGCTTGGCCTCTTCGACGCCCTTCGAGATCGCCAGGGGGACCTCGCGGGCCTTGCCGTAGCCGACGCCGACCAGACCGTTGCCGTCGCCCACGACGACGAGCGCCGTGAAGCTGAACCGGCGACCGCCCTTGACGACCTTCGACACGCGGTTGATCGTGACGACGCGCTCGAGGAACTGGCTCTTGTCGGCGTCACGCGACCCGCGGTCACGCTGGTTGGCGTTGCGCTCACGACCGCCGCGACGGGGCTCGCGAGCCTCGCGCTCGACGGGAGCCTCGGCCGCAGCCGGTGCCGTCGTCTCGGTCACTTCGTTCTCCTTGTTCTCACTCACAGGTCCAGACCTCCCTCGCGGGCGCCGTCGGCGATCGCCGCGACTCGTCCCGCGTAGCGGTTGCCACCACGGTCGAACACGACGGCCTCCACACCGGCAGCCTTCGCGCGCTCGGCGACGAGCTCGCCGACCTTGCGGGACTTGGCGGTCTTGTCACCGTCGAACGCACGCAGATCGGCCTCGAGGGTCGAGGCGGATGCCAGCGTGTGGCCCTTGCTGTCGTCGACCACCTGCACGAAGACGTGGCGGGCGGAGCGGGTGACGACCAGACGCGGACGCGCCTCGGTGCCCACGACCTTCTTGCGAAGGCGGGTGTGACGACGCGCGCGGGCGTCGGTCTTCGACTTCACAGCCATGATTACTTACCAGCCTTTCCGGCCTTGCGGCGGACGACCTCGCCCGCGTACCGCACACCCTTGCCCTTGTAGGGCTCGGGCTTGCGGATCTTGCGGATGTTGGCGGCGGCCTCGCCGACCGCCTGCTTGTCGATCCCGCTCACGGTGAGCTTGTTGTTGCCCTCGACGGTCAGCGTGATGCCGGCCGGGGGCTCGATGAGCACCGGGTGCGAGAAGCCGAGGGCGAACTCGACGGCCGCACCCTTCTGGGCCACGCGGTAACCGGTTCCGACGACCTCGAGGCCCTTAGTGTAGCCCTCGGTGACGCCGATGATGTTGTTGTGGATCAGGGTGCGGGTGAGCCCGTGCAGCGAGCGCGACTCACGCTCGTCGTCGGGACGGGAGACCAGGACCTGGCTCTCCTCGACCTTGACCTCGATGGGCTTCGACACGGTGAGCGCGAGCTCGCCCTTGGGGCCCTTGACTGCGACATCCTGGCCGTTCACCGAAACGGTGACGCCGGCGGGGATGTCGATGGGAAGACGTCCGATACGCGACATGTCAGATCACCACACGTAGGCGAGGACTTCCCCGCCGACGCCCTTCTGCTCGGCCTGACGGTCGGTGAGGAGACCGGAGGAGGTGGACAGGATCGCGACGCCCAGGCCACCGAGGACCGTGGGCAGCTCGGTGGAGCGTGCGTACACGCGCAGACCGGGCTTGGAGACGCGCTTGATGCCGGCGATGGACCGCTCGCGGTTCGGGCCGTACTTCAGGGTCAGCGTGAGGGTCTGGCCGACACGGGCGTCGGAGACCTCCCAGCCGGAGATGTAGCCCTCGCGCTGGAGGATCTCGGCGATGTGCGTCTTGAGCTTCGAGCTCGGCAGCGACACGGTGTCGTGGTGCGCCGAGTTCGCGTTGCGCAGACGGGTCAGCATGTCTGCGACCGGGTCTGTCATTGTCATGAGTGTTTTCCTTTGTTCACCAGGTTTCGGATGCCGTTACACGGCATCCGACCTGTGGTGGGTGGTGTTACGCCTTGACCTCGGGAGCGGTGAAGGGGAAGCCGAGCTGACGCAGCAGCGAGCGGCCCTCCTCATCCGTCTTCGCCGTGGTCACGATCGTGATGTCGAAGCCGCGGACGCGATCGATCTTGTCCTGGTTGATCTCGTGGAAGACCGACTGCTCCTGCAGACCGAACGTGTAGTTGCCGTGCCCGTCGAACTGCTTGGGCGAGAGGCCCCGGAAGTCGCGGATGCGGGGCAGCGCGAGGTTCACGAGACGGTCGATGAACTCCCAGGCGCGGTCGCCGCGGAGCGTGACGTGCGCACCGATGGCCTGGCCCTCACGCAGCTTGAACTGCGCGATGGACTTGCGGGCCTTCGTGACGACCGGCTTCTGGCCGGTGATCTTGACGAGGTCGTCGACCGCGCCATCGATCACCTTGCTGTCGCGAGCTGCCTCGCCGACACCGGTGTTCACGACGACCTTCACGAGACCGGGGATCTGCATGACGTTCGGGTAGCCGAACTCCTCCTGCAGGGCCTTCTTGATCTCGGCCTGGTACTTCTGCTTCAGGCGGGGCTGGATCTTGCCAGCCGCCGCGGCAGTGGTGCTGCTCATGTTCAGAGGTCCTTGCCTGACTTCTTGGCGTACCGCACGCGGACGGTGCGCTTCACGCCGTCCTTCGTCTGGTCCTCGACCCGGTGGCCGACACGGGTCGGCTTCTTGGTCGAGGGGTCGACGACGGCGACGTTGGAGATGTGGATCGGGGCTTCCATCGTCTCGATGCCGCCCGTCTTGGTCCCGCGCTGGGACTGGCCGACGCGGTTGTGCTTCGTGACGTAGTTCACGCCCTCGACGATGACGCGGTTCTGCTCGACAAGGATCTCGAGGACCTTGCCCTGCTTCCCACGGTCGCCGCCGCGCTCGGGCTTGGCGCCCGTGATGACCTGAACCAGGTCACCCTTCTTGATCTTGGCCATGAGGTCAGATCACCTCCGGTGCGAGCGAGACGATCTTCATGAACTTCTTGTCGCGAAGCTCACGACCGACCGGACCGAAGATGCGGGTGCCGCGGGGCTCCCCGTCGTTCTTCAGGATGACGGCGGCGTTCTCGTCGAACTTGATGTAGGACCCGTCGGGACGACGGGTGGACTTGACGGTGCGGACGATGACGGCCTTGACCACATCGCCCTTCTTGACGTTGCCGCCGGGGATCGCGTCCTTGACGGTCGCCACGATGGTGTCGCCGAGACCGGCGTAGCGGCGGCTCGAGCCACCCAGCACGCGGATCGTGAGCAGCTCCTTGGCGCCGGTGTTGTCGGCGACCTTGAGGCGGGACTCTGTCTGAATCACTTTTTACTCCTTGGGTTCCAAGAAGGCCGAGGCCTTACTTGGCCTTCTCGAGGATCTCGACCAGACGCCAGCGCTTGGTGGCGCTCAGCGGGCGGGTCTCGTTGATGACGACCAGGTCGCCGATGCCGGCGCTGTTCGACTCGTCGTGGGCCTTGACCTTCGACGTGCGGCGGATGACCTTGCCGTAAAGCGGGTGCTTCACGCGGTCTTCGACCTCGACGACGATCGTCTTGTCCATCTTGTCGCTGACCACGTAGCCACGGCGGGCCTTGCGGTAGCCGCGGGCGTCGGCGTCACGGACGTCGGACGACGCCGACTCGTGACCCTTGGCCTGCACGGGAGCCTCGGCCACGGGGGCCTCGACCTTGGCAGCGGCCTTCTTGGCGGGCGCCTTCTTCGCTGCCGGGGCAGCCTTGGGCGCGGGGGCCTTCTTCTCAGTGTCAGCCATCACTCGGCCTCTTCCTTCGCGGCGTCGTCGGCGGCATCCGCCTTCTTGGCCTTCGTCTTCTTCGCCTTCGTCGCGACCTCCGCGGGGGCGGGCGTGGCACGGATGCCGAGCTCGCGCTCACGGATCACGGTGTAGAGCCGCGCGATGTCGCGCTTGACCGCACGGATGCGGCCGTGGCTCTCGAGCTGACCGGTGGCCGACTGGAAGCGCAGGTTGAACAGCTCTTCCTTGGCCTTGCGGAGCTCCTCGACGAGGCGCTGGTCCTCGAACGTGTCCAGCTCGCTCGGAGCGAGCGTCTTGGTACCGACAGACATTACGCGTCGCCCTCCTCGCGCTTGATGATGCGTGCCTTCAGGGGCAGCTTGTGAATGGCACGGGTCAGGGCCTCGCGAGCGAGTTCCTCGTTGACACCGGCGACCTCGAAGAGGACGCGACCCGGCTTGACGTTCGCGACCCACCACTCCGGCGAACCCTTACCGGAACCCATGCGGGTTTCGGCCGGCTTCTTCGTGAGCGGACGGTCGGGGTAGATGTTGATCCACACCTTGCCGCCACGCTTGATGTGACGCGTCATCGCGATACGAGCGGACTCGATCTGACGGTTCGTCACGTACGCGGGCGTGAGGGCCTGGATGCCGAACTCGCCGAAGGAGACCTTCGTGCCGCCGGTCGCCTGGCCGGAACGGCCGGGGTGGTGCTGCTTGCGGTACTTGACCTTGCGGGGGATAAGCATTATGCCGATGCTCCTTCTGCGGCAGGGGCCTCGCTGCGCGGGCCACGACGACGGTCGCCGCCACGGTCGTCACGACCGCGCGGTGCCTTCGGTGCGTTGGCCTGCTCGCGCGCGAGCTCCTTGTTGGTGAGGTCGCCCTTGTAGATCCAGACCTTCACGCCGATGCGGCCGAAGGTGGTCTTGGCCTCGTAGAACCCGTAGTCGATGTTCGCGCGGAGGGTGTGCAGGGGCACACGGCCTTCGCGGTAGAACTCCGACCGGCTCATCTCGGCGCCGCCGAGGCGGCCCGACACCTGGATGCGGACACCCTTGGCGCCGGCGCGCTGCGCGCCCTGCAGACCCTTGCGCATCGCGCGGCGGAAGGCCACGCGGGCGGAGAGCTGCTCGGCGACGCCCTGCGCGACGAGCTGTGCGTCGGCCTCGGGGTTCTTGACCTCGAGGATGTTCAGCTGGATCTGCTTGCCGGTGAGCTTCTCGAGGTCGGCGCGGATGCGCTCGGCCTCGGCGCCGCGGCGGCCGATCACGATGCCCGGGCGGGCGGTGTGGATGTCGACGCGGACGCGGTCACGCGTGCGCTCGATCTCGATCCCGCTCACGCCGGCGCGGTCCAGCTGCGTCTGCAGGAGCTTGCGGATCTTGATGTCCTCGGCCACGTAGTCGGCGTAACGCTGGCCCGGCTTCGTGGAGTCGGAGAACCAGCGCGACACGTGGTCCGTGGTGATGCCGAGGCGGAAGCCGTAGGGGTTGACCTTCTGTCCCATTACTTGCTCGCCTTCTTGTCGGTCGTGGTCGCGGTCTCGGCGACCGCGGGGGTTGCCAGTTCGACCGTGATGTGGCTCGTGCGCTTCTTGATCTGGAACGCGCGGCCCTGGGCACGGGGCTGGAAACGCTTGAGCGTCGTGCCCTCGTCGACGTACGCGTTGGCCACGTACAGGTCCTGGTCGTCCAGGAACTCGCCGTCCTTGTCCGCCTTCACGCGGGCGTTGGCCATGGCCGAAGCGACGAGCTTGTAGATCGGCTCGCTGGCGCTCTGCGGGGCGAACTTCAGGATGGCCAGGGCCTCCTGAGCAGGCTTGCCCTTGATGAGCGCGACGACACGACGAGCCTTCTGAGGGGTCACGCGGATGTGCTTGACGCGTGCGATGGATTCCACCATTTGTCTCCTCCTCTGTCCTCTCTGGGAACGCCCCGCGTTAGCGGCGGCGCCCCTTCTTGTCGTCCTTCTCGTGGCCGCGGAAGGTGCGGGTGGGCGCGAACTCGCCCAGTTTGTGACCGACCATGGTCTCGGACACGAACACGGGGATGTGCTTGCGTCCGTCGTGCACGGCGATCGTGTGACCCAGCATCGCCGGGATGATCATCGAACGGCGCGACCAGGTCTTGATGACGTTCTTGGTACCGGCTTCGTTCTGCACGACCACCTTGCGAAGCAGGTGCTCGTCGACGAAGGGGCCCTTCTTAAGGCTGCGAGGCATCTTCCTCTACTCCTACTTGCGCTTCTTGCCGGCGTTGCGACGACGGACGATGTACTTGTCGCTTTCCTTGTTGGCGTGGCGGGTGCGACCCTCAGCCTGGCCCCAAGGAGTGACGGGGTGACGACCACCGGACGTCTTGCCCTCACCACCACCGTGCGGGTGGTCGACCGGGTTCATGGCGACACCACGCACGGTCGGGCGGACGCCCTTCCAGCGCATGCGGCCGGCCTTGCCCCAGTTGATGTTCGACTGCTCGGCGTTGCCGACCTCGCCGATCGTCGCACGGCAGCGCGCGTCGACGTTGCGGATCTCGCCCGAGGGGAGACGCAGCTGGGCGTACGGGCCGTCCTTCGCGACCAGGCGCACGGAGACGCCGGCCGAGCGGGCGATCTTCGCGCCGCCGCCGGGACGGAGCTCGATCGCGTGGATGACGGTACCGGTCGGGATGTTCTTCAGCGGGAGGTTGTTTCCCGGCTTGATGTCCGCGGACGGACCCGACTCGACGACATCGCCCTGCGACAGCTTGTTCGGCGCGAGGATGTAGCGCTTCTCGCCGTCGAAGTAGTGCAGGAGCGCGATGCGCGCGGTGCGGTTGGGGTCGTACTCGATGTGCGCGACCTTGGCGTTGACGCCGTCCTTGTCGTTGCGACGGAAGTCGATCACGCGGTACTGGCGCTTGTGGCCACCACCGATGTGACGGGTCGTGATGCGACCCTGGTTGTTGCGACCGCCGGTCTTCGACAGCGGACGCAGCAGCGACTTCTCGGGCGTCGACCGCGTGATCTCGGTGAAGTCGGCGACCGACGAACCGCGACGACCCGGGGTCGTGGGCTTGTACTTGCGAATAGCCATTTTCTGTCCTCTATCCCGACCGTCAGCCGACTGCCGTGAAGATGTCGATGGTGCCCGACTTCAGCGTGACGATGGCGCGCTTGGTGTCCTTGCGCTTGCCCATGCCGAAGCGGGTGCGGCGGGCCTTGCCGACGCGGTTGAGCGTGTTCACCGAAGCCACCTTGACGCCGAAGATCTTCTCGATGGCGAGCTTGATCTCGGTCTTGGTCGCGCGGTTGTCCACGAGGAACGTGTACTTGCCCTCGTCGATGAGCGAGTAGCTCTTCTCCGAGACGACCGGCTTCAGGATGATGTCGCGCGGGTCCTTGTTCACTGCGATGTTCGCGGTGCTCATGCCGAGACCTCCTCGGTGACGCCGGCCTTCGCAGCGACGAACGCGTCGAAAGCGGCCTTGGTGAAGACGATGTCGTCGGAGACGAGCACGTCGTAGGCGTTGAGCTGGTCGAACGTCAGCACGTGCACGTACGCGAGGTTGCGCACGCTCTTCGTGGCGAGCTCGTCGTCGCGGTTGATGACGACCAGCACGTTCTTCGTCGGGGCGAGCGCCGAGAGGACCGTCACAGCGGCCTTCGTCGACGGGGCACCCTCGATGCCGAACGAGTCGATGATGTGCAGACGGCCACCGCGAGCACGGTCGCTGAGCGCGCCCAGCAGGGCGGCGGCGATCATCTTCTTGGGGGTGCGCTGCGAGTAGTTGCGCGGCTTGGGGCCGTGCACGATGCCACCACCGGTCATGTGCGGCGCGCGGATCGAGCCCTGACGGGCGTTACCGGTGCCCTTCTGCTTGAAGGGCTTGCGGCCGGCGCCGGAGACCTCACCGCGACGCTTGGTCGAGTGGGTGCCCTGGCGAGCCGCCGCGAGCTGCGCGACGACGACCTGGTGGATGAGGGGGATGTTCGTCTTGACGTCGAACAGCGCGGCGGGAAGCTCGACCGAACCGGCCTTCTTGCCGTCGGCGCTGTGGACGTCGAGCGCGAGAGTCGAGTCAGCCATGATCAGGCACCCTTCACTGCGTTGCGGACGTAGACGATGCGGCCACGCGCACCGGGGACGGCGCCCTTGACGAGCAGCAGACCCTTCTCGGCGTCGATGGCGTGCACTGTGAGGTTGAGGACGGTCACGCGCTCGCCACCCATACGGCCGGCCATGCGCATGCCCTTGAAGACGCGGCTCGGGGTCGACGATGCGCCGATCGAGCCGGGCTTGCGGTGGTTGCGGTGCGCACCGTGCGAAGCGGAGACGCCCTTGAAGTTGTGACGCTTCATGACACCCGCGGTGCCCTTGCCCTTGCTGGTGCCGACGACGTCGACACGCTGGCCGGCCTCGAAGACGCCGTCAGCGGTGAGCTCCTGACCGAGTGAGTAGTCAGCAGCGTCCGCCGTGCGGATCTCAGTGAGGTGGCGACGCGGGGTCACGCCGGCGGCCTCGAAGTGGGCCGTGAGCGGCTTGTTCACCTTGCGGGGGTCGATCTGCCCGTAGGCGATCTGAACCGCGTTGTAGCCGTCCTTCTCGGGCGTGCGAACCTGGGTGACCACGTTCGGGGCGACCTCGATGACGGTGACGGGAACGAGCTTGCCGTTCTCGTCCCAGACCTGGGTCATGCCGAGCTTCGTGCCCAGCAGGCCCTTGGAAACCTTGGAGTTGATATCAGCCATGTCGACCTCAGAGCTTGATCTCGATGTTGACGTCTGCCGGGAGGTCGAGTCGCATCAGCGAGTCGACGGCCTTGGGCGTCGGGTCGATGATGTCGATGAGGCGCTTGTGGGTGCGCATCTCGAAGTGCTCGCGGCTGTCCTTGTACTTGTGGGGCGACCGGATGACGCACACGACGTTCTTCTCGGTCGGAAGGGGCACGGGGCCCACAACCGTCGCGCCCGCACGGGTCACGGTGTCGACGATTTTGCGCGCCGACGTGTCGATGACCTCGTGGTCATACGACTTCAGGCGAATGCGGATCTTCTGTCCCGCCATTGTCTGCTCACTCTCTTTCTCGCGTCATACCTCTGGGGCATCGGACGCACGGGGCGCTTGCGCGCCGGGCACTTCCCATCGCGGTGGCGATGGATGCTGCACCGCTGTTCTGATGTCAATCCGCAGGTCACCCTGCGGTATCCGCTCCCCCGGACGCACACAGGCGATCCCGTCTCCGGGTGGGGTGTTGGATTGGTGTTCTGACTGCCCGCGGCCTAGGACCCTGCGCTCATGCGCCGCCTATGCACTGCCCTGGCAGTGATCCGACGCACACCGAAGCGGCATCAGAATGTGGAACTTCCCTAGTCTACGTGTCGCCCGGGCGTGTCGCAAACTCGGGCGTGTCGCGTTCGGCGTGTCTCCCGCCGAACCGGGCGGAAGGGTGTGAGCGGGACGGGCCTTGGGGGACGCCCGCCCCGCTCACGAGGTGCGAGGCAGAGCCCCGCGGCCTCCGAAGACACATCCGCGGGGGTCGGCGAGGTGCGTCGACGATGAGTCGACGCGGCGGGCGCGCAACAGCGTTACCCCAGCGACGCGTGCAGCGCCCATCCCCCACCTGCCCCCAACTGCCGCCGGCCCCAAGTCCCGACGACGACGGATGAGCTCCCAAGCCCACCGGCGGCCCGCCCTCACCCCCCGGATCGGACGAGAACCGCCACAGGCGAGGCTAGAAGGACGAGGGCCGCGCCGTCAAGGATTTTCCCGCGGAGGGATGGCAAAAGGGGGATGCCGGCCGGCATCCCCCTTGCTGCACTCCGGGCTACTCGTTGCCGATCTTCGCATCGATCCCGTCGCGCACCTCGTCGACCTTCGCGTCGACCGAATCCGGCGCGACGCTCTTGACGAACTCGGCGGCCGCGTCGAGGACCTTGTCGCTGACGTCCTCGGCCTGGTCCGAGTTCAGCGTCTCCTCGATCTTGTCCTTGTTCTGCTCCAGGAAGTCCTTGCCCTGGTTGACCAGATCGTCGATGCCCATATCTGTCCCTTTCGGTGGGGTGGTGCTGGACGGTACCGGACGGTGCCGGCCGCTGCCGACAGTCTGGCCCGAACGCCCGGCGCCCGGCAAGACCAGAAGGCGCGCTCCCGGCCGACGGCATCCCCCCCGGACAGCACGAAGCCCCCCGGGCGGACCCGGGGGGCTTCGTGAGGTGTCGGAAGACCTACTTCAGGATCTTCGTGACCGTGCCGGCGCCGACGGTGCGGCCACCCTCACGGATCGCGAAGCCGAGGCCATCCTCCATGGCGATCGGCTGGATCAGCTCGACCGTCATGTCGGTGGTGTCACCGGGCATGACCATCTCGGTGCCCTCGGGCAGCGTGATGACGCCGGTGACGTCGGTGGTCCGGAAGTAGAACTGCGGACGGTAGTTCGTGTAGAAGGGGTTGTGACGGCCACCCTCCTCCTTGGACAGGATGTACGCCGTGCCCTCGAAGTTGGTGTGGGGCGTGACGGAGCCCGGCTTCACGACGACCTGGCCGCGCTCGACATCGTCGCGCTTCAGACCACGGAGGAGAAGACCGCAGTTCTCGCCGGCCCAGGCCTCGTCGAGCTGCTTGTGGAACATCTCGATACCCGTGACCGTGGTCTTCTGCGTCGGGCGGATGCCGACGATCTCGACCTCGGAGTTGATCGCGAGCGTGCCGCGCTCGGCGCGACCCGTGACGACCGTGCCACGGCCGGTGATGGTGAAGACGTCCTCGATCGGCATGAGGAACGGCTTGTCCTTGTCACGCACCGGGTCGGGGATGGACTCGTCAGCGGCGTCCATCAGGTCGAGGATGGACTGGGTCCACTGCTCGTCGCCCTCGAGAGCCTTCAGCCCCGAGACGCGGACGACCGGCGCGTCGTCGCCGGGGAAGCCCTGGCTGGACAGCAGCTCGCGGACCTCGAGCTCGACGAGCTCCAGGATCTCCTCGTCGTCGACCATGTCGGCCTTGTTCAGCGCGACCATGAGGTACGGCACGCCGACCTGCTTGGCGAGCAGCACGTGCTCACGCGTCTGCGCCATGGGGCCGTCGGTGGCGGCGACCACGAGGATCGCGCCGTCCATCTGGGCCGCACCGGTGATCATGTTCTTGATGTAGTCAGCGTGACCGGGCGCATCGACGTGCGCGTAGTGACGCTTCGGGGTCTCGTACTCGACGTGCGAGATGTTGATCGTGATGCCGCGCTGACGCTCCTCGGGAGCCGAGTCGATCGACGCGAAGTCACGCTGCACGTTGGTCGCGGACGGGAACTTGTCAGCGAGCACCTTCGAGATCGCCGCGGTGAGCGTCGTCTTGCCGTGGTCGACGTGACCGATCGTTCCGATGTTCACGTGCGGCTTGGTCCGCTCGAACTTGGCCTTAGCCACTAGGTCCTCCTCAGGACGGTCGTGTAGAGGATCCGGTCGCTGGATTGCGACCGGTGCTCTACGGGGATGTAGTCAGTGTAGTTGACAGTTCAGTATTCAGTTTGGGCGGATGCCGAGAGCCGGAGCCCCCGGCATCCGAAGGGGAGGGTTACTCGCCCTTGGTCTTCTGGACGATCTCGTCCATGACGTTGCGCGGGACCTCGGCGTAGCTGTCGAACTCCATGGAGTAGACGGCACGGCCGGAGGTCTTGGAGCGCAGGTCGCCGATGTAGCCGAACATCTCGGACAGCGGCACCAGGGCCCGGACGACCTTGACGCCCTGGGCGTCCTCCATCGACTGGATCTGGCCGCGACGGGAGTTCAGGTCGCCGATGACGTCGCCCATGTACTCCTCGGGCGTGCGCACCTCGACGGACATGAGCGGCTCGAGGATGACCGGGTTCGCCTTGCGGACGGCCTCCTTGAAGCCCATCGAGCCGGCGATCTTGAACGCCATCTCGGAGGAGTCGACGTCGTGCGACGCACCGTCCATGAGGATGGCCTTCACGCCCACCATGGGGTAGCCGGCGAGCACGCCGACGTTCATGGCGTCCTGGAAGCCCTGGTCGACCGGCGCGATGTACTCGCGCGGGATGCGGCCACCGGTGACCTTGTTCTCGAACTCGTAGATCTTGTCGGCCGTGACCTCGAGGGGCTCGAGGGCGAACTGGATCTTCGCGAACTGACCCGAACCACCGGTCTGCTTCTTGTGCGTGTAGTCGTGACGCTCGACGGTCTTCTTGATCGTCTCGCGGTACGCCACCTGCGGCTTGCCGACGTTGGCCTCGACCTTGAACTCGCGCTTCATGCGGTCCACGAGGATGTCGAGGTGCAGCTCGCCCATGCCCTTGATGACGGTCTGACCGGTGTCGGAGTTCTGCTCGACGCGGAACGTCGGGTCCTCCTCCGCGAGCTTCTGGATCGCGAGACCCAGCTTCTCCTGGTCGGCCTTGGTCTTGGGCTCGATGGCGACTTCGATGACCGGCTCCGGGAACGTCATCGACTCGAGGACGACCTGGTTGGCCGAGTCGGAGAGGGTGTCACCGGTGGTGGTGTCCTTCAGGCCGATGACGGCGTAGATGTGGCCGGCCGTGACCGAGTCGACGGGCATCTCCTTGTTGGCGTGCATCTGGAAGATCTTCCCGATGCGCTCCTTCTTGCCCTTCGTCGCGTTGACGATCTGCGCACCGGAGTCGAGGTGACCCGAGTAGACGCGGATGTAGGTGAGGCGGCCGAAGAAGGGGTGCGTCACGATCTTGAACGCGAGCGCCGCGAACGGCTCGTCGCGGTCGGCGTGCCGCTCGATGATGATCTCTTCGTTCTTGGGGTCCTTCGCCTCGATGGCGGGGACGTCCAGCGGCGACGGCAGGTAGTCCACGACCGCGTCGAGCATCGGCTGCACGCCGCGGTTCTTGAACGCCGAGCCGCACAGCACGGGGTACAGCTCGCCGGCGACGGTGAGCTTGCGGATCGCGCCCTTGACCTCGGCGACCGTCAGGCCCTCGCCGCTGAAGTGCTTCTCGAGGAGCACCTCGTCGGACTCGGCGACGGTCTCGAGCAGCATCTCGCGGTACTCGGCGGCCTTGTCGACGAGGTCGGCGGGGATCTCCTGGACCTCGTACTTGGCGCCCATGGTGACATCACCCTTGGAGTCGCCGGGCCAGACCAGGGCGCGCATCTCGACGAGGTCGACGACGCCGACGAAGTCGCTCTCCGAGCCGATGGGCAGCTGGAGCACGAGGGGCTTGGCCTTCAGGCGGTTGATGATGGTGTCGACGGTGAAGTAGAAGTCCGCGCCGAGCTTGTCCATCTTGTTGACGAAGCAGATGCGCGGGACGTCGTACTTGTCGGCCTGACGCCACACGGTCTCGGACTGGGGCTCCACGCCCTCCTTGCCGTCGAAGACGGCGACGGCGCCGTCGAGGACGCGCAGCGAGCGCTCGACCTCGACGGTGAAGTCGACGTGACCGGGGGTGTCGATGATGTTGATCTGGTTCTTGTCCCAGAAGCACGTCACAGCGGCGGACGTGATGGTGATGCCGCGCTCCTGCTCCTGCTCCATCCAGTCGGTGGTCGCGGCGCCGTCGTGCGTCTCACCGATCTTGTGGTTGACGCCCGTGTAGAACAGGATGCGCTCGGTCGTCGTCGTCTTGCCGGCATCGATGTGAGCCATGATGCCGATGTTGCGGACCTTCTTGAGGTCGGTGAGCACTTCTTGTGCCACGGGGTGTCCTTACGTGTAGTGACGGATGTCGCGGGGCGACCGGCCGGCGGGGTGCGCCGGCCGGTCGCCGATTCGCCGGTTTACCAGCGGTAGTGCGCGAAGGCGCGGTTCGACTCGGCCATCTTGTGGGTGTCCTCGCGGCGCTTGACCGCGGCACCCAGGCCGTTCGAGGCGTCGAGGATCTCGTTCTGCAGACGCTCGGTCATCGTCTTCTCGCGACGGCCCTTCGCGTAGGAGACGAGCCAGCGCAGCGCGAGCGTGTTCGCGCGGTGCGGCTTGACCTCGACCGGAACCTGGTAGGTCGAGCCGCCGACGCGGCGGCTCTTGACCTCGAGGGTGGGGCGGACGTTGTCGAGCGCCTTCTTGAGCGTCGCGACGGCGTCCTGGCCGTTCTTGGCCTCGACGCCGGTGAGGGCGCCGTAGACGATGGCCTCGGCGATCGACTTCTTGCCGTCGACGAGGATCTTGTTCACCAGCTGGGTGACGATCGGAGCGCCGTAGACCGGGTCGTTGACGACGACGCGGCGAGGTGCGGGTCCCTTACGAGGCATGTTCCTTAACCCTTCTTCGCGCCGTAGCGGCTGCGAGCCTGCTTACGGTTCTTGACGGCCTGGGTGTCCAGGGCGCCGCGGACGATCTTGTAACGCACACCCGGGAGGTCCTTGACACGGCCGCCGCGGACGAGCACGAGCGAGTGCTCCTGCAGGTTGTGGCCCTCGCCGGGGATGTAGGCGGTGACCTCGGTGCCGTTGCGGAGCTTGACACGGGCGACCTTGCGCATGGCCGAGTTCGGCTTCTTGGGCGTGGTCGTGTAGACGCGGGTGCAGACCCCGGCCTGCTGCGGGTTCGACTTCAGTGCCGGCGCCTTGGTCTTCGAGACCTTCGGCGAACGGCCCTTGCGAACCAACTGCTGAATGGTTGGCACGTTCTCTCCTTGTGAATGCTGCACGGTGACAGCGTCGTGGTTTCACCACAGATCCACCGGCGCAGCGCGAACGCGCCGTGCTTTCGTGGTGGATATGCCGTGGGGGTGATCTGTTCGCAGATCATTCCCTGAGATGCGGCGCCTCGGTCTCCCTGCCTGGCGACTCGGCTCGGGGCCGAGGCGCGACGCAGGGCGCGCGTGAGCGCACACCCGGTCAATCATACGCTCCCCGCGGGAGGCGGTCAAACGAGGGCGGGGTCAGCGGTCCGCGCGCGCGAGCGTGACCTGCGCGTCGCCGAGGCGGAACCGATCGCCGGCGGGGACCGGCGAGCCCGGGCCGATCTCCTCCTCGGTGCCCATGAGCGTCGGGATCAGGACCCCGTTGGTCGAATGCAGGTCGGTCACGTGCCACCCGTCGCCCTTCAGCTCGAGTCGCGCGTGGGTCTTGGAGACGGTGCGGGTGCGGTCGTCCACGACGACGAGCTGCGCCCGCGGAAACGCCGGGTCGGGCGCCGGCTGGCGACCGAGGATCACGACATCCGCGACGAGCGCGACGGTGCGCCCGGCGGCGGTCAGCTTCCAGGTCGGCCGGCGGCGGCGCGCGATGACGGTCTGCTCGGCGTCGTCGTCGTCATCCTCGCCTTCCGGCTCGGGCGGGCGCTGCTGCGCGGACACCGACCGCCGGGCGGACAGCGGGGTCCCCGCGGCCGGGGAGCCCACGACGGCGGAGACCTCGCCGGACATCTCCGGGAAGGCGTCCGGGTCGTACTCCGCCGAGCGCGCGGGCGCCCATGCGGGCGGCGGCGCCGCGGGATCGGTCGCGGGCACGCGGGTCACGGGCGCGTCGCCGTGGATGCTCGGGACGGCGGATTTCCGGCCCGGCACGAAGGTGATGGGGCCCGCGGCGGGGGACACTGGCGGCGGGGTGTACGGGCGGGCGGAGGCCGCGCTCGGCGGGAACGGGGACGGGTGCACCGCGGAGACCTCGTCGACCTCGGACGGCCACGACGTGTCGTCGCGCGCCGCGGCCACGGGTGCGGGGGGCGTGCGGCGCTCCGCGGCGGCGGCGTCGTCGGCGCCGGGCGCGATGGGGGCGGGCCCGTTGGGGCCGGGCACGATGGGGGTGGGCGCGATGGGGCCCGGCACGATGGCGATGGGCGCGGTCGGCGGGCGCCACGCCTGGGCGGGCTCCCCCGCGTCGCCCGCGGGCGCGAAGGCGGCAGCGGGCGCTCCGGGTGCGGTCGCCGGGTCGGCGACGGACGGGACGGGCGGGACGGCCCGCGACCCCGCCGGCGGGGCCGCGGAGGCGGCGGCGCGCGCGCCGAGCCAGCGGGACGGCCCGAACCCGAGGATGCTGGCCCAGACGACGAACAGCACGGCGGCGAGCACCGTCATCTCCGTGCCGTAGCCGAAGCCCGGGTTGAGGCGGTGCGCCGCGACGGTCTGCAGCACCCACAGGGCGAGCGGACCGACGAGCGGCAGGAACACGAGCAGGACGAGCCAGGGGTTCAGACCGCCCCAGCGCAGGACGGTCGCCTGGTTCAGGAGGGGCACCCAGCCCTTCCACGGCTCCTCGCCCATCTTCCGGAACATCGCGGCCAGCGCCAGCGCGGTCCACACGTACAGGGCGACGCCGATCGCGAGCGAGAGGAGGCCCAGGAGGGGCGTCAGCGAGTCATCCAGGAGCGGGCTGATCATGGTTCGGTCCGGCGGCCTGCGGGCCGACGGCTCCCCCTCTCGGTTGTCTGGGCGCGGGTCCCGCCGAGGCGGGCGAACGATCTCAACGATACGGCGGCGAGCCAGCGGCGCCAGAGACCGGTCGCCATCCCGCGGCGCTCGGTCTCGACGATGCGCCAGAACTCGTCGGCTTCGGCGGGGGTGATCCCCACCGGCGAGAAGACGGCCTGGTCGGCGGCTTCGGCGAGGACGGTCCCGGAGGGCGTCGCGAGAACCCCTGCGGCCTCCGTCCGGGTGAGGTGCCCGGGGGTCGCGCGGCCGGCGTCGGCGGCGGCATCCACGTACTCCTCCCAGCCGCCCGCGACGCGGGCGACGGGATCCTCCGCGCGGCGGCGGCCGCGGCGGCGCAGCGCCTTCGCGGCGACGATGAGCAGCAGCGGCCCGACGAGGATCGTGAGGACGCTGACCCCCACGCCCAGCCCGCGCAGGGTCGCCCACAGCCAGGTGAGGTCGAGGGCCGGGTCGCCGCGGTCGGCGCGGGTGGTGTCGTCCTGGCCGGGGCGCGGCGGCACGACCTCCTCGACGACGTCGGGGCGGACCTCCGTCGCGACGCGCGGGTCGCGCTGCTCGGCGACCTGCAGCGACGGCGGCTGAGTGTGCTGGGGCGTCACGTCGACGGCGATCCACTCCCCCGCCGACGAGCGCACCTCCACCCACGCGGCGAGGTCGCCCGAGCGGCAGACGCCGTCCGTGCAGACGGGGAGCCCGGGTTCGGCGGTCAGCCGCGCGCCGTACACGATCCGAGCGGGGAAGCCGAGCTCCTGGGCGATCAGCGCCACCGCGACGGAGAACTGCTCGTCGTCGCCGATCGCCGCCACGAGGCCGCCGTCGACCTCGTTCTCGCGCTCCAGCAGCGCCTCGAACATGTCGTCGACGCGTCCGAGCGAGTGGCCCGAGGTGGAGGGCACGAACCGGTAGCCGTCCAGGCGCCCCATCCACGCGGTGTCGGTCTCGTCGGTCAGGGCGTGGCTGAGGTAGCCGCGGGTGCGCAGCAGGTCGACGAGCGCCTGCAGCGCCGCCCCGCCCGTGCCGGCGGCGTGCTCGTCGACCCAGCGGCGCAGGCTCGTGGGCGCCTCGACCTGGGATGTCACGCCGCCCGGCGCGGCGGCCTCGGCGAGGGTCGTCGCCGGGACCTCGGTCCCGCGGAGGCGGTAGCTGTCGCCCTCCCGCCATCCCGCCGTCTGCACGGCCGCCCCGAGCTCGGCGCTGTAGTAGAAGCCGTCCGCCAGCGTCGCGGCGCGGGGGGCGTCGAACCGCGCCGAGGCGAGCGCCCCGATCGTCGGCATCCAGATCCCGGTCAGCGAGCCGGCCTCCACGACGGCGTCGACGGCATCGCCGGGACCGGGGTCGCGCATGGCCGGGACGCGCGCGAAGCGGCCCCCGGCGCCCGACGAGCCGGTGCGGAACACGGCGCCGTCGTAGGTGTCCAGGGTCGCCAGCCGGATCCGATCGGGGAGGGCGGGGCCGGTGACGGTGAAGACGACGTCGTCGATCGCGTCGTCGGTGAAGAGCGTGCGGTACGCGGCGAGCGGGCTGAGCGCCCGCGACAGCTCGACCTCCGGGCCGACGGCGTCGCGGAGGACGTGCCGGTCGGCGGACTGCGCCGCCCCGGGGACGACGAGGGCGACGCCGAGCGCGGCCACCGCGACCATCCCGACGCCGAGCGCCGCGCGCCGGGCGTCCGCGCGCGAGCGGCGGCGGAGCCGCCCGCCCCCGGCATGCGCCGCACGCTGCAGCGCGTCCTGCCGCTCGTGCCGGCCGCGCCAGGCGAGCCACAGGACGCTCGCGAGCAGCGCCGCGACGCCGACGATCGTCTCGGCGGGTGCGGCGATCGTGAGGGGTCCGAAGTCCCACGGTCCGCTGACGGACCGGCGGCCGAAGATCAGCCCGAACCCGGTCATCGCGAGGGCCATGGGGACGGCCGCGTAGGCGATGCGACGGTGCTGCCACGCCAGCTGCAGCGCGACGCAGGTGCCGCAGAGGAAGACCACGAGCGCGGGTACGAGAAGGTTCCGGTACGAGCCGACCGGCAGAGGGACCGTCAGCAGGTCCTTCCACCCGACGACGACCCCCGCGGCCAGCTCCCCCAGGCCGCGCAGCAGCTCTCCGGAACTGCCGGTGCGCCCCGGGACGGCGAGCGGGACGCCGACGATCAGCAGCGTGAGGGCCAGCAGGCCCGCGGTCGCCCAGCCGCTCCAGCCGCGACGGGCGATGAGCACGGCGAGCGCGGCACCCAGCAGCGACCCGGTGCCGACGACGAGGACGAACGCCGGGGCGCGGTAGATCGGCCAGGCCGCCACGGCCGCCAGAAGGATCATGACGATGACGTATGCGGTGCCGGCGACGTAGCGGCCGCGCCATTCCTCGGGCGCTGCGGCGTGGCGCGGGCCGCTCACGACGTCGCCGATCGGAGGAGGAGGCCCGCGAGGTCGTCGAGGGTGCCCACCGTGATGGCCGTGAACGGGCGGAAGACCTGGGAGCGCGGATGCGCCTGCTCGTCGCACACCACGACGAGCAGCGCCGTGTCGGCGGGGAACGCGAGCGCGGCGCGGCGCAGCCGCGCGGGGCCGCCTGTCGATCCCGTGACGATCACCGCGATGGAGAGCCGCTCGTTCGCCTCGGCCGTCAGCCGGCAGACGTCCTCGAGGGCCATCGTGTTGGCGAGGCGCGCCACGCCGCTGAACCCGTCCAGGAGCGGCCGGGGCGCCCCGGACGGGATATGCCGGATGGCGCGCAGGCGGCCGCGCACGACGCGCGGGATCTCGGCACCGACGACGATGTCGAGGTCTCGCGCGTCCTGCACGGCGCGGACGGACAGGGACGCGGCGCAGCTGACGGCGAGCTCGAACTCGTCCGCGGACGCGTACTCCGCTTCGGCGAGCCCGAGGACGACGGCCATGCGGGAGCGGCGGGATTCCTCGTACTGCCGCACCATGAGCCGGCCGGTCTTGGCGGTGGACTTCCAGTGGATCTGCCGACGGGCGTCGCCGGGCGCATACTCGCGGATCGCGTGGAAGCTCATGTCGGCATCCACGAGCCGCCGCGTCGGGCTGCCGTCGAGGTCGCGGATGAGCCCGGCGCTCGTGGACGGCAGCGCGACGGTCCGCGGATGCACGTACAGGTCGTGCCGGTCCTCGAACGCGCGCTCCCGGCGGAGCAGGCCGATGGGGTCGGAGCGCACCGTCGTCGCGGGACCCACCGGCACGATCCCCCGCGGCTGCGGCGGGATGTCGAACGCGTGCACGATCTCCTGCCCGGGACGCAGCATCGGCACCCCGAACTCGACCAGCCCGGCGTCCACGGGCACGTCGATGCGTCCCGGCAGCGCGACACGGGACCCCGCGTTGCGGACGACCACGTGGGCGGCGACGCCGGTCCCGGCGACGACGCGCTCGTGCGCGAGCGCCAGGTCGATGTCGTACGCGCGGGCGCCGAAGAGGAACGGGACCGTCATCGCGAGCAGCACGAGCGCGACGACGCCCGCGGCGATCCACTCGACCCAGCCCAGCGCGAGGCCCGCGGTCAGCCCGACGGTCGCGGCCAGGAGGACGAGCGCCCCCGCGGGCCGCACCGTGCGCCCCGCCGCGGCGGCGGTCAGGCGCGCCGCGCGCCGCAGCATCCGCCACAGCCCGGTCGCCCACACGGCGAGGCCGACGAGCGCGCGGGAGCGCGGGGTGGTCACCTCGGTGCGCTCCCCCGACCCCGTCGAGGTGAGCGTGCGGGTCACCCGGCTGTCGGTCCCGCGCTGATCGAGGCTCGTCACGGTATGTCTCGGCGGGTCGGGGGTGGGACGTCGAGGAGCACCTGGCCGATGACGGCCTCCTGCGTGACCCCGTCGAACTCGGCTTCGGGATGCAGGATCAGGCGGTGCGACAGCACGGCGACGGCGAGGCGCTTGACGTCGTCGGGGGTCGCGTAGGTGCGTCCCCGCGCGGCGGCGCTCGCGCGGGCCGCGCGGGTGAGGGCGAGCGCCCCCCGGATGCTGACACCCAGGCGCACCTCGTCGGCGGAGCGCGTCGCCTCCACGAGCCGGGCGATGTAATCCAGGACCAGCGCGTCGGCATAGACGTCCGCCGCGAGCTCCGTCATCCCCACCAGCGCGGCGGGCGTGACGACGGGCGGGAGGTCGTCGGTCGCGACGGCCGCGCGGTCGAGGATCCGCACCGTCGCGGCGTGGTCCGGGTAGCCGAGCGACGTGCGCATGAGGAAGCGGTCGAGCTGGGCCTCGGGAAGCCGGTACGTGCCCGCCTGTTCGATGGGGTTCTGCGTCGCGAGCACGAGGAAGGGACGCCCCACCGCGCGGGTCACGCCGTCGATCGTGACCCGCGACTCCTCCATGACCTCCAGCAGCGCCGCCTGGGTCTTGGGGCTCGCCCGGTTGATCTCGTCGGCGAGCACGATGTTCGCGAACACGGGCCCGGCGTGGAAGTCGAAGGCGCCGGTCTTCTGGTCGTACACCGTGATGCCGGTGATGTCGCCCGGCAGCAGGTCGGGCGTGAACTGGATGCGGGTCGTGGTGCCCTGGACGGACTGCGCGACGGCGCGGGCCAGCGAGGTCTTGCCGGTGCCCGGGACGTCCTCCAGCAGCACGTGCCCCTCGCTGAGCATCGCGGTCAGGATCAGCTCCACGACATGACGCTTGCCGAGCACGGCGCGCTCGACGTTGTCGGCCAGCTGGCCGAAGGTCTGCGCGAACCAGGTCGCCTGCTCCTGCGTGATGGTCATTCGTCGTCCTCGTCTGTCAGTCGCCGGGGGGAGGCGATGGGGCAGGGCTGCAGGTGGCGGAGAACTCGGCTGCCGCCGGACGCAGACCCCAGCCGCGTTCCACCCAGTCCACCACGACCCCGATGCCGGTGACGCGCACCGCGGCGTCCGGGACGATCCAGGGGTCGGTGCCGGGGGCGAGCTCGGCGCCGGCCGCGTCGTAGTACCGCATGCCGACGGCGGTGAAGTCGACTCGTGCGAGGGAGTCCGTCGACGCGGCCTGCGGCACGAGGCGGGCACCGCCGTTGCAGGCGTCGACCCACCAGCGCGCCTGCACCTGGTAGGGGGCGCTGCCGCGCGCGGGGGTCACCGCGCCCCACGCGGACTGCCACCACCCGGAGACGTGCTCGTAGCGGACCGTGATGCCCGGGTCGGTGTCGAAGACGCCCGAGGGGTAGCCGCGGAAGGCGGCGACATTGTCATAGGGCGGGGTCTCCCGCGATGTGGGGACGGAGTCGATCGTCCACCGGGCGCGCTGACCGTCCACATGCGGCGTCGGCCCGACGACGAAGGTGAAGCCCTCCGGGGCGGCCGTGGACTGCACGGCGCGCACTTCCGCGGTGGTCGTCGAGCGCCCGAAGGACCGGCCGTCGAACCACGACTCGACGCACAGGACGAAGGTGTAGAGGCGTCCGTCGGGGAGCCCGCGGAACTCCGCGGTGCGCCCGCCGGGGGAGGCGACGCACGGCTGACCGTCCCGCACGATCCCCCAGCGAAGCTCGGACCCGTCGCCGTTCAGGCTCGCCGAGCCCACTGCGGAGACATCGGTCCGCCCGCCGCCCGCGGCCGTCGCCGTCAGCGCGAGCCCGAGGTCGACCGGCGCGCCGATGCCGCTGGCGCTGGCCGTGAGGGATTCGATGACGGGGGCGGCGCCGGCGACCGGCGGCACCTCGAAGCGGGAGCGCGGCGTCACCGTGATGGGTGTCGCCGTGTTCGCGCCCACCCGGAACGACGGGACGGTCACCGCGGTCTGCCCCTCCGCGACGGCCACCGTGATGGTCTCGCCGGCAGGGCTGGCGATCTGGAGCGACCCCGTGTCGGAGGCATCCACGCCCGTGATGGCGAGCGACACGAGGCCGCCCTCGCCACTCGTGACGAGCGGGGCCGCGGTGACCGCGCGCGGCGGCACCGGCGGGTCGTACGCCCAGGCGACCGTGCGGACGGACGTCCGCGAGACGCCGACGGCGTTGACGGCCACGACCTCGAATTCGCGCCGCTCCCCGTTCGGCGCGGTCAGGGCGGGGCAGACGCCGGCGTCCGTGCACTGCGCCACGACCACCCCGCCGTGACGCACTTCGAAGCCGCGGAGCGCGGGATAGGCGCTGCGCGCGGCGCCGGGGTCGACGCGCAGGGTGAGGGAGGCGTCGCCGTAGGCGGATTGGACGACGCTCGCCGGCGCCTGCGGGTACCCCTGCAGGTCGAGGAGGATGGCGCCGTCGCGCTCCCCGGCGCTCAGCCGGTCCTGCGCGTCGCGGACCGAGAAGGAGGCTGCGCAGGTCGCGCCGGGCGCGTCCGCGGTCCAGGAGGCGGTGACCGTGCGCGCCGAGGCGACGGTGAAGGTGACCCCCGTGCAGACGCCGCGGGGGGCGACGGCCACGACTTCGAGCGGGGTGGAGGGCAGCGGGTTGACCTCGCCGGCCGCGCCGATCACCGTGATGGTGCACTGGGTCCCGCTGGACTGGCTGCACAGCTGCTGCACCGTGCCGCCCTGCGGCAGCACGGAGGGCGCGGCGCCGACCCGCAGGATCATGCGCGCGGGCGGAACGCCGGCGTGGCTCAGGACCTCGACCGTCACGTACTCCGACGTGCCGGGTCGGGCGTCGTCGCGTGCCGCGACGGTGAGCACGGCGCCGCGGAGCTCGATGTCGAACGAGGCGGCGGTGTCCTCGACGCGGTACTCGATCGCCTCCGCGCGTCCCTGCCAGGTCGTGAGCTCGCCGAGGTCGTAGGTCTGCGACTCCCCCGGTGCGACCGTCATGGAGGCGGGGCTGAGCGTCGGCTGCGGGTCGAGGGGCGTCACGGTGACGGGCACCGGCAGCACGGTCCAGCCGCCCTGACCGGCGAGACGCACCGACACGAGGCAGGCGTCCGTCCACGGCGCCCCCTCCCCGGCCGTGTAGCGCACCGTCGTGCCCCGCACCCGTTCGCAGACGGCGGCCGCGCGCGCGCCGGACGCGCGCACGTCGCCGATCTCGAGGTCGGTGCCGCGGGGGCGGGCGACGAGGTCGGCCATGTCGGCCGTCTCCGCCTCGCCCTCCCCGACGACGAGCGGCGGGATGCCGGAGCGGAGCGTCAGCGGCGGGTCGGCCTCGGCCGGCAGGCGCAGGAAGGCGTAGGTCGTGACGGGCCCGTCGGATGTCTGCCCCGTGACGGAGAACGGGATGATGCGCGCCTGCTCGGTGAGCTCGCCCCGCAGGCGATCGCCGTCGACCTCGACGCCGCGCGGCGACCGCCACAGCCCGAGCGCGAGCTCGTCCACCTCGCCGCCGGACCAGGTCACCTTGCCGCCGAGCACATCCACGCCGGTCGCGAAGTCCTCACGGTCCTCGACGGTGAGGACGGTGTCGGCCACGATCGGGTAGTCCGGCACACGCTCCCGGACGACGCGCACGACGATGAGACCCCGTGCGGTGTTGCGCGAGGACGACTCGACGTCGTACAGGAAGGCCATCGTGGTCGGTTCGGTCCCCGCGGCGATGGTGACGGTGTCGTCGGTGACGGAGAGGATGCGGCTCTCCAGCAGCGCGTACTCCTCGGAGGGCGTTCCATCGGCCGCGGCAGCGGGGACGTCCGGTCGCACGTCCGTGAGCGTCAGCTTCCCCCGCATGGGGTCGAGGTCGTTGGACAGGGGCCGGACGTGGATGACGTTGCCGTCGCCCTGCTGGACGTGCACGTAGTCGGTGTAGGTCACCGGTCCCGGGTTGGCATCCCCGGTGAGCACGCCGACCCGCACCGTCGCCTCGCCGGTCGCGCCGGCGGCGTCCACGACGCGGTAGCGGAAGGAGTGCTGACCGCTGTCGCCGGCCACGCTCGTGTAGACGATCGATGCGCCGTCCGCCGAGATGGCGGCCGACCCCACATCGGGCTGGTCGACGATACGGTCCAGGCGCACGACGTCGCCGTCGGGATCCATCCCGAATCCGTCGAACGGGATGGTCGAGGACAGCCCGCTGACGACCCGGCCGGACAGGTTCGCGGGCAGCGGGGGACGGTTCGCATCGTCGGCGAGCGCGCGGATACGCACGGTGGCGGTGTCGGTCAGGGTCGGGGAACCGGTCGTGAAGACGTCGTACTCGACGGTGTAGGTGCCGGGCGTGGTGGGCGCGAGGTAGCGGAGCAGGTCGCCGGATGCGAACGCCAGGGCGCCCTCGCTGGAGGACACGACCGACTCCGGGTCGATGCGGGGGCGGGCCCCCGACGGCGCGAAGTCGTTGGCGAGCACGGGGATGTCGACCTGCGACCCGGCCCGGACGACGACGGTGTCGTCGACGGCGATGGGGGCGATCTCCGGAGGCGGGGGCAGCAGGTAGACCGTCGCGAGCCCCTCCACCGACGCACCCTCGTCGTTCGTGCCGTCGCTGACCCGGTAGGCGACGGTGCCGAGGAGCCCCGGCTCCGCCGTCGCGGTCGTGCCGGAGACCCGCAGCTGGCTCTGCGCGACGGCATCCACCGACAGGGTCGCCCCCGGTGCCGGGAACGCCACGACGTCGCTCAGCAGCAGCACCCGCCGCGTGGGATTGGACACGGCGGCGAACACGTCGATGGTCGCGTCGGCCTGCGGGCGGACGAACGCGATGACGGGTGCGGTGGACAGCTGGGCGGGGGCGTCCGCGGGGAGCAGCGTGATGCGGGCGGTGCCGGTCGCCTCGCCGCCGCCGACGGCGACGGTGAGCGCCACCCGGTACGTGCCCGGCTCGGTCGTCGAGAAGTCGAACTGCGTCGTGCCGCCGACGACGGTGGCGGTCGCGGCGGCGTCGTCGAGCACGCGGGCGGCCGTCAGCGTCATCTCCCCCGCCGCGCCGGTCACATGCGGCGCGACATCCACGGTGAGGCGCGAGCCGGCGATGTCGACGACGGCGAAGGACTGCACCGTCGGCTCCGGTTCGCCGACGACGCGGATGACGAGCGTCCGCGTCGCGCTCGCACCGTGCGTGTCCGACACCGTGTAGCTGAGGGTGATGCTCTCGTCCCGGCCGGTCGCGTCGCTGTGCTGGTAGACGAGCTCGCCGCTCGGAACCCACGCCACCTTGCCGATGCCGGAGGTGTTCACGACGCTGCTCAGCAGCATGGCGTCGCCTTCGGGGTCGACCCAGTCGGTGAGGACGGGCAGCGTGAGCGTCCCGCCGCGGGGCAGCTGCGGCGTCACGGCGCTCTGCCGGCATCCCGGGACTCCGCACCAGACCGGCGCGGAGTTGGCGGCCTCCGCCGCGACGGTGAGCGTCACGCTCGCGGGCTCGGAGGTGAGGCCCTTCTCGGCGGTCCCGTCCGAGACGGCGTAGGAGAAGGTCGCCGTGCCGCGCGCGTCGGACGCGACGCGCACCGCGAGGCGCTGGCGGTCATCGGTGGTGGTCAGGACGCCGAAACCCGGGTCGAGGCCCGTCACGGAGGTCGGGTCGACGGCGAGGACATCCTCGTTGGGGTCGTGGTCGTTCAGCAGCACGGGCAGCGGCACCAGCGCACCCGGGCGGACGCCGAACGCGTCGGGGACCGCGACCGGCGGCCGCGGGTCGATGACGGCCGGCGGCTCCTCCTCGCTGGTCTCGGCGGCCGTCTCGGTCACCTTCTCGATGTCCCAGCGCTGACTGGAGGGCAGGAGCCGGGCATCCTCCACGGTCCACACCCACCCGGACCGGGCGTCGTTGAGCACGAGGGCGTCACCGGTGTCGAGGAAGACGGGGCGACGCTGCGGACCGAGCTCCGCCCCGGCGTACTCGAGGGGACGGATCCGTCCGGCGTCCCACAGCGCGCCGGGCCCCGCGCCTTCCGGAAGCCAGGCGGCGTACACCCCGCCGTCCCGGATGACGGGGCGGGCGGGCGTCCCCCGCACCGTGGTTCCGGGAGGCACGATCTGCTCGGTGCCGCCGTCGACGCCGACCCGCACGAGGCTGCTCTGATCCGCGAGATACACGGCGTCGCCGTCCGGGTCGGGACGGCTCAGCACGACCGCGCCCTGCGTCGGGGCCTGCCCGCCCTCGTCGGCGCCGCGGGCCCAGAATCGCCCGTCGCCGGCGTCGACGAGGACCCAGTCCTCACCGGCCGCGGTCAGCGCCGGAAGATCCGGGTCGGCGGCGACCGGATCCTCGCCCCGCACGGTCGAGGAGACGACGTCGAAGCGCAGCACGGCATCCGCTGTCGACGAGTAGCCGAACAGCATCCCCTCCGGGTCCACGGCGATGGCGTCCGCCGTGTACGGCACGCGGTCCTCGTCATCCGGTGACCCGAACGGGTCCACCCGGGCGAAGGACCCCGTGGAGAGCCGGCCCGCGTACACGGCGCCGGTGTCGGTGCGGTAGGCGACGAAGTCCCCCGCGCTGACCGCCTCGCGCGTCCCCGCCGGGGCGGAGTCCGCCTGCTCGAGTCCCTGCGCATCGAGGTCCACCGGCGCCGCCTCGTCGATGCGGATGACCTTGCTGTCGCTGTCGGTGAACATGTAGGCGCCGGTGTCGGCCTGCACGATGCGCGTCGGGTTGGCGACGCTTCGCACCGTGTCGAGCTCGCCGATGGCCGTGTTCACGCGGGCGTAGCGGAGGCCGTCGCTCTGCAGCACCCACACCGAGGCATCCTTCGGGGGTGTGTCCTGCGCGTCGAGGCCGGGCCACACGATGCTCATCCCGGTGACGAGCGCGACGGCGAGGGCGCTCGCGGCGAGGCCGACGACGGTGCGGCGTCGCATCAGCGCCCGCCCAGGAGGACGGCCGCGACGACGACGATCACCGCGACGACGACGACGGCGCCCACCGCCCACGGCCAGATCAGCCGCCGGGGCGGCGGGCCGCCGGAGATCGCGGAGTCCTCATCACGCCCGCGGGGCGGGCCCGAGTCCGTCCCGCGGCGCCGGCGGGTCTCGTGCGGCACGGTGGTGCGAACGGGACCGCGGACGCGCGCGTCGGCGAAGTCGACCTCGTCCGAGACCGGCGTCCACTCCTCGGTCGGCACCTCGAGCGGTGTCGGGGCGATGCCGAGACTCCGCTGCACATCGCGGACCGCCTCGCCGAACTCGCGGGCCGTGCGGTACCGCTGGGCGGGGTCGCGCGCCATCGCCGTCGCGAGCACGCGCTGCAGATCGTCGGGCATGTCGGGGCGCTGGACGGGGATGAAGGTGGCGCGCGCGATGCGCCGGCGGAGGTGCTCGCGGGTGTTCTGGCCGCGCTCACGGCGCTCGAACGGGCTGTGCCCGGCCAGGAGGGAGTACACGGTGGCGCCGAGGCTCCAGACCTCGCTCGCCACCGTGCCGGCGGTCTGCTCCGCGATCACCTCGGGCGCGCTCCACGGGATCGACATGGCCAGCACCTCCCCCGGGGTGTGCCGCAGCAGCGAGGCGGAGATGCCGAAGTCGGCGAGGACGGCCGCGCCGAACGTCGTGACGAGGATGTTGCTCGGCTTGATGTCGCGGTGGATGAGCCCGGCCCGGTGCGCGGACTCGAGCGCGCCGGCGAGCCGCACGGCGATCGTCATGACCTCCTCGACCGGGATCCGCTCGATGCGGTATCGCTGCGCGAGCGAGCCGGGGCAGTACTCCATGACGATGTACGGCCGTCCGTCGGCGGAGATGCCGGCCTGGTAGACCGTGACGATGGCGGGATGTGCGGACAGGTGCGCGAGGACGTCGGCCTCGGCGTTGAACATGCGGAGCAGGTCGGGGTCGCGCTCATCGGTCGGCAGCACTTTGACGGCCACGGCGCGACGGGGCATGTCCTGCTGGTAGAGGAACACGTCGGCGAAACCGCCCGATCCGAGGGGCCGCACGTAATCCAGGCCGGGGAGGATGGGCGGCGACGACGGGAGCCTCTGTGCCATGCCACCCCTCACCGGTCGACGGAAAAAGACGCTGTGCCACGCGGATGCCGGGTGGCCGTCCTCTGCGGCGAGTCCGGCCAATGCTAACAAAGGCGGGCCGCGCCGGGCGGGGCGCTGCGGGCGGGGCTACAGGTCGGGCAGCCCCGGCTCGGCGCCCGGGTCGAACGGTGCGTCGAGGGAACGCGTCAGCTCCTCGAGCATCGCCGCGATCTGCGGTTCGACGTACTGGCCCACGGCCGCCTGGATGCGCAGGCGGTGGTGCAGGAGGATGGTGCACACCTCGCGGCCGATCATGTTGGCGTAGTCGTCGGCGAGGCGCACCTCCTGGCGGAGGGCGCTCTTGGCCTCTTCGGACAGCGGGGGAAGGTCGGGCACCGCGGCCGCGGCCTCCTCGGCGAGGCCGGAGATCGTGAAGAGGAACGGCGACCCGGGCACGGGGTCGGGGTCCATGGGCAGTCCCTCGAACTCGGGGTCGAGGCCCTCGGCGGGGCGGTAGCTGCGCGCCTGGTTGCGCGCCGCCTGCTGATCGAGCTCGGCCTGCAGCATCGGGAGGTTCCGCGCCGTGTACTCGGCGACGGCGCGGTCGACGATGGTCTTCACTCGCGTGGACAGGCCGTGCTGCACGCCGTGCGGCACGTCGGCGCCGAGCCCCGCCGCCGACAGCACGGGAGACCCGAAGCAGCGGCGGCACGGGGCCACGCGGCCGCGGTGCGTCGCCGGCTCCCAGCGCGGCAGCCATTTCAGCCAGGCGTCCACCGCCTGGCTGACCTGGGTCTCGATCGACCGCTCCACGGGACCATTGTTCCGTGCGGCGCGGCGTTTCGCTGTATGCGCCGCGGAAACCGCGTCCGCGCCGCGCCCCGGGGATGGGCCGGGGCGGTGGGGCGGGCGCCACGCGGCGTGGGCGGGGGCGGGGCCGCCGGGGGTGGGCCGGGGCGGTGGGGCTGGCGCCACGCGGCGTGGGCGGGGCGGGCCGGGGCGGTGGGGCGGGCGCGCCGGGAGCGGTCGGAGCCGTTCGGGGCCGCGCTCGCCGGGGCGAGCGCTCGCCAGGATCTTCACCCGCGCCGAAACGCGGGTCCAGGGCGAAGACACCCGCCACTCGGCGCGGATGAATCGGCCGCGGGGTCTTCATCCGCGCCGAAACCCGGGTTGGGGGCGAGGGCACCCGCCATTCGGCGCGGGTGAATCGGCCGCGGGGCACCACACGCTCCCGGCCCCGCACTCATCCGCGCCAGATTGCGAGTGCGTGCCAGCGGGGCCCGCCATGCGGCGCGGATGAGCGAGCTCGCCGTAGCGTCCGCGGCGCCAGGCGTCGCCGCCCGGCGACCCTAAGCACTTCACCCGCGCCGAAGTGTGGGTGCGGGGCGTCGAGACCCGCCATTTGGCGCGACTGAACCTCAGCGGGGATCTTCGCCCGCGCCGAAGTGCGGGTCGGGGCGTCGCGACCCACCATTTGACGCGAGTGAGCCTGAGCCCGGATATTCATCCGCGCCGAAGTGCGGGTGCGGGGCGTCGAGACCCGCCATTTGACGCGAGTGAACCTGAGCGGGGATATTCATCCGCGCTGAAGTGCGGGTGCGACGCGTGCACACCCACCATTCGGCGCGAGCGAACCGCGGCGGGCGGCCGCCGCCAGAGCCCCAGCGACCGAGCCACGCCGACGACGCGCGCAGCGGCGGGTCAGGGCTCGTCGAGGTCGTCGCGCTCCCACGGCCAGCGCGGACGTTCCGCGCGCGTGCGCACGAGAGCCACGGCCGACCAGGCCGCGACGAACGCGGCCCCGGCCAGGACGAGCGCGAACCACGAGGTCGCGAATCCGCCCGCGGCGGCGAGCGCGAGCGCGGCATCCGTCCCCTGCAGCATCGCGCCCAGGCCGAAGCCCACCAGGTACGCGAGCATGGCGGCCACCGTCACCGGAAGCGCGGCGACGTACGAAGGCTGCGGGCGACGCAGATACGCCCACAGCAGGCCGCCGAAAGCCCCCGTCGAGACCGTGAGGGCCAGGATGCCGGCGAGCTGGCCGACGCCGGGTGTCGCGATGACGTCGGCCTCGAGCAGGAGGCTCGCCATCCCGAGGCCGCCGATCGCGAGCGCGACGAACGCCACCGTCGCGAGCGCCACCGCCACCGGCGGCGCCACTCCACGGCCGGTCATGGCATCACACGCGGTGAAGCTGCGGGCCCGCCTCGAGCGTCCGCTCGTACTCGCGCTGCGCCTCGTAGTTCAGCTCGGTCACGCGCTTGCCGCGTGCCGCGACCCAGGCGCCGAACCAGATCGTCAGCTCGCGGCCGAAGACGAACGCGGCGATGGCCAGGGGCGCGAGCAGCTGGTCGTTGACGATCTCCGCGCCCTCGCTGGCGGTGAGCGTCCAGAACGGCGCCTGGAACAGCTGGCCCAGCAGGTGGCCCACGTACGCGACGGCGCCGACGATGATCCCGAAGATCACCCACAGACCCCAGCGGCCGCGGTTGATGACCGCACCGAGGATCCAGAAGCCGAGGAAGAAGACGACGACGGGGACCCAGAACCACCACGTGGTGAGCGCGGCGAGCGCCTCCTCGCCGACGTTCTCGAGGGTGACGTCGCCCTGAATCGCGCCGAAGCCGAGCGCGGCCGCGAGGTACAGCACGGCGAAGGAGAGCGCGGCGAGCAGGCCGATGGCGCCGGCGGCGCCGCGGTTGCCGCGGGCGCGCGGGGCCTCGGGGGCCTGGACGAAGATCGGCTGGGGCGCGGGGGCGGCGACGGGCGCGACCGGCTCGCTCTCGACCGGACGGTACGTCTCGGTGGGCGCCGCGGAGGGAGCCATCGAGTAACGGTCGTCGGCGGAGGCGTCGACGGAGGAGCCGGTCGCGGCCGGGCCCGTGCGGAGGTAGTCGAGGCCGTCGTCGTCGGCGGACCGGTCGTGCGCGGCGCCGGTCGTCGCGGCGTCGCGCGTCCCGCGGTCGCCGTAGACGGCATCCTGGCGGTCGTCGTACGCGGCGCCCACGGGGCGGTCGTCACGCGCGGCGTCGGCGGCGAGGTCGTCACGGGCGGCCTCGTCGGAGCGCGCCGCAGCGGCCTGCTCCTCGGGGGTCACGGCGTCGCGCTTGGCCGCCTCGGCCTCGGCGAGACCGGCGTTGGCGCTGCCGACCACGTCATCGACGGACCGGTCGTCACGAGCGGGAGTGCTGTCGTCGACGGGCTCACCGTACTTGGGGTCGCTCATTGCGATGTGCTCCTCACGCGAAGGCGTTCGCCGCCGCACAGTGAGCGTAACGCGCCCGCCGCACACAGTCCGGGAGCCATGCCGACGTGTCGGGACGTGTCCCGTGCAGGGCCGAGCCCCGCGACGTGTCGGGGCGTCGGGTGGGAACCTCCCGCCTATCGTGGAGGACATGTCGTCCCCGTCCGCACGCCGCGCGCTCCTCGCCGCTCCGGCCGGGGCCGTGCTCCTCGCTGCGCTCCTCGCGGCCTGCGCGCCGACCCCCGAGGCGGCGCCGTCCGATGCCCCCACGACGGCCGCCGCCACCCCGACGCCGACGCCCACCGCGACGCCCACGGGCGTCCCGCCGGTCCCGTCCGGCCCCGTGCTGTCCATGACGGTGCTGCCGACGGACTGCGAGGCGATCGTCGACGACGCCGTCCGCACCCAGCTGGAGGGCGTTCCCCTGAACGACCCGGCATTCGGGGAGACCGGCGTCCTCCCGGACCGGTCGCTGCGCTGCGTCTGGGGGCAGCCCGGCGCCGACACGACGCGGCTCGAGACGACGATCAACTACGCGCCGAAGAACGACGTCCTCGACTACTTCAACGCCCGCATGGACGAAGGCTTCGTCTGCTACGAGCCGGCCGGCGGGCTCCGCTGCGAGAAGACGTGGGAGAACGCCGACTTCCCGGTCACCGACGGCCGGACGCTGTTCTACCGTGACGGCGTGCTCATCGACACGCAGTACTCGAACCTCGCGCCGACCGGCTACACGACCGCCGTCATCCGCGCGATCTGGCCGTCCGCGCTCTAATCCGCCCAGACGGCGTCCGCGACCCGCCCCGGGTAGTCCGCCGGCTGCCAGGACGTCTGGGATGTCGACAGCCACAGCCCGCCGCCAGCCTCGATCGTCTCGACGAGTTCGCCGTCGGTGCGCGTGCAGCGCGTGCGTCCGTCGGACGCGGCGCACGCGAAGCCCGCGGTGGGGAGGGCGGTCGCGGCGATCGCGCCGGCATCCGTGGCCACCTCCGCGAGCGTCGTGGAGATCTCGCCCTCCGCCGACCGCCAGGTGCAGGTCATCCGGACGGTCGGGGCGAGCGCCTCGACGAGTCCTGTCGCCGTCGTGGTCGGCAGGTCGCGCGAGGGCGTGAGCACCGAGTCCGGCGCCCAGACGAGCGAGGCCCACAGGGGCTGGCTGTACAGATCGCGGCACTCCGCGGGCGCGCCGCCCTCGGCGGGTTCGTCGCGGGCCTCCGGGGCGGATACCGGGCCCTTCACCTGATCGCCGAGCCACGCGAGGGATGTCGGGAGCATCGGCAGCGCGAGGACGACGAGCACCGCCACGATCGCGGCGCTGATGAGCCCCACGACCCACGCGAAGATCGCATTCCTGCCGCCGACCCGGGTCATGCTCCCACGGTAGGCGCCCCGGCCCCGGCGCCCGCACCGGCGCTCCGAGGAGCCGCGGAACGGGAACGCCGAAGGCCCCCGGCATGATGCCGAGGGCCTTCGAGTGAGGGATGCCGGTGGGTGACCACCGGCATCCGCCTCAGTTGTACGTGCCGGGCGTGAAGTCGTCCGTCGAGAAGCTGTCGAAGTCGACGAAGCTCAGGTCGGCGTCGCTGTACGCGCCGTCCGAGGCGAAGATGCGGTTGGGGTACCGCTCGCTCTTGGCCTCCTCCGTCGCCTCGACCACGACGTTGCGGTACTTCGCAAGGCCGGTGCCGGCGGGGATGAGCTTTCCGATGATGACGTTCTCCTTGAGGCCGACGAGCGGGTCGCTCTTGCCCTCCATGGCCGCCTGCGTCAGAACGCGGGTGGTCTCCTGGAACGATGCCGCCGACAGCCACGACTCCGTCGCGAGCGACGCCTTCGTGATACCCATCAGCTCGGGACGGCCGGACGCGGGACGCTTGCCCTCGGCCACCGCCTCGCGGTTCATCTGCTGGTAGCGCTTGAAGTCCACCAGCTCACCCGGCAGCAGCGTGGTCTCGCCGTGGTCGACGACGGTGACCTTGCGCAGCATCTGGCGCACGATGACCTCGATGTGCTTGTCGTGGATCGGCACACCCTGCGAGCGGTACACGCCCTGGACGCCGTTCACGAGGTACTTCTGCACCTCGCGGGCACCCATGACACGCATGACCTCCTTGGGGTCGAGCGTGCCCACCAGGATGGGCTGGCCGACCGTGACGCGCTGACCGTCCTCGACGAGGAGGGTGGCGCGCTTGAGGACGGGGTAGACGTGCGGCTCGTCGCCGTTGTCGGGCGTCAGGATGACCTTCTTGGCCTTGTCGGTCTCGTCGATCTTGATGACACCGTCGGCCTCGGCGATCGGGGACGCACCCTTGGGGGTACGGGCCTCGAACAGCTCCTGCACGCGCGGCAGACCCTGCGTGATGTCATCGGCGGACGCCGAACCACCCGTGTGGAAGGTGCGCATCGTCAGCTGGGTGCCGGGCTCACCGATCGACTGGGCCGCGATGATGCCGACGGCCTCGCCGATGTCGACGAGCTTGCCGGTCGCGAGCGAACGGCCGTAGCACTTCGCGCAGACGCCGACAGCCGAGTCGCAGGTGAGGACCGAGCGGACCTTGATGGACTCCACGCCGCCCTCGACGAGCGCGTTGATGAGCACGTCGCCCACGTCGTCGCCGGCGGAGGCGAGCACCTCGCCCGAGGGGCTGACGACATCCGCGGCGAGGGTACGGGCGAACACCGAGTTCTCGACGTTCGCGTCCTTCACCAGCGTGCCGTCGGCGCCGGGCGCCGCGATCGTGAACTCCAGGCCCTTGTTCGACCCGCAGTCCTCCTCGCGGATGATGACATCCTGCGAGACGTCGACGAGTCGACGCGTGAGGTAGCCCGAGTCGGCGGTACGGAGAGCCGTGTCGGCCAGACCCTTACGGGCACCGTGCGTCGCGATGAAGTACTCCGCCACCGACAGACCCTCGCGGTACGAGGAGATGATCGGACGGGGGATGATCTCACCCTTGGGGTTGTTCACGAGGCCGCGCATACCCGCGATGTTGCGGATCTGCAGCCAGTTACCACGAGCGCCCGAGCTCACCATGCGGTTGATGGTGTTGTCGGCCGGGAAGTTCGCGCGCATCGCGCCCTGAACCTCGTCGGTCGCCTCGGTCCAGATCTTGATGAGCTCCTGGCGACGCTCGGCGTCGGTCGTGAGGCCCTTCTCGAACTGGCCCTGGACCTTCGCGGCCTGCTTCTCGTAGCCCGCCACGATCTCGGCCTTGTTCGGCGGCGTGAGGACGTCGCTGAGCGCGACGGTCACACCCGAACGGGTGGCCCAGTAGAAGCCGGCGTCCTTGATGCGGTCGAGCGAAGCCGCGACCTCCACCTTCGGGTACTCCTCGGCCAGCTTGTTGACGATCTGCGACAGCTTGCCCTTGTCGGCCTGCTCGCGGACGAACGGGTAGCCCTTGGGGAGCGTGTCGTTGAAGATCGCCTGGCCGAGCGAGGCGTCCACGAGACCGTGGCGCTCGTAGCCCTCGGGGGCTTCGCCCTCGAGGAACGTCAGACCCGGGACGCGGATGCGGACCTTGGCCTGCAGGTCGAGGGTGCCCTCGTCCTTCGCCAGGATCGCCTCGCCGACCGAGCCGAACACGCGGCCCTCGCCTGCTGCGCCCTCGATGACCGTGGTCAGGTGGTGCAGACCGATGATCATGTCCTGGGAGGGCAGTGTCACCGGGCGGCCGTCGGACGGCTTCAGGATGTTGTTCGACGCCAGCATGAGGATGCGGGCCTCGGCCTGGGCCTCGACCGACAGCGGCAGGTGGACGGCCATCTGGTCACCGTCGAAGTCCGCGTTGAACGCGGCGCAGACGAGCGGGTGCAGCTGGATCGCCTTGCCCTCGACGAGCTGAGGCTCGAAGGCCTGGATGCCGAGACGGTGCAGCGTGGGCGCACGGTTGAGCAGCACGGGGCGCTCGCGGATGATCTCCTCGAGCACGTCCCAGACCTCGGGACGGGTCCGCTCGACGGCGCGCTTGGCGGCCTTGATGTTCTGCGAGTGACCGAGGTCGATGAGGCGCTTGATCACGAACGGCTTGAACAGCTCGAGCGCCATCTGCTTGGGCAGACCGCACTGGTGCAGCTTGAGCTGGGGACCGACGATGATGACCGAACGGCCCGAGTAGTCCACGCGCTTGCCGAGGAGGTTCTGACGGAAGCGGCCCTGCTTGCCCTTGAGCATGTCGGACAGCGACTTCAGCGCACGGTTGCCGGTGCCCGTGACGGGGCGACCACGGCGGCCGTTGTCGAACAGCGCGTCGACGGCCTCCTGCAGCATCCGCTTCTCGTTGTTGACGATGATCTCGGGGGCACCGAGGTCGATCAGGCGACGGAGACGGTTGTTGCGGTTGATCACGCGGCGGTACAGGTCGTTCAGGTCGCTGGTCGCGAAGCGGCCACCGTCGAGCTGGACCATCGGGCGCAGCTCCGGCGGGATCACCGGGACGACGTCGAGGACCATCGCGGCCGGGCTCATGCCCGTCTGCAGGAACGAGTTGACGACCTTCAGGCGCTTGATCGCGCGGATCTTGCGCTGGCCCTTGCCCTCGGAGATCTGCAGGTGCAGCGACTCGGCCTCGGCGGCCAGGTCGAACGCCTCGAGGCGACGCTTGATCGACTCGGCGCCCATGTAGGCCTCGAAGTACTGACCGAACCGGTCCTGCAGCTCGTGGAAGACGTCGTCCTCCTGCTTGAGCTGACCGACGGAGAGGTTGCGGAACTCCTCCCAGACGCGCTCGAGCTTGCCGATCTGCTCGTCGGAGCTCTTGCGGATGCCGGCCATGTCCTTCTCGGCGGCGTCCTTGACCTTCTTCTTCTGGTCGGCCTTGGCACCCTCCGCCTCCAGGGCGGCGAGCTCCTCCTCCAGCTTCGCCAGACGCGTGGCGACGCGGGCGTCACGACGGTCGGCGAGGTTCTTCAGCTCGAGGCGCAGGTTCGACTCGTGCGTGGGCAGGTCGCGGTGACGAGCATCCTCGTCGACCGAGATGACCATGTACGCGGCGAAGTAGATGACCTTCTCGAGGTCCTTCGGCGCCATGTCCAGCAGGTAGCCGAGACGCGAGGGGACGCCCTTGAAGTACCAGATGTGGGTGACCGGCGCGGCGAGCTCGATGTGGCCCATGCGCTCACGGCGGACGGAGGACTTGGTGACCTCCACGCCGCAGCGCTCGCAGACGATGCCCTTGAAGCGGACGCGCTTGTACTTGCCACAGGCGCACTCCCAGTCGCGGGAGGGGCCGAAGATCTGCTCGCCGAAGAGGCCGTCCTTCTCCGGCTTCAGCGTGCGGTAGTTGATGGTCTCGGGCTTCTTGACCTCACCAAAGGACCAACGACGGATGTCGTCAGCTGTGGCCAGGCCGATGCGAAGCTCATCGAAAGTGGTTGCGTCGAGCACTAGTTCTCCTGTGTCGAAAATCGTTTGTAAGCCTGGCCGGGTCAGATCTCGTCGATGGACGTGGTCTCGAACCGGGTGGAGATGTTGATGCCGAGCTCTTCAGCAGCGCGGAAGGCCTCGTCGTCGGTGTCACGGAGGTTGACCGCCGTGCCGTCGGCCGAGAGGACCTCGACGTTCAGGCAGAGCGACTGCATCTCCTTCATGAGCACCTTGAAGGACTCGGGGATGCCGGGCTCCTGGATGTTCTCGCCCTTGACGATCGCCTCGTAGACCTTGACGCGGCCCACGATGTCGTCGGACTTGATCGTGAGGAGCTCCTGCAGCGCGTACGCGGCGCCGTAGGCCTCGAGGGCCCACACCTCCATCTCACCGAAGCGCTGACCGCCGAACTGCGCCTTACCACCGAGCGGCTGCTGGGTGATCATCGAGTACGGGCCGGTCGAGCGCGCGTGGATCTTGTCGTCCACGAGGTGGTGCAGCTTCAGGATGTACATGTAGCCGACCGAGATCGGAGCCGGGAACGGCTCGCCGGAGCGACCGTCGAACAGCTTCGTCTTGCCCGAGCGGTCGATGAGGCGCTCACCGTCACGGGTGAGGAGCGTCGAGTCGAGCAGACCCGCGATCTCCGACTCGGCGGCACCGTCGAACACCGGGGTGGCGACCTTCGTGCCGGGCGCGGCCTGGCGAGCGGACTCGGGGAGCTGCTTGGCCCACTCCGGGTCGCCCTCGACCTTCCAGCCCTGCTGGGCGATCCACCCGAGGTGGGTCTCCAGCACCTGGCCGAAGTTCATTCGACCCGGGATGCCGAGCGGGTTCAGGACGATGTCGACCGGCGTGCCGTCGGCGAGGAAGGGCATGTCCTCGACGGGGAGGATCTTCGCGATGACCCCCTTGTTGCCGTGGCGGCCGGCGAGCTTGTCACCCTCGGTGATCTTGCGCTTCTGGGCGATGTAGACCACGACGCGGCGGTTGACGCCCGAGCCGAGTTCGTCGTCGCCGTCCTCGGCGTTGAACTCCTTGACCGCGATGATCGTGCCCTGCTCGCCGTGCGGCACCTTCAGGGACGTGTCGCGGACCTCGCGGCTCTTCTCGTTGAAGATCGCGCGGAGCAGGCGCTCCTCGGCCGACAGCTCGGTCTCGCCCTTGGGCGTGACCTTGCCGACGAGGATGTCACCGGGACGCACCTCGGCGCCGATGCGGACGATGCCGCGCTCGTCGAGGTCCTTCAGCAGGTCGGGGCTGACGTTGGGGAGGTCACGGGTGATCTCCTCCTTGCCGAGCTTGGTGTCGCGCGCGTCGACCTCGTACTCCTCGATGTGGATCGAGGAGAGCGTGTCGTTCTTGACGAGCTCCTGGCTGAGGATGATCGCGTCCTCGAAGTTGTGGCCTTCCCACATCATGAACGCGACGAGGAGGTTCTTGCCGAGCGCGAGCTCGCCGTTCTCCGTCGCCGGGCCGTCGGCGATGACCTCGCCGACCTCGACCCGCTCGCCGGCCGAGACGACCACGCGCTGGTTGTAGGAGGTGCCCTGGTTCGAGCGGTCGAACTTGCGCAGGAAGTAGTCCTGCGTGCCGCCCTCGTCCAGCTGCAGGGTCACGACGTCGGCCGAGACCTCGGTGACGACACCGGCCTTCTGCGCGATGATCACGTCACCGGCGTCGATGGCCGCGGGGCCCTCCATGCCGGTGCCGACGACGGGCGACTCGCTGCGCAGCAGCGGGACGGCCTGACGCTGCATGTTCGCACCCATGAGGGCGCGGTTCGCGTCGTCGTGCTCGAGGAACGGGATGAGCGAGGTCGCGACCGAGACCATCTGGCGCGGGGAGACGTCGATGTAGCCGATCTCCTCGACGTGGAACAGGTCGACCTCGCCACCCTGACCGCGACGGGCGAGGACGCGGTCCTCGGCGAAGTGGCCGTCCTTGAGGGGCGTGCTGGCGGGGGCGACGATGAAGTCGCTCTCCTCCGTGGCCGTGAGGTAGTCGATCTGGTCGGTGACCCGGCCGTCGATGACCTTGCGGTACGGCGTCTCGACGAAGCCGAACGCGTTGATGCGGCCGAAGGTCGCCATACGGCCGATCAGACCGATGTTCGGGCCTTCCGGCGTCTCGATGGGGCACATGCGGCCGTAGTGCGACGGGTGGACGTCACGGACCTCGACGCCGGCGCGCTCGCGCGACAGACCGCCGGGGCCGAGCGCGGACAGCGTGCGCTTGTGGGTCAGACCCGCGAGCGGGTTGTTCTGGTCCATGAACTGCGACAGCTGCGAGGTTCCGAAGAACTCCTTGATCGCGGCGACGACGGGGCGCACGTTGATCAGGGTCTGCGGCGTGATGGCCTCGATGTCCTGCGTGGTCATGCGCTCGCGGACGACGCGCTCCATGCGGGACAGACCCGTGCGGACCTGGTTCTGGATGAGCTCGCCGACGGCGCGGATGCGACGGTTGCCGAAGTTGTCGATGTCGTCGACGTCCAGGCGGATGTCGGTGGTCTTGCCGCCGCGGAGACCCTCGAACGTGACGTCGCCGCGGTGCAGGCGGACGAGGTACTTGATCGTCGCGACGATGTCGTCGACGGTCAGGACCGAGTCGCTGAGCGGCTTGTCGAGGCCGAGCTTCTGGTTGATCTTGTAGCGGCCGACCTTCGCCAGGTCGTAGCGCTTGGAGTTGAAGTAGAAGTTGTCCAGGAGCGCGCGGGCGGCCTCGGCGGCGACCTGCTCGCCTGGACGGAGCTTGCGGTAGATGTCGCGGAGCGCGTCCTCCTTGGTGAGGATCGTGTCCTTGGAAAGCGTGTCCTCGATGGAGTCGAAGCCGGCGAACTCGTTGAGGATGTCCTCGCTGGAGAGGCCGAGGGCCTTCAGGAACACGGTGACCGACTGCTTGCGCTTGCGGTCGATGCGCACGCCGACCTGGTCGCGCTTGTCGATCTCGAACTCGAGCCACGCACCGCGGCTCGGGATGACGCGCGCCGACACGATGTCCTTGTCGCTCGTCTTGTCGGGGGTCTTGTCGAAGTACACACCGGGCGAGCGGACGAGCTGCGAGACGACGACGCGCTCGGTGCCGTTGATGATGAACGTGCCCTTGGTGGTCTGGAGCGGGAAGTCGCCCATGAAGACCGTCTGGGTCTTGATCTCACCGGTGAGGTGGTTCATGAACTCGGCCTCGACGTACAGCGGGGCGGCGTAGGTCTTGCCGCGCTCCTTGCACTCCTCGATCGAGTACTTCTCCGGCTCCAGGTACGGGTTCGTGAACGAGAGCTGCATCGTCTCGCCCAGGTCCTCGATCGGGGAGATCTCCTCGAAGATCTCCTCGAGGCCGCTGGTCTCGGGCACGTCGGTGCGGCCGGCGGCCTTCGCCTCTGCGACCCGCGCCTTCCACGTCTCGTTGCCGACGAGCCAGTCGAAGGACTCGGTCTGCAGCGCCAGGAGGTCGGGGACCGCCAGCGTGTCGGAGATCTTGGCGAACGTGAGACGCGAAGCGTCACGGCCGTTCTTGGGGGTGGTGGTGGAATTGGTTGCGTTGCGCGCAGCAGCCAAGGGGATTACCTCCGTGAGCCCGGGCAGGGGCTGGTTTCCTTGTCGTCAGGTGGAGTGCTCCCGAACCCGAAAACCTGCGCAGCACGCGCCGCCGGAATACGACGGGGGCACAACAGGCACAAGCCGACCACCATATGAGGGCAGGGGGAAGGGAGCGCAACTACCCACTATAGCCCGGGCGACGCGCCATGTCCAGCGAGATTCTTGATTTGTCCCGGATGCTGCGGTATAACCGCGCGATCACGCGGCGTCGGGCCGCGAGATCCGCCGGAAACCCGTGGCGCGAGCGCGGACGGAAGGCCATGATGTCCCCATGACTGGGGTCATCCGCCCCGTGATCCGCACGCCCGACCAGCGGATCCGGGTCTTCGTCAGCTCTACCCTGCGCGAGCTCGTCGATGAGCGCCGCGCCGCGCGGTCGGCGATCGAGCGCCTCCACCTCGCGCCGGTGATGTTCGAGCTCGGCGCCCGCCCGCATCCCCCGCGCGAGCTGTACCGCTCGTACCTGGAGCAGAGCGACGTGTTCGTGGGCATCTACGGCGCCAGCTACGGCTGGGTCGCACCGGACGAGGAGGTGTCGGGGCTGGAGGACGAGTACAACCTCGCGCCGCGGGACATGCCGAAGCTCATCTACATCAAGGCGACCGACCACCGCGACGAGCGCCTGACGGAGCTCATCGCCCGCATCCAGGCCGACGACACCGCCGCCTACCTCCCGTTCACGGCGGCCGACGAACTGGAGTCCCGGGTCGCCGCCGACCTGGCGACGCTTCTCGCGGAGCGCTTCGACGAGTCGCGGCGCACGCCGGAAGGGGACGATCCGGCCGCCGCCGGCGCCTCGCCGGCGGCGCGCATCCCCGTGCCGTACACGACGACGATCGGGCGCGAGGACGACCTGGCCGCCGTGCGGGAGATGCTGGCGCGCGGCCACGACCGCGTCGTGAGCCTCATCGGCCCCGGCGGCATCGGCAAGAGCCGTCTCGCGATCGAGCTCGCCCTGGGCGCCCGGGACCTCTTCCCCGACGGGGTGTACTTCGTGGCGCTGGAGAACGTCCTGGAGCCGGCGCTGCTGATCCCGACGATCGCCTACGGTCTCGGCATCCGCGACAACGGCGAAGCCGCGCTCGAGGGCCGCATCGCACGGGCGCTGGAGGACCGGCGCGTCCTGATCGTGCTCGACAACTTCGAGCAGATCGTCGACGCCGCCCCGCTGCTCGTGCGACTGTACGACCTCGCGCCGCAGGCGACGTTCCTCGTGACGAGCCGCATCGTGCTGCGGATCCGCGGGGAGCGGGTCTACGACCTGCGCGCGCTCACGACGCCTGCCGACGGGGCCCCCGCCACGCGGGAACGGGCGGGGATGTCGACGGCGTGCGCCCTCTTCGCCGACCGCGCCCTCGCCGCCAAGCCCGGCTTCGCCCTCACCGAGGACAACGCCGGCGCGGTCATGGACATCTGCCGGCGCCTGGAGGGGCTGCCGCTGGCGATCGAGCTCGCCGCCGCGAAGGTGCGGATGCTGTCGCCGCAGGCCATCGCGGAGCGGCTGAGCCGTGCCCTCCCCCTCCTGACGGCGGCCGTCCGCGACATGCCGGAGCGGCACCGCACGATGCGGGCCACCCTGGAGTGGAGCGTGAGCCTGCTGACCCCGGCGCACCGGGCGCTCCTGGAGGACCTCGGGGTGTTCGCGGAGCGGTTCACGTTCGAGGCCGTCGAGGCCATCGGCGCCGGACGCGACTGGGAGGCCGAGGTCATCGACGGCCTCGCGGCGCTCGTGGACAGTTCGCTCGTCACACAGACCGACATCGACGGGCGGAGCGTCCTGTCGCTCCTCGCGATCGTCCGCGAGTACGCCATCGACCGGCTCAAGGAGCGCGGCGAGGCCGACCTCATGCGGGCCGCGCACGCCGACTACCACCTGGCCCTCGTGCGGCGGATCGCGCCGGAACTGCGGGGCCCCGGGCAGGAGGCGGCGTTGGCCGAGCTCGGCCTGCAGCTGGCGAACCTCCGGGCCGCGGTGCGGCATCTCGTCTACATCGACCGGCTCGACGACGCCGGCGACCTCGCGTGGGCGCTCCTGATCTACTGGTGGATCATGGGCCTGTTCGCCGGCGTGCGGGTGTGGATGCTGGAGCTGCTGGGCAAGGACAAGCCGATGACGCAGCACACCCGCGCCGTCGCATGGTTCTACGCCCTGTGGGGGGAGCTGTGGCAGCGCCCCGCGCAGGAGGTCGTCGCCGGCCTCGGCGAGGTGGCGCGGCTGTTCGGCGAGGCGGGCGACGAGGACGCCGCCGCCATGGCGTTCGCGGCGCGGGCGACCGCGCGCGTGCAGCTGCCCGACCCCGACATCGATCTCGCCGAGCGGGAGCTGAACGAGGCGGTCGAGCGGCTGCACGCCGTCGGAAACGCGTGGGGCGAGGCGATCACGCGCGTCTCCCTCGGGAGGGTCGCGTGGCTCCGCGGGTCACGCGAAGACGCGCTCGCGCACTTCGAGCGGGCGAGCGCCATCGCCGACGCGGGCGGCGACCTCTTCACCCGGTCCATCGCGGGCAACCAGAAGGGGCGGCTGCTCATGGTCGGAGGCGCCGTGGACGAGGCGGAGGCGGTCTTCGTCCGGACGCTGCTGGACTCGCTGCGCCTGCATCACGAGGAGGGCGTCGCCTACGGCCTCGAGGGACTGTGCGCCGTCGCCGCGGCGCGCGGCGACGCGCGGCGCGCCGGCGAGCTCTCCGCCGCCGCGACCACCATCCGCCATCGCGTGGGCGTCTTCGACGTCGAGGCGTTCACGGTGCACGCGCTGTCGCTGGACGCGGCCCGCGCGAAGGCTCCGGCCCTCGTCGCCGAGGGCGAGGCCAGCGGCGCGGAGCTCACCCTCACCGAGGCCGTCGCCCGCGCGCTGCCCCCGCGCGAGCTCGCCACGGCGCAGGAGCAGCTCGCGCGCTGGTGACCGAGGCCGGCGCTCGCGGCGGGTCCGGTCAGCTCCAGGTCCAGGAGGCGAGGACCGATTCGGCGATCTCGTCCCGGTCGGCGTCGGAGACCGTGGGGCTGAAGGAGAACGTGACGACGTAGGTCTGCCCGTCCGCCGTGACGTAGAACTGGTCCACCACGTACTCGGTGCCCTCCGACGCCAGCGCGGCGGAGAGGTGCGCCGACTCGGAGCCGGCGACGGTGATGCGGTCGCCGATCTCGACGTCGGTCGCGCCGACGCCCTCGAGCTCCTCGACGCCGAGGGTCTCCACCTGCTCGGGCGTCACCTCGCCGGCCGGCGAGAGGATCACGTTGACGTTGTCCGAGAACCCGTCGGCGTCGTCGAGGTCGGCGGCGAACGCGTCGGGGTCGAAGCCCTCGATCTCCTGCTCGGGCTCGCCCCACCCCTCGGGCACCTGGAAGGAGTAGCCGGTGCCGGAGATCGTGTCGCCGGTCGCCGCGGACGTGCCGGGGTCGGCGGCATCCGTCGGGTCCGCCTCCACGGCGGGGGACGACGAGCATCCCGCCAGTGCCAGCAGGGCGACGAGGACGAGGGGGACGGACTTCGTTGTGCGCGACATGCGGTCAACCCTAGGCGGGCCAGGGCCCGGTCCGCGCGTGCCGGAAGCGCAGTGTCGTGCCGGGGCGCGCCTGCGCCAGCGCGTCGCGTCCGGCATCCGTCACCACCGCGATGACGGGATAGCCGCCGGTGACCGGCCCGTCCGCGCCGAGGATGACAGGGCGGCCGGCGGGTGGGACCTGCAGGGCGCCGGGGGCCATCCCCTCGCTGGGGAGCTCGTCGGTGCGCACGCGGTCCAGGAGCGGTCCGTCGAGTCGGATGCCGACGCGGTCCGCCTGACCGGTCACGGTCCAGGCCGCCTCGAACAGGGCGGCGAGCGCGGGCGGGGCGAACCAGTCGGCGCGGGGCCCCGGGGCGAGCTCCACCTCGATGAGGTCGTCTCGGGGCGGGCTCCACGGGTGCAGGTCGTCGGGCGGGACGGGGCGCGCCGCGGCGGCGGCGAGCGCGAGCGCGGAGCCGGCGGCGAGGGGGGCCGGGCCGAGCCCGGACAGGATGTCGGTGCTCCGGGACCCGAGCGCCGCGCGGGCGTCGAGGCCGCCGCGCACCGCGAGGTAGCCGCGCGCGCCGCGCGTGAACCAGTCGACCTGCAGCTCCGCGCCGGCCGGCCACAGGTGCGCCTCGTACGGCGCGAGCTCGCGACCGGCGCAGCGGATCGGACCCCACGCGCCGGTCACGGCGACCCACAGGTCGGTGTGCGCGACGGCGCGGAACCCGCCCAGCGTGATCTCGACCCCCGCGGCGCCCTCGTCGTTGCCGACGAGCCGGTTCGCGGTGCGCAGCGCGGCGCGGTCCAGCGCGCCGGAGACGGCGACCCCCTCCGCGGCGTGACCGGGGCGGCCCTGGTCCTGGACGGTGGCGAGGAGCCCGGGCTCGCGGATCGTGAGGGCGGGGGTGGGGGTCAGGTTCGGGGTCGCCGGGACGCGAGGCACGGGCGGGGTGGAGTCGGCGCGGCCGCGAGACGCGGAGGGGGTGGAACCGGGAGGCGGGGGCGCACCGGCCGTGCCGGCACGGTCGGCAGGGGCGGCGCCGGTCACGGGTGCGGCGCCGCTCACGGCATCCGGAACCTGCGGCACGAACCGCACGCGCGCACCCGGTGCGAGGAGGGCCGAGGTGCCGGCATCCGGGTCGAAGAGCGGGGCCGGCGTCGTGCCGATGAGCTGCCAGCCGCCCGGCGTCTCGCGCGGGTACGCCCCGCTGAACGCGCCGGCGAGCCCCACGGCGCCGGCCGGCACGCGGGTGCGCGGAGTCGCGCGGCGGGGTACGTCGAACGGCCACTCCTCGCTCACGAGGTAGCCGAAGCCGGGGGCGAAACCGGTGAACGCGACCGTCCACTCTGCGGCGGCGTGCCGGGCGGTGAGCTCCGCGGGGGTGAGGCCGAGCAGGTCGGCCGTCTCGGCCAGGTCGGCGCCGTCGTACGTGATCGGAAGCTCGACGAGGGAGGAGGGCGCCGGCGCGGCGGCCGGCGCCTCCGCGGCGGCGGTGATCCACGCCCGCGCCGCCGTGAGCGGCAGCGCGCCGGGGTCCACGCGGACGAGGACCGTGCGGGCCGCGGGGACGATGTCGACGACCCCGGGCGGGGGCGCCGCCGTCAGCTGTGCGTGCAGGTCGAGCACGGCGTGCAGGCTCGGGACCTCGGCCAGGACGGCCCGGTCGCCGAACGGCAGCAGGCGGAGGCCGGTCACCACGGCGCGCGCACCGCCACACCCGCCGCGTCCAGCGCCAGACGGACGGCCCGCGCCATCGCGACGGCGCCCGCGGTGTCGCCGTGCACGCAGAGTGACACGGCATCCACCCGCACGAGGGTCCCGTCCGCCGCCTCGACGACGCCCTCCCGCACGAGCCGCACGGCGCGGGCGGCGACGGCATCCGGGTCGTGCAGGAGCGCGCCCGGCTCGCCGCGCGGGACGAGCGAGCCGTCGGCCCGGTACCCGCGGTCGAGGAACGCCTCACGGCGGAAGGGCAGCCCGCGGGACTCCGCCGCACGGGCGATCGCGCCGTCCAGGCCCAGGACGGGCAGCGGGCGGCCGAGGCGCGCGGCGACGTCCGCGACGGCGGTCGCGACGGCGGCGGCGGCAGCGGCATCCGCCGTGACCGCGTGATAGAGCGCGCCGTGCGGCTTCACGTAGCGGAGGTCGGCGCCGGCGCCGACGAGCGCGGTCAGCTGCGCCGCGACCTGCGCGCGGAGCGTGGCGGGGTCGACGTCCTGCGCGGCGCGGCCGAATCCCGCGCGGTCGAGGTAGGACGGGTGGGCCCCGACGGCGACGCCGCGGCGCGCGGCGCGCTCGACCGCGTCGCGCATCGAGGCGGCGTCTCCCGCGTGGCCGCCGCACGCGACGGAGGCGCTGGAGACGACCTCGAACATCGCCTCGTCGTCGGCCGTCGGCATCCCATCGACCGTCTCGCCGAGGTCCGCGTTGAGGTCGATCGCCGCCATGCACCCACGGTAGCGCCGCGTCCGCAGCCGGAGTGGCGGACCCGGCGGCGCCGAGAAACCACATCGAGCACGAGACACCACGACACACGCGGTTTCTCACGCCGGATGTGGTTTCTCGTGCCGGATGTGGCTTCTCGGGGCGCGAAGGGCACAGAGGGGGCGGAGGGGGCGGGCCGGGGCGGCGGGTAGCGTGGGGGGATGGCGCGCGCACACCTGGAGGATGCGGGGCCGTCGCGGCGCCTGTCCGACGGCACGATCGCGCGCATCCTCCCGAGCCGCTTCGCCGGCGGCTTCGAGCTCGACGTCGACGGGACCCCGCAGTCGCACGTCGACCTCGACGATCCGACGCACCTGCACTTCGAGTACATCGCGCGGATGGCGGCCGTCATCGACCTGCTCGGGATGCCGGGGCAGCCGCTGACCGCCGTGCACCTCGGCGCGGGCGCCCTCACCCTCCCGCGCTACCTCGAGCACACCCGCCCGGGCTCCCGCCAGCAGGTCGTGGAACTCGAGCAGCCGCTCGCCGACCTCGTGCGGGAGAACCTGCCGCTCCCCCGCGGCGCCCAGGTGCGCATGCGCATCGGCGACGCGCGGGCCGTCGCGCAGAAGATGCCGCCGGGACTGATCGGCGCCGCCGACCTCGTCGTCTCCGACGTCTTCGCCGGGGCGCAGACCCCCGCGCACCTCACGACCGTCGAGTACTACCGCATCCTCACGCGCCTCCTCGCCCCCGCCGGCGTCCTGCTCGTCAACGTCGCCGACGGCGCCGGGCTCGCGTTCGCACGACGCCAGGTCGCGACGGTGCGCGCCGTCCTGCCGGAGGTCATCGTGCTCGCCGAGGTGCAGACGCTCAAGGGCCGCCGGTTCGGGAACCTCGTGATCGCGGCGTCGCCTGCTCCCCTCCCGGTCGAGTGGCTGCCGCGTCTCATGGCCGCCGGCCCGCACCCGGCGAAGGTCGCGCAGGGCACCGAGCTGGACGAGTTCGCGCGCGGCGCGCGGGTCATGACGGATGCGGATGCCGCCCCGTCGCCGAAGCCCGCGACGTCCGTGTTCGAACGCTGAACCCGGTTCCGACGCCGAGGTCGACGGCACGCGGCGTGCCTCGCCGGATGCGGCGGACCTCGGGTGACACTGGAGGCGCGAACCGGCACGCGCGAAGGGAGACGACGGTGAGCTACATCCTCGGGTACGACCCCGACACCCTGCGCGAGCAGGTAGATCTCCGCCGCTGCAAGGACCGTCTCGACGAGCTCGGCGACCAGCGGAGCCTCCCCGCGCTCCTCGAGCGCGTCTGGCTGCTGAAGGTCCTCGGCAAGCTCGAGGACGCGCTCGTCGTCTCGGAGCAGGCGGTGCGGGTCGCCCGCATGGCCGGCACCCGCAAGGACCTCCTCCGCGCCCGTGTGCTGCACGCGACGGTGCAGCAGTTCCGCGGCGCCTACGCGGCCGCCGTGCACGAGCTGAACATGTGCACCGAGGAAGCGGAAGGGCAGGGCTGGACGGCCCTCGCGGCGTTCGCCTGCCAGCACCGCGGCAAGGTCCACTACGACGCCGGCGACTACGGCGCCGCGCGCGCCGACTTCAAGCGGGCGCTGTTCCTGAGGCAGGAGTCCGGAGCGCCGGAGGACCAGCTGGAGTCCACGCTCCTCGCGATCGAGGCCGCCGACCGGCGTCGGCACGCGGCATCCGTCGCCAGCTGAGTGTCCGACCCACGCTCTATCGTCCCGGCATGACCGATCTGCACGTCGTCCGCCGCGAGGCGGAAGCCCTCATCGCGGCGCACCTCGACGCGTCGTGGTCGTTCGCGTTCGACAACGCGAAGCGCCGCGCCGGCGCCTGCGACTACACCCGCAAGCGCATCACGGTGTCGCGGTACCTCGCCGCCCGGTTCGACGACGAGGAGAACCGGCAGGTACTGCTGCATGAGGTCGCGCATGCGCTCGCCGGGGCGAAGGCCGCGCACGGCGCCGCCTGGAAGCGGACGGCGCGCTCGATCGGGTACACCGGCGGCGTGACGCACCACGGCCAGACGGCCACGGAGCTCGCGCCCTGGGTCGGCGTCTGCCCCGCCGGGCACACCGCCTACCGGCACCGCCGCGCCACCCGGGCGACATCGTGCGCGAAGTGCTCGCCGGTCTTCGACGAGCGGCACCTGTTCAGCTGGCGGCGACGCGAGATCACCGCCGCGACGCGGCTCGCCGCGATGACGCCGCGCTGAGCCCGACGTCCGGGGCTCAGGCGTACGCCGTGAACCGGCCGCCCCGGAAGACCGGGACGCAGGTCGCGGCATCCGTCGTCGCCGCGGCGACGACCTCGTCCCGCACCCCGCGGTCGATCAGCTCCTGGCCGGAGCCGCTCGCCGTGAGGAGGTGCCGCACCGCACCGCGGAGCCCGCGGAACGCCTCGCCCGCCGCGGCCGCCTCCGGCGACGTGTGGTCGAGGCCGAGCGCACCGAGCGCGTCGACGACGGCGCCGGCCCCCAGCAGGTCCTCGACCGCGAACCGCAGCGGCGCGCCGGCCGCACGGCCGGCCAGCTCCCCCGCCGCGATGAGCGCGATGCTCGTCCGGGCGCCGCGGCGCCGCTGCTCGGCGAGGATCGCGTCCGCGACGGCGGCGGCGTTGCGCAGGGCCCCGAGCATCACGACGGTGCCGGACGCGGCCGCGTGCGCGGCCACCGCCGCGCCGTTCAGCGACACGGCGTGCGCGTCGGCATCCAGCGCCACCGACTCGCCTGCCGCGACCCGGTCGATCACGGTCGACGAGAAGCGCAGGACGTCGACGACGACCGTGACGTCGGCCGGAGCGAGGCGGTCGTAACCGGCCACGCCCCAGTCGAGACGGACCTGGTAGCGGGACTGGTCGAAGGGGGAGCTCACGCCTCCAGGCTACGGGCGTCGATGACCGGCTTGAGCGCGAGCACGAGGCGCAGCACGTTGCGCGCCGAGCGCTGCAGCTCGCCGAGCGTCAGGCCGTCCGGGCGCGCCAGCGACTCGAGGATCGTGTCGTCGGCGTAGTCGCCCGGTCCGGCCTCGGTCTTCACTCCGCCGGGCATGAGCACATCGACCTGCGCGCGGACGCGGTAGGCGTTGTCCGCCAGCGCCGGGAAGTCGGGGTCCACGGCCTCCTCCATCCACCAGTCGGTGATGACGCAGCCGGCGTACCCCCACTCCTGGCGGAGGATCGTCGTGACGAGATCGTGGTGATAGTGCGACCACACCCCGTTGACCTGGTTGTACGAGGTCATGAGCGCAAGCGGCTCGGCTTCGCGGACGCAGATCTCGAACCCGCGCAGGTAGATCTCGCGCAGCGCCCGCTCCGAGACGCGGGAGTCGTTGCGCGTGCGGTTGGTCTCCTGGTTGTTCGCGGCGAAGTGCTTCGGGCAGGCCGCGACGCCGTTGGACTGGACGCCCGTGACGACCGCGGCCGCCATCCGGCCGGTCAGCAGCGGGTCTTCCGAGAAGTACTCGAAGTTGCGGCCGCAGAGCGGGTCGCGATGGATGTTCATGCCCGGGCTCAGCAGGACGTCGGAGCCCTTGCGGATCATCTCCTCGCCGTGCAGCGCCGTGAGCCGACGGACGAGCGCCGTGTCCCACGTGGATGCCAGGGCGGTGCCGGACGGCAGGAGCGACGCGTAGGCGGAGAGGCGGATGCCGCTGGGTCCGTCGGTCGTGGTGACCGGCGCCACGCCCTTCGCGCGCAGCGAGGGGGACACCCCGCCGAGGACGCCGGCGTTCCCGGCGGCGCCCAGCGCACTGTGCATCGTCACGTCGCCGCGGGCCAGGAGGGCGAGCTCCTCGGCGCTCAGCTGCGCGACGAACTCGTCCAGGCTCGCGGCGCCGGCGGCGACGGCGTCCAGTGTGATGCCGCGGTCCCCCGTCATCGGCGTCTCGGCGGGAAGGCCCGCGGTGATGCGCTCGGCACGTGCGACGGTCGCGGTCGGCGCGTCCTGCCACGCCACGACGGCGCGGCCGTCCTCGTCGCGGGCCAGCGTCATCCGGCGGAACGGGGCCGACGGCGAGGGCGCCGCGGCCTCGGACACCTGGCGGACGACGCGGAGCTCATCGATCGTCACGACGGCCGCCGGCGCCGCCGAGCGCACGTCGGTGCCGACGAGGAAGCGGTAGTGGCCGGCCTCGAGCACCCACGCGCTGCGATGTCCCGTGGCTCCCGAGTCGTCGTAGGAGGCGAGGTCGTCGAGGCGGACCGCGAGCTCGAGCCGCTCGGCGGCGCCGGGGGCCAGCTCGCCGGTCTTCGCGAACGCCGCGAGGCGGCGTGCGGGCTGCCCGAGGCGCCCGTCCGGCGCGGCGACGTAGACCTGCACGACCTCGCGCCCGCTGTGCGCGGCGCCGGTGTTGCGGACGTCGACGGCGAGCCGGAGGCCGGCCTCGTCCACGGTCGTCTCGGCGACCGTGACGTCGAAGGTCGTGTAGCCGAGGCCGTGCCCGAAGGGGTACTGCACGCGCTCGGGCGCGAAGGTCTCGAACCAGCGGTAGCCGACGAAGATGTCCTCGGCGTACTCGTTGGCGTCTGGGTCGCCGAAGTTCGCGGCGCTCGGGTAATCCTCGTAGGACCACGCGATCGTGTCGGTCAGCTTGCCGCTCGGCGAGACCTCCCCGGCGAGCACGGCGGCCACCGCGCGCCCGCCCTCCATGCCGCCCTGCCAGGCGTACAGGACCGCGCCGATGCGGTCGCCGTAGTCCGCGATCCACGAGAGGTCCATGACGTTGCCGGCGTCGAGCACCACGACGGTGTGCGGGAAGGATGCCGTGACGGCGTCCAGCATGGCGCGCTCGTCGCCCGTGAGGTGGAAGCTGCCGGGAGCCCGGACGCTCTCCCGCGCCTCACCGGCGGCACGCCCGATCACGACGACCGCCGTGTCGGCGCGCTCGGCGGCCGCCGCGGCGACGGCCGGGTCCAGCGGCATCTCCGGGAAGTGGTGGGGCCACTGCCCCCACGTGCCCTCGAAGGCAGGACGGTGGGCGGCGCACCAGGCGGTGTACAGCTCGGCGGTCGCGGCATCCACCGCCACGCCCGCGTCGCGCAGGCCGGAGAGGAGGTTCCAGACGTACGGCACCTTCACGTCGCCGCCCGACCCGTAGCCGACGGCGAACCAGTCGATCTGCACGCGCCCGAAGACGGCGACGGGGCGCCCCGCCAGCGGCAGCGTGCCGTCGTTGTGCAGCAGCACGAGACCGTCGGCGGCCGCCTGCCGCGCGACCTCGGCGAGGGCGGGGTCGAGGGTGGGATCGGTGTCCTCGAGCAGCGTGGAGATCTGCGCGACGGATTCGACCGGCGTCACAGCGTGCGAGCGGTCACCGGATTCAATGGCGGGAGAGAGGGGCATCGGTGTCCAAGGGTGTGTCGTGGCGGTCGTCATGGGAGCGCTCCCATCCGATCTCTCACTCTAGACGGATTCGGCGTGATGCGACACTGGACCATGCGGATCCTTCTGAAGCTCGTCCTCGACTGCGACGCGGATGCCGCGTGGCGGGCGCTGCACTCCCCCCGGGCCGTCGCCGAGCTGTACGCACCCCTGCTGGGCATGCAGCCGCTCGAGGCGCACCCGGCGACGTCGATGACGGTCGGCGCCGACGTGCCCGTGCAGCTGACGTTCGCCGGCGCCATCCCGGTCGGCCGGCAGCTCATCCACGTGAGCGAGCGCTACACGGAGGACGCGCGCGGCCCCGTCCGGATCCTGCGGGACAGCGGCATCCCGCTCACCGGACCGCTGGCCGCGCTGGATGTCTGGGACCACCAGATGGCCGTCTCCCCGGCCCCGGGCGACCCGACCAAGACTCTGTGGCGCGACCGGCTCGTCGTCGGCGGTGCCGCGGCGCTGCCGCTCTGGCCCGTGCTGTGGGCGACGTGGCAGTGGCGCGGCGCGCGGCTGCGGCAGGTGGCGCCGTCCTGGGCGCACGACCCCGAGCCCGCCGCGCACGGCGACGGGGATGCCGCGGCCTGACCGCAGCATCCCCGCCCCGCCCGATCAGATCACTCGGCCAGCGCCTCCACCGGTGCGGCGCGCGTCGCGAGGCGCGTCGGCGTGACGGCGGCCACGAGCGTGAGCACGGCCGTCGCCACGACGACGACGAGCAACGGGACCCACGGCATCCCCGGCGGGACGAACGTCGGCGACGCCCAGTCCGGCGGGATCGGGATCGACCCGAACAGCGACTGCGCCGCCGCCCACCCGTACGCGACGCCCAGCGCCAGCCCGAAGACGAGCGCCGTGACCGTCACGTGCGCGGCCTCGAACAGCACGACCCGCCGCACCTGCGCGGACGTGAGCCCGAGCGCGCGGAGCAGGCCGAGCTCACGACGGCGCTGCACGATCCCGATCGTCAGGAGGTTGACGAGGCCGACGGCCGCGATGACGGCGGAGACCGCGACGAGCCCCATCATGACAGCGGCGAACGTGTCGAGGAGCTGCCCGAGGTCGGCGGGCAGCGCACCGCCGCCGGAGGCCGCCACGACGATCTTCACCGACTCGTTCGCGACGGCGAACATCGTCACGAGGGCGACGCCCATGACGACGCCGATGGCCATGCGGCTCGAGCGCTCCGGGTAGCGGAGGGCGTTCTCCGCGGCCAGTCGCGCGGGGACGGACCGGCCGAAGAGGCGGCCGGTCAGGCGCAGCAGCGGAGGCATGACGAGGACGGCGCCGAGCGTGAGTCCCGTGAAGGACGCGAGGCCGCCGAAGAACGCGACGATCACGCCGAACGGGCTGATCATGCCGACCACGATGCCGAGCGCCAGCAGCGCGGCACCGACGGCGAAGAGCGCGATCGCGACGACGGTGCGACCGCGGGTCGCGGAGACCTCCTCGTGCGTGCGCTCGACGGAGCCGGAGAGCGCCTGCAGCGGTGTCACCGACAGGACGCGGCGCGAGCCCGCCCAGGCGGCGGCCCACGTGGTGAGCGCGACGATCGCCGCGGGGATCAGGAGGAGCGGCTGCACGACGGTGTAGGCGACCTCGATGCCCAGGAGCCGCGAGCCGATCGCGAGCAGCCCCCACGCCGCGAACGTGCCGCCGAGGAGGCCGACGAGTCCGCCGATCGCGCCGACCACGAGCCCCTGCCGGGCGATCTCAGCGCGCTGGGACCGGGCGGACGCGCCGATGAGGCGGAGGAGGGCGATGCGGCGCGTGCGGCCGGCGACGATCGTCGCGAAGGTGTTCGCCGTGACGATCGCGGCGACGTACACGGCGACACCGACGAGCAGGGCGCTCAGGATGCCGACGACGACGGCCACCGTCTCGCCCCCGCCGATGTACGGGTCGGCTTTCAGCCAGGCGCCGAGGAAGCCCGTGACGCTGATGAGCAGCACGCCGAACGCGGCGGAGATCGCCGCCACGAGGACGGTGGCGCCCATGCCGCGTTCCCGCAGCCAGACCGGCACGGCCGCCGGCATCCGCCGGCTCGGCGCCGCGACGGTGACGGCGGTCACGCGGGCACCTCTTCGGCGGCGAGCATGTGAGCCGAGATCGCCTCGGCGGTCTGGGCGGTCTTGTCGGCGACGATGCGCCCGTCGCCGAGGAAGAGGACGCGGTCCGCGTACGCGGCGGCGACCGGGTCGTGCGTCACCATCGCGATGGACTGGCCGTGCTCGCGGCTCGCGGCGGCGAGCAGCGCGAGCACCTCGCGGCCCGAGCGGGAGTCGAGGTTCCCCGTCGGCTCGTCGGCGAAGACGAGGTCGGGCGCGGTCGCGAGCGCCCGCGCGATCGCCACCCGCTGCTGCTGGCCGCCGGAGAGCTCGTGCGGGCGGTGCGTCAGGCGAGGGCCGAGGCCGAGCGAGGCGATGAGACCGTCGATGCGCGAGCGCTCGAGGGCGCTGGGCTCCCGGCCGTCGAGGGCGAAGGGCAGCAGGATGTTGCCGAGCGCGTCGAGGGTCGGGACGAGGTTGAACGACTGGAACACGAACCCGACGCGGCGTCGGCGCAGGATCGTCAGCTCGAGGTCGGAGAGGCCGGTGATGTCGGTGTCCCCGATCCACGCGCGGCCCCCGGTGGGCGCGTCCAGGCCCGCCATGATGTGCATGAGGGTGGATTTGCCGGAGCCGGAGGGCCCCATGATCGCGGTGAACTCGCCGCGGCGGATGCCGACGGTCACGCCGTCGAGGGCGCGGACGGCGGACTCGCCCGTCCCGTAGGTCTTGGTCAGCTGCTGCACCCGGGCAGCCAGGCCCAGGTCGGTCGATGTGATCTCCATGTCTCCGACGCTACGAAGACACCGGGTGCGGGCGCGTCCGCCCGCAGTCGCGCGGGCGTACATCGGAAGGATGATCCCGGGGCCGTCACCGGTCGCGGTCAGGCGAGCCCGTGCTCGAACGCGAAGACGACGAGCTGCACGCGGTCGCGGAGCGCGAGCTTCGTGAGGATGCGGCTGATGTGCGTCTTGACGGTCGCCTCGGACAGGAACTCCCTCGCCGCGATCTCCGCGTTCGAGAGCCCCCGGGCGGCGAGCGCGAAGATCTCGCGCTCGCGGTCGGTGAGTGTCGCGAAGCTGGCGGGGACCGGTGCGGCCGCGGACTGCGGGAACTGGGCGAACAGCTCGCGGGTCGCGGCGGCGGCGATCACCGCCGAGCCGGCGTGCACCGTCCGGATCGCGGCGAGGAGGAACTCGGGGTCGGCGTCCTTGAGCAGGAATCCGCTCGCCCCCTGCCGGATCGCCCGGGCTGCCGCCTCATCCAGGTCGAACGTCGTCAGCATGACGATGCGCGGCGGACTGTCGCCGAACGAGGCGTCCTGCAGCAGCTCGGCCGTCGCGGCGAGGCCGTCCATGACCGGCATCCGGATGTCCATGAGGACGACATCGGGGCGCGTCGCGCGCACGACGCGCAGGGCCTCGGCGCCGTCGCCCGCCTCCCCCACGACCACCAGGTCGGGCTGGGAGTCGATGACCATGCGGATGCCCGCCCGGAACAGCGCCTGGTCGTCGACGAGGACGACGCGGATGGGGGCGCTCACGCGGCGGTTCCGATCGGCAGGGTCGCCCGGACGATGAAGGCGGCGCCGTCGATGCCGGCGTCGAAGGTGCCCCCGACGAGCTGCGCGCGTTCGCGCATACCGATGAGGCCGTGCCCGCGCGGCTGATCATCGGCGCGGGCCGCTGCGGCGGGGTTGACGGCGCGGAGTTCCACCCGGTCAGGATGCCATGCCAGCGACACCTCGACGGGGCCGTCGCCGCCGTGGCGCAGCGCGTTGGTGAGGGCCTCCTGCAGGATGCGGTAGACGGCGAGCTGCACGGATGCCGGCGGGTCGGCGCGCGGCGCGGGGTCGACGTCGACGCGCAGGTCGACGCCCGCGCCCCGGACGTGCGCGTACAGCTGCTCGAGGTCGGCGAGGGTCGGCTGGGGGCCGTCGGCCTGGCTGTGCCGCAGCTGCGTGAGCAGCATCCGCACGTCCGAGAGGGCGGCGCGGGCGGTGGCCGAGATCGTCCCCAGCGCGGCCGTCGCGGCGTTCGGGTCGGCGGCCGCGGCATACCGGGCGCCGTCGGCCTGGGCGATGACGACGGCGAGGGAGTGCGCGACGACGTCGTGCATGTCACGGGCGATGCGGGTGCGTTCGGCCTCGGTCGCGGCGGCGGTCTCGGCGCGCTCCTGCGCGCGCCGCGTCTCGCGGGCACGCACGCCGGTCCGGACGAGTGCGCCGATCGTCCAGGCCAGGCCGAGGCCGAACAGTGCGGCGATGAGCACCGCGAAGGCCGTCGTGACGGAGGACAGGCTGAACCCGCCGCCGCCGAAGACCGGGAGGAAGACGTACAGCGTGATGACGGCCGCGCCGACGATGACCGACGCGAAGCCCGCCCAGAACACCCGCCGGGACCCGTAGGCCGCCGTGACGTAGAGGACGGCGAAGATCGCGAGGTCGACGTAGCCCGGCGTGCGGCCGAAGGCCATCTGGATCACGGCACCCGCCCACGCGATGCCGAGCGCCAGTCCGGGCGACAGCCGGCGCACCGCGAGCGCCCCGGACATGGCGACGACGACCAGGGTCGTCCCGAGTCCGTTGAACGAGAGGGACGGGTCGACGCGCAGCTCGATGGGCAGCGCGACGACGGCGAACAGGCCCGCGAGGGCGAGGTCGACGACGAGCTGGTATCTGCGGATCGGGCGGAGCACGCCTCGACGCTACGCGAGCGCCGGGCCCGCCGGCATCCGCCGGGAGATGTATCCCGGACCCGTGTGCGCGCTCAGCGGGTGAGGGCCGGCTCGATGGGGCGGTTCTCGAAGAAGGTCTGCAGCACGACGGTCGTGCGGGTGCTCACGGATGCCGCCTGGCGGATGTCGCGGATCAGGACCTCGAGGTCCCGCGGGGCGGCCACCCGCACGAACAGCATGTAGCTGGCGGCGCCGGCGATCGAGTGGCACGCCTCGATGGCGTCGAGGTGCTCGAGCATCTCCGGCGCGTTGTCGGGCTGGGCAGGGTCGAGGGGCGTGATCTCGATGAAGGCGGCGAGCGGGCGGCCCACGGCGTCCGGGTCGACGACGGCGCGGTAGCCGCGGATGGCGCCCCGCGCCTCCAGGCGGCGCAGTCGGGTCTGCACGGCGGAGACCGACAGCCCCACGGCGGCCGAGAGATGCGCGAGCGTCGCCCGCCCGTCGCGCGAGACCTCCCGCACGATCTGGACGTCGATCTCGTCGTCGAGGTGCCCCGTCTCGGCGTGGGGCTGGTCCGGGGTGCTCACCGGGCCAGGTTACCGGAAATCTTCCTGTCTGCGGATTTCTCCGGCGGAAGAAGTCCCGTAGAATCTCGGGAACCGCGAGCGACGAACGGAGGACTCATGACCATCAGCCACGCCCCCGCAACGGAGCAGGCCGTCATCGGCGAGCCCGAGGTCGTCGAGGACGCCCGTTCCCTCGCCGGCCACCCCGCGTGGCTGTCGCTGAAGTCCGCCGCCACCGCGCTGCAGGCCCTGCAGGCGCAGGACGGCTCGGTCGCCGACCCCGTCGATCGTCCCGCCGCGCGGCGGCTCGTCGCCGACATCACCGGCGCGATCGACGAACTCGCCCCGCACGTCCCGCACGACGCCGCCTATCTCGCCGCGTCGGTGCGCGACTTCGACCGCTGGGCGGAGGGCGATTTCGGTGTGCCCGACTTCCTCGACTCCCTCTCGGCGTTCCAGCCGCAGGAGCACCGCATCGACGGCCTGCCGCATCTCGTCGTGTTCCCGATGTACACGCAGAACGGGTCGCGGAACCGGTTCGTGGAGGCGGTGCTCGTCGAGGTCATCTGGCCGGAGTTCATCGCCCGGCTCGAGACGGAGTACACGAACCGCCTGTTCGTCTCGCTGCGGCTCATCGACTTCACGCCCGGGTACGACACCAACTCGGCCGTGCTCTTCCCGGAGACGGTCGCGATGCGCGAGATCCCGACGTTCACGTGGGGGGCGATCTTCCAGGACCGCGAGGCCGCCCGCTACCGCCGCGTCGTGCGCGCGGCGTCCGGGATCACGAAGCTCGACCTGCCGGCCGGCGCCGCGCGGATGCTGGAGGATCAGACGCTCGCGGAGAAGACGTTCGTGATGTGGGACCTCATCCACGACCGCACGCACATGCGCGGCGACCTGCCGTTCGACCCGTTCATGATCAAGCAGCGGATGCCGTACTTCCTGTACTCGCTGGAGGAGCTGCGCTGCGATCTGACGGCGTTCCGGGAGTGCGTCGCGATCGAGCAGCGCCTCGCCGCGCGCGAGGACCCGACGGCGACCGAGCGCGAGATGCTCGAGCACGCGGGTCTCGTGCAGTACGCCGTGATCTTCGACCGGATCTTCCGCTTCGCCATCACGGGCGCACGCGTGCGCAACTACGACGCCGTCGGCGGTCAGCTGCTGTTCGCCTGGCTGCACCGGCGCGGCGTGCTGCACTGGACCGACACGGCGCTCGCCTTCGACTGGGACGAGGTCCCGGCCGCCGTCGTCGCACTCGCCGACGAGATCGATGCCCTCTACTGGGAGTCGATCGACCGGCCGAAGGTCGCGCACTGGCTCGCGGCGTACGACCTCGTCCGCGCCACCCTCACCCCGCACCCCGCCTCGGCGTGGGCGCGCGGCCTCCCGGATGAGGTGCTCACGGGAGCTCCGAAGGGGTACACCGACGCAGTGCTGGACGACGAGTTCCCGCTGTCGATGTTCTTCGAGGCGCTGGAGAAGAAGATGCGGCCGATCATCGAATCGACCGCGGGCATCCGGGGAACGGATGCCTGACTCCCCCCGCGGTGTCGCGGGGCGGACCGTGCTGGTGGCGGGGGCCACGAGCACGAGCGGAGCGGCCGCATGCCGCGTCCTGGCGGGGGCCGGGGCGCGGGTGATCGCGGTCGGCCGCGACCCGGAGAAGCTGGCGGCGCTCGCCCTGGGGGCGGCGAGCGCCGCCGGCGACCTCGCGCCGCCGGTGTGCGTGGAGCGGTGCGACCTCGACGACGAGGGGGAGGTCGCGGGGCTGGCGGAGCGGCTGCGGGCGGACGGCGTTCGGGCCGACGGCATCCTGCACCTGGTCGGCGGCTGGCGCGGCGGCGGGGGCCTGGCCGGCCAGAGCGACGAGGACTACCGGTTCCTCGAGCGCGGGCTCACCGCGCTCCGCCACGTCACACGCGCCTTCGACGCCGACCTGCGGGCCTCGGATGCGGCACGCCTCGCGATCGTCTCGTCCACCGCCGTGGCGCGTCCCCTCGCGGGCGGCGCCAACTACGCCGCGGTCAAGGCCGCCTCCGAGGCGTGGACGCGGGCCGTCGCGCAGGGGTTCGCCAAGGCCGCACGCGACGAGCAGGCTCCCCTGCGGGCGGCCGCCGTCGTCTTCCGCGCGAAGGCGCTCGCCGGTCTCGAGGACGACCTCGCCGAACGCTTCGCCGCGCTGTGGGACGCGGATGCCGCGAGCGTCAACGACACGATCCGCACGCTCGGTCAGGACTGACCGCCACCACCGCCGCCGGCGACGCCGCCCATCGCTTCGCGGGACGACGCCGGCGGGCCGGTCTCCCCGCCGGCCGGCGCGGATCCCGGCGCCTCGGCGTACTCCGCGGAGAGCACGCGGTAGGACCTCGTGAGGAACGCCAGCGCGCCGAAGACGATCATGATCAGGCCGGCGAAGAGGAACACGAGGGCGATGCCGCGGGCTTCGCCCTCGCCGAGGAGCCAGCCCCAGGCGTCGGACCCGGCGTCGCTGCGCATGTACGGGATGACCCAGAACTGCGCGATCGGCGCGATCAGGAACGACGTGATGGGCGCCGCGGAGACCTCCAGCGCGGTCGCCGCGCCGAACACCCGGCCCTGCTTCTCGAACGGCACGACCTTCTGGATGACGGTCTGCTCGGCGGCCTCGGCCGCCGGCACGAGTGCCATGTACATCCAGATCCCGACCGCGTAGAGCCAGCCCCATTCGCGGATCGTGAAGAGCGCGCCCAGGGCGCCCATGGCGATGACGACGACGAGGAGGGTGCGGATGGGGTTCCGGCCGAGGCCCTTGGCGGCGATGATGCCGCCGCCGACGAGGAAGCCGGTCGATCCGATGGCGAGGACGACGCCCCACCACTCGACGGGGAACAGCGTCAGCCCGTACGGGTCCATGAGCGCCATGTAGACGCCGCCGATGAGGTTGTTGAACGTCGAGAAGATGATCAGCGCGAACAGTCCCGGCACGGCGCGGATCGCGAGGGCGGCCCCGCGCACGTCGACGGCCTTCGCCGTCCCGTCCCGCTCCGGCTGGTCCTCGGGGACGCGGATCGTGAGCAGGTGCAGCAGCGCCAGCGCCGTCATGACGATGGCGATGACGAGCGTCCACCCCATGCCGAGGAGCCCGATCGACAAGCCGGAGAAGACGCTCGTCACGAGGAACGCGAGACCCTGGACCGTGCCGACGAGGCCGTTCGCATTGGCATGCCGTTCGACGGGGATCAGCAGCGTCACCGTGGTCGACAGCGCGATGTTCCGGAGGTTCTCGACGACGGCACCGGCGAGGATGATGCCCGAGAACAGCCAGAACCACGGGCCGCCGAGGTCGAGCAGCGCCGACTCGGGCTGGGCGAGGTACAGGGCGCCGGCGATCAGGAACGCCGCGAGCGTCGCGAGGGCGGAGACCACCATGACCCGGTGCTTCCGGTGCCGGTCGACGAGGGTGCCGAAGACCATGCCGAAGATCGCGAGGAGGAGCATGTACGCCCCGCCGATGATGCCGGTCGCGAGGACCGACTCGGTCTCGATGTAGACCCAGAACGTCAGCGCGAACCACAGGAAGCTGGTCGTGACGTTGGCGGCGGCCGTGTTGACCAGGACGTGCAGGAACGTCCGCTCACCCCCGGGCGGGGCCAGGCGCGAGGCGCCGGCGGTCGCGTCGGCCGCGGCGGCGGGATCGATGTCGGGACGGAGATCGTCGGACATACCGCGAGGGTACGCGCCGGCACCGACATCGGCGAGGGGGGATCGGCGAGGGGGCGGGCCCCGAGAACTAGGCTGGATGCTCGTGAGCACCCTCCACGACACCGCCGTCCGCGGCTTCGCCTCCGACAACTACTCCGGCGTGCACCCCGAGATCCTCGCCGCGATCGGCGCCGCGAACGACGGACACCAGATCGCCTACGGCGAGGACGCGTACACCGCCCGGCTGCAGGAGGTCTTCGCGCAGCACTTCGGCGAGGGCGTCCAGGCGTTCCCGGTCTTCAACGGCACCGGCGCCAACGTGACGGGTCTGCAGTCGATGCTCCCCCGGTGGGGCGCCGTGGTCGCGGCATACACCGCCCACATCAACGTGGACGAGGGCGGCGCTCCGGAGCGCGTGGCCGGCATCAAGATCCTGAACGTCCCCACCGACGACGGGAAGCTCACCCCCGAGCTCATCGACCGCGAGGCCTGGGGCTGGGGCGACGAGCACCGCGCGCAGCCGCTCGTCGTGTCGATCACGCAGTCCACCGAGCTCGGCACCCTCTACACGCCGGACGAGATCCGCGCGATCGCCGACCACGCCCACGGCCTCGGGATGCGCGTCCATCTGGACGGCGCCCGCATCTCCAACGCCGCCGCCGCCCTCGACCTCCCGCTGCGGGCCTTCACGCGCGACGTCGGCGTCGACGTGCTGAGCTTCGGCGGCACGAAGAACGGCGCGCTCGGCGCCGAGGCGGTCGTCGTGCTCGAGCCGGCGGCATCCGAAGGCCTGATCTTCCTGCGGAAGCTCAACATGCAGCTGTCCTCCAAGATGCGCTTCGTCTCGGCGCAGCTCATCGCGCTGCTGGAGGGCGACCTGTACCTGCGCAACGCCCGGCACTCCAACGCGATGGCGGCCCGCCTGCGCGCCGAGGTGGAGGCCGGCATCGCGGACGGCTCGATCCGCGGCGTCGCTTTCACGCAGCCGACGCAGTCCAACGGCGTCTTCGCGACGCTGCCCGACGGGGTGGCCGACGCCCTGCGCGAGAGCTTCCGCTTCTACGACTGGGATGCCGCGCGCAACGAGGTGCGCTGGATGTGCTCGTTCGACACGCACGCCGACGACGTGGACGCGTTCGTCGCGGAGCTGTCGCGCCTCACGACCGCCTGACCGCGCCCTCCGCCGGACACCGCGACGCTCCGCCAAATCTATTCATTGGAATAGATATCTCTTCTTCCTCGTTGTCGTCTGTGATCGCCGACCCCGGGTCGGACCATCGACAGAGAGGAAGATCATGACTCGTTACGAAGGCCGCGTCGCACTCATCACCGGAGGCGCGAGCGGAATCGGCAAGGAGACCGCGAAGCGCATCGCCGCCGAGGGCGGGACGGTCGTGATCGCCGACCTGCAGGATGACGCCGGCGCTGCCGTCGTCACTGAGATCCAGTCCCACGGCGGGTCGGCGTCCTTCGTCCACCTCGACGTCACGAGCGAAGACGGCTGGGCCTCCGCGGTGGCCACGGTCCTCGATCGGCACGGGCGCCTGGACGTCCTCGTCAACAACGCCGGCATCGGCGACACCGAGCCGCTCGAAGTCACCACCTCGCAGACGTGGGACAAGGTCGTCGCCGTCACGCAGACGAGCGTCTTCCTCGGGATGAAGGCCGCCGCCGCCGCGCTGAAGGCCAGCGGGAACGGCGCGGTCGTCAACATCAGCTCGATGTACGGCATCGTCGGCTCGGGCGTGAGCCCCGCGTATCACGCCGCGAAGGGCGCCGTGCGACTGCTCACCAAGACCACCGCGCTCGGCTGGGCGAAGGAGGGCGTCCGCGTCAACTCCGTGCACCCCGGATTCATCGACACGCCCATCCTCGGCGAGACCGACCGCGACGCGCTCATCGCCGGCACCCCGATGGGGCGCCTCGGACGCCCCGAGGAGATCGCCGCCCTCATCGCGTTCGTCGCCAGCGACGATGCCAGCTTCGCGACGGGCGCGGAGTTCGTCGCCGACGGCGGATACACCGCCGGCTGATCGACGTCATCCGCGGCGCCGGGTCCCTCGCGGGCTCGGCGCCGCGTCATGACCGGCGTCAGACCGGCGTCGGCTCGCCCTCGGCGTCCGCGGTGCCCGCTGCGGCGTCGCCGTCCCGGCCGGACTCCCCCTGGATCTCCGCGACCGTGTCGGCGAGTTCGACGGCAACCGCCTCCTCGACGGAGACGACCGCCTCGATCGCGGCGGCGTCCTCCGCGGACAGCGCCTCGGCGCCGCCGAGGACGTCGGTGCGCATGAGCTCCCTGACCTCGGCCATGAAGCTCGTCAGCTGATGCTGCTGCCAGCGCAGCGCACGCGTGCGGTCCTCCGCATCCCGGAGCACAGCCTGCGAGTGGTTCGTGACGGTGTCGATGATCTTCTGCGACTTCACCCGCGCGCGCTCGAGCGTCTCCCGGGCGCGCGCCGCGGCATCCGCTTCGATCTGCTGGGCCTGCGCCCGCATCAGCCGCTCGAAGTCGTCGGCCTTCCCTGCGACGCGCTGTGCGTGCTCGAGCGAGGCGGCGACCTGGTCGTTTGCGTCCTGCGTGATGCGCTCGGCGTGCGCGACCGCCTGGTTGTGCAGGACGAGGAACTCCTGCTGCGCGTCGTCCTGCCGGCGGGTGAGCGACTCCTCGAACTCGAGGGCGCGCACGCGCAGCTGCCGGACGGCCTCCTCGGCTTCGGCCCGCGTGCGCTCGGCCTCGCGCGCCGTCATCGACCGCAGCGCCGCCGCGCCCTTCTCGGCCTCGGTGCGGATCGCCGCCGCCTCCCGCTCCGCCTGGGCGACCTTCTCGGCCGCGTGCGTCCGCTCGCGCTCGAGCTGCGCCTCATGCGCGGTCAGCTCGGTGTCGATGCGCAGCCGCGCCTGCTGGGCGTCGTGCTCCGCGCGGGCGACGATCGCCTCGGCGTCGGCCTGCGCCTCCGCGCGGCGGGCCAGGATCTCCTCGTGCGCGGCGGCCAGCAGGCGCTCGGCCTGGACCGTCGCGTTCCGGATCAGCACGCCTGCCTGCTCCTCGGCGACGTGGAGCACCTCTTCGAACCGCTGCCGCGCGACCGACTCGCCGCCGGTGGCGAGCAGCTCGTCGCTGAGCGTCTGCACCCGGTCCTCCGCGGTGGCCGCCTGGGCCGTGAGCAGTGCGACCTGCTCCTCGAGCTCCTCGATCCGCCGCGCCCCCGCGCCGGCCGTGAGGGTCACCCGGTGGTGCGCGTCCTTCAGGCGTGCGACCTCGTCGGCCTGCGCCGCCTGCCGCCGCGTGAGGTCGGCGATCGCGGCATCCACCTCGTCCTTGTCGTAGCCGCGGAAGCCGGTCGTGAACGAGGCGGCGGAGCCGGCGCCGAGCAGCTGATCGAACGCGGAGGGGTCGTCGGTGGGGGTCTGGTCGCTCACGGGTCTCCGATGTGTCGCGCGGTCGCAGGCAGCATCGCGGCATCGGACGGACCGGGTGCGTCGCGGGGGGAGGAGCGACCGGGGAAGGCCGGTGCGGGTGTCACCGGTGAATCGAGAATAGTGCTCGCGGGGGCCGGCGCACGACCCCCGACACGCCCGCCGGCGCCCCGCGCCCGGACGGGGGCGGAGGCCGCCGTGCGGACGCGGCTCAGCGCAGGGCGCCGACCGAGGCGAGGGCCAGGCGGACGAGGGTCGAGCGGCCACCCTCCATCTCGGCGGCGAGGGCGTCCGAGCAGGCTTCCTCCGGCGTCATCCAGGTGACCTCGAGGGCGTCCTGCCGGGGCTCGCACGTACCCGTGACGGGGACCACGAACGCGAGCGAGACGGCGTGCTGCCGGTCGTCGTGGAAGGCGCTCACGCCGGGGATCGGGAAGTACTCCGCGACGGTGAAGGGCACCGGCTGGGGCGGGAGGAGCGGGAAGGCCATCGGCCCCAGGTCGTTCTCGAGGTGGCGGAACAGGGCGTCGCGCACCGGCTCGCCGTAGCGGACGCGGCCGCTGACGATCGACCGGGTGATCTCCCCGACGGGGGTCGCGCGCAGCAGGATGCCGACCTCGGTCACCGCCCCCATCCCATCGGTGCGGACCGGGACGGCCTCCACGTAGAGCATGGGCAGGCGGCGGCGCGCCTCGGCGAGTTCGATGTCGGAGAGCCACGCGGGGTTCCGCGCCGCGCCCCGGCCGCCCGAGCCGAACGACCCTTCGCCGCCGGGGTGCCCGGGACGGTCGAACGTCGAGTCGAGTCCGCGCAGCGGGTCACGCGGCTCGCCGTCGTCGTCGCGCTCGTTCGGATCGGGATCGGGGGTGCGGACGGCCATGCCTCATGTATACCCCGAACCCCGTCGGGGCGGCGGCGCCGTCGGACCTCCCTGCGAAGATGGATGCCATGGTCTCCCCCTCCGCGCTGGATCCCACGGCGGTGCTGTGGTCTGCCGAGCCCGCCGAGCGGGAGGGCCGGCCCCTGCTCGTGCTGCTGCACGGCTACGGCTCGGACGAACGCGACCTGTTCGGCCTCGTGCCGTACCTGCCGGACCGGTTCGTCGTCGCGGCCGTACGGGCACCGCTGCCGCCGCCGTTCCCCCTGCCCGGGTACTCCTGGTATCCGATCGACGGGCTCGACGGGCGCGACCCCACCCAGGTCACGATCGCCGCCGAGGTGCTGCTGGGCTGGCTGGACGGCGTCGCCGAGGGTCGTCCGGTGGGCCTGCTCGGGTTCTCCCAGGGCGCCGCGGTCGCGCTGCAGGCGCTGCGGCTGCGACCCCGGGGCATCGCCTTCGCCGTGAACCTCTCCGGGTATGTCACGCCCGGAGCGCTCGACACGGATGCCGAGCTCGCCGAGGTGCGCCCGCCGGTGTTCTGGGGGCGCGGCTCGCACGATGAGACGATCCCGCTCGCGCTCGTCGAGCACACCGTGGACTGGCTGCCCGGGCGGGTGGACCTGAGCGGCCGCGTGTACCCCGGCCTGACGCACAGCGTCTCGGAGGACGAGCTGCGCGACGTGCGGGTGTTCCTCGACAAGCAGCTCGAGCGCATCGAGAGCTGACCGGCCCGCCCTTGACAGCGGATGCCGGGTGGCATAGCGTTTCCGAGTTCTCGTCCCCGAGTGTGAGGAAGACCGTTGAAGGGTATCGACGCCACCGCGCTGTGAATCCGCGCTGAGCCGTCCCCTCCTCCGAGGTCCCGATGTGTTCGCGCCCCATCCGCGCTGACACGTCGACCCGCCGTCCACCTCCCGGGATCCCCGGCCCTTCGGCATCCCCGTGTCAGTGCACCCACCGACACGGAGACACCATGCCCACCACCCTCACCTCCGCGGTCACGCTCGACCGCCTCACCTTCACCTGGCCGGACGGCACCGTCGCCCTGCGCGGGCTGTCCGGCGCGTTCGGCGCGGGACGCACGGGCCTCGTCGGCCGGAACGGCTCCGGCAAGACGACGCTGCTGAAGCTCATCGCGGGAGCGCTCGAGCCGACCGGCGGAACGCTCGCCCGCGTCGGCGCCGTCGATCTGCTGCCGCAGCAGCTCACCCTCGACGTCGGTCTGCGGGTCGCCGAGGCGCTCGGGGTCGCGCGGGCGCTCGACGCGGTGCGGGCCATCGAATCGGGGGACGTCGACCCGCGCCACTTCGACGCGGTCGGCGACGACTGGGATGTCGAGGCGCGCGCGACCGCCGCCCTCGCCGAGGCGGGCCTGCCCGCCGACGCGCTCGATCGCCGGATCGGCGAGCTCTCCGGCGGTGAGGGCGTGCTCGCGGCCCTCGTCGGCGTCCGACTGCGGGCGGCGCCGATCGCCCTCCTCGACGAACCCACGAACAACCTCGACCGCGACGCGCGGCGGCGCGTGCACGACCTCGTCCGCGCGTGGCGGGGCACCCTCATCGTGGTGAGCCACGACACGGCGCTGCTCGACCTCATGGACGACACGGCGGAGCTGTACGACAACGAGCTCTCGGTCTTCGGCGGCCCGTACACGGCATGGCGCGCATGGCTCGACGCGGAGCAGGCCGCGGCGCGGCAGGCCGAGGCGGCGGCCGCGCAGCTCGTGCGGCGCGAGAAGCGCGACCGCATCCATCAGGAGTCGGTGCTCGCCACCCGCGCGGCGATGGGTCACAAGGCCCAGGTGGAGAAGCGGGTGCCGGGGATCGTCGCGAGCGCCCGCAAGCGCGCAGCGCAGGTCTCCGCGGGGCGGCTGCGGGTCGAGGCGTCCGGGAAGGAGGCCGCGGCCCGGGCGGCGCACGACGCGGCGGAACGGCGCGTCCGCGACGACGACGCGGTCCGCATCGACCTCCCGGACCCTGCGGTCTCGGCGGGCCGGCGCATCGCGACCCTGCGCGACGCGTCACGGTCGTGGATCGTGCAGGGGCCGGAGCGCGTCGCCCTCATCGGACCCAACGGCGCCGGGAAGACGACGCTGCTCGAGCGGCTCGTCGCCTCGGCGGGTCCCGCGGCGGGCGGGGAGGCGGGTCACAACTCCGCCTCAGCACCCGCGGACGCACCGGACGAGGCCGCACGGACCCCGTCCAGGCGGAGTCATGACACACCCGGCCCGTCGGCCGAGGCGCACACCGACCGGATCGGCTACCTGTCGCAGCGGGTCGACGGGCTGGATGACGCGGCCTCCGTGCTCGAGAACGTGCGCACGGCCGCGCCGGGCGTCGGCGACGTCGAGCTGCGGAACCGGCTCGCGCGCTTCCTCATCCGCGGTGACGCCGCGCTCCGGCCGGTGGCGGCGCTCTCCGGCGGCGAACGGTTCCGCGTGGCCCTCGCCCGGCTGCTGCTGGCGGACCCGGCGCCGCAGCTGCTCATCCTCGACGAGCCGACCAACAACCTCGACCTCGACACGGTCGACCAGCTGATCGGCGCGCTGGCGGCCTACCGCGGCGCGGTGCTCGTGGTGAGCCACGACGACGCGTTCCTGCGCCGTCTCGGCGTGGACCGGACGCTGGAGCTGCGGGCGGGGTCGCTGACGGAGGTGAGCCTCGGGTGAGCGGGCCGGGTCAGGCGTAGGGGACGGCCGCGACGACGGTGACGGCGAGCGTCGCGCCGTTCGGCGCCTCGAACGTCACGCTGTCGCCGACCGAGCGGCCGGTGATGGCCGCGCCGAGCGGCGAGGTCGGCGAGTACACGTCGACGTCGAGGCCGGCGTCCTGCCGGACGAGGTCGCGGCTGCCGAGCAGGAACGTCTCCGTGGAGCCGTCGCGCTCGAAGCGGACCGTGACGGTCATGCCGGGCTCGACGAGGCCGTCGTCGGGCTTCGTGCCCACCTCGGCACGGCGGATCAGTTCCCGGACCTCCATGGCCCGGGCGCGGTCGAGGTCGCTGTCGGTGAGGGTCGCGAGCTCGGCCTCGAGCGCGGCGAGGGTCGCGGGGGTCATCCACACGGTCTCGGTCTGGTCCTGCATGGCTGCTTCTCCCTCCCGCCGGCGGTCGACGGCGAATCCCCCACCATAGCCCGGACCGCGCGCGGTCGGGCCGAAACGCACGAAACCGCCCGCCGACGCAACCCCCGCCCGTGTGTCGGCGGCCCGGGGGAAGATGGGGTCATGGCCCATGTTCTCGAGCGGTTCGGTCCCGCCACGCAGGACTGGTTCCGCTCCGCCTTCGCGCGCCCGACCGACGCGCAGACGGGGGCATGGGATGCCATCTCCGCCGGCCGCCATGCGCTCGTCGTCGCGCCGACCGGCTCGGGCAAGACGCTGTCCGCGTTCCTCTGGGCCATCGACCGCATCTTCCACGACAAGGATGCCGCGCCGGCCCCGGTCAAGAAGCAGAAGAGGAAGAAGGAGGACCGGGCGCCGCGCACGCGCGTCCTCTACATCTCGCCGCTGAAGGCCCTCGGCGTCGACGTCGAGCGGAACCTGCGCTCCCCGCTCGTCGGGATCGGGCAGTCCGCGCGGCGGCTGGGCATCGCCGTCCCCGAGGTCACGGTCGGCGTGCGCTCGGGCGACACGACGTCCGCGGATCGCCGGAAGCTCGTCGCCGACCCGCCCGACATCCTCATCACTACCCCCGAGTCGCTGTACCTCATGCTCACCTCGCAGGCCGCCGAGACGCTCCGCGGCATCCACACCGTCATCGTCGACGAGGTGCACGCCGTCGCCGCCACCAAGCGGGGCGCCCACCTGGCGGTCAGTCTCGAGCGGCTCGACGACCTGCTCGAACGGCCCGCGCAGCGCATCGGGCTGTCCGCGACGGTCCGGCCGATCGACGAGGTCGCCCGCTTCCTCGGCGGCGCCGCCCCCGTCGAGATCGTCGCGCCGCGCGCCACGAAGGCGTTCGACCTGTCCGTCGTGGTGCCGATCGACGACATGCTCAACCCTCCGCCGCCGCCCGGTGCCGAATCGGCGCCCCCGGCGACGGACGACGATGGCGATGGCGATGGCGATGGCGACGCCTGGTACACCCCACCGCAGACGACCGAGGTCACCGGCTCGGTGTGGCCGCACGTCGAGGAGGCCATCGTCGACCGCATCCTCGCGCACCGTTCGACGATCGTGTTCTCCAACTCCCGCCGCCTCGCCGAGCGGCTCACCGGCCGCCTCAACGAGATCTATGCGGAGCGGCTCGGCCTCGATCTGCCGGATCCGGCGACACCCGCGGCCATGCGGGCCCACGCAGCGCAGGCCGGCGCGACCGCGGGCGCCGACCCCGTCCTCGCGAAGGCGCACCACGGCTCGGTCTCGAAGGAGCAGCGCGCGATCGTCGAGGACGAGCTGAAATCCGGCGTGCTCCGCTGCGTCGTCGCGACCAGCAGCCTCGAGCTCGGCATCGACATGGGCGCCGTCGACCTCGTCATCCAGGTCGAGGCGCCGCCGTCGGCAGCCTCCGGGCTGCAGCGCGTCGGCCGCGCCGGCCACCAGGTCGGCGAGGTGAGCCGCGCCGCCCTCTTCCCGAAGCACCGTGGCGATGTGCTGCACACCGCCGTCGTGACCGAGCGGATGCTGTCCGGCCAGATCGAGGCGATCTCCGTCCCGCAGAACCCGCTCGACATCCTCGCCCAGCAGACCGTCGCGGCGTGCGCGACCGGGTCGGTCGACGTGGAGGGCTGGTACGAGACCGTCAAGCGCTCGGCGCCGTTCCGCTCCCTCCCCCGCTCCGCGTACGAGGCGACCCTCGACCTGCTCGCCGGGCGCTTCCCGTCCGACGAGTTCGCGGAACTCCGGCCCCGCGTCATCTGGGACCGCGACCAGGGCACCCTCACCGGCCGCCCCGGCGCGCAGCGGATCGCCGTCACGAGCGGCGGCACGATCCCCGACCGCGGCCTCTTCGGCGTCTTCGTCGCCGGCGAGACGCGCAACGCCCGCGTCGGCGAGCTCGACGAGGAGATGGTCTACGAGTCCCGCGTGAACGATGTGTTCACGCTCGGGACGACGAGCTGGCGGATCGTGGAGATCACGCACGACCGGGTCAACGTCCTCCCGGCGTTCGGGCAGCCCGGGAAGCTCCCGTTCTGGCACGGCGACGGCCTCGGCCGTCCCGCGGAACTCGGCGAGGCGCTCGGCAAGTTCTCCCGCGAGGTCTCCGCCGCGACCTCGGAGAAGGCGACGGCGCGACTGCGCGACTCCGGACTCGACGACAACGCGATCGGGAACCTGCTGGCCTACCTCGCGGAGCAGCGCGAGGCCACCGGGAGCCTCCCGACGGACAAGACACTCACCGTCGAGCGGTCCCGCGACGAGGTCGGCGACTGGCGCGTCATCCTGCATTCCCCGTACGGCATGCACGTGCACGCGCCGTGGGCGCTCGCGGTGAACGCGCGCATCCGCGAGCGTCTGGGCGTCGAGGGGTCGGCGGTCGCGAGCGACGACGGCATCATCGCGCGGGTGCCGGATGCCGAGACCGAGCCGCCCGGCGCCGAGCTCTTCGTCTTCGAACCCGACGAGCTGGAGCAGATCGTCACCGACGAGGTGGGCGGGTCCGCGCTCTTCGCCTCGCGGTTCCGGGAGTGCGCCGCCCGCGCCCTCCTCCTGCCCCGGCTGAACCCGAACCGGCGGTCGCCGCTGTGGCAGCAGCGGCAGCGGTCGGCGCAGCTGCTCGAAGTGGCCAAGAAGCACCCCACGTTCCCGATCATCCTGGAGACCCTGCGCGAAGTGCTGCAGGACGTCTACGACCTCCCGGCCCTGCTCCGCATCGCCCGCTCGATCGGCGACCGCCGTATCCGGCTGGTGGAGACGACGACCAGCCAGCCCTCCCCGTTCGCCCGCGACCTGCTGTTCGGCTACGTCGGCGCGTTCATGTACGAGGGAGATTCGCCCCTCGCCGAGCGCCGCGCCGCCGCTCTGTCGGTCGACCCGGCCCTGCTGAGCGAACTCCTCGGCAAGGTGGAGATGCGGGAACTCCTCGACCCCGGCATCATCGCGCAGTTCGAGCGGGAGGTGCAGCGCCTCGACCCCTCGCGGCGCGTGCGCGGGCTCGAGGGCGTGGCCGACCTGCTCCGTCTCCTCGGGCCCCTCGACGCCGCGGAGGTGGCGGCGCGCCTCGAGCCCGACACGACGGCCGTGGACGATCCCGGCGGCGAGCCGGCGGCACGCGCCGCCGACGCCGCGCCGGTCGGGACCGCGCAGGCTCTTCTGGACGACCTCGTCGAAGCCCGCCGCGCCATCCGCGTCACGATCGCCGGCGCCGCCCGCGTCGCGGGCATCGAAGACGCCGGTCGCCTGCGCGACGCGCTCGGCGCAGCGCTGCCGGTCGGCATCCCGACGGCGTTCCTGGAGCCCGTCGTCGACCCGCTCAGCGACCTCGTCGCCCGGCACGCACGCACGCACGGGCCGTTCCGCACCGCCGACGTCGCCGAACGTCTCGGCATCGGCGCCGCCGTCGCCCGCCAGGCGCTGCAGCGTCTCGAGTCGCAGGGGCGGATCGCGAGCGGGTTCTTCCTGCCCGAGCGGTCGGATGCCGGTGGCTCCGACGACCTCGAGTGGTGCGACAGCGAGGTGCTCCGGCGGCTGCGGCTGCGCTCCCTCGCCGCGATCCGCGGCGCCGTGGAACCGGTCTCCCCGGAGGCGTTCGCGCGCTTCCTGCCGGTCTGGCAGCACCTCGCCCGGCCTCTCGACGGGGTGGACGGGGTCCTCGCGACCATCGAGCAGCTGGCCGGGGTGCCGCTGCCGGCGAGCGCGTGGGAGTCGCTCGTGCTGCCCTCGCGGGTCACCGGGTACACGCCCGCCATGCTCGACGAGCTGACCGCGACCGGCGAGGTGCTGTGGTCCGGGCACGGGTCGCTCCCCGGGCGGGACGGCTGGATCGCGCTGCACCCGGCCGACACCACCGCCCTGACCCTCGCCCCACCGGAGGAGGAGCCGACCCCGTTCGAGCAGCGGATCCTCGACGCCCTCGCGGCGGGCGGCGCGTACTTCGCGGCGCAGCTCGTCCCCATGATCGGCGCGGAGAACGAGCAGTCCGTCGTCGAGGCGCTGTGGAACCTCACGTGGGGCGGCCGGGTCACGAACGACACCTTCGCGCCGGTCCGGTCGCTGCTCGGCGGGGGCTCGCAGGCGCACCGTGTCGCGCGCCGCACGCCGCGCAGCCGCATGTTCCGGGGGACGCCGCTGGCGGCCGCACCCCGCACCGCGCCGCAGCGTCCGCCGCTCGTCGGCGGCCGCTGGTCGTTGCTGCCGGCCGCCGAACCCGATCCGGCGCTGCGTGCGGCCGCGGCCGCGAGCCTCCTCCTCGAGCGGTACGGCGTCGTCACGCGCGGCTCCGTGCAGGCCGAGGGGCTCCCGGGCGGGTTCGCGCAGGCGTACCGCGTGCTCGCCGGCTTCGAGGATGCCGGGCACTGCCGCCGCGGGTACTTCATCGAGAAGCTGGGCGCCGCGCAGTTCGCCACCTCGGCCACCGTCGACCGGCTGCGCGAGTTCGCGGCCATCGCCGATCCCGCCCCGCTGCTCGCACGCACGCTCGCGGCGACCGACCCCGCCAACCCCTACGGCGCCGCGCTGCCGTGGCCCGCACTGGACGGCGTCGCGCACCGCCCCGGGCGCAAGGCGGGCGGCCTCGTGGTGCTCGTCGACGGCGCCCTCGTGCTGTACCTCGAACGCGGGGGCCGCTCGGCGCTGGCGTTCACCGACGAGGAGGACGTGCTGACCGCCGCGACCCGCAGCCTCGTCGAGACCGCCCGCGCCCGGCGCCTGGACACCCTCACGATCGAGCAGGTCGGCGGCGCGTTCGTCTACGGCACGCCCGCGGGCCGCGCCCTGCGGGAGGCGGGGTTCGTCGAGTCGGCGCGCGGGCTCACGCTGCGACGCGTGACGGCGGGCGCCCGCGCCGCCGCGGCGGGCCATGCCTGAGGGCGACACCGTCTTCCGGACGGCCCGGAACCTGCACGACGCGCTCGCCGGCGGCGAGGTGACGCGCTTCGACATCCGCGTGCCCGGCAGCGCGACGGCCGACCTCACCGGAGCGCGCGTCCACGAGGTCGTGCCGCGCGGCAAGCACCTCCTCATCCGCGTCGGCGCGCACACGCTGCACTCGCACCTGAAGATGGAGGGCGAATGGCACGTGTACCGGCCCGGAGGACGCTGGCGGAAGCCCGCCTTCCAGGCGCGCGCGATCGTCGGCACGGCCCGTGCCGAGGCGGTCGGCTTCGAACTCGCGATGGTGGAGGTGCTGCCCACCGCCGACGAGGACCGCATCGTCGGCCACCTCGGCCCCGACCCGCTCAGCCCTGACTGGGACGCCGCCGAGGCCGCACGGCGGCTCCACGCCGATGATCGCGCCGTGCACGTCGCGCTCCTGGATCAGCGCAACGTCGCCGGGTTCGGCAACGTCTACGCGAACGAGCTGCTCTTCGTCCGCGGCATCCTGCCCACCACGCCCGCGTCGCAGGTGGACGCGGCGGGCCTCCTGGAGACCGGCGCGCGCATGATCCTCCTCAACCGCGACCGCAGCGGCCGCACCTTCACCGGCGACAACCGGCCCGGCCAGCGGATGTGGGTGTACCGGCGCGAGGGGAAGCCGTGCCGGCGGTGCGGGACGCTCATCCGCGCCGCGCAGCTGGGCGCGAGCGCGACCAGCGAGCGCAACGTGTTCTGGTGCCCGTCCTGCCAGCGCTGACCCCGGCCGCGCGGCCGGCGCGCCGATTCGGCGCGGGGCGCGAGGCGATCCGCAGGATCCGACGTGACTCCTGGGGCGGATGAGCGGTCACTGGCCTCACCAGTCACACCCGATCCTGCCGTTCGCACGGCACCCGGTTCAGCGGCCGATGTAGCGGCCCGGGCGGTGGTTGAGCGCCAGGACGAGGTTCAGCAGTACCGCCCCGGCCGCGCTCATGAGCACGTTCGGCCACGGCACGACGAGCAGTGCGATCAGGATCACGAGGACGTCGAACAGCATGAGGGTCCATCCGGCACGCACGCCCGTGCGCTCCTGGATGAGGAGGCCGACGACGTGGATGCCGCCGACGCTGCCGCCGTGTCGGAACAGGATCAGCATCCCGATGCCGGCCAGCAGATTCCCGGCGAGCGTGCCGTACAGCGGCTGCAGCCGCTCGATCGCGAAGAAGGTCTCGTGGACGAGCGCGAACCCGGACACCAGCGCGATGCAGATGACGGTGCGGATCGTGAAGTCCCAGCCCTTCTTGACCACCGCGAGCACCGCGAACGGGATGTTGATGACGGCGAAGAGCACCCAGAACGGCCACGGTGTCGCATAGCCGAGGAGGAGCGACAGCCCCGCGGTGCCGCCGGTGACGGCCTCCGAGGCGTGCAGCAGGTGCAGTCCCAGAGATGCCGCGAAGGTGCCGGTGAGGATGCCGAGCACATCGTCGGCGAGCGTGTGGGGCGCGGTGGTCCCCTCGAAGACGAGGGAGGGTCCGGTCGTCGTCTCGGAACCGCCGGAAGGATCGCTCATCAGCCCATCCTGACAAATCCCTATGGACCTGCGGAACGGGGGCCCGCGGGGAATGCCCGGCCCCCTGACACGGTTGTCATTCATCTAGGAGGACCAGTGGGCAAGAACTACGTCGACATCGAGAACGACCGGGGCGAGACGCTGCGATACCGCAAGCACGTCAACGGGCGGGGCTTGATCGCGAACGGCGCCAAGGTGCACCCGACCGCGCTCGTCGAACAGGGTGCGTACGTCGAGCCGGGCGTGCAGGTCGCCGCGGGCGCGCACATCGGCCGCGGGGTCTGGATCGAGCCGGATGCCGTCATCGGCCCCGAGGCGGAGATCGCGCCGCACGCGCACATCGGCCCGGGTGCCGCCATCGGCGCGCGCGCCAAGATCGGCGTCCGCGCGTACGTGGGCGCGAACGCCCGCGTGGCGGTCGGCTCCCTGATCCGCGACGACGAGAGCGTCGGCGAGAACGAGCGCGTCGCCACCGATCCGCGCGGCCTGCGCCTGGCGGCCTGACCGCCGGCATCCCCCCGGAACGACGTCACCGGCCGCCGCCAGCATCGGCGGATGGCACGGCGTCCGCACCCTCGCGCAGGCCTCTTCGGCGTGCTCGTGCTCGCGGCCGCGATCCTCTTCGCCGCGTGGATCGCCGTGGAGCGCCGCTCCGGACCGGACGCGGCACCGCCGGACGTCCCCGTCGCGATCCAGACGCCGCCCCGGCCCGCCGACGCCATCGCGATGACGATGGAGTACGCCTACGACGGCGACACCATCCGGGCGCGTCCCGTGGATCGGGCGAAACTCCTCGGGCCGACGGATGCCGTGCGGGTGCGGATCATCGGCATCGACGCCCCGGAGGGGAAGCCCACCCTCGATTGCGGCGCGGATGCGGCGCGCGATCACCTTGCCCGCCTGCTCCTCGAAGGAGCGCGGGTGTGGGCGGCCGTCGAGGCGGAGCCGCAGGACCGGTACGGCCGCCGGCTGCTGCACCTGTGGACCGACGACGGCCGGTTCGTCGCCGGTGAGCTCGTCGCAGCGGGCCAGGCGGCGGCGCTCCGCGTCCCCCCGAACGTGACGCATGCCGCGCTCCTCTCCGCCCTCGAGGCCGACGCGGAGACGGCCGGGCGCGGGCAGTGGTCAGCGTGCCGGTGACGGGGCTCGACGCGGGGGCGGCCCGCGGCTCAGGCGAAGAGCATCAGGACGAAGCCGATGAGCGGCAGCGTGCCCTGGATCAGTGCGGGCCGCAGGTACTTCGCGCCGCTCGTGGTCAGCACGAGCGCGGCGGCGAGCATGGAGCCCAGGCCGAACAGCACGAGCGTCCGGCCCGCGACATCGGCGACCGTTCCCGCTCCGCCCGCCCAGAACAGGGCGAGCCCGATGATGACGCCGATCGCGAGGAACAGGTTGTAGAAGCCCTGGTTGTACGCGAGCGGTCGGGTCGTCTCGGCCGCCGCCTGGTCGGGCACGCCGAACCGCTTCCACACGCGCGGCTGGGTCCACTGGATGCTCTCCATCACGAAGATGTACACGTGCAGCAGAGCGGCCAGGGCCGCGACGACCGTCGCGATGAGGGGCACCATGAGCAGACGATAGCGCGGCTACGCTGAAACCCATGGCGGCAGGCGGAGGTTCTCAGCGGGGGCGCGGCCGACCGGCGCGGCCCGGCGCCGTCCGGCGGAAGTCTCCGCAGGGCGCGCCGCGGCCGGTCAAGACCCCGAAGAAGCCCGAGCCGGTCGAGGCGACATCGCTGCCCGCGGGGCCGCTCCGGCTGGGGACGATCCCCGGCGCGACCGTCGGCTCGTGGATCGACCGGTGGCAGGAGCGGATGCCGGGCATCGCGGTCGAACTCGTCCCGCTCTCCGTCGCGACGCAGCTCGACGCGCTGCGCGGCGGCGGGGCCGATGTCGCCCTGGTGCGTCTTCCCGTGGACGGGGCGGCGCTGCACGTCATCCCGCTGTACGACGAGCTGCCCGTCGTCGTCTGCGCCGCCGATTCGCACCTCACCGCCGCCGACGAGCTGACCCTCGCCGATCTCGCGGGTGAGATCCTCATCGTCCCGGAGGACGACGTGCTGGCTGTGCACGTCCCGGATGCCGTCGCTCCCGCCTTCGCGCCGCCGGAGACGACCGCGGACGCGATCGCCACGGTCGCGGCCGGCGTCGGGATCGTGATCGTGCCGATGTCGCTGGCGCGCCTGCACCACCGGAAGGACGCCGACCACCGCGTCCTGACCGACGGGCCGACCTCCACCGTCGCGCTGGCGTGGCCGCGCGATGAGGCCTCCCCGCTCGTGGACGCCTTCATCGGCATCGTGCGCGGGCGCACCGCGAACTCGTCGCGCTCCTGACCCGCCGGGCGTCGCCGGCCGGACCGGGGCGTCGCCGTCCGGCCCCGGCCGGTGGCCGGACCGGGGCCGATGGCATCCCCCAATGCCACCGGCCCCTGGACGGGCGTGAACCCCCGGACGGCCGTCCTCGGAATGACTCACCAGCGCGCCCCCAGCAGGGCGGCGATCCCCCAGAGGTGATCGGGGCGGGATCCAGCCGATCCGCCCGCACTGTCGTTCCATGCATCAAGAGCAGTCCGCACCCACCCTGATACACGCGCCGCGGAATCGGCTGCGGCGGCGAGGAGCGAGGCGATCAGAGGCCGTCGCCGTGCGCCTGGAAGGGCGCGAGGATGCCGGTGCGCGCGGTCGCGTCGGCGAGCGCGTCGGCGGGCCGACGACCCGCCGCGAGGCCTTCGTGCATGGCCGCGAGGAGTTCGCAGGCCTCGTCGTCGGCGACCACGACCGGGGCGGCGACGACGCACCGGGCGCCGGCGTGCAGCCACGACCGCGTCATCCCCACCGCCTCCTCCCCCCAGCGCACCGCCGAGCGGCCGACCTCGCAGGCCGACAGGACGACGGTGGCCGGGACGCGCGGCATCCGGTCGATGTCATAGCCGAACAGCACGCCGTCGGCGAGCTCGAGACCGGAGAAGAGCGGGTTGTCCACGGCGTGCCGGCCGTGCGCGGCGACGTGCAGCAGGTCCACCTCGCCGCCGAGCGCCGAGACCGCATCGACCGTCGCGTCGCCCCCGCGCAGCAGGGGCGGTGAGGGCCACGCGGATGCCGCGCGGGCGACCTCTTCCTCGCCGCGGGCGACGCGCGGGCCGGCGGCGAACCCGGCGCTCGTGATCGGCGCGGCGGCGGAGCGGCCGCGCACCCACCGCGTCACCGAGCCGGCCAGGGTGAACGCGCGGCCCTGCAGCGCGGGCAGCATCCCCCACGGCAGTCCGGCGAGGACGCCCGGCGCGGTCAGCACGAGGCGCCGGGCAGCGGTGCGCCGCAGCGGTCCGTCGAGCAGGGCTGCCGACAGGGCGGCGAGCCGGGCGTCGAGCCCACGTCGGATCACGGCGACCATCGGGCCGGAGCGCACCGACGCCGCGACGTCGAGGTCGGAGCGGAGGCCCGCCAGCGCGGTGCGCGCATCGTCCCATCCCGGCAGGGGGACGACGGCCTCCGCGTCGCGGGTGACGACGAGGCAGTGCATGTCCTTCCCGCTGAAGACGAAGGAGAGGACGGCGGTATCGGCGTCGAGCGTCGCCCGCACCGCCCCGAGGCCGACGCGCTCCTCGACGCCGCGCGCGCCGGTCGTCGTCCACTGGCGCTGCCGGAGCCGCTCGCCGAGCTCGACGGCGCGGGGGTCGGACAGCCAGTCGGCGCCGGCGAGATCCGCGCGCAGGACGCGCAGTTCGGCGAGGTCGCCGGCGAGCTCCGGGTCGGGCGGCGGGCGCAGCGGCAGCACCTGGATGCTGAGGTGCCGGGCGCGCTCGGACCACTCGAAGACGACATCGGGACGGCCGGACTGCACGGCGGCGTCGAGGCCGGCGAGCATGAGCCCGCTGCCGTGCATGACGAGGGAGGTCTGCAGGTCGAGGCTGCCGAAGGAGGCCTGCGATGCGGCGAGCTCATCGAGGCCGCGCGCCGCGTGCCGGCGGGTCTCGGCGACACGGCCGGCGCGGAGGGCGCGTGCCGCGCGGACCTCGTCCGCGAGGAGGCGGACCTCGACCGATGCGGATGCCGGCAGTCGCGGCAGCCGCCCGGCGGGGGCGTCCCGCCGTGCGCGCCACAGCTCCTGCGCGAGCCGCAGGGCGGCGGCGTCGCTGCGCAGCCCGCCGGCATCGAGGACCCGGGCGACGCGGCGGACGTCCTCCGGCGTCGGGCGGCGGCGCATCTCCGGGAAGCGCCGGCCCGCGCGGTCCAGCGCTCCCCCGGCGAATGCGGCGCGCTGGAGGATCGCCTCGGCCCGCGCGGCCCAGAGCCGGTTGCCGAGCCGCTTGAACCGGCGGGCCGCCGCGCGGGCGGTGGCGGCGGCCCGGGCGGTGTCGTGCCGGAGCAGCGAGCGCGCGAGGTGGAACTCGGCCTCGCCGCGGGCCTGCGGCATCCGGTTCTCGCCGAAGACGGATGCGGCGCGTGCCAGCAGCCGCTCCGCCTCGGTCACGAGGCCGGCGTCGCGGAGCACCTCCGCCCGGTCGACGTCGCCGATCGCGGCGTTCGCGGGTGAGGCCGCGGCGATCGCGGGTCGCGCCGCGGCCATCTCCCGCATCGCGCGCACGATGTCGCCGCCGAGGAGGGAGACGTAGCCGAGGTTGTGCTGGGCCTCGGCGACGTCCACCGCGTCGCCGTGCTCCGCGAAGGCCGCGACGGCCTCCTCGAGGTCGGCCGTGCTGGCGACGAGGTCGCCGCGCTGCATGAGCAGCACGCTGCGGTTCATGCGGATGTTGGCCACCGCCACGGGATCGTCCGGGATGGTGGAGATGGCCCGTTCCAGCCACACGAGCGCCTCATCGAGCCGGCCCTGATTGGCCAGGAGACTCCCGAGCTGCCCGGCCAGCACACCCCGCGTGTGGGCGCTCAGCCCGTCCGCGGCGACCGCGTCGCGGCACAGTCGTTCCGCGGCCTGCGGGTCGCCGGTCTGAACGAGGACATAGGAGAGCGTCCCGGCGATGCGCGCAGCCAGATCGGGGTCGACGGCGGCCGCCGCCGCCTGATCGAGCACACGCCGCGCGTCGGCGTAGCGGCGCTCGTTCGTCAGACGGAGGCCCCGTCGGTGGAGCTCGTCCGCGGTGGGGGTCACCCTGACAGCATGCCCTGCCTCGCGCCCCCTGCGCGACGATTCCGGCGCCGGCCTCAGTCCGGGGCGATCACCGCCTCCGCCGCCTTCGCGATGCCCGCCACCGCGTCCTCGGCCTTCTCCGGTTCGGCCGGGAGATCGGTGAGGGCCGCCGCGATCCGGCCCGCCACGAGCGGCGCCGCGAAGGAGGTGCCGCTCCAGACGGCGAACCCGCCGCGGAAGTCCTCGGGGCCGATCGTGAGCCGGCGGCGCCCGTACTGGTCGTCGCGCGCCGTCGCCTGGATGCCGCCGCGGAAGTCGGGGATCGTGCTGACGACGCCGGCGCCCACGGCGTAGGTGCGCACCCACGGGCCGACGTTGGAGAACAGCGCCGTCGTCCAGCCGTTCGGGTTGAGCGCCCCGACGGAGACGTGCGCGGCGCCGCCGTCCGGCAGGATCCCGTTGTCGGACCCGGGCCACGGCCACAGCGACGCCGGGAACGTCGGCCGGTCGATCGCGTCGTTCCCGGCCGAGACGACGACCGCGGTCCCGAGCGCGCGGAGCGCGGCGAGCAGGTCGTACAGGTCGCGGGTGTACAGCCCGTCCTGCGGGGTCTCGTGGTAGTACCCGAGCGACAGGTTCAGCACGTCGACCGGTCGCCCCCCGCCCTGCCCGGTGCGGTACCGGTGCACGAGCACGCCGAGGTCCTCGATCACCCGCAGGAGCGCCGACTCCTCCACGATCCCCAGCGCGTCGGCCACACGGATCGCCAGGATGTCGGCATCCGGTGCCGCCTGCCGCACGATGCCGGCGATGAACGTGCCGTGCCCGGCGACGGGGTCGAGTTCGCCGTCGAGCGGACCGTAGAGGTCGGGGTACACCTCCGGGTCGGCCTCGTCGGTGAGCCCCAGAGGGCGTCCGTCGATCTGCACGTCCCGGTCGACGATGTCGTCGGGCAGCCAGGAGTGGACGCCCGCGCCCGTGTCGAGCACGGCCACCACCGCGCGACGGCGCCCCTTCGCCGGCTCGGTGCGCACGAGCGGCGGGCCCACCCACGCGACGGGCTGCCGCCCGCCGAGGCCGGCTTCGCCGTACTCGCCGACGGGATTGGACTTCGTGTAGGGGTTCGACTTCGTGTACGGGTTCGACTTCGTGTACGGGTTGGACTTCGTGTACGGGTTGGACTTCGTGTACGGGTTCAGCCCGACGGGGTCGACGGTGAGCAGGTGGTCGAGGCCGACGCGGTCGAGGCCCGCGGCCCGCAGCGTCGCGGCGGCGTCCACGCGGCCGTCCCGGGACCGCACCGGATCGCCGCCGAGGGCGTCGCGCCGCACCTGCTGCAGCACGCGCCAGGCGTCCGGCAGCGCGGGTGAGACCCCCCGGTCGCCGTCCGGCGTCGTGAGGCGCACGCGGATGACGACCGGTGCACCGGGAAACCGCGGCTCCGGCGGCGGCGCGTCGTCGTCCGTCTCGCTGCCGTCCAGCGCCTCGCGCTCGACGCCCCAGCCGAACGCACCCGCCGCACGGCGGACCCGCTCGAGGTTGTCGGGCAGCAGCGCACCCTTCTCCCCGCCGGAGAGGAGGAGCCGATCGGGCACGTACGCGGTCTGGAACGCCTCGATCCCGTCCAGCGGCTCGGTGCCGGGGTCGAGGACGGTGCCCTTGACGACCGAGCCGCGGGCCCGGTCACGCCACGACCACCCCTTCGGCTGCGGGCCCGGTTCGGGCGGAGTCTGCTCGTCGGGGATGTCGGCGACCATGGTCGCTCCTCTCCTGGTCGCGTGGACGCGACGTCGTGGTGTGGACTCGGGGGTGGTGCGGCCGTCAGACCTCGAAGCGCGGCGTCACGACGTCCGCGGCGGTGCCCGGCACGGGCGATGCGGCGAGGAGGATGCGCAGCCGCGAGACGCCGGCGGGCACATCGTCGAACGCGAAGCGTCCGCCCTCCGGGACCGTCGGGAAGGTGGCGCGGTCCTGCACGAGCTCGACCCGGAGGGCGTCGCCGTCGACCCAGCCGTCGATGCGGCGGGCTCCGGATTCGGCGGCCGTCACATGGATGAGCACGTTGGTCGTGCCGTCGCTGAACTGCAGGGTCAGCATGTCGGCGTCGCCCCGCACGGCGGCGAGGCGGTCGCTCTCGACGAGGGTGAGCAGGGCGTACTCGCGGGAGAGGTCGGCCGTCGCGACGGCGGCGACCATCCGGTCGACGAGGTCGGCGGGGACCGGATCGACCGCCTCCCACGTGCGCCGGAGGGCGCGGAACAGTGCGGCATCCGCCGCGGGCATCTCAGAGGTCACGAGTATCCCCTCTCCATCCATCCGCCAGCAGGGCGGTGCGCAGCTTGCCGAGGCAGCGCTGCCGGGTCGGGCCGATCGAGCCGATCGGCATGGCCAGGTCCTGGGCGATCCGGGCGTAGTCGGGGCGGTCCTCGAACGCCACGATCCGCAGGAGGCGGCGGCAGCGGTCGTCGAGTCGGCCCACGGCGCCCCAGATCCGGTGGTCGCGGTCGGCGACCTGCGCGAGGTCTTCGGCGGAATCGGCCGGGGGCAGTCTCGGTTCGAGGTCGACGGTGTCGGTCGCGCGGACGCGCTGATGCGCCCGCCCCGCACGCCACGCCTCGCGGCGGGCGCACGTCGTGAGCCACCCGGCGACGGCCCGCTCGTCGGCGATCGTCTCGTGACGCTGCACGAGCGTGATCCACGTCGCCTGCACGACATCCTCGGCCAGCATGTGCTCGAGACCGTACGCGCGCACGACATGCCACAGGACAGGCGTCATGATGCGCACCAGTTCGTCCATGGCGCGGGGGTCCCCCTCCCGCCAGCCGTGGAACGCCGTGGCGGCGCGCTCCCAGATCGTCACGGGTGCGCCGAGGTCCCCGTCGCCCTCCGACGGATCTCGGACGGGCGGCGGGTCGGCATCGGTCATAGCGCCCATTCTTGCCACATGGACAGGAGCCTGGCGAGACCCCTGTGATACATCACGGGCCGACCGGGTCCGGCGTCCCCTCCCCGGTGCACGCCGATCCACCTAGACTCGGCGCATGGCACCGCTCGTATACGTCTGCGTCCGTCCGCAGCTGGGCGCCGCCGCCGCCGAATACGAGTCGTTCCGCTCCGGTGCGCGATTGGGCGACGGCGAGCTGGACCAGCTGGATCTCGTGCGACACGAGCTGCCGGAGGACGCCTTCGAGCGCTGGCGCGGATTCGTCGTGGGGGGCAGCCCGTTCAACGTCACCGACCCCGAATCGACCAAGACCGACGTGCAGCGCCGGCTCGAGGGAGCGCTCGCGCGGATCGCGGAGCGTGCGGCCGACGGACGCACGGCGGCCCTCTTCACCTGCTACGGCATCGGGATCGCGACGCGGACCCTCGGCGGGAGCGTCACGCGGGCGTATCCCGAGGACACCGGCCCGACGACGGTCTCGCTGACCGACGACGGGTCACGGGACGCGCTGTTCGGCGGCCTGGCGAACACGTTCACCGCACTGACGGCGCACAAGGAGGGGGTCGCACAGCCTCCCGCCGGGGCCGTCCTGCTCGCGACGAACGAGGCGTGCCCCGTGCAGGCCTACCGCGTCGGCGACCGGCTGTACGCGACGCAGTTCCATCCGGAGCCGACGGCGCAGGCCTTCACGGAGCGGATGGCGGTGTACCGCGACGACGGGTACTTCGCCGCCGGGGACTACGACGCCATTGCGGCGCGGGTGCTCGCGGCCTCGCTCACCGAGCCCGCCCGGATCCTGCAGCGGTTCGCGCAGACGTTCTGACGCCGTCGCCGTCGGGGCGCCGGTCGAACTCGCCCCGCCCGGGCCGACCCGTGACGATCATGATGATCGGCGCGAGCACGACGACGGCTGCCGCGATCCATGCGGCGACGGCGATCGTCATGGATGCCGGTTCGTCCGTCGCCCGGGCGATGCCGATCCACATGAGCCCCCAGCCGGAGGCGAGGCCCGGGGCCAGGCGGCCGCGGGTGCCGTACGCGAGGGCGACGCCGATGACCGTCACGACGACGAGCACCGCGATCGCCACGGGGACCGCGGCATCGCCCCAGGACGCGGGGGCGACGTCGGCGGTGAGCCACGCCGTCACGTTCGCGACGGTCGCCAGGGTGACCCAGCCGAGGTGGAAGCCGACGGTGAGGTCGGTGAAGACGACATCCGACACCCGCTGCGGAGGGCGCACGACGAGCACCCGGATCGTGGCGGCGAGGGCGATGAGGAGCAGGACGATCGCGATGACCGTCGCCAGGAGGTTCAGATACTGGGCGGCGAGCAGCCAGAAGCCGTTGAGGACCGCGGTCAGCGCGATCCACCAGCCCGCGTAGCGCTGCCGCTCCCGGGCCCGCTGGGACGGCAGCGCCTGCCACACGGCGTACGCGATCATCAGGACGTAGATGAGGCTCCAGATGGAGAACGCGGGACTGCCGGGAGCGAGGTAGGTGGAGTCGGCGGCGAGGTTCCCGTCCTGCAGTTCGCTGACGTCGGTGCCGCCGAAGAAGCCGGAGCCGAACAGGGCGGCGACGAGCATGAAGCTCACGGCGGAGATGACAACGATCTGCCGGACGAGGTCGGCAGGAAGCGGGGGGCGATGGTCGTCGGTCATACCGGCACGCTAACCGCGCGGACCGCGGGGCGGGAGGGGGTTGACAGCTTTGGCGAGCGGGCGCGGGCTGGGCGCGCCTGGGCCGTCAGGCCGGTCCGACGATGACGGCGGAGTCCGGCGCGACCAGGAGCGCCCCGCCGTGTCGCTGCGGGTCCGTCGTCGCGAGCCACACCACGGCGCCGCCCAGTGGCGCCTCCCACGGCACGGCGGAGAGGTTCACGAGCACGCGCGCGGCGCCCCGGTCGAGTTCGTACACGCGTCCGCCGATGGCCTCGGCCGACGCCGCGCCCCCGGAGCCGAACGCCGGATCGGTGAGCTCGGGCCGCTCACGCCGCAGGCGCGCGAGGTCGCGGTACAGGGCGAGAAGGCGCGCATGGTGGCCTTCGGATGCCTCGTCCCAGTCGAGCTTGGACCGCGCGAACGTGGCCGGGTCGTTGGGGTCGGGGACGAGCGACTCGTCCCACCCCATGGCGGCGAACTCCGCCTTGCGGCCGTTCGCCGTGGCCGCGGCGAGTTCGGGTTCGGGATGCGACGTGAAGAACTGCCACGGGGTGGAGGCGCCCCACTCCTCTCCCATGAAGAGCATCGGCGTGCCGGGCGTCGTGAGCGTGAGCACCGCCGCGACGGCGAGCCGGTCGGCGGACAGGGTCGCCGAGAGGCGGTCGCCGGCGGCACGGTTGCCGATCTGGTCGTGATCCTGCGCGAACGTCACGAGACGCGAGGTCGGCACATCCGCGGGGATCGGCGCGCCGTGGTCGCGGCCGCGGAAGGAGGACCACGTCCCGTCGTGGAAGAACCCGCCCGTCCACACCTTCGGCAGGGCCCCGAGGTCGGCGAAGTCGGCGTAGTAGCCGTCGGTCTCCCCGGTCAGGGCGACGTGCACGGCGTGGTGCCAATCGTCCGACCACTGCGCGGCGAGCCCGTGGCCGCCCGCCTCGCGGGGCAGGATCATGACGGGGTCGTTGAGGTCGCTCTCCGCGATGAGCGACAGCGGGCGGCCGAGGTGGGCGCTCAGGGCGTCCACCGCTTGGGCGATCTCGCGGAGGATGTGCACGGGGCTGTCCTGGCTCTCGTGCAGCGCGTGCACGGCATCCAGGCGCAGCCCGTCGACGTGATAGTCACGGAGCCACATGAGGGCGTTGCCGACGATGTGGTCGCGGACGGCGCGCTGGTCGAGGTCGAGGCTCGACCCCCACGTCGTCTCGACGCCGTCGCGGAGGTAGGGGCCGAACCCGGGCAGATAGTTGCCGGAGGGTCCGAGGTGGTTGTAGACGACGTCCTGGATGACGGCGAGACCGGCCGCGTGCGCGGCGTCCACGAAGCGCTGATAGGCGGCGGGGCCGCCGTAGGTCTCCTGCACGGCGTACCAGAGCACCCCGTCGTAGCCCCAGTTGTGCGTGCCGTTGAACGCGTTGACGGGCAACAGCTCGATGTGCGTGACGCCGAGGTCGGCGAGGTGCCCGAGCCTGCCGATCGCGGAATCGAGTGTGCCCTCGGGGGTGAACGTGCCGATGTGCAGCTCGTAGATCAGGCCGCCGGCGAGCTGGCGCCCGGTCCAGTGCCGATCGGTCCAGGCGAACGCGGCGGGGTCGTGATGCGCCGACGCGTCGTGCACGCCGCGCGGCTGCCGCCGCGACCGGGGGTCGGGCCGGAGGTCGTCGCCGTCGCCGAGCACGAAGCCGTACTCGTCGCCGTCCGCCAGCACGGCGTCGCCCTCCCACCAGCCGTCGCCGTCTGCGCGGCGGGCCAGCTCGAGGTCGGCCCGGCCCGGACGTCGCAGCCGCACGCGCTCCGCGCGCGGCGCCCATACCTCGATCATCGTCGTCCTCCCGGGGGGTGCGGCGTGCCGGAGTCCCGGCATCCCGTCGTCATCTCGGACCGGTCGTGCGATCCGGCGCCGGTGTGGTGCCGTGCAAACGGCAGGATCGGCTGTGGCTCCTGTGACTGCCGAGCCTCACCGGCCACACTGGTCACACCTGCTCCTGCGGATTGCTCCCGGCGGCGGCTGATGCCGCGTTGCCGAATGCCGTGTCCGCGGTGCCGGATGCCGCGCGTGCGGCGCCGGATGCCGCCTCGGCGGCGGGGCGCAGGAGGGCCACGGGGTAGGTCGCCAGGACCTCGGACAGCGGCGCCTCGCCGCCGGCGTGCCGGCGTCCGGTCAGCTCGTCCCGCCATTCCCCGGGCGGCAGGAGCAGGACGGTGTCGCCCCAGCCGCCGCGGGCGGCGAGGCCCACCGGAAGCCGGGTCGCGACCGCGATCGCGCCGCCGCGGTCGAACGCCACGGCGTGGCCGGCGGCGGGTCCCGCGGCCGGGAGCGGGGTATAGCGGGTGAACAGGTGGGGCCGGTCGCGGCGGAGCCGCAGCGTGCGGGAGGTCACCAGCAGCTTGGCGGCGCCGGACTCGTCGATCTCCGGCGTCCAGCCGCCGTCGATCCGGGCGAGCAGGTCGCGGCGGACCGTGTAGTCGACGGGGCGGCGGTTGTCGGGGTCGACGAGGGAGAGGTCCCAGAGCTCCGTGCCCTGGTAGACGTCGGGGACGCCGGGTGCCGCGAGCTGCAGGAGCTTCGCGGAGAGCGCGTTCGAGCGCCCGAAGCCGACGATCTCGCCGGCGAAGGACTCCACGAGCTCCCGCGCTGCGCCGAACGCGGCATCCACGACGGCGTGCACGCGCGCCTCGAAGGCGGCGTCCAGGTCCGCCCAGGTCGTGTTCTCCGCGGATTCCCGTGCCGCCTTCTCCGCGTAGGCGTGCAGCCGGCCGGGGGATGCGGGCCACGCCCCGACGATCGCCTGCCACAGCAGGGCATCGAACGGCCCGTTGCCGGTGGAGGCGACCGCGCGCAGCCGATCGAGCGTCTCCGCCCAGCGCTCCGGCAGCTCAGCGAGCACGGACAGCCGCGCACGGACGTCCTCGCTGCGCTTGGTGTCGTGGGTGGACAGCGCCGTCGAGGCGTGCGGCCAGCCGGACTGCCGCATCCCTGCTGCGGCATGGAACCCGTCGACGTCGAGGGCGAAGACCGACGGGTCGCCGCCGACCTCGGTGAGCGTCCCGAGTCGCGTGTACCGGTAGAAGGCGGTGTCCTCGACGCCCTTGGCCATGACCGGGCCCGTGGTCTGCATGAACCGGGTCGCGAGCTCGCCGTGCGGGTCGGCGACGATCAGGTCCGCCACGGCGGCGGCGCGTGCGGCCAGGTCGGGGCGGCGCCGCGCGGTCTCCGCGACGGCGTGCTCGAGGTGGCCGGCACCGGCGGGGAGGTAGGCGCGGTAGACCGGGAAGTTCGCCAGCAGCTCGGCCAGCGCGTCGACGGCGTCGGCGTCGCCCGCACCTGCGAGCTCGGCGGGCAGCAGCCGGACGAGGCGCCGCACCTCGGCGTGCTGCGCGGTGTCGGCGATCGCGCGCTTCGTGTCGTGGATGAGGTCGGCGTACGAGGTCACCGGCGCCATCCCGCTCTCCGCGCGCAGTCGCGCATCGAGGGCGTCGAGGACCGGGGCGCCGGCGGGGTCGACGAGCACGCGGTCGATCTCGGCCATGGCGTCGTAGCCCGTCGTCCCGGCGGTCGCCCACCAGCCGGGCAGCTGTTCGCCGTGCTCGAGGATCTTCTCCACGACGACGTGGGCGTCGCCGGTCAGCTCGGCGAGGCGGGTGAGGTACCCGCCCGGGTCGGCGAGACCGTCGGGGTGGTCGATGCGGAGGCCGTCGACGAGGCCGTCCCGGAACCAGCGCCCCACCTCGGCGTGCGTAGCCGCGAAGACGGGCTCCCGCTCGACGCGGACGCCGGCCAGGCTCGTCACCGTGAAGAACCGGCGGTAGTTCAGGTCGGCGTCGCGGCGCCAGTGGACGAGCTCCCAGTGCTGGCGCTGCAGCACGCCCCGGATGTCGTCCGCGTCCGCGTCGAGCGAACCCGGGGCCAGGGGCAGGGCGGTGTCGAAGTAGCGCACGACGCCCGCCTCGGCGTCGACCGTCAGCTCCCCCGCCGCGAGGACGTCCTCGATCTCCGCGCCGAGGATCGGCAGCCGCAGCCGCCCGGAACCGTGCGCCCAGTCGACGTCGAACGCGTCCGCGTGCCGGGAGGACCGCCCGTGCGTCAGCACGTCCCACCACCAGGCGTTGCGGGAGGGGTCGGCGACGCCCATGTGGTTGGGCACGATGTCGACGAGGATGCCGAGACCCGCGGCGCGGGCCGCACCGTGGAAGCGGACGAGTCCCTCCGCCCCGCCCCGGGCCGGGTCGACCCGTGACGTGTCGACGACGTCGTAGCCGTGGTCGGAGCCGGCCGCCGCCTCGAGGATCGGCGACAGGTACGCCCAATCGACCCCCAGCGCCCGGAGGTAGGCGGTCACGTCGGCCGCGGCATCCAGGTCGAAGTCGGCGCGGATCTGGAGACGATAGGTCGAGACCGGATGCGTCATGGCGTCAGTGGGGCAGCTCGATCTGGGGCGCGTGGGCGGGGATCGTGTCGATGGGGGTGGTCCGCGCGGCGAGCGAGGCGGCCACGGAGTGATCGACGTCGGGCTCGACGGCCTCGTAGTCGCGCAGCACGACGAGCGACTTCGACGCCAGGCTCAGCACGTGGCCGCCGTCGCGCGGTTCCCCGTCGATGAGGTCGCCGGACGTGTCGATGACGACCTCCCAGCGGGGTCCGAGGTCCACCGTCGGGATCGTGAAGTCCACGCCCTCGTCGCCGGCGTTGAAGAAGATCAGGAAGTGCCGGTCGCTGATCTCCTCACCGCGGCGGTCGCGCTCGCGGATGCCCTCGCCGTTGAGGAAGACCCCGACGGCGCGGCCGAAGCCGCTGTCCCAGTCCTCCGGCTGCATCTCGGTGCCGTCCGGGCGCACCCACGCGATGTCGGGGACGGGCGAGCCCTCCTCGCGCCGGATCGGCCGGCCGTTGAAGAACCGGCTGCGCCGGAACGTCGGGTGGTCCCGGCGCAGCCGCGCGAGCGCGGCCGTGAACTCGACGAGCGGCTGGTCGACGCTGTCCCAGTGCACCCAGGTCAGCTCGTTGTCCTGCGCGTAGCCGTTGTTGTTGCCCTTCTGGGTGCGGCCCAGCTCGTCGCCGTGCGCGATCATCGGCACCCCCTGGCTGAGCAGGAGCGTCGCGAGGAAGTTGCGCTGCTGCCGCGCCCGGAGCGTGAGGATCTCGGGGTCGGTGGTGTCGCCTTCCACGCCGTGGTTGTACGAGCGGTTGTGCGATTCGCCGTCGTTGCCGTTCTCGCCGTTGGCGTCGTTGTGCTTCTCGTTGTACGACACGAGGTCGCGGAGGGTGAACCCGTCGTGCGCGGTGACGAAGTTGATGGATGCCACCGGACGGCGCCCCGAGTGCTCGTACAGGTCGGCCGATCCGGTGAGCCGGGAGGCGAACTCGCCGAGCGTGGAGGGCTCACCCCGCCAGAAGTCGCGGACGGTGTCGCGGTACTTGCCGTTCCACTCGGTCCACTGCGGAGGGAAGTTGCCGACCTGGTAGCCCCCGGGCCCGATGTCCCACGGCTCGGCGATGAGCTTGACCTGCGAGACCACCGGATCCTGCTGCACGAGCTCGAAGAAGGCGGCGAGGCGATCGACCTCGTAGAACTCCCGCGCCAGGGTCGCGGCGAGGTCGAAGCGGAAGCCGTCGACGTGCATCTCGAGCACCCAGTAGCGCAGCGAGTCCATGATGAGCTGCAGCGTGTGCGGGTTGCCGACGTTGAGGCTGTTGCCGGTGCCGGTGTAGTCGGTGTAGTACCGCTTGTCGTCGTCTTCGAGGCGGTAGTACGCGATGTTGTCGATGCCCTTCATCGACAGCGTGGGGCCCATGTGGTTGCCCTCGGCGGTGTGGTTGTAGACCACGTCGAGGATGACCTCGATGCCGGCCGCGTGCAGCGCCCGGACCATGCCCTTGAACTCCTGCACCTGCTGCCCGCGGTCGCCCGCCGATGCGTAGGTGTTCTGCGGGGCGAAGAAGGCAATCGTGTTGTAGCCCCAGTAGTTCGACAGGCCCTTGTCCTGCAGCGTGGAGTCGTTGACGAACTGGTGCACCGGCATGAGCTCGATGGCGGTCACGCCGAGCTTCTTCAGGTGGTCGATGATGGCGGGGTGGCCGATGGCGCTGTAGGTGCCGCGGATCTCATCGGGGATGTCGGGGTGCAGCTCGGTGAGCCCCTTGACGTGGGCCTCGTAGATGAGCGACTCGGCGTAGGGCGTCTTGGGGAGGCGGTCGCCGGCCCAGTCGAAGAACGGGTTGACGACGACGCCCTTCATCATGTGGGGCGCGGAGTCGTCCTCGTTGCGGGAGTCCGGGTCGCCGAACGTGTAGCCGAAGACCGACTGCCCCCACTCGACTTCGCCCTCGACCGCCTTGGCGTACGGGTCGAGGAGGAGCTTGCTCGGGTTGAACCGCTGCCCCTGCGTCGGGTCTTCGGGCCCGTGCACGCGGTAGCCGTAGCGCTGGCCCGGCTGCACCGTCGGCAGGTACGCGTGCCAGACGTACGCGTCGACGTCGCGCAGTTCGACGCGCGTCTCCGCGCCATCCTCGTCGAAGAGACAGAGCTCGACGCGCTCGGCGCACTCGCTGAACAGCGCGAAGTTGGTGCCGTTCCCGTCGAAGGTCGCCCCCAGCGGATAGGCGGAACCGGGCCAAACCTGCATGCAGACCTCCTGAGTCGTGACGACAACCCTACTTCGGCCGGGAAGCCGGAAAGGTCACCGCAGGGAGAGCTGTTCGGCCAGATAGTCCGCCAGTGGACGCGTGGCGCCCGCCGCGCTCCAGCGGACGTGCACGACGCCGCCGGCCACGGAGAGCGGACCGGACGTGCCGCCCCGGTCCACGAGGGGGATGTCGAGGGGCTGCCAGGCCAGATGGACGACCTCGCCCTCGCCGAATCCGCCGCGCCGCGCGGCGGCGGCGAGCTCGGCCCGGGCGCGCTGGGACTCCGCCGTGAATCCGCGGATCGCCTCCGACCGCGCCCGGAGGATCTCGCCCGTCGCGAAGGCGGCGTCGTCGGAGAGCAGCAGCACCCCCACATGCCAGGCCTCGTGCACCGGCACGACGCGCGCCGCGCGGCCGAGTCCGAAGACGCGGCGGGGCGCGACGGCTTCGCCGAGGCGCTCCTGCGGCGAGCCGCGCAGACGCTCGCGGGCGGCGGCGAGCAGGGTCGAAGCCGTGGCATCCGTCACCGTCTCATCCTCGCACCGGGTCGCGCCGACGTGCGGGCCGCATCACGCCCCGCGCCCGCGTCCGCGTCAGCGTCAGCGTCAGCGTCAGCGTCCGCGCCCGCGTCAGCGTCCGAGGATCGCCGCCGCCTGCCGGGCGGCGCCCAGCGCGACGTACTCCGCCGGCTCGGGGACCTCGACGGGGACGCCCAGGACGAGCGGCGCGATGCGGCGCACCGCCTCGGACTGCGCGCCGCCGCCGATGAGCAGAGCGCGCCGGATCGGCACGCCGAGCCCGCGGACCGCGTCGAGGCCGGCGGCGAGGCCGGACAGCATCCCCTCCACGGCGGCGCGGGCGAGATTCTCCCGCGTCGTGGCGGCGAGGGTCATGCCCTCGAGCGATGCGGTCGCGTCGGGCAGATTCGGGGTGCGCTCCCCCTCGAAGTACGGCACGAGCCGGAGACCGCCCGCGCCGGGTTCGGCCTGCAGGGCGAGGCGGGAGAGCTCGGCGTGGTCGACGCCGAGGAGCCGCCCGATGACGTCCAGGACGCGCGCCGCATTGAGCGTCGCGACGAGGGGCAGGAAGTGCCCGTCGGCCGAGGCGAACCCCGCGACCGTGCCGGACGGGTCGACGGTCGGCTCGGCGGAGACGGCGAAGACCGTGCCGCTCGTGCCGATCGAGACGACGACGTCGCCGACGCCCGCGCCGACCCCGAGGGCAGCGGCCGCGTTGTCGCCGGCACCGGGCGCGACCACGCGGCCCGCATCGTCGGTGACACTCTCGTCGGCGCCCAGGACGCGCGGGAGGGTCGCGCCGTGGCCGAGGGCGGCGACGAGGAGGTCGCGATCGTATCCATCGGGACCCCAGTAGGCGGTGCCGGAGGCGTCGGAGCGGTCGGTGACGAGCTCGTCGAGGCGCGGGTTCTCCGGGCCGTAGCCGCGGAGCCGCCAGGTGAGCCAGTCGTGCGGCAGCGCGACGGCTGCCACGCGCGCGGCGGCGTCCGGCTCGTGGTCGCGCAGCCAGCGGAGCTTCGTCGCCGTGAAGGAGGCGACCGGCACGACGCCGGTGCGACGCGCGTACTCCTCGGCCCCGATCTCGGCGATGAGGTCCCGCGCGGCGCCGGCCGAACGGGTGTCGTTCCACAGCAGGGCGGGTCGGATGACGTCGCCGTCCGCGCCCAGCACGACCATGCCGTGCTGCTGCCCGGCGACCGCCCATGCGGCGACGTCGTCCATGCCGCCGGCCTCCGCGATCGCGGCCTGCAGCGCCGTCCACCACGCGGCCGGGTCGACCTCGGTGCCGTCCGGGTGCGCCGCGCGACCGGAGCGGACCACGGCGCCGGTGCCGGCATCCACGATGACGACCTTGCACGACTGCGTCGACGAGTCGACGCCCATCACGAGTGCCATGCGGCATCCTCTCTGTCCCGCTCCCTCTGCCGAGCGTCCGGGACGCACGCGACGCTCGGGTGCGTGATCCGCGTGCTGCGGACGCTCGGCAGAGGTGTGCCGGGGGTGTGGCCGGGGTTGGGGCCGGGGTGGAGGTCAGCGAGCGCCGAGGAGGTGCTCGGTCGCGAGCTGCTGCAGCCGCACGAACCCGAAGCCCTTCGCGCCGAAGTACGCGTCGGCGTCGAAGTCCTCGTAGGCCGAGCGGTCGGCGAGGAGGTCGTCGTAGGACTCCCCCTCGCCCAGGGTCGGCTGCGCGAGCTCGAAGACACGGGCGGCCTCGAGGGCCTCCTGCACCTCGGGGTCGGCGCGGAACGCCGCGGCCCGCTCCTTGAGGAGGAGGTAGGTGCGCATGTTCGCGGCGGCGGAGTCCCACACGCCGGTCTCGTCCTCGGTGCGCGACGGCTTGTAGTCGAAGTGACGGGGGCCCTCGTAGGACGGGCCGCCGTTCGGGCCGCCGTTCTCCAGCAGGTCGACGAGGGCGAACGCGTTGTGGAGGTCGCCGTGGCCGAACACGAGGTCCTGGTCGTACTTGATGCCGCGCTGGCCGTTCAGGTCGATGTGGAAGAGCTTGCCGTGGTACAGCGCCTGCGCGATGCCGGCGGCGAAGTTCAGGCCCGCCATCTGCTCGTGCCCCACCTCGGGGTTCAGACCCACGAGCTCGGGGTGCTCGAGCGTCTCGATGAAGGCGAGGGCGTGACCGACCGTGGGCAGCAGGATGTCGCCGCGCGGCTCGTTGGGCTTCGGCTCGATCGCGAAGCGGATGTCGTAGCCCTTGTCGATGACGTACTGGCCGAGGAGGTTGACCGCTTCGCGGTAGCGCTCCAGGGCCGTGCGGACGTCCTTGGCGGCGTCGTACTCGGCGCCCTCGCGGCCGCCCCACATGACGAAGGTCTTGGCGCCGAGCTCGACGCCGAGCTCGAGCTGACGCAGCACCTTGCGCAGCGCGAAGCGGCGCACGGCGCGGTCGTTGGAGGTGAACCCGCCGTCCTTGAAGACGGGGGGCGAGAAGAGGTTCGTCGTGACCATCGGGACGGTGAGCCCGGTGGAATCGAGCACGGCCTTGAGCCGGTCGATCTGCTTCTGCCGCTCGGCATCCGTCGAGCCGAAGGCAAACAGGTCGTCGTCGTGGAAGGTGAGGCCGTAGGCGCCGATCTCGGCGAGCTTCTCGACGGCGTGCACGACGTCGAGCGGGGGCCGGGTGGGGCCGCCGAACGGGTCGGTGCCGTTGTAGCCGATGGTCCACAGACCGAAGGTGAACTTGTCCGCGGGGGTGGGGGTGACCATGATGCTCCTGCTCGACGTCGAGGAATTGTTGCGATACACAACCTATACCATGGGTGGGCCGGACGCCACCCCTTCGCGCGGGAGATCCGGCATCCGAAACTATCGCTACGACGAACGAAACGTGCAAGAATCGCCTCGCCCGTACGGCGCAGCCCGCGCCCGGCACCGAGGACCCTCCATGACCACCGCTCCACGCGTGACCCTGGCCGACATCGCCGCCGAGGCGGGGGTCTCGGTCGCCACGATGTCGAAGGTGCTCAACGGCCGCACGGACGTCGCCCCGGCCACCCGCGCCCGCCTCGAAGAGCATCTGAAGCGGCACGGCTACCACCGCCGCACGCCGGCACAGCGCACCGAGACGCTGGAACTCGTCTTCCACGAGCTCGAGGCCAGCTGGTCGATGGAGGTCATCGAGGGGGTCGAGGAGGTCGCCCACGCGGCTGGCCTCTCCGTCGTCCTGACGGTGAGCGGCGACCGGCACGCACCCTCCTCCGACTGGATCGACGGCGTGCTGCGGCGCCGGCCCGTCGGCGTCGTGCTGGTGTTCTCCGACCTGCCTCGCGCGCACCGGGAGAAGCTGCGCTCGCGGGGCGTGCCCTTCGCGATCGTCGACCCGGCCGGTGACCCCGCACCCGACGTGCCGTCGGTGGGATCGGCCAACTGGTCGGGCGGCCTCATGGCGACCCGGCATCTGATCGACCTCGGCCACAGGCGCATCGCGGCCATCACCGGCCCCGAGGACATGATGTGCTCCCTCGCGCGCGTCGACGGCTACCGCTCGGCGATGAGCGCCGCGAACCTGCCCATCGATCCGGCCTGGATCCGCTTCGGGGACTTCCACCCCGGAGGCGGCGAGCGCCACGCCCGCGACCTGCTGGCCGGGCCCGACCGGCCCACGGCCGTCTTCGCCGGCAGCGACCTGCAGGCCCTCGGCGTCATCGCCGCGGCGACGGCGGCGGGACTGAGCGTCCCACACGACCTCTCCGTCGTCGGCTACGACGACATCGCGCTCGCGCGGTGGCTGAGTCCGCAGCTGACCACGGTGCACCAGCCGCTCCGCCGGATGGGCGAGGAGGCGGCGCGCATCGTCCTGCGCCTCGCCGAGGGCGAGACGGTGGACACCCTGCGCATGGACCTCGCGACGCACCTTGTGGTGCGCGGCAGCACCGCCCCGCCCGCCTGAGTCGCGGGGTGGGTCGGTCCGGCGGGTCCGGCTCGCCATGCGCGGGTGACGCGGCGGGGACGACGCGACCCAACGGCGGAGATCGGCCCCGATCCCCGCCCAGGATGCCGATCGGCCCGGGCCGCACGCACGATCTCCGCCGTTACGCCGTGCTGCCGTGCACGATCTCCGCCGTTACGCCGTGCCCCGGGGCCGCCCGCCCCGGCCCGGCTCAGGCGATCTGCCCGGCTCAGGCGGATGCGCGCCGAATCCGCCTGACCTCGACTGATCGCCTGACCTCGGCCTGCACCCGGGCCGCCCGGCCTGCACCCGGCGGCGCCACCCGCGCCGCCCGCCCCGGCCTCCTCAGACGACCGACGCCGCGGCCGCCCGCACCTCGACGCCCGGCACGAGGGCCCGGGTGTGGTCGACGACGCGCGTCGGCCCGACGAGACGCACCGCCTGGGACGATGCGATGTCGCCGCTGGAGCGCGCCGCACCGAGGACGAGCTCGCCGGCATCCACGATGCGGGCCATCGCCCGGCCCGTGTACGCCGCGAGGTCCGCGGGCACCGTGAAGCGCACCTCGACGGCAGCGCCCGCGGGCACCTCGACCCGGGCGTAGCCGATCAGCCGCTGCACGGGGCGGGGCACCTCGGCGACGGGGTCGTGCAGGTACAGCTGCACGACGTCGACGCCGTCCCGGTCGCCCGTGTTCGCGACGCGCAGCGTCAGCCCGACGGCGCCGTCGGTCGCGATCTCGGCGGCATCGGCCGCCAGCTCGCCCCACTCGAAGGTCGTGTACGACAGGCCGTGCCCGAACGGGAACGCCGCCGAGGGGTCGATGTTCGACACCCCGGTCCTCCGCGCGAGCGGGGTCGCGAGGTAGGTCGACGGCTGCGATCCGCGGGCCTTCGGGATGCTGACGGGCAGGCGTCCGCTCGGATTCACGCGGCCGCTCAGCACACCGGCGACGGCGGGCGCGCCCTCCTCGCCGGCGAAGAACGCCTCGACGATGCCCGCGGCCTCGTCCGCGGCGCGGCCGAGGGCGTAGGGTCGCCCGGCCAGCAGCACGAGGACAGCCGGCGTGCCGGCATCCAGCACGGCGTCGACGAGGTCCTGCTGGGCGCCGGGCAGCGCGAGCGACTCGGCGTCGCATCCCTCCCCGCTCGTCCCGCGGCCGAACAGCCCCGCCCGGTCGCCGAGCGCCAGGATGACGACGTCCGCGGCCTGGGCGAGCGCGACGGCCTCGGGTATGCCGTCGCGCTCGCCGCCGTCGACGCTCGTGCCCTGCACGTGCGTGACCTCGGCCTCGGGGAACTCCGCACGGAGCGCCTCGAGCAGGGTCGGGATGCGGATGCCGAGCGGGACACCGGGATGCTGCGAGACGACGTGCGTCGGGAACGAGTAGCAGCCGAGCATGGCGTACGGGTCGTCGGCGTTCGGGCCGACGACGGCGATCCTCGCCGGCGCATCGAGGGGCAGCGTGCCGTCGTTGCGGACGAGCACGATCGCCTCCTCGGCGAGTCGAGCGGCGAGCGCGCGGTTCTCCGCCGGGTCGAGGTCGATGACCCCGCGCAGCGCCTCCGGGTCGGACAGGTCGCGGCCGGCGAGAGCCTCCGGCACCGGGGACCAGTCCGGGGACAGCAGCCCGAGCTCATCCTTCTGCGCCAGCACGCGGCGGAGCGCCGTGTCGATGAGCCCGGCGTCGAGGACGCCCTCCTCGACGGCGCGGCGCAGCGGCTCCCCGAAGGTCTTGACGGTGGGCAGCTCGACGTCGATGCCGGCCGCGAGGGCCTGGCCGGCGGCATCCGCCCACGAGTCGGCGACGCCGTGCAGCAGCTTCAGGAACGCGACCGAGAAGTAGTCGGCGACGACCGTGCCGGTGAAGCCCCACGTGTCGCGCAGCAGCTCGGTGAGCAGCGACCGGTCGGCGGCCGTCGGGACGCCGTCGATGTCGGAGTACGAGTTCATGACGCTGCGCACGCCGCTGTCCCGCACCGCCATCTCGAAGGGCGGCAGGATGACGTCCTGCAGCTCGCGGGGTCCGATCGACACCGGCGCGAGGTTCCGCCCCGCCTTGGAGGCGGAGTACCCCGCGAAATGCTTGAGCGTCGCGACGACGCCCGCCGACTCGATGCCCTGCACGTACGCGGTCGCGACGGTGCCGACGAGGAGCGGGTCCTCGCCGATCGTCTCCTCGACGCGGCCCCAGCGGGCATCGCGCACGACGTCGAGGACGGGCGCGAGGCCCTGGTGCACGCCGACGCGGCGCATGTCCGCGCCGATGCGGCGGCCCATCTCCCGCACGAGGTCGGGGTGGAAGGTCGCACCCCACGACAGCGGCACGGGGTAGGCGGTCGCGCCGCAGGCGGCGAAGCCCGCGAGGCACTCCTCGTGCGCGAGGGCGGGGATGCCGTGCCGTGAGGCCGTGCGGATCCGCTCCTGCGTGCGGGCCAGCGACAGAGCTCCGACGGCGGCGTCCACGGGTCGCGTGCCGAAGGGCCGCGTGAGCTGGCCGAGGCCGTGCGGCAGCAGCGCGTCGAGGTCGACCACGTCGTCCATGTCGTGCTGGTGCGGGGCGACGTCGCCGCCGGAGTCGGACGCGCCGACCCACACGCCGTACAGCTGGGCGATCTTCTCGTCGAGGGTCATCGCCGCGACGAGCTCGTCCACGCGCGTCATCCCTTCACCGCCCCGGTGAGACCGCCGACGATCCGCTTCTCGGCGAACAGGAAGAACGCCAGGGCGGGCAGCATGGCGAGCGACGTGTACGCGAGCACGGCGCCGGTGTCGGCGGAGTACTGCGTGGAGAACTGCTGGACGCCCAGCGGCAGGGTCCACAGGTCCTGCGGCATGCCGCCCGCCGCCATCACGAGGAGGGGCAGGAGGTACGCGTTCCAGCTGCCGACGAACGCGAGCACGCCGACGGTGACGAGGCCGGGAACGGACAGCGGCAGCATGATCCGCCAGAAGAAGCCGATGCGGCTGGTCCCGTCGATCGCCGCGGCCTCCTCGAGCTCCGCCGGGATGGCCCGCAGGAACGGCACGAGGATGATGACGGTCGTCGGCAGTGCGAACGCGACCTGCGGGATGATGACCCCGAGGAAGCTGCCCTGCAGCCCGATGTCGCGCAGCAGGATCGTGAGCGGCAGCGCGGCGACGGTCAGCGGGAACATGAGTCCCGCCGCGAAGAGCGAGTACAGGGCGCCGCGGCCGCGGAAGTCGTACCGCGCGATCACGAACGCCGCCATGACGCCGAGCAGCACGACCCCGGCGGTCGTGCCGATGCCGACGACGGACGAGGAGAACACCGACCCCCAGAAGCGGCTCGAGCCGAGCACCCGGAGGTAGCTGTCGAGCGTCCACGGGTCGGGCCAGCCCGCCGGGTTCGCGTTGATGTCGGCGGTCCTGCGGAATCCCCCGATCCAGACGTACGCGACGGGCACGACCGAGATGAGGACGGCGATCAGCGCGACGAGGTAGACGAAGGGCTGGCCCCAGTCGAAACCGGAGCCGGCGGGGCGGTCCCGGCGACGCGGCTCGGTCGGGGCGGTCACGGCGACGGCGGCCATCAGCGGACTCCTGTCGTGGTGGCGCCGGCGAGATCGCGGCGGAGGGCGAAGCGCTGGTACACGAGCGCGACGGCCAGCGAGATGATGAAGAGGATGACGGCGACGGCGCTGCCGAAGCCGGGCTGGGTCTGCCCGTACTGGATCATGTACACGGCCATCGTGTTCGTCGCGCCGACGGGGCCGCCACGGGTCGTGACCCACACCATGTCGAACAGCTGCAGTGAGCCGATCATCGACAGGAAGATCCAGATGCGGATGGTGGGCGCGATGAGCGGCAGCGTGATGTGCCACTGGATGCGCCACCAGTTGGCGCCGTCGAGCTGGGCCGCCTCGGTGAGCTCCTCCGGCACTCCCTGCAGTCCCGCGAGCATGAGGAGGATCGCGAAGCCGAGGTACTTCCAGGTGAGGATGCCGAACATGACCCACAGGGCGATGGCCGGCTCGGCGAGCCACGGCCGGGCGAGGTCGCCCAGGCCGATCGACTCGAGCACCGCGTTCACGCCGCCGCGCGGGGAGAGCAGAAGCTTCCAGGACAGACCCGCGACGACCTCGGCGAGGACGTACGGGATGAAGATGAGGGCGCGGATGAGAGTGCGCCCGCGCAGGCGCCGGTTCAGCAGGAGGGCGATCGCGATCGCGAGGGGGCCCTGGATGAGGACCGAGGCGACGAGGATGACGGCGTTGTTGCCGATGCCCTTGAGGAAGAGCGGATCCGTGAGCGCTCGGATGTAGTTGTCGAAGCCGACGAACCGCTCGAGCGGGGTCAGGCCGTTCCAGTTGAAGAAGCTGTACACCGCCGCGAGGACGACGGGCAGGATCACGAAGGTCAGGAAGACGATCAGCGCGGGGCCGGCGAACAGGCCGATCTCGAGCCACTTCCGGCCGTCGGTGCCTCGGCGGGGACGGGGGGTGGGGACGGGGCCCGCGGCGAGCGCGGGCCCCGTCTCGATCATGCTGGTGGTCATGTCGGTTACAGCGCGGCCGCCGTGTCCTCCAGCGTCTTGACGATGTCCTCGGGGGTGCCCGAGCCGCCCATGAGGTTCACGACAGCCTGGTTGAGGGGCTGTCCGAATGTGGGGCCGAGGGCGCTGTCCAGCCAGAGCTGCACGTAGGACGACTCGGCGAGGGCGGTGGCGATCGTCTTGAGGTTCGGGTCGGTGACGCTGTCCGCGGCTTCCGGGTGCGTCGGGATGCCCGCACCGGTCTCCGCGAAGCGCTTCTGGACGTCGGCGCTCATGATGTACTTCAGCAGGTCGACGGCTTCCTCCGGTGCGTCCTTGTGGACACCCCAGCCGTCACCGCCGCCCATCGTGATGGTGGGGTCGCCGGCGGCGCCGGGGACGCTCGGGAAGGGGAACCAGCCGAGGAACCCGGGCACCTCGCCGTCCGCGGTGAGGGAGCCGATGGTGCCGGAGTTCCAGTGGCCCATGAGCTCCATCGCGGCGTTGCCGTTGGCGATGAGGCCCGCGGAGCTGTCGGCGCCCTGCTGCCCCGAGGCGGCGAGGAAGCCGGACTGGAACGGCTCGGTGGCCACGAAGTCCTGGAGGAGCTCACCGGCCTCGAGCCAGCACGGGTCGCTGAAGTCGAGGGCCGGGATGGCGGTCTCGAGCGTCTCGGTCGAGCACGCGGCGAGCGCGAACTGGTACCACCAGTGGCCCGCCGGCCAGAGGTCGCCGGCGCCGACGGCGATGGGCGCCACGCCGGCCTCCTTGAGCTTGCTGTTCGCGTCCTCGAGCTCGGGCAGCGTCTCGGGCAGGTCGGAGATGCCGGCCTGCTCGAAGAGGTCGGTGTTGTACCAGAAGCCCTCGACGCCGAACGTGAACGGCAGTGCGTACTGCTTGCCGTCGACCTCCCACGGCTTGACGGTGGCGCCGAGGGCCGCGATCTCGGCGGCGGCGACCTCGGTGAGGTCCATGAGGTGTCCGGCCTCGGCCTGCGAGCGCACTTCGCCGCCCGGCCAGACCATGAACACGTCGGGGGCGTCGCCGCTCTGCAGCGCGTTCGGGATGAGCGTGCGCTGGAGTTCCTCGTTCTGGTAGCCGGTGACCTCCACCGTGACGCCGGGGTTGGCCTCTTCGAACTCGGCGGCGACGTCCGCCCAGAGGCCCTGGAGGGGGTCGGAGGTGGCGTTGTGCCACCACGTGATGGTGACGCCGGCGTCGTCGCCGGTGTCGGTGCTGCCGGTACACCCGGTGAGGGCGGCGATCGCGAGACCGCCGGCCGCGACGCCCGCGGACAGCCTCGTCATGCTGCGTCTGTTCATCTTCGAACCTTTCGAAACTTTCGACTGCTACGTCGAAAAGTGATCTGGACGCCTTCAATATAGGAGTCAGAGGTTTTGAGGTCAAGAGCAACAAATACCGGGAGTTCGCTACAGTGGGCACGTGAGCCAGAGCGGACGGACCATCGAGTCCGTTCGTCGCGCCAATCTGGCGCATCTGCTCCGGATCGTCCATCTGCGCGGGCCGCAGTCGCGGGCGGCGCTGACGGAGGAGACCGGCCTCAACCGCTCGACCATCGCCGACCTGGTCGGCGAGCTCGTCCGCGTCGGCTGCGTGCACGAGCGCTCGCCGGATCCGTCGAACCGGGTGGGGCGGCCCTCGCCGGTCGTCGCCGTTGACCCGCAGGTCGTCGCGATCGCCGTCAACCCGGAGGTCGACGCGCTCGAGATCGCCGCGGTCGGCCTGGATCAGGGCATCCGCGCCGTCGAGCGGATCCCGCGCGACGAACTGCTCTCCCCCACCGACACGGCCCGGCTCGTCGCCGAGCAGGTGGAGCACTGGCGGCGCACCGACCTCGACGGAGCACGGATCGTCGGGGTGGGCCTCGCGGTCCCCGGCCTGGTGCGCGCGGCGGACGGACTCGTCCGCAACGCGCCGCACCTGCACTGGACCGACGCGCCGGTCCGCGATCTCGTCGCGGAGGCGACCGGGCTCCTCGTCACGGTCGGAAACGACGCCTCGCTCGGCGCGATCGCCGAGCATCTGTTCGGAGCGGCGAAGGAGCACGACGATGTCGTCTACCTCAACGGCGGCGCGAGCGGCATCGGCGGCGGGCTGATCGTCCAGGGGATGCCGGTGGGCGGCGTCGGCGGCTACGCCGGGGAATTCGGGCAGAACCGCCCCGGCATCGCGACCCTGGCCGACCGGCGCGCGCAGGGCGGGGTGCTCGAGGACGAAGTGCGCCGCGCGCGGCTCCTCGCGGCCATCGGACTGAGCCGCGCGGACGACCGTGAGCTCGGAGCGGCTCTCGCGGCCGCCACGGCCCCCGATGCGACGGCGGAGATCGAGCGGGAGCGCCGCATCCTGGCGACGGCCCTCGCGAACGCCGTCAACGTCCTCAATCCGTCGATCGTCGTGCTGGGCGGCTTCCTCGCGATCCTCGCCGACCTCGACATGCCCGGTCTCGTCGAAGCCGTGCGGGCGCAGTCGATGCCGGCGTGCGCCGAGGACCTCGACATCCGCGCGGCCGGGCTCGCCGAGCACCGCCTGCTCATCGGCGCCGCCGAGGCCGCCTTCGCGGAGCTGCTGAGCGACCCGACCGGGGTCAGCGTGGACCCGGGCGCACCGTCAGGTCGCTGATCACCGCGTCGCGAGGGAGGGTCAGCGCGGTCATCACCGCGTCGGCCACCGACTCCGGGTCGATGAACGCGCCGGGGTCGTAGTCGCGCCCCTCCTGCTCATGCACCCGCGCCTGCATGGGCGTGGCCGTGCGGCCCGGGTAGACGGTCGTGACCCGCACGCCGTGCGGCGCCTCCTCACCGCGCAGCGCATCGGCGAGCGCTTTCAGCCCGTGCTTCGAGGCGGCGTAGGCGCCCCAGCCCGGGTGCGCCGTCAGGCCGGCGCCGGAGTTGATGAAGAGCACCTGGCCACGCGCCGCGCGGATGCTCGGCAGCAGGACGCGGGTGAGTTCGGCCGGCGCGACGAGGTTCACGGTGAGCTGGTCGGTCCACGAGAGCAGGGGGGCGTCGGCGACCTCGCCGAGGTCGACGATGCCGGCGGCATGGATGACGGAATCGACGTGGCCCGGCAGGTCGGCCACGGCCGCCGCGATCTGCTCCGGCCGCGAAAGATCGGCCACGACGGCGCGGCTGCCGGGCAGCTCGGCCTCCACCTCGCTCGCGCGCCGGCGGTCGCGGGCGACGACGATGAGCCGGTCACCCCGGTCGAGGAGGCGCCGTGCGACGGCGAGGCCGATGCCGGAGCCGGCCCCGGTGAGGACGTGGATCTGGGTCATCCCGCCATCCTGCCACCGCGTCCCACGCGGCGCGGAACCGGGCGCCGACCCGGTCGGGGTCGCGCGAGTACCGGAAAAAGCTGGTAATGGCGCCTGTTCCCGCGCTAAGTTCGAGATGGATCTGCGAGCGCCTCGCGCTCCCGATGTCCCCAGCATCGGGATGCGGCCTTACCCCCCAGCATGGTCCACGGCGAGCGTTCTGGATCCGGGTTCCCCTCAAGAGCCGAGTTCTCCACGCGTGCTCCTGAGGGGAACCCTTCGCCGCAACACAGGGAGGCGACGTCCGGACGTCGCCTGTCTTCCCTGATCCCCCCAATGGGACGTCCTGAGGAGCTCCCCCCGGATGCTCACTCTTGGTCCCGGGCGCCACTCTAGCTTGTCCACCATATGGGGGACAAGATCGGCGGCCACGAATTTTCATAAGATGTGTGCAGCACGACGCGGCGATCTGGGACGACGCGACAACACAAGAAATCGCACTGGGGTGACGCATCCGCTGCATGGGGCAGCGGATGGGGGATTTCAGATGATGGGGACCCGATGCCAACCCGTACACAGACCGCCGTTCCAGCCGACAGCGACCTGACCTCCTCCTCCCGCGCGCGCAGGCGACTGCGCGCCCCCGGGATCCTCCTCGCCGCCACCGTCCTCTGCCTCATGACCGGGGTGGCCGCCCTGACGACATCCGACCCGCTGTGGTGGCACCTGCACTTCAGCCGCCTCGGGATGTTCGCCGACGCGTCGGGCGCCACGTTCAACGCCGGCGTCATCGCCTGCGGCGCGGTGACGGCCTCCACCGGCGTCTCTGCGCACGTGCGTCTGACCCGGGCCGCCGGCCGTGGAGCCGTCGGCGACGCCCGCGCCGTCCGCGTCACGCCCGTCCTGGTGGCGACGCTCGGGATCTGCCTGCTGCTGATCGGCGTCATCCCGCTCACCCTGAACGAGTTCCTGCATGAGCGCGCCGCGAACGGGGTCATCCTCGCCTTCGGCGCCCTGCAGCTCGTGACCCGCCGGTTCCTGCCGGAGCTCCCGCCGCACGTGCGCCGCGTGGGCGCCGTCGCGACGGTGCTCCTCGTCGCGGGCATCGCCGGAATGATCTCCGGCGTGATCAACCTGGCCCTGTACGAGGCGATGGCGTTCGGCGCGGTCCTGACCTGGCTCCACCTCCTGGAACGCGCAGTGTCCGGCCTCGCACGCACGCCCGAGGCGTCCGCCGCCCCGGCGGCGACCGCCGTCAGCGCAGCGCCTGCAGCTCCGCGAGGTCGCCGAAAACTTCGAGCCCGGCGCACGACGCGGTCCCCTCGAGCAGCACTGTCCCGTCCGGGCCGGTATGCCGCACCGCGACCCGCGCGTCGAGGGTCTCCTCGACCCGCCGGTGCATCGCCGTCCGCAGGGGTGCGTGCAGCAGCCCTCCGCGCACCCGCTCGGCATCCAGTTCCAGCAGACCGGCCGGCCCCTCGGCCGTCCAGCGCATGCGATGATCGTCGATCTCGAGCCGCGTGGTCCGGGAGCGGTTGTACGTCGTCCAGCGGTAGAGCGATCCGCCGTGCCGGAAACCCACGATCGACCCGCGGAAGCGCCCTCGCAGCCACGGGATGATCGCGACCGACGCGGTCAGCGATGCGCCCGCATCCGCGTCGATGTGGTTGCTCGCGAGCCACACGTAGCCGGCGGGGAACGCCCGCCCCCAGTCCTTCTCGCTGTAGCCGCGTCCGCCGTGGAACGACACCGGTGCGCCCTCGACCTGCAGCGTCCCGGCCAGATCGTGCCCGAACGAGATGAGGCCGTGGAAGCACTCCATGAGCGGCACGAGGCCGTACCAGCCCATGATGCCGGGCTCGCGCATGGTGACCGGCCAGGGATCCAGCGCCGTGGCCGCCTCGATCCGCCCGGAGAGCTGCGGCAGGTCGAGCGTGACGCCCTCCGCCGTGAACCGGTTCCCTCCGACGGAGACGTCGAACCGCCGGTCGGAGGCCGCGAAGTCGGCGACGTCGAAGCGGTGGTACCAGGAGCGGCCGGTGACACCGTCCAGCACCTGCACGAACGCCTCGTCGCGGGAGTCGCCGCCCGAGCCGGTGCCCCGGAAGATGCCGGGGATGACCGCCCAGCGGTGCGCACGGTCGGCGCTCACGAGCTTGATGTACCAGCCCTCGAAGAACCGCTGCGTGACGCCGTCGCCGTGATAGGCCTCGGGGTGTCGCACGCCGCGCAGGTACGCCGCCGGTGATCGCATGCTTCACCCTAGGCCCGGGCGTCGGGGGTGCGACGTACCCTTCGGGCGTGACGATCGGCGCGATGCCCGGCCCGTGCCTGCTCTGCGGCGCGGGCGACGGGGTGCGCGCCGCCGACGGCTGGCGGTGCGCCGTCTGCGGATGGCGAGCCGGCGACGTCCCGGACCCTGATCTGCCGCGGCCGCGCGTGGAGGTCGTGTACTACATCCGCTACGCCGATCGCGTGAAGATCGGGACCTCCTCGCGGCCCCGGCAGCGCCTGGCCACGCTGTGGCACGACGCGCTGCTCGCCTTCGAGCCCGGCGGGCGGGCGGTGGAGCAGGAGCGGCACCGGCAGTTCGCGGCGCTGCGGCTCGGCGGCGAATGGTTCCGCGCCGACGACGCGCTGCTCGACCACGCGGCGTCGATCGCGGCCGGGGAGGATCCGTGGCGCGCGTACGCGCGCTGGGTGGCGGCGGCCCTCAGTCCGTGACGGCGTCGAGCACGACGGTGCCGCCGGCCTCCCGGAGCCGGCGGAAGACGGCGCGCTCGAGCGGCGTCGTGTTGGGCTGGTGCAGCGTGAGCAGGAGCCCGCCGTCGAGAGTGCGCGCGATCATCCCGTGCCCGCCGTCCGCGGCCCAGATCGGGTCGGCATCCTGCAGCCACGGCCCCTCGATGCGCCCGCTCTCCGATCGGGCGATGCCCATCGCGTAGCCGGTGTCGCCGAAGCTCGACCACAGCATGAGCAGGGCGCCGTCGCGCGTGCGGTGCAGGAACGGCCCGTCGGTCACGTACGCGTCGACCCCCGGCGGCACCCGGGGATGGTCGACCCGGCGCGCCCACGGCGCCGCGGAGGCGCGGAAGAGGAGCCGTGGTTCGCCGATCGCCGCCCGCAGGTCGTCCGACAGGCGCTGTGCGACCACCTCGCCGTCGGTGACCTGCACCCACTCGTGGCAGTAGACGATCCATGGCCGGCCGCCGTCGTCGACATGCAGAGTTCCGTCGAGGCACTCCCAGTCACGGGGAGTCACGGGCCCGTCGCTCCAGGGTGCGTACGGCCCGGCCGGGGCGTCCGCCACGAGGATCTGCGTGCCGCGGCGCCGCCCCTCGGCCGTGAAGGTCGCGAACATGAAGAACCGGCCGCCGTGGAGGTGCACCTCGGGGGCCCAGTAGTTCCGGTCGCTCCAGAACCCCGCGGGCGGGCGGAAGGCGGGGATCGGGCCCTCCCATGCCTCGAGGTCGGTGCTCCGGTAGCAGTCGAACCCGGTCGCCGGCGGGTGCCAGATGTCGGCATCCGTGCTGCCGAAGAGGTAGTACGCGCCCTCGTCGGGGACGGTCAGCACGAAGGGATCCCGGATCTGGATGTCGGCGAGCGAGAGCGCGGTCACCCTCCCATGCATACCGGATGCCGCGGGTGTCGCGGGCAAGCACGGCGTGGCGCGTCCGTCAAGGCCGGGGCGCGGGAGTGCTCGTCCGGCCTATCGTGGCCGCACCGGAAGGGAGTGGCCGATGTCACAGAACGTGCGCAGGATGAACTGCCGACCCGAGGACGTCTTCGACGTGCTGCGCGACGGCTGGGTGTACCCGGTCTGGGTCGTCGGCGCCGCGCGGATGCGGGCCGTCGACGCCCTCTGGCCGCAGGCGGGCGCGAAGCTGCATCACTCGGTGGGCCCCTGGCCGATGCTCATCGACGACGTCACGGTGAGCGAGGAGTGGGAGCCGCCGCGTCGCATGGTCATGACGGCGCGGGGGTGGCCGATCGGCGAGGCGCGCGTCACGATCGAGGTGCGGCCGTCCGGCGACGCGCACTGCATCGTGCGGATCGGCGAGGATGCCGTCTCGGGGCCCGCCCGCGTCATCCCGAAGCCCATCCGGGATGTCCTGCTGCACGGGCGGAACACCGAGACGCTCCGCCGCCTCGCCTACCTGGCCGAGGGGCGCGCCCGCAGCGGGGTCGGCGGCACAGCCCCGGGCGAAGACCCCGACATCGAAACCGCGTCGGATCAGGCGCCGCCGCCGACGGCATCCTGAACGAGTTTGCACCCTAGGGCGCATGGTGCAATACTGCACCTCATGTCCCAGAGTGCAACACCGTCCCGCGAGAGCAAACGCACGATCACCACGCGCGCGCTCGTCCGGACCGCGCGGGCGTACGCCGCCGATCGCGGACTGAGCGGCTTCACGATCGAAGAGCTGTGCGCCGACGCGGGCGTGTCCCGCCGCACCTTCTTCAACTACTTCGCCTCCAAGGAGGATGCCGTCCTCGGCATGCCGCTCGTCCGCAACGACGAGGACGCCGTCGCGCGATTCCTGACGCGCCCACCCGTCGACGGCCCCGGCCTCTCGGCGTCCCTTCTGGACGATCTCGCCGTCCTCGCCGAGGCGCGCTGGCGCGATCTCGACATGGACCCGGACAGCGTCGCGCACCTCGTCGCGGCGGCCGAGAGGGAACCCCGCCTCGTCGGACGCATGGTGCAGCTCGAACTCGAGGGCGAAGCCCTGGACGCGGGCCTCGTCGCGCAGCGGGAGGACCTCCCGGCGGGCGATGTTCGCGCGCAGGTCGCGGCCCAGCTGATCGGCGCCATCGCGCGCGGCGCGACGCAGGAGTTCCTGACCTCGGCGGACTCCGAATCGTTCTCCGACATCCTCGCGCGCCGCATCCGGGCCGCGCGGGATCTCCTCACCCTCCCCTCCCCCTCGACAGGACCCCGCCCATGACGACGACCACCGTCCGCACCGCCCCGCGCGGCGCGGCTCCCCTCCTGCTGACGAAGCGGCGCATCTGGATCATCTTCTCGGCGCTCATTGCGGGCATGCTCCTCGCGAGCCTCGACCAGACGATCGTCTCCACCGCTATGCCGACGATCGTCGGCGAGCTCGGCGGGGTCTCGCACCAGGTCTGGATCACGACCGCCTACATCCTCGCGACGACGATCGTCATGCCGATCTACGGCAAGTTCGGCGACGTCCTCGGGCGCCGGCGGCTCTTCATGCTCGCCATCGCGATCTTCACCCTCGCCTCGGTCGGCTGCGCGTTCGCGACCGACTTCTGGATGTTCGTGGTCTTCCGGGCCCTCCAGGGTCTCGGCGGCGGCGGCCTCATGATCCTGTCGCAGGCGATCATCGCCGACATCGTCCCGGCATCCGAGCGCGGCAAGTACCTCGGCCCGCTCGGCGGCATCTTCGGGCTCGCCGCGATCGGCGGCCCGCTCCTCGGCGGCTTCTTCGTCGACCACCTGTCGTGGCAGTGGGCGTTCTACATCAACATCCCCGTCGGCGTCGCGGCGTTCCTCATCGCGGCGTTCGCGCTGCGCCTGCCGAACAAGCGGGCGGACAAGCCGATCGACTGGCTCGGCGTCCTGTTCCTCTCGGCCGCCACGACCTGCCTCATCTTCTTCACCGACTTCGGCGGCTCGGCCGACTTCGGCTGGGACTCGATGGCCACGTGGGCGTGGGGCCTGGGCCTCCTCGCGGCGGCGGCCGCGTTCGTCTTCACCGAGTCGCGCGCCGCCGACCCCATCATGCCGCTGTCGATGTTCCGCAACCCGGTGTTCGTCAACGCGACCGCGATCGGACTCGCGCTCGGCATCGGCATGTTCGCCGCGATCGGGTTCATCCCCACGTTCCTGCAGATGTCCTCGGGGACCTCGGCGGCGGCATCCGGTCTGCTCATGCTGCCGATGATGGTCGGCCTCCTGGGCACGTCGATCACATCGGGTCTGCTCATCACCAGGACCGGCCGCTACCGGCTGTTCCCGATCCTCGGCACGATCATCACCGGGATCGCGATGCTCGCGATGACGACGCTGACCGCGGCGACCCCCATCTGGCTGATCTGCGTCTACCTGTTCGTCTTCGGCGCCGGGCTGGGCCTCATCATGCAGGTCGTGGTGCTCGTCGTGCAGAACGCGGTGCCGGCGAGCGAGATCGGCACGGCGACCAGCACGAACAACTACTTCCGCGAGGTCGGCGCCGCGCTCGGCACCGCCGTCTTCGGCACGATCTTCACGACTCGCCTGACGGACAACCTCACATCGGTGTTCGCGGATGCCGGCGCGTCGGCCGCCCAGGCGGACCAGGCCGCCTCCACCATCGATCCGGCCGGACTGAGCGCGCTGCCGGACGCGGTGCGCGAACGCGTCGTGACGGCGTACGCGGACGCCCTCGCGCCGGTCTTCTGGTACCTCATCCCGTTCATCGCCGTCGCCCTCGTGCTCGCGATCTTCCTCAAGCAGATCCCGTTGTCGGACGTCGCGGGGCTCGTCGCGCGGGGAGAGGCCATCGGCGGTGAGGAGGCGGAGCGCCTCGAGGCGGAACAGCGCGCGGCGGCGGCGGAACGCTCCGGCGCACCCTCCGCATCCTGACCGTCCGCTCGGCGGACAGGGGAAGAGCCCTCGCGGACCGGGTGAACGGTCCGCGAGGGCTCTGTCGTCTGCGCCTCAGACGCGGTTGCCGGAACGACGCTTCGAGAACGCGATCCAGAGCAGCAGCACGATGACCGCACCGATGATGGAGCCGATGATGCCGGCCGGCTGCAGGAAGCCGTCGCCCGCGTCGGCGCCGAACAGCAGCTTGCCGAGGAAGCCGCCGACGAAGGAGCCGATGATTCCGAGCAGCATGGTCATGCCGATGCCCATGTTCTGCTTGCCGGGGACGAGCAGCCGCGCAAGGGCGCCGGCGATCAGTCCGATGATGATGATGCTGATGATGAGTCCGAGCATGTGTCTGCACCTTTCTTGATGGTGTTGGCGCGGACGACTTTCCTCCATCTGCGCGGGCACCGGTAGGCCCTTGATTTTGAGCCGGATTCGTGCGTATGGCGCCCGTCACATGCGGCTGTAGCGCGCCCGCGCGATGCAGAAGAGCCCGTACAGCATGAGCCCCGCCCCGACGATCCACAGCACGACAGCTCCGAACGGCAGGGCGGCGAGCGCGCGCAGCCCGGCATCCAATCCCCCCGCCGTCTCCGGATCCTGCGCCACGGCGGCGACGATCAGCAGGATGCCCGTCGCGCCGATCGCCAGCCCCTTCGCGACGTAGCCGGCGATGCCGAGGGCGACGATCCCGCGCCGCGCCGTGCCGGAGGGGAGGTCGAGGTGCTTCTCGAACGCCCGCGTGATGCCGCGGATGATGAACGCCGCGCCGATGGCGGCCACCCCGAGACCGACGATGACCAGCAGGAACACGCCGCCCGGCGTCGAGATCAGGCGGCCGCTGAAGGTCTCCGCCGAGTCCGCGAACCCCGACCGGGAGCCCACCGCGACGCCGACCGCCGTCACCGCGATGGCGACGTAGGCGGCCGCCGTGCCGAGGAACTTGGCGCGGTGCGCCCAGGCCTTCTTCGCGTCCGGGTCACGCTCGAGCAGAGCCTCGGCGATCTGCCACGCGGCGAGGGCCAGCAGGCCGACGGCGATGATCCAGAGGATCACGACGCCGGCGGGCGTGCTGCGGATCTGCCCCATCGCGCCGCCCTGGTCGGCCTCGCCCCCGCCGCCGGTCGCGATCGAGATCGCGATGCCGCCGATCACGATGTGCAGGATGCCGAGCACGACGTATCCCACCCGGGCGAGGCGGCGGAACACCGACGAATCCTGCGCCGCGCGGGCGGCGTCCTGAGGTGTGCTCATCCGCGAAGCGTAATCCACGCCGGGGTCGCCGCCGGGATGGGGTCGCGTCGCGCCGCCTCGCGCGCGTCGAGGCGACCAGGGGTGACACCTTTCCGCCGAAGCCCGGCGGGGCGCAGCGGAATGGGGGCGCTTCGCGCCGCTTCGCGCGCGTCGAGGCGACCGGAGGTGACACCTTTGCGACGAAGCCCGGCGCGCCGCAGCGCGTCAGTCGGCGAACGGGCGGCGGATGCGGGGCGCCGGGGCGGGCGGGACCTCCTTGGCCGCGACGATGTCGGTCACGCGGATCCGCTCGACCCCGCGCGTGCCGTCGACGACGACCGTCTCGGCATCCGCGCTGAGGAGTTCGCCCAGCGCGTCGGTCGCCTGCCCGGTCGGCAGCAGGTAGCGCACGACGACGCGGCGTCCCGGCGCGGGGAGGTTCACCATGCGCCGGGCGCGTAGTCCTTGAGGAACACGCCGAACAGGTCCTCGCCGGCCTCGCCGCGCACGATGGGGTCGTAGACGCGCGCGGCCCCGTCGACGAGGTCGAGCGGGGCGTGGAAGCCCTCCTCCGCGAGGCGCACCTTGGTGGGGTGCGGGCGTTCGTCGGTGATCCAGCCTGTGTCGACGCTCGTCATGAGGATGCCGTCGGTCTCGAACATCTCGCGTGCGCTCGTGCGCGTCAGCATGTTGACGGCGGCCTTGGCCATGTTCGTGTGCGGGTGGCCGGGTCCCTTGTACCCGCGGCCGAACACGCCCTCCATCGCGCTGACGTTGACGACGTACGTGCGGCGGGCCGGGCTCGCGGCCAGCGAGGGCCGCAGCTTCGAGACGAGCAGGAACGGCGCGGTCGTGTTGGCCAGCTGCACCTCGAGCATCTCGAGCGGGTCGACGTCGCCGACGCGCTGCGTCCAGGAGTTGACGTCGTGCAGGTCGGGGATGAGACCCCCCGCATCGATCGCCGTGCCCGCGGCGAGGCGCTCCAGCGAGCTGGAGCCGGCGGCCATCGCCTGTTCGGTGAGCTCGTCGGCGCGCGAGGCCGCCGCCGCGAGGATCGGGTGGGCGGTCACCGACCGCTCGAGGGCCTGCGGATGCTGGTCGTTGGTGTGCCCGAACGTGACGAGCTCGGGCAGCGGGCCGTGCGGCAGCGGAGCGAGCTCCGCGTCCACGAGCGGCTGGTACGCGCCGGGCGAGCGTCGCACGGTCTGCGTCGCGTTGTTGATGAGGATGTCGAGGGTGCCGGCCGCCGCGACGTCGTCGGCCAGGCCGATCACCTGGGCGGGATCGCGCAGGTCGATCCCGACGATCTTCAGTCGATCGATCCACTCCGTCGCGTCGGGGAGGCTGCTGAAGCGGCGCACCGCGTCGCGCGGGAAGCGGGTCGTGATGGTCGTGTGGGCGCCGTCACGGAGCAGGCGCAGCGCGATGTACATGCCGATCTTCGCGCGTCCGCCGGTCAGCAGCGCGCGCCGGCCGGTCAGGTCGGTACGCGCTTCGCGCTTCGCGTGGCTCATCGCCGCGCAGGAGGGGCAGAGCTGATGGTAGAACGCGTCGACGAGCGTGTAGGGCTGCTTGCAGATGTAGCAGCCGCGCGCCTTGCGGAGTGTGCCGGCGGTCGGCGCGGTGGTGGCGGTGCTGATCGGGATGCCGCGGGTCTCATCGTCGATGCGGTCGGCGGCACCCGTCGCCGTCGCGGCGACGACCTCGCGATCGGCCTGCGCGATCGCGTCGCGGATCTCCCGGCGCCGCACGCGCTTCGCGGCCTTGAACATGTGCGCGGTGGCGCGACGGACGGTGATGAAGTCGGGGTGCGACTGGTCCACATCGGCGATCTCGCGGAGCACCTTGAGCGTGACGGCGAGCTCGTCCGGGTCGATGCCGCTGGGCAGGTCGGTGAGGGAAGAGGTCTCGGGAGGCACACGCGATTCTACGTCGGGCCGGATGGGCGGAACCTGTTACCGTGCCACGGTGAGCTCACCGACCGCCGGCACCCGCCGCATCCACGTCTCGGCGGCGGTGATCCGCGACGACGAGGGTCGTCTCCTGCTCGTCCGCAAGGCCGGGACCACGGCGTTCATGCAGCCCGGCGGAAAACCGGAGCCCGGCGAGACGGCCAGCGAGACACTGAGCCGCGAGCTCGCCGAGGAACTCGGCATCCACGTCGCGGCGGACGCGCTGCGCGGGTTGGGGTCCTTCACCGCGGCCGCCGCGAACGAACCCGGGTTCGTCGTCGTCGCCGACGTCTTCGCCGCCGACATCGGCGACCAGCAGCCCGCGGTCGGAGCGGAGATCGCCGAGCTCGCGTGGGTGGGCCCGGGCGAGGCGGACCGCTTCGAGATCGCTCCGCTCGCCCGGGAGTACTTCCTCCCCCGCTGAGCGGCGGCCGTCACCGCCCCCCTCCGCCGTGCTGGCGGGGCGGCGTGTCACAGCACCTGCGGTCGTCGCCGGGGCGACCGGCATCCACTGTGACACTCGCGCGTGGCATGTCACAGCACCGGTGGGTATCGCCGGGCACACCCGCAAGAGCTGTGACACCCCGCCGCGACCACACCAATCGCTTCGCCCCCACCCCGGACTTCGTCATCGACGTCGGCGACGACGGGTACGGGTTCCTCAACCACGACAAGTTCCAGGCCGGTTTCGCCGCCGATGTCAGTGACGCGGATGCCGCCTTCCTCCGCGACACGCAGGTGCCGATCAACATGTCGGTCTTCGGGACCGTCGTCCAGAACGCCGCGTGGCGCGACAAGCCGAGCTGGGCCGTCATCGCGCAGGACGACAAGTCGTTCGACCAGGCGATGCTGCAGCACATGGCGACGCGGGCGGGCGCACGGATCACCACGGTGCCCGCGAGCCACGCGCTCTACGTCACCCAGCCGCAGACCGTCGCGGACGTGATCACCGCGGCGGCACAGGCCAGCGCGGTGGGGGTCCCGCACACCGCTTGAGCGCTCCGCCGGAGTCGGTTCGGGCGAAGCGCCCGAACCGACCTGCGGTCAGGCCGCGGCTTGCGCGGCGTGCTCTCGCGCTGCGAGGGCGGCGCCCATCCGCTCGATGGCCGCGGCCATCAGGGGACGCGGAAGGGCGAACACGAACCGCGTGTGTCCGATCGCCGCCTCCCCGCAGGCCGCGCCGTCGGTCATGGCCACACCGGCGTGCTCACGGAACCAGACGGCGAGATCGCCCTCGATGCCGTACGCGCGGAAGTCGATGAGGGCGATGTAGGTGCCCTCCGGCATCCTCATCCGCGCGCGCGGGAGGTGGGTGGCGACGAGTTCCGCCAGGAGGCGCCGGTTTCCATCGAGGTAGTCGACGACGGTGTCCAGCCATTGCCCGCCGGCGGAGTACGCGGCCGTGTTGGCGAGCACGCCGAGGGTTGCGGTACCGTGGCCGGCCCAGAAGCCGAACGACTCCCACGCCGCGGCATCCGCATCGTTCGAGAGGATCACCTGCGCACACTTGAGGCCGGCGAGGTTCCAAGCCTTGGACGCGGAGGCCGCCGTGAGGGTGTGCGAGGCCGCAGCCTCGGACACCGACGCGTACGGCACATGGGAAGCGGGCGCATAGACGAGCGGTGCGTGGATCTCGTCCGAGAAGACGCGTCCACCCTTCGCCGCCACCACGTCCGCCAAGGCGGCCAGCTCGTCCCTGGTGAACACGGTTCCCAGCGGGTTGTGCGGGTTGCACAGCACGACGAGACCGGCGCCGTCGTCGAAGCCTCGCGCGATGCCCTCGAGGTCCATCGTCATTCGACCGTCCACCTCGATGCTCGGCACCTCGATCACCCGTCGTCCGAGCATGGGCGGCACCATGAGGAACGGCATGTAGGCGGGCGTCGGCACGATGACGGCCGAGCCCGGCTCGGTGAACCGCTCGATCGACAGCTCGAACGCGGCGATCACATCGGGCATGTGGTGCACACGGTCGGCGGGGACGTCCCAGCCGTAGGCCTCGCTGTACCACGTCGCCGTCGCCAGCGACATCTCGGCGGCGACCTGCGGCGGAAGGTAGCCGGTGACGCCTCGATCGACGGCGGACTTGATCGCGCCGCTGATGGCGGGCGCCAAGCCGAAGTCCATCTCGGCGACGAAGGCTCCGATCGTGCCGGGGAACATCGTCCATTTGACGCTGCCCGCGTCGCGGAGTTCCGTCTCGGTGATGGCGTCGAAGTCGATTCTGGGCACGCTGTCTTCCTCTCTGGGGTGGCGGGTCACTGCTCGGCTCCGTCGCCGTCCTCGGAGCTCGCGAGCTCGTTCAGGTAGTTGTAGATGGTGAACCGGCTGACGTCGAGCGATTCGGCGATCATCTCCACCGCCTCCCGCAGAAGGAAGAGCCCACGCGCCTTGAGCTTGGCGACGACCTGGAGCTTGTGCTCCTTCTTCATCTGCGAGACGGGAATGCCGACAGCCGTGATCGTCTGATGGATGAGGTACGACGCCAGCTCGTCGACGTCGCGGACGAACATCTCCTTCGACTCCGCTGTCGAGGTCGACGGGAGCGCGACCGGCCGGTCCCCCTCCTTCATGCCGGCCACCGACACCATCGCGTCGGCGACCTGCTTGATCGCCATCCACGCCGAGATGTCGGTGTTGATGCACAGCGCGGCGACGGGATGGCCTGCGACGTCGCGGATGATCATGGTCGAGGACCGCATCCGACGGCCGTCCGAGAGGACCGTCTCATAGCCGAGGTCGTGCTCGGCGAACCCGGCGACGGCCTGCTCCAGGAGAAGGTCCGTAGACGGATCGCCGACGCGACGTCCCGTGACATCGCCGAACACCGCGACGATCGAGTTCGGCAGCAGGCTCAGGTCATGGAGCACGACTTCGCTCGATGTCGGCAGCGCGCGTCCGATCGGCTCGACGAGGCGCGAGAACACGGTGATCAGCCGTTCGCCGTCGAGCGTGCGGCGCGGCGCGCGGAAGTCGGCGATGTCGCCGCCGAGCGCGGGGGTGGAGTCAGCCACGGTTGTCTCCTGGGGTGTGTGACGAGGTGTGGATGTATCTCAACACATTGTTGCGCTGTTCTGCCACATCTTTTCGTGGGTTGAAGAACCAATGAACGGTACTGCGCGCGATCAATCCGGTCTTTATGCCTGATCAATAGATCTTTCTGCGGACGCTGAAACTGACCGGGATTGGCAGCGCTCAGGATCCACGCCTTGTTGCGGTCTTGTAACCGACGTGTAAAAGAATGCGGATCTGTTCTTCCAGTTGATTTCACCTGACGTAATTTGAACGCACTGTTGAGGCGCAGTCGGCTGAGCATGATCGGACCGACTGATCGTGCTCACCCGTTCCGGGCCCCACCCGCATCCGGAGGAGCACGTCATGAACCCGTCCCACACCCCATTCCGAGACTCTCGCCCCCGGCGACCACTCGCCGTCGCCGGAGCCACCCTGGCCACCGTGGCCGTTCTCGCCGGCTGCGCCGGTGGCGCGTCGGTAGCGACCGATGCCACCGCCGCGCCGACGGCCGGCGGCGAGCTCGTCATCGGCACCTACCTCGACCCGACCTGCGTGGACAACCAGCAGATCGGGACGAACGCGTCACTGAGCGTCTCGCGCCAGCTCACCGACTCGCTCACCGAACAGAACCCGGACACGGGAGAGGTCGAGCCTTGGCTCGCCGAGTCCTGGGAGGTGAACGACGACAGCTCGGTGTTCACCTTCACGCTGCGGGACGGCGTCACGTTCAGCGACGGCTCGGCGTTCGACGCGCAGGTCGTCAAGGACAACATCGACGGCATCGTCGCGCTCGGCGCACAGGCACCGGTCGCCGGTCCGTACCTCGCCGGCCTCGAAGCAGCCACCGTCGTCGACGAGAAGACGGTCGAGATCGCCTTCGCCCAGCCGAACGCCCAGTTCCTCCAGGCGACGGCCAACATCGCGTTGGGCATGGTGTCCAGCGAGACCGCCGCGATGACCGCGGACGAGCGGTGCGCCGCAGGCGTCATCGGCAGCGGCCCCTTCGTCCTCGACAGCTACGTCGCGAACGACGCCACGGTCCTCGTCAAGCGCGACGGTTACGACTGGGCACCGCCTTCGGCCGCCCACGACGGCGAGGCCTACCTCGACAAGATCACCTTCCAGGTGCTTCCCGAGAACAGCGTCCGCACCGGCGCACTGCTCTCTGGCCAGATCGACGCGATGGACAACGTGCAGCAGCAGGACGAGGCATCCGTCTCCACGGGGGGCTTCAGCCTCGTGACGCGGGCCAACCCCGGTTTCGCCGTCTCGGTCATGTTCAACCAGGCCGAAGGGCCGGGCGCCGACCCTGCCGTGCGCAAGGCCATGATGATCGGCGTCGACCGTGACGATGTGCTCACCGTCCTCGGGCCCACCGGCGCGGCCACGCCCGGCGTCCTGACGAGCACGACCCCGGGATCGGCCGACTTCACCGATTACTTCGCCTACGACCCCGAGGGTGCGGTGGAGATCCTTGAGGACGCCGGCTGGATCGAGGGTGCCGACGGCATCCGCGAGAAGGACGGCGCGGCGCTCGAGCTGGACTTCCCGTACTTCTTCGACGGCCCCGTCGTCGAGCTTCTGCAGCAGGAGTACGCCGAGCTCGGCATCCGGCTGAACATCTCGCAGATCACCACCGCCGACTTCATCACGGCGCTGGGCGAGGGGGCGTTCGACGCCACCGTGGGCAACCTGACCCGCGCGGACATCGATGTACTCCGTTCGACGCTGACCAATGCCGGCGCCAACTGGTACGGACTCTCCGACGCCGACTTGCAGACGCTCCTCGAGGCACAGGCGGGCGAGTCGGACCCCACCGCACGTGCCGAGCTCGCCGGTGACATCCAGGAGAGCGTCCTCGAAAATGCGTACGTGGTGCCGCTGCACGCGCTCGCCGCCGCCTACGCCGTACGTGACGGGGTCAACGCCTTCCAGTTCGAGGCGTCGACCCGTCTGAACATGTACGACACCTGGATCACCCCCTGAGCGTCCGGGGTGCGACCGGCATCCGTCGGTCGCACCCCGCCCGCCCCTCCACGACCCGAAAGGAACCACCGGTGATCAGATACCTCGTGTCACGCGTCGGCCAAGCCGCCGTCGTGGTCTGGGCGGCCTTCACGCTCGCCTTCGTCATCCTGTACCTGATGCCCTCGGACCCCGCCGAGATCATCGCCAGCGGTGGTCTGCAGGGCGAGACCGGCAGCGAGGCGAGCCGGCAGCAGCTCGAGGAGCTGCGCGCCGAGATGGGGCTCGACCAGCCCGTCCTCGTCCAGTACGTGACGCGGATGCTCGCGATGGCCACCGGCAACTGGGGGGTGTCGTACCAGACCGGTCAGCCGGTCACCGCGATGCTCGCCGAGGCCCTCCCGCCGACGATCGCGATCGCCGTCCTCGGACTCGCCATCGCCGTGGTCGTCGGCATGGTCCTCGGGTTCGTCGCGACGTACACCCGCTTCGGCCCCCTGCGGCAGCTGCTCTTCTCCCTGCCGTCCGTGGGCGCCAGCATTCCGACGTTCTGGTCGGCGCTCCTGCTGATTCAGGTCTTCTCCTTCAGCCTCCGAATCTTCCCCGCGTTCGGCAACGACGGCTTCGTGTCGACGATCCTGCCCGCGGTCGCCCTCGCGATCCCGGTCTCCGCGATGATCGCGCAGGTGTTCGGCAAGAGCCTGCGCACGGTCATGGCCGAGGCGTACCTGGACACGGCACGCGCGAAGGGCGCGACCCGGCTGCGCGCGATGCTCCGGCACGCAGTGCGCAATGCGCTCCTGCCCGTCCTCACGATCGTCGGCATGATCTTCGGCGCCCTCCTCAGCGGGGCCGTCGTGATCGAGACGGTGTTCGGCCGTCAGGGGTTCGGGCGCACGACCGTGGACGCGGTCAACGCCCAGGACATCCCGGTCGTGATGGGGGTCGTCGTCTTCTCCGCGATCGTGTTCGTCGTCGCGACCCTGATCGTCGATCTCCTCTACCCGCTGCTGGATCCGCGTATCCGGCAGAACCTCCGACCCGTCCGCACGCAGCTCGCAAAGGCGGCCTGACATGACCAGCACCCTCACCGCCGCGCCGGCGGCGACATCCGCCCCCGTCAGCGTGCCCGCGCCCCGCGAGGGCACGGACCCGACCCTGTTCCGACGTGCCCTCGCGTGGGCCGGACGACAGCCGGGCCTCCTCATCGCGGTTCTCTTCCTGCTGACGGTGGTCGCGTGGGTGACGGCGCCGCAACTCTTCTCATCGGCGAATCCGCTCACGGGAGAGCTCACGCAGCGTCTTCTCCCTCCGTCGGCCGATCACCCGTTCGGCACCGACGCGCTCGGGCGCGACGTCTACTCGCGTGTCATCCATGGCGCGAAGTACTCGATCCAAGCCATCCTCATCGCGGTCGGCGTGGCCCTCGTCGTCGGCTCGCTGCTCGGCCTCGCCGCCGGGTTCTTCGGCCGATGGGTCGACGACGTGCTCATGCGCATCGTCGACGTCGTACTCGCGATCCCGTCGCTCCTGCTTTCGATGGCGCTCATCACGATCCTCGGGTACGGACTCGTCAACGTCGCGATCGCCGTCGGTCTCGCGAGCGTCGCGAACTTCGCCCGCCTGATGCGGGCCGATGTGCTCCGGGTTCGGACGTCGCTGTACGTCGAAGCCGCGCGGGCTGCCGGATGCCGGTGGTGGACCATCCTCTTCCGCCACGTGCTCCCCAACTCGGCAGGGTCTGTCGTCGCCGTCGCCGCGCTCGAATTCGGCACAGCCGTCCTGGCCGTTTCGGCGCTGAGCTTCCTCGGCTACGGCGCGCCTGCTCCGACACCCGAGTGGGGGCGTCTCGTCTCGGAGGGTCGCGACTTCATCGCCACCGCCTGGTGGCTTGTGACCTTCCCCGGCCTCGTCATCACCCTGCTGGTACTCGCGGCCAACCGCGTCGCCCGCGCCCTCGAGAAAGAAGGACGCAAGTGAGCTCCTCCCCCCTCCTCCGCGTTCGCGATCTGCGGATCGCGTACACCTCGCGCGGCATCACCCGCGAGGCGGTGCACGGCGTCTCGTTCGACATCGCACAGGGCGATGTCGTCGCGATCGTCGGCGAGTCCGGCTCGGGCAAGACGACCGTCGCGCAGTCCCTCATCGGCATGCTCGCCCACAACGGTGCGATCACCGGCGGGTCGATCACCTTCGACGGGATGGATGTCACGCGGTTCGGCGACCGCGCCTGGCGCGGACTGCGGGGCGACGCGATCGGGCTCGTTCCGCAGGACCCGACGGTCTCCCTGAACCCGGTCATGCGGATCGGCCCCCAGGTGGCCGAGCCGCTGCGCATCCATCAGGGGCTGTCGAAGTCGGATGCCGCACGCGAAGCCGTGCGCATCCTGCGCGACGCGGGACTGACCGATCCCGAGCAGCGCGCCGAGCAGTACCCTCACCAGCTGTCCGGCGGCATGCGGCAGCGCGTGCTGATCGGGATGGCGCTCGCGTGCACGCCCCGGTTCGTGATCGCCGATGAGCCGACCAGCGCGCTCGACGTCACGGTGCAGCGGCAGATCCTCAACCACATCGACGACATGATCGCCGTCCACAGCACCGCGATGCTTCTCATCACGCACGACCTCGCGGTCGCCGCCGAGCGCGCTCGGCGCGTGATCGTCATGTGCCAGGGCGAGATCGTCGAGCACGGGCCCTCGGACGAGATCATGGCCAACCCCCAGCATCCGTACACGAACAAGCTGCTGGCGGCCGCCCCGAGTCTGTCGACGCCGTCGGTACGGCTCGCCCCTCCTCGGCGCGACGATGCCGACGCCGATGACCGCGTGGTGCGTCTCGAGAACGTCACCAAGCAGTTCGCGCTCCCCGGCGGAGGAACCCTCACCGCCGTCGACGACGTCAGCCTCGACATCCGTCGCGGCGAAACACTGGGCCTCGTCGGCGAGTCCGGCTCGGGCAAGTCCACGCTCGCGCGGATCGTGCTGCAGCTCGAGAAGCAGACCTCGGGCGAGGTCCGGATCGACGGACAGGCGATGTCCGGACTCAAGGCCGGCGAGCTCCGGGCCCTCCGCCGCCGTATGCAGGTCGTCTACCAGAACCCGTACGCCTCGCTCGATCCGCGTTACACGGTCGCGTCGATCATCGAGGAGCCGCTGCGCGCGTTCCGCGTCGGCGGCCGCCGCGAGCAGCGGGCACGAGCCCTCGAACTGCTCGACCGCGTGGCCCTGCCGGCGCACACCGCCGGCAGGCGGGCGGAGGAGCTCTCCGGGGGCATGCGCCAGCGCGTCGCGATCGCGCGTGCGCTGGCACTGTCGCCCGAGCTGCTCGTCTGCGACGAGCCGACGAGCGCGCTCGATGTGTCCGTCCAGGCGCAAGTGCTCGAGCTGCTGACAGAACTGCAGCACGACCTGGGCGTCACGATCCTGTTCATCTCCCACGACCTCGCGGTCGTGCGCCAGCTGTCGCATCGTGTCGCCGTCATGCAATTCGGCGTCCTGCGCGAGGTGGGCGACGTCGAGCAGGTCTTCACGGCACCCGCCGACGCCTACACGCGAGAGCTTCTCGCTGCCATTCCGGGAAAGGAGCTGGTCGCATGACCGACACCACGAAGGTCTTCACAGCGGACGCGGTCTGGAGGGGGACGACGGGATCCGCGATCTCCGACGGCGCGGTCGTCGTCCGCGGCGACACCGTCGCGTGGGTGGGCGCGCAGGCGGACCTCCCTGCCGAGTTCGCCGAAGCACCCGCGCGGCACTTCCCCGGCGCCACGATCATGCCGGGCCTCATCGAGTCGCACGCGCATCTCTCCTACGACGGTCGGCCCGGCACGAAGCAGCGCTCCTTCGCGCGCTCGGCTCCGAACCTCGTCGCCGTCATGATCGCCTCCGCGCGGGAGCTCCTGAGCGTCGGTGTGACCACGGTGCGCGACCTCGGCGCCCGCGACAACCTGAGCGTCGAGGTGCGCGACGCGGTCGACGAGGGCCTCGTACGAGGCCCCCGCATCCTCGTCGCCGGCGCGCAGATCACGACCACCGGCGGCCACACGTGGCAGAACCACGCCCGTGCGGATTCCCCGGACGCGCTGCGCAAACTCGTCCGCACGCAGCACAAGGCGGGCGTCGACCTCATCAAGGTGAACGCGACCGGCGGCTTCATGACGGCCGGCAGCGCCCCTTGGTTCGCTCAGTTCTCCGTCGAGGAGCTGTCGACTGTCGTGGAGGAGGCGCACCGCCTGGGCAAGCGGGTCGCCGCGCACGCCCATGGCGTCCAGGGCATCGAGCGGGCCGTCGCCGCGGGCGTCGACACGCTCGAGCACTGCACTTTCGTGGCCGATGGCGCGGTCGTGGCGCCGGACATCGGGCTCATCGACGAGATCGTGGCGCGCGGGATCCATGTCTGCGCCACCGCGACCTGGAACCTGCCGTCGATGATGCGCGACAACCCCGCTTCCCAGCCGCCGGTGCGCCTCCTGCACGAGCGGGGCGTGCTGCTCATCGCAGGCAATGACGCAGGCATCGACGGCGTGCCGCACCGCAACTACGCCGGTGGCCTCGAGACCTCCGTCATCCTCGGCGTGCCGATCGAGGAGGTCCTCGTCGGTGCGACGTCCCGCGCCGCCGCTGCACTCGGGTTGACCGGGGTCACCGGTGAGCTGACGACCGGAGCGTCGGCCGATCTGCTCGTGGTGCAGGGCGACCCCCTGGCCGACATCTCCGCCGTGCGCGACCTCCGCCTCGTCCTCGCCAGGGGTGCGGAGTTCGCACCGGACCCCGTCGACGTCGCGCTCCCCGATCCGTCCTACGCCGACGCGTTGTCCGCCCGAACCGCAGAGAAGGTGCTCTCGTGAGCAGGATCTATTCCGCCGATCGGGTGCGCACCCACGCCGCGGCCGGGACCATCGCCGACGCGAGCGTCGTCACCGACGACGAGGGCCTGATCGCCTGGGTCGGCCCGACCGACGAGCTCCCGGCCGTGCACGCCCATCTGCCCCGTACCCGCGTGGAGGGGACGATCATGCCCGGTCTCATCGACACGCACGTGCACCTGGGCTTCGACGGCGGGCCGAACCCCGTCGAGCGGATGATGTCCGAGAGCGACGCGGAACAGCTCGTCCTCATGCTCCGCAGCGCCCGCCAGCTCCTCAGCGCCGGGGTCACCACCGCTCGCGACCTCGGCGCGCGCAACTATCTCGACGTCGTCGTGCGCGACGCGATCGTGCGGGGGGATGCGCGGGGCCCCCGTCTCATCGCGTCCGGTGCGCCGCTCACCCCGACCGGCGGGCACTGCTGGTTCATGGGCGGTGAGGCGGACGGCGGGTACGAGCTGCGGACCGCGGTACGACGCCACCACGAACAGGGTGTCGACTCGATCAAGATCATGTCGACGGGCGGGTTCATGACGAAGGGCAGCGCGCCGTGGTTCGCGCAGTACTCTCAGGACGAGCTCGCCCTCGCGATCACGGATGCGCACCGCCTCGGGAAGAAGGCGGTCGCGCATGCCCACGGGATCGAGGGCATCCGCCATGCTGTGCGTGCCGGCATCGACGCTCTCGAGCACTGCACGTTCGTCGCGTCCGACGGCTCACTCGGCTTCGATGCCGAGCTCGCCGACGAGATCGCCGCCCGTGGCGTGTTCGTCTCGTTCACGATGAACGTGCTCGCGTGGCAGATGCTCCGTGCGGGGACCGGCGGTTTCGTCGAACACTTCGCCATGGTGGTGCGCGAACTCCGCTCGCGCGGCGTGCGCATCGTCACGGGGACCGACGCCGGGATCGACCGCGCCCCGCATCACGCCTACGCGGCGACCCTCGAGGTGCACGCCGCGCTCGGACTGCCGGCGGAGGACGTGCTCATGGCCGCGACGGTCGTCGCGGCCGAGTCGATGGGGCTCGCAGATCAGATCGGAGCGCTCCGCCCAGGCCTCGCGGCCGACCTGATCGGCGTGGCCGGCGATCCGCTCGCCGATCTGACCTGCCTACGGCGCCCGACCCTCGTCGTCGCCGGGGGCGAGGAGTTCGCCCCCGATCCCTACCCCGACCTCGAAGCGCTCGCGGTACCGGCTCCGGCTGGACCCGGGGCTGTGCTCCACGAGCACTGACGGATCCCCCTCCGGACGACGCCGGTGCCCCGACGGGCTCCGGAGTCGCCGACCCACGAAATGGAGAGCACGATGACCGAGCACAACCACCCCGCACCCCTCGGCGACCTGGCCGGCGAGATGGGACGCGCCTTCGTCGCGTTCGACGATGCCGTCTTCAACGGGGCGGGTGAGATCCCCCGGAAGTACCGCGAGCTGATCGCGCTCGCCGTCGCCCTGACGACACAGTGCGACGCCTGCCTGAAGGGCCACGCGCGCGCCGCCGTCGAGCACGGCGCGACAGATGAGGAACTGGCCGAGACGACCTACATCACCGCCGCCTTGCGCGCCGGTGGCGGGATCGTCCACGGCATCAAAGCCCTGGGCGCCGTTCAGCGCACCTCAGTCGCGTAGGTATCGCGTCCCACGACGGCGGCGACGGACGCGGTCTCAGGCCGTGCCGTCGACCGCCGTGACGGTGAGGTCGGAGAAGAACGCTTCGGTGCCGATGTCGACGAGCAGCCCGACCGTCCCCCGCTGCGGCGGTTCGAGCGGGCGGGTGATCGAGAGGATCGGGGCGCCGTCGACGCTCGCCAGGATCTGATCGTCGTCGATGTCGACGCGGAGGCGCATCCAGGTGTCCGGTTCGATGTCGGCGCCCGCCTCGTAGCCGCCGGGGAAGTCGTCTCGGAGCCGGTCGAACGGCCAGTCCGGGTAGGTGAAGTACTGGACCGCGCGATCGCGTGCACGAGCACCACCGTCGGTTTGGCCGCCGCGGACGAAGGCGCCTTCGCCGCCTGGGACATCGACGCCGGTGAGGCGACGGCGGGCGGCGCGGCTCCCGCGAGTGCGACGAGGGACAGCGCAGCGGCGATTGCCAGCGCCGCCATGCCCCGCAGTTGACGTGTGATCATGATCGTTCCTTTCGTTGTGTCTTCCGTGGTCTTGCCGATTCAGATGTCGACGGGTTCGCCGTCGGGAAGCCAACGAATGAGGGCGCGGGTCGACGCGGGCGCACCGTCGACGGCGTGGCGCATCCCTTCCTCGCCGTCGCGGAAATGTGACCATCCGTCGTAATGCGCTGCGAGTGCGACGCGTGGCGCGAGCTCCGTGATCAGCCGCACCGCGTCGACCCCGGTCATCGTGTACTTCAGCGGGCCGGTGAGGGGGAATCCGACGCCGCCCGCGTTCACGATCGCCACGTCGACATCGAGGTTCCGTGCGGTGCGCAGGACCGCACGGCAGAGGACGGTGTCCCCCGTCACCCAGAGTGCGACGTCAGCAGCCCCCTCGCCGCGGATGGCGAAGCCGATGACATCGCCGACGATCGCGCGGCTGAGGGGCGGTCCGTGACGACAGGGGGTGGCGGTGATGTTCAGCCGCGGTTTGCCGTCCATCGTCAGGGCGATCGTCTGCCCGGTCGTGAGCCCTTGCGTGTTGGCCGCGTTGAGCCGTCGTGCCCCGCTTGCGGTGGTGAGGACATGCGTCGCGCGAGGAAGGAGCGCTCGTCCAGCTCGGTCGAGGTTGTCGGCGTGATGGTCGTGGCTGACCAGGATGAGGTCGACGCGGCCGAGTTCGTGGGGCTGCAGCGCCGGCCCACGAGTCTTCACGCTGGACGTGCCCAGTGCGAAGGGGTATCTCCGGCCGGGCGGGTCGAAGGTCGGGTCGATGAGTATGCGCCAGTGGTCGAACTCGACCAGGATCGTCGGCCCCCGATACGTGTCACACGCATGCCGTCGCGTCCGATCCGTGGTCCGTGGAGCGGTCAGGCGGTCAGACTGCGCGTCGGTTCGGCGTGTGCGAGCGCCCACTCCAGTGCGTAGTCGGCGACCTCTTCCCACCCGGGTTCGGCGCAGATCCAATGCGAGCGCCCGGGAAACTCGTGATACTCGGTGAGCGACGGCGACTTCGCCCAGTGCTTGGCGTTCGACTTGTTCACCGACGGTGGCATGATGTGGTCCTCGCTGCCGCCGATGAACAGCAGCGGTGCCCGTTCCTGCGAGTAGTCGACCCACGTCTCCTGCGGGCCGGGCTTGAAGTTCGCGATGAGCCCGTACGCCCACACCCAGTTGCCGGGCGCCGCGATCGCATACCGCCGCCACACCGCGTCGGATTCCGCCTTGGACAGCGTGTTGGCGAACGCGTAGTGGAACTCGTCTGCGGTGAAGGCGACCGCGCGGTGGATGTTGGCCGGATTCTTCAGCGCCGGGAACAGGGACCGCACCTGCGAGAGGGGGTTCACCCGCACGCCCTCCGTGGGCGCGGAGTCGATGACGACCGCCGCGGCTCCGAGGCCGCGAGCGACCAGCAGCTGCGTCAGCGTCCCGCCGAAGGAGTGACCCATGATGATCGGGGGTTTCGGCAGCGACTGGATCTGCGCGGCGATGTGCGCGACCGTCTCGGGCACCGTGACGTTCGCGATGACGTCGGGGTTCTCTCGGAGGGCTTCGACTTCGATCTCGAATCCGGGATAGGCGGGTGTGAGGACGGTGAAGCCCTTCGCCTCGAAGTGTTCCTTCCAGCCCTCCCAACTGCGTGGGGTCATCCACAGCCCGTGGACGAGGACGATCGTGTCGGGGGCGTCTGTCTCTTCAGTCATGGCGCTGTTCCTTTCGGGTGGAGGCGGGTTCGTCGTGCTCAGGAGTCGATGAAGGCGAGCAGGTCTGCGTGAAGCCGTTCCCGGTCGGTGTCCGGGAGTCCGTGGGCGCCGCCCTCGTAGACGAGGAGCCGGGCGCCGGAGGTGGCCGCAGCGGCTCGTCTTCCGCCGACCTCGAACGGCACGATCTGGTCGTCATCCCCGTGGATGACGAGGGTGGGGACGTCGAACTTGGCGAGGTCGGGCCGGAAGTCCGTGGCCGAGAAGGCGGCGATGCACTCGTACGCTGCCCGGTGGCCGCACGCCATGCTTTGCAGCCAGAAGGCGTCACGCACACCCTGCGAGATGTCGGCGTTGCGGTTGTGCCCGAAGAACGGCCCGTCCGCGAGATCCCGGTACAGCTGAGAACGGTCGGATGCCTCCCCCGCGCGGATCCCGTCGAAGACCGAGATCGGGACACTGTGCGGGTTGTCTTCCTGCTCGAGCATCAGCGGCAGCACGGCGGAGACCAGCACCAGCTTGGATACCCGATCGGTGCCGTGCCGGCCGATGTAGCGGACGATCTCGCCGCCGCCGGTCGAGTGCCCGACCAACGTGATCTCGGCGAGGTCCAGGTGGGCGATCAGACAGGCGAGATCGTCGGCGTACGTGTCCATCTCGTTGCCGTCCCAGGTCTGGGAGGACCGACCGTGGCCGCGGCGGTCGTGGGCGATCGCGCGGTGCCCATGCTCGGCGAGGAAGAGCGCCGCTGCTTCCCACGCGTCCGCGTTCAGGGGCCACCCGTGGCTGAGGAGGACGGGTGATCCCCCACGACCCCAATCCTTGTAGAAGATCTGCGCACCGTCGTCGGTCACTACGTAGGACATGGGATGTCCCTCCTCAGCGTGGGGTGGTGGGGTGCCCATGCTCCCGCGCCGTCGGCGCGGCGCGAATCACGTGGTTCGCGTAGTCGTGACCGTCAGTCCCGCGGGAATCTCTCGGAGAGCTGGCGCCGGGAGGCGACGCCCAGCTTCCGGAAGACCTTGCGCAGGTGGTAGTCCACGGTGTTCGCGCTGATGAACAGCGCTGCACCGATCTCGGGGTTCGTGTGCCCGGTCGAGGCCAGGCGTGCGACGGCGGACTCTTGCGGGGTGAGGTCGTGCAGCGATGTCGGTGCATCCGCACCCGTTTTCAGCCCCGTCGCCTCGAGCTCGCGCCGGGCGCGGGCGGCGAACGCCGGCGCTTCGCACCGCTCGAAGATGAGCAGGGCTCGCTGCAGGTGTTCTCGAGCGTCGTGGCGACGCTTGGCCCGCCGCAGCCACTCGCCGTAGAGGAGGTGCGCACGTCCGGCATCGGCGACCACCGTCGATTCGGTGAGGTGAGCGATGGCTTCCACGTACAGGTCCTCCGCGTGCCCGTCGTCCGCCAGCAGGGCCGCACAGCGAGCGGAGAGCCCCCTGATCCAGGGGGTACCTGCGTGGGCCGCGAACCCGGCCAGCGTGTCGGCTGATCCGCGGACCCGATCCGCGTTCCCGCTGCGCACGCCCGCCTCGACGAACTCGGGCAGCTGCTGATAGGTCACCTGCAGGAACGGGCGCTCGATCATCGGGCGCAGCCGCTCGAAAGCATCGCGGTAGTGCCCGTCAGCGAGCTCACGGATGCTGAGCCCGGTCATCGCAATGGTCCACGCTCCCGCGAACCCCACCGCGCGGGCGGCATCCGCGACGAGCTCGACGTGGGCATTGGCGGCACCTGCCCAGGCGAGAGATGCCGCGTTGACGACTTGCTCGGCGTCGTAGCCGATCGCCCGCCGCAGCTCCCGGATCTGCTCGATGTATCGTGCGGACGCCGCCGGGTCACCCCGCACGAGTTCGATCAGCCCGAGCAGCCAGAGCGACGTGTCGGCGTCGCGGAGTCTCCCGCGGGCCCGGGACACGCCGAGGGACCTCTCGAGGAGGGTCACGGAGGCGCGTTCGTCCCACAACGCCATCGTCAGGGCAACCGCGACTGATCCGCTTTCCAGGACATCCGCATCGTCCATCTCGGCCAGGGTGACCAATGCCTCCCGCATGTGGGGGACGGCATCCTGATACGGGAGGAGGATGTGCGCGCTGAGCCCCCGCAGGATGATCGACATGGGGCCATCGGCGACATCGACGCCGGCGGCGAGGCGCTCCCCGAGCTGGGGCAGCGTCACGTCCTGTGTCGCCCATTCGGCCGTCAGCATCACCTCGAAGGCCCGGATCAGCGCACGCTGCTCGAGCTGGGGAGCAGCGCCGCTGAACAGCTCAGCGGCGCGAAGCATGTCGGCGGCGCCGCTGAGGATCCGCTCCCGATCTGCGATGAACAACCCCACCAGCGTCTCCAGCTGAACAACCCGGCCGGCACTGACAGGATCCAGGGTGCGCGTGTCGATCCGACCGATCAGCGTGAGGGCGAGCCTCGCGGCTCCGGCCTGTGCTGCCGACTCGGCCGCAGCGAGCAGCCTCGCCCCGCGCAGGGGGCCTTCCGGGGTGAGCTCCGCGGCGCGCGTGAGCAGCCGTGCCCGCGAAGCACTCCCGCCACGCTCGCCGGCAACGTCCGCGGCCCGCTCGAGTCGCGTTGCGACCGCCTCGTCGGAGCCGGTGGTGGCAGCGGCCGCATGCCAGACCGCCAGATCTCCGCGTCCGACCGCATCCGCCTCCACTCGCAGCAGATCGTGCACGCGCTGCCGATCGTCCGCCGGCATCGCGTTGTAGACGACGGATCGAACGAGCGGATGCCGGAAAGCGACCTGGTCCCGCACGGAAGCCAGTCCGGCCTGTTCCACTGCGACTGAGGCGTTTGACGGGATCCCCAGCTGTGCCGCCGCGCCGCTGATGAGGGCGATGTCGCCGGTGGACTCGGCGGCGGCGACGAGCAACCACAGCCGTGAGTCGGGCGGAAGGTCCGTGATGCGCTGCAGATAGTGCGACTCGAGGCGGGACCCGACGGGCACGGGCTCCGGCGTCACCCAGGAGCTCGTGAGCTGGGGGAGGGTGAACTCGTGGGCGAGTTCGACAAGCGCGAGCGGATTGCCGCCCACCTCCTCTGCGATCCGTGTCGCCAGAAGCGGGTCGATGAGCGCAGGCGCCGACCGGTTCAGCAGCCGAGCGGACATCAGTGTGTCGAGTCCTCCGAGCTCGAGGACGGGCACACCGGCAGCAGCGACATCCATCCGCTCGTCAGGGCGGCCCGACAGTATCAGGAGCACGCGCTCCGCCTGGAGACGCCGAGCGACGAACGCCAGGACTTCCAGCGACTCCGTATCGACGAGGTGCGCGTCGTCGACGAGGCACGTGATCGGCTCTTCTTCCCCCGCCGCTGCGAGCAGCGACAGCATGCCCAACCCCACGAGGTAACGATCCGGGGGTGCACCCTCGGCCACCCCCGCCGCGATTCGCAACGCCGCTGAGTGTGTCGGCAGCAGAGAATCGAGGTGGGCGACGAGCGGCCGGCCGATGCGCTGAAGCGTTGCGTAGGGCATCTCGGACTCGGCCTCGTAGCCGTCGGCTCGGAGCAGCCGGGCACCGTGTGCGGCACGAGAGAACGCGGACAGGAGCGCGGTCTTTCCTATGCCAGGCTCTCCTCGAATCAGCAGGGACGCGCCGTGACCGTTGCGCGCTCCGACCGCAAGGGCGCTCAAGCGCTCGAGTTCGGATGACCGGCCGATCAGACCGGAATTCGCGGTGTCTATGGCCGGAGTGTAGTCGAGGGCCTCGCGCGCCGTCACCCTGGGCGCACCGCTACAGCAGGTCGACTACCCGCGCGCACTCCTCGCCGGTGAGCATCGTCAGCGGGCCGACATCCCGGTCGCGGGAGGCCCACATCGTGGTCAGCGCGCTCTCCGATCTTCGTGGAACGGGGTGGCCCCGGCGAAAGCGAAGCCCCGCAATCCCCGTGTTGACAGGGGAATGCGGGGCTTCGACGCTGGCGGTGACGGTGGGATTTGAACCCACGGTAGGGGGTTACCCTACACAACTTTTCGAGAGTTGCACCTTCGGCCGCTCGGACACGTCACCGCCGTATAGCTTACGACACGCCGCGGGATGCCGCGAACGCGCGCCGACTCAGCCGGCATCCGGCCCGTAGAGGCGCGCGATGTCGGGCGAATCGAGCCACCGCTCGTACGTCGGCGATTGCGGCCACCCCTCCGGCGAGTCCTGCCATTCCTCCTGCCGCCCCCACGGCAGGAGGTCGATGAACGGGAAGGTGTGACTCAACTGCTCTGTGCCGCGGCCGGCGGTGTGCCAGGTGCGGTACACCCGATCGCCGTCGCGCAGGAAGACGTTGACGGCGAACCCTCCACCGGCGGGGGCGCCCATGTCGGCCCCGAACGGGCTGTCGGCCGTGGAGTACCACTCCATCCGGTTGCCGACCTTGTCCCGGTAGGCGAGCGCCTCGTCGATCGGGCCCTGCGTCACGATCACGAACCGGGCGTCGTACGGGTCGAGGAAGTCCAGGCGCGTGAACTGGGAGGTGAATCCCGTGCACCCGCCGCACTGCCATTCCGCGCCGTCGCGCCACATGTGGTGATAGATGATCAGCTGCGATCGCCGCTCGAAGACGTCCGCAAGTCGGACGGGACCATCCTTGCCGACGAGCGTGTAATCCGGCAGCTCGACCATCGGCAGCCGCCGACGCTGCGCGGCGATCGCATCGAGCTCGCGGGTCGCCGCCTTCTCCCGCACACGCAGGGCGGCGAGTTCGCGCTGCCACGTCCCGACATCGACGATGGGGGGAAGAGCGTGGGTTTCGGTGGTGGCCATGAGCCCTCCTCAGCGGTCGAACGACACTGTTCCGCGGTATGTTGACAGCGTATACATCGGGGGGCGTGCGTCAAGAGGGAGACGGGATGATCCGGGCGGGCTATCACCACGGCGACCTCCGCCGCGCGCTGCTCGAGTCGGCGATGGAGCTCGCGCGAGGAGGCGGACGGGATGCCGTCGTGCTGCGGGATGCCGCGAGACGCGCCGCGGTCTCCCCCAACGCCGTCTACCGCCACTTCGCGAGCCGTGACGACCTGCTCGCGGCCGTGGCGGGCCAGGCGCAGGAGGCGATGGCCGAGCGGATGCTCGGGTTCGAATCATCGACGCCCACCACCGGCAGCGTCGCCCGGGACCGCCTGCGTGCCGTGGGGCTCGGATACATCGCCTTCGCCCTCGACGAACCGGGCTGGTTCGATGCGGCCTTCTCCGACATCACCGCACAGCCCGGCACGGCAGCCCCGCCACCGCTCGCCCTCCTCGTGGAGGCACTGGACGGCCTCGTCGCCGCGGGCGAGCTGCCGCCGGATGCGCGCGCGGGCGCGGAATGGCCGTGCTGGTCGACGGTGCACGGCTTCGCTTTGCTGGCGTTGCACGGGCCGCTCCGCGCGCATCCGCGCAGCGAAGTGTGGGCCTCCGCCGAACGCGCCGTGGACGCCGTCGTCGACGGCGTCCTGCTCCGACGTCGACCCGGCGACGGGGGCCGGGGTGCCGCGCGCGGTGGCAGCGACGACCCGGCCCTGCCAGACTGAACGCATGAGCGTTATCGAGAACTCGAAACTGACCGTCGTCGGCGCCGGAGCGGTCGGATCGAGCGTGGCGTACGCGGCCCTCATCCGCGGATCGGCGCGCCACGTCGCCCTATACGACATCGCCGCGGAGAAGACCGAGGCCGAGGTGCTCGACCTGGCGCACGGCGCCCAGTTCACCGGCTCCAGCGACATCGTCGGCGGCGCCGACATCTCGGTCGCGGCCGGATCGCACGTCGTCGTCATCACGGCGGGCGCCAAGCAGAAGCCGGGACAGACCCGCATCGAGCTGGCAGGCGTCAACGCCGGCATCCTCAAGTCGATGATGCCGCGCCTCCTGGATGTCGCCCCCGACGCCACCTACGTCATCGTCACGAACCCCTGCGACGTCCTCACCGTCCTCGCGCAGGAGGCGACGGGCCTCCCGTACGAGCGCATCTTCGCCTCCGGCACCGTGCTCGACACCTCGCGGCTGCGCTGGAAGCTCGCGCAGCGCGCGGGCGTGTCGATCGCGAGCGTCCACGCCTACATCGTCGGCGAGCACGGCGACACCGAGTTCCCGCTCTGGTCGCACGCGACCATCGGCACCGTCCCGATCCTCGACTGGGAGCCGCTGGACGGTCAGCCGAAGTTCAGCGTCGACGAGCTCGACCAGATCGCCGTCGACGTGCGCGACTCCGCCTACAAGGTGATCCAGGGCAAGGGCGCCACGAACTACGCGATCGGCCTTTCCAGTGCCCGCATCGTCGAGGCTGTGCTGAACGACGAGCACGCCGTCATGCCGGTCTCCACGGTGCTCGACGGATTCCACGGTGTCAGCGGCGTCGCCCTCTCGGTGCCGTCCGTGGTGAGCCGCACCGGTGCCGCCCCGATCCGGACGACCGCCTTCTCACCCAGCGAACTCGGTCTGTTCCGCCGATCGGCGGACGCGCTGCGCGACGTGGCCGCCTCCCTGCACTGAACCCCACCGCCGGCCTCACCGAGACCACTGCACTGACCCACCCGCGCGCGGACGTGGCGTGTCGCGGGCGAGACGTACGCTGATCCCATGGCAACCCGACGACCCGCGGCGACGACCGCGTTCCGCTGCACCGAGTGCGGTTGGACCGCCGCGAAATGGGTCGGTCGCTGCGGCGAGTGCCAGCAGTGGGGGACGGTCGTCGAGGCGGCCACCGCGACGGGCATCGTGCACGCGGTGTCGGCGCTTGCGCCGACCCGCTCCGCCCGTCCCATCACGCAGATCGACACGAGCGAGACGCCGCGCCGCACGAGCGGGGTCGGCGAGTTCGACCGCGTCCTCGGCGGCGGGATCGTGCCGGGTGCCGCCATCCTGCTCTCCGGCGAACCCGGCGTCGGCAAGTCGACGCTGCTGCTCGAGGTCGCCGCGCAGAGCGCCCGCGCGGGGCGCCGCGTCCTGTATGCGAGCGCGGAGGAGTCGCTCGGGCAGGTGCGACTGCGCGCCGAGCGTACCGGAGCGCTGCACGATGAGCTGTACCTCGCGAGCGAGACCGACCTCGCCACGATCCTCGGGCACATCGACGAGACACGTCCCGAGCTGCTCATCGTCGACTCGGTCCAGACCGTCTCCTCGTCGATGAGCGACGGTGTCGCGGGTCACCCCAGTCAGGTGCGGGAGGTGGCATCCACCCTCATCCGCGTCGCGAAGGAGCGTGACCTGCCCGTCATCATCGTCGGCCACGTGACGAAGGACGGGTCGATCGCCGGCCCGCGCATCCTCGAGCACCTGGTCGACGTCGTCTGCCAGTTCGAGGGAGACCGCCAGACCTCGCTGCGCTTCGTCCGCGCCCTGAAGAACCGTTTCGGCGCCACCGACGAGGTGGGCTGCTTCGACATGACCGGCTCCGGCATCCAGGAGGTGAGCGATCCGAGCGCGCTCTTCCTCGGGCACGGCTCGCGCGAACCGGGCACGTGCGTCACGATCGCGCTCGAGGGGCGACGCGCCCTCCCGGTGGAGGTGCAGGCCCTCACTCTGACGGCCACCGGCCCGAACCCGCGCCGCATCGTGAGCGGGGTCGACGGCGCGCGCGTCGCGATGGTCCTCGCGGTGCTCGAGAAGCGCGCCGGCATCCGGGTGTCCGACCAGGACGTCTACGTCTCCACGGTGGGCGGTGTGCGGCTCACCGAACCGGCCGCCGACCTCGCGATCGCGCTGGCCGTCGCGAGCGCGGTGACGGGGCGGCACAATCCGCCGAACCTCGCCGCCGTGGGCGAGCTCAGCCTCTCCGGTGAGATCCGTGCCGTCACGCAGCACGATCAGCGGCGCGGCGAGGCGGCACGCCTCGGCTATCGCTCGGTCGTCGACACGGCATCGAAGGACCTGCGGCGGGCGCTCGGTGACCTCGCGCGCCTGCACACGCCCGAGCGCGGCGACGCGCCGGGGTTCTGATCGGTCGCTACGCGTCGAGCGCGGCGAGCAGATCCGCCGGCGTCGCCTGCATCGGATGCGGGCCAGCGATGTCGAAGAACACGGTCGTGATCTCCGACTCATGCGTGCTGAGGAATGCACGGAGCCAGCCCGGCGACTGCAGCGCCACGGCGGGCGGCAGCGTGGCCGGCTTGTGCGTCGCATCGCTGAAGAGCAGGAGCGCGACATCCCCCGTCCGGGGGTCGCGGTAGGTCCACACCTCGCCGCCGTCGAGCGGGTTGTCGCGCTGCCCCGGACGGAGCAGTGGGACGACCGTAGGGCCGTGCCGGAGAGCGAACGCGAGGGCCGCCATGTCCTGGGTCTGCAGCGCGTCCGCCAGCTGCGTATTGCGGAACTCCAGAGGCTCCTTCGCGGAGCGCTTCTTCCCGGCCATGACGACAAGCCTAGAGAAAGTGAGGGGCCCTCTCGGTCCCCCCATTGGGGACTGGGGAAATCGAGAGGGCCCATTGCTCACCGGGCGGAGGATCCGAGTCGGGCCTCTGGGGTTGGCCCGACGACCGATGCTGGGGACAACGGGGGTCGCCGCGGGAGCTGATTACAGGGTACGCATCCTGGCCGGAACACGCGTCCCCCATTCGGCGGACAATTCATGAGAATGTTCTCAGGAAGGTCAGGTAACCCTCAGCAATCGGACGGATGCCGCACGGAGGCGTGGCCTCCGAGCGGTTTATGCCCGCGAAAGCATCAGCGAAGCTGAAAGTAACGGGTGTCGGCGGCCTCCATGCCCCCGATCGAGACGGACAGGTGGTACGAACCGGCACCCGCCGTGGGCCGGTCCGTCGCGTCGCACGTGTCCACCGACGACCGGGTGCGACTCCATTCCAGGGGCGTGGCGCTGGAGACGGTCTGGCCGGGCGCGATCTGCACGACCTGGTCACTGGATTCGGTCTGACAGTCCGTCGACCGCCACCACACGTCGCTGCCGCTCGTGATCTCGAACTTCTGCGTCGTGGTCCCGACGTTCATGAGGCACGGCACGTCGCCGTCGTTGGAGATCGTGATCGACAGCTTCGGCAGCTCGCCGCTGCCGTAGGAGTCCTTGTCCGTCACCGCGAACACGGAGATGTCGCTCGTGCTGCACGGCGCGATGGCCGTTGCGGTCTCGCTCGGATCGGGGGCGGGGGTGGATGGCGCGGGCGCGGGCGTCGTCGGCGCCGCTGACGGCGTCGGGCTCGGCGTCGCGGTCGGGGTCGTGGTGGCCGCCGGCTTCGCGGCATCCCCTGCCGCACCCCGCCAGGGCTGCCAGATCAGGAGGGCGACGATGGCGGCCACGGCGAGGACCGCCAGCAGCACGGCGAGACGCCGGCGGCGGTAGACCGCGGGACTCGGGCGTCGACGTGCGGGGGTGCTCACCTCTTCAGGCTAAGCCGCGGGACGGCTCCGGTCCGCGGCGGCACGCCTAGAGCTGCTTCAGCATCCGGGTGTTGCCCAGGGTGTTGGGCTTGACGTGCGCGAGGTCGAGGAACTCCGCGACGCCCTCGTCGGGGCTGCGCAGCATCTGCGAGTAGACGTCGGAGTCGACGACCTGCTCGCCGATGGGGGCGAAGCCGCGTCGCGTGAAGAAGTCGACCTCGAAGGTGAGGCAGAAGAGCCGCGAAAGACCCAGCGCGCGCGCGTTCTCCTCGAGCCGCGCCACGATGGCGCCGCCCACCCCGTGCTGGAGCCAGTCCTCGACGACGATGAGGGTGCGGATCTCGCCGAGGTCCTCCCACATCACATGGAGCGCACCGCATCCGATCAGTCGCCCCTCCGCCTCGGCGACGACGAACTCCTGCACCGACTCGAAGAGCGTGACCGGCTCCTTGCCGAGCAGGATGCGGCGCTGCACCCACGGGTCGAGCATCTCGAGGATGCCGCGGACATCCCCGGTGCGGGCGGGTCGGACGACGAACGAGGTCACCGCACCACTTTATGCCCGGCGGTGCCGCCGGACCGGTGCGCCGTAACCCGCCCGCAACAGGGATCCGCCAAGCTGGGGTCATGCCTTTCCGCGTCGCCCGCCCGAGCCACGCCGGCGAGCGGCATCCTGCGCCGCAGAGGACCCGCGCCGCGTGAGCGTCCTCCGCGACTATTCGACGGCGGTGTCCCAGCCCACACTGCCCCTCGACGCACCCGGCCGGCCGGTCCGCTACGACGAAGTGGTCGAGGCCGACGGGACCCTCCGGCCCGCGTGGAAGACGCTCGCCTCGCTCGCCCTCGCCGTCACGCCGGACGAGATGCACCGCGTCGACGGTGAGATCACCCGCTTCCTCGCCGACGACGGCGTCTCGTACACCCGCCGCGACTCCGGCTCCCAGCCGTGGCAGCTCGACCCCATGCCGCTCGTGATCGACGCGCCCGGATGGGCGCGCCTGGACGTCGGGCTCGCCCAGCGCGCCGAGCTGCTGAACGCGATGCTGCTGGACCTGTACGGCCCGCAGACCCTCCTGCGGGAGGGCATCGTGCCGGCTGCCGTCGTCGTCGGCCATTCCGGCTTCGCCCGGCCGATGGCGCGCGCGAGCGCCTTCGACACCAGCCCGCTGCTGCTGTCGGCCGCGGACCTCGGCCGCGACGGCGACGGCGAATGGCACGTCCTGGCCGACCGGGTGCAGGCGCCCTCGGGCCTCGGCTTCGCGGCGGAGAACCGTCGGGTCCTCTCGCAGGTGCTCCCCGATCTGTATCAGGAGAGCAGCCTGCACCGGATGGACCCGTACTTCTCGGCGCTCCGCGCGGCGCTGCTGTCGGCGGTCCCGCAGCACATCGAAGACCCGCGCATCGTGATCATGTCGCCGGGCACCCTGTCCGAGACGGCGTTCGATCAGGCCTTCCTCGCGAGCGCCCTCGGCTTCCCGCTCGTGCAGGGCTCCGACCTCGTCGTCCGCGACGGCTGGGTGTGGATGAAGCCCGCCCGCTGGCCGTCGACAAAGCCCACCGAGCGCATCGACGTCATCATCCGCCGAGTGGATGCCGAGTGGTGCGACCCGCTCGAGATGCGCGCCGAATCCCGCCTCGGCGTCGCGGGACTCTCCGAGGCGGTGCGCCGGGGGCGGGTGCGCCTCGTCAACGGGCTGGGCGCCGGGGTGCTGGAGAACCCGGGGCTCATGCCCTACCTCCCGGCCGCCTGCGAGCATCTGCTCGGCGAGCAGTTGCGGCTCCCGTCGACGCCGACCTGGTGGTGCGGCGACCCCGAAGCCCGCGCGAGCGTCCTGCAGCGCATCGCCGCGGAGGATCCCGCGCTCATCGTCCGCCCCATCGACGAGCCGCGCGCCGCGACGGCAGGCTTGGACCCCACCGAGCTCACCGCACGGATCGAGGCGACACCGCACCGCTTCGTGGGCCAGGACCTCCTCCCTCTCTCGCAGGCGCCGGTGTGGAGCGGGACCGGTCGGGCTGCCGCGATGCCGCTCACGCTCCGCGCGTTCACGCTGCGCTACGGCTCCGCGTACCGGCCCCTCGTCGGGGGGCTCGCGGCCTTCCGCGAGACGATCGACTCCGCCCCGATCACGAAGGACGTCTGGGTCCTGAAGAGTTCGGATGCCGACCCCGATCAGGGTCTCACCGAGATCGCCCCGCTCCCCTCCGCCCGCTCGATCCCGGCGCTCGCTCCCCGCGCGCTGGCGGACATGTTCTGGACCGGGCGGTACGCCGAGCGCGCCGAGGACCTGCTCCGGCTCCTCCTGGCGACGCAGGCCGAGCTGGATCAGCCCGGAGCGCACGCGGCGGCGGTGGACGGCGCCGCGCAGGTGCTGCTGGGCGCGCTGCACCGCCTCTCCGGCGCACGCTTCCTCGACCCGGACGCCGAGTTCCGTTCCCTCCTGCTCGACGCCGCGCGGCCCGGTTCGGTCGCGCACTCCCTCGCCCGCCTCCGGGACGCGCTGGAGGGCGTCCGCGATCAGCTCTCCGGTGACACCTGGCGCGTGTTCGCGAACGTCGACCGTGCCACGCGGGCCCTCCGCAGCTCCGCGCACACGCACCGCACCTCGGAGTCCGCCGGTCGCATGCTCGCCGCCATCCTCGTGCTGTACGGGGTCACGGCGAACATGATCCGCGATACGGGCTGGCACATGATCGAGGCCGGCCGCGCGCTGGAGCGCGGCCTGCAGCTCTGCCACCTGCTGAGCGCAGGGCTCATCGAGGTGCGGACGCCGCGCGTCGAGCGCGCCTCCCTGGAGAGCCTGCTGACGACGGCGGAGAGCATCGTCACCTACCGCCGCCGCTACCGCGGGTCGCTGCGCGTCGCCGACGCCCTCGACCTCCTGCTGCTGGACCGGGACAATCCGCGGTCGCTGTCGTTCGCGCTCGCGGGGCTCCGCTCGCACCTGGCGGCGATGCCGGCATCCACCGGGTCGACGCGGGCCGAGCGGCTGCTCGATCACCTGGAGACGGAGCTCCTCGCCGTCGACGCGGCATCCCTCGGGGCCGTCACGGGCGGCCGTCGCGCGGCTCTCGCCGACTTCCTCGCAGACGTCCAGGCCCAGCTCGAGCAGCTCGCCGATGCCATCGCACATCTGCACTTCGAGATGGGTCCGCCGGCGGTCTCGCTGTCGGAGCTCTCCCTCATCGAGCTGACGGAGGCGCTCCCGTGAAGCAGTACCGCGTTTGGCACCGCACCGCCTACACGTACAGCAAGCCCGTGCAGGACAGCGTCGGGCTCTTCCACCTCCTCCCCCGGTCGCTGCCCTGGCAGGAGGTCTCCTCGGCGTCGGTCACCGTCGACCCGGTTCCCGGCGACTACGAGCCGGACGTCGACTACTTCGGCAACGCGGCGACCTACTTCCACCTCACCGACCCGCATCCGCAGCTCACGATCGAGTCGACGAGCGACGTGACGGTGCACGAGCCCGTCTACGACCCGGATGCCCTCGCCCGGCCCTGGGAGGACGCGCGGCCGCTGCTGCGGCCCGACCTGCCCGGCGCGTGGGCGGCGACCGAGTACGCGCTCGAGTCGGCGCGCGTGCGCCACGCGGAGGAGGCGACGGCGTACGCGGCCGAGTCGCTCACCCCCGGGCGCCCGATCGGCGAGGCTGCGACCGATCTCATGCAGCGGATCTTCCGCGACTTCGACTACGACAAGACCGCGACGACCGTGACGAGCACCGTCGCCGACGCGTTCCGCAAACGCGCGGGGGTCTGCCAGGACTTCGCGCACGTCGCGCTCGCCTGCCTGCGCGGGCACGGCGTCGCGGCACGCTACGTGTCCGGGTATCTCGCGACCCAGCCGCCGCCGGGGAAGCAGCGGGTCTTCGGGGCCGACGCGTCGCACGCGTGGGTGGCGGTCTGGCTGCCGGGCACCGATGAGTGGCTCGCGATCGATCCGACCAACAACCAGTGGGCGAACGACCGCTACGTCACCGTGGCCTGGGGCCGCGACTACGGCGACGTCTCCCCCGTGAAGGGGATCATCTTCACGAAGGCGAAGACCTCCACGCTGCGGGTCTCGGTCGACGTCGCGCCCATCGAGTAGCGGCGAGAAACGACGAAGGGGGTGGATGCCGCAGCATCCACCCCCTTGTCGATCAGGTGGCTTACGAGCCGGTCGCCATGTCCGGCGTGGCGGCGATCTCGCCCGCCGCCCCGACGCCGATCGCGACCTTGTCGCCGCGCGGCGCCTTCTCGAACACGAACTTTCCGTCCTGCGCGTCGACCGTGACGTGGTCGCCCGCGGTCAGCTCGCCGTGCAGGATCCGCTCGCTGAGCTGGTCCTCCACCTCACGCTGCATGGCGCGGCGGAGCGGCCGCGCACCGAGCGTCGGGTCGAAGCCGATCTCGATGAGCTTGTCCTTCGCGGCATCCGTCAGCTCCACCGTCATGTCGCGGTCGAGCAGTCGCTCGGCGAGGCGCTTCGTGAAGAGGCCGACGATCTGACGCAGCTCCATCTTGTTCAGCTGCGGGAAGACGATGATGTCGTCCAGGCGGTTGAGGAACTCCGGCTTGAAGTGACGCTTGAGCTCCTCGTCGACCTTGCCCTTCATCCGCTCGTAGCTGGTCTGGGCGTTGCCCTCGACCTGGAAGCCGACCGGGCCACCGGCGATCGCCGACGAACCGAGGTTCGTCGTCATGATGATCACGGTGTTCTTGAAGTCGACGACACGGCCCTGACCGTCGGTCAGGCGACCCTCTTCGAGGATCTGCAGCAGCGAGTTGAAGATGTCCGGGTGGGCCTTCTCGATCTCGTCGAAGAGCACGACGGAGAACGGCTTGCGGCGCACCTTCTCGGTGAGCTGGCCGCCCTCTTCGAACCCGACGAATCCGGGAGGGGCACCGAACAGACGCGACACAGTGTGCTTCTCGCCGAACTCCGACATGTCGAGGGAGATCAGCGCGCCCTCGTCGTCGAAGAGGAACTCGGCGAGCGCCTTGGCGAGCTCGGTCTTTCCGACGCCCGTGGGGCCGGCGAAGATGAACGAGCCGGAGGGGCGCTTCGGGTCCTTGAGGCCGGCACGCTGGCGGCGGATCGTGCGCGAGAGTGCCGCGATCGCCTCTTCCTGGCCGATGACGCGCTGGTGCAGCGCCTTCTCCATGAAGACGAGACGGCTGGTCTCCTCCTCGGTGAGCTTGAACACCGGGATGCCGGTGGCCTGGGCGAGCACTTCGGCGATCAGGCCCTCGTCGACGACCGCGTGAGAGGCGACGTCGCCGGAGCGCCACTGCTTCTCCAGGCGGAGACGCTCGGCGAGCAGCGACTTCTCCTCGTCGCGCAGCGACGCGGCCTTCTCGAAGTCCTGCTCCTCGCTCGCACGCTCCTTGTCCTCACGGACCTTCGCGATCTTCTCGTCGAACTCGCGCAGCTCCGGCGGGGACGACAGGATCGACAGACGCAGGCGGGCGCCGGCCTCGTCGATCAGGTCGATGGCCTTGTCGGGCAGGAAGCGGTCGGAGACGTACCGGTCGGACAGGTTCGCCGCCGCGACGATCGCGCCGTCGGTGATCTGCACCTTGTGGTGCGCCTCGTACCGGTCGCGCAGGCCCTTGAGGATGTTGATCGCGTGGGGGAGGCTCGGCTCGGCCACCTGGATCGGCTGGAAGCGGCGCTCCAGCGCAGCATCCTTCTCGAAGTGCTTCCGGTACTCGTCGAGCGTGGTCGCGCCGATCGTCTGCAGCTCGCCGCGTGCGAGCAGCGGCTTCAGGATCGAGGCGGCGTCGATCGCGCCCTCGGCGGCACCGGCACCCACGAGGGTGTGGATCTCGTCGATGAAGACGATGATGTCGCCGCGCGTGCGGATCTCCTTGGTGACCTTCTTCAGGCGCTCCTCGAAGTCACCGCGGTAGCGGGACCCGGCGATGAGCGAGCCGAGGTCGAGCGAGTAGACCTGCTTGTCCTTCAGGGTCTCGGGCACCTCGTTCTTCACGATCGCCTGCGCGAGGCCCTCGACGACGGCGGTCTTGCCGACGCCGGGCTCGCCGATGAGGACGGGGTTGTTCTTGGAGCGACGCGAGAGGATCTGCATGACCCGCTCGATCTCCTTCTCGCGCCCGATCACCGGGTCGAGCTTGTTGTCGCGCGCCGCCTGCGTGAGGTTGCGGCCGAACTGGTCGAGCACCGCCGAGCCGCCCTGGGCGGGCTGGTTCTGCTCGCCGGCGCCGGTCGCGACACCTGCGGGCTCCTTGCCCTGGTAGCCGCTGAGCAGCTGGATGACCTGCTGGCGCACCTTGTTCAGGTCGGCGCCGAGCTTGACGAGCACCTGCGCGGCGACGCCTTCGCCCTCGCGGATCAGGCCGAGCAGGATGTGCTCGGTGCCGATGTAGTTGTGGCCCAGCTGCAGCGCTTCGCGCAGCGACAGCTCGAGCACCTTCTTCGCCCGCGGCGTGAAGGGGATGTGGCCGGTCGGCTGCTGCTGGCCCTGGCCGATGATGTCCTGGACCTGCTCGCGGACGGCGTCCAGCGAGATGCCCAGCGACTCCAGCGCCTTGGCGGCGACACCCTCGCCCTCGTGAATGAGACCGAGCAGGATGTGCTCCGTGCCGATGTAGTTGTGGTTGAGCATCTTCGCCTCTTCTTGGGCGAGGACGACCACACGACGGGCACGATCCGTGAATCTCTCGAACATCGTCGACTCCTCCGCGCACCGAGTGTTCCGGTGCTTACGAAAGACGATAACCACCACCGGATGCCGGCATGCCCGTGTTCGCCGTCGGCGCACCGTCCTTGAACGTCAGGTGGGAGGGGCCGCGGATGGCGGGGCTGCGCGCGCCCGTCCCGAGACGCGGGCCCTTGACACGGCATCCGATACGTCCATATCGTTTCTCGATAACAACGATTACCGATATGGATGGTGTGGCATGGGCTCTGCCTGGATCTACCTCGTCGCCGTGCCGGTGGTGCTCGTCGTCGCCGGCGTCGTCTTCGTCTTCGCCCGGGCGGCGCTGCGGGCGCGCCGGGCGGACGAGGTCTCCCCCGTCATCACCGTCACCCTTGTCGTCGCGGCGCTCTGGGCCGGGTTCTCCGTCGTCGCGGCGATCGTGACCCTGGCACTCACGCTCGGGAGCCCAGAGGTCGCCATCGCCTTCCCCGTCCGCGAGTTCTGGCCGCAGCTGCCCGACGGGACGACGATCGACGGCCCGACGGCCACACTCGTCTCGGGGGGCTTCACGAGCGTGGGCGGCATGGTCGCGGACCTGAGCCTGGGCGTCCGCGTCTGCTGGGGCATCGGCCAGGCACTGTCGTGGCTCGTGCCGGGCGCGATCGCGGGGCTCCTGGCGGTCGCCTGCTTCCAGCTGCTCGCCGGACGGGCCTTCGCGCCGGTCGTCGCGCGGATGGCAATGGTCACCGCGGTCGTCGTCATGGTCGGAGGCGTCGCGGCGCAGGTGCTCGGCGACATCGCCGGGAGCATGGCCGCGGCCGAGGTCCTGCAGTGGAGCGGTGCCGGCTACGAAGAGGTTGCCGGTATCGAGGACGTCCTGGATGCCTGGTGGCCGAAGCCCGCCTTCGGGATCACGTTCCCGTTCTGGCCGATCGCCGCCGGACTCGGCTTCGCCGCTCTCGCGACGATCCTCCGGCACGGCGCCCGGCTCGAGCGCGACACGGCGGGGCTCGTGTGAGTCCCGCCGACGACGACGAGCTCACCGGCATCCACTGCCGTCTCGATGAGCTGCTCGCCGAGCGGGGCATGACCCTGACGCGCCTGTCCGACCTCGTCGGCGTCTCGGTCGTGAACCTCTCGGTGCTCAAGAACGACCGGGCCCGCGCGATCCGCTACTCGACCCTGTCGGCGATCTGCCGCGCGCTCGACTGCGAGGTCGGCGAGCTGCTCGTGCGCGCGGACTGAGCGGCGCGCCAGGCGCGGGGGCGCAGGAGTTCATCTGCGCCGAAGTGCGGGTGCCGCGCGCTATGACCCACGATTCGGCGCGGGTGAAGACCGGGCCCCGGTTCATCCGCGCCGAAGCGCGGGTCGCGCGCCCTCACACCCGCCACATGGCGCGGCCGAAGCAGGGGCCTCGGGTTCAGCCGCGCCGAAGTGCGGGTGGCGCGGGCCATGACCCACCATTCGGCGCGGGTGACGTTCGGGCCTGCGACGAAGAGGATGTCAGCGCCGGGCCTCGCCCAGCGCGCGCCGCACGCGGGCAACGAACTGCGACGGTTGCACGAAGATGTCCTCGCGGGTGACGCGGATGACGCGCCAGCCCGCCTCGGCAAGGCGCTCGACGCGCTGGATGTCGACCGCCCACTGCCGGGGATCCGTCCGATGATGATCGCCTTCGTACTCCATCGCGAGCTTGTGCCGCGGATAGGCGAGATCGACCTGCGCGAGCCAGGCGCCTGCGTCGAACACGTCGAGGTTCGCGTGCGGCTCGGGCAGCCCGGCATCCACGATGACCAGTCGCATCCACGTCTCCGGGCGCGAGCGCGACCGCGCGATCGCCCGGGGCAGCGCTTCGCGGAGGAGCGCGGCGCCCCGGCGCCGCCCCGCCGTCAGCGCCGCCTCCAGCTGCGGCCTCGTGGCGAGCGCCGGCGGGTCGTCGGTGTGCATCGGCAGCCGCAGTGCGGCATCGGCCGCCGCCACGACGTCTTCGACGCGTGACAACAGGCCGCCGAGCATCGCCCACGTGGATGCCGGCGTCGTCACCGGCAAGCCGAGTGCCGGATGGATGACGGTATGCGCCAGGCAGGGCTTCACGGCATGGCCGATCACCCCGCGCCCGGCGGGCGCGCGATGCGGCGCGAACACACCGACGTCGATGGGCCTCCCCACGACCACGCTCAGCGGCAGGGGGATCGACCAGGCCGCAGCCGCAGCCACGTGCGTGAAGAACTGCGCGGCCGGCATCCGCTCGGCGTACTGTCGCATCCGGTCGAGCAGGAGGAGCTCCGCCGACCGCTCCGGCTCGATATCGCGCGGACTGCGCGTCCGGACGCCATGGTAGGGCCGGAGCAGGTCGAGGGATCGCAGTCGCGACGGGCTGACGCCGGCGGCGAGCGCCGCGGCCGTGGAGAACGATTCGCCGAGATCGACGGGAAGGGAACTGCGCAGCATCCTTCAACGGTGCCGCCGGGATGCCGTTCTCTCCGGCTCTCCACAGCCCCGACACCCGAGTCCGCGCGACTCCCCAGCTGTGCAGAGGGCCACGGGCAGGGTTCACCCGCGCCGAACTGCGGGTGGGCGGCTCACGCACCCGCACTTCGGCGCCCACGAACACTCGGCGCGGATTTCAACCGCGCCGAAGCGCGGGTCGTGGCACCGCACACCCGCACTGTGGCGCGGTCGAACCGGGGCGCACCGCCCGAGGCGCAGCGTCAGCCCACCGGCATCCGTCTCACTGCAGTGCGGACGTCAGACGCGCGAGGTTGTCCAGCACCCGGGAGCGCAGGGGCTGCTGCAGCCATTCATCCAGCGTGAGCTCGCGGCTGAGCGCGCGGTACTGGTCCTCCACGGCCCGCAGCTGCGACACGAACTCCGCCCCACGGGAGAGCATCGTGACCTCGAGGTTGAGACCGAAGGAGCGCATGTCCATGTTGCTCGACCCGATGACGGCGACCTCGTCGTCGATCGACATCGACTTCGAATGCAGGATGTACGGCCGCTTGTACATCCAGATGCGCACACCCGAGCGGAGCAGCGCCTCGTAATAGCTGCGCTGCGCGTGGTAGACCATCGCCTGGTCGCCCTCTTCGGAGACGAACAGCTCGACCGCGACCCCGCGCTGACAGGCGGTCTGGATGGCGAGCAGCAGGCCCTCGTCGGGGACGAAGTAGGGGCTGACCATGATGATCTTCTCGCGTGCGGCGAACAGCAGCGTCATGAAGAGCTTCAGGTTGTTCTGGAATTCGAACCCCGGCCCGGAGGGGATGACCTGGCAGTCGAGCTCACCCGTTCCCGCCTCGACGGAGAACAGGTCGATCTCATCGGTCAGGGTCTCGTCGGTCTCGCTGTACCAGTCCGACAGGAAGACCGCGTTGACGGATGCCACGACGGGGCCGTCGAGTCGCGCCATCATGTCGACCCAGTGCAGGCCGCGCCGCAGGTTCTTCCGCAGGTTGTAGGTCGAGTCGGTGACGTTCTGCGAGCCCATGAACGCCACCCGGCCGTCGACGACGAGGAGCTTGCGGTGGTTGCGCAGGTCGGGGCGCTGGTAGCGCCCCTTGAACGGCTGCACCGGCAGCATGACCCGCCAGTCTGCGCCCATCGCGTCGAGGCGGCGGCGCGTCTCCTTGTACTTCGGCTTGCCGCGGTTGGCCCAGTGGTCGAGCAGCACCCGCACGGCGACGCCCCGCGCGGCGACCTCCTCGAGCGCACGGAAGAAGTTGTCGGTCGCGGCGTCGGCCTGCAGGATGTAGAACTCGACGTGGACATAGCGCCGGGCCTGCCGGATGGCGTCGGCCATCTCGTCGAGGCTCGTCTGGTAGTCGGAGATCAGCCGGGCTCCGTTGTCGCCGGCGAGCGGCAGTGCGCCGAGGTTGCGGTTGAGGCGCACGAGCGCCCGGAACCATTCCGGCGCATTGGGCCGCAGCGTCCCCATGTCGAGTCCGGTGCTGGTCCCCCGGATGTAGTCGTTGATCTGCTGCTGCTTCTTGCGGCGCTTCCGCGGCAGGCGCGGGTTGCCGATGAGCAGGAACAGCAGGATGCCGATGATCGGGATGAAGTAGATCGCGAGCAGCCACGCCATCGCGGCCGTGGGACGGCGGTTCCGCGGAACGATGATGACGGCCAGGATGCGGACGGTGATGTCGAACGCGAGGACGACGAACACCCACCACGTCCAGGTCCAGTCCACGGTGATGCTCAGCACGCCCGATCCCCCGCCTCTCGCCTGCGCTCAGCGTAGCGAGGAGGGCGGTCAGTGAGCGGCGGCGTCACCGGAAGCGGGCCCGAGGCCCCGCTTGGCGCGCTCTTCGGCCTCGATCTGCGCGTACACGCGGCGTTCGGTGCGGTCCATCCGCAGGATCGAGCGGAGCAGGAAGACGAACAGGCCCAGCACGACCACGGTCGGCAGCAGCGACCAGACGACCGCGGCCCAGTACTCACCCATACCTCCATCGTACGCGGCCCTCCCCAGAGCGGATGCCGTGAGCCGGCGCAGCCTGGTGCCCGATGCGCAGCGCCTCCTCCCCACCCCGCGGGGCGGGCGCGGTTCTCCCCGATGCCACCCACGCCGGTCCATACGCTCCCGGCGGCCGCCACCCTCGGGGCATGCCCACCACCGTGAAGGCCGCCGACGCGGCACAGTTCCTCTCTCTCGTTCCGCGCCTGCTGGGCTACACGCCCGCGCGCAGCCTCGTGGTCGTGCCGATGGCGGGCCACCGCAGCGTCGGCGCCATGCGCGTCGACCTCCCGCCCGGCGACGACCTCGACACCGTCGAGCGACTCGCCTCGAGCATCGTCGGCATGGTGTGCCGCATCGGCGGGGCCGAGGCGTTCGTCGCCGTCGCCTACACCGACGAGTCCGCGGCGGTCGGACTCCCGCACGCCCGGCTCATCGACGCACTGGGCCGCCGGGCCGAGGCCGGCGGCCTCGCGTTCGTCGATGCGCTCGTCGTCGCCTGCGACGGCTGGGGGTCGCACCTCGACTCCGATCACCCCCAGGGCGGGCGCCCTCTCTCGGCCTTGGCGACCACGCCGCCCCTCGATCTGCCCGCCGCCGTCGGCGACCAGTCCACCGGCGCCACCCTCCCCCCGCATCGCGCCGCCGAGCGACGCGTCGTCGGCGCGGCGGTGCAGTCGCTGCGGACCTCGCTGGAGGTGCTGTGCGGCATCCCGTCCGACTCCGCGCGGGTCGCGCGGGTCGATCCGGCGGCGCTGGAGGCGGCGTGCGAGCTGGACGATCTGCCGCGCCTGTTCGAGCGCGCGCTGCGGTGGGATGCCGCAGCGCTGCCCCCGATGCGCGCGGCCCTGCTCGCCTGGTGCCTCGCCCGGCCCGCGCTCCGCGACATCGCGCTGGTGCAGTGGGCGACAGACGTCGTCGGCGGGGAGGACGCCCTCGAAGCCCAGCGGCGGTGGGAGGACGGCGCCGATTATCCCGCCGACCTGGCGTCGGTCATGTGGGGCGAGGGGCCGCGGCCCGATCCCGACCGCCTGGAGACGGCCGTCGAGCTGGCCCGGCACATCGCCGCGCTCGCGCCGAAACGGCTGCGGGCGGGCGCCTTGGCGACGTGCGCCTGGCTGTCGTGGGCGCTCGGACGGTCGACGCACGCCGAGCGATACGCCCAGCTGGCGATGGAGATCGAACCCGACCACGGGCTCTCGGACATCGTCCAGTCGTTCGTGACCGCCGGGCACCTGCCGGACTGGGCATTCCGCCGCCCCGCGGGCGGCGCCGTGTGAATGCCCGGGACTACTTGACCAGCGGGAAGAGGATCGTCTCGCGGATGCCGAGACCCGTGATGGCCATCATGAGCCGGTCGATGCCCATGCCCATACCGCCCGTGGGGGGCATGCCGTGCTCGAGGGCCCGGAGGAACTCCTCGTCTACCCGCATCGCCTCGTCGTCGCCGCGGGCGGCGAGCTTCGCCTGCTCGACGAAGCGCTCGCGCTGGATGACGGGGTCGACGAGCTCGGAGTACCCGGTCGCGAGCTCGAAGCCGCGCACGTACAGGTCCCACTTCTCCACGACGCCCGGAATCGTGCGGTGCTCGCGGACGAGCGGGCTCGTGTCCAGCGGAAAGTCCATGACGAACGTGGGGCGCTCGAGGTCGCCCTTCACGAAGTGCTCCCACAGCTCCTCGACGAGCTTGCCGTGCGTCGCGATCTTCTCCGGCACCTCGACGCCGACCTCGGCGGCGAATGCCTGCAGCTCCTCGAACGTGGTCTCCGGGGTGACGGCGCGGCCGGCTGCGGCGGAGAGGGAGTCGTACATCGAGATGCGGTCCCACTCGCCGCCCAGGTCGTAGACGGTCCCGTCGGCCCAGGTGACCTCGGTCGTTCCGGCGATCGCGACCGCCGCGTTCTGGATGAGCTCCTGCGTGAGATCGGCGATGCCGTTGTAGTCGGAGTACGCCTGGTAGGCCTCGAGCATCGCGAACTCCGGGCTGTGCGTCGAGTCGGCGCCCTCATTGCGGAAGTTCCGGTTGATCTCGAAGACCCGGTCGATGCCGCCGACGACGGCGCGCTTGAGGAACAGCTCCGGCGCGATGCGCAGGAAGAGGTCGGCGTCGAACGCGTTGGCGTGGGTCACGAACGGGCGTGCCGCCGCACCGCCGTGCTGCACCTGCAGCATGGGTGTCTCGACCTCGACGAAGTCGTGGCGCGCGAAGGTCGCGCGCAGGCTCGCATTGGCCTTCGCGCGGGCGAGCACGGTCGCGCGGGCCTCGTCGCGGACAATCAGGTCGAGGAAGCGGGAGCGCACACGGCTCTCCTCGCTGAGCTCCGTGTACAGGTTCGGCAACGGCAGGAGCGCCTTGGCCGCGATCGTCCAGTCCGACACCATGATCGACAGCTCGCCGCGGCGGCTGGAGATGACCTGGCCCGTGACGGAGACGTGGTCCCCGAGGTCGACGAGGTCCTTCCAGGCCTGCAGCGACTCCTCGCCCACTTCGGCGAGGGACACCATCGCCTGGATGCGGCTGCCGTCACCGGCCTGCAGCGACGCGAAGCACAGCTTGCCCGTGTTGCGGCTGAAGACGATGCGTCCGGCGACGGATGCCGTCACACCGGTCTCGGCCCCCGCCTCGAGGTCGGCGAAGCGCTCGCGCAGGGCGGCGATCGTGTCGGTGACCGGCACCGCGACCGGGTAGGCGCCGCCGGCGGCGTCGGTGCGCTCCGCGAGGAGACGCTCCCGCTTGGCGAGGCGCACCGCCTTCTGCTCGAAGACGTCCTCTTCGGGCTCGGCGGTCACGGGCGCAGACGCGTCGGTCATGTTCAGGGCTCCTCGGAATCGACCCTTCAGTCTATCGGCGGTACCTCGGGCTCTCCTGCGCCGCCCGCGTCGGTGAGCGCCCGGTCGATCGTGGAGTGCACGAGGGCGGAGAGGTACCGGCCGGGTTCGTCGACGCCCGCCTGCGCGAGGAGGGCCGCGGACTGCCGCACGATGGATGCCGAGAATTCCGTCGCGGTGGCGATGGCCTCGCCGTACGCGGGACGGTCGGACTCGGCGATGACGATCGGCTCGCAGCCGAGTTCGACCGCGAGCGCCTGCGCGATCGGCAGCACCGCGGCCGGCGCGGTCACGGCGGCGTACGCGTCGTGCAGCTGACGCAGGTCGATGCTCGTGCCGGTGAACGCCACGGCCGGGTGGACGGCGAGCGGGATGGCGCCGCGCGCGGCGGCGGGCGCGAGCACATCGATGCCGTACGCCGGGTCGGTGTGCAGGACGAGCTGGCCGACCTGCCACGCCCCGAGCTCAGCCAGTCCTGTCACGAGTCCGGGCAGTTCGTCGTGCGGCACGGCGAGGATGACGAGCTCGCTGCGGCGGACGACGTCATCCGCCGTGAGCGTCGGGACGCCGGGGAGCACGGCCTCGACCCGCTCCGGGTCGGACCCCGCGGTGATGCCGGTCAGCGCGTGCCCGGCACCCGCGAGCGCCGCCGCGAGCACAGGTCCCACGCGGCCGGCGCCGATGACGCCGACGCCGAGGCGTCCCCCGCGGTTCACGGGCTCTCCTCCGCGTCGGCCCCGGGCGCCTCGGCATCCCACCGGTGCGAGCGGTCGCCCGCGGCGGCGGCGACGGCGGCGTCGGCGGTCGCCCGCCAGATGCCCGTCGCATCGCCGACGTCGAGGATGCCGAGGTGCCCGTTGACCTGCCCCACGACGGTGTGCCCCGTGATGTTCGCGAGCGCGAGGCGCCGATCGACGGGGCCCTGGCTGACGCGGATGGACTGCAGGCGCGCGAGCGGGAGGATGACGAGCGCCCGCTGCAGGAAGCCGCGGCGGAGGAACAGCGCGCCCGGGGTCAGCAGGAATCCGTTGCGCCGCCAGGACAGCGGCCGCAGCCACCGGCCGCGCCGCGGGGTCGTCGTGTACGGGTCGTCGCCCGTCGGCCCCCACAGGCCGTGGTCGGCGACGTCCTCCCATCGCGCGTCGAGCGCGGGCAGCATGAGGCCGAGCACCCGCTCCACGTCCGCGCGGGTCCCGACCGGCAGCACCTCGGCGAACTGCAGGCTCTGCGTGTCCGTCGCGGCGCGCCCGGAGAGCCGGTTGACCCGGATGGCCCACCAGCCGAAGCGGCGCCACAGGATGGGCTGCCGGATCTCGACGGCGTGGATGCGGCCGGGCGGCAGCGTCTCGGTGATGGTCGTGAAGAGCCCGAACGTGACGCGCACGCCCGCCGGCGTCGGGGCGATGGAGTAGCGCAGCGACCGCGTGATCTGCCGGAACCAGTACGCGCCGAAGCCGATGATCGTCGGGATGAGCGAGAACAGGATCCACGGGGTGCCGAAGACCGAGCCGAGGATGGCCGCGATCACCATCAGGACCAGCCAGATCGTCGAGCCGGAGAGCAGGTGCGCGACGATGAGCCGCGCCGGCGGGATGTGCACGACGGATGCCGGCTCGGCGACGGGCTCCTCGGCGCCGTCGATGAGCCCGGTGATCCCCGCCCCGACGGTCGCGACGGCGGCACGGCCCAGCGGCATCCCCGCCGCCCCCGGCGCCACGGCGTCGCCGAGCTGCCGGCCCGACGCGAGCCGGAGGATGTCGCCGCGGATCGTCTCGGCGTTACCGGTGGAGAGGTACTCGAGCTTGACGTTCGAGTCCAGGCCCGCCCCGACGACCTCGAGCTTCGCCATCCCGAACAGCCGCGCGACCATCGGCCGCGTGAGGTTCACACCCTGCACCCGGTCCAGGGGCGCCCGCCGGTGGGTGCGGAACAGCACGCCGCTGCGCACCTCGACGTCGTCGCCCGTGATGCGGAAGGTGTGGAAGCGCCACGACATCCAGAAGACCGCGAGCAGCACGACGAGCACGCCGAGGACCACGGCGAGCGCGACGAGGATCAGGTTGTTGGCGACGATGAAGTCGATGGGGTCGCCCTCGTAGTCATCGAACCTCTCCCCGTCCGGCCCCATCGCGGGCAGGAACAGCCCGATCAGCCGGTCGCGGAGGTTGGTGACGACGATGCCGGTGAGCACCAGGATGAAGAGCCCCCCGCGCATCACGGGGGTGAGCGGGTGCAGCCGGTGCCACTCGCCGTCGCTGAGCGGCGAGCGCACCCGCGCAGGCGGGGGCGCCGCGGCGCCCGCCCCGGCGTGCGCTGGTGGGGGCGCGGCCTGGGCCGCCGGGTCGGTGGGGAAGGTCACAGTCCGGTCCGGCGGGTCTCGGCGACGTCGATGAGGGTATCGCGCAGACGCTCGGCGGCCGTCTGGCTGAGCCCCGGGATGGTCACGCCGGTGGATGCCGCGGCGGTCACGAGCTTGAGCTGGGCGATGCCGAAGCCGCGGTCCAGAGGGCCGTGCGTGATGTCGACGAGCTGCATCCGGCCGTACGGGACGGCGACCATCCGCTGCCACAGGATGCCGCGGCGGAAGACGAGGTCGTCGGCGCGCAGCTGGTAGCCGATCGACCGCGCCTGACGCGGGAGGACGGCGAGGGTGAGCCCGATGACCACCAGCGCGATGCCGGCGGGGATCCACACCCAGGCCTGGTCGAGGGCGAAGAACAGCACGAGCGCGACCGCGAGGATGAGCGCCAGGACGACGCCGTTGGAGATGAACTGCACGACGAGGTACTTGGGGGACACCTGGTGCCACGTCCCGTCGCCGAGCGGCAGCCGGTTCGCGCTGCGGGGCTCCACGATGCGCCGGAAGGTTCCGGCATCCATCACCTCGTCGGCACCCGTGTGGGCGGGCGCCGGGTCGGCACCCGCCTCAGTCGTGGTGGGAGAGTCCGAAGCCGGGCTCGTCGGGTCCGGGCTGTTCGTCATCGTCGTCCTTCCGAATGATGCAGAGGTGTTCGGCGACGAGGCCGGCCGCCACGAGGACGACACCGCCGACGACGGCGGCCACCACCGCACCCGTCGAGCCTAACGAGGGCGTGACCGGTCGGGTGAGCAGGAAGGCGAGGAGGCCGAGCGCCACCCCGGCGACGAACGCGCCGACGATGCTCGACGCCTTCGCGAGCATCGCGATGCGGACGGCGCGGAAGGGATCGACCGGCGCCGTGCCCGAGCCGGTGATCGCGCGACGGATGGGCAGCGCGAGGACCACGATGATGACGCCGAGCAGCACGAGGAGCACGGGCAGCATGAGCGACGGGGTGAACGTCGGCCGCCCGCCGGCGGTCAGCAGCTGGTCGGCGACGAACCCGACGACCGCGCCGACGAGGGCGGCGGTCAGGAGGAGGCTCGCTCCGGTCCGCTTCACCCGTCGCCTCCCGATCGCAGCGCGGCCAGCAGGTCCGCGACGCGTCCGACGCCGGGGAGCTCGGCGTCGGGGTCGATCCGCAGCCAGGGCTCCAGGACGAAGTGGCGCTCCGCGGCGCGCGGGTGCGGCAGGGTCAGCTCCGGTGCGTCGCTGCGCACATCGCCGTAGGCGACGAGGTCGAGGTCGAGCGTGCGATCGCCCCACCGTTCGCGGCGCTCCCGCCCGTGGTGCAGTTCGATGGCGTGCAGGTAGGCCAGCAGCACGGACGGCGCGAGCCGCGTCTCCAGCAGGGCGACGGTGTTGAGATAGGCGGGGGCCGAGGTGTCCGGCCCGTCGAGCGTGACGGCGACGGATTCGATGGGCTCCGCGGATGCCGCCACGTCGGTCAGCGGCAGCCGACCGAGGTTGGCGAGGGCCGCGACGATCGTCTTCGCGCGATCGCCCAGGTTCGCGCCGAGCGCGACCACGGCGCGGACGGGCGTCCCGGCGGCCGGCGGCGGCGGGTCGCCCGGGCCCTGTGCCAGGCGGCGGCTCATGATGCGCCCCGTTCCCGCTCGATCGTCACAGAGACGTCGCCGAACGGCACGGCGATCGGCGCACTCGGCTTGTGGATCGTGACGGCGACGGTCTCCACGAGCGGATGCCGCAGCGCGGCGTCGGCGATCCGCTCGGCGACCGTCTCGATGAGGTCGACCGGGTCGCCGGAGAGGATCGCGGCGACCTCTTCGGCGAACTCGCCGTAGTGCACGGTGTCGGCGACGTCGTCGCTCGCCGCGGCGGCCCGCAGCGACATGCCCAGCACGACGTCGGCGATGAATTCCTGGCCGTCGCGGCGCTCCGCGTCGTACACCCCGTGGTGTCCCGTCGCGCGGATGCCGGTCAGCGTGATGCGGTCGGTCATCCGCGTCCCTCCCATTCGTCGCGCACCGCGAGGGCGATGCGGGTGGCCGCCACGTCGTGCACGCGGACGCCCCACGCCCCGGCCTGCGCGGCCAGGACGCTCGTCACGGCGGTCGCGAGATCCTTGGCCTGCTCGGTCGCATCGTCGCCGGTCGCGACCGCGAGCATGCGCTTCCGGCTCGTCCCGACCAGCACCCGGAACCCGAGCCCCACGAGGCGCGGCAGGTCGCGGGCGAGCACCCAGTTGTCGGCGGGCTGCTTGCCGAAGCCGAATCCGGGGTCGAGGATGATCCGCTCCGCCGGGATGCCGGCATCCGTCGCCGCCTGCACCCGCTGCTGGAGTTCGCCGATGACCTCCGCTGCGATGTCGGCGTAGTGTGCCGGCTCGTACATGGCAGCGGAGTGGCCGCGCCAGTGCTGCAGGATGATGTCGGCGTCGGTGCCGGCGACGGCCGCGAGCATGTCGGGGTCGGCGAGACCGCCGGAGACGTCGTTGACGATGCGGGCCCCCGCGGCCACCGCCGCGACCGCGGTCGCCGCGTTCATCGTGTCGACGCTGAGCATCGCGCCGGCCGCGGCGAGCCGGGCGATGACGGGGAGGACCCGCTCCTGTTCGACGGACGCGTCCACGCGCGGGGCGCCCGGGCGGGTCGACTCGCCCCCGATGTCGAGGATGTCGGCGCCGTCGACGCGGAGCGCTTCGCCGTGCGCGACGGCGTCGTCCTCCCGGAGATGCCGGCCGCCGTCGCTGAACGAGTCGGGGGTCACGTTGACGACCCCCATGACGAGCGTCATGCGGCGCCCCCGGCGAGGAGCGCGATGACCTCGGCGCGGGCGGCGGGCTCGGCCAGCTCACCACGAGCGGCGATCGTGACCGTGGAGGCGTCGGGCTGCCGGCCACCGCGCATCGTCACGCATTCGTGCACGGCGTCCAGGATGACGAGGACACCACGGGTGTCGAGGGACGCGGCGATGACGTCGGCGATCTGCTCGCCGAGCCGCTCCTGCACCTGGGGCCGGGCGGAGAGCACGTCCACGACGCGGGGCAGCGCGCCGAGCCCGACCACCTGCTCGCCGGGCAGGTACGCGATGTGCGCGTGGCCGGCGAAGGGCAGGAGGTGGTGCTCGCACACCGAGCGGAACCGCACATCGCGGAGCATCACGGCCCCGGACGGCAGGGTGTCGGGCGCGGGCCCGCGGGTCACCGAGATGGTGTGCGCGAGCGGAGCCGCGGCATCCTCGCCGACACCGGCGAAGAACTCCGCGTACGCGTCGGCGACGCGCTGCGGGGTGAGCTTCAGTCCGGGACGATCCGGGTCTTCCCCGATCGCCTCGAGCAGTTCGCGCACCAGAGCGGCGACGCGGTCACGGTCGACGGCCACGACCCGAGCCTAGGCGGTCGCGGGGCGCGCCTGTCCCGTCGCGCGGAGCGCGGGGGCCTTCTGCGTGGCGGTCTGCTCCGCCGCTTCGGTCGCAGCGGCGAGCCCGGCCTCGTCCTGGCGCTGCGGCACGTCGATCGGCGGCAGCGTGGAGACGGGACGCTCGGCGCTGGAGAGCCACTGCGGGCGCGGCGGGAGCTTCTTCACGTCCTTGAACATGGCCTCGAGCTCGAGGTGGTCGAGGGTCTCGTTCTCCAGCAGGGCGAGGGCGAGCTTGTCGAGGATGTCGCGGTTGGCGTTGATGACCTCGTAGGCCTCGTTGTGCGCCTGCTCGATGAGCTCGCGCACCTGACCGTCGACGCGCTCGGCGATGCGCTCGCTGAAGTCCCGGCCGTGGCCCATGTCACGGCCCATGAAGACCTCGCCGGAGGCGGAGCCGAGCTTGACGGGGCCGACGTCGGTGGTCATGCCGTACTCGGTGACCATCTTGCGGGCGATGCCGGTGGCCTTCTCGATGTCGTTGGAGGCGCCGGTGGTCGGGTCGTGGAAGACGATCTCCTCGGCGACACGGCCGCCCATCGCGTAGGTGAGCTGATCCTGGAGTTCGTTGCGGGTGATCGAGTACTTGTCGTCGATCGGCAGCACCATCGTGTAGCCGAGGGCTTTGCCGCGCGGGAGGATCGTGACCTTCGTGACCGGATCGGTGTGGTTCATCGCCGCCGCGGCGAGCGCGTGCCCACCCTCGTGGTAGGCGGTGATCAGCTTCTCCTTGTCGCGCATGACACGCGTGCGGCGCTGCGGACCCGCGATGACCCGGTCGATCGCCTCGTCGAGGGCGCGCATGTCGATGAGCTGCGCGTTCGAGCGCGCCGTGAGCAGCGCGGCCTCGTTGAGGACGTTGGCGAGGTCGGCGCCGGTGAAGCCCGGGGTCTTCCGCGCGATGACGTTGAGGTCCACCGACGGGGAGAGGGGCTTGCCGCGGCCGTGCACCTCGAGGATGCGCTGACGGCCCTTCAGGTCGGGCGCGTCCACGCCGATCTGGCGGTCGAAGCGACCGGGGCGCAGCAGCGCCGGGTCGAGGATGTCGGGACGGTTCGTCGCGGCGATGACGATGACGTTGACCTTCGGGTCGAAGCCGTCCATCTCGACGAGCATCTGGTTGAGCGTCTGCTCGCGCTCGTCGTGCCCGCCGCCCATGCCGGCGCCGCGGTGACGGCCGACGGCGTCGATCTCGTCGATGAAGATGATGGCCGGGGAGTTCTCCTTGGCCTGGTTGAACAGGTCGCGGACGCGGCTCGCGCCGACGCCGACGAACATCTCGACGAAGTCCGAACCGGAGATCGAGTAGAACGGCACGCCGGCCTCGCCGGCGACGGCGCGGGCGAGGAGGGTCTTGCCGGTTCCGGGAGGGCCGTACAGCAGCACGCCCTTCGGGATGCGGGCGCCCACGGCCTGGAAGCGTGCCGGGTCCTTCAGGAAGTCCTTGATCTCCTGCATCTCCTCGATGGCCTCGTCGGCGCCGGCGACGTCGGCGAAGGTGACGGTGGGGGTCTCCTTGTTGACGAGCTTCGCGCGGGACTTCCCGAACTGCATGACCTTGTTGCCGCCGCCCTGCGCGGAGGACAGCAGGAACCAGAACAGCAGGCCCAGGAGGATCAGCGGGAGCAGGAGGGAGAGCAGCCCGTCGAACCAGGTGGCCCGCGGGACGACGTCGTTGAAGCCCTCCTTCGGGTCGGCGGCGTCGACGGCGGCGACGATCTCGTCGGCGCGGGGCTCGACGTAGTAGAACTGCACCTGCGTGGCGCCCTCGAACGGCTTGGACAGGGTCATGTCCACCCGCTGGTCGCCGTCGGTGGTGGTCACCTCGGTGACGGTGCCGCCCTCGAGCAGCTCGAGTCCCTGTTGCGTCGTGACCTGCTTGGCGCCGGTGAGGCTCGAGATCAGCGTCATGCCGATCAGGAGGAGGACGCCGATGAGCAACACGTAGACGAACGGGTTGCGCGAGAGCTTCTTGAAGTCCATGGTCCGAAAAGGCTACCGCGCAGCATCTATGCGGCGACTGTGCATTCGCCCACGGCGTACCGGGCGCTCAGCTGTAGACGTGCGGCGCGAGCACCGCGACATCCCGGAGGTTGCGGAACCGCTCCGCGTAGTCCAGGCCGTAGCCGACGACGAACTCGTTCGGGATGTCGAAGCCGACGTAGCGGCAGTCGATGACGACCTTCGCGGCATCCGGCTTGCGCAGCAGCGCGAGCACCTCGATCGACTCCGCGCCTCGGGACTGGAAGTTCTCCAGCAGCCAGCTGAGCGTCAGACCCGAGTCGATGATGTCCTCCACGATGAGGACGTGCTTGCCGTGCAGGTCGGTGTCGAGGTCCTTGCGGATCTGCACGACCCCGGAGGACTTCGTCCCCGCGCCGTAGGACGACACCGCCATCCAGTCCATCGTGATGTCGCGCTGCAGGTGACGGGCGAAGTCGGCCATCACCATGACGGCGCCCTTCAGCACGCCGACCAGGAGCAGATCCTTGCCCTCGTACTCGGCATCCACGCGCTGCGCGAGCTCGAGGAGCTTCTTCTGGATCTCCTCCTCGGTGACGAGAACGGTGGAGAGCTGGTCAGCGATGTCGGCCGCGCGCATGCTCCGAGTCTAGGCACTCGCGTCCGGGCGCCGAGACGCTAGCGAGGCGAGCACCTCCCCCGCAAGGGGAGGCGGATCGGATGGCGGCGGGCCTAGGCTGACCCGCGACGGGCAACGCCGCCCGTTCACGACACGGGAGGAAGCCCTCATGGCCGGACTCGATGACATCCTCGGCATGCTGCCGATCGACCAGGTGGCCGCGAAGCTCGGGGTCGACCCCGCGACCGCGGCGCAGGCGGTGCAGGAAGGCGGCGGCGCGATCCTCGGCGGTCTGCAGCGCAACGCCGCCACCCCGGAGGGCGCCTCCGCGATCGACGCGGCGCTCGCGAAGCACTCCGGACTCGGCGACTCCGTCGACCTCGACCAGGTCGACACGGCCGACGGCGAGAAGATCCTCGGACATGTCTTCGGCGGCCAGAAGGACCAGGTCGCGCAGACGCTGACCTCCGAGCCGCAGACGGCCGGCATCGACTTCGGGAAGCTGCTGCCGATGCTCGCCCCGATCATCCTCGGGCTCCTTGCGAAGAAGAAGCAGACCGGCGGGGCCGCGCAGGAATCCTCCGGCGGCATCGGCGACCTCATCGGCGGCCTGCTCGGCGGCGGGTCCGGCGGCGGCCAGAAGGCCGGCGGGATCGACATCGGCGGCCTGCTCGGCGGCCTGTTCGGCGGGAAGCGCTAGACGATCGCGTTCCCGGATGCCGTGAACACGATGCGCGCTCCGCTGCGGGTCGCGCGGCATCCGGGCAGATCGATCGGGCCCTGACCCGACCAGTGGGTCGCGAGCCGGGCAACCTCGAGGGTCTGGGAGCGCGTCAGGCTCGCGCCGAACTCGCTCGCCACGACGTGCCGGATGATGCGGTGCCGGAGCGCGGGCGGGTTCGCGGCGAGCGCGGGAACCGAGACGGCGATGCCCGCCTCGGCGGGCTCCACGATGTCCTCGATGGTCTCCTCGATCATCTCGGCGAACGCGTCGGCATCCTCGCGCAGCTGCTCCGCCGTGCGGGCGAGGGCTTCCGCGACGCCCGGACCCAGCTCGGTCTCCAGGAGCGGCAGGACATCGTGCCGCGCCCGGACGCGGAGGAAGCGCCGGTCGAGGTTGTGCGGGTCCTCCCACGGCTCGAGGCCCTCCGCCGCGCACGCCGCGCGCGTCGTCGCGCGCCGGACGGCCAGCAGGGGACGGAGCCAGACGACGCCGTCGTCGTCCCGCGCCGCGGCCATGCCGGCGAGACTGGCGGCGCCGGAGCCGCGTGCGAGGCCCAGCAGCACCGTCTCGGCCTGGTCGTCGAGCGTGTGACCGAGCAGGATGGCGGCGGCCCCGGCGTCGTCGGCAGCGCTGCGCAGGGCCGCGCGGCGCGCGTCCCGGGCCGCGGCCTCGGGGCCACCGTCCCCGCCGACCTCGACACGCACGATGCGGGCGGGGAGCCCCAGGGCTTCCGCGGCCTGCGCGGCGCGGTCGGCGACGCCGGCCGACCCGGCCTGCAGCCCGTGGTCGACGACGACAGCCGAGGCGGTGCGCCCGGCCTTCGGCGCCTCGAACGCGACGGCGGCGGCGAGCGCGAGGGAGTCGGGCCCGCCGGACAGCCCGACGATCACGGGGCCGTCGATCTCCGCGAGGGCGGCGCGCACCGCGCGGCGGATCTCGGCGACGGCGGGATCGAGGCTCGGACGGTGCTCCACGAGGCCACGGTACCGCCGGGGGGTGTCGTAACTCCGCCTCTGCGGTCGTAGCGCTGCCCACGGCGGCCGCAAGGGTCGATCCGGGCGGAGTTACGGCCCGGACGGCCGCCGACTAGGCTGGTGCGCGGCATTCCGCACTTCCGAAGGAGAACCACATGGGCGCCTACGACGCCGTCATCGAGATCCCGCGCGGCAGCCGCGTGAAGTACGAGGTCGACCACGGCACGGGCCGCGTCTTCCTCGACCGCGTGCTGTTCACGCCGATGGGCTACCCCGCCAACTACGGCTTCTTCGAGGACACCCTCGGCGAGGACGGCGACCCGCTGGACGTCCTGCTGCTCCTGGACCGCGACCTGTACCCGGGCGTCATGGCCAAGGTCCGCCCCGTCGGCGTCCTGAAGATGCTCGACGAGGCCGGCGGCGACGACAAGGTCGTCGCGGTGCTCGCGAAGGACCCCCGCTGGGCGCACATCCAGGATGTCGGCGACCTCGACGAGTGGACGAAGGGCGAGATCAACCACTTCTTCGAGCACTACAAGGATCTCGAGCCCGGCAAGTGGGTCAAGGTCGACCAGTGGGGCGACGCCGCCGAGGCGGAGCGTCTCGTGTCCGAGGCGTTCGACCGCTTCCAGGAGCACGACGCGCAGACCGCGACGCAGGGCGAGGGCCACGCGCCGAAGACCCTCTGAGACCCCTCAGCACACGAGAAGAGCGGATGCCACGGCATCCGCTCTTCTGCGTTCGGGGGTCGCCGCCCGGCGTCAGACGGAGATGCCGCGGGCGCGGAGGAAGGACGCGGGGTCGATCCGTTCGCCGCCGCTGTATACCTCGAAGTGCAGGTGGCATCCGGTGGAGGCGCCGGTGTTGCCGACGTACGCGATGACCTGACCGGCCGAGACGCGCTGGCCGTACGAGACGTTGAACCCGCCGGGCTTGATGTGCGCGTACCCGGTGACGATGCCGCCGCCGTGGTCGACCTTGACGAAGTTGCCCCAGCTGCCGCTCAGCCCGGCGAAGACGACGGTTCCCGACGCCGCGGCGTAGATGGGCGCACTGCAGCCGGGCGCGAAGTCGATGCCGCGGTGTCCGCTGGACGTGCAGTGCCCGTTGGCACAGATCGTGCCGCGGGCGCCGAACCACGAACTGATCCACCCGGCCGCGGGACGGACCCACCCGGAGCTCTGGACCTCGCCGGCGGGACTGCCGCCGCCGCCACCACCGCCGCCACCGCCGCCGTTGTTGCCGGCATTGGCGGCCGCGGCCGCCGCGGCTTCGCGCCGACGGCGCTCCTCCTCCTCGGCGGCCTTGCGTGCCGCCTCCTCGCGGGCGCGGCGCTCGCGTTCCTCGCGGGCCTTGCGCTCCGCTTCGACACCCGCCTGGTAATCGGCGATCGTCTTGGCGGTGGTGTCCTTCAGTGCGGCGAGCTGCGCCTGCAGGGTGTCGAGGTGCTCGGTCTGCGCGTCCAGTGCGGCTTGCGCGGCGATCGCGGCGTTCTGCGCGGCGACCATCTTCTGCTCGGCGTCGCGCTGCAGCCGGTCGCGTTCGTCACGGGCGACGGAGGCCTGATCACTGAGGCTCTGCGCGTTGTCGCGCGCTGCCATCGCGGCCGCGTAGACGTTCTTGTTCGCGGCGAGGAGCTGGTCCATCGTCCCGAGACGTGCGAGCAGGTCGTCGGCGCTCGCGGCGGAGTCGGAGAAGAACAGCTGGAGCGAGGTGTCGTCGCCGCCGGTGCGGTACTGCTGTGCCGCCAGGCGACCGAGCTTGCCGGCGGCCTCAGCTGCGCGGCGCTCCTCCGCATCGGCCTGCTCCTGCAGGGAGCGGGCGCGGTCCGCGGCTTCTTCGAACGCCTGCTGCGCCAGGTCGTACTCGTAGCCGAGCCGCTCGGCGATGGCCTGCTTGTCCGCGACGTCGCGCTGCAGCTGGGAGATCAGTCCCTCGATGCGGCTGACCTCGGATGCCTTGCTGGTCTCGTTGGCCTTGGCGCGCTGAACGTCGTCCCATGACGGGTAGGACGCGGCCCACGCGGGGGATGCCAGAAGAAGGCCGGCGCCGGCGATCCCGGCGACACCCAGGCCGATGGCGCCGCGGCGCGACAGGGGACTGCGGAAGGCACGCCATTCCTTCGGCGTGGGAGCGCAACCGCATTCCTCAGCAGATTCCGAGGTTTCAGACCGCACGGAACCACCTCTCGTCATCGGGCAACAGCTTTCACATTAGCAACAGCTGTCACACGAGCCCAGTGTTTCCCAGAGCCATCTTCTCGCCGAAGGAGGTGCAGCGCACCCACATCCTCACCCGGACAGCCCCTCGAGAGCGGCTGCCGCGCCCGCGATTTCCGATTCGGCGAGGGATTGCGTATGCTTGAGCGTCGGTAAGCGTGAGCCTCCGGGTTCGCTCGGCCCCATCGTTTAGCGGCCTAGGACGCCGCCCTTTCACGGCGGTAGCACGGGTTCGAATCCCGTTGGGGTCACCCTTTCCACACAACTGAATAAGCATGGCCCTGTAGCGCAGTTGGTTAGCGTGCCGCCCTGTCACGGCGGAGGTCGCGGGTTCAAGTCCCGTCAGGGTCGCTTCGAGCGACGGGCCCTTTTCATCGAGAAGGGCCCTTCGTCTCGGGAGTGACATTCTTCGGATGCCGCTCGGCTCTGTAGCTCAGTTGGTAGAGCGCACGACTGAAAATCGTGAGGTCACGGGATCGACGCCCGTCGGAGCCACTGAAACCCTCGGGAGGCTTCTACTCCCGGGGGTTTCTTCATGCCCGCGGTCAGGCGCGGTTTCTCGTGTCCACCTCACCCGCGACGCCGCGTGCCGGGGCGGCGGAAGAACGACTGCTGCACGATGCGCGCGATCGCGATCAGGGCGATGCCGCCAGCGGCAACCCAGAGGAGCAGGACCATCGCCTCCGGCCGCGGCAGGACGAGCTCGAAGAACCGAATGGCGACGGGGACGCTCAGGGCGAGGAAGAACCCCAGCACCATCGCGGCGAGGATTGCGAACTTCGTCCAGGTGAGCGGCAGCGAGATGAGCGCGAGAACCCACAGGCCGAGGATGCCGAGCAGGATCACCGACCCCGTGCGGATCTCCTCGATCGGGACGTCCCACCCGTCCCCGGCGATGCGCGAGTAGGCCGTGAGCGCGAGCGCGATCACCGTGCCTGCGGGAATCGCGAAGCTCAGCGTGCGGCGGAGGAAGCCCGGCAGGTAACGCTGGACATTGGGGAGGAGGGCGAGGAAGAACGCGGGGATGCCGATCGTCAGCCCGTCGGTGACGGACAGCTGCCGCGGGAGGAACGGGATCTGCATCAGCATGAGTCCGAAGAGGATCGCGAGGCCCGTGGCGTAGGCGGTCTTGGTGAGGAAGACCACGGACACGCGCTCGATGTTGGCGATGACGCGTCGCCCCTCGGCGACGACCGTCGGCAGGTGCGAGAAGCGACCGTCGAGCAGCACGAGACGCGCAACCGCCTTGGTCGCGGCGGAGCCGGAGTTCATGGCGATGCCGATGTCGGCCTGCTTGATCGCGAGAGCATGATTGACGCCGTCACCGGTCATCGCGACGATATGGTCACGCTGCTGCAGCGCGATGACCATGTCCTTCTTCTGCTCCGGCGCGACCCGCCCGAAGACGGTGTGCCGTTCGAGCGCATCGCCGAGCGCGACGGCGTCGCCCGGCAGCGTGCGAGCATCGATGCCCTCGGGAACCGCGAGTCCGAGCTGTCGCGCGATCGCCGCCACGGTGTTCGGGTCGTCCCCCGAGATGATCTTGACGTCGACGCCCTGGTCGGCGAAGTAGCCGAGCGTCTGGGCCGCATCGGGGCGCAGCCGCTCCGACAACGTCACGATCGCGACGGGATCGAGCCCTTCCGGGAGCGCCTCGGTCTTCTCGGAGACGGCATCCAGCTCATGTGCGGAGTGGGCGATGAGCAGCGTTCGCCGTCCCGTCGAGGCGAGTTCGGCGACGATGTCCTCCAGCGATCCGAGTCCGCCGGCCGCGCTCGCTCCGGCCCACGGCACGGAGCGGTCTCCGGCATCCGGGAAGATCATGGTCGGCGCGCCGAGCACCCACGTGCCGTCGTGGGAGCCCGTGAAGGAGACGGCAGTCCACTTGCGCCGGGAGGAGAACGCGATCTGCCGCGCCGGCGTCAGCGGCGTCGACACCGCGAAACCGCCTGCGAGGCTCCGCGCCGTCGCGTTGGCCTCCGGTGCCGCGCCGAACCAGGCCAGGACATCCCGCCATCCCGACGCCCCGCGTTCGTCGAGCGGGTACTCGGCATCGAACGCGATGTCGCCGAGGGTCAGCGTGCCCGTCTTGTCGAGGCAGACCACGTCCACGCACGCGAGCCCTTCGACCGCCGGCAGCTCCTGCACGAGCACCATCTCCCGGGCGAGGCGCGCGGCGCCGATCGCGAACGCGATGCTCGTGAGCAGCACGAGCCCGAGCGGGATCATGGCGATGATGACGGCGATCGAGTCGACGGCGGCCTGATTCCACGACCCGTCCGCGAACGCCTTCCGCCAGCCCCCCCGCACCTGCACCGGGGCGTTGGTCACCAGCACGGCGACCGGCCCGATACCCCACGCCACCCACCTCAGGACGCGGTTGACGCTCTCCTTGAGCTCGGAGCGCATCATCGAGAACTTCTTCGCCTCGGCGGCGAACCGATTGGCATACGAGTCGGCGCCGACCCTCGTGACGACCGCCGCTCCATGCCCCGAGACGACGACCGAGCCGCTCAGCAGCTCGTCGTCGGGCTGCTTGTCGACCGGGTCGGACTCCCCCGTGAGCATGGACTCGTCCACCTGGAGGCCTTGCCCCTGCAGCGTGCGGGCATCGGCGGCGACCTGATCCCCGGCCCGCAGGACGAGGATGTCGTCGAGCACCACCTGCGAGGGCGCGATCTCGGACTCTGCGCCGGCCCGGCGGACACACGACCGCGGCGCGTTGAGCAGCGCCAGTCTGTCGAGCGCCCGCTTGGCGCGGATCTCCTGATACGACCCGATCAGCGTGTTGCCGATCGCCGCGAAACCGAACAGGGCGTCCTGCCACCGACCCAGCACCAGGAGCCCGGCGAAGCACGCGAACACAATGCCGTTGAACAGGGTGAAGACGTTCGAGCGGACGATCGACCCCCACGAGCGGCTCGTGGGCACGGTGAAGTCGTTCGTCCGGCCGTCGGCGACCCGCCGCGGGACCTCGGCGGGCGTCAGGCCGGCCGGTACCGGAGGCGCGGGAGCGGCCGTGGGGTCCATGCCGACACCTTAGGCCCCGCAAGATACCCGGGCGGGTATCCTGGTGCGGTACCGAACGAACCGGAGCGAGGATCCCCATGAACAGCATCGAAGCAGCGGTGTCCGATGCCGACCGCGCAGCAGACATGGCGGCCCAGCAGCGCAAGATCGTGAACCGCCTGCGCCGCGCCGAGGGCCAGCTCAGCGCGGTCATCAGGGCGGTCGAGGCCGGAGCTGAGTGCCGCGACGTCGTCACCCAGCTCTCGGCGGTCTCGAAAGCGCTCGATCGGGCCGGTTACGCGATCGTGGCGTCGGCGATGCGCACCTGCCTGGCCGACCCCGAAGACCAGTCGATGACGCCCGAAGAGCTCGAGAAGCTCTTCCTGACGCTGGCCTGAACCCTCGGCGCGCGCCTGCCGTCAGCGTGCGAACAGGCGGGCGAAGAACCCGTTGGACGGTTCGTGCGCGTGGCCTTCGCAGCGCTGGGATTTCGGGACACCGCGCATGACCTGGTCGACGTGCTGGCCGCATCCGGACCAGGTCGTCTTTCCGCACTTCTTGCACGTGACGGCGTAGCACATGGGCTTTTCTCCTCTTGATGAGTGGTCAGGCGAGCATGAGGAAGAGCTTCTCGAGCTCTTCCGTGGTCGGGTCGGCATCGCTGCGCTCACCCTCGGGGGTGGCGAGACATTCCTTCATCGCGGTCGAGACGACCGCGAAGCCGGCGCGGTTGAGCGCGGTGGAGACGGCCGCGAGCTGGGTGACGACGTCACGGCAGGACCCGGAATCGTCGACCGCGGCGATCACCGCATCCAGCTGCCCGCGCGCTCGGCGCAGCCTGTTCGAGATGAGCCGCTGCGCGTCAGCCACCCTGCACCACCGCTTCGGTCGCGAGCATGTGCGCCGCCCGCGCGCCCAGCGTGGCGCGCAACGTGAGCATGCCCCCCGACAGGGATGCGGAGTCCATGCCCGACTGGGCGAGCAGCCGGTGGGCGATGGCCGAGCGAACGCCCGACGCGCACATCACCCGCACCGGACGCCCCTCGGCACGCTCACGCACCTCGTCGATGCGCTCACGCAGCTCGGTGTGCGGGATGTGGAGCGCGCCCGGCAGGTGTCCCGTCACCCACTCGTCACGGCGCCGGACGTCCAGGACCAGCGCGGTGTCGAGGACCTCGTCGAGATCCTGCGCGTACCAGAGGTCGAGCGTTCCGTTCAGGACGTTCTCGCCGACCATGCCCGTCAGGTTCACGGCATCCTTCGCCTGCCCGTAGGGCGGCGAGTAGGCGAGATCCAGGTCGATGAGCTCGTCGACGGTGAGGCCGCTGCGGATGGCGGTCGCCAGGACATCGATCCGCTTGTCGACGCCTTCGGTGCCGACCGCCTGCGCGCCGAGGATCCGACCGGTGCCGGGGGCGACGTGCACGATCAGATGGATCTGGCTGGCCCCCGGGAAGTACCCGGCGTGCTGGTTCGCGTGCAGGTGCAGTGTCCGGTAGGTGACGCCGGAGGCATCGAGCGTCGCACGGTTCGCCCCCGTGAGCGCGGCGGTGAGCGACCCGACGCGCACGATGGCCGTCCCGACGGGCTGCGGGATCTCCCGCGCGGTGCCCGGCCGGACGATGTCGTCGGCGACGAGCCTGCCGGCCCGGTTGGCGGGGCCCGCCAAGGCGACGGGGCGTCGCGTGCCGGTGATCGGGTCGACGCTGAGCGTCGCGTCGCCGACCGCCCAGATGCCGGGGATGCTGGTGCGGCCGTGGCTGTCGACGATCATCGCGCCCCGTTCGCAGGCGACGCCGGCTTCTTCGAAGACCGCCGTGTCGGGACGGACCCCGACGGACATGACGATGAGATCCGCCGCGAGCTCCGAGCCGTCGGCGAGGACGACCGTGTCGGCATCCGGACCGTGCTGGATGGCGGTGGCGGCGACGCCGACGTGCAGATCGATCCCGAGTGCGCGCAGCTCTTCGGAGACCAGCCATGCCAGTTCCGGCTCCACGGGCGGCAGGGGCTGCGGCGCCAGTTCGACCACCGAGACCTCGAGCCCCTGCGCCGCGAGCGCTTCCGCGGCTTCGACGCCGATGAATCCCGCCCCGAGGACGACCGCCCGACGGGCTCCGCCGGTGACCTTGTCCCGCAGCGCGATGGCGTCCTCGACCGAGCGCAGCGTTCGCACACGCGGCGAGTCGACGCCGGGGATGGGCGGCACGAAAGCGGACGCTCCGGGCGAGAGCACGAGCGCGTCATAGCTGATCTGCTCAAGGCCGTCGTCGGTGCGGACGGTGACGGTGCGGGCGTCCGCGTCGACCGCGATGACGTCGTTGCGTGGACGGACATCCAGCGCGAGCGCACTGCGCAACGATTCCGGCGTCTGGACCAGCAGTGCGCGCTCGTCGGTGATCTCACCGCCGACGAAGTAGGGGAGGCCGCAGTTCGCGAAGGACACGTGGGCGCCCCGTTCGAGGACGACGATCTCGGCGGATTCGTCGAGGCGCCGGGCTCGCGCCGCGCAGCTCATCCCGCCGGCGACACCACCGACGATCACGATCCTCATCGCACGTGCCCCGCGCAGCGCTGCTCTTCCGGAACGCCCGAGAGCGCTTCCTCCACATGCTGACCGCAACCGGCCCACGTCGCTTTCCCGCACACATCGCACGTCACTCGACTGCACATGATCTCGCCCCTTCTGATCGGCTCGGCATCAGACTAACATACCCCCGGGGGTATCTTTCCCCGAGCTCGCACGATCGCAGGCACGCGTCTCGACGCGCCCCCTCGACAAACCGCGCCCCGTGGGCGACGATGGCTCATCGTGTGCCAAGGGGGGTTCACATGAGCTTCGATGCTGCACGGCTCGCGGCCGTCATCTCACCGCTTCGCCGCGCACTGGCCGCGGCGGCCCGGCAACGGGATCGATTGCCGCACATTCCGGACTCGCACGTGGACGTCATCCGCGCCCTGCCGCGCGGCACCGTGCGCTCGCCCGGTGATCTGTCGATCCTCCTGGGGCTCAATCGCACCACCGTCAGCAACCTCCTGACCGCGATGGAGATCAATGGTCTCGTGGCGCGTCGACCGCGGGCCGACGACCGACGGCACGTGGAGGTCGTGGCCTCCGCCGAGGCGCTCGCCCTGGCCGACAGATTCGACGCGGTGTCCACCGCCATCGTCGCGGACGCCGCCGCGGAACTGTCCGCCGGAGAGCGGGCTGCCTTGGCCGCAGCCCTTCCGGCCCTCGAGCACCTGCACGATCTGCTCGTCGCGCAGCGTGCGCGCGCGGTGGAGCCGGCGGAGCACCAGAACGCGTGACGACGCGCGCCGCCGGCTCGGGGGTGCGCAGGCTCGGGGGTGAGCGGTACAGTGACCCCGAACGCAGCGCGAGACGAGTGGGGTCGTCGCGGTGGTCCCGGACCACGGCGTTCTCGGGGGGAGCAGGCGGCTTCGGCCGGTTGCCCCGACCGCTGGGTGCTGGGGGGCACGATGCGTACGCAGTCGACGGGCCGTGGAGGCGCGCGATGAACACGCGCGCTGTGATCGCGCGGTGCTGATGAACACGGATGCCGGCGGGGTCGAGCTGTTCGTCGGGCAGGTGATCGCGCTCATCCCGCTCCGGGTGACGGGCCCCCGAGCCGACGAGTTCTCCCGCACGCGGCTGCGCCGCATCTTCCCGCGCAGCCTGCAGCCCCCTGCCGCGAACACCGGGCGGCGCCCCGGCAGAGCCGTACGCCCCAAGACGTACTCGGTCATCACCGACGGCCCCGGGCACGGTTACCTCACCGTCCGCCAGACCGAGATCGAGGTCAGAATCGTCCCGCTCGACCTGGAGACGCCCGAAGACGCGACGGTGTTCCGCGTCGCGGGGGTCGCGGGGCGCGCCATCCGTGTCACCGGCGTCGTGGAGGAGCCCGGGAGCGGCGGGCGCTGATCCTGCGCTCAGCTTCCGCTCCGCACCCCCGGGTAGTCTGTTCCAGACCCCGGCCCGCCGACCGTTCGCGAGCGCTCCATGGATCTGTCGATCATCGTTCCGACCTTCAACGAAGGTCCGAACGTCGACGAGCTTCTGCGCCGGATCGGCGCGCAGCTGGCGGGTCATGACTTCGAGGTGATCTTCGTCGACGACTCGACCGACGACACCCCGGCGATCATCGTCGCGGCCGCCGCGGCCGCGGATTTCCCGGTGCGGCTGCTGCACCGCGAGGTCGCGACGGCGGGTCTCGGCGGCGCCGTCGTGGAGGGCTTCCACCTCGCCGCGTCCCGCTGGTGCCTCGTGATGGACGGTGACCTGCAGCATCCGCCCGAGGACATCCCCCGGCTCCTGGAACGCGCCGCGGCCGGCGATGCCGACGTCGTCGTCGCGTCGCGCTACATCTCCGGCGGCGATTCGAAGGGTCTGGCGAACTCCACCCGGACCGGCGTCTCGCGCGTCTCGACGCTGCTGACGAAGTCGATGTTCCCGCGGAAGCTGCACGGGTGCTCCGATCCGATGACCGGGTTCTTCCTCGTCGATCGGGAGGCCGTCGACATCGACGCGCTGCGGCCTCGCGGGTTCAAGATCCTCCTGGAGATCCTCGCGCGTCGCCAGCTGCGCATCGCGGAGGTCCCGTTCGCGTTCGCGGCCCGGTTCGCGGGCGCGTCGAAGGCGTCGTTCCGGCAGGGCATCCGGTTCCTCACCCAGCTCACGCTGCTCCGCTTCGGCCGGATGTCGGCGTTCGCCCTCGTCGGCGGTGCGGGCGCGATCGCGAACCTCATCATCATGTGGGGGCTCATCCGCCTCGGCCTCGACTACGTCGTCGCGGCGATCATCGCGAGCGAGCTCACGATCATCGGCAACTTCCTGCTGCTGGAATACCTCGTCTTCGCCGACATGCGCGCGGAGTCCGGCCGGATGCGCACCCGGTTCCTGACGTCGTTCGCCTTCAACAACGCCGAGGCGGTCATCCGCATCCCGGTCCTCTGGGTGCTCGTGGAGAGCGCGCACATCCCGAGCGTCCTCGCAGCGGGCCTCACCCTCGTGGCGGCGTTCGTCGTGCGCTTCGTCTTCCACGCGCTCGTCGTCTACGCGCCCCGGAAGGCCCGCGTCGAGACGCCGGTACCGGTCGAGCCGGCCCCCTCACGGCTTCCACTCAAGATCCCGGGTGAACAATAGAGGGATGATCTCCCCCGATTCGATCACCGTGTTCGGCGCGGACTGGTGCCGCGACTGCGTCCGCACGAAGGCCCAGCTCGACAGCCTCGGCGTCACCTACACCTATGTCGACCTCGTCGCCGAGCCGGCCGCCGCCGACGTCGCGCGCGACATCTCCGGTCGCACCAACATCCCCGTGGTCGTCTACCCCGACTCCACGCATCACGTCGAGCCGTCCAACGCCGACGTCGACGCCAAGCTCCGCGAGCTCGCCCTCATCTGACGCCCGCCCCTCCGGTCGGCGGGTTCCCGGCATCCACGCGCCCTCCCGTTAGGGTGACTCGCATGGGCATCGACGCACCACCCGACCGCACGGTGACCCGCAGCACGACCGCGCGCTACGCCATCGGCTCGATCGGCACCGGCGGCTTCGGCACGCTGCCGGGGCTCGTCCTGACCTATTACCTCACCGACAACCTCGGCGTCGCGGCGCTCATGGCCGGCGTCATCGTCACGGTCGCGAAGATCTGGGATGTCGTCATAGACCCCGTCGTGGGCGCCCTCACCGACCGCGACCTCGCCCGGCACGGCTCGCGGCGCCGCCTCATGATGGTCGGGGCTCTCGCGCTGCCGGTCTTGTTCGCGCTGACGTTCGCGGTTCCGCCGGCCATCGGCCCGGTCGCCGGCGCCATCTGGGTCCTCGTCGCGTTCCTCCTCACCGCGACCGCCTTCAGCCTCTTCCAGGTGCCGTACATCGCGCTGCCGGCCGAGCTGACCGAGCGCTATGACGATCGCACGACGCTGCTGACGTGGCGCGTCGTCGTCCTGACGTTCGCGATCCTCCTGTTCGGCGCCGGGGGCCCGGTGCTGCGCTCCCTGACCGGCGACCCGACGACGGGCTACCTGCTCATGGGCATCGTCGCGGGAGTCGTCATCGGGCTCGGGATGCTGATCGCCACGGGCGTCGCGGGTCGCGCGCGCCGCGCGACCTCGGCGATGGCCGCAGCCGGCACGAGCGCCGCCGAGCAGGGCGGGATGCTCGCCGAGAGCGTCGGCGAGCGGGCCGACCCGCAGATCGGGAAGGACGCCTCGACGCCGGGCGGCGGCATCCGCGACAACTTCCGCGCCGCGTGGGAGACGCTGCAGCGCAGCCAGCCGTTCCGCGCGCTGCTGGCCACCTTCTTCCTGCAGGCCCTCGCCACGGGTCTCATGCTCGCCGGCGCGCAGTACCTCGCGACCTGGGTGCTGCGCTCCGAGGATGCCGTGACGCTGCTGTTCGTCGCGCTCATCGCGCCGGCCCTCATCGCGGCGCCGGGATGGGGCGTGATCGCGCGCCGCATCGGGAAGGAGCGCGCGTTCGGGCTCGCGAGCGGCGTGTTCGCCGTCGCGGCGCTGTCGACCGTGTTCGCCCTGTGGTCGCCGGGGGCCTGGCTGTACGTGTCGGTGGCCGTCGCGGGCGCCGCGTATGCCGGACTGCAGTCGCTGCCGATGGCGATGCTCCCGGATGTCATCAGCCACGACGCCGCCCGCCACGGGACCGGCCGCGCCGGGGCCTTCGGCGGCGTGTGGACGGCCGGGGAGACGACGGGCTTCGCGCTCGGCGCGACCGTCCTGTCGATCGTCCTCGCCACCACCGGCTACCTCGCGCGCACGGCCGACGAGACCGTCGTCCAGCCGGAGGGCGCGATCGCGGGGATCGTGCTCAGCTTCAGCGTCCTGCCCGCCGCCCTGGTGCTCCTGAGCCTCGTGCCGCTCGCCCGCTACCGCCTCCGCCGCGCCGACATCGAGTCGCGCCTCGTCTGAGACGCGGTGTCGCGCGGACGTATGCTGATCCTCACCCGGATGGGTGTCTGAGGAGAGTGCCGTGACCGCGACCGCCGAGCCCGATACGGATGAGCGCGCGCGCCTGGACGCCGCGCTGATCGAGCTGAGCGCCGGCGCGCGCACGTGGAGCTTCCTGACGCTGCGCCAGCGGCGCACGCTGCTCCTCCGCATCCGCGCGGCCGTCGTCGCCGTCGCGGAGGAATGGGCCGACGTCGCCTCGACGTCGAAGGGCCTCGAGCCGGGGCATCCGCTGCGCGGGGAGGAGTGGCTGGGCGGCCCCTACGGGGCGCTCGTCGCGCTCGACGCGTACGCCGACACCCTCGCCCGTCTCGCCGAGGGGAAGAGCCCCCTCGCGACGGTGCGCACGTCGGCCGCCCCGGGCGGCCGGGTGGCCGTGCACACGTCGCCGCTGTCGATCGCCGACCGGGTGCTGCTGTCCGGGTTCTCCACCGAAGTCTGGCTGAGGCCGGGCGTCTCGGACACGCAGGCGCGCGCGGCGGCCGGGTTGGGGCAGCGGACGCCGGCGACGCCGGGCGGGGTGGGCCTCGTGCTCGGCGCCGGCAACGTGACGTCGATCCCGTTCCTCGACGTGCTGTACGAGCTCCTGGCGTTCAACCGCGTGGCGATCCTGAAGGTCAACCCGACCCAGGATGCCCTGGTCCCCGTCTTCGAGCGCGCACTCGCGCCGCTCATCGAGCCGGGATTCCTCCGGATCGTGCGCGGCGGCGGGGCGGTCGGCGCGTATCTCACGCGGCATCCGCTCGTCGATCACGTCCACATCACCGGTGCCGAGGCCACCTTCCGCGCCATCGTGCCCCAGCTGTCGGTGCCGATCACGGCGGAGCTCGGCGGGGTGGCGCCCATCATCGTGGTGCCGGGCGCCTGGTCGCGCGCCGACCTGCGCTACCAGGCGGAGCACATCGTCACGATGCGGCTGCAGAACAACGGCCACAACTGCATCGCCGGCCAGGTGGTGCTGATGAGCGCCGACTGGCCGCAGCGCGCGGAGTTCCTCCGGGAGCTGACGGCGGCGTACGAGCGCGCGCCGCAGCGGCCGGGCTGGTACCCGAACACGGCGGCGAAGCTGGATGCCGCGCGCGCGGACTATCCGGACGCGACGGTCTGCGCGGGATCCCGGCTGCTGGTACATGCGGAGGCGGGGGAGGATGCCGCCGCCCTGGAGCGGACCGAGTACTTCGCCCCGGTCCTCGGCGTCGTGGAGCTGCCCGGCCTGGGGCAGGAGTTCGTCGACGCCGCCGTCGCGCACGCGAACGACGCGCTCGTCGGCACCCTGGGCGCGAACATCCTCATCGACCCGGACACGCTCGCGCAGCTCGGGGCGGACTTCGAGGACGCGCTCGTCGAGCTGCGCTACGGCACGATCGCCGTGAACGCCTGGACCGCCTTCGGCTTCCTCACCCCGACCGCCACGTGGGGCGCGTTCCCCGGCGGGACCGTCGAGGATGCACCGAGCGGCATCGGCGTGGTGCACAACGCGTTCCTCCTCGACGACGTCGAGCGCACGGTCGTGCGCGGGCCGTTCCACCCGTTCCCGCGGTCGATCGGGCAGCTCCGGCGCGGTGGGACGTTCTCGGTGCTGCCGAAGCCGCCGTGGTTCGTCTCCTCGCGCACCGGCGCCGCCGTGTCGGAGGGCTTCACGCGGTTCCGCGCCGACGGCAACTGGGTGAAGGTCCTCGGGACCCTCGTCCGCGCGTTCCGCGCATGAGCCGGGTACGGGGGCGCGGGGGTGCGCGGGACGGGGCGCGGGATGGGGCCTGGGACGGGGCTCGGGACCGGGCGTGCGATGCCGATGTCATCGTGGTCGGCGCGGGATCGGCCGGGGCGGCGCTCGCGGCACGGCTGAGCGAGGACCCGGCCGTCTCGGTGCTGCTCCTGGAGGCCGGTCCGCCCGACCGGGCGCTCGAGCTGCACGTCCCGGCGGCGTTCTCCAAGCTCTTCCGCGGCGTGTACGACTGGAACTACGACACCGAGCCGCAGCCGGCGCTCGAGGGCCGGCGCGTGTACTGGCCGCGCGGCAAGACCCTCGGCGGATCGTCGTCGCTGAACGCGATGATGTGGGTGCGCGGCTTCGCGGCGGACTACGACGAGTGGGCGACTATCGCCGGCGATGCGTGGTCGTGGGACGCGCTCGTGCCGTACTTCCGGCGGGTCGAGCGCACGCAGGATGCCGCGGACCCGAGCCAGGGCCTCGACGGCGCACAGGCGATCGAGCATCAGCGGCATCCACGGCCGCAGACGGCGGCGTTCCTCGACGCCGCCCGCGAGCTGGGCCACGAGGTGACGGCCGCGAACCTTCCGTCCGGGCAGGGGTTCTCGCAGACCATGGTCACGCAGCGTCGCGGCGCGCGGGCCTCGACGGCGGACGCGTACCTGCGCCCCGCGCGGCGACGCCGGAACCTCCGCGTCGTGACGGGGGCGCTGGTGCGGCGGGTGCTCTTCGACGCATCTGGCGACGTCCCGCGCGCGACGGGCGTCGAGCTCGAGCTCGACGGCGTGGTGCGGGAGGTCAACGCGCGGCGGGAGGTCGTGCTGAGCGGCGGGGCGATCAACACGCCGCAGCTGCTCATGCTGAGCGGCATCGGCCCGGCGGAGCACCTCGCCGCCCACGGCATCCGTACGCTCGTGGACGCACCCGACGTCGGCGCGAACCTGCAGGATCACCTCGTCGCGGGGCTCGCGCCGGCCGCGCGCGGCGGCACGCTGTTCGGCGCGGAACGCGCCGTCGAACTCGCGCGATACCTCGCGCAGCGCCGCGGGATGCTGACCTCGAACGTCGCGGAGGCGTACGGGTTCATCCGGACGCCGCTGGCCGATGAGGCCGGGCATGGCGCGGGGCTGCCGGACGTCGAGATCCTCTTCGCCGCGGCGCCGTACGTCGGCGAAGGCCTCGTGCCGCTGCCGGCCGAGGGGCTCACGGTCGCCGCGATCCTGCTCCGGCCGCACAGTCGCGGCACGATCCGTCTGGCGTCGGCGGATCCTGCGGCGGCCGCGCTCATCGACCCGGGGTATCTCAGCGACCCGGACGGGATCGACGAGCGGACCCTGCGGGAGGGACTCGAGGAGTGCGAGCGGCTCATCGCGACGCGGGCGCTCGCGGCCGTGACGACGGGCGGCTGGGTCATGCCCGTCGGCGGCGAGCGGATGTCGGCCGACGAGCGCATCGAGCTGTCGCTGCGACGCTACTCGCACACCCTGTACCACCCGGTCGGGACCGCCCGGATGGGGCGGGATGCGGCATCCGTGGTCGATCCGGAGCTCCGCGTCCGCGGCGTCACGGGCCTGCGGGTCGCGGACGCGTCGATCATGCCGACCGTCATCCGCGGCCACACGAACGCCCCGGCGATCGTGATCGGCGAGGTCGCCGCCGACCTCATCCGCCGCGGTCGCTGACCCCGGAGGGTGAGGCTGGTCTGGGCTGCAGCGCGGGGTTCACCATCCTTGCGTTTCGCCCGCGCCAAATTGCGTGTCCCCGTGCCCCGCACCCGCGATTCGGCGCCGGCGAACAGCATCCCCGTGTTTCGCCCGCGCCAAGATGCGGGTCGCGGCGCCGCACACCCGCGATTCGGCGCCGGCCAACGGCAGCCCGAATCTCACCCGCGCCAAAGTGCGGGTCGCCGCGCCCGACACCCACCGTTCGGCGCGGTCGAACGGCATCCCCGTATTTCGACCGCGCCAAAGTGCGGGTCGCCGCGCCCGACACCCACCGTTCGGCGCGGACGAACGAGCGCACATCGCGGCCGCGAGGCGCGCCGTGTCACCTCGAGCCCCCGCAGGCAACTTCCAAGGCCCAGGCTGCGACTCCCCCCACCCTCGGATCTTCACGCGCGCCAAAGTGCGGGTCCCCACGCCCCGCACCAGCGATTCGGCGCCGGCGAACAGCGTCCCCGAACTTCACCCGCGCCAAAGTGCGGGTCCCCATGCCCCGCACCCGCGATTCGGCGCCGGGGAACAGCATCCCCGAACTTCGCCCGCGGCAAAGTGCGGGTCGCCGCGCCCGACACCCACCATTTGGCGCGGACGAACGGCGTCCTCGAACTTCACTGGCGCCATAGTGCGGGTTCCCATGCTCCGCACCCGCCATTCGGCGCGGGCGAACGGCATCCCCGTGTTTCACCTGCGCCACATCGCGGCCGCGAGGCGCGCCGTGCCACCTCGAGCCCCCGCAGGCAACTTCCAAGGCCCAGGCTGCGACTCCCCCCTCCCCCCCTCGGATCTTCACCCGCGCCAAAGTGCGGGTCCCCACGCCCCGCACCCGCGATTCGGCGCCGGCGAACAGCATCCCCGCGTTTCGCCCGCGCCAAAGTGCGGGTCGCGGCCCCGCACACCCCCCATTCGGCGCGGGCGAACCAAGAGATCCCCCTCACCCGGGGCCGCCGCCGAGCCCGCCCCGGTCCCACCCGGGAACGACGAAGCGCCCCGAGCCGAAGCCCGGGGCGCCGCATCATGAGAAACGCCGGTCAGCGACCGCCGCGGCGGTTGCCGCCGTTCTGGCGCACGACCGATCCGACCGTGAGGCCACCGCCGCCGTGGCTGGCGCGGCGACCCGCCGTGCGGGCGTTGCCGGATGCCGCGGGCTGCGCGGCGGGACGGTCCGCGGCGTGCGAACGCTCCGCCGGACGGCCGGAGGCCGCCGGGCGACCCGATGCCGCGGGGCGACCCGAGCGGTCGGTGCGGGCAGCACCACCACGGCCGCCCTGACCCTGGCCGCGTCCGCCGCCGCCCTGGCCCTCGCGCGCAGCGCGCTTGCGCTGCGCGTTCGCGCCCTGGCTCCGGCCGCCACCGCGCTGCGGCTCGGCCTTCGGCACGGGCTTGACGTACGCGGCGACCTCGCCGACGAGGTCGGCGACCTCGGCCGACTCGGCGGTGACGCGGACGGGCGTGACCGTGATCGCGGCCTTGCGGAGCAGGTCCTTGACGTCCTTCTCCTGGCCGGGCAGCACGAGCGTGACGACCGAGCCCTCGGCGCCGGCGCGCGCGGTGCGGCCGGAGCGGTGCAGGTACGCCTTGTGCTCCATGGGCGGGTCGACGTGGATGACGAGCTCGACGTCGTCGACGTGCACGCCGCGGGCGGCGACGTCGGTCGCGACGAGCACCCGGGCGGCCCCGGTCGAGAACGCCGCGAGGTTGCGGTCGCGCTGCGGCTGCGACAGGTTGCCGTGCAGGTCGACGGACGGGATGCCCTGCGCGGTCAGCTGCTGCGCGAGCTTCTTGGCGTGGTGCTTCGTGCGCATGAACAGGATGCGGCGGCCCGTGCCGGACGCGAGCGTGCGGACGAGCTCCTTCTTGGCATCGGCGCCCTCCACGTGGAACACGTGGTGCGTCATGGCGGCGACCGGCGAGTTGGCCTCGTCGACGGAGTGCAGGACCTCGTTCTGCAGGAAGCGGCCTACGAGCTTGTCGACGCCGTTGTCCAGCGTCGCGCTGAACAGCATGCGCTGGCCGTCGCGGGGGGTCTTGTCCAGGATGCGGGTGACCGAGGGGAGGAATCCGAGGTCGGCCATGTGGTCGGCCTCGTCGATGACGGTGATCTCGACGGCGTCGAGCGAGACGTACCGCTGCTTCATGAGGTCCTCGAGGCGCCCGGGGCAGGCCACGACGATGTCGACGCCGGCCTGGAGCGCGGCGACCTGGCGGCTCTGGTTCACGCCGCCGAAGATCGTCGTCGTCTTGAGGCCGTAGGCCGCGGCCATCGGCGCGAGGACGGCGTTGATCTGCGTCGCCAGCTCCCGGGTCGGGGCGAGGATCAGGCCGAGGATGCGGCCCTGGCGGCGCGAGCCGCCGGCGAGCGCGCCGCCGAGGCGTGCAGCCATCGGGATCGAGAAGGCCAGGGTCTTGCCCGAGCCGGTCTTGCCGCGGCCGAGGACGTCGCGCCCGGCGAGGGTGTCGGGGAGGGTGTCGGCCTGGATCGGGAACGGGGAGGTCTTGCCGTCGGCGGCGAGGACCTCGAGGAGCGGGGCGGGCACGCCGAGCGTGCGGAAAGTCAGTTCAGACATGAGTGAGTGTTTCTGGGCGCGAACGCCCGAGTCGGTGGCCCGGGTGCGGGTGCGCACACGGGGTCGCCGTACGAAGAATGTCAGCCGACTTCGATCCGTGGATCGGCGGCGAGGGAAGCGTTCTACGACGCGAGAAACGCCAGGGAAGGCGCTGCAAGTCCTCCCACCCTAGCAGGAGCGGCTGGGCAGACCCCGTGGATGCCACGGAACCCGCCCGTCGTCACCCCGGAGCGTCAGCTCGCGAACCGGTCCGTCGCCGCCCGGAGCGCGGTCGCGATCCCCGGTTCGGATGCCGAATGACCGCCGTCCGGCACGACGACCAACTCCGCCTCCGGCCACGCCCGGTGCAGATCCCACGCGGTCATGATCGGCGTGCACATGTCGTAGCGGCCCTGCACGATGACGGCCGGGATGTGGCGGATGGCGTGGACGTCGGCGATGAGCTGCCCCTCGCGGAACCAGCCGCCGTGCACGAAGTAGTGATTCTCGATGCGCGCGAAGGCGACCGCGGCATCCGGCTCGGTCATCGACTCCACGAGGCCGGGGTCGGGCAGGAGCGTCAGGGTCGATGCCTCCCACGTCGTCCAGGCGAGCCCGGCCGGGCGGTGCACCTCGGGGTCGGGGTCGGTGAGGCGCCGGTGGTACGCCTCGATGAGCCGCGACCGCTCGAGCACGGGGATGGGTTCGAGGAACTGCTCCCACAGGTCGGGGAACACCGCCTCGGCGCCGCCCTCGTAGAACCACTCCAGCTCGTGCCGGCGGAGCGTGAAGATCCCGCGCAGGACGAGCTCGCTCACGGCCGCCGGGTGCGTCTCCGCATAGGCGAGCGCGAGCGCGCTCCCCCACGAGCCGCCGAACACCATCCACTTCTCGATCCCGAGGTTCTTGCGCAGCAGCTCGATGTCGGCGACGAGGTGCCATGTGGTGTTGTAGCGGAGGTCGGCGTCGGGCGCGCTCATATGCGGGGTGCTCTTGCCGCAGCCCCGCTGGTCGAGCAGGACGATCCGATACCGCTCGGGGTCGAAGAACCGGCGGTGCCACTCGCTCGTCCCCGCCCCGGGCCCGCCATGCAGGAAGACGACGGGCTTGCCCTCCGGATTGCCGGACTGCTCCCAGTACACGCGCTGGCCGTCGCCGGCGAGCAGGTAGCCGGTCTCGTACGGCTCGAGGGGCGGGTAGAGGATGCCGTCCAGGTGCGCCGCGGCGCTCACAGGTCGGCCCCGGACACCCGGAACGTGTCGCAGGCGCCGACGCCGGACTTGTAGCCCGTGGCGAACCAGCGCTGCCGCTGCTCGCTGGAACCGTGCGTCCAGGTCTCCGGGTTCACCTGGCCGGACTGCTCCTGGATGTGGTCGTCACCCACGGTGCCCGCCGCCTCCAGCGCGTCGCGCAGTTGCGCCTCGGTGGGTTCCTGGAGGAAGGCGACGCCGTTCTCGTCCTTCTCCTGCGACGCGTTCGCGACCCAGGCGCCGGCGAAGCAGTCAGCCTGCAGCTCGGTGCGCACGCCGTTGCTCTCCGGACCGGTGCCGTTGCTGGGGTAGCGGTCCATGACGCCGGTGATCTGCTGGATGTGGTGGCCCCACTCGTGCGCGAGGACGTACATCTGCGACAGCGGCCCGGCCTCCGCACCGAACTGCTGGCGCAGGATGCCGAAGAAGGTGGGGTCGATGTAGATGGATTCCTCCGGCGGGCAGTAGAACGGCCCCGTCGCGTTCGACGCCGTGCCGCACGCCGTGGAGGTCTGCCCGTCGACGATGACGAGCTTCGGCGCCCGGTACCCCTCGAGCTGGCCTTCCCAGAAGCCGTCGAGAACCAGCTGCGTCGCGGCGATGCGGCATTCGTCGTTCGCGTTGGCGTCGGCGCCCGTCTCGCACCCGGCGATCTCGGTCTCCTGCCCCTGCGGGGCGCTTCCGCCGCCGCCGAGGAGGCTGCTGAAGTCGCCGCCGGTGAACAGCTGCAGCAGAAGGATCGCCAGGCCGCCGAGCCCCGCGACTCCCACGCCGCCGGCGACCGCGCCGCCGCCGCGCTTCCGGGCCGTGTTTCCGCCGACATCGGCGTTGGGATTGAACGTCATGCGCTCACCGTACCCCCGCCGTCGACACCGGACGAAGGCGTTGACACGGGCGGACGCCTCGTGCTCGGCCACCGCAATAGGCTCGACCCATGAACGCCACCCCCACGACCGTCACCGTCACCGGCGCCGGCGGACAGATCGGCTACGCCCTGCTGTTCCGGATCGCCGGTGGCGCCATGCTGGGCCCCGACCGTCCCGTGCGGCTCCGGCTCCTGGAGATCCCGCAGGGGATCGCAGCCGCCGAGGGCGCGGCACTCGAACTGCAGGACTGCGCGTTCCCGCTTCTGCGGGGCGTGGAGATCACCGACGACCCGCGGACCGCGTTCGATGGCGCGAACGTGGCCCTCCTCGTCGGCGCGCGTCCCCGCACCGCCGGGATGGAGCGGGGCGACCTCCTCGCCGCGAACGCCGGCATCTTCGGCCCGCAGGGCGCCGCGCTGAACGAGGTCGCGGCCGACGACGTGCACGTGCTCGTGGTGGGGAACCCCGCGAACACCAACGCGCTCATCGCCGCGGCATCCGCCCCCGACATCCCGCAGGACCGCTTCCACGCCCTCACCCGCCTCGACCACGACCGCGCGCTCGGTCAGCTGGCGGTCGCGCTGGACGTGCCGGCCGACGCCATCCGCGACGTCGCGATCTGGGGGAACCACTCCGCGACGCAGTTCCCGGACGTCGCGCACGCGACCGTCGACGGGCGCCCCGTCCTCGACGCCCTCGCGGACCGGCTCGGCGGTCGTGACCGCGCCGCGGCGTGGCTGGATGACGAGTTCATCCCCCGCGTCGCGAAGCGCGGCGCGGAGATCATCGCGGTGCGCGGCTCGTCGTCGGCGGCGTCCGCCGCGAACGCCGCCATCTCCCACGTGCGCGACGCCGTGCTCGGCACGACGGCCGGCTGGACGTCGGCCGCCGTCGTCTCCCGCGGCGAGTACGGCGTGCCCGAGGGACTGGTCTCCTCCTTCCCCGTCACGAGCGACGGCTCCGGCTACCGGATCGTCGAGGGCCTCGAGCTCGACGCACGCGGCCGGGCGCGACTGGACGCGTCCGTGGCGGAGCTCGCCGCCGAGCGCGACGCCGTGCGCGAGATGGGCGTGCTCTAGCCGATGGACCTGCTGCCGGCGCTCGTCGTCGGGATCGTGGTCATCGCGATCTCCACGGTGCTGGCGCGCCGGCTCGGCGTCGCGGGGCCGCTCATCCTCGTCGCCGTCGGCCTCATCGCATCCCTGTTCCTCCCGCCGTTCGCGGTGGACCCGGAGCTCATCCTCGTCGGCATCCTCCCCCCGCTGCTGTACGCGGCGGCCGTGCGGATGCCGGCGATCGAGTTCCGCCGCGACGCGCTCCCGATCACGGGGCTCGCTGTCATCCTCGTCGCCGTCAGCGCCCTGCTGCTCGGGACGCTGTTCTTCTTCACGCTCCCCGAGCTCGGTTTTCCCCTGGCCGTCGCGCTGGGCGCGATCCTCAGCCCGACGGATGCCGTCGCGACCTCGATCGTGAAGAAGCTCGGCATCTCACCGCGGGTCGTGACGATGCTCGAGGGCGAGAGCCTGCTCAACGACGCCACCGCGCTCGTCCTGCTGCGCAGCGCCGTCGCGGCGGTCGCGGCGGGGTTCTCGTTCTGGGGGACGGTCGGCTCGTTCGCGTGGGGCGTCACCGTCGCCGTTGTCATCGGCGTCGTCATGGGGATGCTGAACCTCCGCGTCCGGCGCTGGATCCCCAGCGTCGCCGCGAACACCGCCCTCGGCTTCGTCGTCCCGTTCCTCGCCTTCCTCCCCACCGAGCACCTCGGCGGTTCGGGCCTCGTCGCGGCCGTGGCGGCGGGCATCACGACGGGCCAGGGCACGACCCGCTTCTCCACCCCCGAGCAGCGCGTGTCCGACGGGATCAACTGGCGCACCGTCGAGCTGCTGCTGGAAGGCGCCGTCTTCCTCATCATGGGCCTCGAGCTGCGCGACATCGTGACGGCGACCGTGCAGAAGCACGACGGGCCGTGGATCGCCGTGGGGCTCGCGCTGGCCGCGCTGGGCATCGTGCTCGTCGTCCGCACCGGCTACGTCACGCTGATCGTCGCACTGCAGGGGCATCGGGCGCGGCAGCGGCAGCGGGAACGCCTCCTCGACCTGGACGAGCGCCTGGAGGCGTTCGATGCCGACCGGCCGGCGCCCTCCGGGTCGGGACGGCATCCGCTCCTGCGCCGCCGGCTGCAGCGGGAGAACCCCGAGGCGCGGCGACGGCGCGTCGGCGAGGTCCGGGCGCGCATCACGCGCGGGCTCAACGACCTGGACTACTACCAGGCCTCCCCGCTCGGCTGGAAGCACGGCACCATCATCGTGTGGGCGGGCATGCGCGGCGTCGTGACCCTCGCCGCCGCGCAGACGCTCCCGACCGAGACGCCGGCGCGCGAGCTGCTCATCCTCATCGCCTTCCTCGTCGCCCTCATCAGCCTCCTGCTGCAGGGGCTGAGCCTGCCGTTCGTCATCCGCCTCCTGCGCATCCCCGCGGCCGGCGACGAGACCCTCTCCGTCGAAGAGCAGGAGGAGCTCGACCGGGAGCTGCGCGCCGCCGCGCTGGAGAGGCTGGACCGGCCGGGACTCCTCGACGCGCAGGGCGCCCCGGTGCCGGAGGCGCTCGTCGCGGCGGCGCGTGAGCGCCTCGCCGGGCAGCCCCGGGACGATTTGCCGGGACCCGACGGTCTCCTGGAGCTGCGCGTGCTGCTGATCGAGGCGATGCGCGAGCGTCTCATCACGCTCTCCCATGAGGGGGCGTTCTCCTCCGCGGCGCTCCGGCACGAGCTCGCCGTCCTCGACGCGGATCAGCTGAGCATCGAGCTGCGGCGCGGGCCGGAGTCGGAGTGACCGGCGCGGCGTCGGCGCGTCACAATGGGAGGGGCACAGTGGTGCCGACGAGGCAGGCCGAGGGGCCGAGGACAGGGGCGACGTCGTGAGCGATGACCGGGTGGATGCCGTCGGCGGGATGCCGGGCGAAGACGCCGAGACGCACACGGTGACCCTCCCCGCGGATGCGGACGCGCTGGCGGCGACCTTCCCCGCGCTGCAGCCGAGCGCCGAGTGGTGGGCGGCGCGCCCCGCCGACTCCCGGCTCGTCGGGCTCGTCGTCGTGCGGGACGACATGCCGAGCGTCGCCGCGCAGCGCGAGGCCCTCGCGCAGTTCGGCGTGCCGATCGACGGATTCCGCCATCCCGCGCCGGAGACGGGGGAGGGCTGGATCGAGCGGCTGACCCGGCTGTTCGGCCGCTTGGGGAGCGGTGACGTCGTCGTGGTCGCCGACAAGCACGCCCTGGGCCGCGGGGTGGACGAGGAGATCCGCACCGTGGCGGAACTGCGCCGCCGCGGCGTCATCGTGAAGGTGCTCGGGCACGACCGGGCGTGAGCTCGGTCAGCGGCTCCGTTCGCCGACCAGCTCCGGGTCATCGAGCATCGCGAGGTCCTCGCGGACCACGAGACGTGAGGCGATGGCGTGCTCGACGAGGCGCACACGCCGGTTGGTCGCGGAGGCGGACACACCCCCGCGGAGACCGGGAACGCCCTGCCGGTCGAGCTTGTCGCACACGTTGTCGAGCTTGCGGTTGAAGCGCGTGAGCGTCCAGCCGAGCCGCTCGGCGGCTTTCGCCGAGCTGGGCAGCTCGCTCATGCCGGTGCCCTCGCGGCGGAGCACGGGCTCGGCGAGCGCGAGGATGAGGAGCTTCTGGCTCACCGTCAGCGGCACCGCGCCGATCGTGGAGAGCCCGTCGTCGTCGAGGCTCGGGACGTTCTCGCGGAACGCCGGCTGCTCGGTGTGCACCGACAGCTCGTAGGTCGTCGGTCCGGCGCTGAAGACGACGGTCGTGGCGGCGAAGACGATCGGCAGGCGTGCGCCCGGTGCGAGCTGGGCCTGCACGCGGCCCTCGGTGTCGGTCACGGTCGCCGACAGGCGGGACCCGATGTTGACGAGCCACCACAGGCCCCCGGCATCCTCGATGGAGAGGAAGTGCCGGTGCAGGAACCGGTTGTCGTCGAGGGTGAGGTCACCCTCCCGGCCGATCGTGAAGCGCTCCCCCGGGGCGAGGGTGAAGTACTCCCCCGCGAACTCGACCGTCACCCCGACCGGGGTGTCGGAGGGCGGGGGGACGGTGTCCATGATGTCGGTCACGGTGCGCACTTCCTTGTCTCGTCGCCGGTCGTGCCGTTCGCCCGCACGAGCTGGACGGCGATGCACGTCCGCCCGGACGGGTCGGCGGGGAGGGTCACCGTCGTCTCGGACGTGCTCTGCGTCGTGCCGTTGCCCTCCAGGGTGAACGGATACCAGGCGAACGTGTCGCCCTGTTCGGGGTCGGGGTTGGTCCAGGTGAACCGCACCTGACCGTCGGCCGCGTCGCCGACGACGTCCGCCGGGGGCGGCACGTAGCCCGCGATGGGGTCCTGCGGCGCGACGGAACCGGTCGGGGTGGGGGTCGATACGGGGGCCGGGGTGAACGCGCTGGCGAGCGCGACGCCGCCGACGATGAGCGCGGCCGTGACCCCGACGCCGAGACCGACCCACACGCCCTTCCGGGAGCGGGCGGGGGCGGGCATCGCCGGCGCCGCCGCCTCGGGGACGGTGGTGTCTCCGGCGGGCGGCGCCGGCGGGCGGCGGACCGTCGCCGAGACGTCCTCGATGGTGGCGATGGGTGTCGGGGCGCGGAGGATCGTCGACTCGACGGGCGCCTCGGCCGGCGCCGCGCCGGGCAGGGGCGCGAAGGCGGCCGTGTCCCGCTGGCGGGTCTGTCCGGCAGCGGGCGAGGTCTGCGGCTCGATGCTGACGATCCCGCGGACGCGGGTCAGCTCCCCGTCGTCCTCGTCGCCGTCCTCGTCGACGGGTGAGTCGTCGAGGATGTCGATGGGCGTGACGGAATGCGCGAGTTCGATCTGCACGCGCTGCAAGGCGCGGGCGAACGCGACCGCGGTGTCGTATCGGTCGCCGGGGCGCTTGGCCATCGACCGCTCGAGGGCGGCTTGGAGCGACTCCGGGACGTCCGCGCGGTCGAGGCGGGCGAGCGGCTGCGATTCGATGCGGCGGATGAGGTCGGCGCCGCCGTTGCGCCCGCCGGGGACCTCGAAGGGCGAGTGCCCGGCGAGCAGGGTGTAGACGGTCGCCCCCAGCGCGTAGACGTCGGATCGCACGCCCGATTCGGGGGTGTCGGCGAAGGTCTCCGGCGGCGACCAGGGGATGGACATGCCGGCGGAGGAGTCGGCGGCCTCCGCGGTGGTCGCGATGCCGAAGTCGGTGAGGGCCGGACGGTTGTACTCCGTGACGAGGATATTGGCGGGCTTGATGTCGCGGTGCAGGATGCCGGCACGGTGCGCCGTCTCGACGGCGGCGGCGACCTGCACCCCGACACGCAGCGCCTCCGCGACGGAGAAGGCGGCGGCGCGGGAGCGGACCTGCAGGTTCGGGCGCGGGCAGTACTCCATCACGAGGTACGGGCGGCCGTCCTCGGAGACGCCCGCCTGGTAGATCGTGACGATCGCGGGATGCGTCGACAGCAGCGCCATGACGTTGGCCTCCGCCGCGAACTGCTCGGCCGAGGACCCCGCCATCCGGTCGGGGAGCAGGACCTTCACGGCGACGCGGCGCCGGGGCAGCTGCTGCTCGTACAGGTAGACGTCGGCGAATCCGCCGGAGCCGAGCAGCTCGACGTACGTGAACCCGGGGAGGGACGGAGGCGGCGCGGGGACGCGCTTCGTACTCACGGCAGATCCTCGAAGACGACCGTGATGCCGTCGCCGATGTCGAGCACATCGCCCGTGACGACCATCGTCGCCTCACCGGGGTGCAGGCGGACGGGATCGTTGCCGCCGCGCAGCAGCACGGTGCCGTTGGTCGTGTCGAGGTCGGTCACGAGCACGTGCTCGCCCTCGGCACGGATCTCGATGTGACTGCGGGAGATGTCCTGGTCGGGGCTGTCCACGGCGATGAGCGTCGGGAGGTCGGCGCCGGAGGCCCGCGTCGACTTGGGGCGCCGGCCGATGACGACGGGGCGCTCCAGCTCGACGACCCGCCCCGTGGACAGGCGGATGCGACCCCGGGAGGGCCGTCGCGGCGGGACGTTGTCGGTGGACTCGTACTGCTCGCGCTCCGCCTGGCGCATGGCGCGCAGGTCGGCGACGGCGATCGTCTCGCCGTCGTGGTCGCCGAGATCGTCGCCGGTCGCGTCAGGAGTCGCCTGCTGCTCCGCGGGCTCCGCGTGCGCGGCGCGGGGACGGGCGATCGTCTCGCCCCACACGACATCGTCGTCGGGGGCGTCGTCCGGGACGGCGGTCGCGGCCGGCAGCCAGGTCTCGGCGACCGCGGGACCGACGGGGACGCCCGTGATCATCGTCTCGTCGTCGGCCGGGGCGCCGGCGACGGGCTCCGGCTCGGGGGCGGGCTCCGGCTCAGGCTCGGGCTCGGGGGCGGGCTCCGGTTCGGGGGCGGGCTCCGCGGGCGGCGCGGCCTCCGGCGCAGGCGCAGCCTCCGGCTCCGGCGCTACCTCGGGCGCGGACTCCACGGCATCGGACGTGGGAGGCGGGGACTCGGCGGGGATCTCCGCGGCGGTCGCCGGTGCCGCCACCGCGGCCGGGACGGCGCCGACGGTGACGACGACGGCCGACACGGGGGCGATGCCGTCCGCGAGCGGGAGGGTGCCCGCTCCGTCGGCCCCGGCATCCAGTGCCAGCGACACCCGGTGCACATCGGGGATCACCCGCTCGACCCAGGTCGAGACGCCGCGACCGGAGATCTCCTCCGCGCCGGTGCCCGACTCGACGACGAGCTCCAGTCCGCCACGGACGGCGACGCGCACGGCGCCCTCCTCCACGACGACGAGCGCGAACGGCGGGATGGCGGTGAGCGAGGTGCCGAAGGCGCCCGTGAGCGCCTCCAGCAGCCCGGCGATGCCGCCCTGCGCAAGCCGGCGCCAGGCGGCCTCGGCCGTGTGCGGCGTCACCTCGGCGGGAAGCACCGCGAGCGCGGAACCGGACACCACCGCGAGCCACGACTCCGCAGAGCCGGCCGGCCGGTATCGCACATCCACCATCAGCGGTTCCCCTTCGTGCCCGCGCGCGGGCGGGTGTCCTCATCGACGTCGCCGCCGCGACCGCCCGCCGGGGCGGTGTCGTAGATGTCGTCATGGCCGTTGACCGCCAGCGCATCGACGACGACGGCCGTGATGTTGTCGCGTCCGCCGTGCACGAGCGCCTCGTGCACGAGGCGGGTCGCGGCGGCCTGCGGGTCGGCTTCGTCGCCGAGGATGCCGGCGATCCGCGCGGCGTCCAGTTCGCCGGACAGTCCGTCCGAGCAGACGAGGATCCGGTCGCCGGGCTCGGCGGGCACCATCCAGTAGTCGGCCTCGCCGTCGCTGCCCGCCCCGATGGCGCGGGTGATCTCGTTGCGGCGCCGGTCGTGGGCCGCGGAGACGCCGTCGAGCGCCCCGGCGTCGATGAGCTCCTGCACGACGGAGTGGTCGACGCTGATCTGCGTCAGCATCCCGCGGGCGTATCGGTAGGTGCGGGAGTCGCCGACGTTGACGGTCAGCCAGTAGCCGACCCCGCCCACATCGCTGATGGCGACGCCGCTGAGCGTCGTGCCGGCGGCACGCTCGCCGCTCGCGATGGCGTCGACCTGCTCGCGGGCATGACCGAGAGCGACCCGGATCTCGTCGACGCTCAGGCTCTCGTGCCCGGCGAGCACGGCGAACGCGGCGACGACGGCCGCGCTCGCGCGAGCCCCCGCGTCGTGCCCGCCCATGCCGTCGGCGACGAGGAACAGCGGCGACTCGGCGAGCAGGGCGTCCTCGTTGGCGCGGCGGCGCATGCCGGGATGCGTCGCCGTCCCGAAGGCGACGTCGATGGGGGTCGCGGTCATCGGGCCACCTCCACGGTCACGTGCCGGTCGCCCATCTCGAGGACATCGCCGGCGTGGATGGGAGTGCGCTGCCCCGCGACGAGCGTCTGGCGCTGCGCGCCGCGGCGGATCACGACACCGTTCGTGGAGTGCCGGTCGAGCGCCCAGAGCCGGCCGTCATCGGAGCCGATCTCGAAGTGCGTCTTGGACAGGGACAGGGTCTCGTCCCGGATCGGTGCGACGTGGACCCCGGTCTCGGGGGCGGGATTGCGGCCGAAGACCGTGGTCCCGTAGACGGCCTGGCGGGTGCCGTCATCCCACACCATGGTGGCGAGCGCGCGCTGGCCGGTCGCGATGCGGGTGTCCTCCAGCGGCACGGCGGCCGGCACGATGGTCTCCGGTGCGGGAGCTGCGACCGGCTTGGCGGACTGCTGGGTCACCCCGGGCACGAACGAGATGACGCCGCCCGCGGCGGGGGCAGAGACGGTCGTCGCGACCGGCGAGGTCTCGGCGGGGCGGACCGGGCTCGCGGCCGCGGCCGGGGATGCCGGGACGGCAGCGGGAGCGGTGGGCGCAGCCGGAGGGACGACGGCGCTCGGTGATGGGGCCGCCGCGCTCTGCGCGGAGGGGAAGCCCGCCATCGGCGGAATGGGGACCGGCGGCGCCATCTCCTCGGCGCGCACCGGCGGCGCGGGCGGCGGGGCGTCGAGCGCGTCGATCATGACGGAGCCGACGGCGATGTCATGCCAGCCGCGCCGCCACGGGGAGCGGTCGAAGAGCGGCGAGAACATCCCCACGACGACGGCGGCGCCGACGCCCCAGACGAGGTTGCGGCCGAGCGCGCGACCGAAGCCGAGCGCGCCGTCGTCGTCGGCGTGGCGCAGTTCGAGCCCCAGCATCCGCATGCCCAGCGACCCGTCGCCGCCCTGCATCGCGGAGTACACGAGCAGCCAGGCGAGGGGGACGAGGGATGCCAGGACGAGCGCGACCGGCAGCGGGAACGCCCCGCCGGTGCCGAGGGAGATCCCCGCGAAGACACCGGCGCCGACGCCTGCGATCGCGGCGGCGATGACGCTGTCCAGGAGGTACGCGCCGATGCGACGGCGGAGGTCCGCCGGCTGCCGGCTCACGCCGATCCCCCTCGACGGCGGAGTGACCGCAGGCTCAGCCGAGCCTGCATCCGCTGCCACACCGACGTGGAACCCTTCATCTCCCCGACGATATCGTCCACCTCCCGCCAGAACTCCTCGACCTGCTCCGGCGTGGGATCGCCGGGACCGTAGACGTCCGCGTCGGCTCGCTGCGCGAGGGTCGCGACGCGCGGCTGGGCGAAGGACTCGCCCACGACCACGGCGCTCTCGGCGCGCGTCGCACCGTGGGCGACCGGCGCCCGCATGTCGACCGCGGAGTCCACGAGCTCGTCCCACCCGCCGGAGATCCGGTCGGCGGTGCGCTCCGCGCGGCGGCGGCGCGTGCGCCGGGCGCCCTTGATCGCGCCGAGCACGATGAACGGCGCGGCGAGCAGACCCAGGATGCCGACGGTGATGCCGCCGTACAGGAGCACGGGGCCGAGCCAGTCGAACGGCGAGTCCTCCTCGTCCTCCTGTTCGCGGTCCTCCGCGATGGCGGGAGGCAGGTCGGCGGGCTCCTGCGCGGGCGGCGGTGGCTGCAGCACCTGCGGCTTGGGGTTCGCCTGCGGCTTCGTGGTCTGGTCGTTCGGCTCGTTGTCCTCATCGGGAGTGGGCGTGAACGGGAGCCACCCGTACCCCTCGAACGCGATCTCGACCCAGGCGTGCAGGTTGTCGCCGGTCGCCGTGAAGACACGGCCGGACTCCTCGTCCTCACCCGGGTACCAGCCCATCACGACGCGGGCGGGGATGCCGAGCTGCAGCGCCATGAGCGACATGGCGACGGCGTACTGCTCGTCGTCGCCGATCATCTGATCACCGGAGAACACGGACATGATGCGGGCGGCGCCGTGGCCGGACGGGGAGAGCACCTCCCCTTCCAGCCCGTGGCTGAAGAAGCCGTCCGTGCTGAGCCAGCTCTCCAACGCCCGCACCTGCTCGATGGGCGTCTCGGCGTCGGCGGTGGCCTTCGAGGCCAACTCGGCGAGGTTCTCCGGGATGCCGGTCTGCTTCGGCATCTTCAGCGGCGCGAACGGCGTCTCGGACAGCGCCGCGTCGCTCGGCAGCTCGGGGAACACCGTGTCGATCGTGTAGGTGTCGCCGGCGGCGATGCCGCTCGTGACCACGGCGGTGCCGGTGGCGTCGTTGTAGTGCGCGGACCGACGCAGGTCTTCGGCGCGGTCGCCGTCGAACGTGATCTCGCGCACCGCGCCGGCATCGGGCAGCCACACACCGGACAGTCCGTCGACGGCGACCTGCAGCGTCGTCGTGGCACCCTCGACCTGCGGCGACATGTTCGATCGCACGGGGGTGAAGGAGCTGGACGATCCGGCACCGTCGTCGGAGACGTTGTAGACGATGCCGTTGTAGGCATCCATCGTGCCGAGCCGGATGCGACCGTCTTCGGGGAGACCGGTCACCGTGAACAGCGTCTCGTCGGCATCGTCGCGGACGAACGCACGGAAGGACTGCAGTGGGCTCGGGTACTGCCGGATGTCGAACGGCGGAACGACGAAGTCGCGGAGCACATAGCGCGGGACCGGCGGGCTCGCGAACGCGGCCGTCGCGACGCCGACGCCGGCGGCGAGGGCGAGCACGGCGGAACCGGCGATGAGCCGCCGCGAGCGGGAGTGGCGCACGGCACCCTCGTCGGCCGCGCCGGAGGCTTCGACGCGCACGGCGGCGCCGTCGTTCTCCCAGGCATGACGCAGCGCGAGCCAGACGACGGCGACGACGGCGAACAGGATGCCCTGCACGAGCGGAGCGGCCGGCTCGGTCACGCCGAGCAGAATCTGCGCCGCGAGGAGCGCGACCGCGGGCAGGAGCGCCCACGCCGCGCGGCGCACGCGCAGCGCGAGCGACCCGGCGATCACGGCGGCGAGCAGCGTGAGGAGGAACGGGACGAGGAGGTGGCCGTCGGAGGCCGCGAGGGGCGGCACGGTCGTCAGCATCTGCTTCCAGGCCGTGACCGTGCCGACTGCGAGCTGGCGCCACGTCTCGATCGTGGGGATGACGCCGAGGATCGCGGTGTGCGGGAGGGCGAACAGGCCGCCGAGGAGGAAGTAGGCGCCGACCGTGAGCCCGGCGGCCTCGAGCACGCCCCAGCGGAGGCGGGCGGTGCCCCACGCGATCGCGAGGCCGATCACGAGACCGCCGAGACCGGCGACGAGGTACTGCGAACCCTCGAAGGTCGGGCCGAACCCGATGACGGCGACGAGCAGCAGCAGAGCGACGGCGGCGAGGTCGAGGACGACGAGGCGCAGCGGGCGCAGCGGCGCGGCGTTCGACGCCGTGGCGGCCGTCACGACAGGACCTTCCGGACGGCGCCGCCGAGCTGGTCGAGCGCGCCGAGGGTGAGCACGTCGGCGTCTCCGATGCGCCGCAGCGCGGGAGCATCCACGCGGGTGTCGGCGACGACCGCGAGCACCCGTACACCGAACGGGATGCGGGAGCACGCAAGGCGCAGGTCGTTGCTGTCGGTCTTCGACCCGGTCACCAGCACGACGACGGCGGCCTGCGGTGCGTGCGCGGCGATCGCGCCCGCGAGCGCGACGATGCCGCCCTCGCGGGGACGGGAGTGCTCCAGGGCCGACAGCTCGTCGAGGAAGCGCCGCCCGCTCTGAGAGCGCAGAGCGCCCTTCTGCACGCGGGCGTCGAGCGTCCGGGAGTCGCGCAGCGCGCGCAGGCCGATCGACCCGGCCACGGAGATCGCGAGCTCGAACTCGTCGGCGACGCGGTACTCGTCGGGGTGGGTCGACAGTCCGACGACGAAGTGCGAGCGCCGCGTCTCCTCGTACTGGCGGACCATGACGGAGCCGACGCGTGCCGTGGACTTCCAGTGCACGTGGCGGAGGTCATCCCCCGGCTGGTACTCGCGGAGCGCGTGGAAGGACACGTCGTCGCGGGCCAGGTGCTGGGAGGGCAGGCCCTCGAGGTCGCGGAGGTGCCCGAGCGACAGACCCTCGAGCGAGGCGGTGCGCGGGTGCACGTACAGGTCGACCGCTTGACGGCGGTCGTGCGTCCGTTCGAAGAGGCCGAGGGGGTCGCCGCGGAGCACGCTGACCGGGCCGACGGCCAGCACGCCGCGCGCACTGGTGGGGATGGCGAAGAGCTCTTCGTGCGCGGCGCCCGGCGCGAGGCGCGGAACCTGGAAGATACCGCGGCCGCTGCCGACGGGGAGCACGACCTGGGAGGGGAGGATGGCACGGCCCGTGCTGTTGGTGAGGGTCAGTGCACCGACCGCCCGCTCCCCCACGACCACGTGCGAGCGCGTGAGATCCAGCTCGACGTCGTAGGTCGTGCGGCCGAAGAGGAATACGAGGCTGATCAGGACGACGGCGGTCAGGACGGCCGCGGCGATCATGACCTCCTCCCATCCCAGCATCGTCGACACGACCCACAGCACGACCGCCGACGCGAGGATGACCCAGCCGACCGGTCGCACGACGGCCGCGACCGCGCGGGCCCGGCGTCCCGCGAGTGCCGCGAACGCCGCGGCATCCTCACGCAGCTGCTGCGCGCGCGTGACCTGCGGGGAGGCGCCGACGGGCGGCGGCGCCGTCTCCGCCTCCTGCGGGGCGGAGACCGCGCCGTCCGGAGGAGTCGGAGGCGCGCCGGAGTCCCGGCGCGCGCGGCGCGTCGGTGTCTGCTTCTCCGGCGTGAGGGTCATCAGGCGGTCGCCCTCGCGAGCGGCGCCTCCACGTCGTCCAGAGCGCGCTGGACGACCTTCTCGGCTGTGACACCGGAGAACTCCGCCTCCGGGTCGAGCACGAGACGGTGCGACCAGACCGGCAGGGCGAGCGTCTTGATATCGTCGGGGATGACGTAATGCCGGCCCTGCGCGGCCGCGTAGACCTTCGCCATCCGGATCATCGAGATCGCACCACGGACGGAGACGCCGAGGCGGGTCGCCTCGGCGGCACGGGTCGCCTCGACGAGCTGCGCCGTGTAGCGGGCGACGGCCGGGTCGATGTGCACGGACGCGGCGAGGTCGGCCATGTCGGCGACGGCGCCGGTCGTGATGACAGGCGTGAGCTGCGCGGACGGGTTCCGGTCGACGGCGCCGGCGAGGATGCGCTCGGCGATCGCGAGCGAGGGGTACCCGATCGACGTCTTGATCATGAAGCGGTCGAGCTGCGCCTCGGGAAGCTTGTACGTGCCCGCCTGCTCGATGGGGTTCTGGGTCGCGATGACGAGGAACGGGCGGCCCACGTCGTGCGCGACGCCGTCGACCGTCACGCGCGACTCCTCCATGACCTCCAGCAGGGCCGACTGGGTCTTCGGGGAGGCGCGGTTGATCTCGTCCGCGAGCATGATCGACGCGAACACGGGTCCGCGGTGGAACTCGAACTTGTGGTTCTGCTGGTCGTAGATCGTGACGCCGGTCACGTCGGAGGGCAGCAGGTCGGGCGTGAACTGGATGCGGTTCGACGTGCCCTGCACGCTCGCTGCGAGCGCCTTCGCGAGACTCGTCTTGCCGGTGCCGGGGGCGTCCTCCAGGAGCACGTGCCCTTCGGCGAGCATCGCGGCCAGCACGAGGCCGACGACCTCGCGCTTGCCCATCAGGGCGATGTCGACGTTGTCGACGAGCCGTGTGAAGGTGTCGCGGAACCAGGCCGCCTGTTCAGGGGTCATGCTCATTCGTTCGTGTCCTTGTTCGGGGGGATGGGGGCACGGGCGCCTTCGGCTGAAGGCGTCACCAGGTGGTCGTCTCGTACTTCTTGCCGTTCAGCACGACCCACACCTGCTTGCCGGGGTAGCCCCAGTAGCACTGCACCTGGGTCTTGCCGTTCGCGGGCAGGTAGACCGGCCCCTCCCAGTCGTTGAACTGACGGCCGTCACCCCAGCACTCGTACGTGTAGTTGCCGGCGGCGAAGTCCCGCGTGTTGATGGCGAAGTAGTAGCCGGCGGGCGCCGAGCTGCCGTGCGAGACCCACGCGCGCGGATCCGGCTGGGGCTCCGCACCCGTGGTGGCCGAGTCGGAGGCCGTCGTCGTCTGCCCGGCCGCCGTGGTGCGGACGTCGATCGTGCGGGTCGTGGAGTAGCCGACGTTGTAGCTCTCGCTGCCGCTCGCGGCGACCGTGCGCCACCCTCGGCCGTCGCCGGTGCGGATCTCGGTCGTGATGTCGCGGCCGTTGCGGGCAGGCGACGACCAGCTCATCGTGATCGTCGTGCCGCTCGCGGTCGCGTGTGCCGACGGGCTGCCGATCGGACCGTACGGGGCCACCTGGTTCGACGCGGCGGACGGCCCGCTGGAGTACGTCGCACCGTCGACCGTCGCGACGGCGCGGATGCGGATCGAGTACGTGCCGTTGTTGTTGACCTGGCCGTTGCCGATCGTGCCGCTGCCGTTGCCGCCGGCGACCCAGTCGCCGCGCCAGCCGCCGTTGTTCACGGAGTACTGGTAGCTGACCTCGCTCGCGCTCGCGCCACCGCGATCGCCGCCGGTCCACGTGACGCTGACCTGGTTGTTCCCGGCGCTGGCCGCGCCGATCGCCGGTGCGCCGAGTGCCGTGAAGCCGCGGCGCGGTGCCGACGGCGGGCTGAACGCGCCCCAGCCGGCCTTGTTCTGCGCACGGACGGTGAAGGTGTAGTCGGTCTCCGAGGCGTTGACCACGACGGCCTGGCTCGTCTGACCGGCCGGCACGGCGACCGAGCGCACGACGCTCGAGCCCTGCATGACGTTCAGCTGGTAGCCGGCCACGGCGTCGCCGTTGTTGGCGGGCTCGTTCCACGCGACCTGGATCTGCGCCTGGCTGCCGACGGGCTCCAGACGCGCCGTCGTCGGAGCGCCGGGCGCCTCCGGCGCGCGCGCCGGGACCATCGTCGCCGACCACGGGCTCCAGCCGGACGGCTCGGGCGCGCGGTTGATGGCCTGGACGCGCACCTGGTAGGCGACGCCGTTCTCCAGGCCGTCCCAGACGAGCGCGTTGCCGGTGACGCCGGTCTTCTGCACGACGCCGGAGGGCGGCGCGGGCGAGATCTCGAGCGTGAAGCTCTCCACCGGGGAGCCCTCGGTGCGCGGCGTCGCCCATGCGACCTGGAGGCTCCGGTCGCCGAAGTTCAGCGACGGGGCCGCCGGCGTCTCCGGGCGGACGTCGGGGCGGGCGGTCTCGGACGGGACCGACGGGTCGGAGGTGCCGACGCGGTTGGTGGCCGTGACGACGAAGTTGTATTCGACGTTGTTCGTCAGCCCGTCGAGCGTGCACGTCGTCGACGCGCACTCCTTGGAGTAGTTGCCCGCCGTCGAGGTGACGGTGTAGCCGGTGATGCGCGTGCCGTTGTCGCTCGACGGCGTCCACGACATGACGACGGTGCGGCTCTGCACGCTCGAGACCGTCGGCTTTCCGGGTGCGTCGGGGCGTCCCTGCACCGTGATCCGGATGCGTCCCTCGACGGCGCGGTCGACGTCCTCCGTGGCATCGAGCACCCGGTAGCGCACGACGACGGTGCCGACGAAGTCGGACCCGCTCGTGACGTCGACGGAGGTGCCGTTGACCCGTGCGTCCGCGCTGCCGGTCTCCACGACCGCGCTGGAGAGCTTCAGCGGCTTGTCCGGGAACGGGCTCACATCGTTGTTCAGCACGGGGACCGAGATGGTCGCACCCTGATCGGCTTCCTCGATGACGTCGTCGTTGACGCTCGCCAGCTCGCGCGTCGAGGCGGACACGAGGACGGTGATGGTCGCTTCGACCGGCTCGGTCTCACCGTCGCTCACGCGTACCACGACGGATGCCTTCGTTCCCTTGCGTGTGCTCGCCTCGGCGGACGCGCTCAACGTCGACCCGCTGACCGAGACGGACATGCCGGACGGGGAACCGCCGACGAGGGAGAAGCTGAGCTTGTCACCCGGATCGGGGTCGGTGGCGAGCGAGGCCAGGTCGAGGGATGACGGGTCCTCGCCGGGGGCGACGTTCACGGTCGCGCCGACCATGGTCGGCGGCTGGTTGTCCGGCGGCAGCACCGTGATCGGGATCGTCAGGGTCGCCTTGCGGCCCTTCGGGTCGTCGGGTCCGGTGCCGTCGGTGACTTCGAACGTCAGCGCATCGGCGCCGTGGTAGCGGTCCTTCGACGTGTAGACGAGGGTCGTCTGGTCCTTCACGAGCCCCGCGCCGTTGCTGTTGCCGGCGGAGACCTTGCCGGCCTCCGTGATGACGACATCCTTGCCGCCGGCGGCCCGCACGTACTTCTTCAGCGGAAGCTCGATCTCCTCACCGCTCTTGACCTCGACGGCGGCCGTCGAGATGAGGCTCGGCGGCAGCGAGTCGAGCGAGGGGACGCGGATGAAGGCGGCGGCGGTCTGGTCGTCCTGGTCGCGCACCGTGTACGTGATCAGCTGCGCCTTCTCGCCGAGCGTCACGCGCACCACGCCATCGGCCATGACACGGGCGGCGGAACCGCCGGCGCCGAGCGTCACGGCGAGCGCGCTCTTCGTCCCGTCCGGGTCGTCGTCGTTCTCGAGCACCGCGACGTCGGCGGTGCCGTCCTCGGCGACGTCTTCGGCGCGGACGCGGTCATCCCGCGCGGTGGGCCGCAGCAGCGGAACGTCCTCGTCGACCGTGATCTGCACCGTCGTCGTCGCGCGGAGGCCGCGCGCATCGGCGATCGTGTACTGGACGCTGGTGTTCATCTCCTCGTCGGGCGAGGTGATCACGAGGTACTCGCCGGACACCTTGGCCCCCAGGCCCGGCACGTCCGGGACCTCGACGGCGTCCTTCGCGAAGCCGAACGCGTCGCCGTCCGGGTCGGAGTCGTTGACGAGCACGGGGAGCGCGACCTCGCGACCGGGGCGCATGATGACGGAATCGCGCAGGGCGTACGGCGCCTGGTTGGTGGTCTCGGCGGGGGCGATGCCGACCTGGATCGTGGCGGTCCCCTCCTTGCCGAGCGCGTCGCGCACGCGGTAGGTGAAGGTGTCGACCCCGGTCGCCTCGTCGAAGGCCTGGTAGGTGAAGGCCGCCGTGTCGGTGGTCACGATGCGGCCCTTGGCGGGCGCCTCGGCGAGCCCGACGAGCTCGACGGAGTCGCCGTCCTCGTCGATGCCGTCGAGCGGCACCGGGATGGTGACCTTCGCGCCGCTCAGGGTGCGCGCCGTCAGATCCTGCGGGCGCGGCGCGGCGTTGGCCTCGTCGTTGCGGGGCAGCACCTGGATCGTCACGTAGCCGGCGTCGCGCTGACCGGTGGAGTCCTCCGCCTCGTAGGTGGCGTAGACGGTACCGGGCTCGTCGGAGGCGCGGAAGCGCAGGGAATCCTCGGAGACGAAGATCTCCCCGTCCTCCTCGTCGATGAGCGGCGGGACGAGGTCGGGGGCGACGTGGATCGTGTCGCCGTTGGGGTGGTAGTCGTTCTCCATCACCGGGATGGTGACGGTGTCGCCGACGCGGACCACGACCTGGTCGTCGTTGGCGACGGGGGCGCGCAGCTTCGCGGGCGCCGGCACCGGGATGACGACGATCTCGCCCTCGACGGAGGTCGAGCCGTTCGACATCGTGTACGTGACGCGCACCTGCTGGTCGATCGAGGCCTGGTCCGCGATGCGGACCGTCTCGTGACCGAGCACGGCCGCCGTGATGCCGGACCCCGCCTCGACGGTGACGGACTGCACCACGAGGATGCCGCCGGCCGGGTCGGTGTCATTGGAGAGCACGTTGACGAGCACGTCGCCACCGGTGGGGAGGAGCGCGATGTCCCGGACCGCGATGGGCGGCAGGTCGGTGTCCTCATCGGGGAGCACGTCGACGCGGACGATGCCGGGCACCGAGTTCGGGCCGGCCGAGACGAGGTACTGCACGTAGTAGGTGCCGGCCTTGTCCGAGACGAACGAGAAGGTCTTGTCGGCGAAGTCCGGCGAGATGCGAGCGCCCTCGACGTCGTCGACGCGGGTGAGGCGCAGGGCTTCACGGCCGGAGCTCGTGTCGTTGATGAGCGGCGAGACGCTGACGCTGCGGCCCTCGCGCGTGACGACATGGTCGGCGTTGGTGACGGGGAGCGTCGTGCCGAGCGGCCGGATGTCGTAGCGGGCGATGCCGCCGCCGTCCTTCGTGCCGTCCGAGACGACGATCGGCACGTCCTTGCGGCCCTGCACGCCGCCGATCGCACGGTAGGTGATCTGGCCGTCCGAGGTGAAGTCGGCCTCGTCGCCGCCGTCGGTCGTCACGGTCTTCAGGAAGATGTCGTCGCCGTCCGGGTCGATCCAGTCCGGCAGGACGTTGTACGACGCGACCCCACCGGTCTCGACGGTGACCGCGGTCGTGCGCTTCTGGATGGGGGCGGCGTTGGTCTGCCAGCCGTGCACGGAGAGCGTGACCCTCGCGGTGGCCTCCCCGCCCCGGCCGTCCTCAACCCGGTACGTGAAGGTCGTCGACCCGGTGGCGTCCTCGGGGATGCTGATCTGCAGGGCGGCGCCGTTGTGGATGGGCTCGATCGACCCGAATCCCGGCTCGGTCTCCGCCGACGCGACGAGGACGTCGCCGTCGGCGTCCGTGTCGTTGTCCAGCACCGGCAGGACGGTGGTGCGGCCGGGCCGGACGCCGAACTCGTCGTCCTTCGCGATCGGCGCGGTGTTCTGGTCGGTGCGCTCGGGGAGGGTCGTCTGGACCGTCTCCTCGGTCGTCTCCTCCTCCTCTTCGCCCTCGCCCTCGGGCGGGGTGATGTCCATCCAGTTGTCGACGCGCTGCATGCTGTCGCTGGCCATCCACGCCGCGCCGCCGAAGACGTCGTTGAGGACCACCACGTCGCGGTTCACGCGGAACTGCAGCACGCTGGTGGCGTCGACGCCCTTGATCTCCTGCCGGAGGTCGTCCGCCTCGCCCGGGCAGTCGCGGACGAAACGGCCGGACCCGGACCAGGCCGCGTAGGAGCAGCCGGCGACGAACACCGGTTCGGCGGGTGTGCCCTCGGCGCCCTCCGAGGGGAGCGTCGCCGCGTCGCCGCCGCCGACGGGGATGCGGACGAGGTCGGTGGGGGTGCTGAGCGCGACGGCATCGGTCGCGACCGACGCCTGCTGCAGCACCGCGTCGGGACCGACCTCGGTGCGGGAGCCGTTGCCGCCGAGCAGGGTGCGGGTGTCGGCATCCAAGACGAAAGCGGTGTCTCCGACGGCCGTGATCGACAGGTCGTGACCCTTCTCGACGCCGTCGAGACCGCGTTCGGAGGTCTGCGCGATCGCATCGTCGTCGCCGCGCGCGTAGCTGTACAGCGCGCCCTTCTCCGGGGAGACGGCGTGGACGACGCCGTCGGTGCCGACGGTGATCGCCGTGCCCTTGCCGAGTTCGGCGAGCGGGTCGACCTTCTCCGGCGCGAACGATCCCACGCCGGCGAACTTCATGGCCCAGAGCTGCCCCGCCGGATCGAGGATCGCGGCGATGCCGCCGCCCATCGCGACCTGCGAGCCGGGCGGGATGTCGGCGCTGTCGGAGAGGATGACGCGCGCCGGGTCGATCGCGGTGGCCGTCGAGCCGGTGGTGTCGACGACGAGGACCTGGGATCCGGACTGGAGGATGTCGTACTCGGCGGAGCTCGTGCGCAGCCCGCCGTCCAGGACCCGCGACTCGTTGTTGAAGTGTCCGACGAGCAGGCTCGACTGCTTCGTCACCCAGACGCCGCCGTCGTGCAGGTCGACCTCGGTGGTCGGCTTGCCTTCGTAGAAGAAGGCGAGCGTGCCGATGGTGACGGCCGCAGCGCTGAGGGCGCCGACGGATGCCAGGGTGCGCGAGCGCGCACGAAGCCACGCGAAGGACATCATGTGGGCCGGCTCCCCTCCGGTCGGGTGTTGTCTTTGCGCTGCGTCGGGAGCTGATCGCTGAATCAGCCGCTCGCGGGGGGTGGACGAGTGGGACTGTGACACTCTACGTCACGGTCGCGAACGGTTTTGCCTCTTGACATGGGCAGAACTCCCCATGAGTGCCCACCTGCGGGCGGGGCGCGTCAGCCGCCGACGTAGGCGCGCAGGTGGACGGCGGTCAGCGAGTCGCCGGTCGCGACGAGATCGGCGGGGGTCCCCTGGAACACGATCCGGCCACCGTCGTGTCCGGCGCCGGGCCCGAGGTCCACGATCCAGTCGGCGTGCGCCATGACCGCCTGGTGGTGCTCGATGACGATGACGGAGTTGCCGGCATCCACGAGTCGGTCGAGCATCGCGAGCAGATTGTCGACGTCGGCGAGGTGCAGACCCGTCGTCGGCTCGTCCAGAACGTAGATGGCACCCTTCTTCGCCATCGCGATCGCGAGCTTGAGGCGCTGCCGCTCGCCGCCGGAGAGGGTGTTGAGCGACTGCCCGAGGGTGATGTAGCCGAGGCCGACGTCGATCATCCTCGCGAGGGTCGTGTGGGCGGGGCCCTTCGTGAAGAACTCGGCGGCCTCCGCGGCGGACAGGGCCAGCACCTCGGCGATGTTGCGACCCTCGAGGGTGTACTCCAGGACGGCGTCGCTGAACCCGGTCCCGCCGCACAGCTCGCACGTCGTCTCGACGCTCGCCGTGATCCCGAGACTCGTGACGATGACGCCGAGCCCCCGGCAGGCGGGGCAGGCGCCCTCGGAGTTCGCGCTGAACAGGGCGGGCTTGACGCCGTTGGCCTTCGCGAATGCGGCGCGGATGACATCGAGCAGGCCCGTGTACGTCGCGGGGCTGCTGCGGCGCGACCCCTTGATGGGCGACTGGTCGACCACGACGACGTCGTCGAAGGCGGGCACGTTGCCGTGGATGAGGGACGACTTGCCTGAGCCCGCGACCCCTGTGACGACGGTCAGGATGCCGAGCGGGATGTCGACGTCGACCGACTTCAGGTTGTGCTGCGTCGCGCCGCGGATCGGCAGCGCGCCGGTCGCCGTGCGGGTGGCCGGCTTGAGCGTCGCGCGGTGGTCGAGGTGGCGCCCGGTGAGGGTGCCGGAGGCGCGGAGCCCTGCGACGTCGCCGACGTAGGTGATCTCGCCGCCGTGGCGGCCGGCGCCCGGTCCGAGGTCGACGACGTGGTCGGCGATCTCGATCACCTCGGGCTTGTGCTCGACGACGAGGACCGTGTTGCCCTTGTCGCGCAGCTGGCGGAGCAGGTCGTTCATGCGCTGGATGTCGTGCGGGTGCAGGCCTGCGGTCGGCTCGTCGAAGACGTACGCGATGTCGGTGAGGCTCGAGCCGAGGTGCCGGATCATCTTCGTGCGCTGCGCCTCGCCGCCGGACAGCGACCCCGACGCCCGGTCGAGCGACAGGTACCCGAGGCCGATCTCGACGAACGAGTCGATCGTCTGGCGCATGCCCGACATGAGCGGGGCGACCTCGGGGTCGTCGATCGTGGCGAGCCACGCGGCGAGGTCGGAGATCTGCATGGCCGCGGCATCGGCGATGCTGACCCCGCGGATCTTCGAGGATCGTGCACCGTCGTTGAGCCGTGTCCCGCCGCAGTCGGGGCACGCCGTGAACTTCACCGCCCGGTCGACGAAGGCGCGGATGTGCGGCTGGAGCGTGTCGCGGTCCTTCTGCAGCATCGACTTCGTGACCTTGGGGACGAGCCCCTCGTAGGTCATGTTGATGTTCTGGATCTTGACCTTCGTCGGCTCCTTGTAGAGGAAGTCGGCGAGCTCCTGCTCGGAGTAGTCGGCGATGGGCTTGTCGGCATCCAGGAAACCCGACTCGGTGAACCCGCGCACCATCCAGCCGTCCGCGTTGTACCCCGGGACTTTGATGGCGCCGTCGGCGAGCGACTTGGTGCGGTCGAGCAGCTCGTCGATGTCGATGTCGCTGACCTCGCCGAGCCCTTCGCACCGCGGGCACATGCCGCCGGTGATCTCGAAGCTGCGGCGCTGGGTCTTGCCCTTGTCCGAACCGCGGTCGATCGTCATCGCCCCGCTGCCGGAGGCGGAGGGGATGTTGAAGGAGAACGCCTGCGGCGAGCCGACGTGCGGCTGGCCGATGCGGCTGAAGAGGATGCGGAGCATGGCGTGCGCGTCGGTCGCCGTGCCGACCGTGGAGCGCGAGTTGGAGCCCATCCGCTCCTGGTCGACGATGATCGCAGGGCTGATGTTCTCCAGGGCGTCGACCTCGGGACGGCCGATCTGGCCCATGAACTGCTGCACGAACGTCGGATACGTCTCGTTGATGAGGCGCTGCGACTCGGCGGCGATCGTGCTGAAGACGAGGGAGGACTTCCCCGACCCGCTGACCCCGGTGAAGACCGTGAGGCGCCGCTTGGGGATCTCGACGTCGATCTTCTTGAGGTTGTTCTCCCGGGCGCCGACGACGCGGATGACCTCGTGCGAATCGGCGATGTGCGGAGCGTGCTCGGCGGGCATGCGGGTCCTCTCGATCGGTGCGACCCTACAGTCTCGCCCGCACCGCGGACAGGGCGTGTCCGCGGTGGAGTGGCGGATGCCGCTACGCGGCGCGGTGGCATCCGTCGACGTGGTCGTCGACCATGCCCGCGGACTGCATGAGCGCGTACATCGTCGTCGACCCGACGAAGCGGAACCCGCGCGTGCGGAGCGCCTTGCTCAGGGCGTCTGAGTCGGGCGTGGTCGCCGGGACGTCGGCGAAGGTCGCCGGGCGCCGGTGCACGGGCGGGGCGAACGACCACATGAAGGCGTCCAGCTCCCCGGGCGCCATGTCGGCGACGAGCCGGGCGTTGGAGATCGTCGCCTCGATCTTGAGCCGGTTGCGGATGATGCCGGCATCCGTCATGAGCCGTTCGATGTCGTCCGGCCCGAACGCCGCGACGACGGCGGGCTCGAAGCCCGCGAGGACCTCTCGGAACCGCGGGCGCTTGCGGAGGATCGTGATCCAGCTGAGCCCGGCCTGGAACCCCTCGAGGCTCATCTTCTCGAACAGGGCCCGGTCGCCGTGCAGCGGGCGGCCCCACTCCTCGTCGTGGTAGCGGCGGTATTCGGGGTCGTCGCCGACCCACGCGCAGCGCGGGAGGCCGTCGGGTCCGGTGCGGGTGTCGCTCACGCGCCCACCCTACGCACCGGGCCCGACGCCCGGGCCGCCTACTTCTTGCGGAGCTTCTTCTCGGAGACCGGGGCCTCGCCCGACGCGGCGAGCGCGGCGTAGTACTCCCGCGCCTCGTCCTGCCGGGCGCGCTCCGCGCCGGAGGCGATCGGCGCGCGGACGTGCTCGGGCTCGAAGCCGAAGGCATCCACGAGGTCCTGCGCGTGCGGGCGCAGCCGCAGGCACAGCCGGTCGATGTACCGCGTGACCGTCGCCGCACGCTGCGTCGACAGGCGGCCGTTGATGAGGTGCCAGGCCAGGTGCTTCTCGATGAGGGTCAGACCGAAGAGGTCGCGCAGCCACGTGAGCACCTGCGTCGTGCCCTCGTCGTCGACGGCGTTGACGGCATCCGAGAACGCCTCCCACTGCAGCAGCTCGCCGTGGGCGCGCGCCGCCTCGATGAGCTCGCTCTGGTTGGCGTTGAAGATCGCCGCCGCCTCGACGGGGCTCGCCTTGGCCGCGGGCCGCATGCGCCCCGCGATGTCGGAGATCATCTGCTCGACGCGGCCGGCGAGGAGCTCGTGCTGCTGCTCGTCGCGCAGGCCCAGCTCGACCGAGCGCGCCGGCGACCCGAAGTCGGCGACGGCCTGGCCCAGCTGGCGCAGACCGGCGCCGTGGAAGACCTTGCCGGCCGTCTGCCCGACGGCGTACTTGGCGAGCTTCGCGGCATCCGCACCGCGGAACTGCTTCGCGTAGTCGCTCAGCAGGCGCTTGCCGACGAGCTGGAGCAGCACGTTGTTGTCGCCCTCGAACGTCGCGTAGACGTCGAGGTCCTGGTGCAGCCCGACGAGACGGTTCTCGGCGAGGTAGCCGGAGCCGCCGCACGCTTCGCGGCACTCCTGGATCGTGTCCAGGGCGTTCCACGTCGACAGCGGCTTCAGCGCGGCGGCGAGGGTCTCGAGGTCTTCGCGCTCCTCCGACGTATCGTTCGTGCCGCCGAAGATGCCGTCGAACTTGCGGACCAGCTCGTCGTTGGCGAAGAACTGCGCGTACACCTGCGCGACGCGGGGCAGCAGGCGCCGCTGGTGCTTGCCGTAGTCGAGCAGCACGACCTCGTCGGTCCCCGAACCCGAGTCGAACTGGCGGCGCTGGTTGGCGTACGTCACGGCGATGTGCAGCGCGAGCGCCGTCGCCGTCGTGGAGGCGCCGTCGAGGCAGACCCGCCCCTGGACGAGCGCGCCGAGCATCGTGAAGAAGCGGCGGCCCGGGCTCGGGATCTCGCTCGAGTAGCTGCCGTCGGCCGCGACGTCGCCGTAGCGGTTGAGGAGGTTCTCGCGCGGGATGCGGACGTGATCGAAGTGCAGACGCCCGTTGTCGATGCCGTTGAGGCCGCCCTTCGCGCCGTCGTCCTCGCCGCCGACGCCGGGGAGGAACGCGCCGTTCTCGTCCCGCAGGGGCACGAAGAAGCAGTGCACCCCGTAGTTGACGCCGCCGGTGATGAGCTGGGCGAACACCGTCGCCGCGCGCCCGTGCAGCGCCGCGTTGCCGAGGTAGTCCTTCCATGCGCCGCGGAAGGGGGTGTGGATGACGAACTCCTCGGCATCGGCGTCGTAGGTCGCCGTGGTGCCGATGGCGGCGACGTCGGAGCCGTGCCCGGTCTCGGTCATCGCGAAGGCGCCGGGCAGGTCGAGGCTGATGACGTCGCGGAGCCACATGTCGTGGTGCTTCTTCGTGCCGAGCTGGTGGATGGCCGAGCCGAACAGACCCCACTGCACGCCGGACTTGATCTGCAGGCTCGGGTCGGCCAGCACGAGGTCCATGAAGCCGGCGAGGTTGGCGCCGTTGTCGCCCAGGCCGCCGTACTCCTTCGGGAAGGCGCGGCGCGAGCCGCCGTTCTCCGCGAGCAGGCGCAGCTGCCCGAGGACGCGCTCACGGTGCTCCGCCATCGGCTGGCCCTCGATGCGCCAGAACGCGGGGTCCTTGATCAGCTGCCGCGCCTCGCGGCGCGTGTCGGCCCACGTGCCGAGCAGCAGGTCGGTGACGGCGGGGATGCGGATGCGGGCCTCGTGGGCCTCCTCCGCGCTGTGCGCAGCGGTCGGCGCACCCCCGGCGGGCGTGCGCTTGTCGGTGGCGGGCTTCTTGGGACGGACGGCGGCGTCGGTCATCGCGAACCTTTCGGCGTTGACAGAAGTGGACTGCCCTGACGGTAGAACTTCCACAACGCCTCCCCAAGTCGCTTGGATGGGTTCGACAAGGCCGCGGGGTCGCGCGGTCGCGCGGCGTTGTTCGGTCCCGACATCCGTGGGCGCCCGCAGATGCCGAGCGGTGCGAACTGCAGGATGAGGTGTGACTGGCGTGGCCAGTGAGCCCCATGCGCCTCACCCGTCACGCCCGGTCCTGCAGTTTGCTGCGCGCGCGGCCGGATGGCGGCGTGTGTTCGCCTCGGGGTGGGCG
>NZ_BKAH01000001.1 GCF_007992455.1 Microbacterium saccharophilum | reverse complement strand
GAGCCGGTCGGTGACGGCGGAGCCGCTGTGGAACGGCGGGTTCAGCGCGATGAACGACGCGCTGCCGTCGGGTCGGCGCGCGAGGGCATCGTCGCGCACGACCGTGATACGGTCGGCGACCTCGCTCGCGATCGCGGTCTCGCGAGCGGAGCGGACGGCCGCGGCGGACTGGTCGCTCGCGTAGACGAAGGCGGACGGATGCCGCAGGGCGAGGTGCGTCGCGACGGCGCCGCTGCCGCACGCGAGGTCGATGAGCGGGTCGTCGGCCGAGCCGCCGGAGAGGTCGGCCGGGAGGTGCGCGAGCAGGAGGCGCGTGCCGATGTCGAGCCCGGCACCGGCGAACACGCCGCCGTAGGCGCGGAGGAAGAGATCGCCCTCCTGCGCGGCGGCGGCGACGGGGTCGGCTCCCCCGGTCGGCGCGGTGGCGATGAGGACGCGGGACTTCTGCCGCGCGTGGGTGACGTCGACCCGCGCGAAATGCGCGCCGAGCACGTCGTTCATCGCGAGCGTCATGTGCTTGATGCGCCCGCCGGCGAAGACCCGTACGGCGGGGTCGGCGTGCGCGGCGACGAGACCGGCGATGTCGCGGAGGGCATCGAGGGACCGGGGCAGGCGCAGCAGCACGACGCGCGCGCCGGCCACGAGCTCGGCCGTCAGGGGGAGCGGGGTCGTGCGGCCGGCGAGACCGAGGCGGTCGGCGTTCGCGGCGAGGGCGCGCTCGCCCAGCAGCGCATCCTGGTGCACGCGGACGCGCTCGGCCCCGTCGGCGACGGCGCCCAGCGCGAGCGCGCCGTACGCGTCGCCGACGACGACGACCTCGTCCGGCCCCGCTCCGGCGCGCGCCGCCGCCGACTCGTCGAGGATCAGCCGGTCCGCGGCATCCACCGCCGCGAGATCCGGCGCCTCGACGTCCGGCCAGCGGCGCAGCTGCTCGAAGGGGATGCTCATTCGTCGTCGTCCCCGTCGTCCGCGTAGCGCAGCCGTGCGTCGGCGGCGTCGCACTCGTCGCCGATCCGGATGCCGTCCGCCAGGCGCCCCTCGGCGCGCAGCTGTGCGAGGGCGGCGACGGCGCGCCGTCGCAGCTCCCACGGGTCGATCGTGTTGACGTACACCTTCGTGCCGCCCTCGAAGCCGGCGGGCGTGGAGATCCGCCATTTCAGGACCACGCGCCAGGGCATCGGCCACGGTGCGCCGGGCGGCCGGTAGTGCCACTCCTCGTTCGTCGGCACGTGGACGCCGGTCGCGGCGTGCAGCGCGTGCACGAGGTCGGAGACGGCGCGGATGCCGGCATCCGAATGCTGCTGCGGCAGGTTCGCGGCGCTCGTGGAGAACACCTCGAACGCGGGATAGCGGTGTCCGATGCCCGCGAACGCGACGGCGCCGTCGTTCGCGGCCACGACGAGCCGCTCCGCGACGGCGAGGTCGGCGATCTCGTGCTGGTAGAGGCGCCGATCGGATGCCAGCATCCGCAGTTCGCGGTCGACCTGCGGGCCGGACTCGTCGATCGCGACGAGCTGCTTGTGCAGATGCTCGAAGGAAGCCCCGGCGGGGCGGAGCCAGTTCTGGAAGACGGCGACGTACGCGGCGTGCGGCTGCGCGGACTGGATCTCCGCGAGCGAGCGGACGGTGAAGGCCATGTAGGCGGCGTGCTCCCCGGGGGTCAGCGCGCCGGAGGAGACGAGCTGATCGTCGGTCTCGGCGCCGTCGACGACGTGGCGGCGCGCGACCACGACGTCGTGCGAGCCGCCGAGGAGGTCGAGGGCGGCCTCCTCGATCGAGGTCGCCTCGCCGGAGGCCTGCGCCCGGATGGCGGCGAGCCGCTCGATGTGGGCGCGCCCCACCGGGTCGGAGAGGTACGCGCGGGCCCACTCGAACACCGAGGCGGGCTGGCGGAAGCCGTGGTTCTCCCGCCAGTACTCCGCCGAGACGATCTCGAACAGGTTGCCGAAGCGGCGGAACTCGGCGACCGTGTCGCCGAGCTCCGCGGCGGGGACGCGGCGAAGCTCGGTGAAGTCGGGGCCGACGAGCCGCGCCTTCTCCGGCGTGGTCTCCAGCTGCCGGTCGGCGCAGAACCCGCACAGCCGGTGCTCCTCACCGCGCGCCAGGCGGCGGGGTGCGGCGGGCGGCACGTCGATGGGCCGTCCGGCGCGGCCGGGGACCGTCCAGACGCGGGTCCCCGTCAGGGGACCGACCTGTTTCACGGTGCCGTCCGGCATCCGCACGATCGCCCGTGCTTCGCTCACCTCGCCAGCCTACTCAGCCCGGCACAATGGACGGCATGCGCATCGTCGTGCTCACGGGGGCGGGCATCTCCGCGGAGAGCGGGGTGCCGACCTTCCGCGACGCGGACGGCCTCTGGGAGGGGCACCGCGTCGAGGACGTCGCGACGCCCGAGGGGTTCGCGCGGGATCCGGACCGGGTGCAGCGCTTCTACGACGAGCGGCGCCGCGCCCTGGCGGCCGTCGAGCCGAACGCCGCCCACCGGGCGCTCGCGCGGCTGGAGGGCGCGCTCGGCGACGATGTCCTGGTCGTGACCCAGAACGTCGACGACCTGCACGAGCGCGCCGGGTCGGTGAACCTCGTGCACATGCACGGCGAGCTGCGCCGTGCCCGGTGCGCGGCGTGCGGGGCGCGGCCCGCGTGGGAGGGCGATCTCGTCGGGCGGCCCGCGTGCCCGGCGTGCGGGCGCCGGGAGCTGCGGCCGGATGTCGTGTGGTTCGGCGAGCTGCCGTACGAGCTCGACCGCATCGAGAGCGCCGTCCTGGCGTGCGATGCGTTCGCCGCGATCGGGACCTCCGGCGCCGTCTATCCGGCCGCCGGCTATGCCGCGCTGGCGGCGGCGTTCGGCGCGCGGACGATGGAGCTCAATCTCCTGCCGACGGCCGCGGACGTGCCGTTCGACGAGGTGCGCGCCGGCCCCGCGAGCGTGATCGTCCCGCGCTGGGTCGATGACCTCCTGTCCTGACCGCCGCCGCGGCGCGGCGTGACCCATACTCGGATGATGAAGACCACCGCTCGCTGGATCCTCGCCGCCGCCATGATGTTCGCCGGAACCAGTCACCTGTTCTGGGCCGGCGAGGAGTTCCAGGCGCAGGTCCCGGATCTCGTCACGGAGGTCCTCCCGATCGACAAGGACGCCGTGGTCGTGGCGTCCGGCGCCGTGGAGATCATGCTGGGCGCCGCGCTCATCGCGCTGCCGAAGGAGCGCCACCGCGTCGGCGCGATCCTCGCCGCGTTCTTCGTCGCGATCTTCCCCGGCAACATCGCGCAGGCCCTCGGCAAGCGGAAGGGCTTCGGCCTCGACGACGACCGGGCGCGGTTCGTCCGCCTCGCGTTCCAGCCCGTCCTCGTGGCCTGGGCGCTGTGGAGCACGCGCCGTTAGGTGCGGATACCGCCGCCGCGCAGCCGCGAGACGGCATCCACCGTCGCCGCGAGGATGAGGACGCCGCCCGTGACGATGAGGTAGACGCCCGCGTCCAGGCGCAGGAGCGCCAGGCCGTTGATGATCGTCGCGATCATGAGCGCCCCGATCGCGGCATGCACGAGCCGGCCGCGTCCGCCGAAGAGGCTGACGCCGCCGACGACGGCCGCCGCCACGCCGGAGAGGACGATGTCGCGTCCGGCCGCGCCGTCCACCGACCCCAGGCGCGTCTGCGCGAAGAGGCCCGCCACGACGGCGAGGCCGGAGCAGATCACGAAGCAGCCCCACTTCACCCACCGCACCTTGATGCCCGCGCGGCGCGCCGCCTCGGCGTTGCCGCCGATCGCGTAGACGTAGCGTCCGAACGTCGTCCGGTCGAGCACGAACGTGCCGACCCACAGGATCGCCAGGACGATCGGCACGATGATCGGCACGCCCTCGATCGGGATGACCGACTGCGAGCGGTTGAGGTTGAGGATCGCCACGGCGATGCCGCCGAGGATCGCGATCGCGGCGAGCTTGATCCACACGAGAGAGATCGCCCGGTTGGGGACACCGGCGCGCGTGCGGCGGCGACGGTCCCAGAACGACATGCCGCCGGAGATCGCGAGGATGACGGCGAGCATGACCCAGCCGCCCCAGACGGGGAGCCGGCCGTTCTGCAGGGCGATGAGCTCCGGCGCGTTGATCGGATACAGCCCGCCGGCGCCGATGATGAGGAGCGCCAGACCCTGATAGCCGAGGAACAGCCCCAGCGTGACGACGAACGACGGGATGCCGACCCGCGCGACGAGGAAGCCGATCAGCGCGCCGGTCGCGAGGCCCACACCGAACCCGATCAGGAGGGCGAGCGGCCACGGGTAGCCCTGCTTGACGTTGAGCACGACGAAGGTCGCCATCGCGACGCCGCCCGTGACGCCGGCGGACAGGTCGATCTCGCCGAGCAGCAGCACGAACACGAGCGCCATGCCCAGGACGACGAGCGGCGCCGCCTGGTTCATGAGGTTCGCGAAGTTGATGGGCGTGAGGAAGAACCGGTTCAGAATGCCGAACAGGATGACGAGGACGATGAGACCGGCGATCGCGGGGAGAGCGCCCATCTCGCCGCCGCGCACGCGCTGCAGCCACGCGCCGATCTGATCGCCGAGCCCGCCTTCGACGCCGGAGCCGATCGCGTCGCCGGCGAGCGGGTCGGGCCCCGCCGCCGTCCGGGTGCTGGTGTCCACGCTCACAGGTCGCCTCCGGTCGGGATGGTGCTGGTGCCGACGAGTTCGACGCCGGGCGGGGTCTTGGTTCCGGTGATGTAGCCGACGATCTCGTCGCGGTCGGTCTCCGCGGTCGGGACCTGCGCGACCATCTGGCCGAGATAGAGGACGGCGATGTCGTCCGCGACGGCGAAGACGTCCGCGAGGTTGTGGCTGATCAGCACGACCGCGACGCCCTGCTCGGACAGCCGGGTGACGAGGTTCAGCACCTGCTCGGTCTGCGCGACGCCGAGCGCGGCGGTCGGCTCGTCGAGGATCACGACCCGCGCCTTCTTCAGGACGGCGCGCGCGATCGCGACGGTCTGGCGCTGCCCGCCGGAGAGGCTCGAGACCTTCTGCCGGACGGACTTGACGGTGCGCACGGAGAGCGAGCGCAGCGTGTCGGACGCGTCGCGCTCCATACGGCCCTCGTCGAAGGTGCCCCCGGAGGTCTCCTCCCGGCCGAGGAACATGTTCTGGACGATGTCGAGGTTGTCGCACAGCGCGAGGTCCTGGTAGACGACCTCGATGCCGAGGTGGGACGCGTCGCGCGGCGTGTGCAGGACGGCGGGCTCCCCGTCGAAGAGGACCTCGCCCTCGTCGTAGGGCTGGACGCCCGCAAGGCCCTTGATGAGGGTGGACTTGCCGGCGCCGTTGTCGCCGACGAGCGCGGTGACCCTGCCGGGGTGGACCTTGAGGCCCACGCCGCGGAGGACGCTGACCGGACCGAAGGACTTCTTCACGTCCCGCAGTTCGATGATCGGTTGTGTCATGTTCGCTTCCTTGCGCTGGATGGTGTGCCCTCTGCACCGGTGCGCGCGTGGGGCGCCGCGTCGGTGAGGACGCGACGCCCCGGCGCCGGGACGGGTTACTCGACCCCGAACTCCGCGCACTTGTCGGCCATGCTGACCCCGGCGATGTCGCCGGAGCAGATCTCCGACGCGGACGCGTCACCGGCGGCGACGACATCCTTCACCTGCTCCGGACCGACCAGCTGAGGCGTGACGGCGATGTAGGGCGTGCCGTCCTCGAGCTCCTGGTCGGCGGTCGGCGTCTCGCCCTTCAGCAGGGCGACGGCGATCTCGACGGCCTTGTCGGCCTCGAGCTTGACCGGCTTGTAGACCGTCGCGGTCTGCCAGCCGGCGAGGATGTTGCGGAGCCCCTCGAGGTTCGCATCCTGACCGGAGACGGCCACTCCCGTGATGCTCTTGTCCTGCAGGACCTTGATGACGCCGTCGGCGTTGGTGTCGTTGGCCGCCCACACGCCGTCGACCTTTCCGTCGTTGGCCGTGAGCGCCTGCTCGAAGTTGGTCTGGGTGACGCCACCGTCCCAGACGCCCTTGGGCTCGGCGACCGCCTTGACGCCCGCCGCCTCCATGACCTCGACGGCGCCGTCGTGGAACATCTTCGCGTTGCCGTCGGTCGGGTCGCCGCCCATGTAGAACACCTGCGCCGTCTTCGGGTCCTTGCCGGCGGCCTCGAGGCCGTCGAGCACCGTCTGGCCCTGCAGGCGACCCACCTCGACGTTGTCGAAGGACACGTAGTAGTCGGCGCCCTCGAACGGGCGGTCGTACGCGATGACCGGGATGCCCTGGCCCTTGGCCTTGGCGGCGACGCCCTTGGCCGCGCCGTTGTAGTCGACGAGCAGCATGACGCCGCAGCCCTGCGTGAGCTGCTGGTCCGCGATCGTGGCGTACTTCGAGGCGTCACCCTGGGCGTTCTGGATGTCGACGTCGAAGCCGGCGCCCTCCAGGCCCTCCTGCAGGTACTTGCGGTCGAAGTTCTCCCAGCGCGGCGAGGACGCGGCGTCGGGCAGGATCACGCAGGCGCGCTGCGCGTCAGCGGGCTCTTCGGGATCGCCGCTGCCGGTGGGGGTCGTGCTGCCGGAACAGCCGGCCAGGAGGAGGGCCGCGGCGCTGCTGAGGGCAGCCACCGCGAGCAGGGAGCTCTTCTTCATGATTCGCCTTTCGTCATCGAATTGCGTTCGGCTAGTGCACCATCGCGCTGTGGATGATCATTCATCCGTTCACGTCTTGTCGTCAAGACTTGAACATAACGGATTGGCATCCGTGCCGAGACGTCCGCGACGTGGATACCGGGTCGGTGCCGCCTCAGGCTCGTCCGGCGGCCACCCGCGTGCGGCGGGAGAGCGAATCGACCGTGACGGCGAGGACCAGCACCACGCCCGTGACCATGAACTGCACCGAGGAGTTGAGGTTCAGCAGGGTCAGTCCCGACGAGATCGACTGGATGACGATGACGCCGAGGAGCGCCGCGAAGGCCGTGCCACGGCCGCCGAAGAGCGACGCTCCGCCGATGACGGCGGCCGCGATGGCGTTGAGGTTCGTGTCGCCCGCGCCGGAGCTCTGATTGGCTGCGGCGAGCCGGGCGGCGGCGAGCACGCCGCCCACGGCGGCCAGGCTCGAGCACAGGGCGAACACCGAGAGGTAGATCCGCTCGACGCGGATGCCGGCACGCCGGGCCGCCTCGACGGAGCCGCCGACCGCATAGACGGCGCGCCCCCAGCGGGTGCGCGTCAGGGCGAGGTGCAGCAGCACGACGAGGGCGAGGAAGAGCAGGAACATGACCCCGACGCCGCGGGACTGGTTGAGGTACCACGCGGCGGGGAGCAGGACGGCGAGCAGCAGTGCCCCGCGCAGCGCGATGGCCCGGTAGCTCTGGCTGTCGAGGTTCGCCGCCGCCCGCCGCCGCGACCGCCCGGCGAGCGTCCAGGCGAACGCGGCGGTCGCCGCGACGACGAGCGCGTACGAGGCCCAGTCCGGCAGGAAGGCGTGCTGGGCGAACTGGACGATCCACGAATCGAACGGGAGGTTGATCGATCCGGCATCCCCGAGCACCCACAGCTGCAGGCCCAGGAAGCCCAGGAGCCCCGCGAGGGTGATGACGAAGCTCGGCAGCCCGAACCGCGTGTACAGCAGCCCGCACAGGATGCCGACGACGCACCCCGCGGCGACGGCGATGAGCACGGCGACCAGGAGCGGCCAGCGCAGCTGCACGAACGCGACGGCGAGGATCGCGGCGGCGAGCCCGGACACCGACCCGACCGACAGGTCGATCTCGCCGAGGAGCAGCACGACGACGATGCCGAGCGCGATCGTGCCGATCGCGGCGCACTGCATCGTCAGGTCGACGAGATTGCGGCTGGAGAGGAACACCGGGTTCAGGATCTGGAAGACGGTCCAGATGAGGGCGAGGCCCACGATGACGGGGAGCGCGCCGAGGTCACCGCCGCGGACGCGGCCCCACACCCGGACCGCCGCGGCGCGGACGCCTTCGCGCTCCGGCTCGTCGAGGCTCACGGGGCGCCGCCGTCCGGGCGGCGACGGCCCCGCGGGGTCAGCGGGGTCACGGTGGCGTCCGTCGTCGTCGCCGGCTCCTCGCGCCGCAGCGCCTGCCTCCGGCTGACGGAGTTGTCCACCGCGCCCGTGATCGCCGCGATGAGCAGCTCGCTCGTCACGTCCGCCGCGTGATACTCGCCGTTGTTGCGCCCGAGCCGCAGCACGACGACGCGGTCCGCCACCGCCATGACGTCGGCCATGTTGTGGCTGATGAGCACGACCCCGTGCCCGCGTTCGCGGAGCCGCTCGATGAGGTTCAGGACCTCGGCGGTCTGCGCGACGCCGAGCGCGGCGGTCGGCTCGTCCAGGATCACGACGCGCGGCTCCCCGACGAGGGACCGCGCGATCGCGACGGTCTGCCGCTGTCCGCCGCTGAGCGAGGCGACCGGGGTCCGGACGGAGGGGATCTTCGCGGCGAGTTCGCGCAGCAGCGCCCACGTGCGCTGCTCCATGCCGACCTCGTCGAGCCGGCCCTCGGTCGTGAGCTCGCGCCCGAGCCAGAGGTTCGCGACGACGTCGAGGTTGTCGCACAGGGCGAGGTCCTGGAACACCGTCGCGATGCCGAGTTCCTGCGCGTCGGCGGGGCTCGTGATGTGGACGGGGTCGCCGTCGAAGAGGATCTCGCCGGCATCCGGGGGGTGCACCCCCGCGAGGACCTTCACGAGCGTCGACTTGCCGGCGCCGTTGTCGCCGACGAGCGCGACGACCTCGCCCTCGCTGACCCAGAAGTCGACGTCGGTGAGGGCCTTCACGGCGCCGAAGTGCTTGTCGATGCCGCGCATGGTCAGGACGCGGTCGCGGGGTCGGCCGCTGCGCGGCGGGGTCACGGTGCTCAGCGTCGGATCCTCACTGGAGGCCGGCGGCGGCGCACGCGGCCGCGTAGTCCGGCGTACAGATATCCTCGACGCTCCAGAACCCGTCCGCAACGACGGTGTCGAGGATATCGGCGACGGTGACCGCGACGGGGGTCAGCAGCGTCGCGGGCGTCCCGTCGACCTCGATCTCCCCGGTCACCGTGCGCCCGTGCAGGAGGTCGACGGCGACCTCGGCGGCGCGCTCCGCCTGCGGCTTCAAAGCCTTGTAGACCGTCATGTACTGGTCTCCGGCCACGATCCGCTGCAGCGCCGACAGCTCGGCATCCTGTCCCGTCACGACGGGGAACGGGGAGACGTCGGCCGCGCGCAGCGCCGCTACGGCGCCGCTGGCGGTGCCGTCGTTGGCGGCGTAGACGCCGGCGATGTCGGCGCCGTACTGCGAGATCTGGCCCGCGACCCAGGACTGGGCCTTGTCGGGGCTCCAGTCCGGGGTGTCGTACTCGGCGAGGACGCGCAGCCCGCTCTCGTCGAGGATGCGCCGCGCGCCGGCGCGGAAGAGGGCCGCGTTGCTGTCGGTGGGGGAGCCGTTGACCATGAGGATGCCGGCATCCGCCTGCCCCCGGTCGGCGAGCGCCGTGACGAGGGCGGTGGCCTGCAGCTCGCCGACCCGCTCGTTGTCGAAGGAGATGTAGTACGCCAGGCCTCCGCCGGAGATGAGGCGGTCGTACGCGATGACCGGGACGTCCTGGGCCCGGGCGGCGGCGACGATCGTCGCCGCGGCGCGCGCGTCGACCGGGTCCAGGACGAGCACCTCGGCGCCGGCCGCGAGGGCGGACTCCGCCTGCTGCTGCTGGCGCGCGGCATCCTGGTCGGCGTTGGCGTAGAGCACGTCGTAGTCGCCGAGCTCGGCGACCCGCGCCTCGAAAAGGGGGCGGTCGAACGTCTCGTAGCGGGCGGTCTTCTTGTCCGGCAGGAGCATCGCGATGGGGCCGTGCGCGCTCGTGGAACCGGGGACGCAGGCGGTGAGCGCGCCCGCGAGGACGCACAGCCCGAGCAGCAGGATCGGCAGGCGCCTCATGCCGTGATGGACAGGACGTCGGCGTCGACGCGGACGTGGTCCAGGGCCGTCGCGATGGCGCCGCGGCACTCGGCCCATTCGCCGAAGGACGCGCCGACGATCTCGGGCAGGCCGCCGGTCGCGGCGAGGGCGGAGCGCTCCAGCGCATGCCGCATCGGCGCCATGAGGATCTCGCCGGCCTGCGCGAGCTCGCCGCCCACGACGATGAGCTCCGGGTCGAAGAGGTTGCAGAGGCTCGCCGCCGCGATGCCGATGTGCCGGCCCGCATCGGCGATCACCCGCTGCGCACCGCCCACGCCGTCCTCGGCCGCGGCGATGAGGTCGCCCAGTCGCTGCATCCCCTCGCTCTCCGGGAAGAGGGCGAGCAGCGCGGGACCCGCGGCGTACGTCTCGAGGCAGCCGCGGTTGCTGCACCGGCAGAGCGGGCCGTTCTCGTCGATCGTGACGTGGCCGATCTGCCCCGTCTTGCCGCTCGCCCCGCGGAAGAGGTCGCCGCCGACGATGAGGCCCGCGCTGATCGTGTGCCCGACGCGGATGTAGACGGAGGACGACGCGCTGCGACCGCTGCCCTCGCGCGCCTCGGCGAGGCCGCCCAGATTGGCCTCGCTGTCGACGTAGACGGGCCGGTCGATGCGGGCGCTGAGGCTTTCGGCGATGTCGATGCCCTCCCAGCCGGGCAGGAGTCCCGGCGTGGAGACCATCCCGGTGCGCGGGTCGATCGGGGCGGGGACGGCGAGCCCGACGGCGAGGAGGTCGGCGAGCGTGCCGCCGAGGGTGTCCATCATGTCGCCGAGGATGATGCTCAGGCGGTCGAGTTCGGCGTCATGGCGGTGACCCGGCGCGAGCGGCACGGTGTTCTCGGCGACGATCGTGCGCGTCGCATCGGCGATCGCGATGCGCAGCTGACGGCTGGAGAAGTGCACGCCCGCGACGAGGCCGACCTGCCGGGCGAAGGAGACGAGGGTCGCGCGGCGGCCGCTGCGCGACGTGAAGGACGTGTGCAGGATGCCGGATGCCGTGAGCTCCTTGACGATGTTCGACACCGTCGCGGGCGAGAGCCCGGTGTTCCCGGCCAGCTCGATCTGGGTCAGCCGCCCATGGCGCTTGAGCGAATCGAGCAGGCGGGCTCGGTTCGCCTCTCGCAGCGAGGACTGCGATCCGGGTGGGGTGCTCCGGCGTACCACGATCGCCACTGTACCCGTTCGCACCCCACCCGGCCCCCTGTTCGTCAGCGCGTGCGGGCGACGGTGACCGTGCCGGTCTCCTCGTCCAGGCGCGCGCGGTCGACCTCGTCGACGTCGTGCAGCGAGATGCCCCGCGTCTCGCGCAGCGAGATGACGGCCACGAACGTGATGGCGGCGGCGATCGCGAGGTAGATCGCGATCGGCACCCAGCTCCCGAAGCCCTGCAGCAGCGCGGTGGCGATGACGGGCGCCAGCGAGCCGGCGACGATCGACGTCACCTGGTAGCCCAGCGAGACGCCGGAGTACCGCATCCGGGTCGGGAACATCTCCGACATGATCGACGGCTGCGGCGCGTACATGAACCCGTGGATGACGAGACCCAGGCAGATCGCCAGGATGATGATCAGCGGCTCCTTCGTGTTGAACATCGGGAACGCGATGAAGCCCCACCCGGCGGCGAGGATCGTGCCGATCATGTACACGGGGCGCCGGCCGATCCGGTCGGTGAGCCCGCCGAGGAGCGGCACGACGATCATGTGCACGATGTGCGCGATGACGAGCCAGCTGAGGATGGCGGTGGTGTCCATCTCGAGCGCGAGCTTGAGGTAGGTGATCGAGAACGTCACGACGAGGTAGTACATGATGTTCTCCGCGAACCGCAGGCCCATGGCCGTGATGACCAGGCGGGGGTAGCGGCGGAGCACCTCGAAGACGCCCACGCGCACCTCGGGGCGCTGCGCGACCTCCTGCTTGGACTGCTCGAAGATCGGGGCATCCGTGATGCGGGTGCGGACGTAGTACCCGATGGCGACGATGACGACCGACAGCCAGAAGCCGATGCGCCAGCCCCACGAGAGGAAGTCCTCGGCGGAGAGCACGCTGTTGAGCACGAGGAGCACGATCGTGGCGAGCAGGTTCCCGATCGGGACGGCGGCCTGCGGCCAGGATGCCCAGAAGCCGCGGCTGTGGTCGGGGGAGTGCTCCGCGACGAGCAGGACGCCGCCGCCCCATTCGCCGCCGACCGCGAAGCCCTGCGCGAAGCGGAGCACGACGAGGAGCACGGTGGCCCAGATGCCGATCTGGTCGTAGGTGGGCAGGCATCCCATGAGGAAGGTGGCGACGCCGACCAGGATGATGGCCAGCTGAAGCAGCTTCTTCCGGCCGTACTTGTCGCCGAAGTGGCCGAAGACGATGCCGCCGAGCGGACGCGCGACGAAGCCGACGGCGTAGGTGAGGAAGGCCTGGATGACGGGCGTGTACGGGTTGTCCGCCGGCGGGAACATGATCAGGTTGAACACGAGCGTCGCCGCGGTGGCGAAGAGGAAGAACTCGTACCATTCGACGACGGTGCCGGCCATCGATGCGGTGACGACGCGGCGCAGACCCGAGTCCTTGGACCGGGGATTCTGTGCGGTGGGGGTGGCAGATGCCATGGCGCTGTTACCTCCTTGTAGAGCGCGGAATACGGCAGGGGGCTGCCGCGCGCCAGGAACGCTACCTGAGAGTTGATTCAGGTACAAGGAGGGTCTGTGCACAGAGAGTGTGCGTTCACGCACACCGCGTTTCAGGCGGGGTCGGCGGGATCCGTCCGCAGCCGGACGCGCACGATGTTCGTGGACTCGTCGAGTTCGGCGACCGTCGGGTGCGCCTTGACGAAGTCGGAGAAGGAGCGGTGCCCGAGGGCCTTCTCGCTGAACGACGGGTCCATGCGCTTGAGGAGGTTCTTGACGGCCGAGAGGTGCACCCAGTCCTCGTCGGTGCGCTCCTGCTCGAGGCGCAGCGCGCGGCCCAGCAGCTCGGGGGTCGGGTCGTCGGCCTTCTTCGCGCGTCGCCGACCCGTCGTGGTCGCCGTCTCCGCCTTCTTCTCCGTCACGGGCGCGGAGACGCCGGGAAGGCCGTCGTAGGAGTCGAACTGGTCGCACGCCGCCGCGAGCGACTTCGCGGTCGAGCCGGCCACGCCCACACCGACGACGAAGCGCCCGAGCCGCTTGCAGCGCTGCGCGAGCGGCACGTAGTCACTGTCGCCGCCGACGATCACGACGTGCGTGAGGTCGGGCAGGCGGAACATGTCCTCGACGGTGTCCACGGCGAGGCGGATGTCTGCGCCGTTCTTCGCGTACGCGGCGGCCGGGAACAGCTGCACGAGGTCGACGGCGCGTGCGACGACCTGCGGCCGGTACACGGCGTTGACGGGGGAGGACCAGTCGGCGTACGCGCGGGTGAGCACGAGCGTGCCGAACGAGGCGGCGTAGTCGATGATCGCGCCGACGTCGATCATGGCCGCGGAGAGGCGCTCCGCGATCTCCGGCTCCGCGGGGTTCTCCGCGATGCGCTGGCGATCGCGGGAATAGGAGTTTCGACCGTGCACGCGGTCGTACCAGGACATGACGATGTTGTCGAAGTCGAGGTAGACGGCGACGCGGGGGTTCTGCAGGTCGGGCATCTCCCCAGTGTGTCAGTCCCGGGGGCGCTCAGCGCTCCTTCGGGTAGGTCACGCCGACCTGTGCGCGCACCTCGTCGAGGGTGCCCATGATCAGCACGCTCTGCTCGAAGGTCAGCAGGTCGCTGTCGGTGCGGCCGTCGGCGATGATCTGCTCCGCGGCGAGGGCCTGGTACTGCATGCCGCGCCCGTCGACCTCGGAGCGGTACTCCTCCCGCACGGTGCCGTCCGGGGCGATGAGCCGGAACGATGTCGGCGTGTACCAGACGCTGTCGATCTCGATCCGGGCCTCCGTGCCGATCAGGTGCGCGGTGTTCGGCCCGGCGGCGCGGGAGGAGGTGAGGAGCGAGGAGACCGCTCCCGACGCGTGCGTCAGGGCGATCGAGACCTCCGTGTCGGCGCCCGTCTCGCCGAGGCGTCCGAGCGCGCGCACCTCGACGGGTGCGCCGAGGATGTCCCACGCGAACGACACCGGGTAGATCCCGAGGTCCAGGAGCGCTCCGCCGCCCAGCTCGAGCGCGTTCAGGCGGTGGGCGGGGTCGGCGGAGATCTGCTGCGTGTGGTCGGCGGCGAGCGCCCGCACCTCGCCGAGCGCGCCGGAGCGCACGAGCTCTCGGATGCGGATCATGTGCGGCAGGTAGCGGGTCCACATCGCCTCCATGGCGAGCAGTCCCCGACCGGCGGCGACGTCGCGGATGGCGGCGGCCTCATCGGCGTCCAGGGTGACGGGCTTCTCGATCAGCACGTGCTTGCCGGCCTCGAGCGCGGCGACGGCGGGCTCGAGGTGATGGCTGTGCGGTGTGGCGATGTAGAGGATGTCGACCTCGGGGTCGGCGATGAGGTCCGCATACGAGCCGTGGGCGCGCGGGATGCCGAACTCGTCGGCGAAGGCCTGCGCCGACGCGGTGCTGCGCGAGCCGACCGCGGCGACGTCGAGGCCCGCGGTGCGCAGGTCGGAGGTGAAGGCGTGGGCGATGCCGCCCGTGGCGAGGATGCCCCAGCGAAGTCCGGTCATGGCCCGAGCCTAGCCGGGCCCGGGATGCGTCTCGGCGCCGTGCGCGGCCGGGTCGTAGGCTCGGGGCGTGGCACCCGAGAACACGACCGACCCCGCGGCCTCCGTCGCGCGCTTCCGCGAGCTCCTGCGCATCCCGACCGTCTCGGATGCCGACGACAGTCGCACCGATCCCGCGCCGTTCGACGAGTTCCACGCGGCCCTCGCGCGCCTCTACCCGGGCCTGCACGGGGTGCTCGAGCGGGAGGTCGTGGCGCGGCACTCGCTCCTCTACCGCTGGCGCGGGACGACGGACGGCGATCCCCTCGTCCTCGTGGCCCACATCGACGTCGTGCCCGTCGTCGAAGCCGAGTGGGATCACCCGCCCTTCGCCGCTGAGCTCATCGGCGCCGGCGCCGACGCCGCGATCCACGCCCGCGGAGCGATCGACGACAAGGGGTCGCTCGTCGCGATCCTCGAAGCGGTCGAACAGCTCGTCGCGGAGGGCTTCACCCCGGTCCGCGACGTCTACCTCGCGTTCGGGCACAACGAGGAGACGGCCGGCGACGGTGCGCAGCAGATCGTGGCCGTGCTCGAACGCCGCGGCGTCCGCCCCGCACTCGTGCTCGACGAGGGCGGCGCCGTCGTCGACGGCGTCGTCCCCGGGGTCGCCGTGCCGACCGCGATGGTCGGGGTCGCCGAACGCGGCGTCATGACCCTGCTGCTGACGGCCCGCGAGGCCGGCGGGCACGCCTCGACGCCCCCGGCGACCCCCGCGACGGCGCGCCTCGCCCGCGCGATCGACCGGCTGCACCGGCATCCGTTCCCCACCCGGATCGCCCCGCCCGTCCGCGCCCTGTTCGCCACGATCGCCCCGTACGCGCAGCCGCCGCTGCGCTGGGTGTTCGGCAACCTGGCCGTCACGGGCCCGCTGCTGGCGAAGGTGTTCCCGCACCTGGGGCCGGAGATGAACGCGATGGTCCGCACGACCGCGGTCGCCACGTCGCTCTCCGGGGCCCCCGGGGAGAACGTCCTCGCGACGACGGCGCAGGCGGCCGTCAACATCCGCCTCCTCACCGGCGACACCGTCGCGTCCGTCACGGCCCGCGTCCGCCGGGTCGTCGCCGATCCGGAGGTGGAGATCGAGGTGCGGCACGCATCCGACCCGTCGCCGGTGTCGCCGTGGAAGGGAGAGGCGTGGCGGCGCATCGCGTCCGCCGTCGCCGAGGGCCTCTCCGGAGACATCGTCACGACCCCGTACATCCAGCTGGGCGCGAGCGACAGCCGATGGTTCACGCGGATCAGCGGGCACGTCTACCGCTTCACCCCGTTCCATCTCACCCGGTCCGAGCGCGATGCGCTGCACGCGCACAACGAGCGCATCCGCGTCGAGGTGTGGCTGCGCGGCATCGGGTTCTACCGCGCACTGCTCCGCGCGAGCTAAGGTGGCGATGTGACCGGTAACATCATTGATTCCGCCCGCATCGCCTCGGCGATCGAGACCGTGCGCCGCGACGTCGCGGCGCTGCACGGGGAGCTCGTGCGCTCCGGGCTCGTCGTGTGGACCGGCGGCAACGTCTCGGGCCGTGTTCCCGGCGCCGACCTCTTCGTCATCAAGCCGTCCGGTGTCTCGTACGACGACCTGGCGCCGGAGAACATGATCCTCTGCGACCTCGACGGCAACGTCATCCCCGGCACGCCCGGCAGCGAGCGGTCGCCGTCGAGCGACACCGCCGCCCACGCGTACGTGTACCGGCACATGCCCGAGGTCGGCGGCGTCGTGCACACGCACTCCACCTACGCCGTCGCATGGGCCGCGCGCGGCGAGGAGATCCCGTGCGTCATCACGGCGATGGCCGACGAGTTCGGCGGACCCATCCCCGTGGGACCGTTCGCGATCATCGGCGACGACTCGATCGGCCGCGGCATCGTCGAGACGCTGAGCGGCCACCGCTCGCCCGCCGTCCTCATGCAGAACCATGGCCCGTTCACGATCGGCCGGACCGCGAAGGATGCCGTGAAGGCGGCCGTCATGCTGGAGGACGTCGCGCGCACCGTGCACATCGCCCGGCAGGGCGGCACGGTGGTCCCGATCCCGCAGGAGAAGATCGACGCCCTCTACGACCGGTACCAGAACGTCTACGGCCAGCCCGCGGACGACCGGGACTGAGCCGGCTCAGGGCAGCAGCACGACCTTCCCGTCCACCCCCGCCTCCACGAGAAGGTGCGCCGCGGCGGCGTCGGCGAGCGGCAGCCGGGGGCCGACCTCCACGGCGAAGCGGCCCGCCGCCATGAGATGCAGGGCCACCGGGATCGCCTCGGCGCGCCACGCCTGCTCCTGCGCGTTCAGGGGGCGGGGGCTCCCGCCCAGGAACGCGCGGATGCCGAGGCCGGCGGCGTCCTTGCCGCGGACGAGGGTCACGATGCGGTGCCGGTCGGCGACGAGGTCGAGGGAGGTCTGGATCGCCTCGTCGGTGCCGGCGATGTCGATGACGGCGGTGACCCCGCCGGGCGCCGCCGCGCGCACCCGCTCAGTGAGCGTGCCGCCCTCCGGGTCGTCGTAGCGCAGGGCGGTGCCGCCGAGCGCCGTCACCCGCTCCGCACGGCGGGTGCTCGTCGTCGCGAGGACCGTGACCCCCCACAGGACGGCGAACTGGATGACGGCCTGACCCACGGAGCCGGACCCGCCGTGCACGAGCAGCGTGTCGCCCGCGCGCACGTCGAGGGAGCGCAGCGTCTGGTAGGCCGTGCCGATCGGGACGCCGAGCGCGGCGCCCTCGGCCGCGGACACCTGCGGAGGGCGCGGCGCGAGCTGGGCGGCGGGGACGACGATGTCGGAGGCGTAGACGCCGGCGGCACCGAAGACGACGACCTCGTCGCCGGCGCGGAAGCCCTCGACGTCCGCGCCGACGGCCGTGACGACACCCGCGCCGTCGCTGCCGACGCGGCGCGGATCCGTGATGGGTCCGGACGCACGGGCGCCGGAGCGCAGCTTGTGGTCGAGCGGATTGACGCCCGCCGCCGTGACGCGCACCGCGACCTCGTCCGCCGCGGGTGCGGGCACCTGGATCTCGGTGAGGGTGAGGACCTCGGGTCCTCCGAACGCGGTGTAGGTGATCGCCGTCGCCATGGCGGGTCCTCTCGGTCGTCAGTCCTTGCCGGACAGGGCCTTCGTGATGCGCTGGATCGACACCGGCTGCGCCGTGCCGAGCTGCTGCGCGAACAGGCTGACACGGTACTCCTCGAGAAGCCAGCGCGCGGCGTGCAGGGTCGCAGGGGCGTCCGGGTCGAGCGGGATCGTGCCGCCGGCATCCGTGTAGAGAGCGGCGGCGCGTTCGTACTCGGTCTGCCGCTGCCGGTCGCGGCCAGGGTTGTCGCCGAGCCCGCGGACACGCTCGAGCGCCCCCTGCAGATACCGGGGCAGGTGCGCGAGCCGCGCCGTGCCGGTCCGGGAGAGGAAGGCGGGATGCAGCAGGCCCGCGACCTGCGCCTTCACATCGCCGAGGGCGGAGAGGAGCGTCATCGAGTTCTGCGCGCGGACGGCCCGGTCGACGTCACGCTGCAGCGTGAGGATGCGGGCGGCCAGTGACACGGTCCGGAACAGGTCGTTGACGATCACGGCCGACAGGCGGTCGCGGGTGGCCTCGAAGGCGGCGGTCGTGCGCACCTCGGCTCCCGCCAGGACGGCGTCGGCGACGGCGACGCGGGCGTCCTCGATGAGCGCCTTCGCGGACGGGTAGGGAGAGGTCGCGAGGGCGAGCTTCTCCGCCGCGGTGAGGTGCTCGAGCACGTACGCGGCGGGCGAGGGGACGGCCAGCAGCAGGAGGCGGCGGACGCCGTCGTGCGAGAGGCGCGCGGCGCGCTCGGCCGTCGCCTCGATCCGCAGGGCGACGCCTGCGCCCTCGTCGACGAGGGCCGGGTAGCCGCGGACGACGCCGCCGGCGACCTTCGTGTCGACGACGGCGGGGAGGTCGCCGACGTCCCATGTCGTCACGCCCGAGCGCTCCAGCGGCGCGGCGGCCGCCGGTGCCGCGGGTGAGGGTCGCGCGGTCCGCGCCGGGGCGCTCAGCGACCGCGCGACGGATTCCCGCGCGCGACCGGACAGCCGGTCCTGCAGTTCGCGGAGGTCCCGCCCGGAGCCGACGGCGCGCCCGCGCTGGTCGACGGCGCGGAACGAGACCATCAGGTGCGGGGGCACGCGGGAGAGGTCGAAGTCGGCCGCCGACACGCGCTGGTTCGCGACCGGCTGGATGCGGGCGGCGAGGGCCTCGAGGAGACTGGCCGGGGGAAGCCCGTCGTGCGACTCCGGACCGGCGCCGGCGAGCTCGTCGCCGAGCTTGGCGGCCCAGTCCGCGGCCGGGACGACGTGCCGGCGGATCGCCTTCGGCAGCGCCCGGAGGAGCGCTGTGATGAGCTCGCCGCGGAGTCCCGGCACCTGCCAGTCGAAGCCATCCGGGCGCAGCTGGGCGAGGAGGGCGAGCGGCACGACGACGCTGACGCCGTCGTCCGGCGCTCCCGGCTCGAACCGGTAGGCCAGGGAGAGCACCTGATCGCCCTGCGTCCAGCGGGTCGGGAAGTCGCGCTCGTCCGCGCGGGAGGCGTCGTCGATGAGGTCGGCCGCGGTCATGTCCAGGAGCCGCGGCGTCCGCGCCGAGGTCTCCCGCCACCACGTCTCGAAGGACCGGACGTCGAAGACGTCGCGGGGCACCCGCGCGGCGTAGAACGCGTACACGGCCTCGTCGCCGACGAGGATGTCGCGTCGGCGCTCCCGCTCCTCGACCTTCTCCAGGTTCCGGCGGAGCTCGAGGTTCCGGCGCTCGAACGCCGTCAGCTTCTTGTCCAGGTGGTGCGTGTTCCACTCGCCGTCGACGAGCGCGTGCCGCAGGAACAGCTCACGGGCGAGGTCCCGGTCGATCCGCGCGAGCTGCACGCGGCGGCGCGGGATGATCTCGACCCCGAAGAGCGTGACCTTCTCCGCGGCGACGGCGGCGCCGGCATCCTTCGACCAGTGCGGGTCGCTGATGCTGCGGTGCGCGAGGTCGCCGGCGAGCTCCTCGGCCCACGCCGGGTCGATCGCGGCGACCGTCCGGGCGAACAGGCGCGAGGTCTCCACGAGCTCGGCCGCCATGACGGCATCCGGTGACGCCTTCCGCAGCCCCGAGCCGGGGAAGATCGCGAACCTCCCCCCGCGCGCGCCGCGGTACTCCGCGAGGGGCCGCCGCTTCGGATCGGGCTTCGCGCCACCGGTCTTCCCGGCGCTGCGCGTGTCGAGGATGCCGATGTGCGAGAGCAGCCCGGAGAGGATCGCGCGGTGCACGGCGGCCGGGTCGGCGGCGGCCCCCTCCGTCGTGGCGCTCCGCCGCTCCCCGTCGCGCCCGCCGCGACGCTCCCCGCTCAGCTGGCGCAGCTGGCGGTGCACGTCGAACCACTCCCGCACCCGCACGTAGTTGAGGTGCTCCGCGCGGCACAGGCGCCGGAAGGCGCTCGAGCCGAGTTCGGCCTGCTGCTCCTGCAGGTGGTTCCACAGGTTCAGCAGCGTGAGGAAGTCGCTCGTCGGGTCGGTGAACCGGGCGTGGAGGCGGTCGGCCTCCTCGCGTCGCTCCTCGGGGCGCTCCCGGACGTCCTGGATCGAGAGCCCGGCGACGATCGCGAGGACGTCGGGAGTGACGTTCAGGCGCCGCGCCTCCAGCAGCATCCGGGCGAACCGCGGGTCGATGGGGAGGCGCGCGATCTCCCGGCCCATCTTCGTCAGCTTCGGGGTCGAGCCGCCGGTGATCGCCTGCAGCTCGGTGAGGAGTTCGAGCGCCGCCTTGACGCCGCGGGAGTCGGGCGGGGTGAGGAAGGGGAACTCCGAGATGTCGCCGAAGCCGAGCGCGAGCATCTGCAGGATGACGGAGGCCAGCGATGTGCGGAGGATCTCCGGCTCGGTGAACTCCGGCCGGGCAGCGAAGTCCTCCTCGGCGTAGAGGCGGATGGCGATGCCGGGCGAGGTGCGCCCCGCGCGGCCGGAGCGCTGCTGCGCCGACGCCTGCGAGATCGCCTCGATCGGGAGCCGCTGGATCTTCGAGCGTGCGCTGTACCGCGAGATGCGCGCGGTGCCGGCGTCGACCACGTATCGGATGCCGGGGACGGTGAGGCTCGTCTCGGCGACGTTCGTCGCGAGGATGATGCGGCGGCGGACGCCCCGCACGGTCGACGGCTCGAACACGCGGTGCTGCTCGGCGGCGGAGAGCCGGCCGAACAGGGGCAGGACCTCGGTGGGCCGCGCGTCCTTCGCGTACCGGCCGCGGACGGCATCCATCGCGTCGCGGATCTCCGCCTCGCCGGGCAGGAAGACGAGTACGTCGCCGTCGGACTCGCGGTCGAGCTCCCCGAGCGCGCCGAGCAGGGCATCCACGTCGTCGTCTGTGTCGTCGTGCGCGCGGTAGCGGATCTCGACGGGGTAGGTCCGGCCGGACACCTCGATGACCGGGGCGGGCGTGCCGTCGGGCGCGGCGAAGTGGCGCGCGAAGCTCTCCGGGTCGATCGTCGCGGACGTCACGATGACCTTGAGGTCGGGGCGCTCGGGGAGGATCCGCGAGAGGTACCCGATGAGGAAGTCGACGTTGAGCGAGCGCTCGTGCGCCTCGTCGATGATGATCGTGTCGTAGCGGCGCAGCAGCCGGTCGCGGTGGATCTCGTTGAGGAGGATGCCGTCGGTCAGCAGCGCGACCTTCGTGTCGGCGGAGACCTGGTCGGTGAAGCGGACCTTGAAGCCCACGGTCGAGCCGAGCGGCACATCCATCTCCTGCGCGATGCGCTCGGCGATCGTCCGGGCGGCGATGCGGCGCGGCTGCGTGTGCGCGATGGACTGCCGGCCGAGCTCGAGGCAGATCTTCGGCAGCTGCGTCGTCTTGCCCGACCCCGTGGCGCCGGCCACGATGACGACCTGGTGCTCCGCGATGGCGCGCGCGATCTCCTCCCGCGCGGCGCTGACGGGCAGCTCCGGCGGGTAGAGGATGCGGGGTTCCGGCGCGGGCATAGCGTTCCATCGTATGACGGTCCGGGCCGCGGCCGGGTTCCTTAGGCTGGACCCATGACGATCCCCGCGCTCACGCTCAACGACGGCCACACCATCCCCCAGCTCGGCTTCGGCGTCTTCAAGGTCGACCCCGCCGAGACCGAGCGGATCGTCTCGGAGGCCCTCGCCGCCGGCTACCGGCACATCGACACCGCCGCGATCTACGGCAACGAGGAGGGCGTCGGCCGCGCGATCGCCGCGAGCGGCATCCCGCGCGAGGAGCTCTTCGTCACGACGAAGCTGTGGTTCGAGGACCAGGCCGGCGACAAGCCGCTCGCCGCGATCGATACGAGCCTGGACAAGCTCGGCCTCGACCGCGTCGACCTGTACCTCTCGCACTGGCCGGCACCGAAGAACGGCCACTTCGTCAACGCCTGGGAGCGCATGATCGAGATCCGGGATGCCGGGAAGGCCACGAGCATCGGCGTCTCCAACCACCTGCCCGAGCACCTCGAGAAGGTCATCGCGGCCACCGGCGTGACGCCCGCCGTCGACCAGATCGAGCTGCACCCCGCCTATCAGCAGCGCGACGTGACGAGCTTCGCCGCCGGCCGCGGCATCCTCATCGAGGCGTGGGGGCCGCTCGGCCAGGGCAAGTACCCGCTGTTCGAGGAGGAGCCCGTCGCCGCGGCGGCCGCCGCGCACGGCAAGACCCCCGCGCAGGTCGTGCTGCGCTGGCACCTGCAGCAGGGCCACATCGTGTTCCCGAAGTCGAGCACGCCGGAGCGCATCCGGGAGAACCTCGACGTCTTCGGGTTCGCGCTCACCGACGACGAGCAGGCCGCCATCACGGCGCTCGAGCGGGGCGGGCGGGTCTCCGCGCACCCCGACGAGGTGAACTAGACCCAGCCCTGCATCCAGTTGTGCAGGCGGTAGAACTCGTACGGCACCTGCATCGCCGACCACAGCGGATACCAGAAGACCGAGAGCGCGAGGGCGACCGCCAGCACCACCAGGACGACCCGCTGCCCCGCGAGCCGCCGTGCCGCCGAGGCGTGGGCGGGCCCGGCGATGTCGCGGAGCGCGAAGGTCAGCGCGAGGAGCAGGAAGGGCAGCAGGGCGATCGTGTAGAACTGGAACACCGTGCGCTCCGGGAAGAGCAGCCACGGCAGCCAGGTCGCCGCGATCGCGGTGAGGAGCACGGCGTACCGCCAGTCGCGGACCACGACGAAGCGGTACCCGATCCACACCGTCGCGGCGACGCTCGCGTACCAGAGCAGCGGGTTGGGCATCGAGTAGAGGATCTGCAGGCAGCCCTGCGCGCTCGCGCAGCCGTCCTGGCCGTCCGGGACGCTGCCGGTGAACATCGCCGTCGGGCGCCAGAGGAACGGCCATGCCCACGCCGGCGACATGTAGCTGTGCGGCGTCGACATGCCGGCCATCGAGGTGTAGATCGTCTCGTGGTAGCGCCAGAGGCTCTGCAGCGACAGGGGGACCCAGCTCCAGACGCCCGTCGCGGGCTGCGCGTCCGCGTCGTGGCGGCCGTAGCCGCCGTCGGTCAGCAGCCACCCCGCCCAGGAGGACAGGTAGACGACGAACGCGACGGGGACGAGCAGGACGAAGGATGCCGCGCCCTGGCGGACGGCGTCCATCGGCCAGAACGCGACGCCGAGGCGCCGCCGCTCGAGGGCATCGGTGATGACGAGGTAGAGGCCGACGGCCGCGAGCACCCAGACGCCGGACCACTTCACGGCGCACGCGGCGCCCGCTGCCGCGCCGGCCGCGACGACCCACGGCCGGTTCCAGCGCACCGGGCCCCACCGCGGGGGTGCACCACCGTCGGTGCGCGCGCGCACGATCCCGGCGAGCCGGTCGAGGTGCGCGCGGCGGTCGAGGACCATGAACCACACCGCCAGCAGGATGAAGAACGCCAGGAAGATGTCCAGCAGGGAGACGCGGCTCATGACGATCGCCTGGCCGTCGATCGCCAGGAGCCCCGCGGCGATCGTCGCGAAGACGACCGAGGGCACGAGCGCCTTGGCGAGGAAGTACAGCACGAGCACGCATGCCGTGCCGATGAGGGCCGCCGCGATCCGCCAGCCGAACGACGAGTCCGCGCCGAACAGCGCCATTCCCGCGCCGATGAGGTACTTCCCGAGCGGCGGGTGCACGACGAAGCTCGGGTCCGTCGTGAAGATGTCGGTCTCCCCGGCGGCGAACCGCGCGTTGGCGTCCTCCGGCCACGTCGCGGCGTACCCCAGGACCCACTGCGACCAGGCGTCCTTCACGTAGTAGGTCTCGTCGAAGACGAGGGCGTGCGGGTGGCCGAGGTTCACGAGCCGCAGCACGGCGGCGAGCAGGGTGACGAGCAGGGGAGCGAGCCACCCGGCGACGCGGCGGAGGCGGGGCTCGCCGGACAGCCGGGCGCGCCAGCGCTCGTAGGGGGTCGGGGGTGCCGTCGGCAGGAGGGTCTCGACCGTCGTCGTCACGTCGACCAGCCTATGCTGGGGCGGGTGATCATCCTCGCCGCGACGCCCATCGGCAACCTGGGGGATGCCTCGCCCCGCCTCGTCGCGGCGCTCGAAGCCGCCACCGTGATCGCGGCGGAGGACACCCGCACGGCGCAGCGGCTCCTGCAGGCGCTCGGCGTCGACAACCGGCCGCGGCTCGTCGCCCTCCACGAGCACAACGAGCGCCAGCGCGCCGCCGACCTCGTGGAGCGGGCGCGGGAGGAGGACCTCCTGGTCCTCAGCGACGCCGGCATGCCGACCGTGAGCGACCCCGGCTACGCGCTGGTCGTGGAGGCCGTCTCGCAGGGCGTAGCGGTCACCGCGATCCCCGGCCCGAGCGCCGTCGTCACGGCGCTCGCCGTCGCGGGACTGCCCACGGACCGCTTCACTTTCGAGGGGTTCCTCCCACGCAAGGCCGGAGACCGGCGATCGACGCTCGCCCCACTGTCCGCAGAGCGGCGCACCATGGTCTTCTTCGAGGCCCCGTCGCGCATCGCGGAGAGCCTCGCCGCAATGGCGGGCGCCTTCGGCGCCGACCGGCCCGCGGCCGTCTGCCGCGAGCTGACGAAGCTGCACGAGGAGGTCGTGCGCGGACCGCTCGGCGAGCTCGCGACGTGGGCAGAGGGCGGCGTGCGCGGTGAGATCGTCGTCGTCGTCGCCGGGGCCCCGGCGCGCGAGGTGTCCGCCGAGGATGCCGTCGCCGAAGTGCAGCGGCTCGTCGCCGACGGCATCCGTCTCAAGGATGCCGCCGCCGAGGTGTCGGCGCAGACGGGCCTGTCGTCGCGGACGCTGTACCAGGCGGCTCTCGCCGCCCGGTCAGCGACCTCCTGAGGCGCGCCCGATCAGCCCTTGACGGAGCCGGCGGTCAGGCCGCCGATGATGTAGCGCTGCAGCGCGAGGAACAGCACGAGCACCGGGATGGCGGCGAGGATCGCTCCGGCCGCGAACAGCCCCCAGTTGCTGGAGAGCTGGTTGGACACCCACTGGAACATGCCGACGGCGAGCGTCCAGTTGTCCTCGGAGACCAGGATGATCTTCGAGATGATGTAGTCCCCGAACGCCGAGATGAACGCCAGCAGCGCCACGACCGCGAGAATCGGAGTCACGAGCGGGAAGATCAGCCGCCAGAAGATCACGGCGTGCGAGGCGCCGTCGATCTTCGCGGACTCGTCGATCTCGATCGGGACCGTGTTGAAGAACCCGTACATGAGGAACGTGTTCACGCCCAGGGCGCCGCCGAGGTACACGCAGATCAGGGCGATCTTCGAGTTCAGGCCGAGGGCGGGGAAGACCTCGCCGAGAGCCAGCAGCATGAGGAAGATCGCGACGAACGCGAGCGCCTGCGGGAACATCTGGATGATGAGCAGCGCGGTGAGGCTCGTCCGGCGGCCCTTGAAGCGGAACCGGGAGAACGCGTAGGCCGCCGCGGCGCCCATCATGACGGCGCCGATCGCCGAGACGCCGCCGACCAGCAGCGTGTTGCCGTACCAGGTCCAGTAGCGGGTCTCCGACAGGGCGGCGTAGTTCCCGAGGTCCAGCACGCTGAAGATGGCGTTGCTGGCGGCCAGGTTGCCGTTGGGGTTCAGCGACGCGGACAGCACGTACACGAGCGGGAAGATCGCGTAGAAGAGGATCACGAGGGCGACGAGGTACTTCCAGCCGACCTCGGTCAGCCAGCGTCGCCGCCGGGCCCTCGTCCGGTCCTGGGCCGGGCCGTGGTCCGAGGTCGTCGCGGTCGACGCGCGCGTCTGAGTGGGAGCGGACATCACTGGTACTCCTCGAGCTTCTTGGTCTGGCGGAACGCCAGGGCGGAGATGAGGCCGACGACGATGAACACGAGGATCGACAGGGCGCTGGCGAGGCCGTAGTCCGCCTTGCCGCCGGAGACCCCCGAGATGTCCCAGATCGCGGAGATCAGGATGTCGGTGGATCCGAGCGCGTACGGGGCGCCGGGTATCGCGGGGCCGCCGTTGTTGAACATGTAGATGATGGTGAAGTTGTTGAAGCTGAAGGCGAAGGACGAGATCAGCAGCGGCGCCGTCGCGACGAGCACGAGCGGAAGGATGATGGAGCGCAGCTGCCGGAAGCGGCCCGCCCCGTCGATCGACGCGGCCTCCAGGGCGTCCGCGGGCAGCGCCTGGATCGCGCCGGTGCAGACGAGGAAGTAGTACGGGTAGGTCAGCCACACGTTGACGAACAGCACGGCCCCCCGGGCGAGCCAGGGGTCGCCGAGCCAGTCGATGTTCGCCCCGCCGAAGAAGAACTCGTTGATGACGCCGAACTCGGCGTTGAACATGCCCCGGAACAGCAGCGCCGACATGAACGCCGGGAAGGCGTAGGGGAGGATGAACAAGGTCCGCAGGATCTTCCGGCCCTTGACCCGTTCGTCGTTGAAGATGATCGCGAAGACGAGCCCCATCGCGAAGGGGATCAGCACCGAGAGGATCGCCCACGCGAACGTCCACACGGTCACGAGGCCGAGCGGCTCGAAGAGGTCCGGATCGGTGAAGAGGCGGACGAAGTTTGCGAAGCCGACGTTCGCGGTCCAGCCCGTGGCGAGGGTCGTCCCGTCCTCGGCGGCGAAGGTGCCGTCCGCGGTGGCGGAGTAGACCGTGCCCGTCGCCGTGTCGGTGATCGTCTGCGCGTCCGGGTTCCACTCCATCGTGGAGAGGTAGACGGCGCCCGTCGTGCCTTCACGCGTGCGGATCGAGCCGTCGTTGGGGTCGTCGGAGATGGGCACCCGCAGCTCGACGACGGCGTCCTGCATGGCCGGGTCGCTGATGAGCGTGTTGCGCGGCACGACGTTCCAGCCGGGCACCTCGGTGGCGGCGCCCGATCCGGACGCGTCGCCGACGACCTGCAGCGGCTGGTCGGCGGTGCCGGCCTTGATCTCGCCGTCCTCGACGATCGCGAACCCGAGTTCGCCGTTCTGCTCGATGACGGTGAGCGGGTAGGAGGGGGAGCCCTCGACGCGGCGCTCGCCCTGGCTGAGCGCGGCGTTGACGGCCTGCTCCTGCGAGCCGACGTGGCCGGCGCCGTAGTTGGTGAAGGCGATGTACGCCGTGTAGCCGAAGATGAAGACCTGGAAGATCAGCAGGAACGTCAGTCCCGGCAGGAGGTACTTCAGCGGCAGAGCGCGCTTGGTGAAGTAGATGATGTCGGCTGCCACCAGGACGAGGACCGCGGCGGCGAAGATCAGCCACGCTTCCGCCCGGAACGCGGCGACGATGCCCATCAGCCCGAAGGCGTTGATCACGGCCATGATGGCGAGCTTCACGAGGAAGCCCCAGCCGAGGCCGCGCCAGTCGCGGCCGTGGGGTTCCTTCGAGGGGGCCGGTGACAGCGGCGCCTTCGGCGGCGTCGTGTCAGCGGCGATCGTGCCCTGCGGGACCGACATGTTCATCTCCTTCGACGAGGCGAATGGTTCCGGGGGCGGGCGGCGTGCGCCGCCCGCCCCCGGAGGGGATCAGCCGATCGTGGCCTCGAGGTCGGCGACCATCTTGTCCCACGTCGACACGGGGTCGGCGCCCTTGATGATCTGCACCTGAGCGGCGTTCCACAGGTCCCAGACGGAGCCCATCTGGGGGATGTTCGGCATCGGGACGCCGTTCTGCGACGACGCGAGGAAGCCGGCGATCACCGGGTCGGCCGAGACCTCTTCGGCGATGGTCGACCACGCGGGGATGCGGGGGTCAGCCTCGTAGAGGGCGCGCTGCGCGTCCTCGGTGGCGAGGTAGTTCACCAGGAACTCCTGCGCGACGAGGGCGTTCTCGCTCTCCGCGCTCAGGTAGAAGCCCTGCACGCCGACGAACGGCGATGCGGTCTCGCCACCCGCGGACGGGATCGGGTTGACCTTGACGTTCGCGCCGTTCGCGGTGAGCGCCTCGATGGCCCAGGGACCCTGGATCGTGTAGGCGGCCTTGCCGGAGGCGAACAGCTCGTTGTTCGTGTCGTAGTCGACCGTGGTCGAGATGTTCCCGGTGCCAGTCTCGCCCTTCTCGCCGAGCCACGTCGCGAAGGCCTGGCCGGCCTCGCCGCCCATGCCGACCTCGGTCGTGTAGCTGCCCGAGTCGTCCTGGACGAACACCGGCGCGCCGAACGAGGTCTGGAAGCCGTACATCGTGTACGCGTCACCGGTCTGACCGGCCGTGTTGATCACGAACGGGCGCTCGGCGCCGGACGCGGTGCCGGCGGCGATCATGTCGTCCCACGTCGCGGGGGCGTCCTCACCGACGAGGTCGGTGTTCTGCACGAGCGCGATGGTCTCGAGGGAGTAGGGCAGCGCGTAGAGCTGGCCGTCGTAGCTGAACGCGTCCAGCGCGACCTGCTCGAACTCGCCCGCCACGTCGCCGAGGTCGAGCGTGGAGACGACACCGGCTTCGACGAGGCCGCCGAGCCAGTCGTGTGCGCCGATCGTGATGTCGGGGCCCTCGCCGGTCGGGACCTGGTTGGTGAAGTCGGTGCGGATGTCGTCGAAGTTCTTCTCGACGAGCTCGATGGTCGCGCCCGTCTCCTCTTCGAACGTCGCGGCGGCCGCCTCGATGGCCGGCTGGCGGTTGGCGTCCGTCCAGATGGTGAGCGTGACGCCGCTGGCGTCGATGGGCCCGGCGTCGGTCTCGTCCGGGGCCGGGGTGTTGCCGCCGCCGGAGCAGCCGGCGAGGAGGATGGTGGTCGCGGCGAGTGCGGCGACTCCGATTCCCAACTTGCGCATGGATTTTCCTTCCATAGGGTGGTCGATCCTGCGGGGCCTCTTACGAGGTCGCGCCCTTACGACCGATGGTGGTTGCTGCGGCCAGCCGGCCGCAACGGGTGTTTCTCAGTGCGATGTGCGCGGGAGGGTGCCCGCACACGGTGTGGTGATGTGGAGTGTCAGGACTGCGCACTCCGATCTGCTGTGTGCGGCGAGCGGATGACGGCGACGTCGCCGCCCGCAAGCTCCAGCATGCCGTCGGTTGCGGTCTGCGTCAGCAGATCCACCCCCGAAACTGACAACGAAACGGTCACGGCGGAATGGTTGATCGCGACGAGGAAGTCGGCGTCCGCACTCGTGCGCCGGACGACCTCGACGCCGGCCGGGAGACCGGCGGGGGTGATGCCGGCGTCGGCGTAGACCTCGGCCATGACGGCCGCGAGGCCCTCGGCATCCGGGCGGGTGCTGATGTACCAGCCGGTGCCGGCCCCGTGACGGTTTCGCGTGATGGCCGGCTCACCGGCGGCGGGGCCGTCGACGTACACGCCGCGGACGTCGGCCCCGGAGAGGACGAGGTCCTCCTGCCAGACGTCGGCCGTGACGGGGCGGCCGGCGAAGTCGACGGTGCACGTCGCGCCTTCGCGCAGCGGCAGGTGCTCCTCGACGCGCAGCCCGAGCGCGGGCTCGAGGGGAGCGGCGAAGCCGCCCGCGTGCACGGCGTCGTTCTCGTCGACGACGGCGGAGAAGAACGAGACGACGAGTGTGCCGCCCTGCGCCACGTAGCGGTTGAGGTTGTCGGCATCCGCGGTGCGCAGCATGTACTGGGCCGGCGCGAGGACGAGCTTGTAGCCGGAGAGGTCGTGGCCCGGCAGCGCGAAGTCGGCGGTGATGCCGTCGCGCCACAGGCGCTCGTAGAAGGCGCGGATGCGCTCGCCGTGGTCGACGTCCTCGGAGGGGCGCCATTCGAGGTCCTGCGCCCAGAACGACTCGAAGTCCCACAGGATCGCGACATCGGCCTGCACGCGCGAGCCGCGGACCTCGTTCAGCGTCGCCAGCTTGTCGCCGAGGTCGACGACCTCGCGCCAGACGCGGGAGGTCGTGCCGGCATGGGGGAGCATCGCGGAGTGGAACTTCTCCGCGCCGGAGCGGGAGGCGCGCCACTGGAAGAACAGGATGCCGTCGGCGCCGCGCCCGAGGTGGGAGAGCGAGTTGCGTGCCATCTCGCCGGGGCGCTTCGCGACGTTGCGGGGCTGCCAGTTCACGGCCGAGGTGGAGTGCTCCATGAGGATCCACGGCGCGCCGCCGCCGACCGATCGGGTGAGGTCCGCGGCGATGGCGAGGCCGATCTCGCCCTCCTCGTCCGCCGCCCAGAGGTAGTGGTCGTCCGAGACGATGTCCACCTCCCGCGCCCACGCCCACAGGTCGCAGCCGTTGTGCTGGTTGGCCATGAAGTTCGTCGTGATCGGGCGGTCGCTGTGCGCGCGGATGGCGTCGCGCTCGGCGATGTAGCACTGGCGCAGCTGGTGGTCGGTGAAGCGCGCGAAGTCGAGGCGCTGTGCGGGGTTCACGACGCTGGGCGCGGCGGCGGGGGCGCCGACGTGCTCCCAGTCGCCGTAGTGCTGGCCCCAGAACGCGGTGCCCCACGCGGCGTTGAGCGCGTCGAGCGACCCGTAGCGCTCCTGCAGCCAGAGCCGCCAGGCGCGGACGGCGTTCGGGGAGTAGTCCTCGCCGACCGGGACGCCGTACTCGTTGTGCACGTGCCACAGCACGACGGCCGGGTGGTTCCCATAGCGACGGGCGAGCTCGGTCGCGATGCGGACGGCGGCCGCGCGGTACGCGGGGGAGGAGTGCGACGCCATGCCGCGCGCGCCGAAGCCCATCGTGACGCCCTCGCGCGTGAGGACGCGGGCGTCGGGGTGGTTCGCGAAGAACCAGGCCGGCGGGGAGGCCGTCGGGGTCCCCATGTCGACGGAGATGCCGTTCTCGTGCAGGAGCTCGACCACCTCGTCGAGCCACGTGAAGTCGAAGACGCCCTCGCTCGTCTCGATGAGCGCCCAGGCGAAGATGCCGATGCTCACGAGGTTGACGCCTGCCTCGCGCATGAGCGCGACGTCCTCGCGCCAGGTCTCGCGGGACCACTGCTCCGGCGTGTAGTCGCCGCCGAACGCGATCGCGTCGAGCTTCGGCCAGCTGGGAGCGGTCATTGCTTCGGGTCCTCGAGAGTCTCGGGGGCTGTGACCGGTCACAGCCTGTGCCGTCAGTTTACGTGCCCGAAACATGCGCCGCGGGGACTCGTTACCGAACTGTGACCGGTCCCATCTTCATGCGCGCCGGGCCGGGCGGCGTGGAGGCGCAGGGGTAGAGTCTCGACCGTGGCATCCCCCGACAGCGTGCGAAAGCCGACGATCCGTGACGTCGCGCGCGTCGCGGGCGTCTCGCACGGGACGGTGTCCCGGGTCATCAACGGCGGTCACTGGGTCTCGCCGGAGGCGCGGACCGCCGTCGAGGAGGCCATCGCCCGCACCGGGTACACCGTCAGTCACGCCGCGCGGAGCCTCGCGACGGGCCGGGCGAACTCGGTCGCGTTCCTGCTCACCGAGCCGCACCACCTGCTCTTCAGCGACCCGACCTTCGCCCTGCTGCTGCGCGGGGCCACCGAGACGCTCGCGCAGCGCTCGATGACGCTCGTGCTGCTCGTGGCGGACACGGCCGCGGAGCGGGCGAACATCGAGCACTACGTCCGCGCCGGTCACGTCGACGGTGTCCTCCTCATCTCCTCGCACGAATCCAACCCGCTGCTCGCCTCGCTCATCGCGGCCGGCATCCCGACCGTCTGCAGCGGCGTCCCGCTCGGCGATCGCGCGCATGTGCCGACGGTCTCCGTCGACGAGGAGGGCTCGGCGCGGGAGATGACGCGGTACCTGATGACGCGGGGATACCGGAAGATCGCCGTCATCACCGGCCCCGACGACACCCCGGGCGGTCGCTTCCGGCTCATCGGGTTCCGCGAGGAGATGGGCGACGGTTTCGACCCGGATCTCGTCGAGCAGGACGTCTACTCGAGCGAGGCGGGCGCCGCAGCCATGACGCGGCTGCTGGAGCGCGCCCCCGACATCGACGCCGTCTTCGCGGCATCCGACGTCATGGCCGTCGGCGCGATCGCCGCGATCCGCCGCGCCGGCAAGCGCGTGCCCGAGGACATCGCCGTCGCCGGCTTCGACGACTCCGGGCTCGCCGAGACGCACGACCCTCCCCTCACGACGATGCGCCAGCCCTGGGCGGACATCTCCCGCACGATGGTCGACATGGTGCTGGACGTGATCAGCGGCACCCCGCGCGAGTCGGTCGTGCTCCCGACGACCCTCGTGGTGCGCGAGAGCGCCTGAGCGTCGGCGCGGTCCGGGTCGTCCGGGTCTGCCCGCGTCTGCCGGCGGCGTGTCACACCACCGGCGGGTGACCTGCGACCGCATTCGCCGTTCCTGTGACACGGCACGAGGGCGTGTCACACTACGCGCGGGTAGCCCCTGCCCGGACCCGCAGATTCTGTGACACCCCGGAACGGTGGGGAACGCCGGACGGTGACGGCGGCGGGTGCGGGCGGCGCCGGCGGAGGACGAGAAGGGGTGGGCGTCATCTGACCCTGCGGCATCCGGCGCCCCGCCTAGAATCGACGGGTGACTTCCGGCGGCTCGTTCTACATCACCACCCCGATCTACTACCCCTCCGACCTGCCCCACATCGGACACGGGTACACGACGGTGGCCGTCGACGCGCTCGCGCGCTGGCACCGGCAGGCCGGCGACGACACCTGGATGCTGACCGGCACCGACGAGCACGGTCAGAAGATGCTGCGCGCCGCGGCCGCCAACGGCGTGACGCCGCAGGAGTGGGTCGACAAGCTGGTTCAGGAGTCGTGGTTCCCGCTGCTGGAGACCCTCGACGTCGCCAACGACGACTTCATCCGCACGACGCAGCCGCGCCACGAGGAGCGCGTCCAGCAGTTCGTGCAGGCACTGTACGACCGCGGTTACATCTACGCGGGCGAGTACGAGGCGCTGTACTGCGTCGGCTGCGAGGAGTTCAAGCCCGAGTCCGAGATCGTCGACGGCACCGGCGCGTTCGAGGGTCTCAAGGTCTGCGCCATCCACTCCAAGCCCCTGGAGCTGCTGCAGGAGAAGAACTACTTCTTCAAGCTCAGCGAGTTCCAGGACCGCCTCCTGGAGCTCTACAAGACCGAGCCGGACTTCGTCCGTCCCGACTCCGCGCGGAACGAAGTCGTCTCCTTCGTCCGCAGCGGCCTGAAGGATCTGTCGATCTCCCGGTCCGCGTTCGACTGGGGGATCCCGCTGCCGTGGGACCCGTCGCACGTCATCTACGTCTGGGTCGACGCCCTCCTGAACTACGCCACCGCCGTCGGCTACGGCACCGACCCGGAGCAGTTCGACCGCCGCTGGCCCGCGTACCACGTGGTCGGCAAGGACATCCTCCGCTTCCACGCCGTCATCTGGCCCGCCATGCTCATGGCGCTGGGTCTCGACGTGCCGCGCGGCGTGTTCGCGCACGGCTGGCTCCTCGTCGGCGGCGAGAAGATGTCCAAGTCCAAGCTGACCGGTATCGCGCCCACGGAGATCACCGACGTGTTCGGCTCCGACGCGTACCGCTTCTACTTCCTCTCCGCCATCCCGTTCGGGCACGACGGCTCGTTCTCTTGGGAGGACCTGTCCGCGCGCTACCAGGCCGAGCTCGCCAACGGCTTCGGCAACCTGGCATCCCGCACCACGGCGATGATCGCGCGCTACTTCGACGGCGTGGTCCCCGCGCCCGGCGAGGAGAACGACGACGACCGCCGCATCCGGCAGGTCGTCGCGGATGCCGCCACCGCCGCCGACGCGGCGATGGCCCGCTTCCGCCCGGACGAGGCCATCGCCGCGATCTGGACGATCGTCGACGCCCTCAACGGATACATCACCGACAACGAGCCGTGGGCGCTGGCGAAGGATGACGCGCAGCGCGCGCGCCTCGGCACCGTCCTGTACACGGCCGCCGAAGGTCTCCGCGCGCTCGCCGTGCTGCTCTCGCCGATCATGCCGGAGGCGACGCGGAAGCTCTGGACGGCGCTCGGCTCGACCGAGGCGCTCGAAGGCCAGCTGCTCCGCGAGGCCGGCCGCTGGGGACGCCTGCAGCCCGGCACGACCGTGAGCGCGCTCGCGCCGCTCTTCCCCCGCGTCGAGCAGACCGCCTGACGCGCGCGGAGCGAGAACGCATGGCCCTGCCCGCCGAGAACACCGATCCCAGCCAGTACGTGCGTCAGCGCGAGAAGGGGTCGCGTGACGTCAGCTATCCGGATGCGCCGGAGGCACTGCGCATCCCGGTCTACGACAACCACGCCCACCTCGAGATCGAGGACGGCGAGGAGGGGCTGAGCCTCGACGAGCAGCTCGACCGCGCGGCCGCCGTCGGTGTGCACGGCGTCGTGCAGGCCGGCGGTGACATCGAGTCGAGCCGCTGGTCGGCGTGGGCGGCGGCCAGTCATCCGCGCGTGCTCGCTGCCGTCGCCATCCACCCGAACGAAGCGCCGGCGTATGCCGAGAGCGGCATGCTGCCGCAGGCGATCGAGGCGATCGACGAGCTCGCGGCGCAGCCACGCGTCCGCGCGATCGGGGAGACCGGCCTCGACTTCTTCCGCACCGACGAGGCCGGCCGCCCCGCGCAGTTCGAGGCGTTCGAGGCCCACATCGCGCTCGCGAAGGAGCACGACATCGCGATGCAGATCCACGACCGCGACGCGCACGACGCGGTCCTGGAGACCCTCGAGCGGGTCGGGGCGCCGGCGCGCACCGTGTTCCACTGCTTCTCCGGCGACGAGGCCATGGCGCGGTACACCGCGGAGCGCGGCTACTGGCTGAGCTTCGCCGGCAACATCACGTTCAAGAACGCCCAGAACCTCCGCGACGCCCTCGCCGTGACGCCGCTCGAGCGCATCCTCGTCGAGACGGACGCGCCGTTCCTGACCCCGGTGCCGCACCGCGGCCGGCCGAACGCGCCGTACCTCATCCCGGTGACGGTGCGATTCATGGCCGCCGAGCTCGGCCTCGATGTGGACGAGCTCTCCGCGCAGCTGGCGGCGAACACCCTCGAGGTCTACGGCTCGTTCGACTGACCCCGCCGTCCCCGCACCGGGAGGACCGGGCTCAGCGGGTCGTCGACCCGCGCACGAGCTCCCACGGCAGGTCGACGACGGTCGTGCCGACGAGGCCGCCGATCCGGCCCAGCGTCTCGAAGACCGCCTCGGCCGCCTGCTCGGGGTGCACGCACACGTGCGTCACGCCGAGCCGGGAGTTCAGGGCGCACTCCGTCGTGCAGAGCGCGATGAGCTGGATGTCGCGCGGGATCACGAGCGACGTGGCCTCGAGCTGCAGATAGATCTCCGGGCCTTCCTCGCAGAACGCGAAGACGGCGTCCGCGCCGGCGTCGACGACCTCGCGCAGGCGACGGTTCAGCGAACGGCGCCCGGCGTCGACGCGGGCGATCCGCCCGTCGAGGCCGCGCACCGTCATCCACGCGCGGTAGGCGGTCTCGCCGATCTCGTCGCGCGGGTGGCCGCCCTCGTCCACGAGGAAGGCGATCCGCTCCGCGCCGCCCGCGGCGAGGAGGTCGAGCCCGGCGCGGACGGCGGCGTCGTAGCCGGTGCGGATGCTGAGACCGCGGTCGGTGTCGATGAGGAGGTCGTTCGCGACGATCGGGATGCCGCGGGCCACCGCCTCCCGCAGGACGGCGTGCGTGCCGTGCGCGTCCGGGAAGTAGAGGACGTCGATGTGCGCGCCGGCGAGGAGGTCGGGGCGCGACTCCGGCAGCACCGTGACGGTGAACCCGTGCGCGGCCGACGCGCGGACGAGGGCGTTGAGCTGGCGGGTCCGGTGCAGCGCCCAGCGCTTCGCGGAGTCGTCGTCGGCATCCTCGGCCATGACGAATCCGACCGACATCGTCCGCCCGCTGCGCAGGGCCGCGGCATACTTGTTCGGGACGTAGCCGAGTTCGGCGGCGACGGCCTTGATGCGGTCCCGCGTCTCGGGGCGGAGGTTCCCGCGGTCGTTGAGGGCCTGGCTGATGGCGGCCGTGGAGACACCCGCCTTCAGGGCGATGTCCTTCAGGGTCACCGTGCGGCTCACTGTCCGGGCGCCCCTTCGCCGCGGTCATCGGATGCCGTAGCCCGGTCGGGGAAGACGGTCCGCACCGACTCGGCCCAGGCCGTGCCCGACCCGGTCGAAGCGAGCGTGTGGCCCTGCGCGATGAGGTGGTGCAGGACGACGCCGGAGAAGTGCCGGAGCGCCGACTCGACCTCGGCCGCGGCGTCGCTGCGGCGCGCGCGGGCCAGCTCCTCCTCGAGAATCCCCTGCACATAGGTGCGCATGCGCACGACCTCCGGCGACACCTCGTGCACCCGTCGCGCGGCCGCGTGCCGCTGCGCCGCGCTGTGCACGATCTCGCGTGCCTCGCCGATGAGCGTGAACTCGTCGACCGGCGCGTGCACGCGGATCGTGTCGAGGTCGAGCAGCTCGATGCCGGGCAGGTCGGCGATGCGGGGGTCGACGTTGCGGGGGAGGCCCAGGTCGATGATGATCTGCCGCCGGGTGCCCTCACCGCGTGCCGCGGCGTGGGAGTCCGCCGCCAGGACGAACGCGTCGGTCGTCGAGGTGCACGTGACGATGAGGTCCGCCGCGGCGGCCTCGGCCTCGTAGTCCTCGATCGGGACGGAGATGAGGTGCTCCTGCCGGGCGAAGCGCTTGCGGCCCGACCGGGAGTGCACGCGGATGTCCTCGGCGCCCGCGGCGCGGAGGGCGGCGAGGGCTGCGGCGGCATACCGGCCGGTGCCGACCAGCAGCACCCGGGCCGTCGCCCACTCGAGGCGCGAGGAGACGAGATCGACGGCGAGGCGGACGAGCGAGCGCCCGGACTCGCCGAGCCGCGTCTCGTTCTTCACGGTGCGGGAGGTCTCCGTCGCGCGCTGGAAGAGGTGCTCCAGCGAGGTCGTCGTGGAGCCCTGCGTCCGCGCGGCGTCGAGCGCGCGCTTGACCTGGCCGGCGATCTCGTCCTCGCCGACGGCGACGGAGTCCAGGCCCGCGGCGACGGAGAACAGGTGCTGCGCGACCCGGTTCCCGTGCGCGAAGTCCACCGCGTCGCGGACGTCGCGGTAGGACAGGTCGGCGAGGTCGGAGATCTGCTCCATCGCGGCATCCATCGCCGGAATGGGGGAGGGCAGGTCGGGGTCGTCGTGCAGGTCGAAGTACGCCTCGAAGCGGTTGCAGGTCGCGAGGACCACGGCGCCGCGGATGGACTCGTGGGCGTCGCGCAGCCGTACCGCGACGTCGTCGCCGATGAGCGACAGGCGCTCGAGCGATTCGAACGGCGTGGTGCGCTGATGCGCGGTCAGGCAGACGAGCACGGTGCGGGAACCCCCTCGGATCAACGGCTAGTATAACGATTAACTGATTCGAGGAGCGTCACCATCTCCACGTCCACGCACCCCCTCACCGCGCACGGCACGGCCCAGTCCCGGCTCGTGCGCGCGCTGCTCGGCGACCGTCCCGCCGTGACCCCCGTCTGGTTCATGCGCCAGGCCGGGCGCTCCCTGCCGGAGTACCGCGCGCTCCGCTCGCAGGGCACGATGCTCCAGGCGTGCCTCGACCCGGCGCTCGCGAGCGAGATCACGATGCAGCCGGTGCGCCGGCACGGCGTCGACGCCGCGATCTTCTTCAGCGACATCATCGTGCCGCTCGCGCTCCTCGGCATCGAGGTCGAGATCGCGCCGGGGCGCGGACCGGTGTTCTCCCAGCCGCTGCGCACGTCCGCGGACATCGCCGCCGCCGTCCGCATCGACCCGGCCGGCGTGCGGGAGCGGGGCGAGGCGATCGCGGATGCCGTCGGCCGGACCACCGCGATGCTCGCCGACCTGTCCGCCGAGCGCGGCGAGGCGATCCCGCTCATCGGCTTCGCCGGCGCCCCGTTCACCCTCGCCGCGTACCTCGTCGAGGGCGGTCCCTCGAAGGACCACATGGCCGCGCGCCGCCTCATCCACGAGGACCCCGCCGCGTGGGAGGCCCTCACGATGTGGCTCGCCGAGGTGACCGGCCAGTTCCTGGCGCTGCAGGTCTCCGCCGGGGCGAGCGCCGCGCAGCTGTTCGACTCGTGGGCGGGCGGCCTCGCGCCGGCCGACTACCGCAACAGCGTCCTGCCCGCCTCGGCCGCGGCGCTGGACGCCGTGCGCGCGCTGCCGGTGCCGGACGGCGTCGACCACATCCCGCTCGTGCACTTCGGCGTCGGCACCGGCGAGATCCTCGCCGACATGGCGACCCTCGACATCGACGCGCTCGGCGTCGACTACCGCGTGCCGCTCGATGAGGCCCGCCGCCGCATCGGCCGCGACCTCACGATGCAGGGCAATCTCGACCCCGCCCTCCTCTTCGCGCCGGAAGCGGTGCGCCGGGCTGCGGTGGAGCGGATCCTCGATGAGGGCCGCCTCTCCCGCGCCCACGTGTTCAACCTCGGCCACGGCGTGCCGATGGATGCCGACCCCGACGCGATCTCGTCGGTCGTGCGCATGGTCCACGAGTGGCAGGCCGCCTGACGATGGTCCCCGTCACGGCTTCCGCCAGCGACATCATCGTGGTCGGCGGCGGGATCGCCGGCCTCGTGATCGCGTGGGAGGCCGCGCGCGCCGGCCGTCGCGTCATCGTCTGCGAGAGCGGCGACGATACCGGCGGGATGCTGCGCCGCGGCCGCGTGGCAGGCGTCGACGTCGACCTCGGCGCCGAGTCGTTCGCGATCCGCACGAGCGGTGTCGCCGACCTCGTCGCCGACGCGGCCCTGCCCCTGCAGATCGTGGAGCCGCGGCCGGAAGGAGCCCACCTCGTCCTCCCCGGCGCGTTCGGACGGGTGCGCCGGATGCCGCTGCCCCGCCGCGCCGTCGTGGGGATGCCCGCCGAGCCCGAGGCCGGCGACGTCGTGCGGGCCATCGGGCGCGCCGGGGCGCGGCGTGCGGCGCAGGAGCGCGACCTTCCCGCCGGCATCGGCAGGGAGTCCGGCGTCGAACCCTCGCTGTTCGACCTCGCGACGGCCCGCTACGGCCGGCGGGTCGCGGAGCGCCTCGTCGACCCGCTCTGCCAGAGCGTCTACTCGCAGCCGTCCTCCGCCGTCCGCCTCTCCGCCGTGCACCCGAGCCTGTGGGCAGAGTTCGAGCGGCGCGGGTCGCTGACCGCCGCGGCCGGCGCGGTCGCGCCGGCCGCCCGCGCGGGCTCGGCCGTCCGCGGCATCGACGGCGGCATGTGGCGCCTCGCGGCGGCCCTGCGCGACGCCGCAGAGGCCGCCGGCGCCATCATCCGCACCGGGGCGGCCGTGCAGGCGCTCCGACCCGCGGCTTACGGCGTCGAGGTCGTGCTCGCCGGCGAGACCCTCCGTGCCGGGCACGTCGTCGTCGCGACCGGACCGGCCGCGGCCGGGGCCCTCCTGCGCGTGGACGCCGCCGCGCCCGTCGGCGGCGCCGTGCGCCTCGTCACGGCCGAGGTCGTCTCCCGCGCCCTCGACGCGCGTCCGGTCGGGTCGGGCGTCATCGTCCCGCCCGCTGCCGGCGGCCCCGCGAAGGCGCTCACCCACGTCGACGCGAAGTGGGAGTGGGCAGCCCGCGCCCTCCCGGTGCACACCCACGTCGTGCGCCTCTCCGCCCGCGACGCCGACGCCCCCGGGCTGGACACGCCCGCCGCCGTTGCCGGGGAGCTGCGCCGACTCACCGGCGCGCGGATCCGTCCCGCCGACGTGTGGGCGCTGACCGAGACCCGCTGGACCGACGCGGTCACGTCCGCGTCCGCCGCAGCCGCCGCGTGGCGCACCGCCGCGCGCGCAGCGACCCCCGCCGGCATCCACCTCGCCGGTGCGACCGTCGCCGGGACGGGGCTCGCCTCCGTCATCCCGCACGCCCGTGAGCTCGCCCGCGAGCTCGTCGCCCGCACGTCCCACCCCGCCACCGCCTGAAGGAGCACCCCATGTCCGACGACACCGCGCTCGGCTACACCCTCTTCGCGATCCTCGCCGGCCCGCGCCCCCGCGGGGCCGCCCCGACGCCCGCCGACCTCGACGCTCTGACCGCCGTGACCACGTCGCTCCCCGGCGACGGCGTGACCCTCCGCGGTCTCTACGACGTCACGGGCATGCGCGCCGACGCCGACCTCATGGTGTGGCTGCACGGGGAGGACCCCACCGCCCTGCAGCGCGCGCTCCGCGCGCTCCGCCGCACGCCCGTCCTCGCGGGCTTCGACAACATCTGGAGCGCCATGGGCGTGCACCGGGAGGCGGAGTTCAACAAGCGCCACGTGCCCGGCTACCTCCGCGGCGAGCACGCCCGCGGGTGGCTGTGCCTGTACCCGTTCGTCCGCAGCTACGAGTGGTACCTGCTGCCCGAGGAGGAGCGCTCCCGCATGCTCGCCGAACACGGGCGCAAGGGGGCGAGGTTCACCGACGTCGTCGCCAACACGGTGTCGACCTTCGGGCTGAGCGACTACGAGTGGCTGCTGCCGCTGGAGAGCGACGAGCTCATCAGCCTCGTCGACATGATGCGCGACCTCCGCGCCACCGACGCGCGCCGTCACGTGCGCGAGGAGGTGCCGTTCTACACCGGACGGCGCATCGAGGTCGCCGAGCTCGCCGAGGTGCTGTCCTGATGAGCGAGCAGTTCCGTCCCAAGCCCCCGCGGGCGGCGAGCGCCGAGTTCGCACCGGGCTGCGCGGTCGCCGGTGCGACGGCGGCGACGTGCGGCGGCGACGCCTACGCGACGCAGCCGATCGCGTACGACGGCATCCTGCTGCTCGGCTTCGGGGGACCCGAGGGCCAGGACGACGTCATCCCATTCCTCCGCAACGTCACTGCCGGCCGCGGCATCCCGGACGAGCGTCTCGAGGAGGTCGCGCACCACTACCGGCACTTCGGCGGCGTCTCGCCGATCAACGAGCACAACCGCGAGCTGAAGGCGGCCCTGGATGCCGAGCTGTCCGCGCGGGGCCTCGACCTGCCGGTGTACTGGGGCAACCGCAACTGGATGCCGTACGTCACCGACGCGCTGACGGCCGCGCACGACGCCGGGAACACGACCCTGCTCGCGATCGCGACGAGCGCGTACAGCTCCTACTCCTCCTGCCGGCAGTACCGCGAAGACCTCGCCGACGCCGTCGCCGCGACGGGACTGTCCGGACAGGTGCAGATCGACAAGGTCCGCCAGTTCTTCGACCACCCCGGCTTCGTGGCGCCCTTCGTCGACGGCATCCGGTCCGCGCTCGCCGAGCTCGCGGAGCGCGGCGTCACCGACCTGGAGCGGGACGTCGAGATCCTCTTCTCGACGCACTCCATCCCCACCGCCGACGCCGACCGCTCCGGCCCGCCCGAGCGCGGGTTCGGTCCCGGCGGCGCGTACGTCGCGCAGCACACCGCGGTCGCGACCGAGATCATGGCGCAGCTCGGGATCGGGAGCGCCTGGCAGCTCGTGTACCAGAGCCGGTCCGGCCCGCCCTCCGTGCCGTGGCTCGAGCCCGACATCAACGACGCGATGCAGGAGCTGCCCGCCCGTGGCCGCCGCGCCGTGCTCATCGTGCCGCTCGGGTTCGTGAGCGATCATATGGAGGTGCTCTGGGACCTCGACACCGAGGCGCTCGAGACCGCGGAAGGGCTCGGTCTCGTCGCGCTGCGGACGGCGACGCCCAGCACGCACCCCGCCTACGTGAGCGGCCTCGTCGACCTCATCGAGGAGCGCCTGCGGGCGACACCCGCGGCAGACCGCCCGCGCGCGACGGACCTGGGACCCTGGTACGACGTCTGCCGGCCGGGATGCTGCGAGAACAAGCGCCTCGGCTTCCAGCCCGCCCTCGCCGGGGTCGCGCCGTGACCCGTACGGCTCTGCGCCTCGGCACCCGGGCGAGCCTGCTCGCCACGACCCAGTCCCAGCTCGTCGCCGACGCGATCACCGCGGCGACCGGCGTGCCCGTCGAGCTCGTCCGCATCACGAGCGAGGGCGACGTGCTCACCGGGTCCCTCGCGCAGATGGGCGGCACGGGAGTCTTCGCGACGGCGCTCCGCGACGCGCTGCTGCGCGGGGAGTGCGACCTGCTGGTGCACTCCATGAAGGACCTGCCGACCGCGCCGTTCGCCGGCATCGTCGTCGGCGCCGTGCCCGTCCGCGCCCCGCAGCGCGACGTGCTGTGCGCGCGGGACGGGCTGACCCTGGCGACCCTCCCGCCGGGCGCGCGGGTCGGCACCGGTTCGCCCCGCCGCGTCGCGCAGCTGCGCGCCCGCCGCCCCGACCTCGACGTCCGCGACATCCGCGGCAACGTCGACAGCCGGCTGCGGAAGGTCACCGACGGCGAGCTGGATGCCGTCGTCCTCGCCGAGGCGGGCCTCCGCCGCATCGGGCGGGACGCCGCGATCACCGAGATCCTCGACTGGCCGACCTCCGCCGCACAGGGGGCTCTCGCCGTCGAAGTGCGCGCCGAGGATGCCGAGGGGGAGATCGGCCGCGCCGTCCGTGCCGTGAACGACGCCGACACGCAGCTGTGCGCCGAGCTGGAGCGCGCCGTCCTCCGCAGCCTGGAGGCCGGGTGCGCCGCACCCGTCGCGATCGACGCCGTCCGCGTCGGCGACGAGGTGACCCTCGTCGCCGACGTGCACGCCCCGGACGGCGCCCGCTCGGTGCGCGCCGAGCGCCGCGTCGCGATGGCTGACGCCGGCTCCGACGACGCACGCGCGGCCGTGGCCGCCGACGTCGTCGCCGAACTCCTCGCCGGCGGCGCCGCCGACTTCGCCGACCTGCCCGGGACGGCCCGGTGAGCCTCGCGGGAGCCCGCGTCCTGGTCCCGCGCGCGGGAGCCTGGGGGGAGCGCGTCCGTGCCGACCTCGTCCGCCGCGGCGCCGAGGGCGTCATCGCCCCGCTGATCGCCTCCGCCCCGCCCCGCGACACCGAGGCGCGCGACCGCGCCTTCGCGGCGCTCGCGGCGGGGGAGTACGCGTGGCTCTTCGTCACGAGCGCGGCGAGCGTCGAGCAGCTCGTCGCGCACGGGGTCCGCATCCCCGCCGCCACCCGCATCGCCGCCGTCGGCCGAGCCACGGCGCGCGCCGTCGCCGACGCCGGGTTCGAGGTCGAGTTCGTCCCCGTCGGGACGTCGTCGGCCGCCACGATGATCACCCAGTGGGTCGCCGGCCGCACGGCCGCCGGCACCGGACGCTGCCTCGTCCTCCGCTCCGACCTCGCCCAGGCCGTCATCAGCGACGAGCTCGAGCTGCAGGGCTACGCCGTCGACGTCTGCATCGGCTACCGCACCGTCGGCATCGACATCGACCCGGCCGTCGCCGAGGACCTCCGCGCCGGCCGGATCGACGTCGTCCTCCTCACCTCGCTCAGCGTCGGCCGCGAGCTGCGCCGCCAGGTCGGCGCCCTGCCGCCCACGACCCTCGTCGCCACGATCGGCCCCGGCACGACCCGCGACGCCATCGCGCTCGGCTTCACGGTCGGGTACACCGCCCTCACCCAGAGCGTCGACGCGCTCCTCGCCGAGCTCGACGACGCCGACATCCGCACCCTCACGCGTCAGGAGACCCCGTGACCGCCGCCTTCCCCACCCGCCGCCTCCGCCGCCTCCGCGCGACCCCGGCGCTGCGCCGCCTCGCCGCCGAGCACGCCCTCGTGCCGGCGCAGCTCGTCCTCCCCGTGTTCGTGAAGGAGGGGATCACCGCAGCGCAGCCCATCGCGAGCATGCCCGGCGTCAGCCAGCATCCGCTCGAGGCGCTGGCCGGCGTCGTCGACGAGGCCGTCGCCGCCGGGATCGGCGGCATCATGCTGTTCGGCGTCCCCGCCACCCGCGACGCCGTCGGCTCGGGCGCCGTCGACCCGGACGGCATCCTCAACCGCGCCATCACGCTCGCACGGGATGCCGCGGCCGGACGCCTCACGGTGCAGGCCGACCTGTGCCTGGACGAGTTCACCGACCACGGCCACTGCGGCGTGCTCGCCGGCGACGGGTCGGTCGACAACGACGCGACCGTCGACGTGTACGCGCAGATGGGCGTCGCGCAGGCGCGCGCGGGCGCCCACATCCTGGGACTGTCCGGCATGATGGACGGTCAGGTGGCCGCCGTCCGCGCCGCGCTGGATGCGGCGGGCTTCGCGCACGTCGTGATCCTCGCGTACTCCGCGAAGTACGCCTCCGCGTTCTACGGGCCGTTCCGGGATGCCGTCGAATCGACCCTGCAGGGCGACCGCCGCACCTACCAGATGTCGCCCGCGAACGCCCGGGAGGGCATCGAGGAGGCGCTCTCGGACATCGACGAGGGCGCCGACGTCGTCATGGTCAAGCCCGCGGGGCCGTACCTCGACATCCTCGCCCGCGTCGCGGACGTCTCGAGCGTCCCCGTGTGGGCCTACCAGGTGTCGGGGGAGTACGCGCTCATCGAGACCGCCGCCGCGGCGGGTCTCATCGACCGGGAGCGCGCCATCGGGGAGTCGCTGCTCGGCATCCGGCGCGCCGGCGCCGACGCCATCCTCACCTACTGGGCCCTCGAGGCGGCCGGCTGGCTGCAGGACGGGAAGGACCTCGCATGACCGGCAACGACGACCTCTTCGCCCGCGCGCAGGCTGTCATCCCGGGCGGCGTGGACTCGCCGGTCCGCGCCTACGGCTCGGTCGGCGGGACGCCGCGGTTCATCGCGTCGGCCTCCGGCCCGTACATCACCGACGTCGAAGGGCGCGAGTACGTCGACCTCGTCGCGAGCTGGGGCCCGGCGCTCGTCGGGCATGCCCACCCCGTCGTCGTCGACGCCGTCATCGAGGCGGCCCGGCGCGGCCTGTCCTTCGGCGCCCCGACGCGCGGCGAGACCGAGCTCGCCGAGGAGATCCGCCGCCGCGTCCCGGCCGTGCAGAAGCTCCGCCTCGTCTCCACCGGCACCGAGGCGACCATGACCGCGATCCGGCTCGCGCGCGGCGCGACCGGCCGCGACCTGCTCGTGAAGTTCGCCGGCCACTACCACGGGCACTCCGATGGGCTGCTCGCGCAGGCCGGCTCCGGCCTCGCGACGCTCGCGCTGCCCGGCTCGGCCGGCGTCCCCGCGGCGATCGCCGCGCAGACCCTCGTGATCGGCTACAACGACCGCGCCGCCGTCGAGGCGGTCTTCGCCGCCCACCCCGGCCGGATCGCCGCGATCATCACGGAGGCCGCCGGAGCCAACATGGGCGTCGTGCCTCCGCATCCCGGGTTCACGGCGTTCCTCGCCGAGATCGCGCACCGCGAGGGCGCGCTCCTCATCAGCGACGAGGTGCTCACCGGCTTCCGCGCCTCGGCGTCCGGCTACGCGGGCGTCCTCTCCGCCGCGGGGGAGGACGTCACGCCCGACCTCGTCACCTTCGGCAAGGTCATCGGCGGCGGGCTTCCCGTCGCCGCCGTCGGCGGTCGCGCCGACATCATGGACCTCCTCGCCCCGATCGGCCCGGTCTACCAGGCCGGGACCCTGTCCGGGAACCCGGTCGCCGTCGCGGCAGGCCTTGCGACCCTCCGGCTGGCCGACGCGGACGTGTACCGGCGGATCGACGCCGCAGCGCACGTCGTCGCCGACGCGACGTCGGCGGCGCTCGCAGAAGCCGGTGTGCCGCACGTCCTGCAGTGGGCGGGGACGCTGTTCAGCGTCTTCTTCGGGGACGCCGTCGCGGCCGGCGTGCCGGACTATGCGACCGCGGTGACCCAGGACGCGGCGGCGTACGGACGCTTCTTCCACGCGATGCTCGATGCGGGGGTGTCGTTGCCGCCGTCCTCGTTCGAGGCGTGGTTCCTCACCGCCGCGCACGATGAGGCGGCCCTCGCGCGGATCGTCGAGGCGCTGCCGCGGGCTGCGCGGGCGGCAGCTGCGTCGGTGTGATGGACATACGAATGTGAGTAGCATCCCCCTCCGACATCCGTACCGCTCGGAGGGTCGCGTCTCCCCAGAAAATCGCCGGTGAGGATGAGAAAATCCTCATGATGCGTTCGTAGCTTTGTTCGAAGGTGGGCGCTAGAATCGACGCATGAGCAGCACTCTCCCCGACCTCACCGCCGCGGTGGCGACGGTGTGCGAGCTGTGGCCGGGAGAGCACGTCGAGGGCACGGACGCCGCCCGGCTGGTGGCGCTGAACGACGCGCTGGGGAAGGTGCGGCGGCTCGCGGATGCCGCCACGGTCCAGGTGGCCGCGGAGATCTCCCGTCAGTCCCGCCCCGAACTGGGCGCGGACTCGCTGGCGAAGAAGCAGGGGTTCCGCAACGCCAACGTGCTGCTGGCCAGCGAACTCGGCATCGCCAACGGCGAGGCCGCCCGGCTCGTGGAGGTCGGTGAAGCGACCGCTCCGCGGGTGCTGCTGACAGGTGAGCACGCCCCGGCGAAGCACCCGCACGTCGGCGACGCTGTGGCGGCAGGACGGATCGGGATGCCGGCGGCGTCCGCGATCATCCGGATGCTCGACCGCGTCGTGATGACAGCCGGTCGCGCCGCGACGGATGCGGCCGAGCGGACGCTCGTCGACCAGGCGCCCGGGCTGACACCGGACGCCCTGCTCAAGGTGCTCGCGCGTGCCGAGGCCCACCTCGATCCCGACGGCGTCGCGCTGCGGGAGGACGAGATGCGCTCGAAGGAGTCGCTGCGGATGCGCGAGGATCGCGACGGGATGCTGCACCTCACCGCGGTGTTCGGCCCCGAGCGCGGCGCACCGATCAAGGCGGCCCTCGAGGGCTACGTCACCGCCCGGCTCTCGGCCCAGCGTGACGCCAGGGTGACCCGCGAGACAGTCGACGCCGGCCGCGAGGCCCTCGGCTCCCGTCATGAGAGCGTCGACGGTGCGGCAGGCGAGGCTGCGCCGGAGAGCGCGGGCCCATCGGGAGAGGCCCGGTTCGCCGACGACGTCGACGCGCCGCGACCGTCGATCCCGCAGCTGCACGCGGAGGCCCTCGCGCTGATCTGCGAGCACCTGCTGGGCTGCACGGACAAGGACGTCCCCGTCCAGGGCGCGACCGTCGTGGTCCGCCTCAGCCTCGACGACCTCCACAACGGCACCGGGCAGGCTCTCATCGACGGCCTGACCGCCCCGGTCTCGGTCGGCACCGCCCGTCGCATGGCCGCCGACGCCGGGATCATCCCGTGCGTCCTCGGCGGCGAGAGCGAGATCCTCGACTGGGGGCGGCAGAAGCGCCTCTTCACGGCGGCGCAGCGCCTCGCGCTCGGCGAACGCGACGGCGGCTGCGCCGGCTGCGGCGCACCGCCCGCGCACTGCAAGGTCCATCACATCGACTGGTGGAAACGCGACCGCGGCCCGACCGATCTGTCCAACGGGATCCTGCTGTGCACGTCCTGCCACCATCGGATTCACGACAGCGGCTGGACGATCCGCATCGACGGTCCCGGTGTCACCGCGCGGGTGTGGTTCATCCCGCCGCCCTGGATCGACGCCGCCCAGACGCCGCGGCTCGGAGCCCGCCGCAGATTCGACTACATCGCCGCGTGACCCCGCCGCGGCGGCCGTGCGCCGGCAGCCGGGCGTGCAGGCAGGCGGGCGCCGAGCAGGCGGGCATGCACGACCTCGCCGGTCATCCGCTCCGGAGCCGGACCGCAGCCAGCCACGCGAGCGCGGCCGAACGGGAGAGGCCGTCATCCCACGACGCACGCTCCCGCGCCAGCTCCTCCGCGCGGTCGAGCGCGGCGGGACCGGCCAGCGCCGAGTACAGCAGCACGTAGTCACCCAACGGGCCGCCGAACGCCGACTCACCGCCGGCACCCGCCACGTTCAGCGCCACGCGTCGCGGGTCCCCGGCCAGATACTGCAGACCGATCGGGGAGACCGGCAGCAACTGGATGCCCAAGATCGCCGACGGCTCGTCGCTGAACCACGTGGCATGGTCGCGCTTGGCCCCCCACGTCAGCGAGACGACGGTGTGCGCGTAGCCGTCGGGGAGCCCCGTCGGCTCGAGCCACAGCCGGCGGGCGCTGTCGGCCTCGCCCGACAACAGCCACTCCGCACGCTCACGCAGGTCGGCATTGCCCGCCGCCGCCGCCCACAGCGCGAGGCCGTTCCACGCGGCCACGGCCTCGGAGCTGGACTCCTGGTTGTTGCCGTCCGCGAACGGCGACAGTCCCGACGCCCACGAGTGCCCGCGGTACGGGTCGAACACCCGCAGACCCGGCAGGGGATCTCCGCCGGCCGCGATGTCCGCGGCGAGCAGGTCCATGACCGGACGCAGCATCTCGACCGCCTCGGGACGCTCCTCGGCCAGCACCCCCGCAGCGAAGAGGAAGTGGCCGTAGTGGAAGTGATGGTCGTTGCCCTCCTCCGAGCCGAACGAGGGCTCCCTGCCGACGACCGTGTGCAGCCGGGCGTCGTAGGCGAAACAGCGCTCGTCTCGCGCCGCGCAGCCATCGACCTGGGCCCACGGTCCCAGGCCCGCCTCGAGCAGATCGGCGGCCCGCTCGGCGAGGTCGTCCTCACCCAGCGAGCGGGCGAGGGCCAGCAGGGTGGCGAGGCGTGCCAAGGCCTTCCCCCCGAAGTACGTGTCCTCCGGAGCGTCGCCCGTCCCTGCGAGATCAGCCGACAGCTGGTCCACCAGCTCCCCGTGCGCCTCGCCGTCGAGGCCGGTCAGGTCGAACGACGCGCGGGGCGAGATCCGCGCCACGCGGCGCTCCAGCGTCGTGCCGCGACAGGCGTCGACCTGCCCGTAGGCGGTGTCGTACGAGCCGAGATCGCACGCACCCGCCGCCGCCATGCCCGGGAACGGCACAAGGACGGTCCCGGCCGTTCCCGTGTACTCCAGCCGGGTCGAGGCGGCCTCGCCGCCGCGGGTTGCGGAGGCCTCGAACGAGGTGACCGCTCCGGCCACCGGGTCGCCGAACGCCGCGATCCAGGTCGCCGGTTCCGCATCGACCGGCAGGGCGGACACCTGTGCGCTCTCGCCCGCCGGGATCTCCAGCGCATCGCCCCGCGCCTCGGCGTTCGCGGCGACGACCGCGAACGCCGTGCCGTCGGCTTTCATCGTCCATGCGCCGTCGCCCGCGGAGGCCAGGCTGCCGCCGAAGGCGATGGGGAGAGCACGTCGCGCCGTCACCCCGACCGCCGGCCAGCCCTCCGCGATCGTCACATCCGCGATCGCCGCCCCGTCGGCGTCGGCATACGTCAGCGTCACGGCCACCTCGTCGTAGGCGGTCACCGTGAACGTCGCCGCACCGAGGTCGACCGCCAGGCCGCCCGAGAACGGGGTCGCGATCGAATCCGCGGTCACCGCGACCGTGGGCAGGTCGAGCGAGAAGCCCGTCGGGGTGGGCGCGAACGCGAGCGGGAACGGGAACACCGGCAGGGGAACCTCGGAGAACACCAGGCTGGAGAACCAGCGGTTCGTCGGGGGGATCAGATCCTCCGCAAGACGCAGGGGTGCGGCGGCCGGGTTCCGTTCCGCCGGCAGCAGCTCCACCGCGGCCGGCGTCGTGGCGGCGACCGGCGGGGGCGCGGACGCGGTGCAGCCGGTGAGCGCCGCCACCACGACGACCAGTGCGGCGATGAAGGGCCGCCGCGTCATAGACCCACCTGGCGCAGCAGGTCGCCGAACGCGTCGGCGACCCCCGCCCACGGTCCGTCGTCACGCAGGTGCAGCGTGGCGACGACGGGCGTACCGGGCCGGTGCAGCCCTCCGATGGGGCGCGCCGCCAGGACGGCGCTGTCGATCGTGATGACCGAGGTGGCCTCTCCCGCGACGGTGTCGACATCGATCTGCACCACCTTCCCGGCGATCGTTCGGTCGTCGGGAAGGCGGAGGTCCACGGTCGCGCCGGAGACGATCCGGCCGTAATCGCGTGCCGTGAGGGTGAACTCCGCGGTCGCCCCCATGGTGTCGTCCCGATCGATCCGCGAGAGCACTTCGCCGGCCTGCACGAAGTCGCCGACCGGCGCGAGGCTCTCCGCCACCGTGCCGTCGACCGGCGCGGTCACGACGAAGGTGCCCTCGGCGGTCACGGCGACTCCCAGATCGTCGGCGGTCACCGACTCGGTGGCCAGGTCGCGGGCCAGAAGGGGGCTCCGGATCTCGAAGAGCACGTCGCCCGCGCGCACAGCAGCGCCTGGCGTCACGTTCGACGCACTCACGATGCCGGGATACGGGGCACCCACCGCGAACTGCTCGGCCGTGATGGCGGCGGTGTCGCTTTCGACACGTGCCTGCCGCTGCGTGAAGACGAGCGTGCCGCCGCCGACGAGGGCGAGGACCGCGAGAAGTCCGACGAACAGCCGGATCCGGTTCGGCCAGGTCATCGGGCGTCCTCCGCCCGGAGTCCTGAGGGCGCGGGCGACCTCGAGGAATCGGATGCCGGCAGCGGCCGGGCCACCACGGTGATCGGACGGGGCGCGTCCGCCGTGGGGAGCGCGGCGAGAGGCCGCGGCGGCCGACGCCGTTCGCGGAAGGCGGCACCGATGAACGCCGCGAGGATCAGCGTGTTCGTGAGGTTCCAGGCCGTCGCCAGCGCGAGGGTGCCGTTGTGCACGTCGCGCGCGATCGCCACGACCGACGTGAGGCCGAGGAACGCGAAGAACAGCAGCTGCGGCACGATGAAGTCGAACGGCGACCGGCGGGAGCCCGAGCCCGTCACATGCCACCCGACATCCCGCCCGCAGATGACGTTCCACAGTGCCTTCGCGTAGATCGGGAAGGACACCGTCGCGAGGGTCAGCGTCTCCCAGCGGAAGGATCCGACGACGAACCAGGCGAGCACGACCTGCACGAGGTAGAAGCCGGCGTAGAAGACCGCCCAGGTGACGGCCGTGACGCCGATGTTCATCGGCCGGAGGTCGAAGTAGATCTCCAGAGGCGGCACGAGCAGCAGCAGCGCGGGGACGATCCCGGTGAGATAGAAGGTCGCGGTGACCAGGTACTGGATGCGCTGGTCACCCGTCAGGCGGCGCCGCGGGCTGAGCGGGTTGTGGGTCAGAAGGATCTCGAATCCGCCGGTCGCCCAGCGCAGCTGCTGCTTGCTGTACGCCTCGATGGTCTCCGGTGCGTCGCCGACCGCGAGGATGTCGGCGATGTAGACCGAACGCCATCCCCGTTCGTGCAGGGTGAGGGCGGTCCACACGTCCTCGGACTTCGAGTCGGTGTGGATGCCGCCGATCTCGTCGACGGCTGCCCGCCGGAAGATGACGTTCGTCCCGACGCAGAACGCCGCGTTGAACCGGTTGCGGCCGCGCTGGATGAATCGGTAGAACACCGACTGCATGTAGGCGGCGCCACGCGAGATGACCGTGTGCAGGTTGTTGTACGCCTGGGGCGTCTGCACGAAGGCGACGTTGCTGTCCGTGAAGAACGGCACGGTCTCGATCAGGAAGTCGGGGTCGGGGGTGAAATCGGCGTCGAAGACCGCGAACAGCTCGCCCTTCGCGATCGTCAGCGCATGGTTGATGTTACCCGCCTTGGCGCCGTGGGAGCTCAGTCGTCGCACGTACCATGCCCCGTGCTCCGCGGCGATCCGGCGGATCTCATCGGACTGGCCGTCGTCGAGCACCCACGTGCGGTGCGCTCCCCGCAGTGCGACGGCGGCGAGGACCGTCCGGGCGACCACGTCCGGCGCCTCCCCGTAGACGGTGATGAACACGTCGATGAGCAGCGGGCGAGAATCCAGGTGCAGGGTGTCGTCGCCGCGGCCGTCATCCCGGGCCATCAGTTGCCGCTTCGCCTCGTGGTAGGCGAAGTCGCGCGGCTCGTATCCCGAGGCGAGGATCGTCCACATCGACAGGAGCGCCTGGAGCACGAGGACGGACTCGGCGACGATCACCATCCCGTACGGCAGCAGGTCGCCCCGGTTGGCCGGATTGAGCAGGAAGAGCATGTAGGCGATGACGCCGATGGTCGCGCACACCGCGACCAGGACGAACAGTGCGGAGGTCTCGGCCGCGCGCACCGCGTGCCCGCGGCCGTCGAGCCTCGTGAGATTGCTGGGCAACGCCGAAATCGTCATGCGGACCCCCCGGACCGTTCATGGACGCGTACACGTGTGCGGCGACGGCGGCGCGACATCCAGTCTCCGCCGCGCGCGCGACGGGGTCGTTCCGAGCCCGTGAACAGCGTGTGACGATCGCCTGGATGCCGCTCGGTACTGTTGAGGCATGCCCGTCACGCTCCTCGGCGCCACCGAGATCCGCTCGCTCGCCGCCGACCTCGACGTGACCCCGACGAAGAAGCTCGGTCAGAACTTCGTCGTCGACGCCAACACCGTCCGCAAGATCGTGCACACCGCGCGCGTGACCGGCGCCGACCGCGTCGTGGAGGTCGGGCCCGGCCTCGGCTCGCTGACGCTCGCCATCCTGGAGACCGGAGCGATCGTCACGGCGGTCGAGATCGACCACCGGCTCGCCGCGCGCCTGCCCGGCACGGCCGCCGCGCACGGCGTCCCCGACGGCGCCCTCACCGTCGTCGACGCCGATGCGCTCCGCGTCACGGACCTTCCCGGTGACCCGAACGTCCTCGTGGCGAACCTGCCGTACAACGTCAGCGTGCCGGTCCTCCTCCACTTCATGGAGACGTTCCCGCACCTCGCGCGCGGTGTCGTCATGGTGCAGGCGGAGGTCGGCGAGCGCCTCGCCGCCCCACCCGGATCGAAGGTCTACGGCGCCCCCAGTGCGAAGGCGGCCTGGTACGGCCGCTGGCGTCTCGCCGGCACGGTCTCGCGTCAGGTGTTCTGGCCCGTCCCCAACGTCGACAGCGTCCTCGTCGCCTTCGAACGCGATCCGCAGCCACGGGGGAGCGAGGAGGAGCGCCTCGCGACCTTCCGCATCGTCGACGCGGCCTTCCAGCAGCGTCGCAAGATGCTCCGGCAGGCCCTCGCCGCCGTCCTCGGCGGCACCGCCGCCGACGCCGTCACAGTGCTGGAGGCCGCGGGGGTCGCACCCACGGCGCGCGGGGAAGAGCTCAGCATCGACGACTTCACGCGTATCGCAATCGCCGCGTGGCGTTCACCCGGCGTACAGGAAACCTCCCGGTAACATTGGCGCGACCGCGGATCGGCCCGCTCGATCCGTCCCGACGGGAAGGGAACCCATGCGCCGCGCCGAGCACCCGGCTGCCGAACGCATCCTGCTGCACATCAGCGACACCCATCTGCGGGCGGGAATCCCGCACCTGTTCGACAGCGTCGACGGGGCCGCCAGCCTGACGAGGGCCCTTGACGGGATCGAGGCCTCGGGTCTCCGTCCCGACGCGGTCGTCTTCACCGGCGACCTCGCCGACCTCGGCGAGCCTGCCGCGTACGGCGTCCTCCGCGCGCTCGTCGAACCGTTCGCGCAGCGCCTCGGCGCCCGCCTTCTCTGGGTGATGGGCAACCACGACGACCGCGCCGCGTTCCGGGCGCGCCTCCTCGACGACGACGGCAGCGCCGACCCGCTGCGTCCCGTCGACCGCGTCGACGAGCTCGACGGCCTCCGCGTCGTGACGCTCGACACCAGCGTCCCCGGACACCATCACGGCGAGGTCACGCCCGCGCAGCGGGAATGGCTGCGCGATGTGCTGGCCACCCCGGCTCCGCTCGGCACCATCCTCGCGATGCACCACCCGCCGATCCCCAGCGTCCTTCCGCTGGCCTCCACCGTCGAGCTGCGCGATCAGGCCGGCCTGGCCGAGATCATCCGCGGCACCGACGTGCGCGGCATCATCGCGGGTCACCTGCATTACTCCACGTTCGCGACGTTCGCCGGTGTCCCCGTGTCGGTCGCCTCCTCGACCTGCTACGCGCAGGACCTCACGGTCCCCGTCGGCGGCACGAGGCCGCAGGACGGTGCGCAGGCGTTCAACCTCGTGCACGTCTACGACGACACGATCGTGCACTCTGTCGTACCGATCGACGCGCCCCGGCCGCTCGAGCACATCGACGCGGGCGAAGCCCTCCGGCGCCTTCAGGCCGCCGGCATCCAGACGTCGCTCAGCGCGTCGCGGATTGCTCCGCCGACCGAGCCGCTGACCGTGCTGCGCTGACGTCCGCGGCCTCCCACGGCGGCCGCGCCGGGAACAGGCGCTCCAGGAGCGACGTGACCGCGCGCACCCGCACCTTCTCGGGCACCTCGGTCTCGCCCCCGTCGTTGAGGCAGAACATGTCGACGTCCTTGCGGTTCGCGAGGCGCTCCATGCGGCCGAGCGACGCCGCGGCGGTCGTCTGGTAGTACCGCACGCGCGGCGCCGTCGACGCGATCGCGCGCCCGGTCGCCTGCGCGTAGTAGTGGTACAGGCAGTTCGTCACCGACACGTCGGTGGCCGACCGGAACCGGGATGCCGCCGTGCGGGCGATCTCCTCCGGGAATTCCCGCTCGAGTTCGAACATGACGCTCCGCCGCAGCGGCGCCGCGCAGTGCTCCAGGTCGCGCACGATCGTCCGGCCGAACCGCTCCTGCAGCAGCGCGCGGTTCACGCGCAGCGCATTGTCGTGGCCGCTGCGCGCGACGCGGGTCGGACCCGTCCCGATGCGCACGTCGCACTCGACGAACGACGAGATCCCCGCGGGGGAGAAGAACAGCTCCGGCGCGACGGGACGACCGAAGAACATGTCGTCGTTGGAGTACAGGAAGTGCTCCGACAGCCCCTCGATGCGGTGCAGCTGCGATTCGACGGCGTGCGAGTTGTGCGTGGGCAGCACCGACGGGTCGGCGAAGAACTCCTCGCTCCGCACGATCGTCACGCGCGGGTGGTCCACGAGCCACGCCGGGGCGGGGGAGTCGGTCGCGATGAAGATGCGGCGCACCCACGGGGCGTACATGTAGACGCTGCGCAGGGCGTAGCGCAGCTCGTCGACATGGCGGTAGCGGGCGGGCCCGGCATCGCCCTCGCCGACGACGTACTCGGACAGCTGCGCCGCCCGCTGACGCTGGAAGTCCGTCGACGACCCGTCGACCCAGGAGAAGACCATGTCGATCTCCCCGGTGAACTCGCCCGGGTGCGGGTCGAACATGCCGCCGACGGTCCGCCACGTGCGGCCGTAGCGCTCCACGGTGCCGGCGGAGAGGTCTTCGGCGGGGAAGGTGCGGCGCGTGAGCGCGTTCGCGTGCGGGGCCTCGACGAGCTCCTCGCCGAACCGCCAGAACTCCAGCCGCGCACCGTACGACGCGCCGTACCGGAGCCCGCCGGTGCGCGCGACGCGCGGCCGGAAGACGCGGACCGCGGAGGGCCCGGTCGCTGTGCCGGCGAACTCCATCGCGGGAACGGCCGAACCGGTCGTGGGCTTGATGTAGAGCGGCTCGTCCGCGCCGCGCGCCGCCAGGGCCGTCATGGCCCGGTCGCGGTCGGCGATGTCGACGACGAGGGCGGGCACATCGGAGGTGTGCCGGATGAGGAGGTGCGCCACACCGGCGCCGTCGAGGGCGTCTGCCGTCAGCAGCAGGTCGGCGATGCGCGCCTGACCGGGGGTGACGTCGTCGTGCGCGAGGTGCAGCATCCCGCGGTGCAGGACGATGTCGTCGCGTTCGAGCAGAGCCGCCCAGAGGTCGGGCTGGGCGGGAAGGGCGGAAAGACGCGCCATGGATGCCTCCGTTCGATGTATCGGGTTCACATGCGGAACCACGGGGTTACGGTGACGTTTCCGGGACACGCGTATGGGACGGCGGATACGCTGGGACGGTGACCGACGATGACCGCTTCCCGCCTACGCGGGGAGGAGACCTGCACCGACCCTACACCGCCGCAGACGGGCGCTACCTGGGAGCTTCCTTCCGACAGGTGGGCGACAGCGGCCTGTATCTGCCGCCGATCTCGCTCGGTCTGTGGTGGAACTTCGGTGACAACATCCCGTTCGACGACCAGCGCGCGCTGCTCCGCCACGCGTTCGATCGGGGCATCACGCACTTCGACCTGGCGAACAACTACGGACCCCCGTACGGGTCGGCGGAGACGAACTTCGGCCGCATGATGCGGGAGGACTTCGCCCCCTACCGCGACGAGCTGATCGTCTCGTCCAAGGCCGGCTGGGACATGTGGCCCGGCCCGTACGGGACGCAGGGGTCGCGCAAGTACCTGCTTGCGAGCGCCGACCAGTCACTGCAGCGGATGGGCCTGGACTACGTCGACATCTTCTACTCGCACCGCGTCGACACCGTCACGCCGATCGAGGAGACCATCGGCGCCCTCGACACCCTCGTACGGCAGGGGAAGGCCCTCTACGTCGGCATCTCCTCGTACAGCGCCGAGCGCACGGCCGCGGCCAAGGCCGTCGCCCGTGACCTCGGCACGCCGCTCGTCATCCACCAGCCGGCGTACTCGATCCTCAACCGCTGGGTCGAGGACGGCCTGACCGGCGTGCTCCGCCAGGAGGGGATGGGCGCGATCGCGTTCACGCCGCTCGCGCAGGGCCTCCTCACCGACAAGTACCTCGGCGACGGCACCGCCGAGCGCGCCCAGCAGCGCTCCTCGCTGCCGGGCGGCCGGCTCAGCGACCACGGCCTGTCGGCGCTGCGCAGCCTCGACGTCATCGCGAAGGAGCGCGGGCAGACCCTCGCGCAGATGGCGATCCAGTGGGTGCTCCGCGACCCGGTGGTCGCCTCGGCCCTCATCGGCGCATCCCGCCCGGCGCAGCTGGACGAGAACCTCGCGGCCCTGCACGGCCCCGCGTTCGACACGGCGGAGCTCGAGCGGATCGACGCCCTCTCGGACAGCATCGAGGTCGACCTCTGGGCGGACTCGGCGACCGCGTGAGCCTCCTCGGTGTCCGCGACCGGGTGCACGTGCGTGCCCCCGGAAAGCTCAACGTCTTCTTCGACGTCGGCGACGTGCAGGACGACGGGTACCACGACGTCGCGTCGGTCTACCAGGCCGTCTCGGCCTACGAGGATGTCATCGCCACCCCGGCCGACGACTTCCGCGTCACCGTGACCGGCGCCGTGGACGTCCGCGATGTGCCGCTGGATGACCGGAACCTCGCCGTCCGCGCCGCGCGGATGGTCGCCCGCGAGCTCGACCAGCCCGGCGGCGTGCACCTCGAGCTGCGCAAGGGCGTGCCGGTCGCCGGCGGCATGGGCGGCGGGTCCGCGGACGCGGCCGCGGCCCTCGTCGCGTGCGACGCGCTGTGGGACGGGGGCCTGTCGTCGGCCCGCCTGCACGAGTTCGCCGCCCGGCTCGGCGCCGACGTCCCCTTCGCCCTCCTGGGCGGCACCGCCGTCGGCACGGGTCGCGGCGACGAGCTCGCCCCCGCGCTCGCCCGCGGCCGGTTCGACTGGGTCCTCGTGACGAACGCGGAGGGTCTGTCCACGCCGACCGTCTACGCCGAGCTCGACCGTCTGCGGGCGCAGCCCGACATCACGCCGCCGCGCGGGACGCCCGCCGTCGACCCTGCGGTGCTGCAGGCGCTGCGCGCCGGCGACCCGGTCGCCCTGGCCGCCGCGGTCCGCAACGACCTGCAGGCCGCGGCCTGCCACCTGCGTCCCGAGCTGAACACGCTCATCGAGACCGGCGTCGGCTACGGCGCGCTCGCCGGTCTCGTGTCCGGCTCCGGCCCCACGGTCGCCTTCCTCGCGGCCTCCGACGCCGCGGCCCGCGACCTCCGCGCCGACCTCGTCGCGGCCGGTCACGACGTCCTGCATGTCCACGGCCCCGTGGCCGGAGCGAAGGTGGTGTCCTTCACATGACCGATACCTGGCAGCAGGCCCCCGTCGACGAGGCGTCCCGCCAAGGCCTCCACGACCGCGGCCTGGACTACCGCACCGTCGCCGGAGACGAGGTCGACGGCTGGCTGCAGTCCGTGGCCCGAGGTTTCCAGGACGGCGAGCGCACCGCCGCCCACATCGCGGCCGGCCGCGACCGCAACGCCGGCAAGCGACTCACCGGCGTGTACGACCCCGCCGCCCCGGCCGCCGCATCCGCCGGGCCCGTCGCGACGATCGCGTCCTGGATCGGCGACCTCACCCTCCCCGGGGAGACGGCGGTCCCGGCGTGTGCGATCAGCGCCGTCACCGTCTCCCCGACGCATCGTCGTCGCGGCGTCGCCCGTGCGCTGCTGGAGGGCGAGCTGCGCACGGCCGCCGCGCAGGGGCTTCCCGCCGCGATGCTCACCGTGTCCGAATCCACGCTCTACGGGCGGTACGGCTTCGGCGTCGCGACGGAGAGCGCCGACCTGAAGATCGACACCAAGCGGGCGAACTGGATCGGACCCCGCCCGGAGGGGCGCGTCGACTTCGTCACCCGCGCCCACGCGAAGGACCTCATCGCGCGGCTGCACGAGCGCACCCGCCGGGAGGCCCCCGGCGAGATCGCGCTGCCGCCGGGGCACGAGGACCGCTTCACCGGCACGGCACCCGACGCGCACGAGGGCGGGGACGTGCGCTGCGTGCAGTACACCGACCCGTCCGGCGCCGTCCGCGGCGTCCTCGCGTACCGCATCCGCTCCCACCAGGACGATTTCACGAAGGGCACCGCGGTGCTCTCCCGGCTCGTTGCCGACGGTGCCGACGCGTACGCGGCCCTCTGGCGGTTCGTCCTCGAGCTCGACCTCGTCGGCGAGGTGCACGCGGATCTCGCCGCCACCGACGAGCCGGTGCTGTGGATGATCGACGACCGGCGCGCGGCCACCGTGACCGTCCGCGACCACCAGTACGTCCGCATCCTGGACATCCCGGCCGTCCTCGGCTCGCGGCGCTACGACGCGCCCGGCGCCGTCCTGCTCGACGTCGAAGACCCGCTCGACCTCGCCGGCGGGCGGTTCCTCCTCGAGGTCGACGCCGACGGCCGCGGCGCGGTCTCCCGGGCGGAGGGCGCCGCGCCCGCGGGCGTCCCGCACGTGCGGCTCGGCATCGCAGAGCTGTCCGCAGCCTGCCTGGGCGGCGTGTCGCTGCTGACGCTTTCCCGCGCCGGACGCGTGCAGGGGGCGGATGCCGCCGCCGCGCGTCTGCTGTCCTGGCACGTCGCACCGCGACTGAGCATCTGGTATTGACCCGCCCGGTTCAGGCTTCCAGGCGGTCGCCGAGCTCCAGCCACTCGTCCTCGAGCCGGCCGATCTCCTCGGTCAGCTCGTCGCGCCGCCGGTACAGCCCGGTCAGGTGGTCGTACCCGGCATCCTGACTCGACGTCAGCTCGACGTCCAGCGTCCCGATCTCCTTCTGCAGCCGCGCGATCCGTCGCTCGAGGGCGGACTGCTCCTTCTCCGCCAGGCGGCGATCCGCGCCGGACAGGCCGGGCGCCGACGCCGAGGACGCAGCGGAGGCGACGGGGGTGACGCTGTCCTGCGCGCGGCGCAGCCGCAGGTACTCGTCGACGCCGCCGGGCAGGTGCCGGAGACGTCCGTCGAGGATCGCGAACTGCTGGTCGGTGACGCGCTCGAGGAAGTACCGGTCGTGCGAGACGACGAGGAGGGTCCCCGCCCACGAGTCCAGCAGGTCCTCGATCGCGCCGAGCATGTCGGTGTCGAGGTCGTTGGTGGGCTCGTCGAGGATGAGCACGTTCGGCTGGTCGAGCAGGATCAGCAGCAGCTGCAGGCGTCGCTTCTGCCCACCGGAGAGGTCCTTCACGGGCGTGGACAGCTGCTCCGAGGAGAACCCCATCCGCTCCAGCAGCTGACCGGGGGTGAGGTCCTGCGCCTTCGAGCCCGTCCCGATCGTATAGCTCGTGCGGAGCCGGGAGATGACGACGCGCACCGGGTCTGCCATGTGCTCGTCGAGCTCGTCCATCCGCTGCGTGAGAGTCGCGACCTTCACCGTCTTGCCGCGCTTCACGCGGCCGGCGGTCGGCTCGACGGTGCCGGAGACAAGACCCAGGAGCGTCGACTTGCCGGCCCCGTTCACGCCCAGGATGCCGGTGCGCTCGCCGGGCGCGATCCGCCACTCGACATCCCGCAGCACCGCGCGCTCGCCGTAGGAGACGCCGACGTCGAGGAGGTCCACGACATCCTTGCCCAGCCGCGAGACGGCGAGGGACTGCAGCGACACGCGGTCGCGGATCTCCGGCACATCCGCGATGAGCGCGTTGGCCGCGTCGATCCGGAACTTCGGCTTCGACGTGCGGGCGGGCGCCCCGCGCCGCAGCCAGGCGAGCTCCTTGCGGGCGATGTTCTGCCGGCGCGCCTCGATCGTGGCGGCCTGCCGGTCGCGCTCGACGCGCTGCAGGATGTACGCGGCGTACCCGCCCTCGAACGGCTCCACGAGACGGTCGTGCACCTCCCACGTCGCGGTGCACACCTCGTCGAGGAACCACCGGTCGTGCGTGACGACGAGGAGCCCCCCGGAGCCCGCGCTCCACCGGCGCTTCAGGTGCTCCGCGAGCCAGGCGATGCCCTCGACGTCGAGATGGTTCGTCGGCTCGTCGAGGAACAGCACATCCCAGTCGCCGGTGAGGAGGCGCGCCAGCGCGACGCGGCGCCGCTGCCCGCCGGAGAGCGAGGAGAGCGGCGCATCCCACGGCAGGTCGCCGACGAGCCCCGAGATGACCTCGCGCACGCGGGCGTCCCCGGCCCACTCGTGCTCGGGGATGTCGCCGACGACCGCGTTGCCGACGGTGTCGTCGTCGTCGAGCGTCTCGGCCTGGTCGAGGACGCCGACGGTCACCCCGCCGCGCACCGTCACGCGGCCGGCGTCCGGTGCCTGCAGGCCCGCGAGCATGCGCAGCAGGCTGGACTTGCCGTCGCCGTTGCGGCCGACGACCCCGATGCGGTCGCCTTCGTCCACGCCCAGCGAGACGGAGTCGAAGACGACGCGGGTCGGAAATTCGAGGTGCAGGGCCTCGGCCCCCAGAAGATGCGCCATGTCCCTCCCAGCGTAGAGGGCGCTCAGGTGTCGAAGCTGAGACTCAGCTTCCGCAGGAGGCCCGCGAGGCGGTCGCTGTCCGAGCGCGACAGGACGCCGAGCAGCAGCGCCTCGGCGTCGACGAGGCGCGTGATCGCGGCATCCACGCGCGTGCGGCCCTCCTCGGTGAGGGTCACGAGGATGCTGCGCCCGTCGCCGGGATCGGCTTCGCGGCGCACGAGCCGGCGGCCCACGAGCCGGTCGATGCGGTTCGTCATGGTGCCGCTGGAGACGAGCGTCTGCTGCAGCAGCTGCTTCGGGCTCAGCTGATACGGCTCCCCGGCGCGGCGGAGCGCCGAGAGCACATCCCACTCCCACGGCTCCAGGTCGCTGCGCCGGAACGCCTCGCGGCGCGCACGGTCGAGGTGCCGGGAGAGCCGGTCGACGCGGGAGAGGACCTCGAGCGGGGAGAAGTCCAGGTCGGGGCGCTGCCGGCCCCATGCCTCGACGATCCGGTCGACTTCGTCATGCTCGCTGGTCACCCGGCCATTATCGCGAAGGGGCATGGACCTCCGCGCCGACGCCTGTTACTGTGACCGGTAACAGGCGGGGTGGACGGTGGCGTCGACCCGCGATCGAAGGGGATCGACAGCATGCGCGCACGACTCACATGGCGGATGACGGCCGTCACGGCCGCCCTCGCACTCGGGCTCGGGACGCTCGCGGCGCCCGCCGCGGCAGACGACGGGCCGGTCCAGGCCGGCATCGTCGTGCAGAAGGTCGAGAATCTCCCCGCCGACTTCATCAACGGCGTCGACGTGTCGTCCGTGCTGTCGCTGGAGGAGTCCGGCGTGGTGTTCCGGGATGACGCGGGGCAGCCCGCCGACCTGTTCGACGTGCTGGCCGATCACGGCATCACCGACGTGCGCGTGCGCGTGTGGAACGATCCCTTCGACGCGGACGGGAACGGCTACGGCGGCGGGAACGTCGGCGTCGACCGCGCCGTGCAGATCGGGGAGCGCGCGACGGCCGCGGGACTGGGCGTCCTCGTCGACTTCCACTACTCCGACTTCTGGGCCGACCCCGGCAAGCAGAAGGCGCCCAAGGCGTGGGCCGGGCTGTCCGTGGCGGACACCGCCGCCGCCGTCGGGGCGTTCACGACCGACGCGCTCGAGCAGTTCGCCGCCGCCGGCGTGGACGTGCGGATGGTGCAGGTCGGCAACGAGACCAACAACGCCGTCGCCGGGGTCACGGGCTTCGCGAACATGGCGCAGATCTTCTCGGCGGGCTCCGCCGCCGTCCGCGCCGTCTTCGCGGACGCCCTCGTCGCCGTGCACTTCACCAACCCCGAGACGACCGGGCGCTACGCCGGGTACGCCGCGAACCTGCAGACCTACGGCGTGGACTACGACGTCTTCGCGTCGTCGTACTACCCGTACTGGCACGGCACGCTCGGCAACCTCACGCGCGTCCTGTCCCAGGTGGCATCCACGTACGGCAAGAAGGTCATGGTCGCCGAGACCTCGTGGGCGCGCACGCTGGAGGAGGGCGACGGGCACGGCAACACGATCGACCTGCCGGGCGAGGCCACGCAGTACCCCCTCAGCGTCCAGGGGCAGGCGACCGCCGTCCGTGACGTCATCCAGGCCGTCGTCGACGTCGGCGCGGCCGGCATCGGCGTCTTCTACTGGGAGCCGGCGTGGCTGCCGGTCGGCCCGGCCGCACAGCTCGAGCAGAACAGGCTGCTGTGGGAGGAGTTCGGCTCCGGCTGGGCATCCAGCTACGCGGCCGAATACGACCCCGACGACGCCGGCGAATGGTACGGCGGCTCCGCGTGGGAGAACCAGGCCATCTTCGCGTACGACGGCACGCCCGTGGAGTCCCTCAACGTCTTCGCCTACGCCCGCACCGGCGCCGTCGCGCCGCGCGAGGTGACCGCGGTCGAGAACCCCGCCGTCGATCTCGTCGACGGCGCCCCCATCACGCTGCCGGCCACCGTGGGGATCACCTACAACGACGGCTCCACCGAGCAGGAGGCGGTGACGTGGTCGGAGGCCGCCGCGTACATCTCCGGCCAGGGCGTCTACGAGATCTCCGGCGAGACGGCATCCGGTCACGCCACGACCGCCACCGTCACCGTCCGCGCCGTCAACCATCTTCGGAACCCCGGCTTCGAGGACGCCGACGTGTCGATGTGGACGCGCACGGGCGCCGCCCTCACGCTGCGCGCCACGGACGACCCGCACTCCGGCACGCGCTCCGCGCACTTCTACTCCGGCTCGGCGTACTCCTTCACGCTGTCGCAGCAGGTCACCGGGCTCGACGCCGGGTCGTACACGGCATCCGTCGCAGTCCAGGGCGACGGGGAGGATGCCGCCAGCACGCTGCGCCTGAGCCTCGCCGCGACCGGCGGTGCCACCGCGACGACGCCGCTCGAGCTCAACGGGTGGCGCACCTGGCACACGCCGACAACGGATGCCGTGACGGTCCCGGCCGGCGGCACCGCCACCGTGACGATCACCGCCACCCTGCCCGCCGGTGCGTGGGGGACGGTCGATGACATCGTGCTGTCGCGCGCCGCCGCCGCTCCGGCGGACACGTCGGCACTGCAGGCCGCCGTCGACCGGGCGGAGGCACTGGACCGCAGCATCATCACGCCCGCCTCGCTCGCCGGGCTCGACGACGCCCTCGAGATCGCCGGCGTCGTGCTGGCCTCGGCGGCCCCCGCCGCGGACAAGGTCGCCGCCGCGCTCGCCCGCCTGGAAGGAGCCCTCGACGACCTCGAGCTGGTGGGGGAGGAGCCGGCGCCCGTCGTCCTCCCCGTCGAGGTCACGGTCGTGGAGGGCGAGCCGGTCGACCTTCCCGCCACCGTCCAGGTGCGTCGCTGGAACGGCGCCCTCGACGAGCAGGACGTCCGGTGGTCGGACGCGGTGGACTGGATCCACGGCGCCGGCGCCTACACCGTCACGGGGACGACCGAGGACGGCCTCGCCGCCCGCGCCACGGTGACCGTGACGCCCCGCCAGTGGGTGCAGAACCCCGGCTTCGAGGCCGCGGACACGTCCATGTGGGAGGTCACCGGCACGGGCGCCTCCATCGGGGCGACGGCCGACGCGGCCGCCGGCGCGCGCGCCGTCAGCTTCTGGAGCGACACGCCCTACACGTTCGCGGTCACGCAGCGGATCACCGGCGTCACCCCGGGCACCTACGCGCTCTCCGCCACGACGCAGGGCGACGGGGAAGCCGCCGGCGACCGGCTGACACTCGCCGCTACCACCACGGCCGGCACCGCGACGGCGCCGCTGGCGCTGGACGGCTGGCAGGCGTCGCGGACGGGCACGACGCCCGCGGTCACGGTCGAGGCCGACGGCTCCCTCACGGTCGCGGTCCGGGGCACCCTGTCCGCCGGCGCGTGGGGCACGATCGACGAGGTGCGGCTCACCCGCGCCGGCGACCGGGTCGACACCGCCGCCCTCGCCGCCGCCGCCGATGCGCTCGCCGCGCTCGACGCCGCCGACTACACCGACTGGTCCTACGCCCCCGTCGGCGCAGCCCTCGAGAAGGCCCGGATCGTCGTGGCCGCCGACTGGCCGAGCGCACAGCTCGTCGCCGACGCCACGGCGCTCCTCGCCGAGGTGCGGGCGGGACTGGTCCGGACGGATGCCGACACGGCCACCGCGGCGCCGGCGAAGGGCGTCCTCTCGCACGACAACGGGTGGGACACCGGTCTCCTGGACGGCGACTACCGCATCACCATGAACCTGTGGTGGGGACAGAACGCCTCGTCGCTCCGCCTCTACGAGAACGGCGTGTTCGTCACGGCGGTGCCGCTGACCTATAACGGGATGACGGCGCAGAAGGCCGTCATCCCGGTCACGGGCCGCGGCAACGGCACCTACCGGTACACCGCGGTGCTCGCCAACACGGCGGGGGAGACCACCCTCGCCCCCCTCACCGTCACGGTGACGGCGGCGAACCCCGGCACCCCCGTGCTCAGCCACGACAACCACGACCGGGACGGCGCGTACACCGTGACGGCGAACATGTGGTGGGGGACCAACGCGACCTCGTACCGCTTCTACGCCGACGGGGTCCTCGTGTCCGAGGGGACGCTCACCGCACGGACCCCCGCCGCGCAGACGGCGAACCTCGCCGTCACCGGCGCCACGCAGGGCACGCACGTGTACCGCGTCGAGTTCCGCAATGCCGCCGGGGCCACCTCCAGCGCCCCGCTGACGGTGAAGGTCACCCGGTAGCGCGCCGGGTGCATGGCAGACTTGACGGGCGGTCCCGGGCAGAGTCCGGGGTCGTGGTCCGCCGTGGTGTAATGGCAGCACGACAGCCTTTGGAGCTGTGAGGTTCAGGTTCGAGTCCTGGCGGCGGAGCATGACGGAGAACACACTCGACGACGCGCTCGCCGTGGTCATCCTCGCCGCGGGGCAGGGCACGCGGATGAAGTCCGCCCTTCCGAAGGTCCTGCACCGCATCGGCGGTCGCCCGCTCGTCGGGCACGTGCTCGACACGGCGCGCGACCTCGCCCCCGCCCACGTCCTCGTCGTCGTGCGCCACGAGCGCGACCAGGTCGCCGACGCCGTCCTCGGAGTCTCGCCGGAGGTCGTGGTCGTCGACCAGGACGAGATCCCCGGCACCGGCCGTGCCGTCGAGGTGGCACTGGACCGTCTCCCCGGCTTCACCGGCGACGTCCTGGTCCTCAGCGGCGATGTCCCGCTGCTGGACTACGACACGCTCGAGGCGCTCGTCCGCAGCCACCGGGACGGCGCCGCCGCGGCGACGCTCATGACCGCCATCGTGGAGGACCCCACCGGCTACGGACGCGTCATCCGCGACGCCGAGGGCGGCGTCGACCGGATCGTCGAGCAGAAGGATGCTACCGCGGACGAGGCCGCCACCCGTGAGATCAACGCGGGTGTCTACGTCTTCCAGGCGACGGCGCTGCGCACCCAGCTGGCCCGCGTCGGCACCGACAACCTGCAGGGGGAGAAGTACCTCACCGACGTCATCGGCCTGCTCCGCCGCGACGCGCTGGCCGTCGCCGCCTCCATCGCCCCCGATGTGTCGCTGACCCTCGGCGTCAACGACCGCGCCCAGCTCGCCGAGGCCGGTCGTCTTCTGAACGCGCGCACCGTCCGCCGCTGGCAGCTCGAGGGCGTCACGATCCAGGACCCCGCCACGACCTGGATCGACGTCACCGCGACGCTCGCCGCGGACGTCACGGTGCTCCCCAACACCCACATCCTGCGCGCGACCGTCGTCGCCGCCGGCGCGACGATCGGACCCGACACGAGCCTTGTGGACTGCGAGGTCGGCGAGGGCGCCACGGTCCGGCGCACCGACGCGACGCTCGCCGTGATCGGCGCCGCGGCGACCGTGGGTCCCTTCGCCTACCTCCGCCCGGGCACGCAGCTGGCCGCAGGCGGCAAGATCGGCACGTTCGTGGAGACCAAGAACGCGACCATCGGCGAGGGCAGCAAGGTCCCGCACCTGAGCTACATCGGCGACACGACGATCGGCCGCGGAGTGAACCTCGGCGCCGGCGCCATCACGGCGAACTACGACGACATCGCCAAGCACCGCACCGAGATCGGCGACGAGGTGCACTCCGGGTCGCACAACGTGTTCGTGGCGCCCGTTAGGATCGGAGATGGCGCGAAGACAGGCGCCGGTGCGGTCATCCGCAAGGATGTTCCGCCCGGAGCGCTCGCTTTGAGCGTCGCCCCTCAGCGCAATGTCGAGGGGTGGGTCGAGAACCACCGACCGGGGACGGGCGCTGCGGATGCGGCGGCCCGGGCTCGCTCAGCACAGGAAGCGGACGATGTCGCGCAAGAAGAACAAGGTTGATCTCGACGTGGAACGCGGAATCGCCCCCGGCCTCGTCGCCAAGACCAAGAAGCGCCTCGTCGTCGCCTCGGGACGCTCGCACGAGGCGCTCTCCGTGGCCGTCGCCGACGCCCTCGGCACGGAGCTCGTCCCCACGGAGCACCGCACGTTCGCGTCCGGGGAGATCCTGACCCGGTTCGAGGTCTCCATCCGCGGCTGCGACTTCTTCCTCATCCAGTCGTTCGGCCCGCCGGTCAACGAGTGGCTCATGGAGACGCTCATCATGCTCGACGCCGCCAAGCGCGCGTCGGCGAAGCGCATCACCGTCGTCGCCCCGTACTACCCGTACTCCCGACAGGACAAGAAGGGCCGCGGCCGCGAGCCGATCAGCGCGCGCCTCGTCGCCGACCTGCTGCGCACCGCCGGCGCCGACCGCGTCATGAGCGTCGACCTGCACGCCGCGCAGATCCAGGGCTTCTTCGACGGCCCCGTCGACCACCTCTTCGCCAAGCCCGTGCTGCTGGAGTACTTCCAGAAGAACCTGTCCGCGGCCGACCGCGCCAAGCTCACCGTCGTCTCTCCCGACACCGGCCGCGTGCGCGTGGCCGACACGTGGTCGGACAGCCTCGATGCGCCGCTCGCGATCATCCACAAGCGCCGCGACCCGAACGTCGCCAACCAGGTCACCGTGAACGAGATCGTCGGCGACGTGCAGGGGCGCGTGTGCCTGCTCGTGGACGACATGATCGACACCGGCGGGACGATCGTGAAGGCGGCGCAGGCGCTGAAGGCGAACGGCGCCGACCGTGTCATCGTCGCCGCGACCCACGCGATCTTCAGCGACCCGGCCGTCGAGCGTCTCCAGGATGAGGCCATCGACGAGGTCGTCGTCACCGATACGGTGCCGATCCCGGACGAGAAGATCTTCCCCGGCCTCACGATCCTCCCGATCGCACCGCTGCTGGCGCGCGCGATCAAGGAGGTCTTCGAGGACGGCTCCGTCACGAGCATGTTCGACGGCGCCGCGTAGCCGGTCCTAGACTCCGGGCATGGCCACGGTCCCCACCGACCTCTCTCTCACCAGAGCCCACGCCCGCCCGATCGCCGACGTCCTCACCTCCCTGCGGGCGGAGGACACCGGGCTCACCGGCGACGAGGCCGCCGCGCGCCTCGAGGCGGTCGGCCGCAACGTCCTGCCGGAGCCGAAGCGCACGCCCGCGTGGCTGCGGTTCCTCGGACACTTCAACGACACCCTGATCTACATCCTGCTGGCCGCCGCCGCGATCAAGGCCATCATGGGCGACTGGCTGGACTTCTGGGTCATCGTCTCCGTCGCGATCATCAACGCCGTCATCGGGTACGTGCAGGAGGGGCGCGCCGAGAAGGCGCTCGCCGGCATCCGCGGGATGCTGTCGGCCGACGCGAGCGTCCGCCGCGACGGCGGGTGGACGACGATCCCCGCCGCGGAGCTCGTCCCGGGAGACCTCGTACGGCTCGCGCCGGGCGACAAGGTCCCCGCCGACCTCCGGCTCACGCAGGCGCACCAGCTGCGGATCGACGAATCCGCGCTGACCGGCGAATCGGTGCCGTCCTCGAAGCAGGACGAGCCGGTCGCGGAGTCCGCCGGCATCGGCGACCGCGCCTGCATGGCCTTCTCCGGCACGATCGTCTCGGGCGGTCAGGGGCGGGGCATCGTCACGGGCACCGGCGCCGGCACCGAGATCGGGAAGATCCAGGCCCTCGTCGGCGACGCCGGCAGCCTCGCGACGCCGCTCACCAAGCAGCTGGCCGCGTTCGGGAAGGTGCTGACGCTCGTCATCCTCGGGATGGCGGTCGTCATGCTGCTCATCGGCAAGTACCTCCACGGCATGGAGCTCGGCGAGCTGACGTCCGCGACCATCGGCTTCGCGGTCGCCGCGATCCCGGAGGGCCTGCCGGCTCTCGTCACGATCACGCTCGCGATCGGCGTGCAGCAGATGGCGCGCCGCCGCGCCATCACCCGCAAGCTCCCCGCCGTCGAGACCCTCGGCTCCGTCACGACGGTGTGCTCGGACAAGACCGGGACGCTCACGAAGAACGAGATGACGGTGCGCCGCCTCGTCACCCCGCTCGGCCGGTACGAGACGACCGGTCTCGGCTACCAGCCCGACGGCGACATCCTCGACGAGGACGGCGACCTCGCCTCCGGGCGCGACCTCGCCGCACTCCTGGCAGCCGGAACCCTCTGCAACGACGCGCACATCGTGGCGGACGGCGAGGGCTGGATGCTGGTCGGCGAGCCGACGGAAGGGGCGCTGAAGGTCGTCGCGCTCAAGGGCGGCGCCACCGGGGAGGCCGCGCGCCGCATCGGCGTCGTCCCGTTCGACTCCGCGCACAAGTTCATGGCGACCCTCAACGAGTCGCCGGACGGCGCGCGCGCCATCCTCGTCAAGGGCGCGCCCGACCGGCTGCTGGATCGCTCGCTCACCCAGCGCGGCGCCGACGGCTCCGCGCCCCTGGACCGTGCGTTCTGGGAGCAGGCCGTCGACGAGCTCAGCGCGCAGGGCCTCCGTGTGCTCGCGGGCGCCCGCAAACCCACCCGCGCGGCGGAGGTCGCGATGGACGACCTGCAGGACCTGGAGTTCCTGGGGTTGTGGGGGATCCTCGACCCGCCGCGACCGGAGGCCATCGAGGCGATCGCGGACTGCCACGCCGCCGGCATCCGGGTCAAGATGATCACCGGCGACCACGCCGGCACGGCGCTCGCGATCAGCCGGGAGATGGGCCTGGTCGGCGCGGAGGGCGACGTGCGCGTCCTCACCGGCGGGGAGCTGGAGGCCCTCAGCCAGGAACAGCTCAAGGATGTCGTCCGGGACGTCGACGTGTACGCCCGCACGAGCCCGGAGCATAAGATCCGAATCGTCCGCGCGCTGCAGTCGCACGGCGAGGTCGTCGCGATGACCGGCGACGGCGTGAACGACGCCCCCGCCCTGACCCGGGCCGACGTCGGCGTCGCGATGGGCATCAAGGGAACCGAGGCGACGAAGGAGGCGGCGGAGATCGTCCTGGCCGACGACAACTTCGCCACCATCCGCAGCGCCATCCGCGAGGGCCGGCGCATCTACGACAACCTCCGCAAGTCGGTGGTGTTCATCCTCCCGACCAACGGCGCGCAGTCCCTCGTCATCCTCATCGCCGTCGTCTTCGGACTCACCCTGCCGCTGACCCCGGTCCAGGTGCTGTGGGTCAACATGGTCACCGCCGTGACCCTGTCGCTCGCCCTCGCCTACGAGCCCGCCGAGGCGGGCATCATGACCCGCCCGCCCCGCCGCCCCGGCGGCTCGATCATCTCGATGCGGGAGCTCGGCTTCGTGCTCGCGGTGTCCTTCCTCATCGGCGGGGCGACGCTCGCGATCTTCGGGATCGTCGTCGCGGCCGGCCACGACGTCGTCTACGCCCGCACGGAGGCCGTGACGATGCTCGCCCTCGGGCAGCTGGCGTTCCTCTTCAACTGCCGGTTCCTGTCGCGCTCCAGCCTCACGACACAGGTGCTCCGCGGCAACCCGGTGATCTGGTGGTCGGCGTTGGCGCTCATCGTCTTCCAGCTGATCTACACCTACGTCCCGTTCATGAACGCGCTGTTCGACTCCCGGCCGCTCGCGGCACAGGACTGGCTCCTGCCGCTCGCGCTGTCCGTCGTGATCTTCCTCGTCGTCGAAGTGCTGAAGTGGCTCCGCCGGCGGTGACCGCCGCCGACCTCGCCGCGTCCGCGTTCCGAGGAACCGCATAGGTTGGTCCGTGAGGATGCCGGAACCGCCTGCCGAGAGGACCGCCATGATCCGTACCACCGCTCTGCCCCGCCGCGCCGCCGTCGCCGCAGCCGTCTCCGTCGCCGGCCTCGCCGCACTCGCGGGCTGCGCCGGCACGACCTCCGCCGCGACGGACGACCCGAGCGACGCCGGGAGCACCCCGCGGGAGACCGGCAGCGCCGGCGCCGCGACGTACGCCGACGGCACCTACTCCGCGGACGGTTCCTACATCGACGGGGGCGGGACGCTGGAGACCATCGCCGTCACCGTCACCCTCGCCGGCGACGTCATCACGGACGTGGAGGTGACGGGCGACCCGCAGAACCCGGAGTCCGGGCGGTACCAGTCCGAGTTCATCGGCGGCATCGCCGACGAGGTGCTCGGCAAGGACATCGACGAGATCTCCGTCGACCGCGTCGCCGGCTCGTCCCTCACCAGCGGCGGTTTCAACGACGCGCTGGAGGCCATCCGGTCCGAAGCGTCGGCGTGACGCCGGGCGCCTCCTCCGGCTGGGAGTTCGAGGCGATCGGCACGCGGTGGCACGTGCAGACCGCTGCGCCCGTCCCGGAGGCGGTGCGCGCCGAGGTGCGCGCGCTCATCGAGGAGTTCGACCGCGCGTGGTCGCGGTTCCGCGCCGATTCGCTCGTGACGGCGCTGGCCCGCGGGGCCGGAGCCGTCCCGCTCCCACCGGACGGCCCCGCGATGCTCGACCTCTACGCGGCGCTCTCCGCGACGACCGCCGGCGCCGTGAACCCGCTCGTCGGCGCCGCGCTCGCTCGGCGCGGCTACGACGCGTCGTACGGCTTCGACGACGCGGGGGCGGAGGCGGCGCCGGCCGACTGGACCGACCGGCTCGGGTGGGCGGACGGGATGCTGACCCTCACCGTGCCGGCAATCGTCGACGTCGGCGCGCTCGGGAAGGGCCGCCTCGTCGACCTCGTGGCGGCGGCCGTCGACGGCCCCGTCGTCGTCGACGCGAGCGGCGATCTCGCCGTGCGGGGGACGGCCCAGCGGATCGCGCTCGAGCATCCCTACGACCCCGCCCGCGCCATCGGCGTGTGGGAGGTGACCGATGCCGCGCTCTGCGCGTCGGCCGTCAACCGGCGCGCGTGGGGCGCGGGCCTGCACCACGTGCTGGATGCGCGGACGGGGGAGCCGGTCCGGACGATCGCGGCGACGTGGGCGGTCGCCGGTGCGGCGATGACGGCGGATGCCGCGGCGACGGCGCTGTTCTTCGACGGCGGGCCCGCGTTCGCCGCCGCACAGGACGTGTCCTGGGTGCGGATGACGACCGACGGGCGCGTCGAATGGTCGCCGGGATGCCGCGCCGAGCTGTTCCTGAGGGCCGATAGCGTGGACTCATGAGCGGACTGACTGCCCTGTGGAACCGTGCGTTCGCCGTCATCGGACGCGTGTCGATGTATCGCCTCGTCGTGTTCGCGCTCGCCGCCCTGGGCGCCATCGCCCTCGTCCTGACGTTCTTCGGCGTCGTGGCCCCGACGCCGCTCGAGCTCGTCGTGACGTGGCTCGTGCTGGGTGCGGCCTGCGCCGCCACCGACGCCGTCGCGCACCGCATCCTGCACCGCTCGTGGCGGTGGGAGTCCTCGCTCATCACCGTCCTCATCCTGCTGTTCGTGCTGCGCCCGACGCTCGAGCCGTGGGAGCTCGTCGGAATCGCGATCGCGGGGATCGTCGCCTCCGCCTCGAAGTACGTCCTCGCCTGGCAGGGCCGGCACATCTTCAACCCCGCCGCCGTCGGCGCGGCGTTCCTGACGATCCTCAGCGTGTGGCTCCCCGCGCTCGGTGCATCCTCGTGGTGGGTGGGGTCGCCGTTCCTCGCCGGTCCCGTCATCGTCTTCGGGCTGATCGTGCTGCTGCGCACCGAGAAGATCCGCGTCATCGCCGTCTTCCTCGTCGTCGCGGTCGCCGTCGCCGTGATCCGGGCGTCCGCCGAGTTCCAGCAGGCCGGGCTCGCCTTCGACCTCGGCACCGTGTTCTGGCAGATCCTGTGGTCCTCGCCGTTCCTGTTCCTCGGCGCCTTCATGCTCTCCGAGCCCCTCACCCTGCCGCCCCGCCGGAGGCAGCAGTTCCTCGTCGCGGCGGTCGTCGGTGTGCTCGCCGGCTGGCCCCTGGCGATCGGCGAGGTCACGCTCGGGCAGGAGCGGGCGCTCCTGGTCGGCAACCTGGTCGCGTTCGCCTTCGCCGTCCGCTCGGCCGTGCGCCTCACCCTCGTGGAGCGTCGCGCCCTGACCCCGACCGTCCGGGAGCTGACGTTCCAGGCCAAGCGAGGGCTGCGGTTCGCGCCGGGTCAGTACCTCGAGCTGGAGGTGCCGCACCCCCACCCGGATGCCCGCGGGACGCGCCGGGAGTTCAGCATCGTCAGCTCCCCGGAGGAGCTGCCGCTCGTGAAGATCGCACTCCGCGAAGGGTCGCAGTCCAGCTACAAGAAGGCCCTCGCCGCCCTCGGGACGGGGGAGACCCTGTCGGTGACGGGGGTGTGGGGTGACTTCGTGCTGCCGCAGCGCGCCGGCGCGCCCGTGCTCATGGTCGCCGCCGGCATCGGCGTCACGCCGTTCGTCTCGCAGCTGCGACACACGCGGCTCGCTCAGGAGGACCGGGACATCGTGTTCGTGTACGTCGCGTCGGATGCCGAGGAGCTGGCGTTCCGCGACGATCTCGAGGCCTCCGGGGTCCCCGTCATCGTGTTCACCCGCACCGAGCCGGCGCACCTCCCCGCGCACTGGCGCTGGGCGAAGGGCGTGCGGCTGGACGCCGACGGACTGCTGCAGGTCGTGCCGGACATCGCCGCCCGGCACGCCTACATCTCCGGCCCGCCCGCGCTCATCGCCGACCTGGCGCCGGCGCTGGAGAAGGCCCGGTCGATCACGACCGACGCGTTCTCCGGCTACTGACCGGCTGACCGGGCGGTCAGGCGGGCGGGTCGGCGGGACGCGCCGGGAGGCGCACCTCGAACGTCGTCGATCCCGGGACGCTCTGGACCGTGATGGTGCCGTGATGGGCGTCCACGATCGCCTTGGCGATGGAGAGCCCGAGACCCGTGCCGCCGGTCTGCCGGGCGCGGGAGGCGTCGGCGCGGGCGAACCGCTCGAACAGGCCGCCGGCGAACGCCGGATCGATGCCGGGCCCGTCGTCGTGCACGCGGAGCACGGCGCTGCCGCCGGAGGCCGTGACGGTCGTCGTGACGTGCGTGCCGGCCGGCGTGTGCACGCGCGCGTTCGCGAGGAGGTTCGCGGTCACCTGATGCAGCCGTGCGGCGTCGCCGGCGACGACCACCGGCGCGTCGTCGACCTCCAGCGCCCACTCGTGGTCGGGGCCGGCGGCCCGTGCGTCCGCGACGGATTCCACGGCGAGACGCGTGAGGTCCACGGCCCCGTACACGAGCTCCTTCCCCTCGTCCAGGCGCGCCAGCAGCAGCAGGTCCTCCACGAGCGTCGTCATCCGCAGCGACTGCGCCTGGATGCGCTCGAGCGCCTGCTCGGTGTTCTGCGCCGCGGCCTCCGCGAGGGCGCGGCTCTCGCCGGTGGCCTCGCGGCTCTGCCGGATGCCGCGCAGCGACAGCTCCGAGTAGCCGCGGATGGAGGCGAGGGGCGTCCGCAGCTCATGACTGGCGTCTGCGACGAACGCCCGCATCCGCTCCTCGTTGCGCTGGCGCGCCGTCAGTGACGAGCCGACGTGGTCCAGGAGCGTGTTCAGCGCGGCGCCCACCCGCCCGATCTCGGTGCGGTCGTCGGCCTCCTCCGCGGGCACCCGCTCGGCGATCGTGACGTCGCCTTCGGCCAGCGGCAGCGCCGCGACCCGCGTCGCGGTGTCGGCGACGGCGCGCAACGGCGCGAGCGAGCGCCGGATGACGAGGGCCACCGCGACGGCGAGCAGCAGGAGGCCGCCGATCGTGACGAGGAGGATCGTCGTCAGGATCTCCGCGAGGGTCGATTCCAGCTCGCTGAGGGGGAGCCCCGCGATCCCGGTCACCGTTCCCGCCGTGAACGGGGTGACCCGGTAGCTGCCCAGTCCGGGGACCCGCACGGTGGAGAACCCGCGCGTGGCGGCCTCCGCTCGGAGCGCGTGGATCTGGGTGGAGGTGAGGGGCGCGACCTCTAGGTCGTCGTCGGCGACGATGACGGCGCCGGAGACCCCGTCGAACGGCGAGTCCACGAGGAGCAGGTAGCCGTCGGTCTGGGGGCCCTGTGAGAGGGCCTCGTCGGCGCGGCGCACGTTCTGCAGGGGGCCGGGCTCGAACAGCTGCAGCTGGCGGGTTGTGGCCTCCAGGTTGGCGTTCAGCGACTTCGACAGCGCGTCGCCCACGCCGGCGCCGATCGCGACGGCGCTCCCCACGAGGATGAGGGCGACGATGCCGATCACCGTCGCCATGAGACGCGCCTGCAGGCTCCAGGGCCGGCGCGGCGTCCTCGTGCGGGTCCGCTCGCTGACCGGGTCGTTCACTGCGGCGCTTTGATCATGTAGCCGACGCCGCGCACCGTGTGGATGAGCGGCTCCCGGCCGGCATCCAGCTTCTTGCGCAGGTAGGAGATGTACAGCTCGACGACGCTCGAGCGTCCGCCGAAGTCGTAGTTCCAGACCCGGTCGAGGATCTGCGCCTTGGATACGACGCGACGCTGATTGCGCATGAGGAAGCGCAGCAGCTCGAACTCGGTGGCCGTCAGCTCGATCTCGGTGCCGGCGCGTTCGACCTCGTGCGAGTCCTCGTTGAGGGACAGGTCGCCGACGCGCAGGATCGGGTCGGCCCCGCCGGCGGTCGCGGTGCCGGCGCGGCGCATGAGGCCGCGGAGGCGCGCGACGACCTCCTCGAGGCTGAACGGCTTCGTGACGTAGTCGTCGCCGCCGGCCGTGAGACCGGCGACCCGGTCGGCGACGGCATCCTTGGCGGTGAGGAAGAGCACCGGCACGTCGTTGCCGGAGTGGCGCAGCCGCTGCAGGACCGCCATCCCGTCGAGGTCCGGCATCATGATGTCGAGCACCATGGCGTCCGGGTCGAACTCCCGCGCGGCAGCCAGCGCCTCGAACCCGGAACCGGCCGCCTTGACCTCCCAGCCCTCCATCCGCAGCGCCATGGAGAGCAGGTCGGTGAGCATCTGCTCGTCGTCGACCACGAGGACGCGGAGGGCGGAGCCGTCGGCGCGGCGGAGGGCAGGGGCGGCGGTGGTCATGTCCTCCATTGTGACCGCGACGCTATGGGGTTCCTATGGGCGTCGCTATGCGCTCACTGTGAATCTCGGGTTCCCCACCGGGATTTCCATAGGCGGTTCATGAAATGCGCTGGGGGATCCCATGAACGCCGTCCCTAGCGTCGTCCCGGCGGCGTGCGGTGCGCCGAGAAGGAGACCCATGTACTGGACGTATCTGCGCCGGGAGCTGTCCGGCCGGAAGAAGCAGACCGTGATCGTCGCGACCGGACTCGCGATCGCGATCGCGCTCGTCATCCTCGTCAACGCCCTGTCGGCGGGCGTGCGGGACGCGCAGGCCGAGGCGTTGGCGTCGGTCTACGGCGTCGGCACCGACCTCACCGTCACGGGCGCGCCGACCGAGCCCGGAGAGGGCGGCCGCGGCGGTCCGCAGTTCGACTTCGACGAGGATGCCGGCGCGACCGGGGAGGACGGGACGACGAACCTCCGTCAGTCGCGGCTGAGCGTCGGGTTCGGTCGCAGCACACTGGACGCGGCCACGCTCGACACCGCCGCCGGCGTGGACGGCGTGGCGGCCGTCGCGGGGGCGCTCAGCCTCACGAACTCGACGTTCTCCGGGGAGCTTCCGCAGCGGCCCGCCGACGGCGCCGACGCGGGGCAGGCCCCGGCCGAGGGAGACCAGCCGCCGGCGCAGGACGGCGGGGGCGGCTTCGGCGGCGGCTCCTTCGGCGTCGACTCGTTCAGCGTGCTCGGCGTGGACGCATCCACGGCCGTCGTCGGCCCGCTGTCGGCCGTGACGGCGACGGACGGGCGGATGCTGGACGCCGGTGACGACGGTCAGAACGTCGCCGTCGTCGACGCGACGTACGCGGCGTCGGCCGACCTGGCCGTCGGCGACACGATCGACGTGGCCGGCAGCGAGGTCGAGATCGTCGGCATCGTGTCATCGTCCACCTCCGCGGCCGACACCGCCGCGAACGTCTACCTCCCGCTCGATGTCGCGCAGGAGCTCGCAGGCGCCGGCGACGTCGTCTCCACGATCTACCTGCAGGCCGCCTCGTCGGAGGACATCTCCGGCGTCCAGGAGGCGCTGCAGGAGGCACTGCCGGACGCGACGGTCAGTTCCCAGTCCGACCTGGCCGCCACCGTGTCGGGGTCCCTCGCCAGTGCCGGGTCCCTCATCTCGAGCCTCGGCACGTGGCTATCCGTCATCGTCCTGGCCGTCGCCGTCGCACTCGCCGTGCTGCTGACCCTCTCCGGCATCTCCCGCCGCACGCGGGAGATCGGCACGCTCAAGGCCATCGGCTGGTCCGACCGGCGCGTCATCGGACAGATCGCGGGGGAATCCCTCGTCCAATCGCTCATCGGTGGGGCAGCGGGCATCGTGCTCGGACTCGCCGGGGTCGCCGCCGTCAACCTCCTCGCGCCGACCATCTCCTCGGCGCCGGCCGCGACCGGTATGGCCGGGGGACCGGGAGGGATGCCCGGCGGTCCGGGCGGCGCGATGCCGGGCGGGGCCGCGCTCACCCAGGGGGCGAGCGACATCGTCCTGTCGGCCCCGCTGTCGCTCGGCATCATCCTCGTCGCCCTGGGGCTGGCGGTCGCCGGCGGCCTCGTCGCCGGCGCCGTCGGCGGCTGGCGCGCCGCACGGCTCCGCCCCGCCGAAGCGCTCCGCGCGATCGCCTGACCCCTCGCATCCCCGAAGAAGGAACAGCACATGACCAGCACCGACACCGTCGAACCCGCACCGGCGTACCGCCTGACCGGCGTCACGAAGACCTACCGCGCGAAGGGACGCATCGTGCACGCGCTCACGGGCGTGGACGTGGAGATCGCCACCGGCGACTTCGTCGCGATCCTGGGTCCGACAGGCGGGGGCAAGTCCACCCTCCTGCAGCTGCTCGGCGCGCTCGACACCCCCACCGACGGCCACGTCCTCCTGGACGGCACCGACCTCGCCGCCGCCCGGCCCGGGGCGCTCGGCGCTGTGCGCGCGGCAGAGATCGGCTTCGTCTTCCAGGGGTTCAACCTCATGCCCACGCTCACGGCTGCGGAGAACGTCGACATGGGACTGGAGCCGCTGCGGCTGGACCGCGCGGAGCGCGACGAGCGTGTGCGGGAGGCGCTCGCCCGCGTCGGTCTCGCCGACCGCGCCGATCACCGGCCGGGGGAGCTCTCCGGCGGGCAGCAGCAGCGCGTCGCGATCGCCCGCGCGATCGCCAAGCGCCCGCGGGTGCTCCTGGCCGACGAGCCGACCGGCAACCTCGACGAGTCGATGCGCGACGAGATCCTGACCGTCCTGGAGCAGCTGAACGCGGAGGGCCTCACCCTCGTCGTCGTGACGCACGACTCCGCCGTCGCGCGGCGTGCGCGGCGCCGGCTGCGGCTGGACCGCGGGACGCTCACCGACATCACGCGCTGACGCGCGGACCGCCCTCGCCCCGCGCGTAGGGTGTGCGTATGGCGACAGCGCGCACCGTGGTCTACGTCCGCGGCGAGCGGGTCCGGGAGGGGATCTCCCCGGCGGAGGGTCTCGCCCTCGCCCGGGAGCAGGACGGGATGCTGTGGGTCGGCCTGCAGGGGCCGACGCCCGAGGAGGTCGTCGCCCTCGGCGAGGAGCTGGGCCTGGACCGTCTCGGCATCACGGAGATGACCCGTACGCACCAGCGCTCCAAGCTCGACCACTTCGGCGACCTGCTGTTCCTCGTCCTGCAGCCGGCGGAGTACGCCGACCGCACCGAGAGTGTGCACTGCCACGAGGTGGATGTCGTCGTCGGCGACCATCTCGTCTTCGCGGTCTCCGCACATCCCGCCGTGGACCTCGAGCGCATGCGGGCTCTCCTCGAGCAGTACCCGGACATCGTCACGCGGGGGCCGTACGCGGTCCTCTGGGCGGTCTGCGAGTACGTCACCCGCGGGTACCGCGACGTCATGGACGGCATCGAGAACGACATCGACGAGATCGAGGAGGAGCTCTTCGGCGACGAGGAGGATGTCTCCCACCGGATCTTCGCGCTCCAGCGCGAGGTGATCGACCTCCACCATGCGACGGCGCCTCTCGCCGAGATCATCGAGCGCCTCGGACGCGTCGTCGCGAAGAAGCAGGGTGTCTCGTCGGTCGCACCGTTCGCCGAGGTCGCCGACCGCGCCCGCTACATCGACGGACGCGTCGCGGCCTTCCGCAGCACCCTGGACAGCGCGCTCACGATCCACGCGACGCTCGTCGAGCAGCGCCGCAACGAGCAGATGCGCGAGATGACCCGGGTCAGCCTCGAGCAGAACGACCAGGTCAAGAAGGTCTCCTCGTGGGCCGCCATCGGGTTCGCGCCCACGCTCATCGCCGGGGTGTACGGCATGAACTTCCGCTTCATGCCGGAGATCGACCAGCCCTGGGGCTATCCGTTCGCCCTCGCGCTCATGGTCGGCGTGAGCGTGGCCCTGTACGTCGTCTTCAAGAAGCGCGACTGGCTCTGACGCCGGCGGTCACCGTCGCCTTCTCGCGGGAGCGCTCGTGAGCAGGAACCACAGGAAGACCATGGCGGCCGCGCCGAGGACGGCCCCCGTCGTGTTCGCGACGAGGTCGCGCGGATCGGCGAACCGCGACGGCAGGAGCTGCAGCTGCGCGATCTCGATCGCCGCGCTCAGGGCGAAGCCGGTGGGCGGCGCGAGCCACCAGCGCCGGACGCCGAACCACAGCACCACGAACACGCCCAGCGGCACGAACATCGCGATATTGGCGAAGAACTCCAGCCACCGGAACGTCACCCACTCGGTGACCGGGCGTCGCGACAGCCATTCCAGGAGCCGGTCCACGACGCCGCCGATGTCCTCGCCGTATGGACGCACGCTCAGCGTCATCCACCCGACCGCGACGAGATAGCCCAGCGACAGCGGAGCCAACAGCAGGCGCGCGATCACCGTGCGCGCCTGCAGGCTCGTCGTCAGTGCGTGTCCTCGGCTTCGACCTCGGTGCGGTCGCCGGACCACTGGGTGTGGAAGGTGCGGGGCTTGTCGGTGCGCTGGTAGGTGTGTGCGCCGAAGAAGTCGCGTTGGCCTTGGATGAGGGCGGCGGGGAGGCGTTCGGCGCGGAGTCCGTCGTAGTAGGCGAGGGAGGAGGAGAACGCGGGGGCGGGGATGCCGGAGGCGGCGGCGGTGGCGACGATGCGCCGCCAGGCTCCTTGGGCGCGGGTGAGGGCGTCGACGAAGTACGGGGCGGTGAGCAGGACGGGCAGGTCGGGGGTGGTCTGGTAGGCGTCGGAGATGCGGTTGAGGAATTGGGCGCGGATGATGCAGCCGCCGCGCCAGATCTTCGCGATCGCGCCGAGGTCGATGGTCCAGTCGTATGCGGCGGCGCCGGCGCGGATCTCGTCGAACCCCTGCGAGTACGCGACGATCTTCGATGCGTACAGGGCGAGGCGGACGTCTTCGATGAACGCGTCGGCGTCCTCGACCTCGAGGTCCTCTTCCGCGCCGGGCAGGTCCCGGGACACGGCCCGCTGTTCCGGGTGGGAGGACAGCGACCGGGCGAACACGGCTTCGGCGATCCCGGAGACCGGGACCCCGAGGTTCAGGGCGGTCTGCACGGTCCAGGCGCCGGTGCCCTTCGCGCCGGCCTGGTCGAGGATCACGTCCACGAGGGGGAGCCCGGTGGCGGCGTCGGTCTGGCGGAGCACCTCCGCGGTGATCTCGATCAGGTAGGACTCCAGTTCGCCGCGGTTCCACTCCGCGAACACGTCGGCGATCTCGGCGGGGGTCTTGGAGGTGCCGCGGCGGATCAGGTCGTAGGCCTCGGCGATGAGCTGCATGTCGGCGTACTCGATGCCGTTGTGCACCATCTTCACGAAGTGCCCGGCGCCGTCGTGTCCGACGTGCGTGACGCACGGCTCACCCTCCGCGACCGCGGCGATCGAGCGGAGGATCGGGCCCAGGGTCACCCAGGACTCATCCGACCCGCCGGGCATGATGGACGGGCCGGTCAGGGCGCCCTCCTCCCCGCCGGAGATCCCCGCGCCGACGAAGTTGATCCCCGTCGCCCGGACGGCCTTCTCCCGGCGGATCGTGTCGGTGAACAACGCGTTCCCGCCGTCGACGATGATGTCACCCGGCTCGAACACCCCCGTCAGCGCATCGATCACCGCATCCGTGCCGGCCCCGGCCTTGACCATGATGATCGCCGTCCGCGGCTTCTGCAGCGACGCGGCGAACTCCTCGTAGCTGAACGCGGGGACGAACTCCGCCTCCGGGTGCGCCGCCACCAGCTCATCCGTCTTGGACCGCGACCGGTTGAACACCGCGACCGTGTTCCCCTCCCGGGACGCAAGATTGCGGGCCAGGTTCGAACCCATGACGGCCAGACCGACCACTCCGATGTTCGCGCTTGCTTCGGGCACTGTGAGACTCCTCGAGGTGTGCGGGGGACCGTTTCAGCGTACCCGTGCTGCCGGATCGCCCGCCGCCGCGTGACAGGATGCGATCATGCGGATCGTCGTCATGGGGCCCAGCGGCTCGGGGAAATCGCTCGTCGGAGCGGCCTTGGCCGCGCAGGTGCGTGCGCGATTCGTCGACGGCGACGACCTGCACCCCGCGGCCAACGTCGCCAAGATGGCGGCCGGGATCCCGCTGACGGATGCCGACCGGGAGCCGTGGCTGGACGTCGTGGGCCGCGTCCTCGCGCGGGAGTCGCACCTCGTCGTGGCCTGCTCCGCGCTGCGCCGCGTCTACCGCGACCGGATCCGGGTCGCTGCCCCGGATGCCGTGTTCGTCGAGCTCGTCGTGCCGGTGACCGAGCTCGCGCACCGCATGTCCCGCCGCGACCACTTCATGCCGCCGGCGCTCCTGGACTCGCAGCTCGCGGTGCTCGAGCCGCTCGCGGCGGACGAGCAGGGCGTCCGGATCGCCAACGATGCCGACCTCGTGGCGGTCGTCGATCGTGCGGCGTCGCTGCTCAAGCGCCGCCTCGGCGGCGAGGCCGCCGGCTGACCGGGGCTCAGTCCTTGCGGTAGGCGGTGCGGCCCATCGAGAACAGGGCGCCCGCGGCGCCCAGGGTGGCGGCGACGGTCATGATGCCGATGATCCAGCCCAGCGCGTGCGACATCCAGCCGTATTCCATGGGTTCCTCCGTCGTCCGATGTGACGTCCTCATCGTATCGGGCGCGCTGATAGACTGAGGGACAACTTCGGCGAGGGGTGCAGCAGGCATCCGTGATCGACGCGGTGATGCAGGCTTCGCGGCTTTCCTCACGCGCATGCGTTCGAGTCGAAACACAGACCACATCTGGGCCGCGAAGGCCCCGCAAGGAGAACAACCATGTCGACCGAGACCGACACCAAGGTCCTCGCCGAGCTGCGCGACAGCTTCGGCAAGGGCTACGCCCGCCGCCTCCGCGCCGCCGGCAAGATCCCCGCCGTCATCTACGGCCACGGCACCGACCCCGTCCACGTCGCCCTGCCCGGCCACCAGGTCGCGCTGCTCATCCGCCGCGCCAACGCGGTCCTGGAGCTCGAGGTCGACGGCACGCAGCAGCTCACGCTGGTCAAGGACGTCCAGAAGGACCCGGTGCACCAGATCATCGAGCACATCGACCTCCTCGTCGTGAAGAAGGGCGAGAAGATCCAGGTCGACGTGCCCATCGTCGTCACGGGTGAGTCCTTCGCCGGCACGATCGTCAACCTCGACAACACCACGGTGCTGCTCGAGGTCGAGGCCACGCACATCCCGCAGCACATCGAGGTCGACATCGAGGGCCTCCAGGAGGGCGCGCACATCACCGCCGCCGACCTGAAGCTGCCCAAGGGCTCCTCGCTCGTCACCGACGCGGAGACCCTGATCGTCGCGATCACGACCCCCTCCGGCCCGTCCGCCGACGACGAGGCCGCCGACGCCGCCTCCGCCGCGGCAGGCGAAGAGGCCGGCGCCGAGTCCGGCGACGCGGCCGCCGAGTAATCCGCACCGCACGTCCCGGGGCCCGTCTCCACCGATACTGGTGGCGGCGGGCTCCGTCGTCGAAGGGAGAGGGCGCCATGGCCGACACCTGGCTGGTCGTGGGACTGGGCAACCCCGGTCCGCGGTACGAGATGACCCGGCACAACGTGGGCCAGATGGTCGTGGACGAACTCGCCGCGCGACGGTCGGAGACCCTCCGCGCGCACAAGGCCAACGCCCGGGTCGCGGAGACCTGGCTGCGTCCCGGCGCCGCGAAGATCGTGCTGGCCAAGCCCAACTCGTTCATGAACGTCTCCGGCGGCCCGGTCTCCGCGCTGGCATCGTTCTACGGCGTCCCCGCCGAGCGCGTCGTCGTCATCCACGATGAGCTCGACATCCCGTTCGACTCGCTCAAGCTCAAGGTGGGCGGCGGTCACGGCGGTCACAACGGCGTCCGCGACGTCGCGAAAGCGCTCGGCACCGCCGACTTCCCGCGCGTCCGGGTCGGCATCGGGCGTCCGCCCGGTCGGCAGGACCCCGCCGACTGGGTCCTCGACGCGTTCGGCGGGAGCGAGCGGAAAGACCTTCTCCTCGTCCTGTCGGACGCGGCGGACGCCGTCGAGCAGCTGATCGCCGAGGGCCTCGTCGCCGCGCAGCAGAAGCACCACGCGCCCCGCCCGTGAGGCCCGTGTCCGCACCCGGGCATAGACTCATCCGGTGACAGTTCCCGGGATCGTGCGCGCCCTCGAGCAGGCGGAATCCTTCCGGGATGCCATGGGCGATGCCGTCGTCGACGGCGAGTTCTCCCTCACTCCGGGCCTGGACGCCCCCGTGCTCGCGGGCCTCCTCGATCGCCGCCGCGCGGCCGGCCTGCCGGCATCCCTCCTCGTCATCGCCCCGACCGGTCGCCGGGCCGAGAGCGTGGGGACGGCGCTGGAGTGCCTCGTGCCCGGGGCCCTCGTCCTGCACTTCCCGGCGTGGGAGACGCTCCCGCACGAGCGGCTGAGCCCGAGCGCCGAGACCGTCGGCAAGCGCCTCGAGGTGCTCCGGCAGGTCGCCGCCTGGGACGGCACGGTGCCCCTCATCGTGACGGCCTCGGTCCGCTCGGCCACCCAGCCCCTCGCGTCCGGTCTCGACCATGCCGGCGTCGTCGAGCTGTCCGTCGGCGGGCGCGGCCATGACCTGGATGCCGTCATCCGGCGCCTCGTCGAGCTCGCCTATCACCGCGTCGACATGGTCTCGCGGCGCGGCGAGTTCGCCGTCCGCGGCGGCATCCTCGATGTCTTCCCGCCCGTCGCCGACCACCCGTACCGGGTGGAGTTCTTCGGCGACGAGATCGACCAGATCCGCGCGTTCTCCGTCGCCGATCAGCGCTCGCTTCCCGGCGAGATCTCCCACGTCCTCATGACGGCGAGCCGCGAGCTGCTGCTGACCCCCGAGGTGCGCCGCCGCGCCGCGGAGCTCCGGGACCGTTTCCCCGGCCTGCGCGGCATGCTGGAGAAGATGTCCGAAGGCATCCCCGTCGAGGGGATGGAATCGCTCCTCACGGCGGTCGCCGACGCCGTCGTCCCGCTGGTGGACTACCTGCCCGCCCGCACCGCCGTCGGCCTCGTCGACCCGGAGCGCGCCGTCGCACGCGCCGTGACCCTCACCGAGACCAACCGGGAGTTCCTGGAGGCGGCGTGGAGCGCCGCGACCGCCGGCGCCGACACGCCCATCGACCTGGGGGAGGGTGACTTCCTCACCCTGCCCGCCCTCCGCGAGGCCTCCGCCGCCCGCGGCGGCGTGTGGTGGAGCTTCAGCACCTTCGACTCCGGCTCGGCGGAGATCGCCGCCGACGGCGTCGAAGGTGCGCCGGACGGCGCCGTGCGCGTCGCCGGGTCGGCCGTGCCGTCCTTCCACGGGAACGTCGACGGCGCGTCCGGGCACATCGCCACGCTCCTCGCGGATGGGTGGCGCGTCGTCGTCGCCGCGTCCGGCACCGGGCTCGTCGACCGCGCGCGGGATGTCCTCGCCGAACGCGGCATCGCCGCCCGCACCGTCGAGCGGGTCGAGGAGCCGCCGCCGCCCGGCATCGCGGTCGCCGTCGTCGCGACCCTGGAGAACGGGTTCCAGGCACCGGACGCGAAGCTCGCCGTCTTCACCGAGAGCGACTTCTACGGGCGCACGATCGGGTCGGACTCCCGGGTCGTGAAGAAGCTCGCCTCCCGCCGTCGCAACGTCGTGGACCCGCTGCAGCTGAAGGCCGGCGACTTCGTCGTGCACACGACGCACGGCATCGGGCGCTTCGTGGAGCTCGTGCAGCGCGAGGTCTCCACGGGCGGCCGGAACGCCGTCAAGACGACCCGCGAATACCTCGTGCTGGAGTACGCGCCGTCCAAGCGCGGGTACCCCGGCGACAAGCTCTTCGTCCCCACCGACCAGCTCGACCTGCTCTCCCGGTACGTCGGCGGGGAGGCCCCGACCCTGTCGAAGATGGGCGGCAGCGACTGGGCGGCCACCAAGGGCAAGGCCCGCCGCGCCGTGCGGGACATCGCCGTCGAGCTCGTCAAGCTGTACTCGGCGCGCATGGCCGCGAAGGGGCACGCGTTCGGGCCGGACACGCCGTGGCAGCGTGAGCTGGAGGAGGCGTTCCCGTTCGCGGAGACGCCGGACCAGCTGCAGACGATCGACGAGATCAAGGCCGATATGGAACGCCCGATCCCGATGGACCGGCTGCTGTCCGGCGACGTCGGGTTCGGCAAGACCGAAGTGGCCGTCCGTGCGGCATTCAAGGCGATCCAGGACGGCAAGCAGGTCGCCATGCTCGTGCCGACGACGCTGCTCGTCAAGCAGCACCTCGAGACCTTCACGGAGCGGTTCGCGGGTTTCCCCGTCAAGGTCCGGCCGCTGTCGCGCTTCCAGACCGACAAGGAGGCGCGCGACACGCTCGACGGCGTCCTGGACGGCACCGTCGACATGGTCATCGGCACCCACCGCATCCTGACCGACCAGGTGATCTTCAAGGACCTCGGCCTTCTCATCATCGACGAGGAGCAGCGCTTCGGCGTCGAGCACAAGGACAAGCTGAAGAAGCTGAAGATGAACGTCGACATCCTCGCGATGAGCGCGACGCCGATCCCGCGGACGTTGGAGATGGCGGTCACCGGCATCCGGGAGATGTCGTCACTGCAGACGCCGCCGGAGGACCGGCATCCGATCCTCACCTACGTCGGGCCCCGCAGCGACAAGCAGGTCGCCGCCGCGATCCGTCGCGAGCTGCTGCGCGAGGGGCAGATCTTCTACGTGCACAACCGGGTGCAGTCGATCCAGCGCGTCGCCGCGCAGCTGGCCGAGCTCGTCCCGGAGGCGCGCATCGCCGTCGCGCACGGCCGGATGGGGGAGCACGCGCTCGAGCAGGTCGTCGACGACTTCTGGGAGCGCCGCGCCGACGTGCTCGTCTCGACGACGATCATCGAGACCGGCCTCGACATCGCCAACGCGAACACCATCATCATCGACCGCGCCGACAAGTACGGGCTCAGCCAGCTGCACCAGCTGCGGGGCCGTGTCGGACGCGCCCGGGAGCGCGCGTACGCGTACTTCCTCTACGACGAGATGAAGCCGCTCAGCGAGACGGCCGCCGACCGCCTGGAGACCATCGCGGTCAACAACGATCTCGGCAGCGGCATGCAGGTGGCGCTGAAGGACCTCGAGATCCGCGGCGCCGGCAACATGCTCGGCGCCGAGCAGGCCGGGCACATCGCCGGCGTGGGCTTCGACCTGTACCTGCGGATGATCGGGGAGGCCGTCTCCACGTTCCGCGGGGAGGAGACCGAGGGGCCCGCCGAGCTGCGGCTCGAGCTGCCCGTGGACGCCCGCATCCCGGAGTCGTACATCGACAGTGAGCGCCTGCGCCTGGAGGCCTACCAGAAGCTCTCCGGCGCGGCCTCCGCCACCGCGAAGGACGAGACCATCGACCTCGTCGTGGAGGAGCTCGTCGACCGCTACGGCGACCTGCCGCGCGAGGTCGAGGGCCTCATCGCGGTGGCCCGCCTGCGGCGCCGCGCCGCACGCTCCGGCCTGACCGACGTCGTCGCGATGGGACCGAACCTGCGGATCGCCCCCGCGCACCTGCCCGACTCGCTTCGCGTGCGGATGCAGCGCCTGCACCCCAAGGCGAAGATCCTCTCCGGCGGGGAGGCCATGATCGTCCCGCTCCCGACCGCCGGCGGGGAGAGCGTCGTGGACGCCGACCTCATCACCTGGACGGCGCAGCTGCTCGACCAGCTCTTCCCCCTGCCGGCCGCCGAGACACCGGCACCCGCGGACGGGGCGACCGGCTCCTGAGCCTCAGAGCCCGAGGGCCCCGGTCGCCAGCAGCGCCGCCGCGGTGACCGCCCCGGCGACGGCGAGCGCGAACACGACCCACTCGGCCGGCGTGAACACCCGCTCGCCGCGCTCCCGCTTCGCCGCCGCGAACAGGGCGGTCGCGGGCACCAGCACGATGAGCGAGAGCAGCACGTACGTCGCCCCGGCGGCCAGGAGCAGGAACGCCGTGTACGCCGTCGCGAGCGCCGCGACCACCACGGCGCCCACGCGCACCGGGCCGGGCGTCGTCAGCGCGAGCTTGAGACCGAACGCCGCGGACAGGACGTACGGGATGAGGATGAGCGCGCTCGTGAGGTCCAGCGCGATGTCGAACGCGTTGTCGGAGAAGAGCACGACGATGAGCATGAGCTGCGCGATCGCCGTCGTGATGGTGAGCGCCCCGACCGGCACGTCCTTCGCGTCGACGCGCCGCAGCGGGCGCGGAAGCACCCCGGCGCGCGCAGCCACGAGGAGCACCTCGGCGGCCATGAGCGTCCAGGCGAGGTAGGCGCCCAGCACGGCGACGATGAGGGCCACCCCGACGAACACGGAGCCCCATGGGCCGACCGCCTCCTCGAGGATCGCCGCCATCGAGGGTTGCCGGAGCTGCGCGATCTCGGCGCGCGGCAGGACGCCGTAGGACACGAGCGTCACCGATGCGAAGACCGCGAGGACGCTCAGGAACCCGAACAGCGTCGCACGCCCGACATCCCGTCGGCGCCGCGCGTGGCGCGAGTACACGCTCGCCCCCTCGATGCCGATGAAGACGAACACGGTGACGAGCAGGGTCGAGGTGACCTGGTCCCACAGCGGCGGGGCGTCGATGCCGCCCGTCCAGTTCGCGGCGAACACGGCCGGGTCGAAGACGAACAGGCACAGCACGACGAACAGCACGATCGGGGCGACCTTGGCGATCGTCACGACGCGGTTCAGGGCCGCGGCCTGCGTCACGCCGCGGCGGATGAGGGCGTAGAACAGCCACAGCCCCGCCGAGGCCACGAGGATCGCGGCCGGGGTATCGCCCTCGCCGAGGGCGGGGAAGACGGCGCCGAGCGTCGTGGTCACGAACACCCAGTAGAAGACGTTGCCCGCGACGGCGCTCGCCCAGTACCCGAACGCGGAGACGAAGCCGAGGTAGTCGCCGAAGCCGGCTTTCGCGTACGCGAACACGCCCGCGTCCAGGTGCGGGGCCTGCACGGCGAGACGCTGGAAGACGAGCGCCAGCATGAGGGTGCCGGTGCCGGCGAGCGCCCAGGCCAGCAGGGCGCCCGCAACGCCCGCCGAGCCGGCGAACTGCCCGGGCAGGGAGAAGACGCCGGCCCCGACCATCGACCCGACGACGAACGTCGAGAGGGTGAGGGTGGAGACCTTGGCGGGCGAGCCGGCCGCGGTGGGCGTGGTGGTCACGCTGTCATCCTGCGCTTCAGATGACGCCCTGCGCGAGCATGGCGTGCGCGACGCGCTCGAACCCGGCCGAGTTGGCTCCCACGACGTAGTCGCCGGGAGCGCCGTAGCGCTCGGCGGCCTGGAACGAGGCGCGGTGCACATCCCGCATGATGGCGTGAAGCTTCCCCTCGCTGTCCTCGAAGCCCCAGCGCTGGCGCGCCGCGTTCTGGCTCATCTCCAGCGCGGACGTCGCGACGCCGCCGGCGTTGGCCGCCTTGCCGGGCCCGAACAGCACGCCGGCGGCCTGCAGGGCGGCGACGGCGGCGGGCGTGGAGGGCATGTTCGCGCCCTCGGCGACGGCTCGGACGCCGCCGTCGATCAGGGCGCGGGCGTCGTGCTCGTCGAGCTCGTTCTGTGTCGCCGACGGGATGGCGATGTCCACCGGCACCTCCCACGGGCGGGCGCCCTCGACGAAGCGGGCCTGCGGGCGGTGGGTGACGTACTCGGAGATCCGGAGGCGGTTCTCCTCCTTCAGGTGACGGAGGAGATCCAGGTCGATCCCGGCGTCGTCGACGATGTAGCCGGAGGAATCGGATGCCGTGACGGGCGTCGCGCCGAGCTGGCGGGCCTTCGCGATCGCGTAGATCGCGACGTTGCCCGAGCCGGAGACCGCGACGCGCTTGCCGTCGAGGCGCTCGCCGTGCACCGCGAGCATCTCCTGCGCGAAGAAGACGGCGCCGTACCCGGTCGCCTCGGTGCGCACCTCCGCGCCGCCCCACTGGACGCCCTTGCCGGTGAACATGCCGGACTCGTGCCGGTTCGTGATCTTGCGGTACTGGCCGAACAGGTAGCCGATCTCCCGCGCGCCGACGCCGATGTCTCCGGCCGGCACGTCGGTGTGCTCGCCGAGGTGGCGGTACAGCTCGTTCATGAACGACTGGCAGAACCGCATGATCTCGCCGTCGGAGCGCCCGTGCGGGTCGAAGTCGCTGCCGCCCTTGCCGCCGCCGATGCCCTGCCCGGTGAGGGCGTTCTTGAAGATCTGCTCGAAGCCGAGGAACTTGATGATCGAGAGGTTGACCGACGGGTGGAACCGGAGGCCGCCCTTGTACGGGCCGAGGACGGAGGAGAACTGGATGCGGTAGCCGCGGTTGACCTGCAGCTTCCCGCCGTCGTCGACCCACGGCACGCGGAACATGATCTGCCGTTCCGGCTCGACGATGCGCTCGAGGATGCCGCCCGCCACGAACTGCGGGTGCGCCTCCAGGACCGGGGTGATGGAGTGCAGCACCTCGTGCACCGCCTGCTGGAACTCGGGCTCGTGCGGGTTGCGGGCCACGACCCCCTCGAAGACGGAGCGCACCGAGTCGGGCAGCGGGGAGAGGGGGGTTTCAGGCACAGCGGTTTCGGACACAGCGGTTTCAGGCACAGTGGAGCTTCCTGCCGGGAGAGGGAATGTCGGCGCGAGCGGCCACTACAACTTTAGTCCCGGTCGCGCGGGCTTCCGTCCAGATGACGGGCCGATACGCTGGCGGGGACGCGAGGGAGCAGCCATGCGATTCGAGCACCTCGGGGCGCAGCCCCGCATCCACCCGGACGCCGTCGTGGCGCCCACGGCCGTCATCTCCGGCGATGTCACGATCGGCGCGGGCAGCCAGGTGCTGCACGGCGCCGTCATCACGGCGGAGGGCGGACCCGTCATCCTGGGCGAGAACGTCATCGTCATGGAGAACGCCCTCATCCGGGCGACGTCCGTGAATGCGGTGCGCATCGGCTCGCACGTGCTGGTGGGGCCCATGGCGAGCATCTCGGGCGCCACGATCGCCGACGAGGTGTTCCTGGCCACCGGGACCCGCGTCTTCAACGGGGCGCGGGTGGGGGAGCGCTGCGAGGTCCGCATCAACGCGGTCGTGCACCTGCGCACGGTGCTGCCGCCGGAGACCGTCGTGCCCATCGGCTGGGTGGCGGTGGGCGACCCTGCCCGGCTCCTCTCCCCGGACCGGCATGAGGAGATCTGGGAGCTGCAGCACGACCTGGACTTCCCCGGCTACGTCTTCGGCCTGGACCGGGAGACCCCCGACCTCATGATGCAGCTCACGGAGCGGTACGGCTCCTCGCTCGCGCGGCACGCCGACGACCGGCGCGTCGACTGACGGCGCTCAGGTCCAGCTGAGGCCGCACTCCCGGCACGCGAAGTCGATGTGCTCCGCCCACCCGCGGTCGAGTTCCGGGCGCCGGTCGATGTCGACCTGGAACCACCGGGGCTCGATCGCCCGTACGTCGAAGGAGCCGCACGAGGGGCAGACCTCCGCGGATACCGCCGTCTTCCCGTCCATGCGCACACGATAACCCCGCGTGGGCCCGCCGGGCGGCTGATCAGCCCGTGTTCTGCAGGCCGGCCGCGACCCCGCTGACGGACAGCAGCAGCAGGCGCTGCCAGCCCTGCACGTCCTGACCCTCCGGGGCGGTCCGCAGGGCCCGGAGCGCCCGCAGCTGCAGGAGCGACAGCGCGTCCACGTACGGGTCGCGCATCTTCACGGCCCGCTGCAGGACCGGCTTGTTCGCGAGCAGGTCGCCGCCGCCGGTGATCCGCACGACCCATCCGCGGGTGAGCGCCATCTCCGCCATCACGAGGTCGGCGAGATCCGGGCGGTCGCCGAGGGCGAGGTAGCGGCGCGCGATGCGCTGATCGGCCTTGGCGAGGCTCATCCCGACGTTGTCGATGACGGTCCGCAGCAGCGGCCACTCCTCGTAGGCGCGGCGGAGGAGGTCCTCGTCGCCGACGGCGTCCAGCGCCGTGCCCAGCCCGAACCAGCCGGCGAGGTTGATGCGGGCCTGCGACCACGCGAACACCCACGGGATCGCGCGGAGGTCCTCGAGGGACTCCACCGACAACCCGCGGCGGGCGGGCCGGGAGCCGAGCGCGAGCAGCCCGATCTCCTCCATGGGGGTGACGGTCGCGAACCAGGGGGCGAAGCCGGGCGCTTTCACGAGCGAGAAGAACCGGTGCCGCGACGCGGTGTCCATCGTCGCGGCGATCTCCGCGTACCGCTCGGCGGCGGCGCGGTTGCGGTTCTCGATCGAGGGCGCCGATGCCAGGAGCGTGGCCGCGGCGACCTGGTCGATGTGCCGCATGGCGATCGCGGGGTCGCCGTAGCGCGCGAAGATGACCTCGCCCTGCTCGGTCAGCTTGAACCGGCCGTCGACCGAGTGCGGGGGCTGCGCGAGGATCGCGGAGTTCGCCGGTCCGCCGCCGCGGCCGAGCGCGCCGCCCCGGCCGTGGAAGAGGGTCAGCGCGATGGCGTTGTCCTGCGCCCACGCGGCGATCTTCGCCTGCGCCTCGTAGAGGGCGAGGTTCGCCGCGACCGGGCCGACGTCCTTCGACGAGTCGGAGTAGCCGAGCATGACCTCCAGCCGCCGGCCGGTCGCCTCCAGGCGGGCCGCGAAATCGGGGTGCTGCACGATCTCGGCGAGCACTCCGGGGGCTGCCTGAAGGTCGGCGAACGTCTCGAACAGCGGGATGACGTCGAGCACCGGCATCCGGCCGGACGGGCCGACGGCGTGCCGGGCCAGCGCATGCACGGCGGCGAGGTCGGCGGCAGTGCGGGTGAACGAGACGATGTAGCGCCCCGCGGCGCCGGGGCCGTAGCGCTTCTGGATCTGCGCGATGGCGCGGAAGACCTCGAGCACCTCCTCGGCCTGCGCGCTGAGGGTGCCGCCGGCCTCGCATTCCGCGAGGACCTTCTCGTGCACGGCGGAGTGCTGACGCACCTCCAGCTCGGCGAGATGGAAGCCGAACGTCTCGACCTGCCACAGCAGCTGCTGCAGGCCGCCGTAGGCCTGCCGGGCGGCGCCGGCGGCCACGAGCGAGCCCTGGACGACCCGGAGGTCCGCGAGGAGATCGGCGGGATCCTGGTAGGCGAGGTCCGCGTCCCGGGCGCGCGTCGCGGCGATCCGGCGGGCGAGGAGCATGAGGACGCGCTTGTGCGGCTCGGCGGCGGCGCGCTTGAGGGCATCGGCGGCGCCGTCCTCGTCGGCGGCGGCGAGCCGCTGCCACAGGGCGGTGAGCTCGGCGCTCGGCGGCGTCGTCTCCGCCGACAGCGTGAGCGCGCGCGCCACGGTGTCCGCCGTGCGCTCCAAGCCCCGCAGGATGTGCTCGGAGGCGATGGCGGCGGCCTTCTTCGTGACGGCGGCGGTCACGAACGGGTTGCCGTCACGGTCGCCGCCGACCCACGTGCCGAGCCGCACGAACGGGCGGACGACGGGCGCCCGGCCGCCGGCGGCGGGACCCTGCAGGGCGTCGTCGACGCGTCGGTACACGTGCGGCACCGCGGTGTAGAGCGTCTCGTCGAACACCGCCATGATGGCGCGCACCTCGTCGGTGGGCGAGGGCTTCTCGGCGCGGAGGGGAGCGGTTCGCCAGAGGATGTCGATCTCCTCCAGCATCCGGCGGCCGGCGCGGCGCTCATCGGCCCCGCCGCGCAGCGAGGCGTCGTACTCGCGCAGGAGTCCCGCGAGGCGCCGGATGCTCGTGGACACCGCTCGGCGGCGGGCCTCCGTCGGATGCGCCGTGAAGACGGGGTGGAAGCGCAGGGCCTGCAGGCGCCGGAGCGCCGTGTCGTCGCCGACCTCCGCGGCGAGGCGGACGAACGCGGCGGCGACGGAGTCGGTGGCGTCCTCCCGGTCGGGGCGTCCGTCGCGCTCACGCAGCACGCGCACGCGCTGGAACTCCTCGGCGAGGTTCACGAGGTGGAAGTACACCGTGAAGGCGCGAGCGACCTCGTCGGCGCGCTCGACCGTGAACGACTCGGCGATCTCCGCCGCGCGTGCGTAGGCCTCCGGCGACTCGTCCGTGTAGGCCGCGATCGTCGCGAGGCGCAGCCGCTCCACGTCGTCGTACAGGCCCGGCGAGCCGCTTTCGCGCAGCACCTGCCCCAGGAGACCGCCGAGCAGCCGGACGTCGGCCCGCATCTGCTCGGGAAGCTCCTGCTCGGCGTCGGCCCGGCCGACCAGATCGATGGCTTCGGTGCGCGTGGGTTCTCGCATCCTTTTACGCTAACGGCCCGGCGCGCCCGTCGTGACGCGTATAGGATCGCGGGCAGGTGAGCCGGGAAGTCTGGTCGGCGCTCATCAGCCGACCCCCGAAAGGCCCGCATGCCACTGCTGCGCTCTGCACGCTTCCCCGCCGTCCTCCTCCTCGCCGCCGCGGCGGCAGGACTGCTCCTGGCCAACAGCCCGCTCGGCGACGCGGCGTTCGCCGTGCAGGGCGCGCATCTCGGCATCCCCGGCACGCCGCTGGACCTGTCCGTCGGGCACTGGATCTCCGACGGCCTCCTCGCCGTGTTCTTCTTCACCGTCTCCGTCGAGCTGCAGTACGAGCTGACGCAGGGGGAGCTCGCCGACAAGCGCCGCGCCGTGCAACCGGCGATCGCGGCGGCCGGCGGCGTGCTCGTGCCGATCGCCGTGTACCTCGCCGTCGTCGCCGCGAGCGGTCAGAGCGGCCAGGCCGCAGGATGGCCCATCCCCACCGCCACCGACGTCGCCTTCGCGCTCGGCGTGCTGGCGGTCTTCGGGCGAGGGCTGCCGAGCGGGGTGCGCGTCTTCCTCCTCGCCCTGGCGATCCTCGACGACATCATCGGCATCGTCTTCATCGCGGTGCTCTTCGCCGACGGAGTGCAGGCCGGCTGGCTCCTCGGAGCGCTTCTCGCTGCCGCCGCCGTGGCCGTGCTCACCCGGGCACGGGACGACCGGATGACGGTGGGCGTATGGGCCGTCGTCGTCGTGCTGTCGGTCGCGACCTGGGTGTTCGTGCTGGCCTCGGGGGTGCATGCGACGATCGCCGGCGTCCTCCTGGGCCTCGCGATGGCGCAGCTGCCGGCACTGCGTGCCCGGCACATGCTCGAGCCCGCGGTCAACGGGCTCATCCTCCCGCTGTTCGCGCTCTCCGCGGCGCTCGTCGTGATCCCCGCGGTCGGCGGCGCGCTGTCGGCATCCTTCTGGGCCGTCACCCTCGCGCTGCCCGTCGGCAAGCTGATCGGCATCGTCGGCGGCGGGCTCCTCGCCCAGCGGCTGTTCGGCGGGGGGTCGGACCGGCTCTCGTTCGGCGACTTCGCGGCGGCGGGCGCGCTGGGCGGCATCGGCTTCACGGTGTCCCTGCTGCTGGCCGGGCTGGCGTTCGCGGGGGACGCCGCCGTCCGCGATCACGCGACCCTCGGCGTGCTCGCCGGATCCGCAATCGCGCTCGTCGCCTCGTCGGCCCTCGTCGCCTGGCGGGCCGCGTACCATCGTCGCCTGAAGGCCACCGCCGCCTGACGATCGAGGGAGCCGCCGCATGACCGACGCCGCCGCCGACCCGCTGCGCGCCGCCGCCGACCCGCTGCGCGCCGCCGCAGACACGATGCGCGCGGTCCGCGACCGGTGCGTCTGGTCGCAGCAGATCGACCATCGCGCGCTCGTGCCGTACCTCGTGGAGGAGGCGGCCGAGCTCATCGACGCCGTCGAGGGCGGCACGCGCGCCGAGCTCCGCGAAGAGCTCGGCGATCTGCTGTGGCAGGTGCTGTTCCACGCCGAGATCGCGTCGCGCGACGAGGCGGAGCCCTTCGGCATCGACGACGTCGCACGCGGGCTCACCGAGAAGATGGTGCGCCGGCATCCGCACGTCTTCGGCGACGCCGTCGCGCGCACGCCGGAAGAGGTGCTCGTGCACTGGAACGCGGCGAAGGCGGCGGAGAAGAGTGCGCGCACGAGCGTTCTGGACGGCGTCTCGCCGCACATGCCCGCCCTCGCGCTGGCGCAGAAGATGCTCGGCAAGGCCGCTCAGGCGCGCGTGCCCGCACCGCCGGTCGCGGACGGCGCGGAACCGGTGCTTGCAGACGAATCCGCGCTCGGCGATGCCCTCCTCGCCCTCGTTGCGACGGCCCGCGCGCAGGGCTGGGACGCCGAGCGGGCGCTGCGCGAGCGGCTGCGGATCCTGGAGGCGGAGATCAGGGAGACCGAGGCCTCTTCCGCCACCTGAGAGAATCATCCTGTGGCATCCGTGAACCCGCCGCGCGGCATGCGCGACTTCCTCCCCGCCGACAAGGCCCGCCGCGAGCGCGTACTCGCCGTCATCCGGGAGCGCTACCGCGCGCACGGGTTCGACGAGATCGAGACGCCTGTCGTCGAGGACTACGCGAAGCTGCACGCCGGCATCGGCGGCGACAACGAGAAGCTGGCCTTCAACCTGCTGCGCCGGGGCCTGGATGCCGACGGCATCCGCGCCGCCGCCGAGGACCCGGCCGCGCTCAGCGACCTGGGGCTGCGCTACGACCTGACGGTGCCGCTCGCCCGGTTCTACGCGACGCACCGCGGCGAGCTGCCGACGGTCTTCCGTTCCATCCAGATCGCGCCGGTGTGGCGCGCCGAGCGCCCGCAGAAGGGCCGCTACCGGCAGTTCGTGCAGTGCGACATCGACATCATCGGGGATGCCACGGCCCGCGCGGAGGCGGAGCTCATCGTCGCGAGCCTCGACACCCTCGACGCGCTGGGGTTGACGGGCGGCAGCATCCGGATCAACGACCGCCGGGTGCTGGACGGGATGCTGGACGGCTTCGGCTTCACCGGTGACGAGCGGCCCGGCGTCCTCATCACGATCGACAAGCTCGACAAGATCGGCCCCGACGGGGTCATCGCCGAGCTCGCCGAGCGCGGCGCGACCGCGGACGCCGTCGCCGCATTCGGGGAGTTCCTGCGCCGCCCGCAGACCCGCGAGTTCCTCCCGTACGGCGAGGCGCAGATCCGCAGGGCGCTGCCCGAGGGCGCCGCCGACGACGTCGTCGCGCACCTCGTCGGCATCGGCGAGGCCGCGGCCGCCGCACGCGGTGGAGCGGACGAGATCCCGCTGGTCTTCGACCCGTTCCTCGTCCGGGGCATGGGGTACTACACCGGCACGATCTTCGAGCTCGCGCACCCCTCGGTGGAGTACTCGCTCGGCGGCGGAGGCCGGTACGACGGGATGATCGGCCGCTTCCTCGGCCAGGATGTGCCCGCCGTCGGCTTCTCGATCGGCTTCGAGCGGATCGTCGACCTCGTCCCGGACGCCGCGGACGCCGGCGCGTCCGCCGTCGTCCTCGTGCACGACCGCGACGTGCCGGTCGCCGAGCTCGTCGCGCTCAAGGCCGCCCTCGTGGCAGACGGCGCACGCGTGCGCCTGGAGCAGCGCACCAAGAACCTCAAGGCGCTCCTGGAGCGCGCGGCATCCGATGGGTACACCTCGTTCGCGACCGTCGCCGCCGGAACGCCCCGCGACGCGGTGGAGCTCAAGCCGCTCTCCTGAGGCCGCCCCTCCCGGGTCGGGGTCTCCAAGGCGCCCGGGCCGAGCCCGCCCGCGCTTCGCGCTGCCGAAAGCGGCACGCGCTGCGGAAAGTTCGACAGCGTGTGCTGCTTTCGACCGCACGACGGGCTGCACCGGCGGTTTGGTGGATGCGGTCAGGGCCGCGTCGAGGCCGTGACGCGACGCTTCTCGCGGACATAGACCTCGCGCCGCACCCGTGCGACGACCGTGCCGGAGCGATCGGTGATCTCCGTCTCGAACCACTCCAGCACCTTCACGCCGCCCCGGGCGCGCTCGCGCAGCTCCTCGGCCTTCTCCCGCGACACCGCGAACTCGGCGGTGAGCACGCCGCGCCCCGGCGTCAGGAACTCGATCTCCCCGCGCGTGTCCCACACGACGTAGTCGCGTCCGAGCTGGTGCATGACGAGCATGAAGAAGTACGGGTCGGTCATCGCCGACAGCGACCCGCCGAACGCCGTTCCCACGTAGTTGCGCGTGAGCACGTTGACGTGCAGCTCGACGCGCGCGTGCGTCCAGTCCTCGGAGAACTCGCGCACGCGGATGCCGCTGAAGAGGTTCGGGAACCACAGGCTCATGCCCAGGGCCAATCGGCGGGGAGTCACACGCATGCCCGGCAGTGTGCCGGAACCTCACAGTCCCGCGCACATCGCTTGTCTGCATCCGACAATCGCATCCGCCTCTGGCGCGCGGCGCGGCGGTGCGGTTGGCTGGGCGGATGACCGATCCGCTGCCCCGCCGCGACGCCTGGCTCGCCGTCGACGGCTACCTCGCCGACGAACTGGTCGGCCACGACCCCGCCCTGGAGGAGGCCGTGCGGCGTCAGAACGCCGCCGACCTCCCCGCCATCGAGGTCGCGCCCGTCAACGGCAAGCTCCTCCACCTCCTCGCCCGGATCGCCGGCGCCCGCCGCGTGCTCGAGATCGGCACGCTCGGCGCGTACTCGACGATCTGGCTGGCCCGCGCCCTGCCTGACGACGGGCGGGTCGTGACGATCGAAGCCGAGCCGCGCATCGCCGCGCTCGCGCGGGAGAACCTCGACCGTGCCGGCGTCGGCAGCAGAGTCGAGATCAAACTCGGCCGGGCGGCAGAGGTCCTCCCGACCCTCGCGGGGGAGGAGCCCTTCGATCTCGTCTTCATCGACGCCGACAAGGAGTCGAACACGATCTACCTCGACTGGGCCGCGCGGCTCGGCCGCCCGGGCACCGTCGTCGTCGTGGACAATGTCGTCCGATCGGGTCGCATCGCGGATGCCGGGGACGAGGACCCCCAGATCGTCGGCGTGCGGGCGGGGCTCCGGATGCTGGGGTCCGATCCGCGGTTCGACGCGACGGCGCTGCAGACGCTGGACGCGAAGGGGTGGGACGGCATCGCCGTCGCCCTCGTCGTTTGATCCGGCCGGTGCCCTGTGGCCCCGGCACCGGCATCACTAGACTCGACCACGGACCGACGACGCTCCGTGATCCATCCTCCACAAGCAAGGAGTACCCCTGTGGCACTGATCGAGGCTGTAGGCGCACGCGAGATCCTGGATTCGCGTGGCAACCCGACCGTCGAAGTGGAGGTGCTGCTCGACGACGGAATCGTCCAGCGTGCGGCTGTCCCCTCCGGCGCATCAACCGGAGCGTTCGAAGCGTATGAGCTGCGCGACGGCGACAAGAGCCGGTACGGCGGCAAGGGGGTCCTCAAGGCCGTCGCGGCCGTCATCGACGAGCTCGGCCCTGCCATCGAAGGCGTCGAGGCTGCCGAGCAGCGCATCATCGACGAGATCCTCATCGAGACCGACGGCACGGAGAACAAGTCGCGCACGGGCGCGAACGCCATCCTCGGCGTGTCCCTCGCCGTCGCGAAGGCCGCTGCCGACAGCGCCGACCTCCCGCTGTTCCGCTACCTGGGCGGCCCGAACGCGCACATCCTGCCGGTCCCGCTGTTCAACGTCATCAACGGCGGCGAGCACGCCGACAACGGCATCGACATGCAGGAGTTCTTCCTCGCCCCCCTCGGCGCGGAGAGCTTCTCCGAGGCGCTGCGCTGGGGCGCCGAGGTCTACCAGGTCCTCAAGGGCGAGCTGAAGGCCGCGGGCTACGCGACCGGCCTCGGCGACGAGGGCGGCTTCGCCCCCGACCTGCCCAGCAACCGCGAGGGCCTCGAGTTCCTCGTCAAGGCGATCGAGAAGGCCGGCTTCACGCCCGGCACCGACATCGCCCTGGGCCTCGACGTCGCCGCGACGGAGTTCTTCAACGACGGCGTGTACCGCCTCGACAAGAAGGACTGGAACGCCGACCAGCTCACCGACTACTACATCGACCTCGTCGACTCGTTCCCGATCGTCACGATCGAGGACGCCCTCGCCGAGGACGACTGGGAGAACTGGACCGCCCTCACCGAGAAGCTCGGCAAGCGCGTGCAGCTCGTCGGCGACGACCTGTTCGTCACCAACCCGGAGCGCCTCGCGCGCGGCATCGAGCTCGGCGCCGCCAACTCGCTGCTGGTGAAGGTGAACCAGATCGGCACGCTGTCCGAGACGCTGGATGCCATCGACCTCGCGCACCGCTCGGGCTACACGACGATGCTCTCGCACCGTTCCGGTGAGACCGAGGACACCACGATCGCCGACCTCGCGGTCGCGGTCAACTCGGGTCAGATCAAGAGCGGCGCGCCCGCTCGCAGCGAGCGCGTCGCGAAATACAATCAGCTTCTGCGCATCGAAGAGGAGCTGGGTGACGCGGCGGAGTTCATCGGCCGCGCCGCCTTCCCGCGCTACAAGGCCTGACAGATCGAGGAGAGGGGGAGCCGTGCGCAACACGACGGCTCCCCCTTCCCCTGCCCGCCGCACGGTCGACGTCCGCGACTGGGTCGGGGGAGTGCGCCTCTCGGCGTTCTCCGGCATAATGCTGGGGCTCGTCGTGCTGGCCGCGTTCGCACTCGTCCCGACCCTCGGCACGTACCTCGATCAGCGGCAGCAGATCGCCGCGCTGCAGGAGAGCGTGCGGTTGAGCGAGGAGCAGGTGGTGGCCCTCGAGGCCGAGCGCGACCGGTGGGCGGACCCCGCCTACATCACCTCCCAGGCGCGTGAGCGGCTCTACTACGTCCAGCCCGGCGACGTCGTCTACCTCGTGGACGACGACCTGCCGCAGGGCGTGATCCCGCCCGAGCAGGCCCCCGTCAGCGAGGACGTCGAAGAGACGACGGGCGACTGGATGACGCAGTTCGTGCGCTCCGTCGCGAACGCCGGCCTCGCCCGCACCGTCGCCGTCGGCGGCTGACCTCGCCGGCCGGCGCGGCGTGCGCGACCCAGCGTCCCGCCAGGCGACGGCCGGTACCCTGGAGGGGTGCCCCCTCTGACGCCTGCGACACCCGCCGACCTCGACGTCATGCGGGAGCAGCTGGGTCGCCCCATGCGCGGTGTCGTCGGCATCGCGGCGCGGTGCGTGTGCGGCAATCCCACGGTCGTGGCCACGGAGCCGCGGCTTCCGGACGGCACCCCGTTCCCGACGTTCTACTACCTGACGCACCCCGGGGCGACCGCGGCGATGTCCGCCCTCGAGGCCACGCAGGTCATGCGGGAACTGGCCGACGAGCTGGCCGGTGATGAGCAGCTGCAGGCGGAGTACGCGGCCGCGCACGCCGCGTACCTCGCCGATCGTGCCGCCTACGGAGAGGTGGAGGAGATCGCGGGCATCTCCGCCGGCGGGATGCCGACCCGCGTGAAGTGCCTGCACGCGCTCGCGGGTCACGCGCTGGCCGCGGGCCCCGGGGTGAACCCGATCGGGGACCGCGCGCTGGCCCGCGGCGACTGGTCACCGGAGCGCTGCACATGCGCCCACCCGCGGACGGCGACGTGACGGGGCGCCTCACGCGGCTCGCCGCCGCGCTCGTCGTGTCGCTCGCCCTGGGTGTCACGACCGTCGGGGCGACCGCCGCCGCCGCCGCGCCGGTCGGCGAGCGGCCCGGGACCGCCCAGACCGACCCGATCCGCGCGGCCGAGTACTGGCTCGACGACTACGGCGTGCGCGAGGCCTGGAAGACCTCCCGGGGCAAGGGCGTCACGATCGCCGTCATCGACACCGGCATCGGCCGCACGCCGGTCGAGTTCGCCGGTGCCGTCACCGGCGGCAAGGACTTCTCCGGCGTCGGCTCGCCCGACGGCCGCACGCCCGTCGGCGCCGTCGACGCGAACCACGGCAGCTGGGTGGCGTCCCTCGCGGCGGGGCGCGGCACGAGTGCGGATGCCGGCATGATCGGCGTCGCGCCGGAGGCGAGCCTGCTGTCGCTGTCGATCGGCTTCGGCGCGTCGGCATCCGTGCCCTTCGTCGACCAGGTCGCCGACGCGATCCGCTGGGCCGTCGACAACGGCGCCGACATCATCAACATGTCGTTCACGACGAACACGCTGGACTGGGACGAGAGCTGGGATGACGCGTTCCTCTACGCGTTCGAGCACGACGTCGTCGTGGTCGTCGCCGCCGGCAACAAGGGGAGCGGCACCGACATCGTCGGCGCTCCCGCGACCATCCCGGGCGTGCTCACGGTCGCCGGCGTCGACAAGGCCGGCAACGCCAGCCGCGAAGCCTCGACGCAGGGCATCACGATCGGCATTGCGGCGCCCAGCGAAGAGCTCCTCGGCGTCTCCGCCGATGGCCAGATGGTGCTGTGGAACGGCACGAGCGGCGCGGCACCCATCGTCGCGGGGATCGCCGCGCTCGTCCGCTCCGCACACCCCGACCTGGACGCCCCCAACGTCATCAACCGGCTCATCCGCACCGCCAAGCAGGTGCCCGGGGTGACGCGGCTTCCGAGCGCGCTGTACGGGTACGGGCTCATCGACGCCGCCGCCGCCGTGGAGACGCCGGTCGCGGCCGTGAGCGCCAACCCGATGGGCAGCCTCAGCGAATGGATCCGGGTGTTCCGGAGGGCGGAGGCAGCACCGGCGCCGACACCCACGGTCGCCCCCGTGGAGATCCCGCCGCTGCCCGCCGCGGACCCCGTCGCACAGCCCCGTTCACCGCTGCTGCCGAGCCCCGAGACGCTTCGCTACGGGACGGTCCCGCTCGTGGCCGGAACCCTGGCGGCTATAATGGTGGCGCTCGGCGTCACCGCTGCTGTCCGACGCATCAGATCGGCGCGCGACTCGCGTACGCCGAGCCGTTGATACAAGGAGTTCTTCCGACTGTGACTAGCACTGTGCCCAAGATTCTCATCGTCGGAGGCGGCTATGCGGGGTTCTACACCGCCTGGAAGCTCGAGAAGCACCTGCGCAAGGGCGAGGCCGAGGTCACGATCGTCGACCCGCTCTCGTACATGACCTACCAGCCGTTCCTGCCGGAGGTCGCGGCCGGTGAGATCGAGGCGCGCCACGTCATCGTCGGGCTGCGCCGTCACCTGAAGAAGACCCGTGTCGTCACGGCGAAGGTGACCGGGATCGACCACGCGAACCGCGTCGCGACGATCACGCCTGAGATCGGCGACTCCTGGGAGGAGCCGTACGACCAGATCGTCGTCACGGCCGGTGCCGTCTCGCGCACCTTCCCGATTCCCGGCATCGCCGACAACGCGATCGGCCTCAAGACGATCGAGGAGGCCGTCGCGATCCGCGACCGCATCCTCACGAACTTCGAGCGCGCCTCCAACCTGCCCGCGGGCCCCGAGCGCGACCGCCTCCTCACCGTCGTCGTCGTGGGCGGCGGTTTCGCCGGCATCGAGGTGTTCGCCGAGGTCCGTGCGCTGGCATCCTCGCTGCTGAAGGACTACCCGCAGCTGCGCTTCGAGGACACGCACTTCCACCTCATCGAGGCGATGGGGCGCATCATGCCCGAGGTCTCGCTGAAGACGAGCGAGTGGGTCCTGAAGGACCTCGCCAAGCGCGGCGCGTACGTTCACCTGGACACGCAGGTCACCGGCGCCGTCGACGGCAACGTCGAGCTCTCCACGGGCGAGGTGCTGCCGACCGACCTCATCATCTGGACCGCGGGCGTCATGGCCAACCCCACCGTCGTGCGCGGCAGCGACCTGCCCGTCGAGGAGCGCGGCCGCATCCGCACCCGCGCCGACCTGCGGGTCGGCACGCCGGAGGAGATCGTCGAGGGCGCCTGGGCGGCCGGCGACGTCTCCGCCGTCCCCGACCTCACCGGCGGCGGCGTCGGCGGGTACTGCGTGCCGAACGCCCAGCACGCCGTACGCCAGGCGAAGCTTCTCGCGAAGAACCTCGTCGCCGTCCTCCGCGACGAGCTGCCCAACGAGTACGTCCACAAGAACCTCGGCGCCGTGGCCGGCCTCGGGCTCTACAACGGCGTCTTCCAGTCCGGCAAGCTCGCGCTCAAGGGCTTCATCGCGTGGGTCGCGCACCGCGGCTACCACGGCCTGGCGATGCCGTCGTGGGAGCGCAAGTTCCGCGTCGTCGGCGACTGGTGGCAGAACTTCTGGCTGACGCGCGACAACGTGTCGCTGCAGACGGTGCAGAACCCCCGGTACGTCTTCGAGGAGTTCGCCGCGCGTCCGCGTCCGGCGGCGCCCGAGGCTCCGGCCGTCGCGCCGGAGAAGAGCAGCCCGGCCAAGAAGGCCCCCGCCGGGAAGCTCCCCGCCACGGCGAAGTCCGCCGGCTGACCGGCTAGCGTGGTGGCGTGACCGGCGGTGACGCCACCACGCCCCCATAGCCCAATGGCAGAGGCAGGCGACTTAAAATCGCTTCAGTCTGGGTTCGAGTCCCAGTGGGGGCACGTCGCCGCCTGAGGATCCGTTCGCGCGGCGGGACTGTCCGACTCCTGACGCCCGGAGTACCCTCACGACCATGGTCGATGAGGATCCCGTGTCGACGAACCCCGAGCATTACCGCACGCTGTTCGAGAACGACGTCGTCCGCGTCCTGGAGTACCGGGACGAGCCGGGGGATCGGACGACGCCCCATGTCCATCCGAACAGCGTCATGGTGACGCTCAGCGAGGTCCGGCGCCGGCTCACGACGGAGGCCGGTCAGCGAGACGTCGACATTCCCGCGCATCGGGCGGTCTGGCTCGCGGCTCAGCGTCATGCGGGCGAGAACATCGGGCAGACGACGACGCACGCGATCTTCGTAGAGCTGAAGGGCTCCGCCGCCGGCGACGCCGGGCCAAGTGCCCTCGGGCCGGATCTCTGAGCGGGGAGCTCATCGACACGGGTGACCGGCATCCCCGACGCACGGTCCGAGATCATCATGCGGCGCCTACGAGGGCGTGTGGCGGATGGCGTACGTGCGCGGCCGCGAGGGGATCATCGTGGCGCTCGCGGAGCGCCTCGGCTGACGGGCGGCGCTCAGTCGTACCCGAGGACGACGCACACGGCCGTTTCGGTCGAGGGCTCCTGGGATCGCGGGGGGTCGGTCTGGTCCACGAGTGCGACGATACCGGGCGGTCCCCCTTGGATGCGGGATGCACGCGCCGTGCAAATGGCCCCGCCGCGCCGTCCCGCCCGGGCGGTAGTGTGGCCGCACGGACATGTCCGACACCCGGAACCATCGCGGGTGGGACCCGGTCCGACCCGCACCCCACCGCCGCACCGCCGAGGAGCCCCCCGCCATGAGCCTCGACCTCCTCGGCCGACCCGCCGGCGCCGAGCCGTGGACGCAGCCCGCGGACTACTGGGCGGCCCGGACGGCGGCGATCTCCGACCTGTCCGGACCCATCGCGACGATCGATCTCGACGCGCTGCGCTACAACGCCCTGGACCTCGTGATCCGCTCCAGCGGCGTTCCCATCCGGGTGGCGAGCAAGTCCATCCGGGTGCGTGAGGTGCTCGCCGCGACGCTCGCCCTCGCCGGGTACCGCGGCATCCTCGCGTTCACGCTGCCGGAGGCGCTCTGGCTCGCCGAGACGCACGACGACGTCGTGCTGGGCTACCCGAGCGTCGATCGCGCCGCGATCGCCGCGCTGGCCGCCGACGAGGTCGCGGCCGCCCGCATCACGCTCATGGTCGACGACCTCGCCCAGCTCGACCTCATCGACGCCGTCGTGCCGGCGGGGCGGCGCCCGGCGCTCCGGGTCGCGATCGACGTCGACGCGTCCTGGCGGGCCCCGATCCTGGGGCACATCGGCGTCCGGCGCTCGCCCGTGCACGATGTCGCCGACGTGCAGCGCCTCGCGCGCGCGATCGTCCGGCGGGAGGGGTTCTCGCTCGTCGGCCTCATGATGTACGAGGCGCAGATCGCCGGACAGCCGGATGCCGCAGGCTCCGGTGACACCGTCGTGCGGTGGATGCAGCGGCGCTCCGGCCGCGAACTCGGCGAACGGCGCGGGGAGATCGTCGCGGCGCTGCGGGGCATCGCGCCGCTCGCTTTCGTCAACGGCGGCGGCACGGGCTCCCTCGAATCCACGGCATCCGACCTCGCCGTCACCGAGACGACGGCCGGCAGCGGCCTGCTCGCGGGGCACCTCTTCGACGGCTACCGCGCCTTCACGCCGGCGCCCGCCGCGGCGTTCGCCCTCGAGGTCGTCCGCAAGCCCGCGCCGGACATCGTCACGGTCCTCGGCGGCGGCTGGATCGCCTCCGGCCCGGCGCTCGCCTCCCGCCAACCGCTTCCGGTCTGGCCGGAGGGCCTGCAGACCCTCGGCCGGGAGGGCGCCGGCGAAGTGCAGACGCCGCTCCGCGGCGAGGCGGCCCGGGGGCTCACCGTCGGCGACCGCGTGTGGTTCCGGCACGCCAAGAGCGGAGAGCTGTCGGAGCGCGTCGACCGGTTCCACCTGGTGGCCGGCGGCGCACGCGTCGGCGAGGTCCCCACGTATCGAGGCGAAGGGAAGAGCTTCCTGTGACACGACCCGGCGGCACCTGGGAGAACTGGGGGCGCACCGAACGGGTCCGCCCGGTGCGCGTGGAATTCCCCTCCACGGTGGCCGCGGTGCGCCGCTCGGTGAGCGCCGCGGCGGCGCGGGGACTGCCGCTCAAGGCCATCGGCGCGGGGCACAGCTTCAGCGGCATCGCGGTGGCGCCGGGCGTCCTGCTCGACCTGGCCGACCTCTCCGGCCTCGTGCACGTCGACCGTGAGCGCGCCCGCGTGCGCCTCCTCGCCGGCACGCGGCTGCACCGCATCCCGGCGCTGCTGAAGCCGTACGGGCTCGCCATGCCGAATCTCGGCGACATCGACCGCCAGTCGATCTCCGGCGCCATCTCGACCGGCACGCACGGGACGGGGCTGGGCTTCGGCGGCATCGCCACGCAGGTCGTGGCCGCGACCCTCGTGACAGCCGACGGCGCGCTGCTCACGGTCTCCGAGGACGAGAACGGCGAGTTCCTCCCCGCCGTCGCACTGAGCCTCGGCGCCCTCGGCGTGCTCGTGGACGTCACGCTGCAGTGCGTCCCCGCGTTCGGCCTGCGCGCCGTGGAGCGGCCCGAGCCGATGGCCGACGTCCTGGGCGCCCTACCCGCGCGGGCTGCGGCTGCAGACCACTTCGAGTTCTACTGGTTCCCGCACACGGATGCCGCGCTCACGAAGACCAACACGCGGCTGCCCGGTGACGAGCCGGTGGCCCCGCAGCATCCCGTGCGCGCGTGGATCGACGACACCCTGCTCGGCAACACCCTCCATCAGGCCGTCTGCTCCCTGGGGCGAGCGCTGCCCCCGCTCGTCCCCACGATCAACCGCGTCTCCGCCTCGGTATGGGGGAACCGCACCTACTCCGACCGTTCGCACCGCGTGTTCGCCACCTCACGTGGCGTCCGATTCCGCGAGATGGAGTACGCCGTCCCGCTGGACCGGCTGCCCGACGCCTTCCGGGCTGTGCAGCGCGTCATCGCCGACAACGGCTGGCGGATCGAATTCCCTGTCGAGGTGCGCACGGCCGCCGCCGACGACCTGTGGCTGTCGACGGCGCACGGCCGCGCGTCCGGGTACATCGCCGTGCACCGCTACGCGAAGGTGGACCCGGCCGCCTACTTCACCGCCGTCGAGGAGGTCCTCTTCGCCCACGAGGGACGTCCGCACTGGGGCAAGATGCACACCCTCGACGCCGCCGCGCTGCGGGATCGCTACCCCCGGTTCGACGACTTCGTGGCGCTCCGCGACCGCCTCGATCCCGCCCGCCTCTTCCGCAACGTCTACCTCGACCGCGTCCTCGGTGGGTAACGCCTGGGAGTACCCGGGCGGGAGTGGGGCGCCTGTCGTCCCGGTGGCTAGGATGAACAACATATCGATGGGAGTGCTATGGAATGGCTGATCCCGGTAGTCATCGTCGTCGGTCTGATCGTGATCGTCGGGATCTACCTGTGGGCCACGTACAACTCGCTGGTCGCGCTCAACGTGCGCGTGGACGAGGCGTGGAGCGACATCACGGTGCAGCTCAAGCGTCGCGCCGACCTGCTGCCCAACCTCATCGAGACCGTGAAGGGCTACGCGGCTCATGAGAAGGCCGTCTTCGAGAACGTGACCCGTGCCCGCGCGGAGACCCTCGCCGCCGGCTCACCGGCCGACGCGGGCGTCGCCGAGGGCCACATGCAGCAGGCCCTGAAGTCGCTGTTCGCGGTCGCCGAGGCGTACCCGCAGCTCCAGGCCAGCCAGAACTTCCTTCAGCTCCAGCAGTCGGTCGTCGACACGGAGGACAAGATCCAGGCCTCGCGCCGGTTCTACAACGGCGGCGTGCGCGAGCTGAACACGAAGATCAAGGTCTTCCCGAACAACCTGTTCGCCCGCAACCTCGGATTCTCCGAGCGGGAGTTCTTCGAGGTCGTCGACGGCGCCGCCATCGCGGAGCCGCCCCGCATCCAGTTCTGACGCCGGCGCGGCGGAGTCCGGGTCGGGATGCGGCACCTCACCGCCGTCGATGCGCGGCGGATCGCCGTCGCGGCGCAGCTGCTCGACGATCACCGGCCCGCCGGGATCGTGGAGACAATCTACGCGCTCACGTCGGTCAACATCGACCCGGCCGCCACCATCGCGCCCAGCGCCGACCACATCCTGTGGAGCCGCCTGGGGTGGCCCTATCAGCACGCCGATCTCGTGCGCGCCGTCGAGGTCGACCGGGACGTGTTCGAGTGGCGCGGGGCCTACCGCATCATGAGCGATCTGCCGCTCCTCCGCCACGAGATGGCGGCGTACCCGCGCTATGCGCAGCCGCGGGAGTGGCTGAGGGTGAACGAGTCGTTCCGCCGCGAGGTGCTCGCGCGCCTGCGCGACGAGGGTCCCCTCCGCGCCGCGCAGATCCCGGACACCGCGCAGGTCTCGTGGCGCTCGACCGGCTGGACGCACAGCCGCAACAGCACGCAGATGCTCGAGATCCTCGTCGCGAACGGGCAGGTCGCGGTGTCCTCCCGGGACGCGAAGGGCCGCGTGTTCGACCTCGCCGAGCGCGTGTATCCGGCCGGGCTCCCGGACATCCCACCCGCCGACGCCGCCCGCGAGCGGGTGGAGCGCCGGCTCGGCGCCCTCGGCATCGCCCGTGCGAAGGCGCTCGTCACGGCGGAGGAGGACGTCGATCCCGCGACTGTGGGGGAGGAGGCGGTCGTCGACGGAGTCGACGGGACGTGGCGTGTGGATGGCGCAGCGCTCGAGCGCCTCGACGGCTTCGCCCCGCGCACCGCCCTCCTCTCGCCGATGGATGCGCTCGTCTTCGACCGCGAGCGCCTGCAGGCCCTCTTCGGCTACGAGTACCTCCTGGAGATGTACAAGCCCGCCGCGCAGCGCCGCTGGGGCTCCTTCGCCCTCCCGATCCTGCACGGCGACCGCTTCGTCGGGAAGCTCGACGCCAAGACCGATCGCCGAGCGGGCGTGCTCCGCGTCCATGCCGTGCACGAGGACACGCCCTTCGACACGGCCACGGCCGAGGCCGTGGACGCCGAGATCGCCGAGCTCGCCCGGTGGCTCGGGGTCGAGGTCGTCGGTCGCTGACCCCGGCCCGGCGGGGCATCCCGCATTCCCGACAGGGAACGTGAGCACGCCTAGACTGACGAGGTGACCGGTCCAGAAGACAAGCCCCGCGGCGGATTCTTCGATGCTCTGCGCCCCCGGACCGTGATCTCCGACGCCGCCGACAGCGTCCCCCGGGGTCTCCGCGTCGCATCCGCCTACTCCTGGCGCTTCCTCCTCATCGCCGGCGCGATCGGCGTCGCGATCTGGCTCGTCATCCAGCTGAAGCTCCTCGTCATCCCGCTCCTCGTCGCGATCCTCGTGACGGCGCTCGTGTGGCCCGCGTTCGGCTTCCTGCTGCGGGCGCGCTTCCCGCGCTGGCTCGCCATCGTCATCACGGTCCTCGGCACGCTCGCCATCGTCACGGGCCTCATCTGGCTCGCCGTGTGGCAGATCACACGGGAATGGTCCGCCGTCCAGGCCCGCACGGTCGGCGCCGTCGCCGATTTCCGCCAGTACCTCATCGCCGGACCACTGCACCTCACGCCCGCGCAGATCGACGACCTCCTCGATCAGGGCTGGGCCCTCCTGCAGGAGCAGGCATCCCTCCTCTGGTCGGGGGCGCTCGCGATCGGCTCGACCGTGGGTCACGTCGCGACCGGTGCGCTGCTGACGCTCTTCATCCTGCTGTGCGTGCTCGCCGACGGCGCCGGGATCTGGCGCTGGACCGTGCGCCTCTTCCCCCAGCGGGCGCGGCCGGCCGTCGACGGCGCCGGCCGGGAGGGCTGGGTCACGGTCGTCAACTACGCCCGCACGCAGCTGCTCGTCGCGACGATCGACGCCACCGGCATCGGCCTCGGCGCGTTCCTCCTCGGCGTGCCGCTGGCGATCCCCGTCGCCGTCCTGGTGTTCCTCGGCGCGTTCATCCCGTTCGTCGGCGCCGTCATCACCGGCGCCCTCGCCGTCTTCCTCGCCCTCGTCTACAACGGGCCGTGGATCGCCCTGTGGATGCTGATCATCGTGCTCGGCGTGCAGCAGATCGAGGGTCACATCCTGCAGCCGCTCCTCATGGGATCCGCCGTCAAGGTTCACCCGCTCGCTGTCGTGCTCGTCGTCGCCGGCGGCGCCATGATCGCCGGCATCCCCGGCGCCCTCTTCGCCGTGCCGCTGGCCGCCTTCTTCAACGTCGTCTGGATCTACCTGTCCCGCCGCGGGTGGGAGACGGGCCTGCGGCCACCCCCGGACGACCTCATCTGGAGCACCGTTCCGCGCAGCAGAAAGGCCCCCGCGTGACGGAGGTAGTGAACATGACCCATCCCACCCTGGCGGAGTTCGAGGACGCGGCCGCGCTGCTGCGCGACGTCATCGTGCACACGCCCCTGGAGGATTCCGAGCACCTCTCCGACGTGCTCGGGGCCCCCGTGCACCTCAAGCTCGAGAACCTGCAGCGCACCGGTTCGTTCAAGATCCGCGGCGCCGTCTACCGGCTCTCCCGCCTGACACCGGAGGAGATGGCGCGCGGCGTCGTGGCGGCGTCCGCGGGCAACCACGCGCAGGGGGTCGCCCTGGCGGCGCAGAAGCTCGGCATCCCCGCGACGATCTTCATGCCGCTCGGCGTGCCCGTGCCGAAGCTGCTCGCGACCCGGGGGTACGGCGCGGAGGTGATCCTCGAGGGTGCGACGGTGGAGACCCCGCTGCGGCTCGCGGCGGAGTTCGCGGAGCGCACCGGCGCGATCCTCATCCCGCCGTACGACCACCGCGACATCATCATCGGCCAGGGGACGCTCGGCCTCGAGCTCATGGACGAGGTGCCGGGCCTCGACACCCTCGTCGTGGGAATCGGCGGCGGGGGACTCATCGCCGGGGTCGCGGCGGCCGTGAAGGCCCGCGCCGCACAGGAGGGCCGCACCGTCCGTGTCATCGGCGTGCAGGCGGAGAACTCCGCCGCCTACCCGGCCTCGCTCGCCGCCGGCACCCCGCTGGAGGTCGCGACGACACCGACGATCGCCGACGGCATCGCCGTCGCCCGCCCCGGCGACATCCCGTTCGAGATCATCCGGGATCTCGTCGACGAGGTCGTCACGGTCACCGACGACGACATCGCCCGGGCCCTGCTCGTGCTCCTGGAGCGCGCCAAGCAGGTCGTCGAGCCGGCCGGCGCCGTCGGGGTCGCGGCGATCCTCGCCGGCAAGGTGACGGCGACCGGACCCACCGTCGCCATCCTCTCCGGCGGCAACATCGACCCCCTGCTGCTGCAGCGGGTCGTCGCGCACGGCCTCGCGGCATCCGGTCGGTACATGACGCTGCAGGTGCCGCTGCCCGATCGTCCCGGTCAGCTCGCGCGTGTGTCGGAGCTGCTCGCGATCGCCGGCGCGAACGTCATCGAGGTGCTGCACACGCGGCACGGCCAGGGGATGCAGATCAGCGAGGTCATCCTGCAGCTGAGCGTGGAGACGCGCGGCGAGGAGCACCGCGCGCAGGTGATCTCGATCCTGCAGGATGCCGGCTACGCGCCGCGCGTCGTGCGGGACTGACGCCTACTGCCCGGTGTAGGTCTCGACCTTGACGACCTCGACGGCGATCTCCCGGCCGTTGGGCGCCGTGTAGGACGTCTTCTCGCCCTCCTTGAGCCCGAGGATCGCGGCGCCCAGCGGGGAGGCCTCGCTGTAGACGTCGAGGTCGGAGACGCTCGCGATCTCCCGGCTGCCGAGGAGGAAGACCTCCTCGCCGCCGGCGACGACGGCGGTGACGACGGTGCCGGGCTGCACGACACCGCCCGCCTCGGGGGCCTCGCCGACCTTCGCGTCCTTCAGGAGCTGCTGGAGCGTCCGGATGCGGGCCTCCTGCTTGCCCTGCTCGTCCTTCGCGGCGTGGTAGCCGCCGTTCTCCTTGAGGTCGCCCTCCTCGCGGGCGGACTCGATGCGCTTGGCGATCTCCTCGCGGCCCGTCGTCGACAGGTGCTCGAGCTCGGCGGCGAGCCGGTCGTAGGCGTCCTGAGTGAGGAAGGGGGCGTTGCTGTCGCTGGACACGTCATCTCCTTGCGTCGCGGGGCGTAAACCGAACGCCCCGGCAAGCAGCCGGGGCGCGAAGGTGGGTCTCAGACTACGGGATCCAGCAGGAGGTCGCCAATCCCGTCGTCGCCTCGGCGGTCGTCGGGATGTCCTCGCTGAAGGCGCGGCTGCGGGTCGGCTCCGCGGCGTATTCGATCACCCGCCAGCCGACGACGCCGTGCTCCTCGTCGCGTGCCTCCACGGCGCAGGCGAAGGCGGTGTCGGGGTCGGCCGTCACCTGGAACGTCACCGTGACGCGGTGGGCGTCATGCACGACGAAGCCGGTCGTGTCGTAGTCGACCGAGCCGGCGGCGCTGCTCCAGGTCGTCCACGCGACGTAGCCGAACAGCGCCGCGGCCACGAGCCCGATGACGACCCAGCGGGCGCGCCGCGACCCCGGGCGGGAGCGCCCGTAGCGGTCGGCGAGCTTGCGGTCGATCGCGGCGGTGGTCATGCGGCATCCGATCTAGGCTGGGATTCCAGGCTATTCGCTTGCGACGAGGAACGAGGACCCATGGACGTGCTGATGTGGCTGGCGACGACTCCGACGCCGTCGGGGACCTCGGGCGTCGACCCGGAGGACGTCACCCCCGGTTTCATCGGCTTCGTCGCCATCGCGGTGATCGCGGTCGCCGTGGTCTTCCTGCTGATCGACATGCTGCGCCGGATCCGCCGCGCGGGGTACCGTGCCGACGTCAACGAGCAGCTGGATGCCGAGGAGCAGGCCGCTGCGGAGGGCCGCGCCGCCGACCGCGCCACCGACGTCGACGACCAGGACGTCGACCCCGCCCGCTGACGGCGGGGTCAGCCGCCGAGCGACGGGACGACCGGGTCCAGCGCGATGAGCAGGCTCGCGGTCCAGTGGCACAGGAACGCGAGCACCGTGCAGACATGGAAGATCTCGTGGAAGCCGAAATGGCCGGGCCACGGGTTCGGCTTCTTCAGGGCGTAGACGATGGCCCCGGCCGTGTAGAGCAGGCCGCCGACGACCACGAGGAGCATCATCGCGACGTTCGCCTGCAACAGGTCGCCCGTGTACATGACGGCCGCCCAGCCGAGCAGCAGGTACAGCGCGACGTACAGCCAGCGGGGCGCGCCGATCCAGAAGACGCGGAAGAGGATGCCGGCCAGCGCACCCGACCAGACGAGGGTCAGCAGCAGGCTGCCCTTCTCGGGCGGCAGGGCCAGCACGGACAGCGGCGTGTACGTCCCGGCGATGAGCAGCAGGATGTTCGCGTGGTCGATGCGCTTGAGGATCGCCTTGGTACGGGGGCCCCAGTCGAAGCGGTGGTAGAGGGCGGAGTTGCCGAACAGCAGGAGCGAGGACACCGCGAACACGACGCACGCCCAGGTCGCGGCGGCGCCTTCCGCAGCGAAGACGAGGACGATGCCCGCGACGATCGCGACGGGGAACGTGCCGGCGTGGATCCAGCCGCGCCAGGTCGGCCGCAGCTCGACCTGGGCATCGACGGCCGCGGCTTCGATGAGCGGAAGCTCCGGCATCTCGGCGCCGGCGTCCGATGCAGGTCGGGTCACGGCCCGACTCTACGCGTCGGCGTATGCCTGCCACTACATACGGCGGACGGCGCGATAGCGTAGGGGGGTGACACGCTCAGGCGCTGCAGACGGACGGGGACTGCTCTACCGTCTCTACAGTTCCCGCCTGCGGCGCAGGCTCACGCCGGAGACCGTCCCGCACCACGTCGCGATGATGATCGACGGCAACCGCCGCTGGGCCCGCCAGGCCGGGTACCCCACCGCCGCCGACGGGCACCGCGCCGGCGCGGCCAAGATGCACGACTTCCTGCGGTGGTGCGATGACCTCGGCGTCCGCGTCGTCTCGCTCTACCTCCTCTCGACGGACAACCTCAGCAAGCGCGACTCGAAGGAGCTCGCCGATCTCATCGAGATCATCGCGGAGCTCGCCGACGAGCTCTCGCACGAACCGGGCTGGCGCGTCCAGCACGTGGGACGCGCCGAGATCCTGCCCGCGGAGCTGGCCCGCGTGCTCGCGACGGCGCAGGAGCGCACCCGGGAGAACACCGGCCTGCACGTGAACCTCGCGGTCGGCTACGGCGGGCGCAGCGAGATCGTCGACGCCGTGCGGAGCATCCTCGCGCAGCACCACGAGAACGGCGGATCGCTCGAAGACCTCGCGGCGAACCTCACCCCCGAGCAGATCGGCGAACACCTGTACACGGTCGGCCAGGCCGATCCCGATCTCGTCATCCGCACGTCGGGGGAGCAGCGGCTCAGCGACTTCCTCCTCTGGCAGTCGGCGCACTCCGAGTTCTACTTCGTGGAGGCCCTGGGGCCCGACCTGCGGAAGGTCGACTTCCTCCGCGCCATCAGGGATTATGCCTCCCGCGACCGCCGCTACGGGGGCTGATCGCCGGACTCCGCGTGCCAGAATGGACATGTGAACGACCTGGAGCCCTACCTCGAGACCTTCGACGCGGAATCCGGGTATCTCAACTGGGCGTCCTTCGGCCCGCTCTCGCCCGCGGTCCGCGCCGAGGCGCAGGCCGACGCCGAGCTGCTCGGGACGGGCCGGCGCAGCGGCATCGACCTCGTCTCGTCCCGCGTCCCGGAGGCGCAGGGGCTCCTCGCCGCCCTGCTCGGCGTCGCCGCCGACGAGGTCACGCTGCAGCCGTCCACGACGCACGGCCTCATGCAGGCGCTGTACGGCGTCACCGGCGAACTGCTCCTCTCGCCGCGGGAGTTCCCCGCGCTGACCGTCACGGCTCGGCGCGCCGCCGACGCCCGCGGCATGCTCCGTGTGCACGACCTGCCGGGCGGCCCGGTCACGGCGGATGCCGTGCGCGAGGCGCTGACCGAGGAGACCACGGCCGTCGCGGTCAGCCTCGTGGACTACCGGACCGGCTACCTCGCCGACCTGGCCGCGCTGCGCGACGTCATCGGCGACCGGCTCCTCATCGTCGACGCCGTGCAGGCCTTCGGCGTCGTGGAGGCCGACTGGACGGCCGCGGACGTCGTCTGCGGGAACGGCTACAAGTGGCTGCGCGCCGGCCGCGGAACGGGCTTCGCCTGGTTCTCCGCGCGCGCCCGAGAGCGCATCGAGCCGGTCCTGTCCGGGGTGGCCGGCATGGACGGCGATCTGTCCACCATCGGCGTCCCGGCTCCGCTGGGCACCGCCGCCGCGTACACCGTCTCGCCCGCTGACCCGCTCGCCGCCGCACGGCTCGCGACCGCGCTGCGCGAGATCCAGACCGCCGGGGTCGCCGGGATCGCGGCGCAGCTGCGGGAGCGGGCGCGCGACATCATGGCCCTCGCCGACCGCTACGGCGTGCCCGTCCTCACCGACCGCGAGCGTCACGCCGGCATCGTCGCGCTGGAACCCGAGCCGGCCGAGGCCGGGCATCTCGCCGCGGCGCTCGCCAACCACGGCGTCACGGCCACGGCGCGCGGCGGCACGATCCGCCTCTCCCCGCACATCGGCACCGGCGCGGACACGTTCCTGCTGCTGGGCGACGCGCTGGCCGAGGCCTCCGCGGCCCGCATGGCGCTGGAGGCGACCTCCGGCGCGACGGACGTCGTCGTCTCCGGAAGTTAACCTGCGCGCCACACGGCGCGGCGTGTCGCTTGCGCTGCGCGTCGCACCCCGGACGTACGGTCATCACATCGGGCATGGTGCCCGGTCGGGTCGGCCTCTCCACTGACTCGTGGCCAACGGTCGACTCGTGACTGCCGGGTGAAACCACCCGGGGCGGGAGTGGGTTGTGACCACACGAGCACCAGAGAAGCAGCGCCGTGTCACTCAGGAAGGCGCGTCCGCACACGGACGGGCCGCCGACCAGGATCTCCGCACGTATGTGCTGGACACCTCGGTCCTGCTGAGCGATCCGCGGGCCTTCTTCCGTTTCGCCGAGCACTCCGTCGTGGTCCCCGTCGTGGTGATCACGGAACTGGAGGGCAAGCGCCACGACCCGGAGATCGGGTACTTCGCGCGCCAGGCGCTGCGGCACCTCGACGAACTCCGGGTCGAGCACGGGCGCCTCGACTTCCCCGTCCCGGTGGGGGAGGACGGGACGCTCCGCGTCGAGCTCACCAACACCGATCCGACGGTCCTCCCCGCCGGCATGCGCCTGGGCGACAACGACACGCGCATCCTCTCCGTCGCGATGCACCTCTCCCAGGAGGGGCAGTCGGTCACGGTCGTCTCCAAGGACCTTCCCATGCGCGTGAAGGCCGCCTCGCTCGGCCTGCACGCGGAGGAGTACCTCGCCGAGCAGGCCGTGGACTCCGGGTGGACCGGGATCGCGGCGATCGACGTGTCGGGCGACGACGTCAGCGACCTGTACGAGAGCGAGGTGGCCTCCAGCGCCGACGTCATCGGGCTGCCGGTGAACACCGGCCTCGTGATCCACTCCGAACGGGGATCGGCCCTGGGCCGGGTGACCGGCGACGGGGAGTACCGGCTGGTCCGGGGGGATCGCGACGTCTTCGGGCTGCACGGCCGCTCGGCCGAGCAGCGCATCGCGATCGACCTGCTGCTGGACCCCGAGGTCGGCATCGTCTCGCTCGGCGGGCGCGCCGGGACCGGCAAGTCCGCCCTCGCCCTGTGCGCCGGGCTCGAGGCGGTCCTGGAACGTCAGCAGCAGAAGCGGATCCTGGTGTTCCGCCCCCTGTTCGCCGTCGGCGGCCAGGAGCTCGGCTACCTGCCCGGCGACGCCCAGGAGAAGATGAACCCGTGGGGTCAGGCGGTCTTCGACACGCTCGGCTCCGTCGTCTCCGGCAACGTCGTCGAGGAGATCGTCGACCGGGGCCTCCTCGAGGTGCTGCCGCTGACCCACATCCGCGGACGCTCCCTGCACGATGCGTTCGTCATCGTCGACGAGGCGCAGTCGCTGGAGCGGAACGTGCTGCTGACGGTGCTGAGCCGCATCGGCCAGAACTCGCGGGTCGTGCTCACGCACGACGTGGGCCAGCGCGACAACCTCCGCGTCGGTCGCCACGACGGCATCGCGTCGGTCATCGAGACGCTCAAGGGCCACGGTCTGTTCGGGCACGTGACGCTCATGCGCTCGGAGCGCTCCGCCATCGCGGCGCTCGTGACCGAACTCCTCGAGGCCGCCGAGCTCAGCTGACCATCGGGAAGGCGGGATCCCCGGGGCGCCGCCCCGGGGATCCTTCCGTCAGTCCCAGCGGTATCCCTCGCCGCGAACCGTGACGATGTTGTCGGCGCCGAGCTTGGAGCGCAGGTACCGCACGTACACGTCCACGACGTTCGAGCCGGGGTCGAAGTCGAGCCCCCATACGCGGCTCAGCAGGACCTCGCGGGTGAGGACCTCACCGGGGTGGCGGAGGAACTGCTCCGCCAGCGCGAACTCGCGGGCGGACAGGTCGACGTCGCGGCCGCCGACGCTCGCGTGCCGGCCGAGGATGTCGAGGGTCACGTTGCCGCGCGTGAGGATGACGGGCGCCGTCGAGGACGTGCGCTCCCGGAGCCGTGAGCGCACGCGGGCGAGGAGCTCGGCGACCGCGAACGGCTTCGGCACGTAGTCGCTCGCGCCGGCATCCAGCCCCTCGATCGCGTCGCGTGTCGAGCTGCGCGCCGTCAGCATGATCACCGGGATGCCGCTGCCCCGGGCGCGCAGGTGCCGCAGCACCTCGAAGCCGTCCATGCTCGGCAGGCCGACGTCCAGCACGATGAGGTCGATGTCGCCCTCCAGGGCGCGGTCGAGGGCGGCCTGACCGTCGTCGGCGGTCACCGTCTCATACCCCTCGACGTGGAGGCCGCGCGTGACGAGCGAGACGATGTGCGGTTCGTCGTCGACGACGAGGATGCGTGTCATCCGGTGGCCTCTCTCTGCATGACGACGTCCCCCGCGCGCACGGGCGTCGGCAGTGCCGCCCGCGTGCCGATGGGGACCTCGAGGGTGAAGGTGGCTCCGCCGCCGGGGGTGTCCGAGACGGCGCAGTGCCCGCCGTGCGCCTTCGCGATCGCGTCGACGATCGCGAGGCCCAGGCCGGAGCCCCCGACGGTGCGCTTGCCCGACCCGCGGTCGAACCGGCGGAAGATGCGATGCCGCATGGACGGCGGGATGCCGGGCCCGTGGTCGCGGACCCACAGCTGCGCGCCGCCGGCGTTGACGGCGCTGCCGAGCTCGATGGCGGTGCCGACCGGGGTGTACTTCGCCGCGTTGTCGGCCAGCTGCAGCCAGGCCTGCAGCAGCCGATCGGAGTTCCCCCGGATGACGGCGTCCGCCGTGCTCTCGATCCGCCAGACGTGACCGGGGATGACGCCGACGAGCTCGGAGATGCGCTGCGTCATCGTCGCCACGTCGACCTCCCCCATGGGCAGGCGATCCATCTCGACGTCGGCGAGCAGGTCGATGTCGCCGATGAGGCGGGTCATCCGGTCGAGCTCGGCGATGCCGATCTCCCGGATCGCGGCGACGTCCTCCGCGTCGGTGGGGTCCATCACCTCGAGGTGGCCGCGCACGATCGTGATCGGCGTCTTCAGCTCGTGCCGGACGTCGTCCAGCAGCCGGCGCTGCGCGTCGAAGAAGGTCTCCGCCGAGTCCCCGCCGCCGGTGTCGGCGGGATCGGCGGCGAAGACGGTCCAGCCGACGATCCCGACCACCAGCACGCTGAGCGCGGCGATCAGCGCGTACACCGCGACGACGCTCCAGCTGATCGGCTGCCCGATCACGGCATGGACGACCCCCACGCCGAGCGCGGCCACGGCGTAGCCGGCGCACACGACGGCGAGGACCAGGCCGAGGGTGCGGGAGCGACGGGATTCGTCCGCCGGTGAGCGGTTCACACCTTGATTATCAACCCGGGTGGGTCATCGAGAGGAGATCCAGCTTCTCATCCAGCTGCGCCTCGGTCAGTTCGCCTCGCTCGAGGTAGCCGAGATCGATGACCGCCTCGCGGACGGTGATGCCGCGGGCGACCGAGTGCTTGGCGATCTTCGCCGCCGCCTCGTAGCCGATGAGCTTGTTCAGCGGCGTCACGATGGACGGCGACATGCCCGCGTACGCGGCGCTGCGTTCGAGGTTCGCCTCGAGGCCGTCGACGGTCTTGTCGGCGAGGACGCGCATGGCGTTGGAGAGCAGGCGGATGGACTCCAGGAGCGCCGTGCCCATGACGGGGATGGCCACGTTGAGCTCGAACGAGCCGGAGGCGCCGGCCCACGCGACCGTCGCGTCGTTGCCTATCACGCGCGCGCAGACCATGAGGGTCGCCTCGGGCACGACGGGGTTGACCTTGCCCGGCATGATCGAGGAGCCGGGCTGCAGGTCGGGGATGTGCAGTTCGCCGAGACCGGTGTTGGGGCCCGAGCCCATCCAGCGGATGTCGTTGTTGATCTTCGTGAGCGACACGGCGATGGTGCGGAGAGCTCCGGACGCCTCGACGAGGCCGTCGCGGTTGGCCTGCGCCTCGAAGTGGTCCTTGGCCTCCGTGATCGGCAGCTCCGTCTCCGCCGCGAGCAGGGCGATGACCTTCTGCGGGAAGCCGAGCGGGGTGTTGATGCCGGTGCCGACGGCCGTGCCGCCGAGCGGCACCTCGCCGACGCGGGGGAGGACGGACTGCACGCGCTCGATGCCGAGGCGCATCTGGCGGGCGTAGCCGCCGAACTCCTGCCCGAGGGTGACCGGGGTGGCGTCCATCAGGTGGGTGCGCCCGGACTTCACGGCGTCCTTCCACAGCTCCGCCTTGGCCTCCAGGGCCACCGCGAGGTGGTCGAGCGCGGGGATCAGGTCGTCGATGAGCGCCTGGGTCACGGCGATGTGCACCGACGTCGGGAACACGTCGTTGGAGGACTGCGAGGCGTTGACGTGGTCGTTCGGGTGCACGGGGGCGCCGAGCTTCTGCGTCGCGAGGTTCGCGAGGACCTCGTTCATGTTCATGTTCGACGACGTGCCGGAGCCGGTCTGATACGTGTCGACGGGGAAGTGCTCGTCGTACCGCCCGGTGACGACGTCGTCCGCGGCCGCGGCGATGGCATCGGCGATGGCGCCGTCGAGGGTGCCGAGCTCCTTGTTCGCGAGGGCCGCGGCCTTCTTGATGCGCGCGAGCGCCGCGATCTGCGTCGACTCCAGGCCGGTGCCCGAGATGGGGAAGTTCTCCACGGCCCGCTGCGTCTGCGCGGCGTACAGCGCATCCTTGGGAACGCGCACCTCTCCCATCGTGTCGTGTTCGATGCGGTACTCGATCTCGGCCATGGCGGTCACGTCCTCGTTTCCTGGGGGTGGGTGGGATGAAAAAAGCGGTCAGGCGGCGGAGTCGGAGATCCCGACCATCACGTCCGGCACGGCGGTGCCCTCCGCGAGGCGGTAGTTGGCCCCGACGATGCCCACGCGCCCGGCGGCGACGGCGTCGCTGATGAGCTCGGAGGAGTGCAGCAGCTCGGTCACCGTGTCCCGGAGGTGCTCGCGGCCCACCTCCTCGGCATCCACCGAGGCGGTCGTCACGTCCTGGTCGGCGCCCGCGCGCAGCACGCGGCGGACGGCGGGGACGATGGGCGCGATCTGGCGCCAGATGGCGGCCGGGAGATCGGGGGCATCCAGCGACGTCGAGTCGATCGCGGCGCGGACGGCGCCGCACTCGTCATGGCCGAGCACGACGATGAGGGGCACGTCGAGCACGGCGACCGCGTACTCGAGGCTGCCGACGACGGAGTCGGAGATGACCTGGCCGGCGTTGCGGATGACGAAGAGGTCGCCGAGGCCCTCGTCGAAGATGATCTCCGCCGCCAGGCGCGAGTCGGCGCAGCCGAAGAGGGCGGCCCGCGGCGTCTGGGTGTGCGCGAGCTCGTGACGGCGCTCGACATCCTGGCGGGGATGCCGCGGCTCGCCCGCGACGAAGCGCGCATTGCCGCGCTGCATTTCGGACCAGACCTGGGCGGGGGTGTGGCGATCGCTCACGGCGTCTTCTCCTGCAGTCGGCGGATCTGGTCGGCGACGCCCTCCGCGGCGAGGGCGGCCGTGTCGGCGTCCGTCGCGCCGTAGATGAGGACGGTGTCGTCTCCGGCGCGGGTGGCGAGGGCATAGGAGATGTTGTCGGCGCGGGCCGACGCGGGGATCTCGTACACCTCCCAGTCGATGTCGTCGATCGCGATGTCGCCGGACGGGGCGAAGCCGCCGAGCGTCTGCGACACCCAGGCTTCGTCGACGCCGATGCCCTGCGCGACGCGCACGAACCCCTTCTCCGGCGCGTAGACGACCCGCCACGCGCTGCCCTCCATGCGCGCGGAGTTGGCGCGCCAGTCGTCCGGCACCTCCGGGACGAGGAGGGCATGACCCACCCGCTCCTCCGCCTGGGCGGCGGCCGCCGCCACATCGACCGGCTCCGGCTCGGCGAGCGACCCGCGCGGGACGGCGAGGATGATGACGACGACGACGGCGAGGGTGACCAGGAGCGCCGTGATGAGGTTGCGGAAGGTCTTGCTGGAGCGGTAGGCCTGCGAGGAGGCGGCTTTGCGGTCCGTGGTCTCCTGGGGCGTCTCGGGGCGGCCCAGCTCGGCCACGATGCGTGGTGTCGTGGCCATCACGACACCGCGTCGGCGGCGGGGCGGGACTCGTCGAGGCGGCGCTTGGCGCCGCGCAGCCACTCTTCGCAGCGGGCCGCGAGGGCTTCTCCGCGCGTCCACAGCAGGAGCGATTCCTCGAGCGTCGGAGCGCCCTGCTCGAGCTCGGCGACAACGCGCACGAGCTCGTCGCGGGCCTGCTCGAACGTGAGGCTCGAGACGTCGGCGGCGCCTTCGCTGGTCATGTCTTCCATCCTAGAGCGGCCTCGCGGACGCCTCGTCGACGGCGGCGGGGGTCGCGGACTCGGCGACCTCCCCCTCGGAGCGGGCGGCGAACGACCCGCGCGCGACCGTCACGACGACCGGCGCACCCGCCGGTGCCTGCGCCGCGTCGCGCAGGATGACGCCGTCACCGATGTGCGCGATGGCGTACCCGCGGGCGAGGGTCGCACCGGGGGAGAGCGCCCGCAGCGACGCGCGCAGCTCCGCCGTCGCCCGGGTGGCGGCATCCATCCGCCGGCGCGACTGGTCGCGGCCGCGGCTGAGCAGCGTCCACACCTCCTGTGCGCGGGCGGAGAGCATCGACTCCGGGTCGCGGAGGACCGGACGGGAGCGCAGCTGCTCGAGCTGGGCGATGTCGTGCGCGACGCGCTGCGTCAAGCGCGTCCGGGCGCGGCTGCGCAGCTGCTGCACGAGGGCGCGCTGCTCCGACACGTCCGGCACGACCCGTTTCGCGGCATCCGTCGGGGTCGACGCGCGGACGTCGGCGACGTCGTCGAGGAGGGGATGGTCGTTCTCGTGGCCGATGGCCGAGACGACGGGGGTGGATGCCGCGGCCACCGCGCGGAGGAGGCGTTCGTCGCTGAAGCCGAGCAGGGTCTGCGGGTCGCCGCCGCCGCGCGCGATGACGATGACGTCGACCTCGGGATCGGCATCCAGCGCGGCGAGGGCCGCGAGGGTCTCCGGGACGCACCGGTCGCCCTGCACGGCCGCGTGGATGGTGCGGAACCGCACCTCCGGCCAGCGCAGCTCGGCATTGCGGTGCACGTCCTTCTCGGCGTCGCTGCGTTCGCCCGTGATGAGGCCGATGACGTGCGGGAGGAAGGGCAGGGGACGCTTGCGGGCGGGGTCGAACAGCCCCTCGGCGCGCAGTGTCGCGCGCAGTCGCTCGAGCCGCTCCAGCTGATCGCCGAGCCCCGTGTGCCGCATCGCGGAGACGGTGTAGCTGAACTCGCCGCTCTTGACGTAGTAGTCGCCCTTGACGCACGCGATGACGCGATCACCGACCGCGAGGTCGTCGGGGAGGCGCTGCAGCGTCGAGGACCAGAGCCGGAAGGAGATCGAGGCGTCGCCGGTGGCGTCCTTCAGACGGCCGAAGACGTGACCGCCGCGCTTGTTCCACGCCGTGATCTCCCCCTCGACCCACACCGCGCCCCAGCGCTGCACGAAGTCCCGGACCGTCTCGCCGAGACGCGAGACCGACGTCGGCGTCTGCGGTGACGAGTCGCGCGGGTGCACGGCATCCGGCGGCGGGGTCTCCCCGGCGGCAGCCTGGAACGACGTCATGAGCACCCTTCGGCCCGCGCTCAGCGGGGCATCCGTAGAATCGACGTGTGAGCACAACCGCCGTCCGTCTGCCTTCGCCCCGTATCCCGGGGCCCCGCGGGCGGCTCCAGGATAACCCCGTCAACGGACACAAGAAGATCCTGCTCGCCGCCCCGCGCGGCTACTGCGCAGGCGTGGACCGGGCGGTGATCGCGGTGGAGAAGGCCCTCGAGCGGTTCGGCGCGCCCGTCTACGTGCGCAAGCAGATCGTCCACAACATCCACGTCGTCACGGAACTGGAGGCGCAGGGCGCCATCTTCGTCGAAGAGGTGGATGAGGTGCCGCCGGGCGCGCATGTCGTCTTCAGCGCCCACGGGGTCTCGCCCGCCGTCGTGACGGCCGCCGCCGACCGCGGACTGCAGGCGATCGATGCGACCTGCCCGCTCGTGACGAAGGTGCACCGCGAGGCCGTCCGCTTCGCACGGGACGATTTCGAGATCCTGCTGATCGGGCACGACGGCCACGAAGAGGTGGAGGGGACAGCCGGTGAGGCGCCCGAGCACATCACGGTCGTCAACTCTCCCGATCACGCCGATGTCGTCGAGGTGAAGGACCCCTCGAAGGTCGTCTGGCTCTCGCAGACCACGCTGTCCGTCGACGAGACCATGGAGACGGTGCGCCGGCTCCGGGTCCGCTTCCCGCAGCTGCAGGATCCGCCGTCCGACGACATCTGCTACGCGACGCAGAACCGTCAGGTCGCGATCAAGAAGGTCGCGAAGGATGCCGACCTCGTGATCGTCGTCGGCTCCGCCAACTCCTCGAACAGCGTCCGGCTCGTCGAGGTCGCCCTGGAGTACGGCGCCCAGGCGGCGTACCGCGTCGACTACGCGCACGAGATCCAGCAGTCCTGGCTCGACGGCGTCGAGACCGTCGGCGTCACGTCGGGCGCCTCGGTCCCCGAGGTCCTCGTGCGCGAAGTGCTCGACGAGCTCGGCGGCGCCGGCTACCGCGATGTCGAGGAGATCCGCACCGCGGAGGAGGACCTTCTGTTCTCCCTGCCCAAGGAGCTGCGGCAGGACTCGTCCGGGCGCCGTGACGAACGCGCCCTCGGCGGGCGGGTCAGCGGCCGTGCAGGCGAGGGAGAGGCCCCGGCGTGAGCACGCCGGAGGAGCCGCGCCCGCGCCCCCAGTACGGCGAGTACGCCACCCCGGAGGAGCAGCGGGCGCGCATCCGCCGACCCGAGCCCGCCGCGGTGCCGCAGGCGCCCGCGCCTGACCAAGCCCCCTACGTCCCGCACCCGCCGACCCCGCGTCCCACCACGACGGCGGCGCGGCCCTCGCGGACGGCGGACCGGGCCATCACCCTGGCGCTCCTCGCCTACGGTCTCGTGACGGTGCTGACCGCCGTGCCGCAGCTGCTCGATTTCGCGGCGTTCGCGGAGGCGTGGATGGAGATGGCGGGGATCGAGGAGGAGTTCAGCAACACGGCGCAGGGCGCCCAGTTCGGCGCGATCGGCGCGGTCGTGTTCGCGGCCGGGTGGGTGCTGACGGCGCTGATCTCGTGGCGGTCGCTCTCCCGTCGCCGGCTGACCTGGTGGATCCCGCTCGTCGGCGCGATCGTCACCTTCCTCGCGGTGAGTTCCCTGCTGACGGTCCCGCTGCTCGGCGACCCGGCGATCGCGCGGCACTTCTCCGGCCTCGGCGGCTGAGCCGCGACCTCGAACAGGACGGAGCGCTGATCCGATGGCACATCTCCTCGCCGTGTGCGCCGTGCACCGGCTGCACCCCGACAGCGGGACCAACGGGGTGACCGCGATCGACAAGCGGCCCCTGGAGACGCCCGTGCGGATCGGACCCTACGGCGTCCGCAGCGATGTGCAGGCGAACCGCAAGCACCACGGAGGACTCGACAAGGCGCTCTACGCGTACGCGCAGGAGGACGCCGAGTACTGGGAGCGGGAGCTCGGCCGCGATGTGCCGCCGGGTTTCTTCGGCGAGAACCTGCGCACGACGGGCATCGACGTCAACGCCGCCCGCATCGGGGAGATCTGGCGGATCGGCGCGGTCGTGCGGGTCGAGGTCACGATGCCGCGCACCCCCTGCCAGACCTTCGCGCGCTGGATGGGCGGCGCCGAGCAGCGCGGCTGGGTCAAGCGCTTCTTCGCGGCGCAGCGACCGGGGCCGTACCTGCGGGTCGTCAAGGGCGGCACCGTGCAGGCGGGCGATGAGATCGTCGTCGAGCACCGGCCCGACGAAGCACCGGCCCTCCTGGACGGCTATCGCGCGCCGTAGCGGACCGGACACGACGATGCCCCGACCGCCGGGGCCGGGGCATCGAGGTGGTGCGGGTCAGGCGCTGATCGAGTGCCCCGCCGAGCCGAGCTGCTGCGTCGCCTCGACGACGCGGGCCGCCATCGCCGTCTCGGCGATCTTGCCCCAGGCGCGCGGGTCGTAGGCCTTCTTGTTCCCGACCTCGCCGTCGACCTTCAGGACGCCGTCGTAGTTCTGGAACATGAAGCCCGCCACCGAGCGCGTGAAGGCGTACTGGGTGTCGGTGTCGATGTTCATCTTCACGACGCCGTTCGCGACCGCAAGGGCGATCTCCTCGGGGGTCGAGCCGCTGCCGCCGTGGAAGACGAGGTCGAGGGGCTTCTCGCCCGTGCCGAACCGCTGGGCGATGCCGGCCTGGATCTCGCCGAGCAGCTCCGGGCGGAGCTTGACGTTGCCGGGCTTGTACACGCCGTGCACGTTGCCGAACGTGAGCGCCGCGATCCAGCGACCCTGGTCGCCGAGGCCGAGCGCCTCGACGGCCTTCGCGACGTCTGCGGTCGTCGTGTAGAGCGCCTCGTTGGAGCCTTCGTGCTTGACGCCGTCCTCCTCGCCGCCGACGACGCCGATCTCGACCTCGAGGATGGCGTTGATGGCCTTCAGGCGGGGGAGCAGGTCCTTCGCGATGGCGATGTTCTCGTCGAGGGGTACGGCCGAGCCGTCCCACATGTGCGACTGGAAGAGGGGCTCGCGACCGGCCTTGACCTCTTCCTCGGATGCCGCGACGAGCGGCAGGACGAAGTCCTCGAGGGCGGGCTTCGGGCAGTGGTCGGTGTGCAGGGCCACCGTGATGGGGTAGTTCTTGGCGACCTCGGTCGCGAACTTCGCGAATGCGATGGCGCCGCGCGCGCGACCCTTGACGGTGTGGCCGGCGAAGTAGTCGGCGCCGCCGGTCGTGACCTGGATGATGCCGTCGGATCCGGCCTCGGTGAGTCCCTGGAGGACGGCGTTGATCGACTGCGAGCTCGCCGCGTTGATCGCCGGGAACGCGAAGCCACCGGCCTTCGCGCGGTCCAGCATCTCGGCGTACTGATCGGGGGTTGCGACGGGCATGTCAGCTCCTCATATGGGCATTGCGTGCGGTTCGGTGTTCCACGGTCACTCTAGCGAAGCGGGGTTGCCCGGGTCAGCGGGGGAGCCGTGCAAACCCCCACCGCGGTCCTGCCGATCTGGCAAGAATCGCGAATCCTTCGCACCGGCGGGGCACGAATCCTCCGTTCCGCGTCGCGGCGGGTCGTAGGCTGACGACATGGTGAGCCTGACTGCAGACATGAGTCCCCTTCATCCGGACCGCAACCTGGCTCTCGAGCTCGTGCGTGCGACGGAGGCCGCGGCGATCCGCTCGGTTCCGTTCATCGGACGGGGCAAGAAGGAGCTCGCCGACGGAGCCGCCGTGGACGCGATGCGTGCGTTCCTGTCGACGGTGAACTTCGACGGCGTCATCGTGATCGGCGAGGGCGAGAAGGACAACGCGCCCATGCTCTACAACGGCGAGCATGTCGGCACGGGGCGCGGCCCGCAGTGCGACATCGCCGTCGACCCCATCGACGGGACGACCCTGACGGCCGAGGGCCGCAACAACGCGCTGTCGGTGCTCGCGGTCTCGGACCGCGGGACGATGCTCGACGCGTCCGCCGTCTTCTACATGGACAAGCTCGTGACAGGCCCCGCCGGGGTCGGCGTCGTCGACATCCGCCTGCCGATCGGGGAGAACATCCGCCGCCTCGCGAAGGCGCTCGACAAGCCCGTCGATGAGCTCGTCGTGTCCGTCCTGAACCGTCCGCGGCACGCGAAGCTCATCGATGAGATCCGCGAGGCCGGCGCCGGCACCCGTCTCATGAGCGACGGCGACGTCGCCGGTGGGATCAACGCGGCGCGCTACAACGCCCGCACGGACATGTGCGTCGGGATCGGCGGCAGCCCCGAGGGCATCGTCACGGCGTGCGCCATCAAGGCGCTCGGCGGGCACATCCAGGGCCGGCTGTGGGCGCGGGACGACGAGGAGAAGCAGCGCGGTATCGACGCGGGACTCAAGCTCGACGACCACGTCTACGAGGCCGACGACCTCGTGAAGGGCAGCAACACGATCTTCGTCGCGACGGGCGTCACCAACGGCGAGCTCGTCGCCGGCGTGCGGCGCGCCGGCGCGGACTACCTCTTCACCGAGAGCGTCGTGCTGCGCGGGGCTTCGGGCACGATGCGACGGATCACCTCGGAGCACCTCACGTCGAAGTGGCTGTAGCCCCGACGCGGTGATCCTCGTTCCGTGATCGGATCGAGACGACCGCCTGCGTGCCGACACAGGGAATGTGCATCCGCCTCTGGCACAATGGTCAGCGTGTCAGCGGCGACATTGTTCGCCGTCCATGCACATCGGGAGACCTAATGACCGCAGCTTCGAGCAGTCCGAGGACCGGGCAGCTGACCGTCCCCATCGACCCGGCGCGTCGTCCCGACGTCCTGCTGCGCCGCCGTGCTCCCGAGGGTCACCAGGTCAGTGCATGGTGGATGATCGGCGCCTTCGTCGTCGTCTCGGCCGCCGTCGTCGGTCTCATGAACTTCTTCCCGGGCGGCTGAGCCCCTCCTCTTTCTCGAGCCGGGCCCGCAGTTCGCCCACATCCGCGACGAGCGAGGGCTCCTCCACGGTTGTCTCGGGCATCGTCAGCTCCGGCGCCGTGACGCGCTTCGGCGTCTTCTCCACGAACGCCGGCGCCGCCACGGCATCCAGCTTCGTCTCATCGATCCCCGGGAACCGGCGGGCGCTGACGAGCACCCGCGTCTCGAGCGACCCGACGAGCCGGTTGTAGCTGTCGACCGTGCGCTCCAGCGCGCGGCGCAGGTCCTCCGCATGTCCGGCGAGCCCGCCCAGGCGGTGGTACAGCTCGTTGCCGAGCTCGAAGAGGGTCCGGGCCTCGTCGCTGACGTCCTGCTGGGTCCACGTGTAGGCGACGGTCTTCAGCACCGCCCACAGGTTCACCGGCGACGCGAGCGCCACGCGACGCCCGAACGCGTAGTCCAGGAGTGACGGGTCTTCCTCCAGCGCCGCGGCGAGGAGCGACTCGCTCGGGATGAAGCAGACGACGAACTCGGGGCTCGAACGCAGCCCCGCCCAGTACGACTTCTTCGCGAGCGCGTCCACGTGCGCGCGCACCGCCTTCACATGCTTCTCCAGGAGCGTCTTGCGCCGCGCGCCCTCCTCGCCCTGCGCCGTCACGGGGATGGCGCTCGCCTCGAGGTAGGCGTCCAGCGGCACCTTCGCGTCGACCGCGAGCGCCTTGTCGCCGGGAAGGCGCACGACGAGGTCGGGGCGGCCCGCGCCGGCATCCGAGCTGATCGAGGACTGCGTCTCGAAGTCGACGAAGCGCGTGAGGCCGGCGGACTCGACGATGCGCCGCAGCTGCGTCTCGCCCCAGACGCCCCGCGCGGAGCTCGAGCGCAGCGCGCCGGCGAGCGATTCCGTCGTCGCCCGCAGGGCCTCGTCGGACTGCTGTGCGCGGCGCAGCTGCTCGGCGATGGACCCGTACTGCGACTGCCGTTCGCGCTCGAGCTCGTCGACCTTCTGCTGCATGGTCTGCAGGGTCTCCTGGACGGGCGCGAGGGCCCGCAGCACCAGCTGCTCCCGCCGCTCCCGCTCCTGCGCCGCCAGCTGGTCGGCGCGGGACTGGGCGCCGAGCTCCCGATGCAGCGCGCGCTGCTGATCCAGCTGCGCAGCCAGGGCCTCGCGCGCCGCCTCCGCGGCGGCGAGGCGCGCGGTCAGCGTTTCGCGGGCGGCGGCGGAGCGCTCTGCGGTGCGCGCGCCGCCGGCGAACCAGCCCGCGAGCAGCCCGGCGACCAGGCACGCGATCGCGACGACGGTGAACATGGCGGCATCCATACCGTCAGGATGCCGTGGGGGTGCGACACCGGCCGTGCGACACTCAGACCGCGGCGGGGAGCAGCGCCTGGACCGGCGCCTCGGCGGGCACCGGGATCTGCGGGACGCGCAGGCCCAGCAGCATGGCGAGCTCGACGACATCCACGGCGCCGGCACGCTGCGCGGCGTCGATCATGATGTGCGCGCATGCGGCGGCATCGGCCGTCGCGTCGTGGTGCGCGAAGTCGAGGTAGCCGGCGGCGGAGGCGACGAGGGGGAGCCGGTAGGACGGGAGGTCGTAGCTCTTGCGGGCGACCTGCAGGCTGCACACGTAGCGGTAGGGGGCCACGGTGTCGCCGGTGACGTCGCAGGCGCGCCGGAGGACGGCCATGTCGAAGCCGGCGTTGTGCGCCACGAGCACGTCGTCGCCGACGAACGCGGCGAGATCGGGCAGCTGCTCGCTCCACGTCTTCGCGCCGACGACGTCCTCCGCCCGGATGCCGTGGATGCCGGTGTTCAGCTCGAAGAAGCGATCGTGGCCGGCGGGAGGCCGGATGAGCCAGCCCGTCGTCGCGACGATGCGACCGTCACGGACCCGGGCGAGCCCGACGGCGCAGGCCGAGGCGCTGGAGGAGTTCGCCGTCTCGAAGTCGATCGCGGTGAAATCCAGGGCCACGACTTCACCCTCGCCCCGGTCGGGCGCCCCGGCCGGGAGGCGCGCCGAGGTCGCGCCACGTAGGGTCGGATGGTGACCAGCGATCGGGAGATGTCGACCTCGTTCGGCCGTGCCGCCGGAGCGTACGAGCAGGGCCGTCCGGAGTACCCGTCCGCCGCCGTGACGTGGATGCTGGCGCCCGCCGCCCGGGACGGACGGGCGACGCGCGTGGCGGATGTGGGCGCGGGGACCGGGAAGCTCACGCGCGCGCTCGTCGAGCTGGGTGCCGAGGTCGTGGCCGTGGATCCCGACCCCGAGATGCTCGCGGCCCTGCGGGGCGCCGTGCGGGGCGTGCCGACCTTCACCGGCACGGCCGAGCAGCTCCCGCTCCCGGAGGCGTCCGTCGACGCCGTCGTCCTCGGCCAGGCATGGCACTGGGTGGAGCCCGTCGCGGCCTCGGCCGAGGTCGCCCGCGTGCTGCGCGCCGGCGGCGTGCTGGGCCTCATCTGGAACATCCGCGACGAGAGCGTTCCCTGGGTGGCGCGCCTGACGGCCATCATGCAGGGCAGCAATGCGGAGAAGATGCTCGCGGCGGGCGATCCGCCCGTCGCGGCGCCGTTCACCGGACTCGAGGCGCAGGAGTGGCGGTGGTCCCGCCCGATGACGCGGGCGACCCTGACGGCGATGGTGCGCTCGCGGAGCTACATCATCACGGCGGGCGAGGAGGAGCGCGCCCGCATCGATCGCGGGATCGCCGAACTGTTCGACGACATCGGAGCGGTGGGGGATGCCGCCGTCGAGCTGCCGTACGTGACCCGTGCGTATCGGGCGGTCCGTCCGTAGCGACGGATCGGGCGGTCCGTCCGTAGGGACGGGGCGGGGCCGCGCGATCCCGCCACGTAGACTGGATGCCCGTGGCTCTTACCATCGGAATCGTCGGTCTCCCCAACGTCGGCAAGTCGACGCTCTTCAACGCCCTGACCAAGAATCAGGTGCTCGCGGCGAACTACCCGTTCGCGACGATCGAGCCGAACATCGGGGTCGTGAACCTCCCCGACCCCCGGCTGGAGAAGCTCGCCGAGATCTTCGGCAGCGAGCGGATCCTGCCCGCCGCCGTCTCGTTCGTCGACATCGCCGGCATCGTGCGCGGCGCGAGCGAGGGTGAGGGTCTCGGCAACAAGTTCCTCGCGAACATCCGTGAGGCGGATGCCATCGCGCAGGTCGTCCGCGGCTTCTCCGACGCCGACGTCGTGCACGTCGAGGGCGCCGTGAACCCGCGCAACGACATGGAGACCATCAACGCCGAGCTGCAGCTGGCCGACCTCGAGACGCTCGAGAAGGCGATCACGCGGTACGAGAAGGAGGTCAAGGGCCGCAAGCTCGACCCGTCCGTCCTCGAGGCCGCCGTCGCCGCGCGCGACGCGCTGCAGCGCGGCGAGCTGCTGTCGGCGTCCACGCTCGACCTCGCCCCCATCAAGGAGCTGGGCCTGCTGACGGCGAAGCCGTTCATCTTCGTCTTCAACGTCGACGAGGCCGTTCTCACCGATCCGGCGCGCAAGGCCGAGCTGGAGGCGCTCGTCGCGCCCGCGAAGGCCGTGTTCCTGGACGCGAAGATCGAGTCGGAGCTCATCGACCTCGACCCGGCGGATGCCGCCGAGCTCCTGGCATCCACGGGTCAGGAGGAGTCGGGACTCGACCAGCTCGCCCGCATCGGCTTCGACACCCTCGGCCTGCAGACGTACCTGACCGCCGGCCCCAAGGAGTCGCGCGCGTGGACGATCGGCAAGGGCTGGAAGGCGCCGCAGGCGGCCGGCGTCATCCACACCGACTTCGAGAAGGGCTTCATCAAGGCCGAGGTCATCTCGTTCGAGGACCTCGTCGCGACCGGCTCGGTCGTCGAGGCCCGCGCGAAGGGCAAGGCGCGCCTGGAGGGCAAGGACTACGTCATGCAGGACGGCGACGTCGTGGAGTTCCGCTTCAACGTGTGACGCCGCGGATCGGCGAAGGCCCGGTGCGGGGCCGGCGTCCGGCTCCCGCACCGGGCCTTCGATGAGGCCCTAAAGACCGGCTCCGCTGGGCGAGACGAGGATCTTCACCGCGGTCTCGTTGTGGTGGATCAGCGTGTCGAAGCCCTTGGACACCAGATCGTCGAGGCCGATCTTCCCGGTGATGAACGGCTTGAGGTCGATCTTGCCGTCTTCCACCAGCTTGATCGTGGCGGGGTGGTCGTTCACGTAGGCGATCGTGCCGCGGACGTCGATCTCCTTGAGCACGAGCTTCTGCATGTCCAGGCTCGCCGGGTGCCCCCAGATCGAGATCACCACGACCACGCCCTGCGGGCGCACCGCGTCGAGCAGGGTGTCGAACACCGCCTGCACGCTCGTCGCCTCGAAGGCGACGTCCGCGCCGCGACCGTCGGTGAGCCGCTTGACCTCGGTCACCACGTCCACCTCGAGCGGGTTCAGCGCGACGTCGGCGACACCGGCATCGAGCGCCTTCTGGCGGCGGAGCGAACTGATCTCCGAGATGACGACGTTCACCCCCTCCGCCTTCAGCACGGCAGCGGTGAGCAGGCCGATCGGGCCGGCACCCCCGACGAGTGCCCACTGGCCGGCGCGCGCCCCCGAGCGGATGACCGCATGGTGCGCGACCGAGAGGGGCTCGATGAGCGCGGCTTCGTCCAGCGGAACAGAGCTGTCGACCGGATGCACCCAGCGGCGCTCGACGACGATGTTCTCCGAGAGGCCGCCCCCGCGTCCGCCGAGACCGATGAAGTTCATGTTCTCCGACAGGTGGTAGTCCGTGCTCTCCGGGCCGGTGTCGACTGCGGAATCGATGATGTACGGCTCGACGACGACATGCTGGCCGACCTCGAGGTCGGTGACGCCCTCGCCGAGCTCACGGACGACGCCCGGGAACTCGTGTCCGAGGGTGATCGGGGCCGATTCGCCCGAGATCGGGTGGGGATGGCCTGCCGGCGGCACGAAGATCGGACCGTCGAGATACTCGTGCAGGTCGCTCCCGCAGATCCCCGTCCAGGCGACGTCGATGCGCACGGTGCCGGGCTGCAGCGGCTGCTGCTCGATGTCCTCGATGCGAATGTCCTCGCGACCGTAATATCTCGCGGCTTTCATGGGTTCTTCCTCTCTCGAACGGAAGACGGCGTCTCCGGTCGATTCCGAGTTCGTTCACCCGTCCTCCGTTCCCAGCCTAAACCTCGGCGGGTCGTCCCATCCGGGGTTGTACTCTGGCGTGAGGCAGGAGGTCTGAGGATGCCGTTCAATCTCACCGGACCCGGCCACAGCGAACTCCTCGTCAAGCGGAGTCGCTTCCTCGGATGCGTCGAGCCCGTCTCCGGTCGGGACCAGGCCGTCGCGCGCGTCGCCGGGCTGCGCGCCGAGCACCCGGGTGCGCGGCACGTCTGCTGGGCGCTCATGGCAGGCGGGCACTCGGCGGCCCACGACGATGGCGAGCCGAGCGGCACCGCGGGGCGGCCCATGCTCGAGGTGCTGCGGCATCAGGAACTCGAGGGCGTCCTCGCGACGGTCGTGCGCTATTTCGGGGGAGTGAAGCTCGGCGCGGGCGGGCTTGTCCGCGCCTACACGGATGCGGTGGCGCAGGCGCTACGGGGCGCCGACCGCGTGCCGCTCATCCGGATGCGGATGGTGCGGATCACGGTGCCGTACTCCGTCGAGGGGGCGGTGCGCCGCGAGCTGGAGGCGCACGCCGCGACGCTCGAAGCCGTGCAGCACGGCACCGAGGCGGGGATGACCGTGCAGGTCGCCGAAGACCGCGCCGCGGCGCTAATCGCGCGCGTGAACGACGCATCGCTGGGGCGGGCGGTCTTCGGCTGAGCCGCTCGCGCCGGAACCCGCACACGGCCGTCGCTCGCGCACTACCGTGGAGTGGAGCGCGTGCAGCGACGGAGGTACAGACATGACCACGAAGAAGACGGACCTTTCCCCTGCGGCGAAGGTCGGGCTCGGCATCATCGGCGTCGCGCAGATCGCGTTCGCCTTCCTCGCGTTCTGGGATCTGGCCCTGCGCTCGGCCGCCGACGTGCGCGGGCCGAAGCCGGCCTGGATCCCGGCGATCCTCGTCAACTGGATCGGGTCGGCCGCGTACTTCGTGTTCGGCATCCGGCACCGCCGCTGACTGTCGGTGCCGCGACCTACGCTGGCACCATGCCCTCCCTCGACGACGTCCGGCGCATCGCGGCGACGCTTCCCGGGAGCGAGGAGCGGTCGACCACGGGCGGGGCGGCATGGTTCGTGCGCGGCAAGCTCTACGCCTGGGAGTGCCACCCGTGGCCGAGCATCGCGCCCGAGGTCCGTGCGGTCATCTCCGCCGAGCTCGTCGTCGGCGTGAAGGTCGCCGACCCGCTCGATGCGCTCGCGCTCCGCGAGATGGCGCCCGAGGTCTTCCTGCCGCGCACGACGGGCTGGGGCGAGCCGAAGATCGCGTTCCGCATGGCCGCCATCGACGCGGACCATCTCGGCGAGCTCGTGACGGAGGCGTGGCGTTCGCAGGCGCCGAAGTACCTGCGCGCCGGGATCGACGAGGCTGGCTGAGGCCGCCTCATGCCCGGCCCTGCAGGATCAGGTGCCAGTAGACCTGCGGGAAGACGTAGCGGTCGATGATCCAGTTCCGCCGGCTCTCCCGGTACGACGTGCGCCACAGGGTGGGGGTCAGGCGACGCTGGCCGTCGAACTCGGCGAAGACCGCGGTGGAGCGGGTGACCGTGAACGGGCAGACGCCGTACCCGTCGTAGCGTGCCTCCGGCTCCCGACCGCGCAGCACGGCGACGAGGTTCCGGGCGAGCACCTTCGTCTGCGGGCGGAGGGCGCCGCCGGACTTCGAGTTCGTCGTGCCCGCCGCATCGCCGAGCGCCCAGACGTTCGAGAACCGCGCGTGCCGCAGCGTCCGCACATCGACGTCCACGAACCCGCCGGAGTCCGTGCCCGCGAGCCCGCTCTCCGCGATGAAGGGCGGTGCCGACTGCGGCGGCTCGACGAGCAGCGCGTCATAGGCGATGGTCTGCGCGTGGCCGGCGCCGGTCGTGAAGATGAGGGAGCGGGCCTCCGCGTCGATCTCGGTCACCCGCGCCGCGGTGTGCACCTCGATGCCGTACTCGGCGACCTTGCGCTCGAGCTCGGCATCGATCTCCGGGATGCCGAAGATCGTCGGGTCCGGAACGAGGAGGACGACCCGGATGCCGGGCAGCACGCCGAGGCGCTGCCAGTACGCGCACGCCTGGTACATCGGCTTCTGGGCGGCACCCGCGCAGGAGGCGGGGCCGGGCGGCTGGACGAAGACGACCGTCCCCGCGCGGAGATCGCGCAGGAGAGGGGATGCCTTCGCGGCGAGGTCGAACAGGTAGTTGGAGGCACCGGCGGGGGAGAGCATGGCGGCCGCGAGCCCGGGAACGGCATCCCAGTCCTGCCGGATTCCCGCCGCGACGATGAGGTGCTCGTATTGCAGGCGGCCGCCGTGGCCGAGGGTCACCTGGTTCTCCTCGGGCAGGACGGAGGCGACGGCATCCTGCACCCACTCCACGCCGCGTGGCGTGACATCTGCCTGCGGGCGCACCGCCTCGCTCGCGCGGGCCGTGCCGCCGGCGACATGCGAGAAGAGGGGCTTGTAGTAGTGGTCGGTCTGCGGTTCGACCACGACGATGTCCGTCACGCCGGCGCGCCGGAGGCGCCCGGCGACCGACAGGCCGCCGTTGCCGCCCCCGATCACGACGACGTTCACGCGGCGGGCAGGGGTCGTGCCGGAATCATCCATGCCGGTGAGGGTAGGTCGCCGCTCCGCCCAGCGCGCCCGCCTTGACAGGCGGGGGCGGGGATGGCAGGGCCGCGCCACCCTCGATGGGAGGATGGAGGGATGTCCGCAACACTCGTGGCGCAGAGCCTGGCCGGCGGGTACGGTCACCGCACTCTCTTCGACCGGCTCGACCTCACGGTCGCCCCCGGCGACGTCATCGGGGTCGTCGGCGCGAACGGAGCCGGCAAGTCCACGCTGCTGCGCCTGCTGGGCGGCGTCGACGAGCCGCAGGGCGGCACGGTGTCACTCGCCCCGGCGGACGCGTTCGTCGGCTGGCTTCCCCAGGAGCACGAGCGCCTCGCGGGAGAGACCGTCGCGGCCTACATCGCGCGCCGGACGGGCTGCGCGGACGCGACGAAGGACATGGATGCCGCAGCGGCGGCACTCGGCGACCCCGCCCTGACCGCGCCCGGTGTCGACCCCGCGGACGCCTACTCGACGGCGCTGGACCGATGGCTCGCGAGCGGTGCCGCCGACCTCGACGAACGCCTCCCCGTCGTGCTGGCCGACCTCGGGCTCGACCTCGGCGACGACCCGGCCGACGCGCTCATGACCTCCCTCTCCGGCGGAGAGGCGGCCCGCGTGGGTCTCGCCGCCCTCCTTCTCTCCCGCTTCGACATCGTCCTCCTCGACGAGCCCACCAACGACCTCGACCTCGACGGGCTCGAGCGCCTCGAAGCGTTCGTGCGCGGACTCCGCGGCGGGGTCGTGCTCGTCAGCCATGACCGCGAGTTCCTCGCCCGGTGCGTCACGCGCGTCCTGGAACTCGATCTCGCCCAGGGCTCGAACCGCGTCTTCGGGGGTGGCTACGACTCGTACCTGGAGGAGCGCGCGACGCTCCGCCGGCACGCCCGGGAGAAGTACGACGAGTTCGCCGACAAGAAGGCCGACCTCGTGGCGCGTGCGCGGGTGCAGCGGGAATGGTCGAGCCAGGGCGTGCGCAACGCGATGAAGAAGTCGCCGGACAACGACAAGATCCGCCGCAAGGCCGCGACGGAATCCAGCGAGAAGCAGGCGCAGAAGGTGCGCCAGATGGAGAGCCGCATCGCCCGCCTCGACGAGGTGGACGAACCGCGCAAGGAGTGGCAGCTCCAGTTCACGATCGGCTCCGCGCCGCGTTCCAGCTCGGTCGTCTCGACGCTGAGCGGCGCCGTGCTCCGGCAGGGCTCCTTCACGCTCGGCCCCGTCTCGCTGCAGGTCAACGCGGGGGAGCGCATCGGCATCACCGGGCCCAACGGCGCCGGCAAGTCGACCCTGCTGCGGGCGCTCCTCGGCCAGCAGGCGCCGGAGGAGGGAACGGCGGGTCTCGGCGCGAGCGTGCAGATCGGCGAGATCGACCAGGCCCGCTCCCTGCTGGCCGGCGCCCGGCCGCTCGCCGACGCGTTCGAGGCCGCCGTCCCCGAGATGCCCTCCGCCGAGGTGCGCACCCTGCTGGCGAAGTTCGGGCTCAAGGCCGACCATGTGACCCGGCCGGTCGACGAGCTGTCGCCGGGGGAGCGGACGCGGGCGGGACTGGCCCTCCTGCAGGCGCGCGGCGTCAATCTGCTGGTGCTCGACGAGCCCACGAACCACCTCGATCTCCCGGCGATCGAGCAGCTCGAAGAGGCGCTGGAGACGTACGAGGGGACGCTGCTGCTCGTCACGCACGACCGGCGGATGCTGGAGACCGTGCGCACCGACCGCCACTGGCGCGTCGAGTCCGGGCGGGTGACCGAGCTGTAGGCGGTCAGCGCCCCTGGCGCTTCTTGTACGGCTTCGGCTGTCCCTTGACGACCGGTGCGCGCCCCTTCCCCTTCGACGCCTTCGCCTTCCCGCCTGCGGGCGCGGTCGGCTTCTGCTCCGGTGCGGGCTCCGCCGCGATCCGCTCCTTCGCCTCGACGAGGAGGAGCGTGCCGGCGGGGGTCAGCCGCGGGGTGGCGCCGTCCCGCGTGAAGAGGGCGTGGCCGACCTCCGCCTCGAGCTTGTCGATCGAGGAGTAGAGCGCGGGCAGGGGGATGCCGAGGGCCTGCGCCGCGCGCGGGAAGTGCAGCTCCTCGGCGGCGGCGACGAAACGCGTGAGCGCGGTGATGTTCACGGGGCGTTCCTCGGGTCGGCGGTCGTCACCTGCTCAGGATAGGCGTTCCCACGGCGGGCGATTCCGCTCCCGGCTCGGACGGTCCGCCGGGGAACAGGCGCGGACGCAGCCACAGCGCGACGTAGACGAGCCCGACGAGCACCGGCACCTCGATGAGCGGACCCACGATCCCGGCGAGCGCCTGGCCGCTCGTGGCGCCGAAGGTGCCGATCGCCACCGCGATGGCGAGCTCGAAGTTGTTCCCCGCTGCGGTGAAGGCGAGGGTCGCGGTGCGCTCGTAGCCGAGACCGGCGAGCCGACCCGTGAGGAATCCGACGAGGAACATGGCCGCGAAGTACGCCAGCAGGGGCAGCGCGATGCGCGCGACGTCGAGCGGCCGCGCGATCACCTGCTCGCCCTGCAGCGCGAAGAGCATCACGATCGTGAAGAGCAGCCCGCCGAGGGCCAGCGGGGTCACCCGCGGCAGGAACACCGATTCGTACCAGTCGCGACCGCGCCGGCGCTCGCCGAGGGTCCGGGACAGGTACCCCGCGAGGAGCGGAACACCCAGGAAGACGAGGACGCTGACGGTGATCGCCCACACCGAGAACTCCGCGCTCGTCGTCGGCAGGCCGAGCCAGGTCGGGAGCACCTGAAGGTAGAACCAGCCCAGCGCCGAGAACGCGAGCACCTGGAAGACGGAGTTGAGCGCGACGAGGAACGCCGCCGCCTCACGGTCGCCGCACGCGAGATCGTTCCAGATCAGCACCATCGCGATGCACCGCGCGAGCCCCACGATGATGAGGCCCGTGCGGTACTCGGGCAGGTCGGGCAGGAGCAGCCACGCGAGGGCGAACATGAGGGCCGGCCCGATGAGCCAGTTCAGGACGAGCGAGGTGACGAGCAGCCGACGGTCGCGGGCGATCACGCCGGCATCCGAGTACCGCACCTTCGCGAGCACGGGGTACATCATGACCAGTAGGCCGATGGCGATCGGGATGCTGACCGACCCGATGGATGCCGCGTGCAGCAGGTCGCCGAAACCCGGCGCGAAGACGGCCAGGGCGATGCCGACGCCCATCGCGAGGAGGATCCAGACCGGCAGGAAACGGTCCAGCGGTCCGAGGCGCGCCGGACGGGCGGAGGTCGTGCTCATCGCCCGCACCTCAGGCCGGCGTCGACAGCACGTGCGCCACGCGGTCGATGGCACCCGGCACGAGGGCGAAGTAGGCCCACGTGCCGCGCTTGCTGCGCGTGAGGAACCCGGCGGTCGTGAGGATCTTGAGGTGGTGCGAGACCGTCGGCTGGCTGAGCCCGAGCGGCTCGATGAGATCGCACACGCACGCCTCGGCGTCCTTCGACGCGGCCACGATCGACAGGAGGCGCAACCGGGCGGGGTCGGCGAGGGCCTTCATCGTCTTCGCGAGCGTCTCCGCCTCGTCGGCTGACAGCGGCTCCCGCAGCAGCGGAGCGCTGCACGTCGCCGCGGTGATGTCCGTCAATTCGAGGGTGACCATGCATTGATGCTAGTCGATATTGACAACTGTCGATACCCCGGGTAGAACTGGACATCGAAGACCATCGATGTCCTCTTCCTGTCCCTTTCCCGTCTTTTCGGAGTCCGCATGACCCTGCTCGATCTCACCCCCCGTGTCGCCACCGGCGACCGGCTGGCGACCCTTCCCGTCGCGGTCATCGGCGCCGGGCCGATCGGCCTCGCCGCGGCCGCGAACCTCCTCGAGCGCGGAATCGACGTCGTCGTGTACGAGGCGGGCGACGACGTCGCCGCGAGCATCCGCGCGTGGTGTCACATCCGGCTCTTCTCGCCGTGGAAGCACCTCGTCGACCCGGCATCGCATCGCCTGCTCGCGGCCGGCGGATGGGTGCTCCCGACACCGGAACGGGCACCCACCGGGACGGAGCTCGTCGAGCAGTACCTCGTCCCGCTCTCCCAGGTCGACGAGATGAAGCGCCGCATCCGCACCGGCGTCGAGGTCGTCGCCGTCGCCCGCGAGGGGATGGACCGCACCCGTACCCGCGCCCGCGCGGCGACGCCGTTCGTGCTCCGGCTGCGCGACGCATCCGGAGCGGTCACCGAGGAGACGGCGCGCGCCGTGATCGACGCGTCGGGGACGTACACCTCACCGAACCCGCTGTCCTCGAACGGACTCGACCTGCTGGGGTTGGACGCGATCGCCGACCGCGTCACGGCGGCGCTGCCCGACGTGCTCGACGGCGACCGCGCGACGTTCGCCGGCCGCCGCGTCACGGTCGTGGGCGCCGGGCACTCCGCCGCCAACACGCTGCTCGCCCTCGTGAGGCTGGCGCGCGACGAGCCGGGGACGACGGTGACGTGGCTCATCCGGGGCGCACGGGCGGTGCGCGTGTCGTCCTCGCCCGACGACGAGCTCGCCGGGCGTGCCCACCTCGGCAGCCGGGTCGACCGGGCGGCGGCGCGCGGGGAGATCGCGGTGCTGGACGGGTTCGAGATCCTCCGCGCGGAGCGCGACGGCGACGCCGCCGTGCTGATCGGACGCCGACGCGGTGAACTCGTGCGGCACCAGACCGACGTCATCGTGAACGCGACGGGCTTCCGCCCCGATCTGGATATGCTCCGCGAGGTCCGGCTCGACCTCGACGACATCGTCGAGGCGCCGAAGCGCCTGGCTCCGCTCATCGACCCGAACGTGCACTCGTGCGGCACCGTCGAGCCGCACGGATTCCGTGAGCTCACGCACCCCGAGCGGGGGTTCTTCATCGTGGGGATGAAGTCCTACGGGCGGGCGCCGACCTTCCTGCTGGCCACGGGGTACGAGCAGGTGCGCTCCGTCGTCGCATGGCTCGCCGGCGACACCGCCGCGGCATCCACCGTGACGCTGACGCTCCCCGCGACCGGCGTGTGCTCCACCGACCAGGCCGGGGGATGCTGCTCGTGATCCGTGTGCGGACGATGAGGCGTGCGGACTGGGAACGCGTCGAAGACATCTACCGGCAGGGGATCGAGGAGGGCGAGGCGACGTTCGAGTCGGACCCCCCGACGTGGGACGACTTCGATGCCGGCCGGCTGGCGGCGCCCCGCCTCGTCGCCGTCGACGAACACGACCGCGTGCAGGGCTGGGCGGCGGCGTCCGTCGTCTCGGCCCGCGAGGCGTACCGCGGCGTGATCGAGCACTCCGTCTACGTTGATCGCGCTGCCCGCGGGCAGGGGGTCGGGCGGCTCCTGCTGGCAGCGTTCGTCGCGGCGGCGGAGGAGTTGGGCGTATGGACGATCCAGTCGAGCATCTTCCCCGAGAACGCAGCGAGTCTGCGACTGCACGAGTCCGCCGGGTTCCGCGTGGTGGGCCGGCGCGATCGGATCGCCCGCTCCGTACGCGGCCCCCACGCCGGGACGTGGCGGGACACCATCCTCATCGAACGCCGCCGCGCCGAACAGCGCACCGACCCTCACCAGGAGACCTCATGACCGACAAGCCCACCGTCCTCTTCGTCTGCGTCCACAACGCCGGTCGCTCGCAGATGGCCGCCGGCTACCTGCGCGCGCTCGCCGGCGACGACGTCGAGGTGCTGTCCGCCGGCTCGGAGCCGAAGGACCAGATCAACCCCGTCGCCGTGCAGGCGATGGCCGAGGAGGGGATCGACATCGCCGGGCAGGCGCCGAAGATCCTGACGGTGGATGCCGTCCGCGAATCGGACGTCGTCATCACGATGGGCTGCGGCGACGCGTGCCCGATCTTCCCCGGCAAGCGCTACGAGGACTGGGAGCTCGACGACCCCGCCGGACAGGGGATCGACGCCGTCCGCCCGATCCGCGACGAGATCCGCCGGCGCGTCGAGGCGCTCATCGCGGAGGTGCGATCGGGAGGATGATGGGGGTATGCCCCGCACCCCCTACGCCGACCGGCCGTGGCTCTCCGCGTATGCCGACGGTGTTCCCGCCGACATCGACGAGCCGTCGCAGACCCTTCCCGAGATGATCGCGCTGAGCGCGAGCGCGTACGGCAAGCGCACGGCGCTGGAGTACTTCGGCGCCACGACGACCTACGCCCGTCTCGGTGAGCAGATCGAGCGCGCCGCGGAAGGACTGCGGCGTCTGGGCGTCGTGAAGGGCGACCGCGTCGCGATCGTCCTGCCGAACTGCCCGCAGCACGTCGTCGCGTTCTACGCCGTGCTGCGCCTGGGAGCGATCGTCGTGGAGCACAACCCCCTCTACACGGCACGGGAGCTGCGCCACCAGTTCGAGGATCACGGCGCACGGCATGCCATCGTGTGGGACAAGACGGCGGATGTGGTGGCCGGCTTCCCCGACGACGTGCGACCGGCGCACATCATCAGCGTCGACCTCACGACGGCGCTGCCGCTCGGGATGCGTCTCGCGCTGCGCCTGCCGGTGCCGAAGGCGCGGACCGCTCGGGCGCAGCTCACCACCCGACCGCGTGCGAAGCACCTGCACGCGTGGAGCGGGGTCGTCGACCAGCGGCGGCTGTCGCGCCGTGTCCGCGGGCCCGTGCTCTCCGACATCGCGGTGCTGCAGTACACGAGCGGGACGACCGGGATGCCGAAGGGTGCGATCCTCACGCACGCGAACCTCCTCGCGAACGCGATGCAGGGGCGGGCGTGGGTGCCGGGCCTCGTCGACGGCGAGGAGACCTTCTACGCCGTGCTGCCGCTGTTCCACGCGTACGGGATGACGCTCTGCCTTACGTTCGCGATGAGCATCGGCGCCAAGCTCGTGCTGTTCCCGAAGTTCGACCTCGACCTCATGATCGACGCGGCGCGGACGAGCCCGCCGACGTTCCTCCCGGCGGTGCCGCCGATCTACGACCAGCTGGCGCGCGCGGCGTCCCGTGGGAAGATCGACCTCTCCGGCGTCCGGTTCGCGATCTCCGGCGCCATGAGCCTGCCCGTGTCGACCGTGACCCGGTGGGAGGAGGCGACCGGAGGTCTGCTCGTCGAGGGGTACGGGATGACGGAGACCTCGCCGGTCGCCGTCGGCAACCCCATGGGCCCGTCACGCCGCCCCGGCACGGTGGGTGTGCCGTTCCCGAGCACGGAGATCCGCGTCGTCGACCCCGAGAACCCCACCGTGGACCGGCCCCTGGGGGAGACCGGCGAGCTCCTGGTCCGCGGGCCGCAGGTGTTCCAGGGGTATTGGCAGCGCGAGGAGGAGACCAAGGCGGCCCTGATCGACGGCGGATGGCTGCGCACGGGCGACATCGCCTCGGTGTCGCCGGACGGCTTCGTCACGATCGTCGACCGGCTCAAGGAGCTCATCATCACGGGCGGATTCAACGTGTCGCCGAGCGAGGTGGAGGCGACGCTCGATTCGCATCCGGACGTCACGGCCGCCGCCGTCGTCGCGCTCCCGCGGTCGAGCGGAGGCGAGGAGGTCGCCGCCGCGGTCGTCCTGCGCGAGGGCGCCGTCCTCGACGTCGAAGCGCTGCGCGACTTCTGCCGCACCCGCCTGGCCGCCTATAAGGTCCCGCGCCGGATCGTGGCGATGGACGACCTGCCGCGCTCGCTCATCGGCAAGGTGCTGCGCCGCGAAGTGCGGGACCGGATGCTGGAGGGTCAGGCGAAGGGCGGCGGCGGGGGAGCCTAGAACGGCGGCGGATCCACGCCGGCCCGAAGCCCGCTGGGACTGACCCAGACGAGATCGCCGGATTCCTCCTCGCAACGCCACAGCGTCTCGTGCTTCACGCGATGATGGCTCCGGCAGAGCGGTGCGGTGTTGTCGGCCGCGGTCCGTCCGCCGTGGGCCCAGGCCTGTCGGTGATCGATGTCGCAGTCGGCGGACGGGCGCCCGCATCCGGGGAAGATGCAGACCGGATCGCGGACGCCGAGCCATCGCCGGAGCGCGACGGGGACCCGGTACGTCGTGCGGTCGAGGTCGAGGACCGTGCCGTCGATCGGGTGGGTGAGGATGCGGGTCCACGAGGTCGCCTCGCCGGCGAGGCGTCGCGCGGTGTCGAGATCAATCGGTCCGTAGCCGTCGAGCGTCGCGGGTTCGTCGGAGGCGCCCAGCAGGGTCAGCACCGGCACCGTCACCGACACGGCGGGCTTGCCGGGGCCGGCGGGTGCGTCCGGTGACGTGAGGTCGCACAGTACGTCGGCCCGCAGCTGGGCGAGGGTGCGCGTCTCTCCGTCGACGCCCGCGAGGTGCGCGGCGGCGGTGTCGAGCGTATGCAGGAGGTGCTCGCCCTTGTCGGCCGGAACAAGGGCCGTGAGTTGCGACATCCCGTCCAGCAGCGGAGTCAGCCTGACGTCGCGGTCTTCGCGTGCCCGCGCATGCCGTTCCTCCAGGGATTCAGGATGCACGCGCTCACGGATCGTCCGAGCGCGCATGCGGAAGCGGCCCGGAGCGAGTGAGACGGCGGCGGGCGACGCGGTGGAGTCGAACGCTGCCCACGTTTCCGGGGCGTCGGGCGGGAGGGTATCGGCGAGCACTGCGGCCGCCGCCATGTTCTGCTCGGAGACCGTGCCCGCCACGCACAGCGACCACAGCTGCGGGCAGCGCTCCTGCAGCACGCTCGCGCGGTGTCCGCGGCCGCGCACGCCCAGCTCCGAGAGGCGGAGTCGGACGGCGATGTCGGCGACCGCGGCACGTACGGCGAACTCGCGACGTCGCGCGCGGAAAGCGTGGACGGTGTCGTGCGGCGGCAGCTTGAAGGCGGGGTCGAGGGTCGGATCCGGTCCGACCCACGGGCCGGGATCCGCGGCCGCGTCATCCAGGATCGCGGCGATCGCCTGGTCCTGCGCGGCGCTCAGGGCCCGTGCCCGCATCGCGGCATCCTCCAGAAGAGCCAGCGCCGATCCCTCCGCGGGCGAGTCGCATACCTCGTCGAAGACGCCGTCGTCCGGTTCACCGAGGACGCGGGCCTGGCCGGCGAACCGGCCGTCGGCCTCGTCGCACAGCGCGGCGAGGTACTCGTCGACGAACGCGGGGTCGCTCCACAGGTCGCCCTGCGGATCCACGTCGGTCGAAGAGAACTTCATATCCCAACGGTAGGGAGGGCCTCCGACATTCCGACGTCTATCCGTCGTGCGAGGACCGCTCGGACCTCAGGCCGGCGCGTCCTCGTCTTCCTCCGGCTCGAATGTCGAGGTCACCCCCGTGTGACCGGCCGCGACGCCGTCCGCCTCTGCGGGGATCGTCCCGTCCTCGCCGAGACCGCCGGCCTTCGGCTCGGCGGTGTCCCGCTCCGCATCCGAGGCGTTCTCCAGTTCGTGATCCTGCTCGTTGTCGTGGTGCATCTTCCGATCCCTTCTCGATGCCCCGAGCGTAAGCACGGTCCCCGCCGCACAGCGAGGGGTTGACAGCGCCGCGTCAACCCCCTTCGCCGCGCCACCGGCGACGCCTAGCGTGAACATCCGGACCACCCCGGCCACCCCCGACCACAGGAGAACGCCCATGAGCACCCCCGCCGGCGACACCCCGCAGGACCCCCGCACGAAGTACCCCGAGGGCGGCTTCCCCGCGCAGGAGCAGGAGCAGCCCGGCCTCACCGACGAGACGATGCCCGAACCCGACCACGGCGAGACCAGTTACACCGGCTCGGGGCGCCTCGAGGGCCGGCGGGCCCTCATCACCGGCGGCGACTCGGGAATCGGCCGCGCCGTCGCGATCGCCTTCGCGCGCGAGGGAGCCGACGTCGCGATCGTGCACCTCCCGGAAGAAGCGGAGGATGCCGCCGACACGGTCGCGCTCGTCGAGGCCGAGGGGCGGCGGGGGCTGGCTCTCGCCGGCGACATCCAGGACGAGTCGTTCGCGACGCGGATCGTCACCGACACGGTCGATGCGCTCGGCGGCCTCGACATCGTCGTGCTCAACGCCGCGTACCAGAAGGACCGGGACAGCCTCGAGAGCCTCGAGACGGCGGAGTTCGACCGCGTCTTCCGCACCAACCTGTACGGCATGATCTTCACGGCCCGCGCGGCGGTCCCGCACCTGGCCCCCGGAGCGTCCATCATCGTCACGTCCTCCATCCAGGCCTTCGACCCGTCGCCCGGTCTCATCGACTACGCCATGACGAAGGCCGCCCAGGTCGCCTTCGTCAAGGCGCTCGCGCAGCAGCTCGGCGAGCAGGGTATCCGCGTGAACGCCGTCGCGCCGGGCCCGATCTGGACGCCGCTCATCCCGGCGACGGGCTGGGACGCGGAGCGCATCGCGAGCTTCGGGAAGGACACGCCGCTCGGCCGCCCCGGCCAGCCCGCCGAGCTCGCGGGCGCCTACGTCTACCTCGCGTCCGAGGCCGCGTCGTATGTGTCCGGCGCCGTCCTCCCCGTCACGGGCGGAAAGGGGCTGTAGCCGCCGTGCCGCGTGTGCTGCGCATTCTCGCCGTCGCCTCCCTGGCGCTCGCCCTGACCGGGTGCGGCATCCCCACCGACCCGGAGGGCACGCTCGCGCGCATCGACGCGGACGGGACGCTCCGCGCGGGCGCCTCGCCCAGCGGCGCGCTCGTCCGGGTCTCCGGCGACGATGTCGCGGGGAGCCTCGTCGACCTCGTCGAGGGATTCGCGCGCTCACGCGGCGCGGAGGTGACGTGGGAGGTGGACAGCGAGGAGGCGCTCGTGGACGCCCTAGAGTCCGGCGCGCTCGACCTCGCGGTCGGGGGGATGACCGACCAGACGCCGTGGAGCGACCGCGTGTCGGTCACGCGTGGCTTCACCGGCATCGACGGTGCCGAGGACACGCCGGTCGTGTTCCTCCTCCCGATGGGGGAGAACGCGACGCAATCGGCGCTCGAGGCGTATCTGGATGAGGAGCTCCGGCGATGAAGAGCATGGGGCGCACCGATCTTCCCCCCGAGCAGCAGCGGGCTCTGCGCTCGGCGGTCCGCTGGGAGTGGTTCACGATCGGGTACACGGTCGTCACGATCGTGCTGATCGCCTTCGTCGTCGGCGGCTCTCAGGCGATGAAGACGGCCTGGATCGAGGACATGCTCTCCCTCATCCCGCAGATCTCCTTCCTCGTCGCCCTCCTCCTCATCCGCCGCAAGCCCACCCGCGCGTTCCCCTACGGCCTCCACCGTGCGATGGGCGTCGGGCACCTCGTCGCGGGCGTCGCCCTGCTCGCGATCGGCGGCAGCCTCGCCGTCGAGTCGGTCCTGGGGCTCCTGCGCGCCGAGCACCCCGCGATCGGCACCGTCTACCTCTTCGGCCAGACGATCTGGCTCGGCTGGTTCATGGTCGCCGTCATGACCCTGATCGTCGTGGGGCCGTTCTTCTACGGACATGCCAAGGCCAAGCTCGCCCCGACCCTTCACAACAAGGTCCTGTTCGCGGATGCCGACATGGCCAAAGCGGACTGGACGACCACGGTCGCGTCGGTCGTCGGCGTCCTCGGGATCGGCCTCGGGTGGTGGTGGCTCGACGGCGCGGCGGCCCTGTTCATCTCGGCCGGGATCGTGTGGGACGGGTACAAGAACGCGCGCTCCGCGATCCTCGACCTCATCGACCAGCGGGCGCGCACGCACGACGACGCCGAGGCGCAGCCGCTCATCGGGCGGATCGTCGACGCGCTCGAGGCGCAGCCGTGGATCGGCGAGGCCGGCGTGCGGATGCGCGACATGGGCCAGGTCTTCCATGTGGAGGCCTTCGTCGTGCCGCACCGACGGAAGGTCACCGTCGCGCAGCTGGAGGCCGCACGGCATGCGATCAGCGAGATGGACTGGAAGATGCAGGACGTCGTCGTCATCCCCGTCACCGACCTCCCGGACGAGACCGAACGTCGCAGCCGCGTGGCAGGATGACGGCATGCCGGAGTCGCCGGAGGTCCAGGCGCTCGCCGAGTTCCTCGCCGAGCACGCGGTCTCACGCCGCATCGAGACCGTCGACCTCGACGAGTTCCGCGCGCTGAAGACGCGTGACCGTCCCCTCACGGAGCTCTCGGGTGCCACGATCACGGGCGTCCGGCGGTTCGGGAAGCACCTCGACCTCCAGACCGACGCCGCGCATCTCGTGATCAGCTTCGGCCGCGCCGGCTGGGCGCGCTGGGATGGGGAGGCGGCGCCCGATGAGGCACCCGTCATCGCCCGTCTGCCGCTCGACGGCGCGCTGCTGGAACTCACCGACGCGGGTGACTGGCTCTCCCTCGGCCTGTCCGTCGTGGACGATCCGCTCTCCGTGCCGGCGCTCGCCAAGCTCGGTCCCGACCCGCTCGACCCCGCGTTCGGCCAGGCCGACCTCGACCGCGCGGTCTCGGGGCGACGCAAGCAGCTCAAGGCCCTCCTGCAGGAGCAGGAGACGCTGGCCGGCATCGGCAACGCCTACTCCGACGAGATCCTGCACGCCGCGAAGCTGTCCCCGCTGGGCCACGGCTCCGCGCTCGACGAGGGAGAACGGGAACGCCTCTTCGGCGCGGTCACGACGACACTCCGGGACGCCGCCGCGGCACGCCGCGGCGTTCCGCCGCACCGCCTGAAAGAGGCGAAGGTCGCCGCCATGCGGGTACACGGCCGCGGCGGACAGACGTGTCCGGTGTGCGGCGACACGATCCTCGACCACGATGCCGCGGCCTCGTGGCAGTACTGCCCGACGTGCGAAGCGACCCGATGACCGGATCGCCGGGTAGCATCGAGACATGGCCACTTCGAACCTCCCGACTCCGACCCTGCAGCCCGTGCCGGACGAGAAGAACCTCCTGACGGTCGCCGAAGAGGGCGCCTCCTGCTGCGGCGGCGGCTGCTGCAGCTGACGCAGACCGCGTGATGCGACCCGCTCAGCGGGTCAGCGGCGACAGCAGCGCGTCCGTCACCCGCCCGGTCAGTCCGGGCACCTCGTCGACGTCGACCGACAGCGCCAGCAGGGCCCGGCTGAAGTAGTTCCGCGCCGCGGCCGCCAGCGTGATGTCGACGATCTGCCGGTCCGTGAAGCCTGCATCCCGCAGCTCCTGGCTGTCGGCATCCGTCATCTCGCCCGCAGCCGTCGACAGCTTGACGGCGAAGCGCATGACGGCGACCTCCGCGGGGTCCAGTCCCGCGTCCTCGGGATCACGCGCGAGCCGGATGAGCTCCTCCTCGTCGATCACCCCGCCGCGCAGCGCCTTCCGGCCGTGCGCCAGCAGGCAGTGCGGCGACCCGATCGCGCCGGCGGCCGCAAGGGTCACGAGCTCGTAGATGCGCGGTCCGATCGAGGGCGTGATCGCATGGACGAGATCCTCGAACGCGGCATGCGCCTCCGGGTTCACGGCCATCGCCCGCGTGTGCCGGTAGACGAATCCGTCGGTCTCGATATCGCCCGCGTACATCGCCGCCACGTGGCCGACGGCGCTTTCCGGTGCCGGTGTCGTGATGATCATCGCCTGCCCCTCCCTGATCGGTGGGACTCAGGATGCCACCGCCGCCGCCCGGCGTCGAGGGAGCGTCAGTGCATCGCGGGTGTCGCGCCCTCGAGGTCGTCGGCGGGCTTGCGGATGAGGAACGCGCCGATCAGGAGCGGCAGCGCGACACAGGCGGAGAGCAGGAACGCGGCGTGCGCGCCGGCGGCGCCGGCGACCTGCTCGGCGACCCCCGCCTCGCGCTGGGCGGCCGTGACACCGGCCATGACGGTCACCAGGACCGCGATGCCGGCGGCGCCGGCGACCTGCTGCACCGTGCCGAGGATCGCCGAGCCGTACGCGTAGAACTTCGGCGTGAGCGAGGCCAGCGACGCGGTGAAGAGGGGCGTGAACGACAGTGCGAGGCCGAGGGACAGGGCGGTCTGGGCGGGGATGATACTCCACAGTGTCGTGTTCTCGTCGAACGTCGTGAACACCCACAGCATCGAGATCGCGATGATAGATCCGGGCACCAGCAGGACGCGGGTGCCCTTGGCGTCGTAGATGCGGCCGATGACCGGACCGGCGAGTCCCATCAGCAAAGACCCGGGGAGGACGGCGAGCCCGGTCTCCAGCGGGGAGATGCCCAGGACGCTCTGCATGTACAGCGGCAGCACCGTGATGGTCCCGAAGAACGCCATCGACAGCAGCGTCATCTGCGCGATGGAGAGGGAGAAATTGCCGCTGCGGAAGACGCGGAGATCCAGCAGGGCATCGTCCACGCGCTGCAGGAGCAGCTGACGCCACACGAAGAGCGCGAGCGCGAGCACCCCGACGCTCAGCGACACGACGAGCGACACGGTGGACAGGCTCTGCGCGGCCGCCTCGGCCGCCGTCCCGCCGTGCGTCTGCGCCCCGCCGATCTGGCTGAGCCCGTAGACGAGTCCGCCGAACCCGAATGCGGAGAGGATGATCGAGAGCACGTCGATGGGTGCCCGCGTCGCCTGGCCGAGGTTGTGGATCCACCGCGCCCCCATCGCGAGCGCGACGAGCGCGATCGGCAGCACGATCCCGAAGATCCACCGCCAGCTGAGGGTGTCCAGCAGGAAGCCGGACATCGTCGGCCCGATCGCCGGCGCGAGCGACATGACGATCGAGACGCGGCCCATCATCCGGCCGCGGGCGTGCGGCGGGACGATCGTCATGAGCGTCGTCATCAGCAGCGGCATCATGATCGCCGTGCCGGAGGCCTGCACGACACGGGCGACCAGCAGCACCTCGAAACCGGGGGACAGGAGCGCCGTCAGCGTCCCGAGCGAGAACAGGCTCATCGCGGCGATGAACACCTGACGCGTCGTGAACCGGCGCAGCAGGAACCCCGTGATCGGGATGACGACGGCCATCGTCAGCATGAACGCCGTCGTCAGCCACTGCGCCGCGACGGCCGTGATGCCGAGGTCACCGATCAGGTGCGGGATCGCGACACCCATCGTCGTCTCGTTCAGGATCGCGACGAACGCCGCCGCCAGCAGCAGCCAGACGACGCGCCCCTCCTCGGGACTCAGCACACCCTGCGATGGGCGGGCGGTGTCGGTGTCGGTCGCCAAAAGGGCCTCCCAGTCGGGCGGAAAGTGCGGGGATCCCTGCCGTATCCGGCACGGGTTCTCACGATAACCGCCGGGTCGGACGTCGCATTCCCGTACCGGGTGCCACCATTCGGTCATGGCGCATCCGGCCCGTCGTTCTCCCGCGCTCGTCCGCGGTCTCATCGCCCTCGCCGTCGGCGCGGCCGCCGCCGTCCTGCTGGTCCCCGTGCTCGGCTGGGCGGGTGCGCTCCTGGCGGGCTGGTCGGTGCTGGCCCTCACCGACGTGATCTGGGTGCTCGTGCTGATCTGGCCGATGGATGCCGTGCGCACGCGGGCGCACGCGACCGCGGAGGATCCGGGCCGCCCGATCGCACGTCTCGTCGTCCTCGTCGGCGGGTTCGCGAGCCTCGGCGCGGTCGTCATCGTTCTGTTGCAGACCGGCTCGGCGCATCCCGCCCGCGCCTTCGTGCTCGCGGGCGTCGCGGTGATCGCGGTCGCCGCGTCGTGGGCGCTCATCCAGGTGGACTACCTGCTGCGCTACGCGCACGTCTACTACACCCCGCCCGAGGGCGGCATCGACTTCAACCAGGACGAGGACCCCGTCTACTCCGACTTCGTGTACTTCTCCGTGGGGCTCGGCATGACCTACCAGGTCGCGGACACGAGCGTCCGCACGAACGCCATCCGGCGCATCGTCGTCGCCCAGACCCTCCTGGCGTACCTGTTCGGCGCCGTCATCCTCGCCACCGTGATCAATCTCGTCACGAGCCTGCGCTGACGCCGGTCGCCTAGGCTGACCGGATGAGCATGGGAGGCCCCGGCGGTCGCGGCGCCGGATTCCGCGGTGTCGACGAGGCGGCGCAGAAGAAGCTCAACGCCGACGCGCCGCACGTGCCCGATCTCGGGCCGCGTGTCATCGCCCTCTTCCGCCCCTACCTCGGGCGCATCGCCGTCACGGCGGTGCTCGTCATCCTGGGCGCCGCCATCGCCGTCATCCCGCCGCTCATCGTGCAGCGGATCTTCGACGACGCGCTCTTCCCCGTCGACGACTCCGGGCCGGACCTGCCGCTCCTCATCCGCCTCGTGCTCCTCATGATCGGGTTGTTCCTGCTCTCGGCCGGGCTCGGCGTCGCGCAGACGTGGTTCACCTCGACCGTCGGCAACCGCGTCACGGGCGACCTGCGGGTGCGCCTCTTCGAGCACCTGCAGTCGATGGAACTCGGCTTCTTCACGCGCACGAAGACGGGCGTGATCCAATCCCGCCTGCAGAACGACGTGGGCGGCGTCTCCGGCGTGCTCACGAACACGGTGACGAGCATCCTCGGCAACGCCGTGACCGTCGCGTCGGCCCTCGTCGCGATGATCATCATCGACTGGCGGCTGACGATCATCGCCGTCATCCTCATGCCGTTCCTCATCGTCGTGCAGCGACGCGTCGGCCAGGTGCGCGCCCGCATCGCCGGGCAGACGCAGGAGTCGCTCTCGGAACTGACCTCCATCACGCAGGAGACGCTGAGCGTGTCCGGCATCCTGTTGTCCAAGGCGTTCAACCGGCAGCGGGCGGAGTCGGCCCGCTACCAGGACGAGAACGCCAACCAGGTCGTCCTGCAGGTGCGCCGCGCGATGAGCGGCCAGGGCTTCTTCGCCGTCGTGCAGGTGCTCATGGCCTCGGTCCCCGCGATCATCTACCTGGTCGCCGGCTACCTCATCGCCGGGGGCGAGGGCGCCGTGACGGCCGGCACCGTCGTCGCCTTCACGACCGTGCAGGCGCGGCTCCTCATGCCCCTGATGGGACTCATGCGCGTGGCCCTGGACCTCCAGACCTCGGCCGCGCTCTTCGCCCGCATCTTCGAGTACCTCGACCTCGTCCCCGCCATCCAGGAGCGCCCGGGCGCGATCCCGGTCGCCCGCGCGCCCGGGCCGATCGGACGGATCGAGTTCCGGGATGTCGTGTTCCGCTACCCGGATGCCGCCCCGGAGACGCGCCCGACGCTCGGCGGGGTCTCGTTCACGGCCGAGCCCGGCGAGCACATCGCGTTCGTGGGACCGTCCGGCGCAGGCAAGACGACGATCCTCTATCTCGCGCCGCGACTGTACGAGGCGTCGGAGGGCGCCGTCCTCTTCGCGGGTGCCGACGTCCGCGACCTCACGCAGGAGTCGATCATCGACCACATCGGGATCGTGTCGCAGGAGACGTACCTCTTCCACGCCACGATCCGCGAGAACCTCCGCTACGCCAAGCCCGATGCGACCGACGCGGAGCTGGAGGCCGCGTGCACCGCGGCGAACATCCACCACATCATCGCCGGGTTCGAGCGCGGCTACGACACCGTCGTGGGGGAGCGCGGCTACCGGCTCTCCGGTGGGGAGAAGCAGCGCATCGCGATCGCCCGCGTCCTGCTGAAGGACCCTCCGGTCCTGCTGCTGGATGAGGCCACCTCGGCCCTGGACACGGTCTCGGAGCGGGTCGTGCAGGACGCACTGGAGGAGGCCGCCCGGGGACGGACGACCCTCTCGATCGCGCACCGCCTGTCCACGGTGATCGGCGCCGACGTCATCCACGTCATCGAGGCGGGCGAGATCGTCGAGTCCGGCACGCACGCCGAACTCCTCGAGCGGGGCGGCCTGTACGCCGAGCTCGCCGCGCAGCAGATGGCGGCCTCGCGCATCGAGGGCTACGAGGAGACCGCCCCGGCGCCCCCGCATCCCGAGCGCCGCGCCGACAAGGCGCCCGACGACGGCGCCGCGGCCCCCGCCGTCCGGCTCGCGGCCGATCCGCTGCCCGGGCGGGTCTGGCCCGACCTCAGTTGAGGGAGCCGGTCACCACAGTCGCGCGGCGGCGAGGGCCGCAGCGGACGCGTCCGCGAGGGTGACGGACTCCTCCTCGGCGCGGTCGTCCAGCTCGCGGATGAACGCCCCCAGCAGGCGCCGGTACGCCGCGTCCGGGTGCGTGCGGGCGATCTCGATGAGCGGCGGCACATCCATGTCGAGGATGAGACGCACGCGCGCCCGCGCGGCGGCGCGCTGACCCGCCGCGTCGAGGACGGCGATCCCGTTCCGCATCGCCGCCAGGTAGTCCGTCAGCACGCCGAGATAGTCCTTGTGCTGCGTGATCGACGAGCCGTCGGCGCGCTCGCGCCACAGCACGACGACATCCGGCACGACATCGAACGCCCGTGCGCCGCTGTACATCTGCTGGGCGACGACCTGGTCCTCGTAGGCGCGCCCCTCCGGGAAGCGCAGGCCGTGCCGGCGCCAGAACTCGATCCGGCTGACCTTCGACCACGCGACGATGTTGCCGGATGCCTCCGGATGCTCCGCGAGCGTCGTCCCCTGGCGCGCCGGCGACGTGGATGCCGCCACCCACGGCTGCACGACGCCCGGGGTGTACCCGCCGTCGTCGTCCGGCCGGAGCCGCACGTACGCCCCGACGGCGAAGTCGCTGCCGCTCGCGGTGAGGGAGCCGACGAGCACCTCGAGCGCGGTCGCGGTGAGGACGTCGTCGGCGTCGAGGAACGCGACGAGAGGCGTGTCGACGAGGTCGAGCGCGGCGTTGCGCGCGGCGCCGAGCCCGCGGGACCGCTCGTGCCGGACGAGCCGGAACCGGGGGTCCGTGTCCGCCGCCGCCGCGAAGATGCCGGTGGTGGCATCCGCCGACCCGTCGTCGACGAGGATCGCGCGCCAGTGCGGGAAGGTCTGGGCGCGGAGGGAGTCCAGCGCCTCCGCCGCGTAGGCGGCGACGTCGCGGCCGGGGACGATGACGGTGACCGTTGCGGGGACGGCGGGCGAGCTCACCTGCCCGATCGTACCGTCGCGACGGAGGCGGCCACCGCGTCGGCCAGCGGCGCGGCGAGGTCGCCCGGTGCCGCCGCGTGCCCGAACGTGAAGCGCACGGCGGTCTGGGCCACCTGCGGCGGGATGCCGAGCGCGAGGAGCACGTGCGAGGGCTCGTCGCTGCCCGCGGCGCACGCCGAGCCGCTCGAGGACACCACGCCGCGCCGTTCGAGCTCGAGGAGCACCGCCTCCCCGCTCGTCCCCTCGAAGGTGAAGCTCGCGGTCCCGGGCAGCCGCCGCACCGGGTCGCCGGTGAGCCGCGCCTGCGGGACGAGGTCGAGCACCCGCGCGATGAACGCCGTCGTCAGCGCGCCGACGCGTGCGGCGTCCGCGGCCCGCTCGCGCTCGGCCGCCTCCAGCGCGACGGCGAACCCCACGGCGCCGGCGACGTTCTCCGTGCCGCTGCGGCGCTCGCGCTCCTGCCCGCCCCCGTGCAGCAGTGGCTCGAGGGGGATCCGTCCGCGCACCGCGAGCACGCCGATGCCCGGCGGGGCACCGATCTTGTGTCCCGCGATGGACAGGGCGTCGGCGCCGGTGCCGGCGAGCGGCAGCGAGCCGGCCGCCTGCACGGCATCCAGATGCAGCGGAACGCGTCCCCCGGTGGCGACGGCGGCGAGACCCGCGACGTCCTGCACCGTCCCGATCTCGTTGTTGGCGTACCCGACGGTGAGGAGGGCGGTGTCATCCCGGAGCGCCCCCGCGACCTCGTCCGGGTCGACGCGGCCGTGCCCGTCGACGGGCACGCGCGTCACCGCGAAGCCGTGCACCCGCTCCAGGTAGGCGCAGGAGGCGAGCACCGACTCATGCTCGATGGGCGTCGTGACGACGTGCGCCGGTCTGCCGGACCGCAGCGCCGCGGCGATCGCGATCCCCTTCACGGCGAGGTTGTTTGCCTCCGTGCCGCCGGAGGTGAACACGACGTCGCCCGCGCGCATCCCGAGCAGCGCCGCGACGCGCGCGCGGGCGTCCGCGAGGGCCGCCGCGGCCGCCTCGCCCACCGTGTGGTGGCTCGACGGGTTGCCGAACCGCTCGCCCAGGTAGGGGAGCATCGCGTCCCGCACTTCGGGGCGGACCGGTGTCGTCGCGGCGTGGTCGAGGTAGAGCATCACGCCTCGATGCGCACGTCCAGGCCGAGGTCGAGGGCCGGTGCGGAGTGCGTCAGCGCGCCGACGGAGATGACGTCGACGCCCGTCTCGGCGATCGCGCGGACCGTCGCCAGCGACACCCCGCCGGACGCCTCGACCGTCGCGCGTCCTGCGATCCGCTCCACACCGGTGCGGAGGTCCGCCAGGGAGAAGTTGTCGAGCATGATCGTCCCCACCCCCGCCGCGAGGACGGCGTCGATCTGGTCGAGCCGGTCGACCTCCACCTCGACGTGCGTCGTGTGCGGCAGGCGCGCGATGGCGGCCTGCAGGGCCTGCGTCACCGACGCCCCGCGCGCCGTGAGCACCGCGAGGTGGTTGTCCTTGGCCATCACGGCGTCCGACAGCGAGTGTCGATGGTTGTGCCCCCCGCCGGAGCGCACGGCGTGCCGCTCGAACGCCCGCAGTCCGGGCGTCGTCTTGCGGGTGTCGGCGATGCGTGCGCCGGTGTGCGCGACCTCCGCGACGTAGCGCGTCGTCAGCGTCGCGATGCCGCTCATCCGCTGCGTGAAGTTCAGCGCGACACGCTCGGCCGTGAGGACCGCGCGGGCGGGGCCGTGCACGGAGGCGAGCCGGTCGCCGGCGGCGAACGCGTCGCCGTCCCGCACCGCGAGCTCGACCCGCGTCGCCGGATCGGTGAGCGTGAAGGCGGCCGTGAACACCTCGCCGCCGCTGAAGACGCCGGCCTCGCGGGCGACGAGCTCCGCGGTCGCGACCGCGTCCTCGGGGATGAGGTACGCACTCGTGACGTCGCCCCACGGGGCGTCCTCCTCGAGGGCGGCGGCCACGGCGCGCTCGATCTGCACCCGGGCGAGCATCAGGCGGCCCCCTCCAGGACGACGGCTTCGAGGACGGTGTCGCGCCGGAAATGGGCGCCGACGCTCTCCCGCCGCGCGCCGGCCGCGGCGACGAGGTGCTCGGCGACGAGCAGGAGGTTCTCGTCCTCCAGCTCGGCCTCGGTGCGCGCGGCGCGGTGCTCCCCGCGCCAGCTCGCCAGGACGGATGCCGCATGTGCGAGCCCGTCGGCATCCCGCACGAGGCCGGCGTCCTCCCACAGCAGGTGCTGCAGCGCCGCGCGGGAGAACGGCGGCGCGGAGCGGGCCGGGGCCGTGGCGCCGACGGCCGCCGGTACAGCGGCGGGGCGGACGGGCCAGGCGCCGCCCGCGGCATCCGCGGCGATCACGTCGCCCGTGCGCGCCCCGAACACGGCGCCCTCCAGGAGCGAGTTCGACGCGAGGCGATTCGCGCCGTGCACGCCGGTGCGGGCGACCTCGCCCACGGCGTAGAGGCCCGGCAGGCTCGCCCGGCCGGCGAGGTCGGTGGCGACGCCGCCCATCAGGTAATGCGCCGCCGGGACGACGGGGATCGGCTCCCGCGCCCAGTCGAGGCCACGCGCGCGGACGGCGGCATCGATCGTGGGGAACCGTCGGGCCAGGAAGGCGGCGGTCTGCTCCGGGTCCGCGCGCAGGTGCGTCGCGTCCAGGCGCACCGGGCGCCCGTCCTGTCGCTCCATCTGCTCCGCGATGGCGCGCGCGACGACGTCGCGCGGCGCGAGCTCGCCGTCGGGGTGCGCGTCGAGGGCGAAGCGGCGCCCGGCGTCGTCGAGCAGGGTCGCGCCTTCGCCGCGCACGGCCTCGGACACGAGGAACGCCTCGTCGCCGGGGAGGACCGTGGGGTGGAACTGCATGAACTCGAGGTCGGCCACCGCCGCCCCGGCCCGCAGCGCCGCCGCGATCCCGTCTCCGGTCGCGACCGGCGGGTTCGTCGTGTGCGCGTAGAGCTGCCCCGCGCCCCCGGTGGCGAGGACGACCGCGTCGGCGTCGATACGCGCACGCGCACCCGCCCGGCCGGGCGCCTCGCCGACGAGGAGGTCGACCCCCGCGACGCGGCCGCCGGTCACGACGAGATCGACGAGGAACGCGTGCTCGATGACGCGCAGGCCGCCGTCCTGGGCGCCGCGGAGGCGGGCCACGAGCGCCTTCTCGATCGCCGTCCCGGTCGCGTCGCCACCGGCGTGCAGGATGCGCGGGTAGGAGTGCGCCGCCTCCAGGCCCTTCACCCACTCGCCGTCCGCCCCCCGGTCGAAGGCGACGCCGAGCGCGACGAGTTCGCGGATCCGCGCGGGCCCCTCCTCGACGAGCACCCGCACGGCGGCGGGGTCGCCGAGGCCCGCGCCGGCGGTGAGGGTGTCGCGCTCGTGGTCCTCCGCGCGGTCGTCGGAGAACATGACGCCCGCGATGCCGCCCTGCGCGAAGCGCGTGTTGGCGTGCTCGAGGACGTCCTTCGTGACGAGCGTCACGCGGCAGCCGGCGTCCGCGGCGTGCAGCGCCGCCGTGAGCCCGGCGATCCCGGAGCCCACCACGACGACGTGCACGCTCATGACGCGTTCTCCCAGCCGGCGGCCGGCGCTGCCGGGGGCTTGGCGGCCAGCATCCGCTCGAGGGCGACGCGGGCGGGCTCGGCGACGTCCGCGGGGACGGTGATGCGGTTGCGCACCTCGCCGGCGACGAGCCCTTCCAGCACCCACGCCAGGTAGCCGGGATGGATGCGGTACATCGTCGAGCAGGGGCAGACGACGGGGTCGAGGCAGAAGATGGTGTGCTGCGGGTGGGCGGCGGCGAGGCGCTGCACGAGGTTCACCTCGGTGCCGATCGCGAACGTCGTCGGCTCCGTCGCGGCCTCGATGGCCTTCCGGATGTAGTCGGTCGACCCGGACTCGTCGGCCGCGTCGACGACGGCCATGGGGCACTCGGGGTGCACGATGACGCGGACCCCGGGGTGCTCGGCGCGCGCCTGGTCGATCTGGTCCACGGTGAACCGGCGGTGCACGGAGCAGAACCCGTGCCACAGGATCACGCGGCTGTCCGCGAGCTCCTCCGGCGTGCTCCCGCCGAACGGCTTCCGCGGGTTCCACATCGGCATCTGCTCGAGCGGCACGCCCATGGCCTTCGCGCTGTTCCGGCCGAGGTGCTGGTCGGGGAAGAACAGCACCCGGCGGCCGCGCGCGAACGCCCACTCCAGCACCGTCCGGGCGTTCGAGGACGTGCAGACGATGCCGCCGTGCCGCCCGACGAAGCCCTTGATGGCGGCCGAGGAGTTCATGTAGGTGACGGGGATGACGGGCAGGAGCCCCTCGGCATCCGGCGTGTCGAGGTCGCCGAGCGCATCGGCGAGCTGCTCCCAGCACTCCTCGACCTGGTCGATGTCGGCCATGTCCGCCATCGAGCAGCCGGCGGCGAGGTTCGGCAGGATGACGGCCTGTTCGGCGCCGGAGAGCAGATCGGCGGTCTCGGCCATGAAGTGCACGCCGCAGAAGACGATGGCCTCCGCCTCGGGATGCGCCTTCGCGGCGTTCGCGAGCTGGAAGGAGTCGCCGACGTAGTCGGCGTGCACGATGACCTCTTCGCGCTGGTAGAAGTGGCCGAGCACGACGACGCGGTTGCCGAGGAGCGCCTTCGCGGCCCGGATGCGCTCCGCGAGCTCGGGTTCGGAGGCCTCGCGGTAGGCGGCGGGCAGCTCGCCTTGGCGGGGCGCGCCGGTGGGGATGACGTCGCCCATGGACGAGCCGGGACCGTAGCCGGGCCGCGCGTCGAAGGTCCAGGGCGCGGCGGCCAGATCGGTGTTGCAGGTCGCGCCGAGCGTGCTGCCGGCCACGATGGCCTGGATCTCGTGGTCGACGCTGGGGTCGGGGGCGCTCCCCGGACGGCGGTCGAGGGTGAGGGGTGTCGTGGTCATGACGGTTCCTTCAGGAAAACGCGGTGGGGGAGCGGGCCGCGATCGGCCAGCTCGACGTCGTGGTTGTAGCGGTAGAGGCGGGCGGGCCGGTGGCTGCCGGTGCGGAAGGCCTCGGTGGGGATGAGGGTGCCGGAGTTCTCGACCTGGCGTCGGAAGTTCGCCGGGTCGAGGCGCCGGTCGAGGATCGCCTCGTACACCTCGCGCAGCTCTGCGAGGCTGAACTCGTCATCGAGCAGGCCGTGCGCGATGCGGCTGTAGCCGACCTTGTTGCGCAGCCGCCAGAGCGCGTACTCGACGATCTGGTTGTGGTCGAACGCGAGCCGGGGGAGCGCGGTGGCGTCGAACCATGCGACGTTGTGCGGGGAGGCGGTGCGGGAGATGTCCTCCCGCACGAGCGCCCAGTACACGATCGACACGACCCGCGAGGGGGAGCGGTCGGCGTCGCCGAACGCGTACAGCTGCTCGAGGTAGCTGGGCGAGAGGTCGGTCGTCTCGCGGAGGGTGCGGGAGGCGGCGACCTCGAGGTTCTCCTCCGCGCCCAGCCAGCCGCCGGGGAGCGCCCAGCGGCCCTCGTGCGGGTCGCGCGTGCGGCGGACGAGCGGCAGGACGACGGTGGGTCGCGTGTCGCCGCCGTGGCGGCGCAGGCTGAAGATCACCGTCGAGACGGCCAGGCGGATGCCGGTTTGTGTCATGGTGACCCTAACTGATCGCCGCCATCTTATAGTCACGCTGACACGAAGCGCAAGAAGAGCTCGCAATCAGGTGCACCCCCTACGCTGGCGGCGTGGTCGACATCCTCATCGTGCTCGTGCTGATCGTGGCGCTGCTCGCCGGCATCCTGCGCGGCTTCGTCGCCACCGCCGGCACGATCGCGGGAATCGTCGCGGGCGCCGTCGGGGCCCTCCTGCTGGTGCCCCTCCTCGGCAGGGTGATCCGGGTCGCGGAGTGGCGCGGCGCCGCCCTCGCCGCAGCGGCCGTGGGCATCGTGGTGCTCGGCGGCGTGGCGGGATCCGCCGTCGGGCGGGCGCTGCGTCGCGGCGTGGAGCGGTCGAAGCTGCGGATCCTCGACCGCGGGCTCGGCGCCGTCCTCAACGTGCTGGCGGCGACCGTCGTGCTGCTGCTCGTGTCGGCGTCGGTGACGGCGGCCGGCATCCCCGGCCTCTCCTCCGCGGTCGCCTCCTCCCGCGTGCTCGACCTCATCGACCGCATCACGCCGCCGGCCGTGGATCAGGCCGTCGCGCAGCTGCGCTCCCTCGTGATCGACGAGGGCATCCCGCGGGTCGGCGAGCAGCTGGCCGAGCTCATCGGCCCGACCGTCGCGCCCACGGCGCCGGCGGTCGCCCTCGACGACCCGGAGCTCCAGGCGGCCGCCGCCTCCGTCGCGCGGATCAGCGGCACCGCGTACGCGTGCGGCGTCAGCGTCACCGGCTCGGGGTTCGTCGCGGAGGACGGGCTCGTCATCACGAACGCGCACGTCGTCGCGGGGGTCGACGCGCCGCTCGTGCAGCTTCCCGGCGGTGCCGCCCGCGACGCGCGCGTCGTCTACTTCGACCCCGTCGACGACCTCGCCGCCCTCGCCGTGGAGGGGCTCGACGCCGCGCCGCTGCCGACGGTCGAGACGCTGGCGGCCGGGTCTGCCGCCGTCGTGCAGGGCTACCCGCTCGGCGGACCGTTCACGAGCACCCCCGCCCACGTCCTCTCCGCCGGCGTCGTCCCCGTGCTCGACATCTACGAGGAGGCCGCGACCCCCCGCGAGATCTTCGCTCTCCAGGCCGCGGTGCAGCCGGGCAACTCCGGCGGCCCGCTCCTCACGGCGGACGGTCAGGTCGCCGGCGTCGTCTTCGCCCGCGGCGACGACGGCAGCGGCCGCGGATTCGCCATGACGAACGCCGAGCTGCTGCCGGTCCTCGACCGCGTCTCGAGCGCGGACGATGCCGTCTCCACGGGGCGGTGTCTGGGGTGATCCCTGCCGCTATGCTGAGCAGGTAACTGAAGACAGGCCGCATGACGTGTGCGGGAGAGCCCCGCACCGCCGCGCACGCGGGTCGGGCACCGAAGGAGCAAGCCTCCCCGCCAATCTCTCAGGTCCGCGTACCGCCCACGTCCGGCCGCTCTGAAAAGCGATTCTTCGAATCCGCCGACGGTGAAAGCCGGGCCTGTGCGCCCGGTGAAGCTCTCAGGCCCATGACAGAGGGGGAGTTCACGGATGCCGATCCCGGCGTCCGCCCGTCCGCGTCGGGAGAACTCATGACATCGCCCCGCAGTACACCGCTCCGCGAGCGCCACGAGGCGCTCGGCGCGTCCTTCACCGACTTCGGCGGGTGGGAGATGCCCGTCCGGTACACCTCCGACCTCGCAGAGCACCACGCCGTCCGCACCGCCGCGGGCCTCTTCGACATCTCGCACATGGCCGAGTTCATCGTCGAAGGCCCCGACGCCGGAGCGTTCCTGGACTACGCGCTCGCCGGACGGCTTTCCACCCTCGCCCTCGGCAAGGCGAAGTACAGCCTCGTCCTCGCCGAATCCGGCGGCATCCTCGACGACGTCATCGTCTACCGCCTCGACGAGGGCTGGTACCTCGTCATCGCCAACGCCGGCAACCGCGAGCCCGTCGCCGCGGCGCTCGCCGAGCGGGCGCAGGCGTTCGCCGGAAGCGTCGCGGTCGAGGACGCGAGCGACAGCTTCGCCCTCCTCGCCGTGCAGGGTCCGCTCGCCCGCTCGGTCGTGGAGGCCACGGCGGGGATCGAGGGGTGGGAGTCGCCGCTGGCCGACCTGCCGTACTACGCCGCCGTCCGCGCGACGTTCGAGGGCGAGCCGCTGCTCGTCGCCCGCACCGGCTACACCGGCGAGGACGGGTTCGAGCTGCTCGTCCCGGCGGCCGCCGCCGTGGCGCTCTGGGACGCGCTGCGCGCCGCCGGGGCCGACCGCGGACTCGTCCCCGCCGGGCTCGCCTCCCGCGACACGCTCCGCCTCGAGGCCGGCATGCCGTTGTACGGCCATGAGCTGTCCCTCGACGTCCGCCCCGCACAGGCCGGCCTCGGCCGCGTCGTCGCCGCCGGCAAGGAGTCCTTCGTCGGGCAGAGCGGCCTCGCCGCACCGCTCCCCGAGGACGCGCCCGTCCTCGTCGGCCTCGTCTCCGAGGGCCGCCGCGCCGGCCGTGCCGGCTACCCGGTCCGCAGCGCCGACGCCGTCGTCGGTGAGGTCACGAGCGGGGCCCTCAGCCCGACGCTCGGCCACCCGATCGCGATGGCCTACGTCGCGCCGGGCCTCAGCGCGCCGGGCACCGAACTGACCATCGACGTGCGGGGGACCGCCATCCCCGCCACCGTGACCGCCCTTCCCTTCTACCGGAGGACAACATGACCGATCTCACCGCCCTGAAGTACACCGCCGAGCACGAGTGGGTCGCCGTCGACGGCGACATCGCGACCGTCGGCATCACCGATTACGCCGCCGACAAGCTCGGCGACGTCGTCTACGTCGACCTGCCCGCCGTGGGTGCGACCGTCACCGCCGACTCGGTGTGCGGCGAGATTGAGTCGACGAAGTCGGTCGGCGAGCTCTACGCGCCGCTGACCGGCGAGGTCGTGGAGATCAACGACGCCGCCGTGGACGACCCGTCGCTCGTGAACGCCGCGCCGTACGAGGCCGGCTGGCTCATCAAGGTCAGGGTCGACGCGGCCGCCGTCGACGCCCTCCTGGACCGCGCCGCCTACGTCGCGCTCACGGGCGGCGATCAGTGACCGTCCCCTTCACCGCCCGGCACATCGGCACCGACGCCGCCGCGCAGCGGCAGATGCTCGACGGTCTCGGGTACGACAGCCTCGACGCGCTCGTGCAGCGCGCGGTCCCGGCATCCATCCACGTCGCGCCCGTGCGCGACAGCGTCATCCCGCCGGCGGCGAGCGAAGCCGAGGCGCTCGCCGAGCTCCGCGGTCTCGCCGCGCTCAACCGGCCCGCCCGCAGCCTCATCGGCCTGGGCTATTACGACACCGTCACGCCGTCGGTGATCGCCCGGAACGTGTTGGAGAACCCCTCCTGGTACACCGCGTACACGCCGTACCAGCCGGAGATCTCGCAGGGGCGCCTGGAGGCGCTCATCAACTTCCAGACCATGGTCACCGACCTGACCGGTCTCGCGACGGCGGGCGCGTCGATGCTCGACGAGTCCACGGCCGTCGTGGAGGGGATGCTGCTCGCCCGCCGGGCGTCGAAGTCGCGCTCGGACGTCTTCCTCGTCGACGCCGATGCGCTCCCGCAGACGAAGGCCCTCCTCGCGCACCGGGCGGCGGCCCTCGGCATCCGGCTGCACGAGACGGCGTACGACCAGTCGCCGCCGCCGGAGGACATCGACGTGTTCGGCGCGTTCGTGCAGTACCCCGGCGCCACCGGCCGCGTGTGGGACCCCTCCGAGGTCATCGCCGCCGTGCAGGCGCAGGGCGGACTCGTCGTGGTCGCCGCGGACCTGCTCGCACTGACGCTCCTGCGCTCGCCCGGATCGCTCGGCGCCGACATCGCCGTCGGCACGACGCAGCGCTTCGGCGTGCCGATGGGCTTCGGCGGCCCGCACGCCGGCTACCTCGCCGTCCGTGCGGGTCTCGAGCGCCAGCTGCCCGGCCGCCTCGTCGGCGTCTCGCAGGACGCCGCAGGCCACCCCGCCTACCGTCTGTCGCTGCAGACCCGCGAGCAGCACATCCGCCGCGAGAAGGCCACGAGCAACATCTGCACGGCGCAGGTGCTGCTGGCCGTCATGGCGTCGATGTACGCCGTGTACCACGGCCCGGACGGGCTCCGCGCAATCGCGCAGGACGTCGCCGGCAAGGCGGTCCTGCTGCGCGACTGGCTCGTCGCGGCGGGCCACGAGGTGCTGCACGACGACTTCTTCGACACCGTCGTCGTCCGTGCGCCCGGACGCGCGGGGGAGCTCGTCGAGCTCGCCCGCGGCCGCGGTTTCCAGCTGTGGTTCCGCGACAGCGACTCCGTCGGCATCTCGGTCGACGAGACGACGACGACCGACGAGCTGCACGTCCTCGTGCAGGCGTTCGACGGCCAGGACATGCGGGCGTTCGCCGTCGCCACGGAGACGGCCGTGCCGGCGAACCTGCGCCGCGACGACGAGTACCTCACGCATCCCGTCTTCAACACCCACCGCTCCGAGACGGCGATGATGCGCTATCTCAAGCAGCTCGCCGACCGCGACTACGCGCTGGACCGCGGCATGATCCCGCTCGGGTCCTGCACCATGAAGCTCAACGCCGCCACCGAGATGGCGGCGGTGTCGTGGCCCGAGTTCGCCCGCGTGCACCCGTTCGCGCCCGCCGAGGACGTCGCGGGCTACCTCGTCATGATCGAGCAGCTCGAGTCCTGGCTCGCCGAGGTCACCGGCTACGACGCCGTCTCGCTGCAGCCCAACGCCGGCTCGCAGGGCGAGCTCGCCGGACTCCTCGCGATCCGCGGCTTCCATCACGCACGCGGCGAAGCGCACCGGGACGTGTGCCTCATCCCGTCGTCCGCGCACGGCACGAACGCGGCGTCGGCCGTGCTGGCCGGCATGAGCGTCGTCGTCGTCGCCTGCGACGAGGCGGGCAACGTCGACCTCGCCGACCTGCGCGCGAAGATCGCGGCGCACGCGGACCGTCTCGCGGCGCTCATGATCACCTACCCGTCCACGCACGGCGTGTACGAGCACGACGTGCTGGAGATCACCGGCGCCGTCCACGACGCCGGCGGCCAGGTCTACGTCGACGGCGCGAACCTCAACGCCCTCCTCGGCTTCGCGCGCTTCGGCGACCTGGGCGGCGACGTGTCGCACCTCAACCTGCACAAGACGTTCGCGATCCCGCACGGCGGCGGCGGCCCGGGCGTCGGCCCCGTCGCGGCCAAGGCGCACCTCGCGCCGTACCTGCCGAGCCACCCGCTCGCGCAGCGCGCCGAGCACGCCGGCGGGTTCGTCTTCGACGGCGGACCCGTCTCGGCGGCGCCCTACGGCTCCGCATCCATCCTGCCGATCTCGTGGGCGTACGTGCGGATGATGGGGGCGGACGGACTGCGGGACGCGACCGGCGCCGCCGTGCTCGCCGCCAACCACATCGCGCACCGCCTGCAGGCGCACTACCCCGTGCTGTACGCCGGTGCGGGCGGGCTCGTGGCGCACGAGTGCATCCTCGATCTCCGGCCGCTCAAGGAGCAGACCGGCATCACCGTCGACGACGTCGCGAAGCGGCTCATCGACTACGGCTTCCACGCGCCGACGATGTCGTTCCCGGTCGCCGGTACGCTCATGGTGGAGCCCACCGAATCGGAGAACCTCGGCGAGATCGAGCGGTTCATCGAGGCGATGATCGCGATCCGCGCGGAAGCGGATGCCGTCGCCGCCGGCGAGTGGCCCGCGGATGACAACCCGCTCGTGAACGCCCCGCACACGGCGGAATCCGTCGTCGTGGGGGAGTGGGCGCACCCGTACAGCCGCGAGCGCGCCGTCTTCCCCGTGCGGGCCCAGATGCGGTCGAAGTACTGGCCGCCCGTCCGCCGCATCGACAACGCGTACGGCGACCGGAACCTCGTCTGCGCCTGCCCCCCGCCGGAGGCCTTCGCGTAGTCGCGGCGCCGGCGGGTTTGACGCGGCGCGGAATCCTGTGTGCAATACATCGCATGCCCATCCCCGCGACGTCCGGCTCGCTCGGCCGCTCCCTCCTCCGTGACGACGTGTACACCCGCCTCCGGGACGCGATCGTCGACGGCACCTTCGCGCCGGGGGAGAACCTCAAGGACGGCGACCTCGCGGAGTGGCTCGGCGTGAGCCGCACGCCCGTCCGGGAGGCGCTGCTGCGTCTCGCCGAGAGTGGGCTCATCGTCGCGCGCCCCGGCCGGTCGACGGCCGTCGCGGAACTCGAGGAGGACGCCGTCCGCGACGCCCGCGACGTCGTCGCGGCGATGCATGCCCTCGCCGCCCGCACCGCCGTCCCCGCCCTGTCGGAGGAGCACCTCGACCGGATGCGGGACGCCAACGCCCGGTTCCGCGCGGCGCTCGCGGCGGAGGACGCCGTCGCGGCCGTGGCCGCCGACGACGACTTCCATGACGTGCTCGTGCGGGCGTCCGGCAACGACGCGCTCGTCGCCGTCCTCGACCGGTACAGCCCGGTCCTCCGCCGCGCCGAGGTGCTGCGCTTCGTGTCGCTGGACCGCTTCACGTCGCTCGAGCGCCACGAGCAGCTGATCGCGGTGTGCGCCGCCCGTGACGCCGATGCGGCATCCGCGCTGGTGTTCCGAACGTGGCACAGCCTGCCGGTGCCCGGCGGGGGCTCAGGAGGATGACGGCGTCGGGGACGGTGTGGGGCCGACCGGCGGAGCGAACACGCCGGGCAGCAGCGCGGCGGCGAGGGGATACCCCACGAAGGCGACGACGTCGATGACGACGTGTGCGATCACCAGCGGCATGACCCGGCCCCAGCGCTGGTAGGCCCATCCGAACACGATGCCCATCGCGGCGTTGCCGATGATCGAGCCGAACCCTTGGTACGCGTGGTAGGCGCCGCGCAGCGCCGCCGTGGACAGGATGATCGTCCACGTGCCCCAGCCGAGGCGTCGCAGCCGATCGAAGAGGTAGCCGAGGAGGATCACCTCCTCCGTGAGGCCCGCCCGGAGCGCGGCCAGCAGCAGCAGCGGGATGGTCCACCACGAGGGGTCGAGCGGTGACGCGTCGACCTGCACCGTGATCCCGAGCGCACGACCCGCCGCGTAGAGCGCGAGCCCTGGCACCCCGATCACGAGGACGAACAGGAGGCCGGCCCCCAGATCGCGCCCGAACATGCGGAAGTCGAGCCCGATCCGGCGCAGCGCCGAGACGCCGGGCTCCCACAGCAGGTAGACGGCGAGCACGATGGGCGCGAACGCGAAGAGCTGGCTGAGGAACTGGGAGAGCACATCCCAGAACTCCTGCGCGCTCGCCCCCGGGTTCAGCGAGGTCTGCTGATCGCCCAGGGCGACGTCGCGCGTGAGGGCCTGGACGAGCGCGACGACCGAGTAGACCGCCGAGCGCCCGATCGAGAGCGCGAGGACGATCGCGATCTCCCACCACAGCCGCGTCCGGCCGGTACCGACGGGCCAGGCGGGGGCGAACGGCGGTGCGGGCACGTTGTCAGATTGCCACATCATGCGCACGCTGAGTAAAGAGCATGTAACGCTTTGCGCTTTGGTTTTGATCAGTGATGCCGCTTTGCCTATGGTTTCCTCATCCGTGTTCAGCGAATGCCACAGGCCTTCGCAGAGAACACATATCCCTGCACAGGAGGAATCAGAGTGAAGATCACACGTCTGGTCGCGGGTGTGGGCGTTGTGGCTGTGGGAGCTCTCGTGCTCTCCGGCTGCACCCCGCCGCGCGAGTCGGAGGTCATCGAGGGGACGAGCATCACCGTCGCCTGGAACGACTTCTATTACGCATGGAACGACGGGCTCGCCGACACCAACGCGACGTCGAACGCCGTCGTCAACTACATGGCCAAGTCGGGCTTCTCGTACTACGACGCCGACAGCGAACTGGTGCAGGACACCGAGTTCGGCACGTACGAGCTCGTCTCCGAGGACCCGCTGACGGTCAAGTACACGATCAACGACGGCGTGAAGTGGACCGACGGCACCCCCGTCGACGCCGCCGACCTCCTCCTGCAGTGGGCCGCCAACACGACCCACCTCCAGGACGGCGAAGGCACCATCGACGAGGAGACCGGTGAGCTCACCGGCCAGAGCGGCACGTTCTGGAACACGGGCGCGTCCGAGGACTACGGCCTGGACCTCGTCTCGGAGACCCCGGAGATCGGTGACGACGGCCGCTCGCTGACCACGGTCTACGACGAGTTCTACGTCGACTGGGAGCTCGCCCTCACCGGCGCCGAGGTCGCCGCGCACGGCACCGTCATGCTCGCCTACCCGGACGAGTACAAGGAGGGCGACGAGCAGAAGGCCAAGGACGACCTCGTCAAGGCCATCCAGGAGAAGGACCTCGAGTGGCTCGCGCCGGTCTCGAAGTCGTACAACCAGGACTACAAGTTCTCCTCCGGCACGCCGGAGAACCCGCTGCAGCTCCTCGGCAACGGCCCGTACATGATCACCGAGATCAACGCGACGGACGGCTACACGACCCTCGAGGCGAACCCCGACTACACGTGGGGCCCGTCGCCGAAGTACGAAACCATCACGGTCCGTGTCATCCCCGACATGCAGGCGCAGATCACGGCGCTGGAGAACGGCGAGATCTCGATCGCGTCCGGCCAGCCCACCGCTGACATCGCCAGCCTGCTCGAGGCCGGCGTCCCCGGCGTCGAGTACGAAGGCTCCCCGGAGGGCACCTACGAGCACATCGACCTCCAGGTCACCAACGGCGGCCCGTTCGACCCGGCCACCTACGGCGGCGACGCTGAGAAGGCCCTCAAGGTCCGTCAGGCGTTCCTCTCGATCATCCCCCGCCAGGAGATCCTCGAGAAGCTCATCCAGCCGCTGCAGCCGGACGCCGAGCTGCGCAACTCGCAGATCTTCCTCCCGGGCACGCCCGGTGCGGAGGCCGCTGCCGAGGTCAACGGCTACCCGGAGATGACCGAGCCCGACGTCGACGGCGCGAAGGCGCTGCTGGCTGAGGCCGGCGCCACCAACCCGACCGTCCGTCTGCTGTTCTCGAACACCAACGAGCGCCGCAAGCAGGAGTTCCTGCTCATCCAGCCGTACGCCGAGGCAGCGGGCTTCACGCTCGTCGACGCGTCGCGTCAGGACTGGGGTTCGGCGCTCGGCACCGCGACGAGCGAGTACGACGCAGCCCTGTTCGGCTGGCAGTCCACCTCGACCGCCGTGGGCGAGTCGGCGGCGAACTACCAGACCGGTGGCCTGAACAACTACTACGGCTGGTCGGTCCCCGAGCTCGACGACATCTTCGACGAGCTCGCCGGCACGGCGGACGTGGACAAGCAGGTCGAGCTGCAGGCCGAGGCCGAGCGCATCATCGGCGAGCAGGCCTGGTCGGTTCCGATCTTCCAGTTCCCCGGCATCACCGCCTGGAGCGAAGAGACGACCGGCGTGGTTCCCGGCTTCCTGAGCCCGACCTACTTCTGGAACTTCTGGGAGTGGGCTCCGGCGGACGCCGCAGCGGAGTAAATCCTGAGGACCATCAGGTAAAACCCCTACAGGAGGGGGCGCCGGCACGCCGGCGCCCCCTTCCCCTGGGCATGAGGCATCGCGACCCGGTGCCGTAATGTCTTACGTTGGGCCTTCACCCGGGCTCACGAGAGAGGGAACCACTCGAACGTGTTCAGCTACATCGTCCGCCGCCTCATCGCAGCGGTGCTCATCGTCTTCGCGGCGAGCTATCTCATCTACATCCTCGCCGCCTACGCCGGCGACCCCCTCGAGGACCTGCGCCAGTCCACCGCGCCGAACCGTGACGCGCTCATCGCGGCGAAGATCTCGCAGCTCAACCTCGACGTGCCACCCCCGCTCCGCTACTTCATCTGGCTGGGCGGCGTCCTGAAGATGTTCGTCGGCGACATCGACCTCGGATTCAACATCAAGGGCCAGGAAGTGGCGGCCCAGGTCGGCATCGGCATCGGCCAGACCGTCCAGCTCGTGACCGCGGCAACGGTGCTCGCGATCCTGCTGGGCATCTCGATCGGCATGGCCACGGCCCTGCGGCAGTACAGCGGCTTCGACTACTCGGTCACCTTCGTCGCGTTCCTCTTCTTCTCCCTCCCCGTCTTCTGGGTCGCGCAGCTGCTGAAGATGTACGTCGCCATCGGCTTCAACAACTTCCTCGCAGATCCCGTCCTCGCGCCATGGGTCGTGGTCATAGCGGCGGTGGTGCTCGGATTCGTCTGGGCGAGCATCGTCGGCGGGGCGGCGCGGAAGTACTTCCTCAACTTCGGCGTCGCGACCCTCGTCGTCGGTGCCGGCCTGTTCTTCGTCCTGTACACCGGCTGGCTCGACACGCCGCAGCTCGGCATCCTCGGCATCCTGCTGATCGGCGTCGCGGCCGCGTTCGCCGTCGTGTTCGTGACGGCCGGCTTCTCCAACCGCAAGGTGATCTACACGGCGCTGACCGTCGCGGTGGCCGGCGCCGCCCTGTGGTTCCCCTTCAACTACCTCTTCTTCTACGTCCCGAACTACCTGTCGTGGCTCATCGTGTTCGCCGTCATGATCGGCATCGCGATCGGCGCGGCCTACATCTTCGGCGGCGACGAACGCGCGTCCTCGGTCCGCGCGGGCATCATCACGGCGGTCGTGTCGTCGATCCTGATCCTCGTCGACCGGATCATGCAGTACTGGCCGGACTACGTCTCGCTCACCAAGGGGCGTCCGATCGCGACGATCGGGGCCTCGACCCCGAACCTCAAGGGGTCGGTCTGGATCCAGACGCTCGACCAGTTCACGCACCTGCTGCTGCCGACCCTCGCGCTCATGCTGCTGTCGCTGGCCGCGTGGAGCCGCTACTCCCGCGCGAGCCTGCTGGAGGTCATGAACCAGGACTACGTGCGCACGGCGCGGGCCAAGGGCCTGAGCGAGCGCACCGTCATCATGCGGCACGCCTTCCGCAACGCCATGATCCCGATCACGACGCTCATCGCGTTCGAGATCGGCGGCATCATCGGCGGTGCGGCGATCACGGAGACGGTGTTCGGCTGGAACGGCGTCGGACGCATGTTCGTGCAGGCGATCCTCCAGGTCGACCTCAACACCGTGATGGCGATCTTCCTCATCACGAGCATCGTGACGATCGTCTTCAACCTCATCGCCGACCTCACGTACTCGGCGCTCGACCCCCGGATCCGGGTGAACTGACATGGCACGCAAAGAACCGACTCCCACGTCCTCGATCAACGAGGTCCTGACGATCGAGCAGCGCGAGGTCGAAGGCCTCAGCCAGGGCACGATCGTCCGCCGCCGCTTCTTCCGGCACCGCGGCGCGCTGTCCGCGATGGTGGCGCTCGGCCTCATGGCGATCCTCATCTACTCGTCCGTCGGATTCGACATCTTCGGCCTGAAGATCCCGGGCTGGTACCCGCACACCTACCTCGACCGCTTCGACGTCGCCCTGCCGGGTGGGGCGCCGACCTGGGTGCTCCCGTTCGACTTCGGCGCGTTCCCGTTCGGTCAGGATGAGATCGGCCGCGACATCTTCGCGCTCGTCATGCGCGGGGCGCAGCAGTCCATCATCGTGATGCTCCTGTACGGGCTCGTCGCCGGCGTCCTCGGCATCGTCATCGGCGCCGTCGCCGGCTTCTACCGGGGCTGGGTCGACGCGGTCCTGATGCGCTTCACCGACATCATCATCATCGTCCCGTTCCTCATCCTCGCCGCAGTCATCGGCCGCGCCACGGGTGAGTTCGGCGCCCCCGTCCTCGCGATCGCGCTGGGCCTGTTCGGCTGGACGGCGCTCGCGCGACTCGTCCGCGGCGAGTTCCTCTCGCTCCGCGAGCGCGAGTTCGTCGACGCGGCCCGGGTCGCCGGCGCCGCGAACACGCACATCCTGTTCAAGCACATCCTGCCCAACGCCATGGGCGTCGTGATCGTCGCCATCTCGCTGCTCATGTCCGGCGCCATCCTCACCGAGGCGGCCCTGAGCTTCCTCGGCGTCGGCGTGAAGAGCCCCGACGTGTCGCTCGGCCAGATCCTCAACCAGTACCAGGGCGCCTTCGCCTCGCGGCCGTGGCTGTTCTGGTGGCCGGGTCTGTTCATCATCGCGATCGCGCTGTGCGTCAACTTCATCGGCGACGGCCTCCGCGACGCGTTCGACCCGCGTCAGCGCCGCATGCCCGGGAAGAAGGGCCCGTACCGCCAGGTCTTCGACAAGGTCTTCCGCCGCGACGCGGATGCCGTCGAGCCGGACGCCGACGCGGCGGAGCCCGTGCTCGGTGCGAAGGGGCGGGGCTAGTGTCAGCCGCCCAGCAGCACCGCGGCGGCGGCGAGCACCAGCACGACCGCGCTGACGGCCGTCAGCACGGGATGCCGCGTCACCGTGACGCGCGCGGTCTCGTCGCGGCGGATGCCGTGGCGCTCGCGACGCTCCAATTCCCGGCGGATCACCGTGGCGGGCGCGCCGGAAGCCGTCGTCACGGCGTCGCCGGCGCGAGCCGACCCGGCCTCGCGCACCGCGCGGGGAGTGTCGCGCCACGACTCGAGGTCGCCGGCGCGCGGACGCCGCGTGCCGGAGCGGATGGCGGACGCGCCGCCCGGCGCGGGTGCGCCCCACGCCGACCAGACGCGGCCGTCGGCGCGCACCTGCAGCGAGTAGCGCGTGTCGACGTCCTCGATCGCATCGAACGGGATGTCCACGTCGCTCAGCAGGTTCCGCAGGACCACGCCGCGCGCATCGGTCACGACGCACGGCCGCCAGTAGGCGAGCCACACGAACCAGGCCAGGGCGCCCAGCAGGGCGACGGGGACCGCACCCGCGCCGGTGAGCACCGAGGCGACGATCCCCGCGGCGGCGATCGCCCACATCACCACCGTCAGCACGATGCCGAACGTCGATCGGAAGACGATGGGCTCGGCCGGCTGCTGCACACTCATGACTTCATGCTTTCACGACCCACGGGAGAGGACGGTGCCTCGGTATGAGCACGGTCGACATCACTGACGAGCTCGCGCACACCACGGAGAAGGATGCGCCGATCATCGAGGTCTCCGGCCTCGCGGTCGACTTCTGGGTCAACGGCGAATGGGTCAATGCGGTCCGCGACATGGACTACGTCGTGCACCCCGGCGAGGTGCTCGCCATCGTCGGCGAGTCCGGCTCCGGCAAGTCGGTCAGCAGCATGTCCCTCCTGGGGCTGCTTCCCCCGAACTCCCGCTCGCGCGGCAGCGTCAAGCTCAACGGGCGCGAGATCCTCAACGCCCCGACGGAGAACCTCCGGAAGGTGCGCGGCAACAAGATCGCCGTCATCTTCCAGGAGCCCATGACGGCGCTGAACCCGGTGTACCGGATCGGGTTCCAGATCGTCGAGTCGATCCGCGTGCACAGCCACATGCCGCCGCACCAGGCGAAGGAGCGCGCGCTCGAGCTGCTGCGCCTCGTGGAGATGCCCGACCCGCAGAAGGCGTTCGACTCCTTCCCGCACCAGCTCTCCGGCGGCCAGCGCCAGCGCGCCATGATCGCGCAGGCCATCTCGTGCGACCCCGACCTGCTCATCGCGGACGAGCCGACGACGGCGCTCGACGTCACGATCCAGGCCGAGATCCTCGAGCTGCTGCGCAACCTCCACAAGCGCCTCAACAGCGCCATCGTGATCATCACGCACGACCTCGGCGTCGTCGCCGACCTCGCCGACAACGTCATCGTCATGCGCACCGGCGACGTCGTCGAGCGCGGCACCGTGCACAAGATCTTCGACGAGCCCGAGCACCCGTACACGCAGGAGCTGCTCGCCGCGGTCCCGCGCCTGGGCTACACGAGCGAGGGCAAGACGGTCCGCGCCGGCGCCCCCGTCCTCGAGCTGCGCGACGCGGTCATCGAGTACCCGGGCCGCCGCCGCGTCCCCGCCTTCCGCGCGGTCGACCAGGTCAGCTTCTCCATCCACCCCGGCGAGATCGTCGGCCTCGTGGGGGAGTCGGGCTCCGGGAAGACCACGGTCGCCCGCGGCGCCATCGGCCTGCTGCCCTTCAAGGAGGGTTCGGCGAAGGTCGAGGGCGTGGAGATGGTGGGCATCAAGCCCGGCGACCTCCGCGAGCTCCGCAAGAACATCGGCATCGTCTTCCAGGACCCGGGCTCGTCGCTGAACCCGCGCTGGCCCGTCGGGGAGTCCATCGGCGAGCCGCTGAAGCTCCTCGGGGACTTCACCGACAAGGAGATCGGCGTCCGGGTGGAGGAGCTGCTCGACCAGGTCGAGCTGCCCCGCTCCTTCCGCAACCGCTACCCGCACGAGCTGTCCGGCGGCCAGCGTCAGCGCATCGGCATCGCCCGGGCGCTCGCGCTCAAGCCGAACCTGCTCATCGCCGACGAGCCCACGAGCGCGCTGGACGTGTCGGTGCAGGCGCGCGTGCTCGACCTCCTCGAGGAGATCCAGGCCGAACTCGGCTTCGCGTGCCTGTTCGTCAGCCACGACCTCGCCGTCGTCGACCGCCTGGCCGACCGCATCGTGGTGATGAACCACGGCAAGCTCGTCGAGGAGGGGACGCCCGACCAGATCCTCCGGAACCCGCAGCAGGCGTACACGAAGCGCCTCATCGCGGCGATCCCGGTCCCGGACCCGACCGAGCAGGCCGTGCGCCGCGAGGAGCGGCGCCGCGTGCTGGACGAGCTGAAGGCCTCCGGGGTGCAGGTCGATGACGACGAGACGCCCTCGCGGCCCGTCGCCGGCGGCGTGTCGGGAGAGCCCGGTCTGCCGCCGGAGCTGCCGCACGCGTAGTCGCTGACGGCGGATTCAGCATCGCCGAGTAGAATGGAACGTCGGCATCCCGGCGCACCCCCATTCTGCTTAGGAACATCTTCATGGCGCATGCCCTCCGTCCGGACCTCCGCAACGTCGCAATCGTCGCGCACGTCGACCACGGCAAGACGACCCTCGTCGACGCCATGCTGCGCCAGACGGGCTCCTTCGGCTCGCACGAGCACATGGAGGAGCGCGCCATGGACTCCAACGACCTCGAGCGCGAAAAGGGCATCACGATCCTCGCCAAGAACACGGCGATCACCTACTCCGGCCTCCACGCGACCGACGGCCCCGTCACGATCAACGTGATCGACACGCCCGGTCACGCCGACTTCGGCGGCGAGGTCGAGCGCGGCCTGTCCATGGTCGACGGCGTCGTGCTGCTCGTCGACGCCAGCGAGGGTCCGCTGCCGCAGACCCGCTTCGTGCTGCGCAAGGCCCTCGAGGCGAAGCTCCCCGTCATCCTGCTGGTCAACAAGACGGACCGCCCCGACGCCCGCATCGCCGAGGTCGAGGAGGAGGCGCACGACCTGCTGCTGGGCCTCGCGTCCGACCTCGTCGACGACGTGCCCGACCTCGACGTCGACGCGCTGCTCGACGTGCCCGTCGTGTACGCGTCGGGCCGCGCCGGCGCCGCATCGCGCAACCGCCCCGCCAACGGCGAGCTGCCCGACAACGGCGACCTCGAGCCGCTGTTCGAGGCGATCCTCCAGCACGTGCCGGCTCCCGCGTACGACGACGAGGCGCCGCTGCAGGCGTGGGTCACGAACCTCGACTCCTCGCCGTTCCTCGGCCGCCTCGCGCTGCTGCGCGTCTTCAACGGCACCCTCAAGAAGGGCCAGACCGTCGCCTGGGTGCGCTCGGACGGCACGACCAGCAACGCCCGCATCACGGAGCTGCTGAAGACCCGTGCCCTGGACCGCTACCCGGCGGAGAGCGCCGGCCCCGGCGACATCGTCGCGATCGCCGGCTTCGAGGACATCACGATCGGCGAGACCATCGCCGACCCCGACGACATCCGTCCCCTCCCGGCCATCACCGTCGACGACCCCGCCATCTCCATGACGATCGGGACGAACACCTCCCCGCTCGTCGGGAAGGTGAAGGGCCACAAGCTCACGGCGCGCATGGTGAAGGACCGCCTCGACCGGGAGCTCATCGGCAACGTCTCGCTCAAGGTCGTCGACATCGGCCGTCCGGACGCGTGGGAGGTGCAGGGCCGCGGCGAGCTCGCCCTCGCGATCCTCGTCGAGAACATGCGCCGCGAGGGCTTCGAGCTCACCGTCGGCAAGCCGCAGGTGGTCACGAAGAAGGTCGACGGCAAGACCTACGAGCCGTTCGAGCACCTCACGATCGACGCGCCCGAGGAGTACCTCGGCGCCATCACGCAGCTGCTCGCCGCCCGCAAGGGCCGCATGGAGAACATGACGAACCACGGCACCGGCTGGGTGCGCATGGAGTTCGTCGTCCCCTCCCGCGGCCTCATCGGCTTCCGCACGGAGTTCCTCACGACCACGCGCGGCACCGGCATCGCCAACGCCATCTCGCACGGCTACGAGCCGTGGGCAGGTCAGATCGTGACGCGCCAGAACGGCTCGATCGTCGCCGACCGCAGCGGCGTCGTCACCCCGTTCGCGATCATCGCGCTGCAGGAGCGCATGTCGTTCTTCGTGCAGCCCACGCAGGAGGTCTACGAGGGCATGGTCATCGGCGAGAACTCCCGCGCCGACGACATGGACGTCAACACCACGAAGGAGAAGAAGCTCACCAACATGCGCTCTTCCACCTCGGACTCCTTCGAGTCGATGACGCCCCCGCGGCAGCTGTCCCTCGAGGAGAGCCTCGAGTTCGCCCGCGACGACGAGTGCGTCGAGGTGACCCCGGAGATCGTGCGCATCCGCAAGGTCGAGCTCGACGCGACCGCCCGCGGCCGCGCCACGGCGCGGCTGAAGCGCCAGGACGCGAACGCCTGATCGGGGATGCCGGCCGAACGCGACGAGGCACGCCGCGCCTGGCGTGACGGTCTCGGCGTGGCGCTCGCCACGAGCGCGTACGGCGTGTCCTTCGGCGCGCTCGCGGTGGCATCCGGACTCGATGTCTGGCAGACCTGCGTCCTGAGCCTCCTCATGTTCACGGGAGGGTCGCAGTTCGCCTTCGTCGGCGTCATCGGCGCGGGCGGCCTCGCCGCCGCGCCCGCCGCGATCGCGTCGGCGGGTCTCCTGGGGGCCCGCAACATCGCCTACGGGCTGCGGATGTCGCCGGTCGTCGGGGAGGGCTTCTGGCGGCGCGCGGCCGCGGCGCAGTTCACGATCGACGAGTCCACGGCGGTCTCCCTCGCGCAGGTCTCGCTCCCCGCCCGGCGGATCGGGTTCTGGGTCACCGGCATCGGGATCTACCTCGGCTGGAACCTCTCGACCCTCGCCGGCGCCCTCCTCGGCGACGTGCTGGGCGATGTGCGCGCGTACGGATTGGATGCCGCCGCCGCGGCGGCCTTCCTCGCGCTGCTCTGGCCGCGCCTCCGACGCCGGCAGGCGATCGCCGTCGGGGTCGCCGCGGCCGTCGTCGCGACGGCCGTGACGCCCGTGCTGATGCCCGGGCTGCCGGTCCTCCTCGCCGCCGTCGTCGCCGTCGTCGTCGGCTGGACGAACTGGCTGGGAGCGGGGGAGCCGCCCGGCGCCGAGCCGGACGACGTCCCGGAGCGGGAGGGGCTGCCGTGACCCTCTGGAACGCCGTCCTCGTGGCGTCCATCGTGTGCGTCGCCCTCAAGACGCTCGGCTACCTCATCCCGCCGCGCTGGTTCGAGGCGCCGACGCCGTCGCGCATCACCGACCTGCTCACCGTCGCCCTCCTCGCGGCCCTCGTGGCCGTCCAGACCCTCGGCGCCGGCCAGGACGTCGTCGTCGACGCGCGCGTCCCTGCCCTGCTGGCCGCGGCGGGCCTCCTCCTGCTGCGGGCGCCCTTCCTCGTCGTCGTGATCGCCGCCGCCGTCGTCGCGGCGCTCCTGCGGCTGTGGGGATGGGCGGCCTGAGCGCCGCCTAGACTGACGCGGTGGGTGTGTCGATGAACGGGTCGGTGGCGCGTGTGGGGACCTGGGCCGTCGCCCTCCTGACCGGCGCGGTGTACGGCGTGGCGGGCACCGTCGGCCAGGCCGCGCAGTGGGGCTGGTTCCCGCTCGGACTCCTCGTCGCCGTGCTCGGCATCGGCGCGCTCCTGCTCGCGGTGCGTCTGCTGACTTCCGACCGCTGGGCGGCGCTCGCGACCGGCCTCGGGGCCATGGTCGCGACGCTCGTCTTCTCCGGGCGCGGTCCGGGGGGCTCCGTCGTCGTCCCCGCGCCGGAGGACGGGCAGCTCTCCACCGGCATCGTCTGGACCCTCGCCGTGCCGATCATCGTCGCGATCGTCGTCGCGTGGCCGTCGACGACCCGCCCCTCGACCACGAACTAGACTGGTCCCCGTGACGTATGTGATCGCCCTCCCGTGCGTGGATGTCAAGGACCGAGCCTGCATCGACGAGTGCCCCGTCGACTGCATCTACGAAGGCGAACGGTCGCTGTACATCCACCCCGACGAGTGCGTCGACTGCGGCGCCTGCGAGCCCGTGTGCCCCGTCGAGGCGATCTACTACGAGGACGACCTGCCCGACGAGTGGCAGGACTACTACACCGCCAACGTCGAGTTCTTCCAGGACATCGGCTCGCCGGGCGGCGCCGCCAAGGTCGGCGTCATCGCGAAGGATCACCCCGTGATCGCCGCGCTCCCTCCGCAGAGCCACTGAGTCCCGCCGTGGCCGTCAGCGACCTCGCCGACTATCCGTGGGATGCCGTCGCCCCCTACGCCCGCACCGCGCAGGCGCACCCGGACGGCATCGTCGACCTCTCGATCGGCTCACCCGTCGACCCGACACCGGATGTCGTGGCGGGCGCCCTGCGCGCGGCCACCGACGCGCACGCCTATCCGCAGACCGTCGGCACGCCCGCCCTGCGTGAAGCCGTCGTCGCCTGGTACGCGCGGCGCCGCGGCGTCCCCGGGCTGAGCGTCGACCAGGTCCTGCCCACGGTCGGATCGAAGGAGCTCGTCGCGCTCCTGCCGCTCCTCCTCGGGCTCGGCGCCGGCGACGTCGTCGTGCACCCCCGTGCCGCCTACCCGACCTACGAGGTGGGTGCGCGTCTCGTCGGCGCGACGCCCCTCCCCGGCGACGACCCTGCCGACTGGCCCGCCGGCACGCGCCTCGTGTGGCTGAACTCCCCGGGCAACCCCGACGGCCGGGTCCTCGGCGTGGCGGACCTCCGCGCGGCCGTCCGACGTGCGCGGGAACTCGGCGCGGTGCTGGCCTCCGACGAGTGCTATGCCGAACTCGGCTGGGACGGGGAGTGGGCGCGGACGCCGGTCCCGAGCATCCTCGACCCGCGCGTCACGGACGGCGATGCCACCGGCATCCTGTCGGTCTACTCGCTCAGCAAGCAGTCGAACCTGGCCGGCTACCGCGCGGCCTTCCTCGCCGGCGACCGCGCCATCGTCGCGCGCCTGCTGACGGCCCGCAAGCACCTCGGACTCATGCTGCCGGCGCCCGTGCAGGCCGCCATGACGGCGGCGCTCGGCGACGACGCCCACGTCGCGGCGCAGAAGGAGCTGTACCGCGCCCGCCGCGCCGTCCTCCGCCCCGCCGTCGAGGCCACGGGGCTGCGCATCGACCACAGCGAGGGCGGGCTGTACCTCTGGGCGACCGCGGGGGAGGATGCCTGGGCCACCATGGGGCGCCTCGCCGAGCGCGGCATCCTCGCCGGCCCCGGCCACTTCTACGGCACCGGCTTCCCGCAGCACGTGCGCTTCTCGCTGACCGCGAGCGACGAGCGGATCGCCGCGGCAGCGGCGCGGCTGACCGCATCACCCCTCCGCGATTCGTAGGGAATCCACTACGCAATCGGCGTTCCTTTGGCGCCGAACGGAGTAGGCCCGCACGCGGACTAGGCTGTAATGAACCCCATCGGACGATCCAAGGAGGCTGCGTGAGCAACGCGGACACCCCTCAGATGGTCACCGTCACCGTCGGTGACCGGACCGCGCAGCTGCCGGTCCTGCCGGGTACCGCGGGTGTCCCGAGCGTCGACTTCTCCACCTTCACGAAGCAGACCGGGCACACGACCCTCGACTACGGGTTCGTGAACACCTCGGCCACGAAGTCGGCCATCACCTACATCGACGGTGATCAGGGGATCCTCCGCTACCGCGGCTACCCGATCGAGCAGCTCGCGAAGAACTCGACCTACCTCGAGATCGCCTGGCTGCTGCTGTACGGCGAGCTGCCGACGGCCGACGAGCTCGGCGAGTTCGACGAGAAGATCCGGCGCCACACCCTGCTGCACGAGGACCTGAAGCGCTTCTTCTCCGCCCTCCCGCACACGGCCCACCCCATGTCGATGCTGTCCGCCGCGACCGCCGCCCTCTCCACGTACTACGAGGGCCAGTCCGACCCGAACAACCCCGAGCACGTCGAGCTGAACACCATCCGCCTGCTCGCGAAGCTGCCGGTGATCGCCGCCTACGCGCACAAGAAGAGCATCGGCCAGGCGTTCCTGTACCCGGACAACTCGATGAGCTTCGTGGACAACTTCCTCAAGCTCAACTTCGGCGTCCTCGCCGAGCCGTACGAGGTCGACCCGGTCATGTCCCGCGCCCTGGAGCGCCTCCTCATCCTGCACGAGGACCACGAGCAGAACGCGTCGACGTCGACCGTGCGGCTCGTCGGCTCCACCGGCGCGAACCAGTTCTCCTCCGTCTCGGCCGGCATCAACGCCCTGTACGGCCCGCTGCACGGCGGCGCCAACGAGGCCGTGCTCGACATGCTCGCGCGCATCCGCGACTCCGGCGAGAGCGTCCAGCGCTTCGTCGAGCGGGTCAAGAACAAGGAGGACGGGGTCAAGCTCATGGGCTTCGGCCACCGCGTCTACAAGAACTACGACCCGCGCGCGAAGCTCGTCAAGGAGTCCGCCGACGAGGTCCTCGAAGCCCTCGGCGTCAACGACCCGCTGCTGGACCTGGCGAAGGAACTCGAGGAGCTCGCGCTCAGCGACGACTACTTCAAGGAGCGCCGGCTGTACCCCAACGTCGATTTCTACACCGGCGTGATCTACAAGGCGATGGGCTTCCCCACGCGCATGTTCACGGTGCTCTTCGCGATCGGCCGGCTCCCGGGCTGGCTCGCGCACTGGCGCGAGATGCAGTACGACCCGCAGACGAAGATCGGCCGCCCGCAGCAGCTCTACGTGGGCGCGCCCGCCCGGGACTACCCCGGCGCGGTCTGACTCAGTCCGCCGCGGCGTCGCCCCGCAGGAGCGCCGCCCGGTCCGGGACGTAGCCGGACAGCTCGATGGGCGGCCGCACGTAGCCCCGCGGCTCGGGGCGTGGCGGGATCTCGATCGGCGGCCGGGTGACCTCGCGGTACGGGATCTGGTCCAGCAGGTGCGTGATCATGTTGATCCGTCCGCGCCGCTTGTCCTCGTTGTCGACCTCGTGCCAGGGGGCCTCGGGGATGTCGGTGTGCACGAACATGGCGTCCTTCGCCCGCGAGTAGTCCTCCCACTTCGTGATCGACAGGACGTCGTTCGGGCTCAGCTTCCAGCGGCGCATCGGGTCGTCGTTGCGCGAGCGGAACCGGCGCTCCTGCTCGACGTCGGAGACGCTGAACCAGTACTTCAGCAGCAGGATGCCGTCCTCGATGAGCATCCGCTCGAAGATCGGCGCCTGGTGGAGGAACCGGTGGTACTCGGCGTCGGTGCAGAACCCCATGACGCGCTCGACACCGGCCCGGTTGTACCAGGACCGGTCCATCAGCACGATCTCGCCGGCGGCGGGCAGGTGCGCGATGTAGCGCTGGAAGTACCACTGCGTCCGCTCCCGCTCGGTGGGGGTCGGGAGCGCGACGATCCGGGTGACGCGCGGATTGAGGTACTGCGCGACGCGGCTGATCGTCGAGCCCTTGCCGGCGGCATCGCGTCCTTCGAAGATCACCACGACGCGCGCGCCGGTGTCCTGGACCCAGGCCTGCATGTCCACCAGGCGGGCCTGCAGGCGCGCCAGCTCCGCCTCGTACAGGCGCTTGGGCAGCCGTCGTCTGGTGGTCATGCCCCGAGCATAGGGCGGGGCGGCTCAGGCGTGCAGGGCCTCGTTGAGCGTGACGCCCACGCCCTCGCGGCGCACCGCCTCGACGGCGCCGGTCAGCGAGTTGCGGCGGAACAGCAGGCCGTTCTGCCCGGACAGCTGCGCGCCCTTGACGACGGGCCGGGAGCCGTCGTGCAGCGGCGGCTCGGCGCTCAGCACGATCTTCGTGCCGGCCGTGACGTACAGCCCCGCCTCCACGACGCAGTCGTCGCCGAGGGAGATGCCGATGCCGGCGTTCGCGCCGAGGAGCGTCCGGGCGCCGATCGACACGCGGTGCGCGCCCCCGCCGGAGAGCGTCCCCATGATGGATGCGCCGCCGCCGATGTCGCTGCCGTCGCCGACGACGACGCCCTGCGAGATGCGTCCCTCGACCATGGAGGCCCCGAGCGTCCCGGCGTTGAAGTTGACGAAGCCCTCGTGCATGACGGTCGTGCCGGGGGAGAGGTGGGCGCCCAGGCGCACGCGCGAGGCGTCGGCGATGCGCACGCCCGGGGGCGTCACGTAGTCGGTGAGGCGCGGGAACTTGTCCAGCCCCTGCACCTGGATGCCGGCGCGCTGCAGCCGCGGGCGCAGGCGCGCGGCGTCGTCGGGGTGCACGGGTCCCGCATTGGTCCACGCGATGTTCGGCAGGTGCCCGAAGATGCCGTCGAGGTTGACCTCGTTCGGGCGGACGAGGAGGTGCGAGAGGGCGTGCAGCCGGAGGTAGGCATCGCTCGTGCCCGCGGGCGCGGCATCCAGGTCGATCTCCAGGACGACGACCTCGGTGACGACGGCGCGGCGCTCATCCGGCCCCGCGAGCGCCGCGAGGGAGGCCGTGTCGACGTCGGCGGGGGCGCGGCCGGCGGCGGGCTCCGGGAACCACGTGTCCAGGACGGTGCCGTTCGCACCGATCGTCGCCAGTCCCGCGCCCCACACCCAACGTCCCTCGCTCATCCCTCCAGGGTATCGGCCGCGGGAGCCGGGCACGCCCTCGGTAGACTCGACGCCATGCCCCGGCTCGACCTCACCGCCTCCTCCGTCGACCTGACGCGCGCGATCTGCGACATCCCGAGCGTGTCGGGGGAGGAGACCCCCCTCGCTGACGCGATCTTCGACGCCGTGAGCGCACTGGGGCACCTCGACGTCTTCCGCGACGGCGACACGATCGTGGCGCGCACGCAGCTCGGGCGGGCCCGGCGGGTCGTGATCGCCGGTCACATCGACACCGTCCCGATCAACGCGAACGTCCCCACGCGCGACGTGACGGAGGACGGCACCGCGTACCTCTGGGGCCGCGGCACCGTCGACATGAAGGCGGGCGTCGCCGTGCAGCTGAAGCTCGCCGCCGAGCTCGCCGCGCCGCGCGTCGACCTCACCTGGATGTGGTACGACCACGAGGAGGTGGATGCCGACCTGAACGGCCTCACCCGCCTCGCCCGCACGCGGCCGGACCTGTTCGAGGGCGACTTCGCGATCCTCGGCGAGCCCTCGAACGGTCAGGTCGAAGGCGGCTGCAACGGCAACCTGCGCGCCCTCGTGCGCACGACGGGCGTGCGCTCGCACAGCGCCCGCGCGTGGATCGGCGAGAACGCCATCCACAAGGCCGCCCCCATCCTCGCCCGTCTCGCCGAATACCACCCGCGCGAGGTCGAGGTGGAGGGCCTCGTCTACCGCGAGGGCCTGAACGCCGTCCGCATCTCCGGCGGGGTGGCCGGCAACGTCATCCCCGACCTCTGCGAGGTGGAGGTCAACTACCGCTTCGCCCCGAGTCGCAGCGGCGAGGAGGCCGAAGCGCACGTCCGGGACGTGTTCGCCGGCTTCGACGTCGAGATCACCGACCTCGCCGCCGGCGCGCGCCCGGGCCTGGACGCGCCGCTCGCGCAGGAGTTCGTGGCCGCCGTCGGGGCCGAGCCGCGCCCGAAGTACGGCTGGACCGATGTCGCGCGGTTCTCCGCCATGGGCGTTCCCGCCGTCAACTACGGCCCGGGCGACCCGCACCTCGCGCACCACGACGAGGAGCGGGTGCCGCTCGCGCAGATCGAGGACGTCGAGCGGGGCCTGCGGGCGTGGCTGACGGCGCCCTGACGGCGTCGCCCCCCGCCGGGACCCGGCCGGCGCTGCGCATCGCGATCGTCTACCTCGCGGCGCGGGCGCTCACGACCCTCTTCTTCCTCCTCGCCGCGGAGATCTCCGGCCCGGCATCCCGGTTCGGCGCGGACGCCACCGTCGGCTCCCTCTCGATGGGCTGGGACGCGCAGTGGTACTGGCTCGTCGCGACAGGCGGGTACCCGTCCGAGCTGCCGCGCGACGAGTCCGGCGCCGTCGCGGAGAACGCCTGGGCGTTCATGCCGGTCTACCCGGCGCTGGCCCGCATTCTCGGGCTCGTCACCGGCTACCCCGTCGCGGCCGTCCTCATCTCGCTCGTCGCGGGCTACCTCGCGTGCCTCGCGCTGCACGCACTGCTCCGCGGCCGCCTCGACAGCACCGCCGCGCTGTGGGCCGTCGCGCTCTTCGCGAGCGGCCCCCTCGCCGCCCTCTTCCAGATGGGCTACGCCGAGTCGCTGTTCCTGCTCTGGCTGCTCCTCGCGCTGCGGGCGCTGCAGCGGCGCCGGTTCGGGTGGCTGTACCTGCTCATTCCGCTGATGGGATACACCCGGCCGGGCGTGCTCGCGTTCGCGCTGCTGCTGGCCCTGTACGGCATCGCCCGGTGGGCGCGCCGCCGCCGCGATGCCCTCGGAGCCCGCGAGATCGTGCACATCGTCGCGCTCGGGCTCCTCGCCGCCGCCGTCGGGTTCTCCTGGCAGGCGATCGCGGGACTCGTCACGGGCGAGCCGGGGGCGTATCTGGAGACGGAGCTGTCCTGGCGCCGGTCCTGGACAGGTGACCCGGACGCCGCGTTCCGGCCGTTCGACGGCTTCGTGCAGGCCTCGGCGCTCTGGTTCCGGCTGTGGGGGCTGCCGGAGTGGTGGGGCTGGATAGCCCTGGCGGCATGCGTTCTCGCGGTGGCCGCGGCGCTGCTGTTCGCGCCGCAGGTGCGCGTTCTCGGCACGGAGATCCGGCTGTGGTCGGCGGCGTACCTCGTCTATCTGCTGGCGGTCTTCTTCCCGCAGTCGAGCCTCTTCCGCCTCCTCCTGCCGCTCGCGCCGCTGTACGGCGCCCTCGCCGTCCCCCGATCGTGGGCATGGCGGGGCGGGATGCTGGCGCTCGGCCTTGTCGGGCAGTGGTGGTGGATCTACAACATGCTGGCGCTCGGGAACACCTACTACCAGATCCCCTGACGGCCCGCAGAGCGGCTGCCCGGGTACCCCGCGCGGCCGGTGTCCGCCATTCCCGCTAAACTTGACTGGGTAGTCCTACGACGAAAGGGAGCCGCAATGGCAGCCATGAAGCCGCGAACCGGTGACGGACCGATGGAGGCCGTGAAGGAGGGGCGCCTCATCATCGTGCGCGTCCCGCTCGAAGGCGGCGGCCGTCTGGTCGTGTCGGTGAACGACGAAGAGGCACGCGAGCTCCACGGCGTACTGGGTGGCGTCGTCGGAGCCGTCTGACAGAATCCGCACGCGACGGCCGGTCCTCGGACCGGCCGTTTCGTCATTCCCGGAGGTGCTTCCGGGATGCCGGTCAGCGCGGCGTCGTGGTCGTCAGCTGCAGGAGACCCTCGCCGACGATCGACAGGGCGCCCAGGACGGCGGGCGAGGACTGCGTCTCCTGGATGAGCGAGCGGTAGGCGCTCGTCAGCGGGTCGCGCTTGACGGGGTCGGCGACGGCGCCGCCGGCGAGGACGCGCGGGACCAGCACGGTGCCGCCGGCGCGCACGAGGCGCAGGCCGTGCTCGACGTACTCGATGACCCCGTCCGCGTCGGCGTCGACCAGGACGATGTCGTAGGACGCCTCGTTCATGCGGGGGAGGACCTCCGCGGCGCGGCCCGTGATGAACCGCGCGCGGGCGGGCGGGATCTTCGCGTCCGCGAACGCGGCGCGGGCGAGCGCCAGGTGCTCCGGCTCCTTGTCGATCGTCGTCAGGGTCGCGCGCGGCGAGCCGTGCAGGAGCCACAGTCCCGACACGCCGCCGCCGGTGCCGATCTCCACGATGTTGAGGGCGTTCGTCGCTGCCGCGATCACGGCGATCTGTGCGCCGACGGGTGCGCTGATCGGGTCGGCGCCGATCTCGAGGGCGTGCGCACGCGCCCGCCCGATCGCGTCGGGTTCGATCGTCGCCTCTTCGGCGAACCTGCGGATCGCGTCGTTCTCGGCCATGCCTGGACCTCCGTGTTCAGCCTATGGCGCGCGCGGCGCTCGGGCCGAGAGGCGCACGGGTAACCTGGAGGCATGTTCTTCGGGCTCGACTGGGAGAAGTTCCTCCTCATCCTGGTCGTCGCCGCGCTCCTGGTCGGGCCGGAGCGGCTGCCGCGCTACGCCGAGGCGCTCGCCCGCCTGACGATGCGCGTGCGCGAGTGGCTGCAGGGCGCGAAGACCCGCGTCAAGGAGGAGATGGGCGAGGAGTTCGACGACGTCGAGTGGCGCAAGCTCGACCCGCGGCAGTACGACCCGCGACGCATCATCCGCGATGCCCTGCTCGAGGACGCGCCCGTCCCGACCGTCAAGGCGGTCAGCGCGGGGGCCGCGATCGCGGCCACCGCGCCCGCGCGCCCCGTGTCGGAGGTCACCGGCGACGTGCCGTTCGACTCCGAAGCGACCTGATCAGCGCGGCGCGACCGGCAGGGAGCGTCCCGCGAGCCCGCGCGGCGTCGCGGCGAGGACGGCGGCGATGCGGGTGATCTCCTGCGCGGCCGGATCGTCGGGGTCGGAGGCCACGACGGGTCTGCCGGCGTCGCCGCCCGCGCGGAGGGCCGGGCTCAGGGGGACCGAGCCGAGGAGCGGCACCGTCTCGGCATCCGTCGACAGCGCCGCCGCGACGGCGTCCCCGCCGCCCGAGCCGAAGAGGTCCAGCCGCGACCCGTCCGGGAGCGTCAGGGCGGCCATGTTCTCCACGACCCCGACGACCCGCTGGCCGGTCTGACGGGCCACGACACCGCTCCGCACCGCGACGTCGGAGGCCGCCGCCTGCGGCGTCGTGACGACGAGGACGTCGGCGTGCGGGAGGAGCTGGCCGACCGAGATGGCGACGTCGCCGGTCCCGGGCGGCATGTCCAGGAGCAGGATGTCGAGGTCGCCGAAGAAGACGTCGGTGAGGAACTGGTTGACGGTGCGGTGCAGCATGGGCCCGCGCCACGCGACGGCGCCGGAGGCGGCGGGGGAGTCGCGGGGCAGGAACATGCCGATCGAGATGGTCTTCACGCCGTACGCCACCGGCGGCAGCATGAGGTCGTCGATCCGCGTCGGCTGCGGGGGGCGGCCGTCGTCGCCGACGAGGCCGAGCAGGGCGGGGATGGAGAAGCCGTGCAGGTCGGCGTCGATGAGCCCGACCGCGAGCCCCCGGGCGGCCAGCGCGACAGCGAGGTTCGCCGTGAGGGTGGACTTGCCGACGCCGCCTTTGCCGCTCGTCACGGCGACGACCCGGGTCAGGGAGTCCGGGCCGAACGGCATGGCCCGCGCCGGCCGGCCGGCGCGGAGGCGCTCCGTGAGCGCGGAGCGCTCGGCGGGCGTCATGACGCCCAGCGCCACCTCGACCTCGTCGATCCCCGGGACCGCGGCCGCGGCGGCGCGGACGTCGCGCTCGATGCGGTCCGAGGCCGGGCAGCCCACGATCGTCAGCGCGACCTCGACGCGGGCCCGGGTGCCGGTCACGGCGACGCCGCGGATCATGTCGAGCTCCCCGAGCGGACGGCGCAGCTCCGGGTCGATGACCGCGGCCACCGCGCGCCGGACGGCGTCGCCGGGCGCCGTCATGGCCGCGCGGGGCGTTCGGTGCGCCCCGGCGCCGCGTCGCGCTCGTCCAGCTGCTCGAGGAGGCTCCGCAGCTCCTGGCGGAGGGTGTCCTTCGTGACGAGCTCGTTCGTCAGATCGCTGAGGCCCATGCGCAGCGCCACGACCTCGCGGGCCAGGTACTCCGTGTCGGCGAGGTTGCGCTCCGCGCGCTGGCGGTCCTGCTCGATCTGCACGCGGTCGCGGTCGTCCTGGCGGTTCTGCGCGAGGAGGATGAGGGGCGCGGCGTAGGAGGCCTGCAGCGACAGGATGAGGGTCAGCAGCGTGAAATTCGTCTCCGCCGGGTCGAACTGGTACGCGCGCGGCATGAGGATGTTCCATGCCAGCCACACCACGACGAAGAGCGTCATCCCGATGAGGAACCCGGACGTGCCCATGCCGCGTGCGAACGCCTCGGAGAAGCGACCGAACCGGTCGCGGGAGGGCTGCGACGAGCGGGTCAGCATCCCGGTGCGCCCGCGCGGCGCGTCCAGCGACACCTGACGGGGGTTGCGGGCCATCAGCGCCTCCTCGCCTTCGCGGCGGTGGTCCTCGGCGGCGTCGTCGCGGGGGCGAGGGCCTCCTCGTCGCCGTCGTGCGACCGCCAGTCCTCGGGCAGCAGGTAGTCCAGCACGTCGTCGACGCTCACGGCGCCGACGAGGCGGTGCGCCGGATCGACGACGGGCACCGAGACGAGGTTGTAGCTCGCGAGCAGACGTGCCACCTCCGCGGCGGAGGCCGTCGAGGGCACCGCGTCGAGGCTGTCGTCGATGATCGCGCCCAGCCGCTCGTGCGGCGGGTAGCGCAGCATCTTCTGGAAGTGCACCGTCCCCAGCAGCCGGCCGGTGGGCGTCTCGTACGGCGGGAGCGTCACGAAGACGGCGGCGGCGAGGGCGGGATGCAGCTCGTGCCGGCGGATGAGCGCGAGCGCCTCGGCGACCGTCGCGTCGGCGGAGAGCACGATGGGCTCGCTCGTCATGAGACCGCCCGCGGTCTCCGGGGCGTACTTCAGGAGGGCGCGGACGTCCTCGGCCTCCTCGGGCTCCATGAGCTCGAGGAGCTCCTCGCGCTGCTCCTCGGTGAGCTGGGCGAGCACGTCGGCGGCGTCGTCGGGCTCCATGGCATCGAGGATGTCGGCGGCGCGCTCCTCGCCCAGGGCTTCCAGGATGTGCACCTGATCGTCCTCGGGCATCTCCTCCAGCGCGTCCGCGAGCCGGTCGTCCGGGAGCTCCTCGGCCACTTCGAGCAGCCGCTCCTCCGGGAGGTCGAGAAGCGTGTTGGCGAGGTCGGCGGGCTTCAGCTCGGAGTAGGTCGCGACGAGCTGCTCGGCGGACTGGGCTTCGCCGGGCACCTGGCTCTCCCGGACGTCGGACCAGGCCGCGAACGTCGTGGGGCCCTTCGCGAAGGGGGAGGCGCTCGTCTTGGGCTTGCGCAGGAACAGCTGGCCGATGTCCCACTCGCCGAGGCGGTCGCGCTCGATCCCGACGTCCTCGATGACGGCCTCGCCGGACCCGTCGGTGAAATACACGCGGCGCCCCAGCAGTTCGGACATGACGCGCACCTCGCCGCCGCGCTGCTGGAAGCGGCGCACGTTGATGAGGCCGGTCGTGATGACCTGACCCGTCGCGATCGAGGTGACGCGTCCGATGGAGAGGAAGACGTGCCGGCGGCCGGGGATCTCCACGACGAGCCCGACGACGCGCGGCGGATCGTCGCGGCGATAGATCACCACGACGTCGCGGACCTTGCCGAGCCGGTCGCCCGCAGGGTCGAAGACGGTGCAGCCGGTCAGGCGCGCCACGAAAACCCTCTGCGTACTCACCTCACCAGCGTAGACCGCCGCACCCGGTGAGCACCGGCGGGGCGCGTGACAAGATGGACCCCGTGAGCATGATGGGCGGGACCCCGCAGCAGCACGGCGAGACGATCGCGGACTACCCCTCCTACGAGGGTGCCCAGAAGGCGGTGTCGAAGCTCATCGAGGCCGAGATCCCGGCGAAGGACATCGCGATCGTCGGCCGGGGGCTGCGCTCCGTCGAGACGATCACGGGCCGGCTCGGCTACGCCGCGGCGGCTCGCACGGGCGCGATCAACGGCATCCTGCTGGGTCTGCTGTTCTCCGCGATCTTCGTGCTCGGCAACCCCAGCGCCGTCATCCAGCTGTTCATCGGCGTCATGCTCGTGGGCATCGCGATCGGGATGCTGATGAGCATCATCAGCTACTCGATCCTGCGCCGCCGGCGCGACTACACGTCGGTCACGCAGGTCGTCGCCGACCACTACGAGGTGACGGTCCTGCCGCGGAGCCTGCAGAAGGCGCGCGAGGCGTCCGGCCGTGCCGCGTCGTCGGTGACGACCCTGCCCGCGCCGGTCGCGGGCACGGCGGTCATCCCGCCCGCCGTGCCGCCGCAGTCGCCGCCGCATGTCTCCCCGGCGGAGCCGCCGCGGTACGGGGAGCGCGTCGACCCGGCACCGGACCCCACCGCCGAGCCCGCGCCGCCCGCCCCGGCACCTGAGCCGCCCGCCGACCCCCCGCTCGCCCCCCGACCATGAGCGGCATCCGCGTCGCGCTGCCCGCCGGTGAGGTCGAGGTCTCGGCCGCGTTCGAGAGCCCCGACGAACCGTGGGCGGCGGTCGCGATCGCGCACGGCGCCGGCGCCGGCATGGACCACCCGTTCCTCGCGGGCCTCGCCGCGGGACTCGTGGAGGCCGGCATCGCCGCCCTGCGGTTCACCTTCCCCTACCGGGAGGCGGGACGGCGGATGCCGGGACCCGCGCCGCACGCGATCGCGACATGGGGCGCCGCCCTGGCCGACCTCGCCGAGCGTGCGCCCGAGCTGCCGCGGTTCGCCGCCGGCAAGTCCTACGGCGGCCGGATGGCGTCGACGGCGGCCGCGGCCTCCACCATCAGCCCGGCCGGGCTCGTGTACCTCGGCTACCCGCTGCACCCGCCGGGGGAGCCCGCGAAGGCCCGCACGGCGCACCTGCCGCACGTCGTGCCGCCGCAGCTGTTCGTCGCCGGCACCGGCGACCCGTTCATCCACCCGCTGACGCAGCTGGAGGAGGCCGTCGCGTCCTGCCAGGACGCCGAGATCGCGTGGATCACCGGCGGCGGTCACTCGTTCGAGATCAAGGGCGCCAAGCGCCCCGCCGACGAGGTCGGCGCGGGACTGGCACCCCTCCTGGCCGAGTGGATGCGCGGCGTGATTCAGCGCCCGGTGGCGTAGCCCTGCATCCCGCGGGGGTTCGCGGCCGCCCACACGGTGTCGCCGTCGACGCCCACGGCCGAGAGGCGCCCGAGCGACCAGTCCCCGGCCCGCAGGACGTCGTGCCCCCGGGCGCCGAGACCCGCGATCGCCTCCTCGCCCACGCGGTCCTCGACCACGACGCCCGCCGGCGTCCAGGTGCGCGGCCAGAACGAATCGACGAGCGCCGTCGTGTGCAGGGTGGGCGCGTCGATGGCTTCCTGCGCCGAATAGCCGCCCGCGAGCATCCGCAGCAGCATCGGCAGCTGCCACTGGTCCTGCTGGTCGCCGCCGGGCGTCCCCATCGCGATGACCGCCGTGCCGCCGCGCAGCACGAGCGTGGGGCTCAGCGTCGTCCGCGGCCGGATGCCGGGACGGAGGGCCCCGGGCGACGCCTCGTCCAGCCAGCACATCTGCAGCCGCGTCCCGAGGCAGAAGCCCAGTTCCGGGATGGCCGGCGAGGACTGCAGCCAGCCGCCGGACGGGGTCACCGCCACGATGTTGCCCCAGCGGTCCACGACGTCGATGTGGCAGGTGTCCCCGCGGGTCTGTCCCGTCCGGCTCACGGTGGGCTCGCCCGTGCCGGCGACGGGCGCGGGGGTGCCGTCCTCGGTGTGCAGCGGCGGGCGGAACGGGGTGCGGCCGGGGAGTGAGCCGGGGCGCCAGGCGCGGGATGCCGTCTCGCCGATCTCGCCGCGGCGCTGCGCGGCGTAGTCCTCGGTGAGGAGTGCCGCGACGTCGGCCCCGTCGCCGAAGTAGGCGTCGCGGTCGGCGAGGACGAGCTTGAGCGTCTCGACGATCGTGTGCGCGCCGAGCGGCGTCTGCGGATCCAGGTGCTCGTCGTCGAACGGCTCGAGGATGCGCAGCGCCTCCAGCAGCGCCGGCCCCTGGCACCACGCGCCCGCCTTCGCGACGGTGTGCCCGCGGAACGGGACGGTCAGAGGCTCCTCGTAGCCGGCGTCGAACGCCGCGAAGTCCGCCGCCGTGATGACGCCGGCGTGGTCGGTGCCGGTCGCGTGCCGGTGCGGCTGGGACAGGAAGTCCGCAGCGGCGTGCGCCACGAGGCCGGTCTTCCATTCCACGCGCGCCGCGTCGATGCGTCCCTCGCGGGAGGCGGCGCCGCGGCCGGCGGCGACGAGCGAGTCCAGGACGGCGGCGTACGCCGGGTTCCGCACGAGCGCTCCGGCATCCGGGACCTCGCCCTCCGGCATCCACAGCGCCGCCGACGACGGCCAGGCCTCCCGGAAGAGGCCCGCGACGCGCCCGATCGTGGCGGCGGCGGCTGCGAGGAGCGGGTGCCCGTCGCGCGCGTACCCGATCGCGTAGCCCAGGACGTCGGCGAGCTCCCACGTCCCGTGGTCGCGGAGGAGCAGAAGCCAGGCGTCGACGGCGCCGGGGACGGCGGCGGCGAGGCCCCCCGCGCCCGGGACGAGGTCGAGGCCCTCCGCCTGGAAGTGGGCGATCGTCGCGCCGGCCGGCGCCGGGCCCTGCCCCGCGAGCACCGTCGCGGGGCCGCCGGCGGCCTGGAAGAGGCCCACGAGATCCCCGCCCGGGCCGTTGAGGTGGGGTTCGACGATGTGCAGCACGAACCCGCCCGCCACGACGGCGTCGAATGCGTTGCCGCCGCGTTCCAGCACGGCCTGCGCGGTCGCCGTGGCCGTGGCATGCGTGGACGCCGCCATGCCGAACGTGCCGGTCAGCTGCGGGCGGGTCGTGAACGCCGGCGGCGGCGTGAAGGCCGTCACCGCGCGCTGCGCGCGATCCAGGCCTCGACCTCGTCCGCCGTCCGCGGGATGTCCGCGGAGAGGTTGACGGGGCCGTCCTCGGTCATGAGGATGTCGTCCTCGATCCGCACGCCGATGCCGCGGTACTCCTCGGGGACCGTGAGGTCGTCGATCTGGAAGTACAGGCCCGGTTCGATCGTGAACACCATGCCGGGTTCGAGGAGGCCGTCGTAGTACATCTCCCGCCGCGCCTGCGCGCAGTCGTGCACGTCGATGCCGAGGTGGTGGCTCGTGCCGTGGACCATGTACCGGCGGTGCTGGCCGCCGGTGTCGGCATCCAGTGCCTCTTCGGCCGTCACCGGCAGCAGGCCCCACTCGGCGGTGCGTCGCGCGATGACGGCCATCGCGGCCTCGTGCACGGCGCGGAACTTCACACCCGGATGGGCCGCCGCGAATGCCGCGTCGGCGGCTTCGCGCACCGTCTCATAGATCTTCCGCTGGATGTCGGTGAACGTGCCGGAGACCGGGAGCGTGCGCGTGATGTCGGCGGTGTAGAGGCTGTCGACCTCCACTCCCGCGTCGATGAGGATGAGGTCGCCGGGGACCACGGCGCCGTCGTTGCGGGTCCAGTGCAGGTAGCACGCGTGCGGCCCGGAGGCCGCGATCGTGTCGTACCCCTCGCCGTTGCCCTCGGTGCGGGCCCGCAGGTGGAAGACGCCCTCGACGGCGCGCTCTCCGCGCGGCGTGGCGATGATGCGGGGCAGGTCGGCGACGATGTCGTCGAACCCGCGCGCGGTCACCTCGACGGCGAGGCGCATCTGCGCGATCTCGTACTCGTCCTTCACGAGTCGCATCTCCGACACGAAGCGCGTCAGGTCGGCGTCCTCGTCGAGGACGAGCTCGCCGTCCACGTGCGCGAACGCGTCGATGTGCGCGGTCGCGATGCCCACCTCGGCCGCGACGCCGGCCAGCGCGGGCCGCGGGCCGATCCAGAACTCGCCGATCGACGCGTCGCCGTAGAACTCCGCCGTCGTGCGGTCGGCGCGCTCGCGGAGGTAGAGGGTGACGTCATGGCCCGTGTCGGTCGGCTCGAACACCAGCACCGAGTCGGGGACGGCGTCGCTGGCCCAGCCGGTCAGGTGCGAGAACGCCGAGTGCGCGCGGAACGGGTAGTCGGTGTCGTTGGAACGCTGCTTGTACGACCCCGCCGGGAACACGAGCCGGCGGCCGGGGAAGGCGGCGGACACGACCTCGCGCCGGGCCGCGGCGTACGGCGCGGCGTCCCGCTGCGGCGGATGCTGGTCGGGGCGCTCGGCCCAGCCCGTGGAGATCGTGTCGAGGAAGCCCTTCGGGAAGGGCTGCTTGCGGTTCGTGGTCGCCTCGGTCTCGGCGATCGTGTCGCTGTCGCTCATACGACCAGTCTCCCACCGTCGCGGCGCGGCGTCGCCCCTCAGCCTGCGGGCTCGAGCTGGACGACGAGCGGACGGTGGTCGCCGCCGGCGCCGTCGAGCGAACGCAACACGACGGAGCCCGTCGCGCGCCACGCGTCCGTCGCCATGACGTGGTCGATGGGGGTGCCGAGGAGGCTCGGGTACGCGGCGGACCACGTGCCCACGGCGCCGTTCCCCGTCGCGACGGCTGCATCGTGGCAGCGTCCGAGCGTGCCGCCGTCGACGCCCAGGCGGCCCATGTTGTCCACCGTCGCGTTGAAGTCGCCCGCCATGATCACGCTGTCGGCGGCGCACTGGTCGGCGAGCCAGGTGAGGTCCGCGCGCCACTCGGCCGTGTCGTCGCGGCGGGGTGCGATGGCGTGCGCGCCGACCACGACCGGGCCGGAGCCGTCCACCGGCATCGCCACGACGGTGGGCACCGTCGTGGTGTTGGTGGTACCTCCCGCGTTGGACTCCACGACGGAGTACTCGCCGAGGTCGGGGGAGATCAGCAGGGTCGTGGAGTTGGCATCCCAGCCGTCGAACTCCTCGTGGTGCGCCCACATCGGCCGGCCCATCTCGCGCATCGCGATCGCGACCTTCTCGCCCGTCTCGATCGTCGTCTCCGGCAACGACACGATGTCGGCCTGCATCGCGACGGCGGTCTTCGCGACGAGCTGCGGGTCGGTCGCCGCGCCGGCGGTGTTCCAGGTCATGACCCGCACGGCGGACGCCGTCTTGGCGGGCAGCGTGTCGGTGCCGAGCCCCCGCACCGTGAGGACGCCGGCGTTGGCCACGGCGCCCAGCAGGGCGATGACGGCGAGGGATGCCGCGAACGCGCGCATCGGACGGATGAGGCACAGCAGCAGCGCCACGGCGAGGAGCACGAGGAAGGCGAGGACCACGACGCCGCGGAGCGAGACGACCTGCGCGAACGGGAACGTGCGCTCGAGGCGGAAGAACTGCGGCCATGTCACGACGGCGGTCGCGATCGCCACCAGGAGGGTGACGAGGATCCCGAGCAGGCGCAGCACGTCGGCGACTCTATGACAGCTGTCTGGGAGTTCTCGGCGCCGCGCGCGCCCGCTCCGGCATCCGGACGCGCGCTACCCTCGGAGCATGGCGGCGGGAGCATACGGCGGGCGCGGCGGGGCCGATCTGCACCTGCACTCCGACCACTCCGACGGCACCGAGCCCCCCGCGATGGTCATGGCCGCCGCGCACCGGCATGGCCTGCGCACCGTCGCCCTCACCGACCACGACACGACGTCGGGGTGGACGGAGGCCGCCGAGGCGGCATCCTCCCTCGGCATGACCCTGCTGCCGGGCATGGAGCTCTCCGCGAAGCACGAATGGCGGAGCATCCACGTGCTCGGGTACCTCTTCGACCCGGACGACGAGGGCCTGCGCGCGCTCACGGACCGCATCCGCTCCTCGCGCGTCACCCGGGCCCGCACGATGGCGGATCGCATCGGGCAGGACTACGACCTGGAGTGGGACGACATCGTCGCGCAGACGGCGGTCGGGGCGACGGTGGGGCGGCCGCACATCGCGGACGCCCTCGTGGAGAAGGGGCTCGTGCGCGACCGGGGCGAGGCGTTCGCCGGCATCCTGAGTCCGCAGAGCGACTACTACGTGTCCCTGTACGCGCCGGACCCCGTGACGGCGGTCGCGGCGATCGCGGACGCCGGGGGCGTGCCGATCATCGCCCACCCGGCGGGGCGGGCGGGGCTGCTGCCGGACCGCCTCGTCGAGCGGATGCTGGACGCCGGTCTCGCCGGCTTCGAGCTCGGGCACCGGGAGAACGTGGAGCCCGCGCTCGGGACCCTCCGCGACCTCGTGCGACGCCGGGGCCTCATCGCGACGGGATCGAGCGACTACCACGGGCTCGGCAAGCCGAACCTGCCGGGCGAGAACACCACGAGCCCCGAGATGGTCGCCCGCATCATCGCGCGGGCGACGGGCAGCGAGCCCGTCTACCCGTGAGCTGAGCCGAGCTGGGCTGAGCCGACGACCCGGCGGGTCAGGCGCCCGCGACGGGAGCGCCCGCGCCGGAGCCGCCGCGGCGGCGGCGGCGACGGCGGGCCGGGGCCGGCTTGCCGTCGTGGTGTTCCTTGCCGGCGCCGTCGTGCGTGCCCGCGCCGTCGGCCTCGCGCGACTCCCCGCCGGTGGCGGATGCGGCGGCCGGCGCCGCGGCGTCTTCCGCGCCGTCCGCGAAGGTCGCCCCGACGCGGTCCTCGCCCGAGCGACGACGGCGACGGCGGCGCGTGCCGCCCTCGGTCGTGTCGCCGCTTGCGACATCCGCCGCGCGGGCGGGCGGCTGCGTGCGGACCGTCTGGGTCTTCGGGGCCGTCACGATGCGACCCTTCGTGCCGGCCGGGATGTCCAGGTCCGTGTACAGGTGCGGGCTCGACGAGTAGGTCTCGACGGGCTCGGGCTGGCCGAACTCGAGGGCGCGGTTGATGAGCGCCCACTTGTGCATGTCGTCCCAGTCCACGAACGTCACGGCGATGCCGGTCTTGCCGGCACGGCCGGTGCGGCCCGCGCGGTGCAGGTACGCGTGGTCGTCGTCGGGGATGGTGTGGTTGATGACGTGGGTGACGTCGTCCACGTCGATGCCGCGCGCGGCGACGTCGGTGGCGATGAGGACGTCCTTCTTGCCGGCCTTGAACCCGGCCATCGAGCGCTCGCGCGCCTCCTGGCTCATGTCGCCGTGCACCGCGCCGGCGTTGAAGCCGCGGTCGTTGAGCTCGTCGACGAGCTTCTGCGCGGCCCGCTTGGTGCGCGTGAAGACGACGGTCTTGCCGCGGCCCTCGGCCTGCAGGATGCGGGCGATGATCTCGTCCTTGTCCAGCGAGTGCGCGCGGTAGACGAGGTGCTTGATGTTCGCCTGCGTGAGCCCCTCGTCGGGGTCGGTGGCGCGGATGTGGATGGGGTTCGACATGAACCGCCGCGCGAGCGCCACGATCGGGCCGGGCATCGTCGCGGAGAACAGCTGCGTATGCCGGACGGCGGGAAGCTTGGAGAAGATCTTCTCGATGTCGGGGAGGAACCCGAGGTCGAGCATCTTGTCGGCCTCGTCCAGGACCACCTCGGTCGCGTGGGAGAGGTCGAGCAGGCGCTGGTTGTTCAGGTCGATGAGCCGGCCGGGGGTGCCGACGACGATCTGGGCGCCGGCCTTGAGCTGGTCGATCTGCCCCTCGTACGCCTTGCCGCCGTAGATCGCGACGATGCTCGTGGAGCGGTTGGAGGTGAGCATGTCCATGTCCTCATAGACCTGGACGGCGAGCTCGCGCGTGGGGACGACGATGAGCGCCTTGACGCCGGGCTCGGGGTTCAGCCCGAGTCGCTGGACGACGGGGATGCCGAACCCGAACGTCTTGCCGGTGCCGGTCTTGGCCTGGCCGATGATGTCCTGGCCGGGAAGGCCGAGCGGGATCGTCTGCTCCTGGATGGGGAACGAGTCGACGATGCCCTTGGCGGCGAGGGCGTCGACGATGTCCTGATCGACTCCGAGGTCGGTGAAGGTCGTCACGATGAAAGCCTGTCTGGCGGTGAGAGCCGCCGGGGGTGAGAGGGTCCACGCCCTTTACTCAGCCACAGGCGCGGTGGTCCCGATCCGTCGCCGGGACCCGACCAGCCTACCCGAGCCGACCCGCGCTTCCCGGATGGCGATGCCCGCGCCTCTAGGCTGGGGGCGTGGTCACCTGGTTCTGGCAGCGCAGCTCGCCCGCCGCACGCACCCTCAAGGTGCGCTCCCGCGGGGATCACGGCGATGTGCGCCGGGTCGACTTCGAAGAGCTCGCGCCGGACATCGACACGTTCCTCGGTCAGGCCGCGTACCTGCAGCTCGGCTACTTCGAGACCCTCAGCGAGCTGATCGCGCCGACGCCGGAGCTCTCCCAGAAGGAGTCGCTGTCCCTCGCCGCCGGCGCAGCGCTGAACAAGCATCGTGAGCTCGTCGGGCTCATCCGCGATCGCGGCGACGACCCGCTCGGCCTCATGCTCCCGTTCCGGGAGCCGCTGGACGCGTTCCGCCGCGCGACGCACGGCGCGCGGCAGCTGGAGACGATGCTGTCGGTGCACATCACTGCGGGCATGCTCGACGACTTCTACCTCGCGCTCTCGGCGAGCTACGGGTCGACGGGGAGCCGGGTCGCCGGCATCCTGCGCGGGGACGACGACCGGCAGGCGATCGTGGAGATCGTCACGGCCGCCCTCGCGGCGGATGCCGAGTGGAAGTCGCTGCTGAGCATGTGGGGGCGCCGGCTCGTCGGTGACACGCTGCTCATCGCCCGCGCGGCGCTGCGCCCCCTGTCCCTCGACGCGGCGGGGGAGAAGAAGGTCGAGCCGGTGTTCACCGACCTGCTGGCCGCGCACTCGCGCCGCATGGCGCAGATGGGCCTCGACGCCTGAACCGGGCGCCGCGACGTGCTCCGAGCGCCGATCGGGGTCGGTCCGCGTCGCTTCGGCGCGCCTGAGGCGGCGCGAAGCGCCCCCGATTCGCGGCTTCGCAGCCCGCGGCGCGGGATGGGGGTCGGTTCGCGTCGCTTCGGCGCGCCCGAGGCGGCGCGAAGCGCCACCAAGACGGGATGCCGCGGGCGCCGACCCGGGACGCCGCCGGCGCGGTCAGCTCAGGCGCAGGCGGGCGCGCTCGTGCGCGTCGTGCGCGGTGCGGCGGCGCGACAGCAGCGTGAGGACCAGCGGCACGACGAGCGCCGTGACGGCGATCGTGGCGAGCCAGATCCAGACGGTCTCGGCCAGGCCCGCCCACGTCAGGACGGCGTACACCAGCCCGGCGGCCACGGTCCCCAGGAGCGGCGCCAGCGCCACGCCGCGCGAGGCGCGCCCGCGCATCGTGAAGTGCAGCACCGCCCCGTACACCGCCCCGAAGATGAGGGCCAGCAGGATCAGCACGTCACGCCACGAAGCCGATGCGGCGGGACTCCTCGGTCCCGATCTCGATGAACGCGATGCCGGCCGTCGGGACGACGTAGCTGTTGCCCTTCGTGTCGGCGAAGGTCACGATGGCCGCGCCCTCGGCGAACGCGTCGGCGACGGTCTTCTTCAGGATGTCGGCCGACTGGTCGGACTCGAAGTTGAGCTCTCGTGCGGTGTTCGTGATGCCGATGCGGATGTCCACGGATGACTGCCTTTCCGGCCCGCAGGGCGGGCGCATCTCGATGCTACGACACCGTGCACAGGGGTCGACGCGCGGCGCGGGCGCTGCTGCACGCTGTCGGCGAACGGTGTCCGCGGCGGCCGCTAGCGTGAAGGGCATGGGTCATCCGCCGCTCCCCGTCGACACCGACGAGGCGCAGCGCACCGTGCTGACCCTTCCGCCCGAGGCGTCCGGCGTCGTGGTGGGCGCGCCGGGCACGGGCAAGACCCGCACGATCGTGGAGCGGGTCGCCCGGCTCGTCGCCGACGGGATGCCCCCCGAGGCGCTGATCGTGCTCACACCGACCCGGCAGGCGGCCACCTCCCTGCGCGACCGGCTCGCCCTCGCCGTCGGGGTCGCCACGACAGGACCGCTCGCCCGCTCCGTCGCCGCATTCGCGTATCAGCTCGTGCGCGCCGAGACGGTCCGCACGGCCGCGGAGCCTCCGCAGCTGCTGACGGGACCCGACGAGGATCAGCTCGTCGCCGACCTCCTCGCCGGCGACGCGGAGGACGAGCAGGCGGGCCCGTCCCGCTGGCCCGACTGGCTGCCCGCCGAGGTCCGCGCGACCCGCGGGTTCCGCACCGAGGTGCGGGCGTTCCTCGCGGAGTGCACGACGCTCGGGATCGAGCCGGACGCGCTCGCGGCGCGGGCCGCCGCGGAGGAACGGCCGGTCTGGGCGTCGATGGCGTCGTTCGCACGGGAGTACCACCGCGTCCGCGCCGACATGCGCGGCGCGCACCGGGATGCCGCGGGCCTCGTGCGCGAGGCCGTGGGTCTCGCGCGGGCGGGCGGCGCGCAGGGCGCGTTCGCGCAGCTCCGCGCGATCCTCGTCGACGACGCACAGGAGCTGACCCTCGGCGGCGTGGAGCTGCTCGAGGCCTGCCGCGACCGCGGCATCGCCGTGCTCGCCTTCGGCGACCCCGACGTCGGATCGGGCGCGTTCCGCGGCGCGACGCCGGAGAACTTCGCGCGGCTCGCGGCATCCGGTCGGGTCCGCGTCCTCCCCGTGGTGCACCGCGGCACTCCCGGGCAGCGCGACCTGACCGCCGAGGTGACATCGCGGATCGGGGCGGCGGGCGTCGTCGCGCACCGGCAGCGCCCGACGGCCGCGGAACCGGACGGCACGGTGCGAGCCCTCGCGCTGCGATCCCCGGCCGAGGAGCACGACGCCATCGCGCGGCTGCTCCGCGAACGGCACGTGCACGCCGGGGTCCCGTGGTCGGACTGCGTCGTCATCGCCCACGACACGCGGCAGGTGCTGACCCTGGAGGCCGAGCTCGCGGCACGCGAGGTGCCCACCCGCGCGACGGGACAGGGGGCACCGCTGGCCGGCGCCCGCGCCGTCCGCGACCTGCTGCGCCTGGTCCTCCTCGCCGCCCGCGACAGCGCCGAGTGGACGAACGACGAGGTCGGCGATGCGCTGCGCGGCGCGGGCCTGGACCCCGTCGAGCTGCGGCGCCTGCGCACCGCCCTGCGTCATCAGACCCTGCGTCATCAGACCCTGCGCCAGGCCTCGGGCGCTCCGGCGGCGCCCGGCACCGTCGAACCGACCGGAGCGGCGCTCCTCGCGTCCGCGCTCGCGCACCCTGCCGAGTTCGCGCTCGTCGACACGCGCGAGGCGCGGCGCGCCGCGCGCATCGGCACCGCCATCGCGGCGCTGCGCGCACAGCTCGAGTCCGACGCCACCGCGCACGAGCTGCTGTGGACGGCGTGGGAGAGCCTCGACGGGCAGCGCGCCTGGCAGGCCGCGGCAGCCGGGCACGGTCCGCTCGCCGAGCAGGCCGGGCGCGAGCTCGACGCCGTCGTGGCCCTGTTCCAGGCCGCGAAGCGGCACGGCGAACGCGACGACGGCACCGCGCCGCTGGCCTTCCTCCGCGGCGTCCTCGACTCCGACGTCGCGGAGGACCGCCTCGGCGGCCCCGCCCCGGACGGGGTCGTGCAGGTGCTGACGCCCGCGGCCGCGCTCGGCACCGAGTTCGACACCGTCGTCGTGGCCGGCGTGCAGGACGGCGTGTGGCCGAACCTGCGGGCGCGCGGCAGCCTCCTGGAGACGTGGCGGCTGTCGGCGCCGGGGGATGCGGATGCCGTCGACCGGCGCCGCGGCGTGCTGCACGACGAGCTGCGGCTCTTCGCTCGTGCCGTCTCGCGGGCCCGCGCGTTCCTGGTCGTCACGGCCGTGGACGACGACGACACGGGACCGAGCGCCCTGTTCGAGCTGCTGCCGCCCGCGGACGGCGTCGGCCCCGAGCACCCGCTGTCGCTGCGGGGCCTCGTCGCCCAGCATCGCCGCGTCCTCACCGAGCCGCGGTCGAGCGCCGCGGCGCAGACGCATGCCGCGGGGCAGCTCGCGCTCCTCGCCGCAGCCGGCGTCGCCGGCGCCGACCCCGCGGAGTGGTACGGCATCCGGCCCCCCACCTCCACGGCGCCGCTGCGCGATCTCGACCGGGAAGACGTGCGGGTCTCGCCGTCCCGCCTGCACACGCTCGACGAGTGCGAGCTGAACTGGGTCATCGGCGACCTCGGCGGCGACAGCGGCGGCGCCGTCGCCGGCCTCGGCACGATCGTGCACGCCGCGCTCGAGCATGCCGAGGGCATCGACGAGGAGTCGCTGTGGGCCGTCGTGGAGGCGCGCTGGGGCGAGCTGGACTTCGAGTCCGCGTGGCGCGACCGCGCCGAGCGCACGCGGGCCCGCGAGCTCGTCCGGCGCCTGGCCGTGTACCTCCGCCGGTTCGAGGCGTCCGGCGGGCGCCTCATCGGCGTCGAGCCGCACTTCGAGATCCCCATCCCCGTCGAGGAGGGCGCCGCACACGGCGCGATCCTCAGCGGCTACATCGACCGCGTCGAGCTCACCGGCGACGGGAGCGTCGTCATCGTGGATCTGAAGACCGGCAAGCGCGAGCCGCAGACCGATGAGAAGGTCGGCGACCACCCGCAGCTCGCGGCGTATCAGCTCGCCTTCGAGTCCGGCGCGATCCCGGAGGCGGCCGGGCACCCCGGAGGCGGCGCGAAGCTCCTCGTGCTGCGCCCCACGGCGACGAAGAAGGACTATGCGGAGCCGCGCCAAGCACCGTTCACCGAGGAGACGCGCGCGGTGTTCCTCGGACGCGTGCAGGATGCCGTCCGCGTCATGCGCGGCACGACCTTCACGGCGCCGTACGAGGAGCACTGCCGCGACGACCACTCGTACGGGCTCTGCCGCATCCACACGATCGGGGCGGTGAGCGCGTCATGACCGCCTCGGCCCGCACCCTCTCCCCGGAGACCATCGCGGCGGCGCTCGGACAGTTCCCGCCGACGGCCGAGCAGTCCCGCGTCATCGCCGCGCCCCTCGCCCCCGCGCTCGTCGTCGCGGGCGCCGGGAGCGGCAAGACGGAGACGATGGCGGGGCGGGTCGTCTGGCTCGTCGCCAACGGGCTCGTCCGCCGCGACCAGGTGCTCGGCCTCACCTTCACGCGCAAGGCCGCGGGGGAGCTCGCCGAGCGCATCCACCTGCGCCTGCAGCGGCTCGCCGAGTTCGAGGCGCGGGGGCTCCTGCCGCTCCTGCCCGACCTGCACGCCGCGGGCCGGCTCGACGTCTTCGCGCGACTGGAGCGCGCCGGCGCCGGCGCGTCCTCGCGGCGCCTCGCGCTCGACGAGCTGGGCGGCAGCACCCCCGCCGCCCCCGACGGCGATGCCCTCCTGCACCGGCCGACGGTCGCGACCTACAACGCCTTCGCCGACCAGATCGTGCGGGAGAACGCCGTCCGGGTCGGCCGGGACGCCGAGGTCGCGGTCCTGAGCGAATCGGCGGCGTGGCTGCTCATGCGCCGCGTCGTGCTCGACTCCGACGATCCGCGCCTCGAGGAGCGGGAGGAGGCGCTGCGCACCGTCATCGACGCCGCCCTGCGGATCGCGCGCGACGCCACCGACAACCTCGTCGACCTCGACGAGCTCGCCGCGTTCCCCGCCCGGTTCGCCACGGTGCGGGGCCGCGAATCGACGTCGGCGCGCGTCACCGTGTACGCCGACGTCGCGAAGGCGGCGACGGCGGTCGGCGGACTCGCCGTGCTCGTCGACCTCGCGCGGGAGTACGCCGCGCAGAAGCGCCGCCTCGGGGTCATCGACTTCTCCGACCAGGTCGCCGGTGCCGTCGAGATCGTCCGCGGGCACGCGGCTGTGCGGGATGAGCTCCGCGACCGCTACCGCGTCGTCCTCCTCGACGAGTACCAGGACACCTCGGTCGTGCAGACCGACCTCCTCGGCACCGCGTTCCGCGACACCGCGGTCATGGCCGTCGGCGACCCGCACCAGTCCATCTACGGGTGGCGCGGGGCGAGCGCGGGAAACCTCGGGGACTTCGCGGCCGCGTTCTCGGCGGCGGGGGCCAGCGCCCGGTTCTCACTCATGACGAGCTGGCGCAACAGCGACGACGTCCTGACGGCGGCGGGCGCCGTGCTCGCCCCGCTCGCGGATTCCTCGCCGGTGCCGGTCGAACCGCTCCGGCCCCGCCCCGGTGCCCCGCGCGGACGCGTCGACATCGCATTCGAGGCCGACATCGACGCCGAGGCCGAGCGGGTCGCGGCGTGGTTCGCCGACATCCGCCTGCAGCGCACCGGCGAGGCGACGACCGGCGCCATCCTCTTCCGCAGCAAGAAGCACATGGTCCGCTTCGCCGACGCCCTCGGCCGGCGCGCGATCCCGCACCGGATCCTGGGACTCGGCGGTCTCCTCAGCACCCCCGAGGTCGTCGACGTCGTCGCGGCGCTGCGCGTCATCAGCGACCCGCGGGCGGGGTCCGCGCTCCTCCGCCTCCTCGCCGGCCCCCGCTGGGCGATCGGTCTCGCCGACCTCCGCGCGCTCGCGCAGCTCGGACGGAGGATCGCGCGGCACGACGCGGCCCTGCAGCCCCTCGAACCCGAGATCGCGGAGCGGATGCGGGCATCGGCCGGCGACGAGGAGGGCTCCCTCATCGACGCGCTCGACTTCGTGCTGCGCCATCCCGCCGATCACGGCTGGCTCGCCGAGCTCACCCCCGCGGCGCGGGAACGCCTGCGCGATGCGGCCGGGGTCTTCGCGGGTCTCCGCCGGGCGGCGGGGATGCCGATCCCCGAGCTCGTCCGGCTCATCGAGCTGGAGCTGCGGCTGGACGTCGAGCTCGCCGCAAACGAGGCGCGCGGCCCGGCGCGGATCGCGGGCGACCAGCTGCGCGCGTTCGTCGACGAGCTGCACGGCTTCCTCGCGACCGACGAGAGCGGGTCGCTCACGAGCCTGCTCGCCTGGCTCGACCATGCGGAGCGCCTCGACGAGTTCGCACCGCGCACCGAGCCCCCCGAGGACGATGTCGTGCAGCTCCTCACGATCCACGGCAGCAAGGGGCTGGAGTGGGATGCCGTGGCGGTCGTGCGGCTCGTGGAGGACGAACTGCCCACCCGCTCCAAGGACAGACAGGGCTGGCTCGGCTTCGGCGTCCTGCCGTACTCGTTCCGCGGCGACGCCCGGTGGCTGCCCCGCCTGGCGTGGGAGGCGCACGAGGCTCCGACGCAGCAGCACCTCCGGGACGCCCTCGAGGCGTTCGGCGAGGAGAATCGGGCCCGTCAGATCGCGGAGGAGCGCCGTCTCGCCTACGTCGCCGTCACACGCGCGCGCGACCGCCTGCTGCTCACCGGCTCCAGCTGGTCGGGCACGAAGAAGCCGCGCGAAGCGAGCCCGTTCCTCCGGGAGATCGCGGACGCCCTCGGCGCGTCGCTTCCCGAGATCGAGCCCGGCGAGAACCCGTTCGAGGGGGAGCGGCGCCTGCTGCAGTGGCCCCTCGACGCCCTCGGCGGTCGCCGACTGGCCGTGGAGCGCGCCGCGGCGGCCGTCGCGGCGGCCCAGGCCGCGCCCCCCGCGGAGCCGTCCCGCGATCTCGCGCTGCTGCTCGCCGAGCGGACGTCCCGGGCCGCCGGCGGGACGGGACGCGCCCCCACCCGCATCCCCGCATCGCGGTTCAAGGACTTCGCCACCGACTACGCCGTCGCCGTCGCCGCCGCCGCCGCGACCCGGCCGCTCCCGGAGCGGCCCTACCGGCAGACCCGGCTCGGCACCCTCTTCCACGCCTGGGTCGAGCAGCGGTCCGGGCTCACGGGGCTCGGGATGTCGATCGACGACGCGCTGTGGGAGTCCGAGGACGACACGCCGGGCGCCGCGCACCCGGACGCCGACGCCCTCGAGCGGCTCATCGCGAACTTCCTCGCCTCGGAGTGGGCGTCGCTGCAGCCCATCGAGGTGGAGACCGAGATCGACTTCGCCGATGAGGACGCCCTCGGCGACGGGCAGCCGCACGTCATCATCTGCAAGCTGGATGCCGTGTACCGCCGGGCGGACGGCCGCATCGAGATCGTCGACTGGAAGACCGGGCGACCGCCGCGCACCCCGCAGGAGCGCCGGGAGCGGATGATGCAGCTCGAGCTGTACCGTCGCGCGTATCACGCCAAGCACGGCGTCCCGCTCGAGCAGATCGACGTCGCGCTGTACTACGTCGCGGACGACCTCGTGCTGCGCGGCTGAGCCGGGCGCGCGGTCAGGCCGTGCCGGTCCAGCGGCGGAGGGCGTTGCGCGCCGACGTGCCGGGGTCGTCGCCGTCGTCCTCGGCCTCCGCGGCGCCGGCCTCCGCAGCGCGCGCGCCCGCCGTGCGGGCGACGTCGCCGGTGTCCGCGGCGACGCTCTGCGGCGACCAGTCGGACAGCTCGATCGGCATCGTCTCGATGTCGGGCGCCGGACCGTCCGCGTCATCGGCGTCGTCCATCGCGAACGCGGACATCGTGCCGGCGTCGTACGTGTCGGTGTGCATCGACGTGTCGACCTCGCCGGTGGCGTCCGGCACGCGACGGATCGCGGCGAACGCGTCGTCGACGGTCACCCGCGGCTGCGTCAGCGGCGGCTCGTCGCGGACGTTCTCGTCCAGCGCCTCCAGCAGCGCGACGGCGTCGCCGACGACCGACTCCGCGCCCACGGCGTGGCCGTGCACGAGCCACTTCGCGAACTCCAGCTCGGCGTGCAGCCGCGCCCGCTCGGCGATGAGCGCATCCGGCGCGCGGTGCGAGGCGTGCGTGTAGGCGTCCAGGACGTCTTCGCGTGCGTCCGTCGCCGATGCCAGCCAGCGCAGGTCGGTCGCCGGGTCGCCCGCGCTCAGCCCACCCCAGGTGAGGAGCCCCGTGACGGCGGGGACGCCGTCCTCGTCGTCCTCGAGGACGAACGATGCCGGTTCCACGCCGCCGAGGACGACCGTGGTCTCGAAGCGCCACAGGACGTCGGCGGCGACGGCGGTGCTCCAGCGGCGGAGGAGCCCGAAGGGCAGGCGACCGGTGGCCTCGGCGCGGTCGAGCAGGCGCTCGACCTCATCGCGCACCTGCATCGCGGTGAGCACCGGGAGACCGGCGTCGCGGACGACCGTGACCGGCAGGTCGTGGACGGCGGCGAGGGCGAGGCCGATCGCGGTGGCGACGCCGGGGCCGGCGGGGATGTGCGCCGCATCGACCCGGTAGCCGGGGAGCATGGTCTGCACGAGGGCGTGCATGCCGTCCACCGTCGTCTCGCCCAGCACATCGGGGGCACGGAACGGCAGGACGCCGCGGACGCCGGCCGACAGGGCGCGCAGCGCCCGGGCCTCCGCCCGGAGGTCGCCGTCGGCGTCGACGTCCACGGGCACGCGGACGACGACCCGGCGGCCGTCATCGAGGGTCGCGACGGCACTGTCGTACCGTCCCGACGAGCCTTCGGTGAGCGCGCCGACCCTCACGACCCCGATCCGGGGGAGGGCGGACGTCACCGACGCGGCTAGAGTGAGAGGTGAGCGTGCCATGCCCCCAGGGTAGGCGGGGCACGCCCCGGCGCCCACGCGCCACGCCCGGCAAGAGAGGTCCTCGATGACGTCGCAGGAGTCTTTCCCGCCGCCCGCTCTGGCGCGGGCGAGCCTGGACCGGGCCGCCGACGAGCGGCTCGAGGACGCACTCGTCGACCGCCTGCGCGCGGCGCGCGACACGCACGTCCTCGTCGTGCACGGCGACCGCGCCCCCGTGGCGGGAGCCGCCCTGCACTACGTCACCCCCGCCGAGGTGCGCGGCGACGGGGAGTGGGCCTTCCTCGGGCGCGATGACGCCGGTGCCCCCGTCCTCGTCGCCGCGTTCCCCTCCGCTGCTCCCGCGCCCGTTGACGCGCCGGGCTGGGAGTCGCTGCGCGTCATCGGCGGCGAGCTGTCCGCCTCCGATGCGGGCGCCTTCGTCGAAGCGCTGAGTCTCGGCCGCTGGCTGCTGGACGCGCCGTTCTGCCCGGCATGCGGAACGCGTGCCGTCATCCGCTCCGCGGGCTGGGCGCGCACGTGCCCCGCGTGCGGGCGCGAGCACTTCCCGCGCACCGATCCCGCCGTGATCGTTGCCGTGCTGAGCGCGGACGGCGAGCGCATCCTGCTCGGCAAGAACGCCCTGTGGGCGGCCCAGAACCGGTACTCGACGTTCGCCGGCTTCGTGGAGGCGGGGGAGTCCCTCGAGTCCGCCGTCGGGCGGGAGATCTTCGAGGAGGCCGGCGTGCACCTCACGGACCTGCGCTACCTCGGTTCGCAGGCCTGGCCGTACCCCCGCTCCCTCATGCTCGGGTTCCACGCGACGGCCGTCGACGCCGCCGCCGCGCGGGCGGACGGCGAGGAGATCGTCGACGTGCGCTGGTTCACGCGCGACGAGATCGGGGTGGCGCTGCGCGGCGAGGCGGACTTCGGCCTCCCGGGCACCGCGTCCATCGCGCACCGGCTCATCCTCGATTGGCACGCCGGATGAGCGATCGCGCCCTCGAGGGCCTGGACGAACGCCAGCGGGAGGCGGCATCCGTCCTCCGGGGACCGGTGTGCGTGCTCGCCGGCGCCGGCACCGGCAAGACCCGCGTCATCACGCATCGCATCGCCCACGGCGTCGACACCGGCGCGTACTCGCCGGGCCGCGTCATGGCGGTGACCTTCACGGCGAAGGCGGCGGGCGAGATGCGCGGCCGTCTCCGCGCGCTCGGCGTCGAGGGCGTCGCCGCCCGCACCTTCCACGCGGCGGCGCTCGCGCAGCTGAACTTCTTCTGGCCGCAGGTCGCGAAGGACACCGCGCCCAGCATCGTCGACAACAAGGTGCGCCTCCTCGGGCAGGCCGCCGATGCGCTGCGCATGCGGCTGGACGGCGCGACCCTCCGGGACGTCGCGAGCCGCATCGAGTCGCGCAAGGTGACGATGCGGACGATCGAGCAGGACGCCGCCGCACGCCCGCAGGGTCTCGGCCGCGTCGAACTCGGCGCCCTCGTCGACCTGCAGCGCGCCTACGAGAAGCTCAAGGACCAGCGCCGTCAGCTCGACTTCGAAGACGTCCTCCTCGCGTGCGCCGGGATGCTGGAGTCCGAGCCGCGCGTCCAGGCGGCCGTCCACGAGCAGTACCGCCATTTCACGGTGGACGAGTTCCAGGACATCTCGCCGCTGCAGCACCGCCTCATGGAGCTGTGGCTCGGCGACCGTCAGGACTTCTGCGCCGTCGGCGACGCCAGCCAGACCATCTACTCGTTCGCCGGCGCCGACCCGCGCTACCTGCTGGAGTTCGCCGACCGCTACGAGGACGCGCACGTCGTGCGGCTGGAGCGCAACTACCGGTCGGATGCCGCCGTCCTCGCCGTCGCCAACGAGCTCATGCGGGGCCGTCCCGGCGCGCTCGAGCTCGTCTCTGCGGCCCCGCCGGGACCGGCGCCGGAGGTCCGGGCGTACGAGGACGACGCGGCCGAGGCCGACGGCGTCGCCGCGGCGGTCGCGGCGCAGACGGCGGCGGGCGTCGATCCCCGCCGCATCGCCGTGCTGTACCGCGCGAACGCGCAGTCCGCGCCGCTCCTCGCGGCGCTCGCCGCCCGCGGCGTCGCGGCGACCGTGCTCGGCGGCAAGCGGTTCTTCGACATCCCGGAGGTGCGGCAGGGGCTCCTGGCGCTGCGCGGCGCGTCGGTCGCGCCCGTGGAGACCACGTTCGTCGCGGCCGTCCGCGACGTGCTGCGCTCACTGGGGCTCACCGACGAGCCGCCGCCGGCCGGCGGCGCGCTCCGCGACGCGTGGGAGGCCCGCGCGGCGCTGCTGCGGCTCGCGGAGGAGGCGCCGGAGGGCACCACCCTCCGGAGCTTCACCGACACGCTCACGGCGCGCGCGAAGGACCAGCACGAACCGTCCATGCGCACCGTCACGCTCGCGACCCTGCACGCCGCGAAGGGACTCGAGTGGGATCACGTGCACCTCGTCGGCCTCGCCGAAGGGCTCCTGCCGATCTCCTACGCGACGACCTTCGAGCAGGTGGACGAGGAGCGCCGCCTCGCCTACGTCGGCATCACGCGGGCCGCGCGAACGCTGACGCTGTCGTGGGCGCGCACGGGCGGGCATCGGGAGCGTCAGCCGTCCCGCTTCCTGCGGGAGATCGGCACAGGCACGCTGCGTGCGGTCGATGGGCGTGCCAGCTCCGCCGCACGCTCCCGCCGCTGAGGGTGACAGACGCCCCCGGGACGCCGCCGCCGACGAGCCGGGCGGCCAGCAGCGCGGCCTCCAGGAGCAGCGCGGGCTCGGTCGGCACCGGCCCCCGCGCGAGCAGCTGAGCGGCCACGAGCGGCCAGGTCGGGTCGCCGTCGCGGCGGTGCGCGTGCAGGCACGCGAGGCACGCCGTGACACCCGGGATCACGAGCGGCCCGACCCTGACCCGGTCCCCGGCCAGCTCGACCGGGATGTGCGGCGCATCCCGGGAGACGAGCCGTGCGGCGCGCAGCGGATCGAGCAGCCGGAAGGCGACCGCCACGACCGGGAGGCGCGGGCCGCCGTCCTCGACGGGCCACGCCGTGCAGCCTGTGACGTCGAGGCCGCCGCCGCGGAGCCCTGCCAGCAGGATCTCCGTCTCGTCGCGCCCGAACGCCTCGGGCACCTCGACGCGCACGCGCGGAGCCGTCGCGGGGACCCGTCCGAGGGCGCCGCCGATGCGCCGGAGGAACGCATCCGCCTCGCCCGGCGCGGCGCCGAAGCTCGCCGCGAGGGGCAGCAGCATGGCATCCGGGATGCCGTCCACGAGCGCGTCGAGCAGGCGCTCCTGCCACGGCGCGACATCGTCGACGCGGGCGACGGACTCCGGACCGAGCTGGATGCTGGACGGGCTCCGCCACAGCGGCGGATGGGAGGGGGCGAGGCGCAGCATCTGCCGATTGTGCGCCCGATGATCCTCCCGGGTGCGGATGCTCCACAGCCGACGCCCACGGCGCAGCCGGCACCTCGCTGGGGAGGAGGCGCCGCAGCCCCGCCGCGTCAGACCGGTCGCGGGTCCTGGGGAGCGTCGTCTCCGGGGTCCCCGTCGTCCGCGCCGTCGTCCGCGGACGTCTCGGCATCCCGTCCCGCGGCCGCCTCGTCCAGCAGCGCGTCCAGCGCGTCGTCGAACGCATCGCGCGCGGGCTCCTCGCCGCGGGCGCGGGCCTGCAGCCGCGCGACGAGTCCGGCCGGGTCGTCGATGTCCTCCGCGGTCGGCATGAGGTCGGGGTAGTCCCACAGGCTGTCGCGCGCCTCGGTGCCGACGGCATCCGTCACCGCACGCCACATGGCCGCCGCCTCGCGGAGGCGGCGCGGTCGCAGCTCGAGGCCGACGAGGGAACCCATCGCCTGCTCGGCCGGTCCGCCCACGGCCCGCCGGCGGCGCACCGCCTCGGCGATCCGGTCCGCGGCGGGCAGGCGCTGCGTCGCGTCGGCCGTGACGACGTCGACCCAGCCCTCGATCGTGGCGAGGAGGTTCTCCAGCCGCGTGAGGGCCGTCGTCTGGGACTCGGAGCGCTGCGGCAGCAGGGCGCCGCTCTCCAGCGCCGCCTTCAGCTCCTCCGGCGCCGACGGGTCGAAACGCGACGCGAGCTCCTCGAGCGCGTCCATGTCGACGTGGATGCCGCGGGCGAAGTCGGTCACCTGCGAGATCACGTGCAGCCGCAGCCAGCGTGCGTGCCGGAACAGCCGGGCGTGCGCGAGCTCACGGGTCGCGAGGTACAGGGCGAGCTGCTCCTCGTCGATCTCCAGGTCGCGGCCGAAGTCCGCGAAGTTCTGCGGCAGGATGGCCGCGTCGCCGTCCGGCATGACGGGGATGCCGACGTCGCCGCCGGAGACCACCTCGAGCGAGAGGCGGCCGATGACGGCGCCGAGCTGCGCCGCGAACAGCGACCCGCCGACGGTGCGCATGAGGCGTCCGGCGCCCGCGACGATCCCCTTCATCTCCTCGGGCGTCTGCGCGTCGATGGCCGCCGTCATGGCATCGGCGATGGAGTTCGCGACGGGCTCGGCGAGCTCCTGCCACACCGGCAGCGTCGCCTCCACCCACTGTCCGCGGGTGAGCGCGCGCGCCGGGGCGGCGAGGTCGGAGATCGACGTCGCCTCGCTCAGCCACAGCGTCGCGAGCGAGAACGCATGGTCGAAGTCCTGGCGGTCGCCGGCGGAGATGCTGAGGCCGTCCTTGTTGGCGAGGTGCAGCGCCTGCGTCTTCGCCGCGTTCCAATCGATGCCGTCCGCGCCGGAGGCGAAGACGCCCTGCATCTGCCGCATCATCTGCTGCAGCATCGCCGGGTCGACGCCGAGGCCGGAGAGGCGCTGCAGAGCCTCGGGGTCGAGGCCGCCCTGACCTCCCAGGAGGTTGCGCAGCAGCTCCTGGAATTCGTCTTCGGGGGAGCGGTCGTCCTCAGCCATGTGCAGGGGCCTTTCAGCAGGGAGCAGGCGTCTCGCTCTACGCTAGTCGGGGTCTTCGCCGCGCAGTCCGCGCACGGGGACCTCGCGCTTACGCCGGCCGCGAACGACCGGCTCAGGAAGGTCACCCGTGGCACTGTTCGACGAGAACGTGACGATCACCCCCGCGCCGCGCCGTCGGATGTCGCGCACGGTGACCACGGGGATCTGGGCGCTCACCGTCGCGCTGATCGCGCTCCTCGCCCTCACGGTCCTGCCGACGACGTACGTCATCCAGCGACCCGGCCCGGTCTTCAACACGCTGGGCACCGCCACCGGCTCCGACGGCGCCGACGTGCCGCTCATCTCCGTCGACGGGGCGAAGACCTTCCCGACCGCGGGATCCCTGGACCTGCTGACCGTGCAGGTCGTCGGCAACCGCGAGCGCACGCCGTCCTGGTTCGAACTGGCCGTCGCCTGGTTCGACTCCTCGCGGGCAGTGCTGCCGCTGGACGAGGTGTTCCCGGAGGGCCAGTCCACCGAGCAGCGCAACGAGCAGAGCGCCGTGCAGATGGTCGACTCGCAGAAGGAGGCGACCGCCGCGGCGCTCGTCGAGCTCGGCTACGACGTCCACCCGATGGTGCGGGTGCATTCCCTCACGGACGACTCCGCGGCGCAGGGCATCCTCCAGCCGGACGACATCATCCGCGCGGCCGAGGGCACACCCCTCACCGACACCGAGACGCTCCGGAAGATCATCAACGCCGGCGACGGCGCCCCCGTCGAGCTCACCGTCGAACGGGACGGCGAGGAGCTGACCGAATCGATCACGCCGCGCGAGGGCGAGATCGAGGGGGAGTCGACATGGCTGATCGGCGTGAGCACGCTGCACGACTACGACTTCCCGATCGACGTCACGATCCAGCTCAACAACGTCGGCGGGCCGAGCGCCGGGATGATGTTCGCGCTCGGGATCATCGACACGCTCACCCCCGGCGAGCTCAACGGCGGCGCGGACGTCGCCGGGACCGGCACGATCGACGCCGCAGGCACGGTCGGCCCCATCGGCGGCATCCGCCAGAAGCTCTACGGCGCCCGGGACGCCGGGGCCGAGTGGTTCCTCGCGCCCGCGGACAACTGCGACGAGGTCGCGGGGCACGTCCCGGCCGATCTGCAGGTCTTCGCGGTCGCGACGCTCGACGACGCGCAGGACGTGCTGGCGGCCATCCGGAGCGACGGCGACCTGGCGGACCTGCCCACCTGCGACGCCGGCTGAGCGTTCGCCGGGTGCGGCGCCCGCCCTCCGGCCCCCGCCTAGGATGGACGGGTGACCACGACCTCTGCGCCGACCCAGGCCACACCGAGTCCGTTCCGCCGTGCAGTGACGATCACGCTCGTCGTGATCGCCGCGCTCGTGGTGGCCTTCTTCGTCTTCGCGAGCCTCTTCGCCGACTGGCTGTGGTACCGCCAGCTCGGCTTCGACGGCGTGCTCGTGACGCAGTGGACCGCCCGGATCGTGATGTTCCTCGTCGGCTTCGTCGCGATGGCCCTCCCGGTGTTCGCCGCGATCCAGCTCGCGTACCGCCTCCGCCCCGTCTACGCGCGGCTGAGCTCGCAGCTGGACCACTACCAGGAGGTCGTCGAACCGCTCCGCCGGCTCGCGATGTGGGGCATCCCGGTGTTCTTCGGCTTCTTCGCCGGGTTCGCCGCCTCCGCCCAGTGGGAGACCATCTGGCTGTGGCGCAACGGCGTCACGACCGGCGACGCCGACCCGGAGTTCGGGCTGGACACCGGGTTCTACCTCTTCCAGCTGCCGGCCTACAGTGCGGTCCTCGGCTTCGCGTCCGCCGTCCTGCTGGTCTGCCTCGTCGTGACGGCCCTCGTCGCGTACCTCTACGGCTCCGTCCGCATCGGCCAGCGGGAGCTGCGCATCTCCAAGGCCGCGCGCATCCAGCTCGCGATCATCGCCGGCGTCTACCTCCTCGTGCAGGCCGCGAGCCTGTGGCTCGACCGCTACAAGACGCTGCTCTCCGAGGGCGACCGGATCACCGGTGCCGCCTACGTCGAGGTCAACGCGATCATCCCCGGCCAGACGATCCTCGCGATCGCCGCCGCGATCGTGGCGCTGCTCTTCTTCGTCACCGCCCTCATCGGCCGGTGGCGGTTCCCGCTCATCGCGACGGGCCTCCTCATCGTCTCCTCCCTCGTCGTCGGCGTCGCCTACCCGTGGGTGCTCTTCAACATCCAGGTGCGGCCGAACCAGCAGAACCTGGAGAGCCAGTACTACCAGCGCAACATCGACGCCACGAAGCTCGCGTACGGCATCGACGGGCTCGAGAAGAGCGACTTCCAGGCCGTCACCGACGCCGCCCCCGGCCAGCTGCGCGCGGACGCCGAGACGACGGCGTCCATCCGCATCATGGATCCGGCGATCATCAGCCCGACGATCCGGCAGCTCGAGCAGTACCGCGGCTACTACCAGTTCACCGACCCCATGGACGTCGACCGCTACGAGATCGACGGGACGTCGCAGGATGCCGTCGTGTCGGTGCGCGAGCTGGACATGACGCAGCTCGGCCAGGCCGCGTCCTGGTACAACACGACCCTCGTGTACACCCACGGCTACGGCATGGTCGCGGCCAAGGGCAACGCGCGCACGGCCGACGGCAACCCGCAGTTCCTCGAGCGCGGCATCCCGACCGCCGGTGAGCTCACCGACGGCGAGAAGTACGAGCCCCGCGTGTACTTCGGCGAGACCTCGCCGCTGTACTCGATCGTGGGCGCGCCGGACGGCACCGACGACATCGAGCTGGATTACCCGCGCGGCTCGGACGGCGCCGCGCAGACGAAGACGACCTTCTCCGGAGACGGCGGCCCCGAGGTGGGGAGCGTCCTGAACCGCCTCATCTACTCGATGAAGTTCCAGTCCACCGACATCCTGTTCTCAGACGCCATCAACGACGAGTCGCAGATCCTCTACGACCGCGACCCCGTGACGCGCGTGAAGAAGGCGGCGCCGTACCTCGAGCTCGACAACGACCCGTACCCGTCCGTCGTGGACGGCCGGATCGTCTGGATCGTCGACGGCTATACGCTCAGCGCCAACTACCCGTACTCCTCGATCGTGAGCCTCCGGGACGCGATCAGCGACACGACGAACACGGCGCCCCGCGTGGCCCTCGACGACGTCAACTACATCCGCAACTCCGTGAAGGCCACCGTCGACGCCTATGACGGATCGGTGACCCTCTACGCGTGGGACGAGGAAGACCCGCTGCTGCAGGCGTGGCAGAACATCTACCCCAACACGGTCGAGCCGATCTCGGAGATGTCCGGCGACCTCATGAGCCACGTGCGGTACCCGACCGACCTCTTCAAGGTGCAGCGCGCCATGCTCGGCACCTACCACGTCGACGACGCGGCCTCCTTCTACGCCCGGGACAACGCCTGGAAGACGCCCGATGACCCGGTGTCCAAGACCACGGTGCTGCAGCCGCCGTACTACCTGACGATGCAGATGCCGGGCCAGGACGCCCCGAGCTTCTCCATGTTCACCTCGTTCATCCCCGCCTCGGTGGGCGACAACGCGCGGAACGTCCTGATGGGCTACCTCGCCGTCGACTCGAACGCCGGCAACGCCGACGGCAAGAAGGCGGAGGGCTACGGGAAGCTCCGGATGCTGGAGATCAGCGCCGACGTGAGCGTTCCCGGCCCCGGCCAGGTGCAGAACACGTTCAACTCCGACGACACGATCTCCTCGCAGCTGAACCTGCTCAAGCAGGGCCAGTCCGAGGTGCTCAACGGCAACCTCCTGACCCTCCCGGTCGGCGGTGGCCTGCTGTACGTCCAGCCCGTGTTCGTGCAGGCCTCCAGCGGCACGCAGCTGCCGACGCTGCGGAAGATCCTCGTCGCGTTCGGCGACGAGGTCGCCTTCGAGGACACCCTGCAGGAAGCGCTCGACGAGCTCTTCGGCGGCGATTCCGGCGCGAGCGCCGGCGACGGGGAGGTCACCCCGAGCCCCGACCCGTCCGAGACGCCGACACCCGACGATCCGGCCGACCCCGGCATCCCGGTGGATGAGATGCAGGCGGCGCTGGACGAGGCCCGCCAGGCCCTCCTCGACCGCGCGGCCGCGCTGCAGGACGGCGACTGGGCCGCGTACGGCGAGGCGGACGCCCGCCTGACGGCCGCGCTCGAGAAGCTCCTCGCCCTCGAGGAGTGACCCGCCTGATCCGAGGGTGGTGGACGCTCACGCGGTGAGCGTCCACCACCAGATCAGCAGCAGCGTCACGAGGAAGCCCGCGAGCTGATTGATCCAGAGGAAGCGGCGCCATCCTGCCGTCGCCGCCGCGGAGTCGGCATCCGGGATGCTGCGGTACGGCCAGACGGCGACCAGATACGGGATGACGGCGACGGCCGCGAGCGGCCCCGGCCAGGCCGTCCCGAGCATCGCGATGCCCGCCGCGGCGTAGCAGACGAGCGCGAACCGCGACGTCCACGCGGCGCCGCGCGCCGTCGCGATCGAGGCGATGCCCGCCTCCCGGTCGGCAACGACGTCCTGGACGGCGCCGAACGCGTGCGAGGCGACGCCCCACAGCGCGAAGGCCAGCAGGATGAGACCCAGCTGCCACGTCCACGTCGCTCCGGCCAGGACCAGCCCGTACACGGCGGGGGAGAAGAAGTGGATGCTGCTGGTCATCGAGTCGGCGAACGGCCGCTCCTTCAGCCGCAGGGGCGGCGCACTGTAGAAGACGACGAAGAAGAGGCTCGCGGCGAGGACCAGCCAGCTCGCCGGTGAGCCCACGACGACGAGGAAGACGACGAACGGCAGGCACGACAGGCCCGCGGCCCACAGGGTCACGGGGTGCATGCGGCGATCGAGCACGGCGCCGTGCGCGCCGCCCTTGCGGGGGTTGCGGAGATCGGACTCGTAGTCGAAGACGTCGTTGATCCCGTACATCGCGAGGTTGTACGGGATGAGGAAGAACAGCGTCCCGATGACGAACGTCGCGTCGATCTCGCGGGACGTGAGCAGGGAGGCCGCCGCGAACGGGTACGCCGTGTTGATCCAGCTCACGGGGCGGGAGGACACGAAGAGCTCCCGGGCGGCGGTCAGCGCCTTCACTCGGCCTCCCGCGGCTGCAGCAGCACCCAGAGCGCCGGCAGCAGGAACGCCGCGCAGAGCGGGTAGGCGAAGTCCTCGACGGGCGCCAGTCCCACGCGGATGCCGCTGATCCGGTCGGCGGGATACGTGAACAGCCCCGCCGCGATCATGACGTTGTCGAAGATCGCGGTGAGGATGCCGAGGATCACGGCCGCGATGCCCGAGGCGCCCATCCGCCGCGCGAAGCGCGGGCGCCGCAGGGTCGCGAGGGTCACGGCCGCGGTGAGCGCGACGAACGGCAGGACGATCCAGAGGTAGGTCATGCCCGGCGCCCCCGGGTGGCCCGCGTGTGGAGGCGGCGGAGCGCCGCGGCGTGGACGACGAGGGCGAGGTAGCAGAGGAAAGCGAGGAAGACGGGCTCCTCCAGCGGCAGGTGCGGCGCGAGGTCGATCCCCAGCAGCAGCGGGCTGCCGCCCTTCACGAACACGCCGGTCGCGATGCCGACGGCATCCCAGATCAGGAAGAACGCCGTCCCGATGAGGATCGCGACCGCGGCACGCCGGGGACGCCGCCACAGCACGAGCCGGCCGCGGGCGTCCAGGGCGGCGACGCCGGCGGCCGAGACGAGCAGCGCGAGCAGGTACGCTCCGGGCACCTCAGCCGCCCGTCCGCGCAGGCTCGGCGAGCGGGCCCGCACTGCGATCGCCGCGGAGCCGCTTGACGACGAGCTCCGCGGAGATGAGGCACATCGGCAGCCCGATGCCGGGCAGGGCCGACCCGCCGGAGTACAGGAGCGCGTCGACCTTCGCGGAGGCGTTGCGGGGCCGGAAGAGCGCGCTCTGGCGGAGCGTGTGCGCGAGTCCGAGCGCCGTGCCCTGCCAGGCGCCGAAGTCGTCCGCGAAGTCCCCCGGCGCGATCGTGCGGCGCACCCGGATGCGCGCCGCGAGGTCGGGGACGCCGATCCACTGGGCGATCTGCGCGATGGCGGCGTCGGCGAGCTTCTCGATGCGGGCATCGCCGTCGCCGTCGACACCACCGTGGCCGAGCCCCGGGTCGGCGGGGACGGGGACGAGGACGAAGAGGTTCTCCGCCCCGGCGGGTGCGACGGTGTCGTCGGTCGCGCTCGGCTTGCAGATGTACAGCGACGCCGGGTCGGGCACCGTCCGGGTGCCGAAGATCGCCTGGAAGTTCTCCTTCCACGCATCCGTGAACAGCAGCGTGTGGTGCGGGAGCTCGGGCAGCTCGCCGTCGACGCCGAGGAGGAGCAGGAGCGCGCCCGGCCCCGCCGTGCGCTTGCGCCACCACGACTCCGGGTAGGTGCGCTCGTCGTCCCGGAGGAGTTTCGTCTCGGTGTGGTGCAGGTCGGCGGTGGACACGACGACATCGGCTTCGAGCACCTCGCCGTCCCGCAGCCGCAGTCCGGTCGCCCGGCCGCCCTGCGTGCGGATCTGCGCCACCGGGGTGCCGGTGCGGATCCGCACGCCGCGGGCCTCCGCGAGCCGCTGGACGGCCGCGATGACCTCCGTGAAGCCGCCGCGCGGGTACAGCACGCCCTCGTCGAGGTCGAGGTGGCTCATGAGGTGGTACAGGCTCGGCGCCTCGTAGGGGGAGGTGCCGAGGAAGACGCCCGGGTAGCCGAGGATGCGGCGCAGCAGCGGGTCGCGGAAGCGCTTGTCGATGACGGACTGCAGCGACCGGGTGAGCATGGGAGCGAGGGCGGGGAGCCGGCGCAGGAGCGTCCGGTCGCGGAGCCCGGCGTACGACTCGTACGTGTCGTACAGGAACCGCGTGACGGCGAGCTCGTACGCGTCGGCCGCGGAGTCCAGGTAGGCGTCCAGCTGCGCGCCGGCACCGGGCTCGCGGGATTCGAACAGCGCGCGGGCGTGGTCGCGGCCGGACACGACATCGACGTGCTCACCGGCGCCGGGACCCTGCGGCTGGGCATAGACGCGGTACGCGGGGGTGAGCGGGACGAGGTCCAGTTCGGCGTCGGCGGTCGTGCCGAGGAGGCGGAAGAAGTGGTCGAAGACCTCCGGCATGAGGTACCAGCTGGGGCCCGTGTCGAAGCGGAATCCGTCGCTCTCCCACGATCCGGCCCGTCCGCCGGTGACGTCGCGGGCCTCGACGACCGTGACGTCGTACCCCTCCTCCGCGAGCAGCGCGGCCGTCGCGAGCCCGGCGATGCCGGCGCCGACGACGGCGGCCGTGGGCCTCACGAGTCCGACCGCCGCGGCCGGCCGAACGCCGCGGCGCGCACCGCGATGCCCGCCTTCCGTGCGTTCGGGACCCGCACGCGAGCGTCCGGGTCGGGCTCCTGCCGGAGCCGCTTGGCGAGCTCGGCGAACAGGTCGTGGGCCGTCGTGACGGCGCGGCGGCAGTCCGCCGGGAGATCCGGGATGACGGCGGCCGCGGCGGCGAGGTCGCCGTCGATGCGGGCGAGGACCTCGGCCCGCGAGGTCGTTCCCGCCTCGACACCCAGATAGTCGCGGCCGAGCCGGTGCGCGTCGTCGACGTGGTCGCGGAGGAAGTTGATGTCCTGGAAGGCGGCGCCGAGCCGCCGCGCACCGCTCACGAGCGCCGGGGCGGCGGTGGCGGGAGCGGGCGCCCCCGCGGAGACGAACACCTGCAGGCACATGAGCCCCACCACCTCGGCGGATCCGTAGACGTAGGCCTCGTGCGACTGGGCGTCGTGGACCGTGCGGTCCAGGTCCGTCCGCATGGAGGCGAAGAAGGGGCGCACGAGGTCGGCGCCGATGCCGCACTCGCGCGCGGTCTGGGCGAACGCGTGCACGATGAGGTTCACGCTGAAGCCGCGGGCGATCGCCGTGAGCGTCTCCGCCTCGAGCTCGTCCAGCACGAGCCGCTGCGTCGCGGGCGCGAGGCCGGCGTCGGCGGCGGTGCCGTCGACGATCTCATCGGCGATCCGCACGAGCGCGTAGACGTTCCGCACGTGCGGGCGCACGCGGGGCCCCAGGAGGCGGGACGCGAGCCCGAAGGACGTCGAGTAGGCGGCGATGACGGTCGCCGCCGCCTCCCGGGCCACCCGGTCGTAGCGGTCGAGGTCGGGGATCTCCGCGCTCACGGGATGCGCTCGTCGATCGCGGTGGCGAGCTGGGCGAGCAAGCTCACGACGGGAGCGCCCAGCGACGTCTCCGCCCCGAGCCGCTGCGCCTGCGCGAGCGTCTCGCGCACCAGCGTGATGAGCTCTTCGCGGGCTCCGCTCGCGTCGAGCTCGCGCTGCGCGGCCCGCAGCGCGATGGGGCCGGTGTGCGCGACGGCGAGGGCGGAACTCACCCGCGGCCACGCGGGGGAGTGCTGGGCGAGCGCGATGAGCGGCGTGCGCTTGGCCTCGCGCAGGTCGGCGCCGGGCTCACGACCGGCCTGCTCCGCCGTTCCGAAGGTGCCGATGAGGTCGTCCACGAGCTGGAAGGCGAGGCCGAGCAGCCCGCCGATCGTCTCCACCGCCGTGCGCTCGGCGGCCGTCGCATCTGCCATGAGGGCGCCGGCGGCCAGGGGTGCGCGGAACGAGTAGGCCGCGGTCTTATCGTGCGCGGCGTTCAGGAGCGCGGGGGTGTCCGGGTAGTCCGGGAGTACGGCGTGCTCGACGTCGGCCAGCTCGCCGATGGCGGAGACCAGGATCGCGTCGTCGAGGAGCTCCAGCAGCGCGGCGCGGGTCGCGTCGGGCAGGGCGGCCGTGGCCACCATGCGCGTGGCCTCGAAGAGGAGCAGGTCCCCGGAGAGCACGGCGGCGGCGTCGCCGAGGAGGGCGGCGCCGTCGGCGGTGGCGCCGGCATCGCCGGCGCGCGCCCGGAACTCGCCGCCGACGTTCGGGGCGCCCCGGCGCTGCGTGTCGCGGTCGATGAGATCGTCGTGCACGACGAACGCCGTGTGCAGCAGCTCGAACGCCGCGGCGACCTGCGAGACGCCGCGGGTTTCGGCGGCGCTCCCGCCGAACGCCTCGAAGGAGGCCACGACGAGGGCGGGACGCAGGCGCTTCCCGCCGGCGGCGGCGCGGGCCGTCGCGTCGGCGAGGGCCCGCGCGGACGGGCCGCGGCGGGCGGTGCGGGCCTGCAGTCGCGACAGCGACGCGTCGATCTCGACGTCGACGGCCTCGCGGGCGGCGGGGGAGACGGTGATCATGAGGCGCGGCGGACTTCGGGAGACCGGAAGAGGTGGAGCTGCTCGGCCTGCAGGACGAGCCACGGGCTGAACGCCCAGGGGGTCGTGACGAGCGACGAGCCGAGGTCGGCGGGGTGCACCCAGCGGGACTCGACGACCTCGAGCGGGTTCGGCACGAGCTCGTCGTCGGTGACGGCCGTGTAGACGGGGCAGATCTCGTGCTCGACGATCCCGGACGCGTCGACCGCGCGGTACCGGAAGAGCGGGAGGGCGAGCCGCACGTCCTGCAGCGTGATGCCGAGCTCGTACTCGGCACGGCGGTGCACGGCGTTCAGAACCGGCTCGGCGGGCTTGGGGTGACCGCAGAACGAGTTCGTCCAGACACCCGGCCACGCCGTCTTGCCCAGCGCGCGACGGGTGACCAGGAGCTCCCCGCTCCGGTTGTAGACATGGCAGGAGAAGGCCAGGTGAAGGGCCGTATCCGTGCCGTGCACGCTCGACTTGGGTGCCGTGCCGACCTCGCGGCCGTCTTCGTCCAGCAGGACGACGTGTTCTGTGTCTGACATCTCGCCTCGTTTTTTGCTAGTTTAGCTAGCGATTGCGATTGAGCATACCGAACCGACCCGGAGGTGTCCACGTGACGCAGCGGTGGGTCCCGCAGACAGATCACGATCACCTCATGATGGAGGCGATGAAGGCCGTGCGCGCCTTCACCGACGCGATGGACCGCATGCACGGCGATCTGCGCGGTGACATGGGCATGAACGCGACCGACCTCGCGGCCATGCGGATGCTCATCCTCCGCGAACAGCGGGGGGAGCTCGTCAAGCCGCACGACATCGCGAAGCACCTCTCCATCACGTCGGCGTCCACGACGAAGCTGCTGGAGCGGCTGGAGGAGAGCGGGCACCTGCAGCGCCTCCCGCATCCCACCGATCGCCGCGCCCGCATCGTCGTGCTGACGGAGGATGCCCGGGCGGAGTTCTACCGGCGCTTCGGCGAGCGGATGCGCAAGATGCGCGGGGCGATGTCGGGATACGAGGTCGACGAGCTGAAGGTCGTCGTGCGCTTCCTGTCCGAGATGGAGGAGGCGCTCGTCGGACGGTGACCGGGCCCCGGATGCCGACGGGCCGGTGGGGAAACGAAGAAGGCGCCCCGATCGGGACGCCTTCTTCATCTGGTTGCGGGGGCAGGATTTGAACCTACGACCTCTGGGTTATGAGCCCAGCGAGCTACCGAGCTGCTCCACCCCGCGGCACATGAAAAGCCTAACACGCCTTCCGGGGGCCGGGCGCACGCGTTGCCTGCCGAGGTCGTGGCGGGGGAGGATGGGCACATGTCAACGCAGCCGCACCCGCACGGGGCCCGCTCGCGCGACGACACCGGCGACGACAGCGCCGACGACACCGCGGACGGCCGCGCGGAGACGCCGAATGAGCGCGCCGACCGCAACTGGAACGACGTCCTGCAGGAGCTGCGGGTCCTCCAGACCGGCACGCAGATCATCACGGGCTTCCTGCTGGCGCTCGCCTTCCAGCCCGCCTTCGCCGACCTGACCGCCGGTCAGCGCACCTTCTACCTCACCCTCGTCGTGGGCTCCGCCCTCAGCGCGATCGTCGCGCTGGCTCCCGTCGCGCTGCACCGGTTCCTCTTCCGGCACCGCGCGAAGCAGACCGTCGTCGCGTACGGCCACGCCGCGCTCATGACGGCGCTCCTGACCGTCTCGCTGCTGCTCGTCGGAGTCGTGGCCTTCATCTTCGAGGTCGTCGTCGGCGACGCGGCATCCTGGACCGCCGGGATCGTGCTCGGCGTCATCATCGCGGTGCTGTGGGTCGCCATCCCGCTGGTGCTCCGTGCGCAGAAGGGACGGGACACGTGAGCGCCTCCGTCGTGCCCGTCGCCGTCGCCCAGTTCGGCCCCACGGCGGACGTCGCGGCGAACCTCCAGCTGATCGAGGAGCTCGTGGCGCGGGCCGCCGATCGCGGCGCACGCGTCGTGCTCTTCCCGGAGTACTCCAGCTACTTCACCGACCCGTTCGACGAATCCCTCGCCGCTCATGCCGAGCAGATCGACGGCCCGTTCACGCAGGCGCTCACGACGATAGCCGGGCGGTACGGCGTCGTCGTCGTCGCGGGGCTCCTGGAGCGCGCCGGCGACGGCCGGCGGGTGCGGAACACCGTCGTCGCGGTGGGGGCGGACGGCATCCGCGCGACCTACCGCAAGCTGCACCTCTATGACGCGTTCGGCCAGCGCGAGTCGGACTGGGTCGAGCCCGGCGAGATCGCCGTGCCGGAGACGTTCGAGGTCGACGCGCTCCGCTTCGCCCTCATGACCTGCTACGACCTGCGCTTCCCGGAGGTGGGGAGGGTCCTCGCCGACACCGGCGCGCATGTCCTCCTCGTCGCGGCGGAGTGGGTGCGGGGACCGCTCAAGGAGCACCACTGGCGGACGCTCCTGCACGCCCGGGCGATCGAGAACACTGTGTTCGTCGCGGCGGCCGACCACCCGCCGCCGCTCGGGGTGGGCGCGTCGATGATCGTCGACCCCCAAGGTGTGGAGATCGCCGCCATCGGGACGACGAGCGACGTCGCGGTGGCGTACGTCGATGCGGATGCCGTGACGCGGGTGCGCCGCGTGAACCCGTCGCTGGCGCTGCGCCGCTTCCGCGTCACTGCGCGCGACTGAGGCGCGCCGCGGCCTCCTCGAGCACGTCGACGCGCTTGCAGGCGGCGAATCGGACGAGCGTGCGGTACTCGTCCTGACGCTCCGGTGTCGCGAACGCCGTGAGCGGGATCGCGACCACCCCGGCGCGCGCGGGGAGCGTGCGGCAGAACGAGGCGGCATCCTCGACGCCGAGCGGTGCGGCGTCGGCGACCGTGAAGTATGACCCCGCCGGCCGGGACACGGCGAAGCCCGCCGCGCGGAGGCCCTCGCCCAGGATGCGGCTCTTGGCACGCATCGTGGCGGCGATGCCGGTGAAGAACCCGTCCGGGAGCCGGAGCCCCGCGGCGATGGCCGGCTGGAAGGGTGCCCCGCCGACATACGTGAGGTACTGCTTGACGGTGAGGACCGCCTCCACGAGATCGGCGGGACCCGTCACCCACCCGATCTTCCATCCGGTCGTGGAGAACGTCTTCCCGCCCGAGGAGATCGACAGCGTCCGCGCCGCGGCACCGGGGAGGGTCGCGAGCGGCGTGTGCGGCCCGTCGAAGACGAGGTGCTCGTACACCTCGTCGGTCACGATGATCGCGTCATGCCGCTCGGCCAGCTCCACGACGAGATCCAGCACGTCGCGGGCGAAGACGGCGCCGGTGGGGTTGTGCGGGTCGTTGACGAGGATGAGACGCGTCCGGTCCGTGACCGCGCGGCGGAGCTCGGCCGGGTCGGGCTGGAAGTCGGGCCAGCGCAGCGGCACGGTGACGAGCCGGGCGCCGGCGAGGGCCACGCACGCGGCGTACTCGTCGTAATACGGCTCGAAGACGACGATCTCGTCGTCGGGGGAGTCCACGAGCGCCAGGATCACGGCGGCGAGAGCCTCGGTGGCACCGGCAGTGACCAGCACCTCGGTCTCCGGATCCAGGCGGAGGCCGTAGAAGCGCTCCTGGTGCTCGGCGATCGCGGCGCGCAGATCCGGGATGCCGCGCCCCGGCGGGTACTGGTTCGCTCCCGCCGCGATCGCCTGCCGGGCGGCCTCGAGGACCTCCGCGGGACCGTCCTCGTCGGGGAAGCCCTGGCCGAGGTTGATGGCTCCCGTGCGGGCGGCGAGGGCGCTCATCTCCGCGAAGACGGTGGGCGCCGCCGAGCCGTCCTCGCCGAGGAGTCCCGCCCCGCGGGCGGTCCGCCGCCAGGCACCCGGAATCGCTCGCATCGCGCTCACGTTACACGCATAGGGTCGCCGGGGGCCTGGCATAAGAAACGCACAGAAACCCGAGGCATCCTGAAGGGGCTTGGGAAAGAGGACCATCATGAGCGACAACCCCGCATCCACCGACGAACCGCAGAACCCCGCGCAGCAGCCCGATCCGCAGCCGGATCCGCTGCGCGCCGCCGACGCTTCCGGGATCCCGCCGCGTCCCCCGCTGCCCCCGCAGGCCCCCGACTATGCGGCGCAGCCGCCGTACACGGCGCCGCAGGCACCCGCCTACGGCGCGGCGTCGCCCCAGGCGTCCGGCCAGCCGGCGTCCCCGACCCAGCCGACCCAGCCCTACGGCGAGCGGGCGCCGGAGCCCGCCGCTGCGGCGCCCGCCGAGGGCGGGAAGGTCGGCGCCGGCAAGATCGTCGCGATCATGGTCGCCGCGGCCCTCGTGGGCGGGGCATCCGGTCTCGGCGCCGCCGCCGCCGGCGGGTCCCTTTTCCCGGCCGCGCAGACGGTCGTCCAGAGCGGTCCTACCACCGTGACGGTCAACGATCCCGACAGCGTGAACCGGACCACCGCGATCGCCACCAAGGTGCTCCCGAGCGTCGTCACGATCTCGGCGAGCTCGTCGTCGGCCGGCGGTACCGGCTCGGGCGTCGTGCTCTCGGCCGACGGCTACGTCGTCACGAACACCCACGTCGTCACCCTCGACGGCGCCACCGACTCGCCCGACCTGAAGGTCACCACGAGCGACGGCAAGGTCTACTCGGCCGAGGTCGTCGGACTCGACCCGATGTACGACCTCGCCGTCATCAAGCTCGACGGCGCCGAGGATCTCACCCCCATCGAGATCGGCGACTCCGCCGGTCTCAACGTCGGCGACGGCACGATCGCGATCGGCGCCCCGCTGGGCCTGTCCAACACGGTCACGACCGGCATCGTCAGCGCCCTGAACCGCTCCATCCAGATCGCCTCGTCGGCGGTGCCGGAGACCGAGCAGGACACCGAGCAGAACCCCGACGACGAGAACGGCAACGGTCCCTTCCAGTTCGACTTCGGGCAGGGCCGGCAGCAGTCCGGATCGGCCGGCACGATCTCGATCGCCGTCATCCAGACCGACGCGGCGATCAACCCCGGCAACTCCGGCGGCGCGCTCGTGGATGACGAGGGCAAGCTCATCGGCATCAACGTCGCCATCGCGACCGCCGGCGGCTCCTCCTCCAGCCAGTCCGGCTCCATCGGGGTCGGGTTCTCCATCCCGTCGAACATCGTCGAGCGCGTGACGGACGAGATCATCGCCGACGGCGCGGCCACCCACGGTCTCCTCGGCGCGATGGTCGGCGACGCGGCGAGCCAGGAGGATGCGACGACGGCCGGCGCGTACATCAGCGAGGTGACGAACGGCGGCGCGGCGGATGCGGCGGGCCTGAAGGCCGGTGACGTCGTCACCCAGTTCAACGGCGTGCCGATCTCGGACGCCACCGACCTCACCGCCCAGGTGCGGGCCCTCGCGGCCGGCAGCTCCGCGAAGGTCGTCTACCTGCGGGGCGGCAAGACCGCGTCCGTGGAGGTCACCCTCGGCGAGCTCGCGCCGTAAGCGCTCTGCTCCCGGACCAGGACGCCACCCCGCGATAGGCTCGCGGGGTGGCGTCCTTCTCGTTCGGCGCGGGCAACGCCGGGAAGCTCGTGCGCATCCCGCTGTACCTCCTCGGACGCCTCGCCACGATCCTCATCCCGCGGTCCCGCGACGAGTGGGTGTTCGGCTGCGCCGTCGGCATCGCCGACGGCGCACTGGCCCTGTGGGACCGTGCCGCCGTCGCGGGCGAGCGGGCCGTGTGGCTCACCGGCGGCGCCCGCGACGCCGCCGAGGCGGCGGCCCGCGGCATCCCGCACGTCCCGAAGCAGTCGCTCCGCGGCTTCTGGCGGACGGCGCGCGCGCGGGTCGTCGTCGTGACGCACGGACTCGGGGACGTGAACCGGTACGCCGTCACGGGCGCATTCATCGTGCAGCTGTGGCACGGGATCCCGCTCAAGCGCATCGGCCTGGACTCCGCGGAGACGACGCGCAGCCCGGTGCCGGTCGCCTCGGGTGCCGTCAGCCGCCTCCTCGCGGTCCTCTACCGGCGTGCGCAGCGCGGGATCCGCCTGCTCCCGGCCGCGTCCGAGCTCGTCCGCGGGCGGCTGGAATCCGCGTTCGGGCTCGACCACGAGAGCGTGCTGGTGACCGGCGAACCGCGCGTGGACGTCCTCTCCCGCGGCACCGCGGAGGAGCGCCGCGCCCGCGCCCGCGCGGCGATCGGCGAGGTCGCCGGCCCGCTCGGCGCCGGCACGCGGCTCATCCTGTACGCGCCCACCTGGCGCGACGGCGAACCCGACCCGGCCGTGCCGACCGCCGAGCAGTGGACGCAGCTGACGGAGGTGCTGACGGCGCAGGATGCCGTGCTGCTCATCCGCTCGCATCCCCTCGGCGCCGGCGACTACACGCCGCCGGCGGCGACCGATCGCATCCGGCTGCTCGGCAGTGACCTCGTGGCCGACGTCACGCCGCTCCTGCCGGGACTCGACGTGCTCGTCACCGACTACTCCTCGCTCGCGTTCGACGCCGCGCTGGTGCCGCTGCCGTGCGTCTTCCTCGCGCCCGACATCGAGGCGTACGGCGCACGCCGCGGCTTCTACGGCACGTATGCCGACGTGGCCGGCGACGAGGTCGCCCCGTCCTGGACGCAGGCGACCGGCCGGCTCGAGAGGCTGCTGGCCGATCCGGGGGAGCGGGACCGGGCGCGGGCCGAGGCGGCGGCCCTCAGCGCACGCATGCACGCGCACCGCGACGGGTGCAACACCGAGCGCGTCTATACGGCCGTGCGCGCCGGACTGACGCGAGGGAGGACGACGTGAACGCCGAGTTCGACGTGGCGGGCGGTGCGCTCGTGGTGACGGGGAGGGGGGCCGCTCCGCGGGCCCTCGAGGCGGTCGGGCCGCGCGCGCGGAGCACGGCCGAGGTCACCTCCGACCCGGCCGGGTGGCGCGCCGTCCTGCCGCTGCGCGCGGCACGCTGGGGCGGGCCGGAGCTGCCGCTGCCTGCCGGCGACTACCGCGTCGGGCTCACCGACGCCGACGGACGGCCGGCCGAGGTCACGGCATCCGTCCCCCTGACGATGTTCCCGGACCTCCGCGCCGGCCTCGACGGCGCGACGCTCCGCATCGGCCCGCCCATCGACCCCGCCTACGACTCCGGCGACGGGCAGGCCGCCCTCGAGCGCCGGTACGCGACCCGCCCCGGAGGGCTCGAGAACGCCGTGTTCTTCGAGAGCTTCTACGGGCGAAACGCCAGCTGCAATCCGCTCGCGATCGACCGGGAGCTCGCCCGCGTCGCGCCCGGCGTCACGCGGTACTGGAGCGTCGTGGACCGCTCCGTCGCCGTCCCGGACGGCGCGATCGCCGTGGTCGAGGGGAGCCCGGAATGGTGGCGGGCACGGGGCTCGTCGCGTCTCCTCGTCGTCAACGACTGGCTGCGTCGCCGCTTCGCCCGCCGCACCGGGCAGGTCGTGCTGCAGACGTGGCACGGGAGCCCGCTCAAGCGCCTCGCCCTGCACCGTCCCGGCTTCGACCCGCGGCGCGCCGCCGCCGTCCTCAAGGAGAGCCGCCGCTGGGACGTGCTCCTCGCGCAGAACCCGTACGCCGCGGGCATCCTGCGGAAGGCGTACGCGTTCCTCCGGCGCCCCGTGTGGGTCGAGGGGTACCCCCGCAACGACGTGCTCGTGACCGGCGACGGCGCCGCGACCCGCGAGCAGCTCGGCATCGGGGCCCAGGAGCGGGTGCTCCTGTACGCGCCGACCTGGCGGGACGACCGCGCCGAGATGGTGGACTTCCTCGACCCTGCGGCGCTGGCCGCCGAGGCGGATGCCGTCGTGCTCGTCCGCGGGCACTCGCGGACCCTCGCCGCGGGGGCGGACGCCACCGGTCCGCGGGTCCTGGACGTCACGACGTTCCCCGACATCGCCCGGCTGCTCCTCGTCGCCGACGCACTCATCACCGACTACTCGTCCGTCATGTTCGATTTCACCGCGACGGGGAAGCCGATCTACTTCCTGACACCCGACGTCGAGCACTATCGCGGTGAGCTGCGCGGCTTCTACTTCGACCTGGCCGCGCACGCGCCCGGCCCCCTCGTCGCGACGCAGGGAGAGCTCGTGGCGGCCCTCGCCGATCCCGGCGTGACGGACCGCTTCGCGGCGGCGTACCGGGACTGGCGGGCGCGGTTCAACGCGCGCGACGACGGCCACGCGGCCGAGCGGGTGGTCGCCCGCATCCTGGACCAGGGGTTCGTCGACCGCGCCTGAGGTCGCAGGTCAGGGCAGCGGCGTGTTCCGCCGCAGCCGCGACGTGTCCACGTTCTCCTTCGCGCCGCGCGTGATGCCGATGAGGAAGCCGACCCCCCACGCGAGGTGCATCGACGGCAGCACGACGAGGCTCCACAGGCGTTCCCGCACGCCCCGCGTACCGGCCGGCGCCAGGGAGACGACGAGGACCAGCACGAGATATGCCACGACGGGCACATGCACGAGGGATGCCGCGAGCGCGGCCGTGCCGGTGAGGACACCGCCCAGCTGCAGCCCCGCCACGACCAGCGAGGCCACGAGGGCGACGACGAGCAGCGGAGGCGCGAAGAACCGCAGCGCGTTGCGGCGCCCGTAGCGGCGCACCAGTTCGCCGCGCCACGTGCCGGTGGAGCGGAACTGCCGGACGAGCCGCGCCCAGCTCTCCCGGGGCCAGTAGGTCACCGCGAGGGCGGGGTCGAACCAGACGCGGTACCCCGCGCGGCGGATGCGCAGGTTCAGCTCCCAGTCCTCGCCGCGACGGATCGTCTCGTCGAAGAGACCGACCTCCTCCAGCACGCTGCGGCGCATGACTCCGAGATAGGCGGACTCGGCCGGACCCTCGGCGCCCCCCGAGTGGTACGCGCCGCCGCCGAGCCCGATGGGGGAGTTGTACCAGCGGGCGACGGCGCGCTGGAAGTCCGTCCTGCCGTCGGCGCGCATGACGCCCCCGACGTTCGCGGCGCGAACGCGGGTCAGCGTCTCCATGGCGCGGCGGGTGTACGCCGGGACGAGTTCGGAGTGCGCGTCGACGCGGACGATCGTCGGGTACCGGGCGGCGCGGATCGCGAGGTTCAGCCCCACCGGGATGTGGGCGGCCGGGTTCTCCACGACGAGGATGCGCGGGTCGGCGGCCGCCAAACGGTGGGCGAGGGCCGTCGTCCCGTCGGTGGAGGGACCGATCGCGAGGATGAGCTCGCCGGGCCCGTCGTGCTCCTGCGCGAGGACGGTCGCCACGGCCCGCTCGAGATAGTCGTGCTCGTTGAGCACCGGCATGACGAACGTGACGCCGGAGCCGGGCGCGGGGATCGGGGCGTCCCGGTCCGCGGGCTCGTCGTCGTGCACCCGTCGATCATCCCATGGCCCGGATACCCTGGGAGGATGTCGATTCTCGGGGATGCTCGCAAAGTCGTCCGACTCCTCTCCGGGGCGCTGCGCTCCCGGGGGGCGATCGCGGAGGCGGAGCGTCTGGACCGGGAGCGCGGTCCGCTCCCGCGGCGGCACTTCCGGGTCGCGGTGTACTTCGCCGACGGACCCGTGAACCTGTACCAGATGCGGCAGTGGTACGCCCCGCTCGCGAAGCTCGCCGAGACCTGGCCGGTCGTCGTCATCGCCCGCGCGGCGAGCGGCGCGGCGGCGCTGCTGAAGGAGTCCCCGCTCCCCGTCGTGTACGCCCGCACGATCGACGACGTCGAGAGCGTCCTGGCATCCCAGCAGATCCGCGTCGTGCTGTACGTGAACCAGAACACGCGGAACTTCCAGATGTTCCGGTACGGCCACCGGTGGCACGTCTTCATCAGCCACGGCGAGAGCGACAAGGTCTACATGCGCAGCAACCAGATCGGCGCGTACGACTACGCGTTCGTGGCGGGGGATGCCGCGCTCGCGCGCCTGCGCGGGGCGCTGTGGGACTACGACATCGACCGCCGCGCCCTGCCGATCGGCCGCCCGCAGGCCGACTACTTCGGGGCACGGCCCGCCCCGTACCCCGCCGACGGACGCACCACGGTGTTCTACGCGCCGACGTGGGAGGGGGACCGGGCCTCGATGTCGTACGGCTCGATCGTGACGCACGGCGAGGCGCTCGCGCGCGCCGTGCTCGCGGACCCGCGGCTGCGGCTCGTCTTCCGTCCGCACCCGCGCTCCGGGGTGTCCGACCGGGAGTACGGCGTGGCCCTCCGCCGCATCGTCGCCGCGATCGCGGCGGCGAACGCGGCCGACCCGGCCGCGCACCACATCTTCGACGAGTCACCCGACCTCGACTGGCAGCTGCTGGCGCCCGACATCGCGGTCATGGACGTCTCCGCGATGGTCTACGACAGGCTCGCGACGGGGAAGGCGCTGTTCGTGACGCGCCCCGTCGACGCGTCCGCCGTGATCGACGACGAGGGGTACCTGTCGGAGTGCGAGTGGCTGGACGCGCGGGATGCCGCCGACGTCGGCGCACTCGTCACCCGCGCACAGCAGCCCGACGTGACCGCGCGCCTCGCGCACTGGTCGCAGCACTACTTCGGCGACACGTCGCCCGGCGCCGCGACCGCGCGTTTCGAGGAGGCCGTCGGGCATCTCATGCGCGAGTGGGAGATCTGGCACGAGCGGACCGGCGCGGAGGGCGCCGACGACGAAGGCGTCGAGTCGTTCGCGGACGCCGACGATGAGGAAGAGCCGGACGCCTGAGCGCGGTCAGACTCCGGCGGTGAGCGCCACGATCGCGGCGATCGCCGAGGCCAGCGCGATCAGCAGGGCCAGCCCGATCAGGACGGCGTGCACGATCAGGAACGACGTCGGCTTGCCGGCGTCATCCCGTGCCCGCGGGTCCGTCGCGACGCGGCCGTAGAACCGGGGCCAGACGACGACGTTGAAGACGGCGTTCAGCAGAAGCAGGGCGATGAGGACGGGGACCACCCGTCGAGCCTAGCCGCGGCGGGGCGCCCGCCCCCGCAGCGCCGAGAAACCACATCGAGCACGAGACATCACGACTGCGAGCACGAGACATCACGACTGCCGTGGTGTCTCAGGCCGAAGCTGGTTTCTCAGCGTGTTCGGGTCGCGGTTGCTCAGTCCCCGTCGCCGCCGTCGGCGGACTCCACGGCGGCGGGCTCGGCGGGCGTCAGCGCGATCGCGATCGTCTCCACGCCGACCGGCTCGCCGAAGATCGTGTACTCGACGTTCGGCGCGTCGCCCAGCTGCTCGACCGGCGACCGCGGCTGCCACGGCTCCGACGGGAGCCCGGTCCACTCGGTCGGCTCTTCGGGGCGCGTCTGGAAGATTCCCATGCGCCCATTGTGCGCCTGAATCCGGCATCCGTCTCCGTCATCCGTCTCGTCAGACGCGCACCGATCCCAGGAGGGCGAGGAACCGCCGCACCGCGTCGGCCCGCTGCATCAGGCCGTGCGCACCGACAGGCTCGATCGACGCGAGGAGGCGTGCGACGCCGCCGGCTCCCGCCGACACGGTCCCGGCATCCTCGTCGATCACGAGCATCGCCTCCGTGAAGTCACCCCATGCATCGGGGCCGGGATCGTCCCGCAGCGTGCGCGTGCACCGCAGATCCACCTCCCGCCCGCCGCGGCGCACCGTCCCCGCGTAGGTCAGCGCGCCCGCGGCGAGCGTCACGGCGCCGTCCGCGAGGTACACCGTCCCCTCGCCCGGGATCGCGAGCGCCCCGACGAGAGACCCCTCCGACACCGGGGCCGCCAGCGGAACCTCGACCGTGAACGTCACCTCGACCTCGTCCGCGCCGACGCGGCCGCGCAGCGGGTCGGTGATCCGCACCGACACGGGCGGATCCGTCATCCGCGTGCACGTCGCATCCTTCGGCACGCCGTCCGCCGATCGACCCGCGAGGTAGGCGTGCGCATCCCGGTAGCCCATCGCGAGGAGGGCGTCGGAGGAGATCCGGCCCAGGTAGAACTCCGGGTCCAGCGGCAGCGGATGCCGCGGCGCCACGACGTGCAGCGTGAAGTCGCGGCCGAGCGCCCGGGCGAGCTCGAAGTCGGCGAGGAGCGCGCCCATCGCGCTCATCTCGATCATGTGCACGTACTGCTCGAGCGGTCCGTCGCCGTAGGACGGCGTGTTCCCGATGCACCAGACGAGCCAGATCTCATCCGCCCCGCGGCGCACGGCCTCGGCGACTCCCGCGTCGCGCACCCACACGGCATCCGTGAACACCTCGTCGCCGCGGCGCAGCGGGGTGAGCCAGCCGGGCAGCGACATCCCGGCGGCCAGCAGCTCGAGATCCACGTCGGCGGGCTCGAGCGCCCGGCACTCCTTCGTCGTGAACTCCACGATCTGGAACGTGCCGGCCATCTCGCTCCGCCGCATCCGCTCGACGTCGACGCCGAGCCGGGGGAGCACCGTCTGCACGATGGCGTCCGCGTCGCCGATCGCGGGGAGCCGACCAGGGACCCGTGAGGTACTCGTGCAGCGGCAGCAGCGATGTGAAGGCGGATGCCGACAGCCCGCGCCACCGGTCGCACATCTCCACCCCGGAGACCCCGGAGAGCATCATCGCGGCGGTCATGATCCCGCCGGATGCGCCGTCGACGTGGTCGAAGGCGAGCCCCTCCTCCTCGAGCGCCCGGACGACGCCGGCCTGCCACGCGACGCGCATCCCGCCGCCCGCGAGCACGAGGGAGCGCATCAGCGCACGCGGCTGCGATAAACGGCCAGCAGCACCGCCGTCACCGCGTCGAACGCCGCCACGAGCAGCGCGACGGGGGAGAACACGCGTCGCGCGACCCCCAGCCCGACGGCGAGCGCGGCGCCGGCCTTCTGCGCGGCGCCCCAGCCGAGCGCCGCCCGGTCCGGCGACCCGGCGCGCAGCGTCCCGACGACGAGGCCGCCGACGACGACCATGAACATCCCGACCGTGCCGAAGAGGTGCCGGGTCGTCTTCTCGTCCGCGCCGCCGATGGCCCGCAGCACGAAGCCCGGGGCGACGACCTGCAGTGCACCCGTCCCCACCGTGCCCCACCCGATGGCGGCGAGCACGCCCCGGAGCGTCATGTCAGGGCTCCGACGAGGTCGCCGCGCACCACGAGGTACCCGATGATCACGGCCCACGTCGCCGTCGCGCCGTAGAAGCGGACGCTGTTCAGCGCCATCCAGCGGCGGAGCAGCTCCTGGAGCTCCGCGACATCGGTCACCTCGCCGCTGCGCACCCGTTTGTTGATCGGGATGATGAGACCCTGCCCGACGAAGGTGAGGACGAAGATCCCGACGAGGCAGCCGACCCCGAACCACACGAGCGGGCTGCCCCACTCGACCACGATGAGCCAGAGCGCCGCGAGGAACATCACCGGCACGATCCACGTGAAGAAGACGGTCGCCAGCCGCGTCGGGATGCCGAAGTGCACGTCCACCTGGTCGGGCGTCAGCGACCGCCACGTCGGGAAGAGGAAGAGCCGCAGCGTCCACATCGTGCCCATGTACAGTGACGCGCCGAACGCGAAGTACAGCGCCGCGATGAGCGTCACCCAGCCCGCCCAGCCCGCCCAGCCCGCCCCGCCCATGTCACACCCCCTCGGACACGCGCGAGCGGTCCGGGGGCGCCGGCCACTCCTCGCCGCGGCCCAGCCCGACCACCGTCTCCAGCCCCTCCATGGGCACCGCGTCGGCCGCGTGCTGCGTCGGAGCCGTGAGGAACCACGACTCGAAGTGGTCGTCGAGCACTCCGGTGGCCTTCTCGATCCATACCGTCGCGATCGGCTTCCGGCCGATCTTCAGGTGCGCCAGGCGCTGCCCGAGCTCGCCGCCGAGCACGAGCCGCCCGCGTGCCGCGGTGCCGACGGCGATGTCGGCGGCGCCGGAGAAGTAGATGCTCGACTTCATCAGCATCCCGCGGTACGCGCAGTAGTTGTCGGCGGCGAGCCCCAGCGGCAGCGCCGTGCGCGGCGGGCGGGCGATCTCCACGAGGCACGCGGTCTGCCCGTCGTGGTCGTAGAGCGCGGAGACGGCCCGCTCCGAGATGCGGAAGTCGAGGCTGTCCTGGTGCTTCGGCATCCCCCAGATGCCCTTCCCGCCCTTCACGGAGATCTCGGTGCTCACCGGCAGGTCCACGACGTACTGGCCGAGGCCGGCCGCGCGCTGCAGCACGAGCGGCAGGATCGGGAGCCGCGCACGACGGCCGTGGGTCACGGCGATGGCGATGGAGTACTCGATGTACGCGCCGATGTCGGTCTTGCGGTAGTCGACGACGGTGATGAGGAGCACCCCGACGCCGAAGCCGATCGTCGCCGGGTGCAGTTCGGTGCCCGGAAGCAACCGCTTCGCGGCGGCGGCGGAGATCGGGAACGCGGCCATGAGGCAGGACGCGTCCTGCGTGTCCACGGGCATCGTGTACGGGATGCCGTCGACGCGGGCGTGGGTGCCGCGGAGGCGCCTCTGCCGCCCCGGCACGGGCGAGGGCAGTAGGGAGAGGACGGCGCGCACGGGCGCCCACAGCGAGGTCATGAGGCCAGCTCCTTCAGGATGATCGGATACGTGTCGCGCCAGGCGTTGCGCGCCCAGAACACGTCGAGGTGCCCGTAGCCGGGGACGACGTGCAGGGCGTGGCGACCGGGCTGGTGGTGGTCCAGGTGCGCGTAGGTGAGCGCCTGGCCGTCCGGCAGGAAGCACCGGTTGTCCTTGCCCGCGATGAGGGCGAAGCGCGCCTGGGTCTGCGGCGGCGCCGTCGCGAGGTCGTCCGGCAGCTCCGGGTGCTCCCGCACCGGTACGAGGTGCCCGGCGCGCACGCTGCGGCTCATCTGCGCGAAGAAGCTCATCGGCACCCGCCCGAACTCCCCGGTGATCCAGTCGTGCGTCGCCCGGTCTATGTTGCGGTGCGCCCACAGCGCGGGGTGCCCCGACCCGTAGGTGAAGCTCACCATGCGGCAGACGAGGTTCCGGCACTCCGGATGCGTGATGTCGACGGTGCGGCGGACGAGGCGCGAGAAGTAGCCGTCCGACCGGTACGCCCACGCCGGGGACAGGTACGGCGTCACGCGCGTGATGAGGGGCGCGAGCCGGTGGATCTTGAACTCCGAGAAGGTCGGGATGACGGGATGCAGCGACACCGCGTTGCTGACGATGCGGTCCACGCGGGGGAGGAGCCCCGCGACGGCGGCCATCGCGAAGGACGTCGAGCCCTGGCAGTGCACCACGGCGGCGAGGGTCGTGGCGCCGGTCTCCGCCAGCACGCGCTCGACGGCAGCGGGGTGGTCGAATGCGGCGGCGTCGCACAGCGTCCAGTCCGTCGGCTCCAGGTCGATCGAGGCGCGCCAGTTCAGCATCCACACGTCCCAGCCGGCCTCCAGGAGGACGTCGACGAGGGTGCGGGGGATGGGCGGGCGGAAGATCTCGGCACGCACCCCCGCGCCGTGGACGAGCAGCACGGGCCCGCGGTGCGGCTCCTGCGGCCCCCGCAGGTGCACGAGCGTGAGGGCGCGGCCGTCCCGCGCGGTGAGGGGGAGCACCTCGGTGCGGTGGTCGGCGCGGGAGAGGGTGGCGGTCAGTGTGTCGCTCATGCGGGTGCCTTTCCGGTGTCCGACGTCGCGCCGCGGTTCCGGGTGACGGTGATGGGCCCGTCGAGGAGCCGGACGCCGGTGATGCGCGTCGCGGGGACGACGCGCAGGGCGCCGTCCGGCGCGGTCGTCGTGGCCCAGTCGGTGCAGATGCGGTCGACGACGATCGCGTGGATCTCGATGCTCCCGTTCGGCTGCAGCCGCATCCGGAGGAAGCCCTTGTGGTCGGCGATCGCCTGCGCCGACATGCGCCAGGAGGCGACGGTGCCGGACGGCTGCGTGAGCAGGAAGAGGCCGAACATCGCCGTGCCGAGCAGGGCGCCGATGCCCCAGGACCCGATCGCGGCGACCCCGAGCAGCACGATGCCCGGCAGCGGCGGCATCCCGAGGGACCGCGCCGCGAGGAGGAGACCCACGAGCGCGAGGAGGGTGAGGCAGCCGGCGACCAGCTGGAAGACGATCGCGCGCGTCGCCACGACGCCGCCCCAGCCGAACAGGACGCTCGTGAGCCAGTGCAGCAGCCAGCTGCCCAGCGCGATCGCGACGACGAGGGCCAGCGCGCTCGCCGTCGTGGGGACGGGGCCGCGGAGGACCGCGCCGATGCTGTCCGGCGCGGGCTGCACGAGGCCCACCACTGCGCCCAGCAGCCAGGCGAGCACGAACTGCACCCAGCCGATCCCGACGAGGAGCCCGGGATTGCGCCAGCCGAGCCACCACCGGGAGAGCGGGTTCGCCACGCGACGGTACAGGCGGCGCGACGTCGCGGCGTCCGGATAGGTGGGCCCCACGCGGCGCATCGGCATGCCGGGGACGTCCTTCGTGCGCATGCGGGACGTCGCCGGAGGCAGCTCGAGGGTCTCCGGGAGGCGGTGGGTCTCGGCGAGGTACGCGCCGCCCAGTCCGCACGTGATCGCCTGGATGCCGTACGCCTCGTCCGGCTCGCCGTCCGGGCCGAGCTGCACGTAGCGGGAGTAGTGATGCTGGTCGCCGGTGAGCCACAGGCGGATGGCGGCGCCGGTCGGCTCGGTCCCGGCAGCACCCTCGCGGTTCCGGACGATCGTGCGGTCGAAGAAGTGCAGCTGGTTGAAGCCGTCCGGCCCCTTCGAGGCGGTGTGCACCCACGCGGGCGCGGCCGTGCACACGATGACCCCGTCGCCCGGCTGCAGATGCGCCGTCAGGTGCTCCCGGAAGTAGTCCAGCTGCGGTTCATCGATGTATTCGCCGAGCTGCGAGTCGAGCCCCACGAGCCACCACCCGGGCGCGACGGCGACGACGAAGTAGCTGCGCGTCTGCGTCGTCTGCCACCCGCCGATCCGCGCGCCTCGGGCGAAGACGCGCAGGAAGGAGGTCAGCCCGTCGTACCAGTCGTGGTTGCCGGGCACCGCGAGCATCGTCGGCCGGGGGATGCCAGGCTCGGCGGGGAACGCCGTCGCATACGGGCCGATGGTGCGGTTCTCGTACGCCCGGGCCGACGCCGCCGGATACACCTCGTCGCCGCCCAGCACCAGCACGTCGCCGCGGGGCAGCTCGAGGTCGTTCCCACCGGGCGTGTCCACGAACAGGGTGGGGGCGCCGAGCAGCGTCGCAATGGTCGTCGTGGCGTCGAAACCGTCGCCGAGGTCGGCGGCGAAGTCGATCCACACGTCTCCCTCGACGGGGGATGCCAGCGGCGCCGGGCCGCTCGGCAGCACGGCCTGGACTTCGCGCTTGTCGCCGTAGTCGGCGAACACCTTGGCCATCCCGGCCTTGATGGCGGTGCGCGCGAGGGCGGGCGGGTCGAGCCAGCGGGTCATGCCGGCCGGCGCGAACCCCAGGACGCTCTCCAGGGCGAGGAGCTCGCGCCGCTTCATCGCCTCGCCCCGTCGCGGTCGTGGGCGAGGTAGACCCGCCACAGCTCGCCGAGGAACAGGCGCCCGAACGCGGCGAGCGCCGCGACTCCCGCGGGGCCGTCGGTGCGGAAGGTCGTCAGCTGCTTCGCGAAGTCGAGGGGCTTGATGACCAGCACCCCCGCGCCGCGGACGTCGGCGCCGGCCGGAAGGTCGCCGGCGGCGGCGCGGGCCGCGGCGCGCTCGGCCGGGGTCTGCGCGGCGGGCGGAGGCACGTGCCCGGCGAGCAGATGGATGTACAGGGTCGAGGTGTCGCGCCACAGGTCGAACCCGTCGTCGTCGGCGACGTCCTTGACCCCCACGAGCGTGACGGGATCCCCCGCGGCGTCGCGGAGCCACAGCCGGTAGAGCATGCGACGGCCCGGCCGGGCGGGCGGGTCGACGAAGAGGTGGAACCAGCCGTGCTCGACCTCGCAGCGCCCGCCCAACGCGACCCCGTCGACGTGGCCGGTCGCGGCGCCTTCGTGCAGCGGGTCTTCCGTGAAGGCGTCGATGTCGGCGGCCGTGATGGTCAGGACGAACTCGAGGTCGTCGCCCCGGTAGCGGGCGCGCTCCGCGCCGCGCCGGGGGTCGGTCTCGCCGAGCGCCACGTGGCCCACCATCCGCTCCGTGAACGACACCGACGTCGCATCCGCCCGGACGGCGGACGGGGGCGGGGCGGCGCCGGCGGCGGCGACGGCCGGTTCGACGCGGCGCGCGCGCTCCGGCCACGGCTGTGCCAGCATCCGCGTGCACGCCCGGTCGGCGAGCGCGGCGATCGTCAGCGACGGATTGGCGCCGACCGGACCGGGGAGGGCCGCGCCGTCGAGCACGTGCAGGCCCGGGTGGCCGAACACCTCGCCGTAGGGGTCGCAGACCCCTTCGCCGGGGTGACGGCCGATGGGCGCCCCGCCGACCGGATGCACCGTGATGACGCGGCCGAGCCACCAGAGGGGATTGTCGCTGACGTCGGCGCCGAGCTCGGCGCCGATCCGCTTCATGACCTCGCGCATCCGGGCGAAGTAGGGCCGGGAGGTCGCGACCGTCCAGTCCACCGCGAGCCGCCCGCGGCGCAGCGACATGCGGCCGTCCGGCGTGTCGCGTCCCATGCCGAGGAGCGGCAGCGAGCTGCCGGAGAGGTGCCCGTCGCCGAGCAGCTGCGCGATGCTCGCGGAGAGGTTCGAGCGCCCCTCGGTGAAGAGGCGGTTGCGCACGGACTCCCAGCCGAACCGCGCCCCGCGCCGCGCCATCGCGCGCAGCTGCGCGACCTCGACGAGCCAGGTGAGGAACGCCGGGAACCCGGCATCCTCGATGTAGAAGCCGCGCCCGCGTGCGCCGTCGCCGTCCTGACCGTCCGGCATGCGGATCGCGGAGGTGATGACGGTGCCGCGGCCGCCGTCGACCCGCAGCGGCGCGCCGTCCCGCGTGCAGCCCAGGAGGAACGTGAGCAGGTCGCCGTTGCCGCTGAACCGCGACCCGAGGGCCGGGCCGAGGCCGGCGAGGGCGGCGCGGCTGCGCAGCAGGAGGTACGTCGTTCCGAAGCTCCCCGCGCCGAGGATCACCCGGCCCGCCCGGATCGTGTGGACCGGGAGCGCGCTCGTCGAGGTGTCGCCCGCGGCGCCCGGCTCGTGGACCACGTAGCTGACGAGGTAGCCGCCGCCGCCCTCCGGCCGGATGCCGCGCACCTCGTGCAGCGTCCGGATCTCCGCGCCGTGATGGCGGGCCGCGGAGAGGTAGGTGTGGTCGAGGCTGTTCTTCGCGCCGGTGTTGCAGCCCACGTCGCACTCCGCGCACAGCGTGCACGTGACGCGGCGACGCCCGTGCAGATTCCCGTAGCCGGGGGTGGGCAGCTCGGCTCCCGGCTCGGGCGCCTCACCCGGGCGGGCGAAGGTGACCGCGAGGGGTGGGCGGAACGCCGGCATCCCGATGTCCACGGCGGCGCGTTCGAACGCCACCGTCTTCGCCGTGTCGCGGTACGGGTACGGCGTCGCGCCCATCATCTGCTCGACGGCCTCGTAGTGCGGCTCGAGGTCGTCGTAGCCGACCGGCCAGTTCTCGTACCCCCCGCCCGGCAGCGGCGCATCCTTCACGAACCAGGCCGGGTCCTTGCGCAGCAGCACGTTGGCGTAGATGAGGGAGCCGCCGCCGAGGCCGCTGGAGACGAGCCCCTCGAGGCCCCGGAACGTCCACGCATCGAACAGGCCGTACATGCCGGCGCTCGGATCCCAGAAGTTGCCGGCCATCTCGGCGGGTGTGCGCGCGAAGTCGCCGGGTCCCCAGGCCTTCCCGCGCTCCAGGACGACGACGTCCTTGCCCGCCTCCGCGAGGCGGTACGCGGCGACGGACGCGCCGAAGCCGGAGCCGACCACCAGGACGTCGGTGGCGTCGGGGAGCTGATGAGGCACGGCAACCTCCTGCAGGGGTCAGAGCGAGCGCATCCGATCACCCAGAGGAGCGCCGTCGCCCCGCGGTGATACACCCCCAGACGTCCCCCCGGATCGATCTACCGAGGCAGAGCGTACGCCGCAGGTCGCGTCGGCGACAGGTCAGTCGTCGGCGAGATCGTCGGCGTCCGAGGCGGGCAGCACGCGCCCGCCGCGACGGCGCGTGAACGTCGACGCCGCGGCGTCGGCAGCTCCGCGACCCGCCGCCGCGATGGCTCCGCCCACCCGGCGGACGCCCGACAGGGCGGTGTGCTCCACACGGCTGGCGCCGGGTTTCGGCTCCAGCTCGACGGGGTACGCGACCGGGGGGATCCCGAACGCACGCCGGGAGTTGACGAGGACGCGCCGGCCGAGCACGTGGTTGCCGGCGCCGCCGACGGCCGCGCCGATGCCGAAGGGGAGCGCCTTGCCGAAGAACGATGCCCCGCCGCGGGCGGCGAACTGCCGCACGAACGCGGACTTCAGACGATCCACGAGCGGGGCCATCGCGGCGCGGGGGAGCGACTTCGTGACGATCTCGCCCCAGTACTTGTCCCGCGGGGTGCCCTTGCCGGTCGCCTGGCGGGCGAGCTGCGACACGAGATCGACGCCCTCCTGGCCGAGCATGAGGGTCAGCACGAGCGCGCGGGCACGGTCCGGATCGGTCATGTGGATGCCGTGCACCTCGGCGAGCGACTGCGCGTACAGGGCCGTCGCCTCCAGGAACGCGACGGTCTCCGCGCCGCTGAGCACGAGGGTGACCCCCGTGCCGATGCCCGGTACGACGGCGGTGGCGCCGACGGCGGCACCGCCGGTCGTCACGGTCGCGAGGTAGCGTCGCTCGAGGATCCGGATGATCTCGGCCGCCGTCGCGTCCGGGTGGCGGAGGCGGACGCTCCGCAGGTGGGCGATGACGGCGGGACGCTGGATCGCCAGGACGCGATCGAGCGCGCGCACGGCGAACGGATGCTCCGCGGCCCCGGGCGGGGGGAGCGGGCCCTCCCACGGGGCGTCGGCGGGAAGCGAGTGGATCCGGTGCACCTTTGCCATGACAGCGTCGATCCTAAGCGCGGCCGCTGAGCGACCCCTGAGGACGGGCGGGATCAGACGAAGAGGTTCGCCCGCTCCAGGTCTTCCGCGAAGTCGACCTCGACGGCGTAGAGGTCGGAGATGTCCATGGGCTCCAGGCGCAGGCCGTTCTCGACGATCGCGAGCTCGAGGCCGCGCTCGAAGTAGTCCTGGTCGTCGACGCGCCCGAGCTGGGCGATGAGAGCCGGCTTGTCGGCGCGGGAGATGTAGTTGATCCCCACGGCTTCGCCGATGCCGCCCGTGACCGTCTTGGACAGCTCCTGGATGAAGCCCTCCGCGTCGACGGTGTACTTGACCTCTTCGTCGCTGACCTTGGCGGTGTTGACGGAGACGAAGGACTGGTCTCGCTCGATGAACTCGACGGCGCGGCCGAGCACGCGCGGGTCGAAGACGACGTCGCCGTTCATCCAGAGGACGGCGTGCTTGCCGGTGGCCTTGAGGGCGCGCAGCAGGCTCTTGGACGTGTTGGTCTCGTCGTAGCGGTCGTTGTAGACGTACTCCGCCTCGGGGAACGCCTCCACGATCGTCTCGGCGCGGTAGCCGACGACGGCGGTGATGCGCGCGTCCGAGCCGAACGCGGCGCGGATGTTGTCGTGCTGCTGGCGCATGATGGAGCGACCGTCGCTCAGCGCGGTGAGGGGCTTCGGCAGGCTGCGCCCGAGCCGCGAGCCCATACCGGCCGCGAGGATGACGGTCTGAAGAGTCAAAAGGTGCTCCTGAAAGGTGTTCACTGTCCGTTAGACGAAATGACACTCCTTCGTGCCTCGTCAAATGGTAGCGAAGCCACCTGGGAGGGCGCAGGAAGTCGGTCCTCCGTTGTGGATTCGTGACAATCCTGCGGCCTGTGACGCCGCGCGCTCATTCCCGACCGGGGATTGAGGGCCTTGCTAGGTTGGGTCGCGTGACCGCCTCGCTGCCACTGCCTGACGACGACCGGGACGCCGTTCCCGGCGTCTCCGGGGTCGTGCCGCCGCTGCCGCCGCTCCCGGCCGCGGACGCCGCGGCGGCCGCGAAGGCGCCGCCTGCGAAGGCGCCGGGGGCGAAGGTCCCGGGAGCGAAGGCGGCGAAGGCCGCGGGAGCGCAGGCGCGGCCGGTCAAGGCGGTGCCGCCGCGCCCGCCGAAGCCCCGCACGGCCACGCCGCCCCCCAAGCCGCCGATCCCGGCGTCCGTCGCCGCGGCGCGGTTCGACGTCGCGGAGCCCGCCCCGGTCGAGCCCGCCCCGGTCGAGGCGGAGCCGGTCGAGCCCGCGCCGGTTGCCGTCGTCGCGCGGGCGGAGCCGCCGCTCATCGTCCCGCCCGTCCCGCCGCTGCCGGTCCTCCCCGTTCCCGAACCGGAGCCGGAGCCGGAACCACAGCCGGAACCCGCACCAGAGCCCGAGCCCGTCCCGGTGCCGGAGCCCGAGCCCCAACCGGAACCGGAGCCCGACCCCGTCCCGGAGCCCGAGCCCGAGCTCGTCCCTGAGCCTGAGCCCGAGCACGCCTTCGTCTTCGAACCCGACCCGGAGGGGGCGACGGAGGTCGAGGGGATGGTGGCAGCCGTCCGCCTGGCCGGCGTGACGAAGGTGTTCGGGGCGACACGCGCCGTGGACGCGGTCGACCTCACGATCCCGCCGGGCACGTTCTACGGTCTCGTCGGGCCGAACGGCGCCGGGAAGACCACGACGCTCTCGATGATCGCCGGGCTCCTCCGCCCCGATGCCGGACGCATCGAGGTCGGCGGCGTGGATCTCGCCCGCCATCCCGCGCGGGCCAAGAAGCTGATGGGCGTGCTGCCCGACCGGCTCCGCACCTTCGACCGCCTCACCGGGCGGCAGCTCCTGCACTACTACGGCGTGCTCCGCGGGCTCAAGCCCGGGGTCGTGGCGAGCCGCACCGCGGACCTCGCCCGCGCCTTCGACCTCACCGACGCGCTCGGACGCCCCGTGGCGGACTACTCCGCCGGCATGACCAAGAAGGTCATGCTCGCCGGCGCCATGATCCACTCGCCGCGGGTGCTCGTGCTGGATGAGCCGTTCGAAGCCGTCGATCCGCTCTCCAGCTCCGTCATCCTCGACATCCTGTCGACGTACGTCGACCACGGCGGCACCGTCGTGCTCTCCAGTCACGGGATGGAGCTCGTCGAGCGCGTCTGCACCGGGATCGCCGTCATCGTCGGCGGTCAGGTGCTCGCCGAGGGCACCGTCGCGGAGGTGCGGGGGGAGCTGACGCTGGAGCAGCGCTTCGTGGAGCTCGCCGGAGGCCTCAGCGACGTGGAGGGCCTCGAATGGCTGCACACGTTCTCCGGCTGAGATTCGACCTGCTGCTCGGCGCGTTCCGCGGCGACGCCCGCCACGTGGCCCGCACGGTGCTGGGCGCGGCGGCGTTCCTGGCCATCGTCGCCGTCGGGTGCGCCGGCATCCTCGCGCTTCGGGGCGCCTCGGATGACGTCGCGCGCGCCGTCACGGTGCTCGGGGGTGCGGCGGTGACCCTTGGGTTCCTGATCGCGCCGCTCGTCACGGGCCTCGCCGATCCCCTCGACCCGCGCCGTTTCGCGGTGCTCGGCGCCGATCCGCTCCGCCTCGCCGGCACGATCCTCCTCGCGAGTCTCATCAGCGTCCCCGTGCTCGCCCTCGCGGCCCTCGGGGCGTGCCTCGTCGTCCTGTGGAACGCGCACGGCGTCCCCGCGGGCACCGGCATCCTCGCCGTCGTCCTCGGCGGGGTGATCTGCGTCCTGTTCGGCAAGGTGTCGGCGGCGCTCGCGGGGCTGGTGCTGCGCCCCCGGCGTTCCCGCGAGCTCACCGGTCTCTTCCTCGTCGCGGTGCTCGTGGTCGTCGTCCCGATCGTCGGGTACCTCGCCTCGCGGCAGTGGCGCGGACGGGTGCCCGCCCCGGTGGAGCGCGCCGTCGACATCCTCGCCGTCACGCCCTTCGGGGCGGCCCCCGCCGTCCCCGCACTCGCGGTCGATGACGCGCACCTCGCGCCGCTCGCCGTCGCCGCCGTCACGGCCCTCGTGCTCGCGGGGCTGTGGTTCTGGCTCGTCCGGCATCTGCTGACGACGACGCCGCGACCGCGGTCGACCCGCGTGCGAGGCGGTCTCGGCTGGTTCGCCTTCCTGCCCGGCACTCCTGCCGGAGCCGTGGCCGCCCGGAGCCTCACCTACTGGTCCCGCGATGCGCGGTACATCGTCAACGTCGTGGTGGTGCCGATCGCCGCGCTCATCACGGTCGTCCCGCTGCTCCTCGTGGGCGTGCCGGTCGAGGTCGTGGCGCTCGTGCCGGTGCCGCTCATGGCCCTCTTCTTCGGCTGGCTGGCCCACAACGACCTCGCCTACGACTCCTCGGCGCTGTGGATGCATCTCGCCGGGGCCGTCCGCGGCGCCGCCGACCGCGTCGGACGGCTCGTCCCGGTCAGCCTCGTCGCGGTGCCGCTCCTCGCGGTCGCCATCCTGCTCTCGGTCCGGCTGCACGGGAACCCCGAGATCCTGCCGGCGATGGTCGGCGTGTGCACGAGCCTCTTCCTCTGCGGCCTGGGGCTGTCGTCGATCTCGTCGGCCGCGGCGCCCTACCCGGTCTCCAGCCCGGGCGACAGTCCGTTCCAGCAGCCGCAGCGCACCGGCGGCGGGCTCGCGCAGGGCCTCGTGCTCGTCGGAGCGATGATCCTGAGCGCCCCGGCGCTGTGGTTCGCGTGGCTCGCACTCACCGATGACCCGACGCACGCGCAGACCGCGCTGTGGGCCGGGGTGGGGGTCGGCGTCTTCGTCCTGACGGTCGGGATCCTCCTCGGCGGCTGGATCTTCGACCGCGGCAGCGGACGCCTCATGGAGTTCGCGGAGTCGGTCTGACGGCCCCGGCCGCGACCCGCCCCGGCTACACTCGCAGGCATGAGTACGCCTCTCGACAGCCCCGACCAGGGGGGTCTTGCGACCCTCGACCGTGAGCTCGAGGAACTCCTCAAGGAGGAGCATTTCGAGCCGGGCGATCACGAGCGCTTCTCGCACTACGTCAAGAAGGACAAGATCCTCGAGTCGGCGCTCACCGGCAAGCCGGTCCGCGCCCTGTGCGGGAAGAAGTGGACGCCGGGCCGCGATCCGGAGAAGTTCCCGGTCTGCCCGACGTGCAAGGAGATCTACGACTCGATGATGGCCTGAGGGCTCAGCCCTCGACGTCGACGAAGACCGTGGGGATCGCCGGGTCGGACCGGCTGAGCGCGAGCGCCCGCACGGGCAGCTCCTCCCGCGCCCGCAGGTGGTGCGCACGGGCCGTCTGCACGCCCGCGGGGCCGAGCGCGCCGGCATCCACCTCGCCGCCCTCGACGAGCGTCACCTGGAGGGCGCGCGCGTCGGGCTGATCCGCCGCCGTCTGCACCTCCTCGAAGCCGTCCGAGACGACGATGAGCTCGCGGGTCGCGGTGCCGTGCTCGAGGGTCCGGAACGCGGCCTTGCGGCCGCCCTTGGACGCCTTGTCGCTCGACGCCTTCGCCACCGACACCCACCCGCCGGCGGCATCCTGCCGGGCGACGAGCTTGTAGACCATGCCCGCCGTCGGGGCGCCGGAGCCCGTCACGACGGACGTGCCGACGCCGTAGGCGTCGACGGGGGATGCCGCGAGGGCGGCGATGGCGAACTCGTCGAGGTCGCTCGTCACGGTGATCTTCGTCCCGGTCGCGCCGAGCGCGTCCAGCTGCGCGCGGACCTCGGCGGCCACCGTCGGCAGGTCGCCGGAGTCGATGCGGACCCCGCCGAGGCCCGGCCCGGCGACGCGGATCGCCGTGGCGACGCCCTCCTCGATGCCGTACGTGTCGATGAGGAGGGTCGTGTCCAGGCCGAACGCCTCGATCTGGCTGCGGAACGCCTCCTCCTCGGTGTCGTGCAGGAGCGTCCAGGCGTGGGCGGCCGTGCCCATCGTCGGGATGCCCCACAGCCGCCCGGCCTCGAGGTTGCTGGTGGCGCCGAACCCGGCGATGTAGGCGGCGCGGGCCGCCGCGACGGCGGAGTGCTCGGCCGCGCGCCGCGAGCCCATCTCCGCCAGCGGACGGTCGCCGGCCGCGATGCTCATGCGCGTCGCCGCGTTCGCGACCGCCGAGTCGTGGTTCAGGACGCTGAGGGCCAGGGTCTCCAGGACCACGGCCTCGGCGAAGGTTCCCTCGACCGTGAGGACCGGGGAGCCCGGGAAGTAGAGCTCGCCCTCCCGGTAGCCCGTGACCGTCCCGGTGAACCGGTAGCCCTCCAGGAAGGCCAGGGTCTCGGCATCCACGACGTGGTTGTCGCGCAGGTACCGCAGCTCGTCGTCGCCGAAGCGGAAGTCGCGGAGCATCTCCAGCAGCCGTCCCGTGCCGGCGACGACGCCGAAGCGGCGCGCACCGGGCAGGCGGCGGCCGAAGAGCTCGAAGACGCACCGGCGCTGCGCCGTGCCGTCGCGGAGCGCCGCGTCGATCATCGTCAGCTCGTAGCGGTCGGTGAACAGGGCCGTGCTCTCGAAGCCGTCGACGCTCATGCCGGTCACTCTACCGAGGACGGGTAGGGTGGACGATCGTGGATGACGCGCCGATCGGGATCTTCGACTCCGGTGTCGGCGGGCTCACGGTGGCTCGCGCCGTCTCCCAGCTCCTGCCGAGCGAATCGGTGCTGTACATCGGCGACACGGCCCACTCGCCGTACGGTCCGAAGCCCATCGCCGACGTGCGCCGCTACTCGCTCGAGGTGCTCGACACGCTCGTCGACGAGGGCGTGAAGATGCTCGTCATCGCCTGCAACACAGCATCCGCCGCGATGCTGCGCGATGCGCGGGAGCGCTACGACGTGCCGGTCGTCGAGGTCATCGGGCCCGCCGTCCGCACCGCCGTCTCCACGACCCGCAACCGCCGCATCGGCGTCATCGGCACCGCCGGGACGATCGGCTCGGGGGTGTACCAGGACATGCTGGGGGTCGATCAGACCCTCACCGTCTTCGCGCAGGCCTGCCCCCGGTTCGTCGAGTTCGTCGAAGCCGGTGTCACCGGCTCGCCGGAGGTGCTCGCCGTCGCGGAGGAGTACCTCGCGCCGCTGCGCCACGCCGGCGTCGACACGCTCGTCCTCGGCTGCACGCACTACCCGTTCCTCGAGGGCGCGATCAGCTATGTCATGGGCCCCGACGTCTCGCTCGTCTCCAGCGACACCGAGACGGCGAAGGACGTCTACCGCCAGCTCGTCTCCCGCGACCTGCTCGCGAGCCCCACGGCCGTCCCCACCCACGTCTACGAGGCCACCGGCGACTCCGCCGACGACTTCCTGAGCCTCGCGCACCGCCTGATGGGGCGCGAGGTGTCCGCCGTCCGCCTCGTGCAGACCGGCGCCATCGACCTGCCGCCCGCCCGGGCCTGAGAGGAAAACATGACCGAGATCACCCGCGCCGACGGCCGCGCCGTCGACGACCTCCGCCCCGTCACGATCGAACGCGGCTGGAGCGCGCACGCGGAGGGCTCGGCGCTCATCTCGTTCGGCGGGACGAAGGTGCTGTGCACGGCGTCGTTCACGAACGGCGTCCCGCGCTGGCTCACCGGCAAGGGCAAGGGCTGGGTCACCGCCGAGTACGCGATGCTCCCGCGCGCGACGAACTCCCGCAACGACCGGGAGGCGGTCAAGGGCCGCATCGGGGGCCGCACGCACGAGATCTCCCGCCTCATCGGCCGGGCCCTCCGCGCCGTCGTCGACACGAAGGCGCTCGGCGAGAACACGATCGTGATCGACTGCGATGTGCTGCAGGCCGACGGCGGCACGCGCACCGCGGCGATCACGGGAGCGTACGTCGCCCTGGCCGACGCGATCGAGTGGGGCCGCGCGAAGGGCTTCGTCGGCAAGAACGCCAAGGCGCTCATCGACTCGGTCGCCGCCGTCTCCGTCGGGATCATCGACGGCGAGCCCATGCTCGACCTCGCCTACGTCGAGGACGTGCGCGCCGAGACCGACATGAACGTCGTCGTCACCGGCCGCGGCCTGTTCGTCGAGGTGCAGGGCACCGCGGAGGGCGCGCCCTTCGACAAGCGCGAACTCGACGCGCTGCTCGAGCTCGGGGTCGCCGGCTGCGCGACGCTGCGTGATGCGCAGACCGCGGCCCTCGCGGTGGACGCGGCGTGACGCTGCTGGATGCCACGGCGGGACGCCAGATCGTCCTGGCGACGCACAACCTGCACAAGGTCGCCGAGTTCCAGGCGATCGTCGCCGCGACGCGGCCCGACCTGGAGGTCATCGGCTACGACGGCCCGGAGCCCGTCGAGGACGGCGTGACGTTCGCGCAGAACGCGCTCATCAAGGCGCGCGCGGCGGCGGCGCACACCGGCCTACCCTCCCTCGCCGACGACTCCGGCATCTGCGTGGACGCGCTCGGCGGGGCTCCCGGGCCGTTCTCCGCCTACTGGGCGGGGCACCGGAAGGATGCGATGGCGAACCTCGAGCTGCTGCTGGACCAGCTGTCCGACATCGCCGACCCGAACCGCACCGCGCAGTTCGTCTCCACGATCGCGATCGTCCACGGCGAGTCGGAGCAGGTCGTCGAAGGCATCTGGCCGGGCCGGCTCGCGACGGCGCCGGCCGGTGAGGGCGGGTTCGGCTACGACCCGGTCTTCATCCCGGACGGGCAGGAGGCGCCGGAGCGCACCGTCGCGCAGTGGTCGGCGGAGGAGAAGAACGCGGTTTCGCATCGCGCCCGCGCGTTCGCCGCGCTCACGCCCCTGCTGACCGAGCTGTCCTAGGCGCCGGCGGCCTCGCGGGCGGCGCGCCCCAGGTGAGAACCGGACTCATTCCCGATTGGCGCGCAATGCGCTCGCGGAGTGCGCCGCGGGCATAGCCTCGGAGCATGCACGACCACGCGCCGAACGGCATCCGCGGGGCGAGCAATCAGCGGCTCCTCGCCATGTCGCTCGCGCTCACCGCGACCGTCATGATCGTGCAGATCGCCGGCGCCGTGCTCACCGGGTCGCTGGCGCTGCTGGCCGACGCGGCGCACATGTTCACCGACAGCTCCGCGCTCGTCATCGCGCTCATCGCGAGCGTCATCGCGGCGCGCCCGGCGAACGACCGGCACACCTACGGGTTCCAGCGCGCCGAGGTGTTCGGCGCGCTCGCGAACGCCGTCATCCTCATCGTCCTGTGCGCGTGGATCGTCGTCGAGGCGGTCGGCCGGCTCGTGCGGGCGGACAACGCGGTCGTCGACGGCGGTCTCATGCTGATCGTGGCCGCCGTGGGCCTCGTCGCGAACGGCGTCTCGATGTACCTGCTGAGCGCGGCCCAGCGCCGCAGCATCAACGTGCGCGGTGCCTACCTCGAGGTGCTCGGCGACCTGATCGGTTCGGCCGTCGTCATCGTCGCGGCGATCGTGATCGCCCTGACGGGGTGGATGCCGGCGGACGCGCTCGCGTCGCTCGTCATCGCGGCGATGATCCTGCCGCGGGCCGTCGTGCTGCTGCGCGAGGTGTTCGAGGTGCTGGGGGAGCGCGCCCCCAAGGACACCGACCCGGCGCTCATCCGCTCGCACCTCCTCGGCACCCCCGGCGTCGTCGACGCGCACGATGTGCACGTGTGGCAGCTGACGCGCGGGGCGCCGGTGTTCACGGCGCACGTCGTCGTCGCGCCGTACGTCATGGCGGAGGGGCGTTCCGGGGAGCTGCTGACGCGCCTGCAGACCTGCCTCGCCGATCACTTCGACGTGGAGCACTCGACGTTCCAGCTCGAGCCGGCGGGACACGAGGACCACGACGCGCACACGTGAGGCGCGCTGGCGATCCGGGTGTCGATCGCGATGTCGGAGGGGGTCCCTACTCTGGAGACAGAACATCCCGCACGTGCCCATCCGCGGGAGCCGCTGACGCGAGCGACGCTCGCAGGAGGTCGCCATGGGGCACGAAGAGGATCCGGTCCAGGACCCGGTCGGTGACGCGCTCGGCTGGCCGGCGCTGGACGCGCTGGTGCCGACCCTGATCGACACGCGACGCCGCGTGGCGGCGCTGCAGGCCGCGGAGGCGCGGCTCCTCGCCGACGCGACCGAACTCGTGATCGCCCGGACGGCCGAGTCCCGCGCGCAGGGACGATCGCAGGCCGACCTCCCGCTCCGCGAGGTGGCGCTCGAACTCGGCATGGCCATGCGGGCCAGCGACCGCACCGTCCAGGGGCGGATGAGCGACGCGGCGATCCTTGTCGGACGGCTGCCGCGGACCCTCGCAGCCTGGGAGGAGGGCCGCATCGACGCGCCCCACGCCTGGGCGATCGTGCGGGCGGGCCTGGCCATCGGTGATCCCGACCGGCTCGCCCGCTACGAGGATCTCGCCCTCGCGGCCGCCGAGACCGAATCGCCGGGACGGCTCGTCCCCATCGTGCGGGCGCTGGCCGCCGCCGTCGACCCCGACACCTTCCAGGACCGGCTGACGCGCGCCGCCGATGACCGGTCGGTGCGCGTCTACGACCTCGACGAGGGGATGGCGCGGCTCATCGCCGACCTGCCCGCCCCGCTCGCCTACGGCATCCGCGACCGCCTCACCGAGATGGCCCGCGCGGTGCTCGCACCTCAGCAGGGCGAGGAGGGCGATCCGGCGGGCGCCGCCGACCCGGCGGGCGCAGAGAGCGCCGACGTCGCGGCGCCCGCCTGCGTTCGCACAGGGCCCGGGATCCGCCGCGAACGCCTGGCCCAGGGCGGGAACGGGGCCGACCCGCGCACGATGGACCAGGCGCGCGCCGACGTCCTCGCCGACCTTCTGCTCGGCGGAACGCCGATCGCGCACGGCACCGACCTGGGCGCGATCGCCGCGCGCATCCACATCACGGTGCCGGCGTTGACGCTCGCCGGCGTCGGGAGTGAACCCGCTCTGCTCGCGGGGTACGGCCCCATCGATCCGGAGCTCGCCCGGCGACTGGCCTTCGCGGCGCCCGGCTGGGATCGCGTCTTCACCGACCCGCATACCGGCGCCGTCCTCGCCGTGGATCGCTACCGGTCCTCCGCGGAGCTGCGGAGATACCACGCCGTCCGCGACGAGCGCTGCCGGACGCCCGGATGCCGGCGGGCGGCGCACCGCTGCGACCTCGACCATACGGTGGACGCCGCGCGCGGCGGCGCGACCGCCGTCGGCAATCTCGCCCTGTTCTGCCGCCGGCACCACACCGACAAGCACGCCACCGCCTGGCGGGTGCGGCAGCTCTCCGGCGGGGTCATCGAGTGGATCGCGCCGACGGGGCGCCGGTATCGCGACCGACCGCCGGCGACCGTCCGGTTCGTGCCGGAGGGTGTCTCCGTCGAGCACGATCCGCCCCCGTTCTGATCGGTGGGCGTGCTCGCGTCGGATCGGGGCCTCAGACGTCCTCCCGCACCACGTCCTCGGGACGCACGTCGGGGCGCAGTCCGCGCCACCGCGCGTGACGCAGTGTGCCGCCCGGGGTGAACTCGGCGAACTCGACCTCGGCGACGAGTTCCGGGCGCACCCACAGGGCGTCCGACGCGTCCGCCCGCGGGACGCCGACCATCGGGTTCTCGTCGGTCCGCAGCGGCTGAAGCTGCGACTCCAGCAGCCGCAGCGTGGCCTCGCTGAATCCGGAGCCCACTCGGCCGACGTACTGCAGGCCGTCCGGGCCGGGGATCCCGAGCAGCAGCGACCCGATGGTGCCCGTGCGGCCGCCCTTCCCGGGGCGGATCGCGCCGATCACGACGTCCTGCGTGCGGGTCAGCTTCACCTTGAGCCACTCCTCCGACCGGGACCCCGGACGGTAGCGCGACCGCGGATCCTTCACGACGACGCCCTCCAGCTCCAGCGCCGTCGCCGTCGCGAGCGCCGCGTCGAGGTCGTCGGCCACCGGCGGGACGACGACGGCCGCATCGGCGCCCGCGACGAGGTCCTCGAGCAGAGCGCGGCGTTCGGTGAGGGGCCGGTCCATGACATCCAGCCCGCCCACCGACAGCACGTCGAACAGGACGTACGTGACGGGGGTTCGACGCGCCTCGCGCTCGATTTCCCGCGGCCTCGTCAGGTGCATGCGGCTCTGCAGCCGATGGAAGCTCGGTCGCCCGCGCTCGTCGTACGCGACGACCTCGCCGTCGACGACCGCAGGCCCGGGCCCGAGACCGACGTCGACGCCGGTCAGCTCGGGGTAGCGGGCCGTGATGTCGGTGCCGCTGCGCGCCCGCATCCGCAGGCGCTCCCCGTCCCACACGCCGATCGCGCGGATGCCGTCCCACTTGAACTCCACCCACGGCTCACCCCAGCGCCGCGCGGCCTGCGCCGCCCGGGTAGAGGTGGACGGCGTCGCGAGCATGGGTGCCGCGTCCGGGGCGGCGCCGCGCGACCGGGGCCGTGCGCGCCCGGGCACCGCCGCAGCCACAGGCACCGCGGCAGCCACGGGCGCCGCAGGCGCGGCATCCTTCATGCGGTGCAGCAGCCACTGCGACTTCTCGCCCGCGCCCTGCGTGCGGATGAGCGCGAGCCGCACGGTGCCGAGCGGCCCGCCCTCGGCGCCCGCGGCGGTGAAGATCACCTCGTCGTCGCGCCACTTCTCCGCGTCGTAGACGCCGCGGTCCCAGATCGTCATCGTGCCGGCGCCGTACTCGCCCTTCGGGATCTCGCCGGAGAAGTCGAGGTAGCTGAGCGGATGCGGCTCGGTCATGACCGCGAGGTTGTTCTTCTCCGTCGTGACCGGGATGCCGCGCGGCACGGCCCAGCTGACGAGCACGCCGTCCCGCTCCAGACGCAGGTCCCAGTGCAGCCGGCTCGCGTGATGCTCCTGGATGACGAACCGCGCCGCGCCTGGGCCGGGGTCGCCGCCCGGAGCGGGGGAGGCCGGGACCGGCTCGGGCGTGCGTGCCGCGTCGCGCTTGGCGATGTACGAGGCGAGGCTCCCGGTCGACCCGGCCGAGGCCGCCGAGGCGGCCACCGGAGCGAGAGGCGCGAGGAGGTCGCCGACCTCGTCCGTGCGCTCGAGCATCTCATCGAAGCGGAGATGCCGGAGGCCGGGGTCTGCCAGCTCCTCCCACGACCGGGGCGCGGCGATCATCGGGTGGTCCCGGCCGCGCAGCGAGTACGGCGCGATCGTCGTCTTCGACCCGTTGTTCTGGCTCCAGTCCAGGAACACCTTGCCGGGCCGGGCGCTCTTGGACATCTGCGACACGACGAGGTCGGGGTGATCGGCCTCCAGGAGCCGGGCCAGCTCCTTCGCGAACGCGGAGATCTCGTCGCTCGTCCGCGTCCCGTCCAGGTGCGCGTAGAGGTGGATGCCCTTGCTGCCGCTCGTCACGGGGAAGGGGTCGAGGCCCATCCCGGTGAGGATCTCCCGCGACCAGCGCGCCACCTCCGCACACTCAGCGAGCCCGACGCCGGGGCCGGGGTCGAGGTCCAGCACGATCCGGTCGGGGTTGCGCCGGGCGCCGTGCGCGTCGAACCGCCATTGCGGCACGTGCAGCTCGAGGCTCGCGACCTGCGCGAGGTAGACGAGGGTCGGCACGTCCTCGACGAGCGGGTAGTCCTTCGCCCCTGTCGAGTGGTCGATGGGATGCCGGGGGATCCAGGCCGGCGCGCCGGGCTCGAGGTCCTTCGCGAAGAACGGGGGCGCGTCGACCCCCTCGGGCCAGCGCTTCCGCGTCACGGGGCGGCCGCTCACGTGCGGGATCAGCAGGGGGGCGATGCGGGTGACGTAGTCGATGACCTCGCCCTTGGTCGTCCCGGTGTCGGGGTAGAGCACCTTGTCGAGGTTCGTCAGTCGCAGGCGGCGGTCGCCGACGCGCACGAGCTGTCCCTCACCTGCCATGACGAAAGGCTAGTGCGCAACCTCTGGCCCGAATCGGTCCACGCGGTGTGTACTGGGGGAATGAGAGCGATCTGGAAGGGTGCCCTGACCTTCGGCCTCGTCAACGTGCCGGTCAAGGTCTACTCCGCCACCGAAGACCACGACGTGTCGCTGCACCAGGTGCACGCGGCCGACGGAGGGCGCATCCGGTACCAGCGGATCTGCGAGATCGACGGCGAGGTCGTGCCGTACGCCGAGATCGACAAGGCCTACGACGACGGGGAGCGCACGGTCGTCCTGACCTCCGACGACCTCGCCTCCCTGCCCTCCGAGCGCAGCCGGGAGATCGAGGTGGTGGAGTTCGTGCCGAGCGAGCAGATCGACCTGCTCACCCTCGACCGTGCGTACTACCTCGAACCGGATTCCGCATCGCCGAAGGCCTACGTGCTGCTGCGGAAGACGCTCGAGCAGACCGACCGCACCGCCGTCGTGCGCTTCTCGCTGCGGCAGAAGACGCGGCTCGCGGCCCTGCGCGTCCGCGGCGACGTGCTGGTGCTGCAGACGCTGCTCTGGGCGGATGAGGTGCGCGAGGCCGCATTCCCAGGGCTCGACGCGCCGGTGAAGATCTCCGAGAAGGAGCTCGAGCTGTCGGCATCCCTCGTGGAGAGCTTCTCGAGCGACTTCGATCCCGACGAATTCGTCGACGAGTATCAGAAGGAGCTGCGGACCCTGATCGAGGCGAAGCTCGAGCAGGGCGACGCGCTGGACACGTCGGAGACCTTCGGCGACCGCGAAGAGGCCGACACGGGTGGCGAGGTGATCGACCTCATGGCGGCCCTCCGAGCGAGCGTGGAGCGCAGCCGCGCGGCGCGCGGGGAGAGCACCGCGAAGCCTGCGGCGGCGGAGGACCCGAAGCCGGCGGCGAAGAAGCCGGCCGCGAAATCCGCCGACAAGACCGCGGAGAAGGCCCCCGCCAAGAAGAGCACGGCGAAGACGCCTGCGAAGAAGGCGACGAAGAAGGCGTCCTGAGTCAGACCTGCGCGCGGGGCGGCTCGGTGCCGTCGCCGTCGTGCCGGCCGAACTCCGGCTCCTTGTCGAAGACCTCGGGGTCGAGGACCAGCGCCTCGGCCTCGTCGTGGTCGACGACGACGTCCTCGCCGGCGGCGGCGGCCTTGCGGGCCTTGTACCGCTCGGAGAAGTAGTGCCAGACCGTGATCAGCGCCGTGCCGCCGACGGCGGCCAGCAGGATGAGGTCGATGTACTCCGACACGAACCATGCCACCGGCGGAATGAACCCGATGAGGTAGCCGAACATCGTGAGGCCGAAGCCCCAGAGGACCGCACCGATGAGGTTGTACAGCGTGTACTTGCCCTTGTGCATGTGCCCGACACCGGCCGCGACCGGCGCGAACGTGCGGACGATGGGCACGAAGCGGGCCAGGATGATCGTCAGCCCGCCGTACCGCTCGAAGAACGCGTTGGTGCGCTCGACGTTCTTCCGGCTGAACAGGCCGGACTCCTTGCGCTCGAAGATCGCCGGGCCGCCCTTGTGGCCGATGAAGAACCCGACTTCACCGCCGACGAACGCCGCGAGTCCGATGAGCAGCGCCACCCACCAGACGCTGATGCCGAAGACGCCGTTGGGGGCGTAGTCCTGCGGGTGCGAGAGCAGACCGGAGATGACGAGCAGCGTGTCGCCCGGCAGGAGGAATCCGATCAGCAGACCGGTCTCGGCGAAGACGATGAAGCACACGACGACGAGGGCCCAGGGGCCCGCCGTCGTGATGATCAGTTCGGGGTCGAGCCAGGGGATGAGAGCGATGGAGTGCACAGGGGTCCCGTCGGTCGTGCGTGCGGTCGGCGGTCAGCAGATTCCAGCCTAACCGGCTCGTGCGGAAGGTGGGACTTGAACCCACACGCCCGAAGGCACAGGAACCTAAATCCTGCGTGTCTGCCGATTTCACCACTCCCGCGGAAGCCTCAGTCTAGTGAGCGCGTCAGGCCTCGACGGCGGCGTCGTCGGGGCGGGGGAGCGCCTGATCGAGCTGACGGTCCCAGCGCGGCGAACCGCCGACGAACCAGTACGCGGCGCCGATGAACACGGCGCCGCCGATGAGGTTGCCGAGACCGACCCAGAGCAGGTTCCCGCCGAAGAGCCCCCACGTCGCATGCTCGTAGCCGCCGAAGAGGCCGATGGAGTACGTCGTCATGTTCGCGACGACGTGCTCGAAGCCGGAGGCGATGAAGGCGAGCAGCGCCCAGAAGATGACGGCGAGCTTCGGTCCGTCGGTGGTGAGGCGGTTGCACATCCAGATCGCGAGGCACACGAGGATGTTGCAGAGGATGCCGCGGACGAACAGCTCGGCGGGCGATTCGGTCGCCTTCGCGGCCAGGAGGTCCTGGATCATCTCGCCCGCGGCGGCGTTGGAGTGCAGGACGCCGGAGGCGACGACGAGACCGCCGAAGACCGCCGAACCCAGGATGTTCGCGCCGAAGGTGAACAGCAGCGCCCCGAGGGCAGGGAGGGGGCGGACCGCCCGCATGAGCGTTCCCTGGGCGAGGATCATCATCGCGGACGTCACGAGCTCCGCGCCCGCGAAGACGACGAGCGTGAGCGCGACCCCGAAGACGAGGCCGCTCACGAGCTTGACGGCGGGTTCGCCCGCGGCGGCGAAGGGCCCCGCAGCGCTGACCATCAGGACGACGGCCACGCCCACATAGGCGCCGGCGAGCATCCCCGAGACGAGGAAGCGCACGGGAGCGCGCAGGCCCTCGGTCTTGTGGATCGCGGCATCGGCCTGCGCCGTCAGAGTCTGCGGAACGGTGAGCACACTCCATTGTCGCTGTGGTCGGACCACAAAGCAAGCACCGGAAGATGTGGATAACTTGCTCGGGCGTGCCCAGGGCTTGTCAGGATGCCTCGGGTGAGCCTGGCGTCGCTGTCTCCGAACGTCGCGCCGGCGACCCGGACCGTCGCCGAGCGCGTGCGCGAGCGCCTGCGCGCCGAGCAGATCGATCCGGCGCGGGAGCCGGACCGGGCTGCCCTGATCGTGCGCGCCGAGGTGCGGCGGCACAACGACTATGCGCTCGGGCGCGGCGGCGAGCTCATCGACGACGAAGCGGCCTGCGTCCGCGACGTGCTCGCGAGCGTCGCGGGATACGGCCCGCTGCAGGCGCTCCTCGACGACCCGGGCGTCGAGGAGGTGTGGATCAACGCGCCGGACCGCGTGTACGTCGCACGGGCCGGTCGCAGCGAACGCGCCCCCGTCGTCCTGACCGACGACGCCGTCCGCGATCTCGTCGAGCGGATGCTGCACGCCACCGGCCGGCGCGTCGACCTCAGCCAGCCGTTCGTCGACGCGTCCCTGCCCGACGGCTCCCGGCTGCACGTCGTCATCCCCGACATCACCCGGCGGCACTGGGCCGTCAACATCCGGAAGTTCCTCCCCGCCTACCGCGGGCTCGACGACCTCGTCGCGATCGGCTCCATGCCGCCGGAGATCGCCGACCTGCTGCGGACCGCGATGGCGGACGGCCGCACCGTGCTCGTGTCGGGGGCGACGGCGGCGGGCAAGACGACCCTCCTCGGCGCGCTCATCGCGGCGTGCCCCGCCCACCACCGCATCGTCACGGTCGAGGAGACGTTCGAGTTGGCCGTGCGCGCCCCCGACATCGTCGCGATGCAGGGACGCCAGCCGAGCCTCGAGGGGACCGGGGAGGTGACGCTCCGTCGCCTCGTGAAGGAGGCGCTCCGGATGCGACCGGACCGGCTCGTGGTCGGGGAGGTCCGCGACGCCGAGGCGCTCGACCTGCTCCTCGCGCTCAACACCGGCGTGCCGGGCGCCGCGACGCTGCACGCCAACTCCGCCGGGGAGGCGCTGCGCAAGCTCGCTGCCCTGCCGCTGCTTGCGGGCCGGAACATCGGCGCCGGGTTCGTCGTGCCGGCGATCGCCTCCTCCGTGCACCTCGTGGTGCACTGCGCGCGTGCCGCCGACGGCCGGCGCTTCGTCTCCGAGGTCGTCGCCCCCACCGGCCGCGTCGCCGACGGGGTCGCCGAGACCGAAACCGTCTGGGCCTGGGCATGACGGCGCGGACATGATCATCGTGTGGGGCGCGACCCTCGCCGCCGGGCTGCTGCTGACGCTGTCCCCGTGGCTCTGGCCGCCGCGGACGACGGCGGCGCCGCCCCGCGCCCCCGGGCGCGTCGCCCGCATGCTCGAGGCCGCCGGGTTCGCGCATACGCCCGCCGGTCGCCTCCTCGTCCTGTCCGCCGGCGCCGCCGTTCTCGCGGCCGCCGTCGCCTGGCTCCTCACCGCGCTGGCGGCGGTGGCGCTCGTCGCGGCGCTCGTCGGGGCCGCCGCCCCCACCGTGTGGCTGCGCGGCCGGGCTCGCCGGCTGCTCCGGTCGCGCCGGGCGCTGTGGCCCGATGTATGCGACCTCCTCGTCGCGTCCGTCCGTGCCGGCATGTCCCTGCCGGATGCCGTCGCCGCGCTCGCGACGTCGGCACCGGCGCCGCTGCGTCCGGCCTTCTCCGCATTCGCCGGCGACGTCGCGGCATCCGGTCATTTCGACTCCAGCGCCCTGCGCCTGAAGTCCGCGCTCGGCGATCCGGTCGGCGACCGCATCATCGAGACGCTCCGGATGGCGCGCCAGGTGGGCGGGACCGAGCTCACCACCGTGCTGCGCGCGCTGTCGTCATCCGTGCGCGCCGATGCGGCACTGCGCGCCGAGGTCGAGGCCCGCCAGTCGTGGATCCGAGGAGCCGCCGTCCTCGGCGTCGTCGCGCCGTGGATCGTGCTCGTGCTGCTGTCGATGCGGCCCGAGGGCGCGGCGGCGTACTCCAGTGCGCAAGGCGTCGTCGTGATCCTCACCGGTGCGGCCGTGTCGGTCCTCGCCTACCGCCTCATGCTCCGGGTCGGCCGCCTGTCCGAGCCCCGGCGGTGGTTCGGATGATCACGCAGGCGGCCCTCGCGATCGTCCTCGGCGGCGCGTTCGCAGCCGGCGTGCTGCTGGCCGCCCAGCGGGTGCCGCGCTGGGCGGCGCCGAGCCTCGCGCGGCGCATCGCGCCCTACGTGCGCGACGTCGCGGATCCGCTCGGCCTCACCCCGCTCGCCCCGCCCGTCGGGCTCGGTGTGTGGCGGGTCCGGCGTGACCGGCTCATCGCCGGGCTCGGTGGGGCGGAGGCGCTCAACCGCCGGCTCCGGCAGGCCGGCTGGGCGCAGGATGCCGTCGCCTTCCGCGCCCGGCAGCTCGCGTGGGCGGTGGCCGGCGTCGCGGTCGGGGGAGCGCTCGCCGTCGCCGCCGTGCTGAGCGCGGGCAATCCCGCGGCCGCGGCGCTCGCGCCGCCGATCCTCGGATGCGCGGGCGCCGTGCTGTGCGACGTGCACCTGACCGGCGCCGCACGGCGGCGGGTCGCCCGCGTCGAGGAGCAGCTGCCGACCGTGCTGGAGTTCCTCGCCCTGTGCCTCGCGGCCGGGGAGAGCCTGCTGGATGCCCTGCGCCGCATCGGCGAGGTGGGCTCGGGGGACCTCACCGCCGAGATCCGGCGGGCCGTCCTCGCGACCGGTACGGGGTCGAGTCTCACGGACGCGCTTGGCGAGCTGTCGCAGACGCTCGACGTGCCCGCCCTGTCGCGGGCCCTCGATCAGCTCATCGCGGCCCTGGACCGCGGCGCCCCGCTCGCGCAGGTGCTCCAGGCGCAGGCGTCCGACGCGCGGGAGGACGCCAAGCGCACCCTCATCGAGCAGGCCGGGCGCAAGGAGATCGCGATGCTCCTCCCGCTGGTGTTCCTGATCCTCCCGCTGTCGGTGCTGTTCGCCGTGTTCCCCGGCATCGTCATGCTGCGGCTGGGTATCGGATGACGGGTGAGGGGACCGGATGACCGGTCGGAAAGGAGGCGGATGATGATCCGCACAAGCTGGGGCCGTGTGAGGGCGGCATGGGAGGACACGCTCGTCGACGAACGCGGCGACGTGCCCGGCTGGGTGCTCGTGACGCTCATGACGGCGGGACTCGTCGTCGCGATCTGGGCGCTCGCCGGGCCTGCGCTGGCCGACCTGTTCCAGCAGGCGATCAGCCGCGTCTCCGGCTTCTGAGGTCGGCGATGGACGACCGCGGCTCGAGCCCCGTGGAGTTCGTCCTCGTCGGTGCGCTCCTGACGGTGCTGACGCTCGCCGTCGTGCAGCTCGGCCTCGCCGTCTACGTCCGCAACGTCGTCCACGATGCGGCCGTCGAGGGTGCGTACCACGCGGCGCTCGCCGACACGTCCCTGCGGGACGGTGCCGAGCGCACGACCGCGATCATCGCCCGCACGGTCGGGGACGTGTTCGTCCAGGACGTGAGCGCGCGGGACGCATCCTCGGGCGGTCAGCCGATCATCGAGGTGACGGTCACGGCGACCCTGCCGCTCGTCGGGCTGCTCGGCATGACCGGAGGGCTGGAGGTGACCGGTCATGCGCCCGCAGAGAGCCTGGACTGACGAGGACACCGGCGCGGCCGCGCTCGAGTTCATCCTCGTGGGCCTCGTCCTGCTCGTTCCGGTCGTGTACCTCATCGTCGCCCTCGGCTCGATCCAGGCTCACGCCCTCGGCGTCGAGGCGGGGTCGCGGCACATCGCGCGGGCGATCGCGACGGCCCCGGATGCCGCCACCGCGGACGCCCGCGCGCGGGAGATCCTCGCGTCGGTGACGCAGGAGTACGGCATCGATCCGGGCGCCGTGCAGGTCTCCGTCGGATGCCGCCCGGCCGGCGCCGCGTGCCCGTCCGCCGGCGCGACGCTCCTCGTGACCCTGACCACCGCAGTCCCGCTTCCGCTCGTCCCGCCGGTGCTCGACCTGGACCGCGTCGCCCGGGTGCCCGTGGAGGCCGTGACGGCGCAGAAGGTGTCGCGCTTCTGGGGGACCGGATGACCCGGCGACCACGGGACGATGAGGGGAGCGTGCTGCTCCTCACGATCGGCTACGCCGTGCTGGCGCTCGCCCTCGTCTTCGTGTGCGTGGACGCCACGAGCCTGTATCTCGCGCAGAAGCGGGTGGATGCCGTCGCCGACGCGGCCGCACTCGCCGGCGCCGACGGGTTCACCGTGACGGTCGAGGGCGGCCAGGCGTCCGCGACGCTCACCGACGCCGGTGTCCGCGACCAGGCCGCGGACCTCGTCGCGGCGCTCGGGACGGCCACGCTCGTCTCCGCGGAGACCCCCGACGGCGTCTCGGCGCGCGTCACCGTCACCGCGACGTGGCATCCGCCCATCCTCGCGCTCTTCGTTCCCGACGGTGTCGTGCTGCGGGCGACCGCCACGAGCCGCAACGCGCTGCGCTGACCCGCCGGGTCAGGCGCGGGGGACGAACCGCGGCACCCAGCGCAGGAACGCGCCGGCGCCGAGGAGCCCCACGACGCCCATGACGGCGGTCGCGAGGCCGAGCGTCGACACGGCCGCGACGGCGGAGACGAGGAGCGGGGCGACGGCGCCGCCGGCATCCGTCAGGGTGCGCCACGACCCGAGGAACGGCGCCGGGTCGGCGGGTGGGGCCACATCGGCGCCGAGGGTCAGGAGGATGCCGCTGGACAGGCCGTTGCCGACGCCGAGGACGGCAGCGAACATCGCGAACCACATGGCGGCGGAGTCCAGGTCGTGCGTGACGGACAGCGCGAGGAAGCCGGCGCCCATCAGGATCATCGCGGGCAACGCCGCCCACAGGCGCCCGAAGCGGTCCATGACCTGTCCGCTCGCGTAGAACAGCGCGAAGTCGATGGCGCCGGAGATGCCGACGACGAGGGCGATGCTCTGCGCATCCAGGCCGATGGACACGCCCCACAGGGGCAGGACCACCTGACGCGTCGACCGGACCGCCGACAGCGACGCGGCGGCGAGCCCGAGCCGCGACAGGACGCCGCGATGCCGCCACATGGTGCGGAAGACGCCGGCCCGCTCGCTCGTCGGAATGGACCCGGTCACCGCCTCCCCGGTGTCCTCCGCGAAGCACGGGTCGCCCGTCGCGGCGGGCTCCCGCACGGCCGCCATCTCGGTCTCGGGGTCGGCGCCGACGAGCACCAGGATCACGGTCGCGACGAGGCATCCGCCGAAGAACCAGAACGCGGCATGCTCGTCGGCGAACACGGCGAGCAGCCCCGCCGCGACGAACGGCCCGATGAACATGCCCAGGCGGAACGTGCCGCCCAGGAGCGACAGCGCGCGGGCGCGGAAGCCCAGCGGCACGCGCGTCGTCATGAACGAATGCCGGGCGAGGCCGAAGACGGCGGCGCAGAAGCCGATGAGGAACACGGATGCCGCCAGCACGGGCAGGCTGGGCGCCGCGAGCAGGCCCGCGACCCCCGCGATCGCAAGGGTACCGCCGCCTGCCATCGTGACGCGCTCCCCGAACCGGGCGACGGCCCACCCCGCCGGGATGTTGCCGCACAGCTGGCCGACGACGAGGGCGGAGGCGATGAGCGCCGCGGTCGGGACGTCGGCGCCGAGCTCGGCGGCGATGACGGGCAGGAGCGGGATGACGGCGCCCTCGCCGAGGGCGAACAGCAGCGTCGGGCCGTAGATCATGGGGGCGAATCGCCACAGCATGGCCCGGATCGGTTCGGAGTCGGCGGCGGCGGTCACCGCATCCACGTTAGTCTGGACTGTCATGCTCGAACTCGATCTCTCCGCCGACATCCAGGCCCTCCGCGCCACCTTCGCCGACATCCAGGCGGTGGTCGACGTCGAGGGGCTCACCGCGGAGATCGCGCGCCTGTCCGAGGAGGCCGGTGCACCCGACCTCTGGGATGACGTCGAGAAGGCGCAGAAGGTCACGAGCGCCCTCAGCCACCGGCAGACCGAGCTGCGCCGCATCACCGAGATCGAGCAGCGCCTCGACGACCTCGACGTGCTCATCGAGCTCGCCGTCGAGATGGAGGACGAGGACTCCGCCGCCGAGGCGCGCACCGAGCTCGCCGACCTGGAGAAGGTCATCGGCCAGCTCGAGGTGCAGACGCTCCTGGACGGGGAGTACGACTCCCGCTCCGCCGTCGTCACGATCCGCTCCGGCGCCGGCGGCGACGACGCCACCGACTTCGCCGACATGCTCCTGCGCATGTACCTGCGCTGGGCGGAGCGTCACAAGTACCCCGTGAAGGTCATGGACACCTCGTACGCGGAGGGCGCGGGCATCAAGTCCGCGACCTTCGAGGTCGACGCGCCCTACGCCTACGGCACGCTGTCGGTCGAGGCCGGCACGCACCGTCTCGCCCGGATCAGCCCCTTCGGCTCCGCCGACAAGCGGCAGACGAGCTTCGCCGCCGTCGAGGTCATCCCCGTCATGGAGGAGGCCGTCGAGGTCGAGGTCCCCGAGGGCGACATCCGCGTCGACGTCTTCCGCTCCTCCGGCCCCGGCGGGCAGTCCGTCAACACGACCGACTCGGCCGTCCGCATCACCCACCTCCCGACCGGCCTCGTCGTCTCCATGCAGAACGAGAAGTCGCAGATCCAGAACCGGGCCGCCGCCATGCGCGTCCTGCAGACGCGCCTGCTGCTCCTCAAGCGCGAGGAGGAAGCGGCGAAGAAGAAGGAGCTGGCCGGCACCATCACCGCCAGCTGGGGCGACCAGATGCGCTCCTACTTCCTCTATGGACAGCAGCTCGTGAAGGATCTCCGCACCGGATACGAGGTCGGCAACCCCGCCGCCGTGTTCGACGGCGACCTGGACGGTCTCATCGCCGCCGGCATCCGCTGGCGCAAGCGCAAGACCGACGACTGAACTTTTTTCATTCGCCTGCATCCAAATGACGGTGTGCGGGGGAATCCCTTGATGAAGCGCGAAACAGGTCGCGCCCCATCGATAAGGAGTTCCTCGTGCGTAAGACACTCACTGCGGGCATCGCCGTCGGCGCTGTCGCCGCTCTCGCCGCATTCGCTCCCGCCTACGCCATCTCGGACACCACGGCCGATCTGTCGGTCCTGCACGGCATCCCGGACACCCCGGTCGACGTCTACGTCAACGGAGAGCTGACGCTGGACGACTTCCAGCCCGGCGATCTCGCCGGCCCGCTCGACCTTCCCGCCGGCGACTACGTGGTCGCGCTGACGGCGACGGATGCCGCGGACGACTCCGCCCCGGTGCTCGGTCCCATCACCCTGACGCTCGAGGCGAACAAGAGCTACACCGCCGTCGCCCACCTGGACACCGACGGGGCGCCCACCGCGAAGCTCTTCACCAACGACATCTCCGCCACGGATGCGGGACAGGGTCGCCTCACCGTCCGGCATGTCGCCGCGGCCCCGGCCGTGGACATCCTGGCGGGCGGCCAGCCCGTCGTGTCGGGTCTCGCGAACCCCGATGAGGCCTCGCTCGACCTCGCAGCCGGCACCGTGTCGGCGGCCGTCGCGCTGGCCGGCACCACCGACCCCGTCATCGGACCGGCCGATGTCACCGTCTCGGAGGGCGCCCTCACCATCGTGTACGCGTGGGGCAGCGCCGCGGATGAGAACCTGGCCCTCGCCGTCCAGACCGTTTCGGGCCTCCACTCCGGCCCCGACGGAGTGAACACCGGTGAGGCCGGCCTTGCCGCCGAGAACGGCTCGACCGGATGGCTGTTCGGCGCCGGCGCCGCGCTGCTGCTCGCCGTCGCGGCCGGCTCGGTCCTCTCCGTCCGCGCGGCCAACGCCCGCCGCTGACGCCGATGGCCATGTCGCGTCTGCTCCCCGCCCTCGTCGCTGTCGCGATGATCGGGACCCTCGCGGCCTGCACCACCCCCGACGCGGAGGGCGGGATCCCCAACCCGCCCTCCGCCTCGGCGACCGCGGCACCGGCACCGACCCCGTCGGCGTCGGTGCCGGTCGTCCGGGCGACCCCGACGCCCCCGCCCGTACCCTCGCCGGAGCCGACCGCGCTCGTGCTGCCCGACCTCGGCGTCGACATGCCGGTCGATCCCGTCGGCGTCCAGGCGAACGGGGCGATGGAGATACCGACGGATCCCGCCGTCGCGGGGTGGTACCGGTTCGGCCCCGCCCCGGCCGACGCGGCGGGCGCCACCGTCATCGCGGCGCACGTCGACTCCCGCGTGTACGGGCTCGGGCCCCTCGCGCGGCTCCGCGACGCGCAGCCGGGTCAGCAGGTCTCGGTCACCGATGCCGCCGGCACGATCACGACGTACATCGTCGAGAGCGTCACCTACATCCCGCGCGCGCAGCTCCCCGTCGACGAGCTGTTCTCCCGCGAGGGGCCGCGTTCCCTCGTCGTCATCACGTGCGGCGGCTCGTTCGACGAGCGAACCCGCAGTTACAGCGATAACGTGGTGCTCGTCGCACGGGAGGCATGATGACCCTCGTCGCCCCGCCGCCCGCCGCCTTCCGGAAGGAGCCCGCCATCGAGGACGATGCCGAACTCGGCGCACGCTTCGCCGCGGGCGACGAGCGCGCGCTGAAGGAGATGTACGACCGCTGGTCGCGGCTGGTCTACACCCTCGCCGTGCGCTCGCTCGGCGACCGGGCGGAGGCGGAGGACGTGACGCAGCGCACCTTCGTCTCGGCGTGGACCTCACGGGCTTCGTTCCAGTCGGGCAAGGGCCCCCTCGGCGGATGGCTCGTCGCCCTCGCGCGGCGCCGGATCGCCGACGCGCACGAAGCCCGCTCCCGCACGGCGCGGATCGAGGAGGCCATGCGCGCCGTGGCGGAGGAGCCGGTGGCGGCACCTGTCGACGTCAGCGATGCGATCGTCCTCGCCGACGAGATCGAGCAGCTCGAGCCGGACGCCCGCGCCGTCGTGACGCTCGCGTTCTACCAAGACCTGACCCACGCGCAGATCGCCGAGCGGCTGGCCATGCCACTGGGTACCGTGAAGAGTCACATCCGCCGAAGTCTCACCCGTCTGCGATCCCGATTGGAGGCCGCTCATGTCGCATATTGACCCGGACGTCGCGGCGCTCATCGCGATGGGCGAGCCGGTCGCCACCCCGGCCGAGCGTACGCACCTCGCCGAATGCGCGTCCTGTGCCGCCGAGGTGGCCGCGCTGGCACGCACCGTCGCCGTGGGCCGCTCCGTCGGCGGCGACGCCGCGCTGCTCACCCCGCCGCCGCGGGTGTGGGATGCCATCAGCTCCGAGCTGGGCTTCGACGAGGCCGTCGCGCCCGAGCCGGCAGCCGCGCAGCACGCCGTGCGGCGCGGAAGCCGCGGAAGCCGCCCCCGTCGGCGCCTCCTGCTCGCCCTGGTGGGCGCCGCGGCCGCCGTCGTCATCGTCGCGGGCGTCTGGACGTCCGTGAGCCTGCTGACCCCGCGCCCGCAGATCGTCGCCGAGGCCACCCTCGACGGGTTCCCCTCCTGGCAGGGCGCGGCCGGTGAAGCCGTCCTCGAGAAGGTCGACGGGCACCGGCGGGTCGTCGTGACCCTCGACGCCTCCGTCCCCGCCGACGGCTACCGCGAGGTGTGGCTCATCGCCTCCGACGGGTCCGCGCTCGTCAGCCTGGGGGTGCTCGACGGCGCCACCGGCGAGTTCGCGGTGCCCGACGACGTCGACCTGTCCACCTTCACGCTCGTCGACATCTCCCAGGAGGAGACCGGCGGCGACCCCGGGCACTCAGGGGACTCCATCGTCCGCGGTGAGCTCACCGCGGCCTGATCCACGGCACGCGGGTGTCGCTCGGCCCGCGCCGCGGGAGCGCGCATAGGCTCATCAGGTCATGATCCGGTTCGAGCACGTCAGCAAGCGGTACCGCGGGACGAACAAGCCGGCGCTCAGCGACGTCGATTTCGAGGTGCAGCGCGGCGAGTTCGTGTTCCTCGTCGGCGCGTCCGGCTCCGGGAAGTCCTCCTGCCTCCGCCTCATCCTGCGCGAGGATTCGCCCTCCGACGGGCGCGTCGTCGTCCTCGGGCGCGACCTGCGCACCCTGTCGAGCCGCAAGGTGCCGTACTTCCGGCGCCACATCGGCTCGGTCTTCCAGGACTTCCGGCTGCTGCCCAACAAGACCGTCTTCCAGAACGTCGCGTTCACGCTGCAGGTCATCGGGTCTTCCCGCGCCTTCATCCAGCAGGCGGTGCCGGAGGTGCTCGCCCTCGTGGGCCTCGAGGGGAAGCACAAGCGGTTCCCGCACGAGCTCTCCGGCGGTGAGCAGCAGCGCGTCGCGATCGCCCGCGCACTCGTGAACCGGCCGCAGATCCTCCTCGCCGACGAGCCCACCGGCAACCTCGACCCCGCCACCTCCGTCGACATCATGCAGCTCCTCGCGCGCATCAACGCCGGCGGCACGACCGTCGTCATGGCGACGCACGAGGCCGGGTTCGTCGACCAGATGCAGCGGCGCGTCATCGAGCTGCGCGGCGGAGTCATGGTGCGCGACGACCGCCACGGCGGGTACGGCGACACCTCGTCGCTGCCGAGCCTCGCGCCGGAGCCGGAGCGGGGTGCCGCGGCCGTCGCGGCACTCACGGCCGTACTCGAACTGCAGCGGGAGATCGCCGCCGCCGCTCCCGCGCCGGAGCAGCCGGCATCCGCCCCCGCGGTCGTCACCGACCCTGCACCCGTGGACGAGCCGCAGCCGCACACGCGCCCGATCATGATCGACGCGCCCGAGGTCGACCTCGACGACCTCGGCCTGAAGGGGATCGACGTGACCGGCAAGCTGGGGCTCGAAGGCCGCGACGACGAAGTGGGTCCGACGACATGAGATTCCGCCTCATCCTCGCCGAGGCCCTGTCGGGACTGCGGCGGAACGCCTCCATGGTGATCTCCGTCGTGCTCGTCACCTTCGTCTCGCTCACCTTCGTCGGCGCCGCGATGCTCATGCAGATGCAGATCGGCAAGATGCGCGACTACTGGGTCGATCGCGCGCAGGTCGCCGTCTTCATGTGCCGCGCGGACGCCGCCACCACGACGTGCGTCAACGGCGTCGCGTCGGAGGATCAGGTCGCCCAGGTGCGCGAGAAGCTGGAGAGCCCCGCGCTGGCGGGTGTCGTCCGCGACATCCGTTTCGAGACCCGCGACGAGGCGTACGCGAACGTGCTGGCCCTCATGGGGGAGGACTACGCCGACTTCATCACCCCCGAGCAGCTCAACGAGACGTTCTGGGTCAACCTCGTCGACCCCGGCCAGACCGACGTCATCGCGGAGGCGTTCGGCGGCATGGACGGCGTCGAGGAGGTGAAGGACCAGATGCAGTACCTGGATCCGCTCTTCTCGGCCCTGACGATCGCGACGTACATCGCCGTGGGGATCGCGGGGCTCATGCTGATCGCTGCCGTCCTGCTCATCGCCACGACGATCCGCCTGTCGGCCTACGCCAGGCGGAAAGAGCTCGGCATCATGCGGCTCGTGGGCGCGTCGAACAGGTTCATCCAGACACCGTTCATCCTGGAAGGCGTCTTCGCGGCCTTCATCGGCTCGGTGCTCGCGAGCGCCGCGATCCTCGCGGGGGTGGAGTTCGGCGTGCAGCAGTACCTGCGCGGCCGGGTGGACTTCGTCACGGACTGGGTGAACATGCGCGACGCCGCGGTCGTCATCCCCCTCGTCATCGTGATCGGGCTCGTGCTCGCGGCCGTGTCGGCCGGGTTCGCGATCCGGCGCTGGCTGCGCGCCTGAGCGCCCGGTCGGGATAGACTGACAGGCTGTCGCGCGCCGCCCGGGCGCAGTGCGGCTATCCGAGGAGAAGAAATGGTCAAGGAGCGCGGCGAGAAGGTCGTTGCGACCAATCGTCGCGCGCGCCACGAGTACGCCATCGAGAAGACGTACGAGGCGGGCCTCGTGCTCACCGGAACCGAGGTGAAGTCGCTGCGCCAGGGCCGTGCGAACCTCAGCGACGGGTACGCGTACATCGACGGCGGCGAGGCGTACCTCGACGCCGTGCACATTCCGGAGTACTCGCAGGGGCACTGGACCAACCACGCCACGAAGCGCACCCGCAAGCTCCTCCTCCACAAGGACGAGATCGTGAAGATCTCGCACGCCGTCAGCGCCGGCGGCTACACGATCATCCCGCTGAAGCTCTACTTCTCCGACGGCCGGGCCAAGGTCGAGATCGCCATCGCGAAGGGCAAGCGCGAGTTCGAGAAGCGACAGACGATTCGCGAACGCGAGGACAAGCGTGAAGCAGAGCGCGCCATGCGCTCCAAGAACCGCCTCGGCGACTGAGTCCGGCGACTGAGTCCGGCGGGCCTGGTCAGCTCGCGCGGAACCGCGCTTCCACGCCGGCGGAGATCACGATGTCCTCCGGATGGAACTCCGCCATCGCGGAGCCGACGGCATCCCGCCCCATCGACGCCTTCATCATCTGCATCGCCCCGCCCGCGGGGGCGACGCCGTCGGTGAGGAGGCCCAGATCGGCGATCTCGACGGGGGTGAGGGTCGCGCGTCCGATCGCCTCGGCATACGCCGTGGCCCGCTCGACGGCGACCGACACGGCCTGCGTCGCGACCTCGCGCTCGACGCGCGCACGGGTCTCGGGCGCGAGTTCCCACGACACCGACCCCACCTGCATCCCCTCCCGTGAGGCGATGTCGCTCAGCCAATCGGAGAGGAGCATGAAATCGGTGAACGTCGCCCGGAGCTCGACCGATGCGTGGTGCACGAGATCGAGTTGACGACCCTCGCTGTTCCACGGGCGGTCCGCCCACACCGAGACACGCTGGCTCGTCCAGTCCGCGATCCCACCGGACGCCTTCCGGGCCGTCAGGTCGTCGCGGACGGGGGCGACGAGCGCCGCGATCCTCTCCACGACGGCCCCGCGCTCGGCTCCGTCGACGGACGCCGAGACATGGGCGATGGCGTGCTCGGGCGCGATGCGCGCTTCGTGTTCGCCGCGGACCGTGATCGTGACCTCGCTCATGCCGTGAGTGTATCCGGGCGGTGCGGGGGTGGCCCGAGCGAGCGTCGATCGTGGTAAGCTGTAATGTTCGGGCGCCTCGGCTCCCGGCAGCACAACTCCACAGCGTGACAACGGCCGCCTTCACACGAAGGTCCACGGGGATGATCGGTTTCGACATCGCCTGTGAATCTGCGGGAAGCGGGCCGAGGATGCAGGGTTATCTCGTAAACGATCTCTGCAAAACTATAAGTGCCGAATCCAAGCGCACTGAGTTCGCCCTCGCTGCCTAAGCGAGCCTGAACTCCGTCAGACCGTAGGCGATCCCGCTACGGACCCTGGCGTCATCTAGGGATCTTGCTGCGTGACGGCGTCTGGACGTCACGCGGGACTCTTCCCAGGCTGGGCTCGTCGACTTAGGTGTCTGTGACAAAGGTCGGAGCCGAGCAGAACGTCTGCACAGACTGCGCCCGGAGAAGACGCAGTATCTCAGCGATGGACGGGGGTTCGATTCCCCCCATCTCCACGAAGCCGTTGTCACAGAGGAGGCCCGGCCCTCGCGCCATGTGCGCGGGGTCCGGGCCTTTTTCGTTGCCGGCTCGCGCCATTGACGATGCGGCGCGACAGGGCCAGAATGAGCGCCGGGTCGTCATCGGCGACGATCTTCATCACCGGACGGCGGTACGGGGGGCAACCGGCTTCCGCCCGGATTCCCGCTGCTCGGCCGCACCGCCGGGCCGGATTCGGAGGTGTCATGAAGCAGTTCCGCGCGCTCGGGGCCGGTATCGCCGCTCTCGCGCTCATCCTCGCCACGCCGACCATGGCGTCGGCCGGTCAGAAGCCGAAGCCGGCGCCCGGCCCGGTCGTGAAGTCCTCGCAGGTCGTCGCGCCGTTCAACCTCGACATCGACGGGAGGGACGTCCACGTCGCGGACGGGTTCGCGGGCATCGTCGGCACCCTCGCCGCGGACGGCTCGATCACGCCGACCGTGAACCCGGCTCCGGGCGCATCGGGCGTGGAGGTGTCTCAGAACGGCAGGACCCTCGCGTTCACGACGACCGAGGGTGAGATGGAGATCACCGCCAGCGGCTTGAACCTGTGGGGCCCGCGCGGTTCGAAGGTCTACGCCGACACGCTCGCGTACGAGCAGGCGAACAACCCCGACCAGGACGTCGCCTACGGCGTCGAGAACCCGAGTCAGTGCGTCAGCGACGCGCTCACGGCCGCCGGTTTCCCGGTGAGCTATACCGGGCTCGTCGACTCGCACGCGTACTCGGTGACGCAGTGGGGCAGGCAGTGGGTGATCGCGGATGCCGGAGCCAACGCGCTGCTCGCGGCGGACAGCGCCGGCCGGGTGAGCACGCTGGCGGTGTTCCCCGCGCAGCCGACGACCATCACGTCCGAGATGGCCGCGGCGCTCAGCCTCCCGGACTGCGTCGTGGGCATCCCGTACCGGTTCGAGGCGGTCCCGACCGACGTCGAGGTCGGGCGTGACGGGATGCTGTACGTCACGACGCTGCCGGGCGGTCCGGAGTCGCCCGTGCTGGGAGCGCGCGGGGCGCTCTGGCGGGTCAATCCGTGGAACGGCAGCGCCACGCAGATCGCGACCGGCTTCCTCGGTGCGACCAACCTCGCGATCGGTCAGCGCGGCGAGATCTATGTCGCGGAGTACTTCGCGAGCGCCATCTCCGTCGTCCGGAACGGCACGAAGTCGCACTTCCTCGACCTGACCAACGTCGTCGCGATCGAAGCGGGCCGCGGCGGATCGCTCTGGGCGGGGACGACGATCTCGCTCGACCCGGCTGGGCCCCAGGTGCCCGGCACGATCGTGGAGATCGTGAACGGGAAGTGGCACAAGAAGGCCTCGTTCCGGCACTGACGAATCACCTGCGCGGCCTCTTCCCGGGCGAACGGATCGTGTTCCGGCCGGTCAGGGGCGATGCCGTGCGACGGCAGGCGCGCCGAAGAGCGACCATGCGGTGGTCGCCGTCAGGCTCGCGACCGTCACGGCCATGAGCATCCCCGCGATGACGTACAGGGTGGCGATGAGCCAGACCGGGCTGGCCTCGTCGACGAGCGGTGAGGGCGCGGCGGTCCACAGGACGGCGACCGACCAGGCACCCATCGTGACCGGGACCCATCGCCGCGCGCCCTCCCGGCGGAGCGCCAGCCACTGCGCGACCGGGATCGTGGCCAGGAGGACGAGCCCGCCGACGACGAGCAGGGGGATCGCCGCGGCGGGGTCGAGGTCCAGTCCGAGCGTGCTCGGCAGCATCCCGATGAGCCACGCGAGGGCTGCCGCGCCGGCCGTGGCGCCGATCCACAGCGCCCGCCGCGGGCGGCGGGCGGCCATCGCGGCGTACTGGCCGGTCGCGAGGGCCGCTCCCTCCACGGCGCCGGCGACGACGATCAGGAGGAGCCGCCACGGTTCCGGCGTGCCCCAGACGATCGTGAGGACGGCGACGGCCGCCGCGACGGCGAACCCCGTCGCCTCGCCGATCGACACGAGGAGGATCCAGCGGCCGAGGAAGCGCGCGCGCATGCTGGTCACCACGCCGACGTCAGGCCTCCAGGTCGGCCCAGCCGGCGATGTCGACCTTGTGGTTCTCCGGGGATGCGATCGTCCAGGAGTTCATCGACACGTTGTCGTCGACGATGCGGCCTCCGGCGCGCACGGCGGCGCGCACTCGCTTCTCGGCCTGATCGGCCGGCACCGAGACGTCGATGTGGGTGCGTCCTCGGCCCGGGCGGGGTGGCGTGAGCTCGTGGAACCACAGGTGCGGGCCGCGGCGCACCGGGTCCACGAGATCCTCGTCGCCGACGCGCGTATACCCGAACGCCGCCTCCCAGAAGGGGCGTGTGTCGGTGCCGGCATCCTGCGCGACCGCGATCCCGACGACCTGCAGCATCGAGGGATCGGGCTCGAGTCCGAGCCGGTGCGCCGCGGCGCTGACCGCCGCGGCGAGTTCGGCGTCCTTCCGGCTCAGCGCACCATCCTCGTGCGTGAAGGTGCGGACGGTCACGCCCTGCGGGCGGACATCGACGTCCGGCTCGTGGCCCACCGCAGCGGATGCGGCGGCGATCGCGGCGACGAATTCCGCTGCGTGCGCGAACGAGTCCGTGCGGTAAAACGCATGAGCACCCCAGAACAGGACGCGCCAGTCGCCCACGCCGGGGGTCGCGTGGAAATCCCGGGGGTGCAGCCGGCCCTCTTCGTCGTCCATGCCGGCGACCCTAGCGGCCACGTCCGACGGTGTGAAGGCAGGACGAGGTTGCGTAGCCTGCACTCATGAACCGCGCCGTGCCGATCCTCCTCAGCCGCGATCTCCCCGAGACCCTCGGGTTCTATACCGCGCTCGGCTTCGAGAACCGCGGTGCACCGCTGCCGAGCTGGGAGTACCTCATCCTGGGCCGTGGTGACATCGAGCTGCACTTCTCCGGCGATCCCACGGTCGACCCGCTCCGCTCGGCCTCGATGTGCTATCTCTACGTCGACGACGCGCGGGCGCTGCACGACGAATGGGCGCGCATCGTCGTGCCCGACCCGACCACGGGAAGCCGGATCACACCCCCCGTCGACACGGACTTCGGATTGCGGGAGTTCGCGGTCGTCGATCGCAGCGGGAACCTGCTGCGCGTGGGCTCCTTCCTCAGCGAGGCGGTGCCGCCGATCCCGGAGTCCGACGCCGCCCTGGCGCGGCGCGCGCAGATCCTCGCCACCGAGCACTGGGGTCTCCTCGCGGCCCGTGGCACGGCGCAGAGTGAGGTACTCACGCGCATCACGATCTTCCTGACGCTCGTCTCCGCGGGTCTCGTCACGATCGGGCTCCTGGGCCAGGCGACCGCATTCGAGGGCTGGTTCGGCGGCGCCGCCATCGCGATCCTCGCGTTCCTCGCGCTCGTGGGCCTCATGACGCAGACGCGGGTGATGAACGTGTCGGAGGAGGACATGATGTATGTCGTCGCGATGAACCGGCTGCGCAGCGCCTACGTCGACCTCGACCCGACCGTCGCGGACATCTTCCTCGCCGCCGTCGCCGATGACCGGCCGGGGATGGAGCGGACCTATTCGTTCCTCCGCCGGCGCAGCGCCAGCGTGCTGCTCGGCAGTTCCATGATGCTCATCATCGTCGTGAACGCCTGCGTCCTCGGTCTCGTCGCGGGGGCGGTCATCGGCACGGCCGGCGGCTCGTGGGGGTGGGCCGTCGGGGTCGGCACGGCGATCGGCCTGCTCGCCGCGATCGCGTTCTTCGCCTACGGCGGATGGACCTTCCGGCACACCTGGCAGCGGTACGTCCCCCGGCGGAGGACCGCCGACCAGCCGCCATGGCTGCGGGACTGAGCCGGCGGCGCGCGGTCAGCCTCCGAGCAGCTGCGCCTCCAGAGTGGCGGCGAGCCAGCTCTCGAACCGCTCGGGAGACCAGCCCGACGCGGTGACGAGCTCGCCGTACACCCCGGCGGCCGCATACGCGCGGAAGACCGCCTGCGCATCGGCCCGGGGGATCGCCAGGTCGTCGCCGAGCGAGGCGATGAGGGCGTCCATGACGCGGTTCCGGCCGCGGAGCTTGCCGCGCAGGAGGGTCTGGGTCTCGGCGTCCTCGTCGATCGCCGCGTCGAGGATGCGCACGACGTCGAAATCGGTCGAGTACAGCGTCGTCAGCCAGTGCGCGGCGCCCCGGAGCCGCGCACGCGCGTCCGGCTCGGCGAGGATCGTCTCGGCGAGCTCGCGCGCCCCCGCCCGTGCGAGCCAGAGCTCGCAGATCAGGTTGAGGATCTCCCGCTTCGCGCCGAACGCCGTGTACACCGTGCGGTCCGCGACGCCCGCCGCCTTCGCGATGGCATCCATGCTCGTCGAGCCGTAGCCGTCCCGCGCGAACAGGCGCCGCGCCGCCTCGGCGATGCGGACACGCGTCGCCTCCGCCTGTTCGCGGCGGTACGCAGAAGCCGGGGGCTTGACGTCGGAGGTCACGAGGTCCACAGTAGCTATCGCACTCGATGCAGTGCCACTGCAGTCACTGCGGGGATGGTGCACGACAAGGGGGACGACATGAATGAGCGGACGAACGTGCTGGAGCGGATGCTGCAGGAGGGGTTCGCCACAGGGAACACCGACATCGTCGACGAGCTCTGCGATCCCGGCATCGTCGAGCACCAGTTCGGGCTCGCCGGTGTCGGAGCCGAGGCGATCGGCAAGATCAAGCGCGCCATCGCCGAGGTGCACCGCGGCATGCCCGATCTGAGGTTCACGATCGAGGATGCCGTGGAGAGCGGCGACACCGCGTGGGTCCGCGCGGAGGGCATGGCGACCAACACCGGCCCGTTCCTCGGGCCGCCGACGGGCAGGCCGGTGCGCTTCACGGTCATCGACATCGCACGGATCCACGACGGGCGCATCGTCGAGCACTGGGGCGTGCCCGATCGCTTCGCGATCCTCATGCGGCTCGGCCGCATCCCGGTGCCCGTGTGGTGAGGCCGCTAGGCGATCACGACGACCTTGCCGACGGTGTGCCCGGCGTCGACGTGCGCGAGGGCCGCTCCGGCGTCATCGAGGGGCCACGTGCGCTCGATGTGAGGTGCCAGGTCTCCCGCGGCGGCGAGCCGGGCGAGGTCCGCCGTGATCTCCGGGTGGGCGGTGGCGGCGAGCGGGCGGATGCGGGCTGCCGGGCGGGAGAGGAGCATCCCGCGGACGATCGTCCCGATCGGCCCCCACACCCGATGCGCGCCGCCGCTGACGAGCACGAGGATCCCGCCCGGCGCGAGGAGGCGCCGCAGCGGTCGCAGGCGGTCCTCGCCGGCGATGAGCACGACGACGTCGAAGGATGCCGCGGGCAGTGCCCCGATGTCGGCGGCGCGGTGCCGGAGCACCGTGCCGGCACCGAGGTTCGCGACGACGTCGGCGGATCGGTCCCCGGCGACGGCAGTGACCGTGGCCCCGCGGAGCGCCGCGAGCCGGACGGCGAACGTGCCCACGCCGCCGCCGGCGCCGAGGATGAGGATCCGCTTCCCCGCCGCGTCGTCGTCGGCGCCGACTCCGGCGAGCGCGAGCGCCTGCCACGCCGTGCCGCCGGCCATCGGCAGGGCCGCCGCCGTCACGGCATCCACGCCCGCCGGACGACGGACGAGCCGGTCCGCGCGCGCCGCGGCGTAGGGCGCCAGTCCGCCGCCGGTGATCTCGCCGACGACGTCATCGCCGATGCGGAGGCCGGCGGGATCGGCGGCGACGTCGGCGCCGACCGCGACGACGGTGCCGGCGACGTCGCGTCCCTGCACCGCGGTGCGGGGTCGGCGGAGCCCGAAGGCGAGGCGCAGCAGCAGGGGGTCACCGCGCATGACGCGCACGTCCGCGGAGTTGAGGCCCGTCGCCTGAACCCGGAGGAGGACCTCGGCGGGTGCGGGGACCGGCACGGGCGCGGTCTCGGGGCGCACGGCATCGGGTCCGCCGTAGCGGTGCTGGGTCCAGGCGGTCATGGTGGCGGTCGGCGGGGTCATGAGGAGCTCTCCTGCGGGTAGTGGAAGACGTCGTCGAGTCCGCGCGCGAACTCGCGCGCGATCTGGAATGCCAGCTCGAGGCTGGGGGAGTACCTGCCCTGCTCGATGGCGATGAGGGTCTGCCGGGTGACGCCGAGTCGCCGCGCGAGCTCGGCCTGCGTCATCCCGGCGGCCTCGCGGTGCGCACGGATGTCGTTCGTCACCCGGGTCGGCTTGACCATCAGACGAGTCCCCGGCGATAGGCGACGACCTGTGCGACCCCGCCGACGAGGGCGGAGACCGCGAACCCGAAGAACATCGTGTGCGCGACCCAGAACGGCTCCGCCCGCACGGCGCAGAGCACGATGACGCCGAGCCCCGCGATCACGAGGAACGCCTGCCCGACGCGGTCGCCCATGCGCGCGATGTCGCGATCGCGGTCGTCGGAGCGTCCGGCGCCGTCGGGGTCGCGCATCCCGGCGAGGATTCCCCAGACGATGCTCACTGCGATGGCGGCGACGATGCTGATGCCGATCGTCCACGCCATCATCGGCCACCACTCGATCTCGGATGCCGGCTGCTCGCCCAGTGCGCGCAGGAGCGCGATGACATACGCCGTCATGGCGATCAGCGTCACGATGAGCCCCGCCCACGTGTTGCGCTCCTGGTAGACCATGTCACCCTCCGATGTCGCATCCTGTGTAAAGAAAACTTGACATTCGAAGTGTGCGGCAGTCCCGGGTGGATGTCAAGGATTCTTTACATGGGTTGCCGATGTCGGCGCAGCACGGGACGCTGTCGGGACGTGACGAGGAGGCGGCATGACGCAGCACGACATGTTCGCGGAGCGTCACATCCTGCATTCTCGGGACGGCAGGCTGGCCGAGTCCGGCCCGCCCACGACGCGCGCGCAGGTGCGTGAGATGGTCCGCCGTGCCGGGGACTCGCCGCGCGGGCTCGTTCTCTACATCCACGGCGGGCTCGTCACCACCTCGGCCGCTCTCACGACCGCGGAGTGCCTGGCCCCGGAGATCGCGGGCTCCGGCGGCTACCCGGTCTTCCTCGTCTGGGAGACGGGACTGCTCGACAGCCTGCTCGATGCGTTCGCGGGTCCCGCGCGGGTGATCTTCGGCGCTCTCGCGGACGCCGTGGCCGAGATGCCCGAGGAGGGCGAGCCGCGGCCGGTGCTGGAGCGCCGGCTGCGGAGCGATCCGCTGCTCGTGGCCGAGGTCGAACGCGCCGCGCGCACGCCCCCGCGGCGCCGGGCGGGCGGAGTGGACGCACTGAACGGGGACCTGCTCCGCGCCGCGCTCACGCCGGAGACCTACCGGGCCGTCTTCGGGATCGCAGGCGATCGTCGCGGCGCGCTGCCGCTCGAGCCCTTCGACAGCTTCCTGGCCTTCGCGTTCGGTGTCCTCGACGAGCTCCCGGCGCGCGAGCCGTACGGCTGGCTCCACGGGCCACGGCAGAGCGTACTCGAGGAGTGCGTGCGCGCCGTCGGCGTGGGTGCCGCGGCGTGGGACGAGATGACGGCGGACGCCGGCCGCAATCTCGGGCCGACGGGCGCGGTGACGGTGCTGCTCGAGGCGATCCGGGACCGCGAGGCGGCCGGCGCGCCGCCCCTCCCGGTCACAGTGATCGCCCACAGCGCCGGGAGCATGATCGCCTGCGACCTCATCGACCGGTGGCGGGCGGTGCCCGGCGCCGGCCGGCTCGACGTCGTGCTCCTCGCCCCCTCCGCGAGCGCGGAGCGGTTCGCGCTGACCCTGCGAGCGGATGCCGTGGCGCCGGTGCTCGCCGGGCTGCGCATCTTCACGATGACCGATGCCGCCGAGCGGGCCGACGCGCTGCCGCGGATGACGCAGCGGGTCTACGAGCACAGCCTCCTCTACTTCGTCAGCGGCGCCTGCGAGTCCCGGGCCGACCGCCCGCTCTCCGGTATGCGGCGGTTCGCCGATGCGGAAAAGCTGACACCGTCCTCCCGGCGCCGGTCGGGATGGGCGGACCAGACCCCGCTCGTGACGGCCGCCGAGCACGCCGCCATCCGCACGATCGAGCGGTACCTCGCGGCGGACCCGGATCGCCTCGTCCTCACCCCGACGCCGGCGGACGCGCCCGCCGGGCGGGCCAGTTCGGCGCGGTCGCACGAGGGATTCGTCTGGGCGACGCGGGAGAGCATCCGTCACATCGTCGCGCACGGACTCGCGGACGGCCGCTAGCGCCGCCGCGGCGCCGTCGGCGCCGGGCGGCTACCGGGCGGGCTGCTCGATCAGCAGCAGGCCCTGCTGCGTGTCGGACATCGTCACCCAGCCGTCCCCGAAGAGGTAGGTCGTCCCGACGGCATCCGGATTCTGCGCGTCCGCCTCGCTGAGGTAGAGCCCCTCGGCGCTCTCCTGCGCGGTCCACCCCACCGATTCGAGCTGCTCCTGCGCCTCCTGGGCCTCGTCGGCGGTGATCGGCGCCCAGCCGAAGACGACGAGATCGTCGAACGTGTCGCCGGGCCGGGCCCATGTGCAGGAGATGCCGTCGAGCACGAGGTCGTTGATGGCGAACTCGCCCTCCTCCGAGGTCCAGCCCTCCGCCTCCAGTCCGGCCACGGCGTCCGGGGCGATGAGGTTCTCGCAGGTCAGGTCGGCCGGGTCCACGGGCGCTGTCGTCGGCACCGCCGAAGGGCTGGGATCGGCCCCCGGCGCCGGTGCGGTGGGGACCTCGGTCGGCTGCGCGCCCGGCGTCCCCGTGCACGCGGTGAACAGGAGCGCGCCGAGGGCGAGCGGGAGCGCGGCGCGGGAGAGGCGGGGGAGAGGCATGCGTGCGGGCTCTCGATTCACGGGGTGCGGATGAGGGAGAGGAACGCGTCGTGCAGGATGCCGTTGGTCGCGAGGGACGAGCGGGACGCGAGGGAATCCCGCCCGTCGATGTCGGTGAACCGTCCGCCGGCCTCGGTCACGATGGGCACGAGGGCGGCGATGTCGTACTCCTGCACGCCGAACTCCGCGACGAACTCGAGCCGGCCTTCGGCGAGCAGCATGTACGGCCACGTGTCGCCGTAGCCGCGGTCGCGCCAGACGGCCCGGCTGAGGCGGAGGAGGTCGTCGCTGCGTCCGACCTCGTCCCACTGCGCGATGCTCTGGAAGCTGACGCTCGCGTCGGCGACGTCCGACACGGTCGAGACGCCGAGCCGGCGCGGGGTCCCCTCCGGCGTGTTCGTCCAGGCGCCGAGGCCGGTGGCCGCCCACCAGCGTCGCCCGAGCGCCGGCTGACTGGCGACGCCGACGCGGGGCACGCCGTCGATCGCGAGCGCGATGAGGGTCGTCCACATCGGGATGCCCTTGAGGTAGTTCGCGGTGCCGTCGATCGGGTCGATGATCCACTGGCGGGCGGTGTCGCCCGTGACGCCGTACTCCTCGCCGAAGACGCCGTCGCCGGGCCGCTCCTCCGCGAGGACCTCGCGGATCGCGCGCTCGGCGGCGAGGTCGGCTTCCGTGACGTGGGTCGCGTCCGCCTTCGTGCGGATGTCGAGGTCCGCGGCGTCGAAGCGGCTCATCGTGACGGCGTCGGCGGCATCCGCGATCCGCAGTGCCAGGGCCAGATCCTCCGCCAGGTCACCGTCTATGGGCGCGCTCCAGGACGGCGAGGGGGAGGGGGAGGTCACGTCTCCCAGGATAGACGGCCGGGGTGGCCTCGATTGGCGATCGACCGCATCGGGATGATAACGTTGATCCTCGTTCGCCTCGTGTGAACGGCACGCACCTCTAGCTCAATCGGCAGAGCAACTGACTCTTAATCAGTGGGTTCAGGGTTCAAGTCCCTGGGGGTGCACGGAACAGCCCCGGAGACTCTCGCCAGTCACCGGGGCTGTCCCTTTTCCGCCGCGGAATGCGGCGCCGGGCCTCTCAGGCGGCGTCGCCCACCAGCACCGCGGCCGCCTCTTCCGCCGCGTCCGCCCGGTGCGCGTCGACCCGTGCGAGCGCCTTCCGGCCGAGGAGGATCGTCAGGGCCGCGGCGCCGCCGAGGAACCGCACGGCGGAGTACGCGGCGCTGGCGACCGAGCGTGGCTGGTCGGTGGCCTCCATCACCGACTCGGTGAGGATCGTGTTCATGACGCCGAGGAGCAGCCCGCCCACGATGATGCACACGACGAGGGCTCCCGGGTTCGCGGCGAAGAGGCCGGCGAGCACGAGGTCGATCGCGAGGAGGGGCAGGACGGTCATCATGGCGGTCGTCCGGCGCATGCCGCGCAGCAGCAGGGGAGCGACCCAGACGCTCGTGATGGCGAGGGCGACGCCCCACCCGAAGAACGTGAGTCCGATGCCCATGGCGCCGAACCCCAGCGGGAACGGCGAGAAGGCCAGGAGGACGAAGAACCCGATGTTGTAGAACAGGGCCGTCACGGCGAGGACCGCGAGCGCGGGCTGGCGGAGCGCCTGGAACGGCGCCGACAGCGCCGTGGGGGTGCGCGTCTCGTTCGGCGTGCGCAGCAGCACGACGATCGCGACGAAGGCGATCGCCATCAGCGCGACCACGCCGAAGAACGGGCCGCGCCAGCTCACTTCGCCGAGGATGCCGCCGACGAGCGGGCCGATCGCGATCCCGAGGCCGAGGGCGGCCTCGTAAAGCACGATCGCGGCGGCGCTGCCGCCGGAGGCGGCCCCCACGATCGTCGCGAGCGCCGTCGAGATGAACAGCGCGTTGCCGAGACCCCAGCCGGCGCGGAAGCCGATGACGGCGTCGACGCTGCCGGAGAGGGCGCACAGCAGCGCGAAGACGATCACGAGGGCGAGGCCGATGAGCAGTGTGGCCTTCGCGCCGATGCGGCTGGACAGCCAGCTCGTGACGAGCATCGCGAGCCCCGTGACGACCAGGTAGCTCGTGAAGAGCAGCTCCGTCTCGACGGGCGAGGCCTCCAGCGATTCGGCGATCGCGGGGAGGATCGGGTCGACCAGCCCGATGCCCATGAAGGCGACGACGCACGCGAAGGCGACCGCCCAGACCTGTGCGGGCTGCCGCCAGATGCCGGGCGCGGTGGGCGGTGTCGGGGTGGTGGTCATCGGCTCTCTTCCGGGGTTGCGGTCTTGCGGGCGAGGATGGCGGCAGCGCGGCGCAGGATCTCCCAGTCCTCGTCGCTCAGGTCGCCGAATCGCGGCGTCAGCGCGGCCCCGAGCTCCTCGAGCCATGCCTCGAGGGCCGCGAGTCCGGCGGGGGTCGCGGACAGCACGGTGGCCCGCGAGTCCGCGGGATCGGCGCTGCGCTCGAGCAGACCGGCCTCCGCCAGCTGACCGGCGAGGCGCGTCATGCCGGGCTGGCTGATGCGGCTCCGGCGCGCGAGATCGCCGAGACGCTGCGGGCCGTGGTCGCGCAGGAGGCTGAGCGTGCGCCACTGTGCCGCGGGGGTCTCGGACCGGGTGTCCAGCGCCGCCATCCGGGTCAGGGCGTGCGCACCGAGCATGAGATGGAGGACGTCCTCGGATCGGGTCACCCGAAAAGCATATCCAAGATATATACCTCATGCATGTGTTGTTGACATCTCCGCGCGGCACGCCCAAGATGGCAATACCTGAATCACATCTCAGGTCTGACTCCCTTCCAATGGTGAAAGGCACGCACATGCGGGTTACGAAGAAGTTGCTCCTGGGGTCCATGGTCGCCACGGCCGCCCTCGCTCTGGCGGCCTGTGCGCCGTCGACCGCCGCCCCGAGCGCATCGGGCACGGCGGATGCCGGACCGGAGGAGATCACGGTCGGCGTCATCACGAGCGAGACCGGCCCGCTGGCCGGATACGGCAAGCAGTATCTCGACGGCTTCAAGGCCGGGCTCGACTACGCCACCGACGGCACCAACGAGGTCGGCGGCACGACCATCACGGTCGACTACCGCGACGACGCGGGGGACCCCGACACCGCCGTCAACCTCGCGAAGGAGCTCATCGGCGAGGGCGTGAACATCCTCGCCGGCAGCGCCTCCTCCGGCGTCGCGCTGGCCGTGGCCGAGCAGGCCGCGCAGAACCAGGTCCTCTTCCTCTCCGGCCCCGCCGCCGCCGACGCCGTCACCGGCATCAACGACTACACGTTCCGCACCGGCCGCCAGTCCGCGCAGGACGTCGCGACTGCCGGCACCTTCCTCGACGACATCTCCGGCAAGACCGTCACGGTCTTCGCGCAGAACAACGCGTTCGGGCAGGGCAACGAGGCCGCCGTCAAGGCGATCCTCGGCGGCAAGGGCGCGACCGTGAACAGCGTCCTCGTCGCGGAGGACGTGACCGAGTTCACCCCGTTCGCGCAGCAGGTGCTGACCGCCCAGCCCGACCTCGTCTTCGTCGCATGGGCCGGCGCCACCTCCGGCGCGATGTGGCAGGCGATGAGCCAGCAGGGCGTCCTCGACGACATCCCGGTCGTCACCGGGCTCGGCGACACCGCCACGTTCGGCGCGTACGGCGAGGCGTCCGAGAAGATCAGCTTCCTGAACCACTACTTCGCCGGCGCCCCCGACAACGACGTGAACGCCGCGATGGTCGAGGCCGTGGAGGCAGCCGGCGGCACGCCGGACCTGTTCACGCCGGACGGGTTCAACGCGGCACTCATGCTGGTGCACGCCATCGAAGAGGGCAAGGGTGACGTGGATGCCATGATCTCGGCGCTGGAGGGCTTCGAGTTCGACGGCCCCAAGGGCGCCATGACGGTGCGCGCGAGCGACCACGCCCTGCTGCAGGAGATGTACCAGGTCAAGCTCGTCGCCGACGGGTCCGGCTTCGTCCCGGAACTCGTGGACACCGTCGCCGCCGACGAGGTCGCACCGGCCGAGGCACCGTGAGTCCCGTCCCGTCCGCGCTCCGCATCGAGGGCCTCGGCCTGCAGATCGGCGGAGCCACCATTCTGAAGGATGTCGACCTCGACGTCGCGCCCGGCTCCCTGGTCGGCGTGATCGGCCCGAACGGCGCCGGCAAGACCACGCTCTTCAACGTGATCTCCGGCGTCGCACGGCCGACGGCAGGCCGCATCCTGATGAACGGCGACGACGTCACCCGCTCGTCCGTGCCCCAGCGGGCGCGGGCGGGACTGGGGCGCACCTTCCAGACCTCGAGTCTGTTCCCGCGGCTGAGCGTCCTGGAGAACGTGCGGCTCGCGGCCCAGGTCTCCCTCGGCGGCAACTACTCCCTCCTGCGCTTCCCGCGGCGGACGGACGCCGCGACGGCCCTCGCGCTGGAGAAGCTGACCCTGGTGGGCCTCACCCACAAGCTCGACACCCCGGCCGGCGACCTGTCGCACGGCGACAAGCGAAAGCTCGAGATCGCGGTGATCCTCGCGACCGACGCCGCCATCGTGCTGCTGGACGAGCCGATGGCGGGCGTCGCGTCGGGGGACGTCGCGGGACTCGTGGAGAACATCCGCGACATGCAGCGCGACAAGCAGTGCACCGTGCTCATGGTGGAGCACCACATCGACGTCCTCATGGGGCTCGTCGAGAAGGTCGCCGTCATGTACGCCGGCTCGATCATCGCGTTCGACACGCCCCAGAAGATCATGGAGAACCCCACCGTGCAGAGCGCCTACCTCGGGACCGCGGCATGACGGCGCCGATCCTCACCGTCGAGCATCTGTCGGCCTCCATCGCGGGCCAGCAGGTCGTGGAGGACGTCACCTTCGCCGTCCCGGCCACGGGCATCACGGCGGTCCTCGGACGCAACGGCGTCGGGAAGACCTCGACGCTCCGCGGCATCCTGGGCCTCATCAGCCGCCGTGGCGCGGTGACGCTCGCGGGGGAGCGCATCGACTCTCTTCCCACCCACCGGATCGTGCAGCGCGGAGTGGGGTACGTCCCGGAGGACCGCGAGGTCTTCGCCAAGCTCACGGTGGCCGAGAACCTCGCGCTCGCCGAGCGCACCAAGAACCCGCGCCGCGAGTTCGTCGCCGAGCTCTTCCCCGACCTCGTGGCCCGTCGGGGTCAGATGGCCGGGACGCTCTCCGGCGGCCAGCAGCAGATGGTCTCCCTCGCGCGGGCGCTCCTGAACGAGAACGTCCTCCTGCTCGTCGACGAGCCCACGAAGGGCCTCGCGCCGCGCATCGTCGCCGAAGTCGCCGACGCGCTGCAGGAAGCCGCCAAGATCGTCCCCATCCTGCTCGTCGAGCAGAACCTCGACGTCGTCCGCCAGCTCGCCGACGACGCCGTCGTGATCGCCGGCGGCCGGGTCGTGCACACGGGGCCTGCCCGGGAGATCCTCGACGACCGCGCCCTCACGATGCGCCTCCTCGGCGTCAGCGCGGAGGTGCACGCGTGAGCAGCCTCGTCCTCATCCTCCTCACCGGCATCGGTCTCGGCGCGCTGTACTTCCTCGTCGCATCGGGCCTCAGCCTCATCTACGGACTCATGCACGTGCTGAACTTCGCGCACGGCGCGTTCCTGACCCTCAGCGCCTTCATCGGCTGGCAGGTCGCGCAGGCCCTCGGCACGGCATCCTGGGGCTCGTTCCTCGTCTCGATCCTCGTGGGCGCCGCCGTCGGCGCGGTCTTCGCGACGCTGACCGAGCTCATCCTCATCCGCCCGCTGTACGAGCGGCACATCGAGCAGGTGCTCGTCACGGTGGGCCTGTCCTTCGCCGCCGTCGCGCTGTTCGAGGGCATCTGGGGGACGGACGCCATCAACATCGCGGGACCCCCGTGGCTCAAGGGCACCACCGAGGTGCTCGGCGCGAAGATCCCGAACACCTACTGGGTGCTCATGATCGCCGCCGCCATCGTGCTGGCCGCGCTCGTGCTGTTCCTGCAGAAGACGCGCTACGGCATGATCATCCGCGCCGGCGTCGAGAACCGCGCCATGGTGACGGCCCTCGGCATCGACGTGCGGAAGAGCTTCACGCTCGTCTTCGCGATCGGCGGCGCCGCGGCCGGCATCGGCGGCGTGCTCGCGATGCACTATTCGACCTTCGTGTCGGCCCACCTCGGGGCGACGCTGCTCATCTTCGCGTTCATCGTGACCGTCATCGGCGGCCTCGGCTCCCTCACCGGCGCCGCGATCGCGTCGGTGCTCGTCGCCGTGCTCCAGCAGTTCGCGAACTTCTACCTGGAGGGCACCGGCGACTTCATCGTCGTCGTGCTGCTGGCCCTCGTGCTGCTGGTCCGCCCGCGCGGACTCATGGGGAGGACCGCATGACCGTCACCACGGGCGTCCCGACGCTCATCCCCGGCCGGAAGGGCGCCGCCCTGCCGTTCGTCATCGGCGCGGCACTCGTCGTGGTCATGGCGGTGCTGCCGCTCCTGGACATCTCGCTGCCCGGGATCCTCCCGGGGCCGACCTACACCCCCGGCAGCCTCGCGCTGCTGTCCCTCTGCATGGTGTTCGCCGCCCTCGCGCTGTCCTACAACCTGCTCCTCGGCACGGCCGGGATGCTGTCCTTCGGCCATGCCCTCTACTTCGGCGCCGGCGCCTACGGCCTGGGCATCGCGCTGAAGTACTTCGAGGTGCCGCTCTGGCCCGGCATCCTCATCGCCCTCGTCGGCGGGCTCCTCATCGCGGTCGTCACCGGCGCCGTCTCGATGCGCGTCGCCGGCATCCCGTTCGCGATGGTCACGCTCGCCTTCGCGCAGGCCGGTTCGGTCCTCGTCCGCCGCAATCAGCAGGTCACCGGCGGCGAAGAGGGGATGCGGCTGCCTGTCGCGCAGGTTCCGGAGTGGCTCGTCGGGGTCGTCAACACGCGCAACCTGTACTGGTTCGCGCTCATCGTGCTCGTGATCGTCTACCTCGTGGTGCTGTGGGTGGACCGGTCACGTCTGGGCCACCTCGCCGAGGCGACGCGGGAGAACGAGCTGCGGGTGCAGGTGCTGGGGCTGCGCCCGTACACGGCCAAGCTCATCGTCTTCGTCGTCGCGGCGGGGTGCGCCGCCCTCGCCGGCATCGCGTACATGCTCCTGCAGTCCGGCACGCAGCCGAGCGCCGTGGGCGCCGACCTCACCATCACGGTCCTCGTCATGGTGGTCCTCGGTGGCGTCGGGTTCCGCTGGGGTGCGATCGTGGGGGGCGTGCTCTACACGATCCTCGACCAGCGGCTCACGGCGCTCGCGCGGGCGGAGTGGATCGAGACGCTGCCGGACGTCCTCCGCATCCCGTTGTCCGAGCCGCTCTTCCTCCTCGGCGTGCTGTTCATCCTCGTCGTGATGTTCCTGCCCGGCGGCATCGCCGGCACCGTCGACGCCGCGATCCGCCGGCGCCGGGGCGAGCGGACGCGGACGCAGCTGCGCCAGCTCGACGACGCCCCCGCGGAAGCCGACGCCCCCGTGGAAGCGCGCGCATGACCGACCTCGGGATGGATCAGGGCGGCGACGGGCCGCACACCGTGGGGCGCTGGCTCGCCGACCGGGCGGCGGCGGCGCCGGATCGCACGGCGATCGACGACCGCGGCGTCACGATCGGGTACGCCGACCTCGATGACCGGGCCCGCGAACTCGCCCTGCGCCTCCGCCGTGCCGGGTACGGCCCCGGCGATCGCCTCGCGACGATCTCCGGGAACTCCATCGACCATGTCGTGGTGTTCTTCGCGTGCGCGCGCGCCGGGGTCGCCTTCGTCCCGCTGTCCTGGCGGCTCGCGCCGCGGGAGCTCGGCGAGGCATTGGACCGATCCGACCCCGCGCTCGTCCTCGTCGAGGACGAGTACGTCGGCGTCGCCGCCGAGGCGCTCCGCCGCCTGGCGGTCAGGCCGCCCGTCGCCCTCCTCGGCACGACCGAGATCGAGGCCGCGGTCCCCGCGAAGCACGGCCCCGCGGCGCCGCTCCGGCCCGTCCGCGACGATGACCCCCTCCTGGTCATCTACACCTCGGGCAGCGAGTCCGCGCCGAAGGGCGTCGTGCTCTCGCACGCGAACTGCTTCTGGAACAACCTCGCCCTCGCCGGGGCCATGCAGCTCACCGCCGACGACGTCGTCCTCGCCATGCTCCCGCAGTTCCACGTGGCCGCCTGGAACGTGCAGCCCCTCCTCGCCTGGTGGGTCGGGGCGACCGTCGTGCTGGAACGGTCGTTCCAGCCGAGCCGCGTCCTGCAGCTCATCGCCGAGCGGGGGGTCACGGCCATGATGGGCGTCCCCACCCAGTACCGGCAGCTCGCGGACGATCCGCGCTTTCGGGGCTCTGCCCTCCGGAGTCTGCGCGTCGCCCTCGTCGGCGGTGCGACGATGCCGCTCGATCTGGCGACGGCGTGGGCCGACGCCGGGGTGCCGCTCACCCAGGGCTACGGGCTCACCGAGGCGGCGCCCAACGTCCTCTTCCTCCCCGGCGCCGAGGCCCTCCGTCATCCCGGCGCCGTGGGCCGGCCCTACCCGCACGTCGACGTCTGCGTCGTCGACCCGTCGACCCTCCTTCCGCTGGACGGCGCGGCGACGGGGGAGCTCTGGGTGCGGGGGCCCAGCGTCTTCACCGGCTATCTGCACGACGAGGACGCGACGGCGCGCGCCCGGCACGGGGAATGGCTGCGCACGGGCGACATCGTCCACCGGGGCGCCGACGGCGTCTTCACGATCGTCGACCGGTTGAAGGACGTCTACATCTCCGGCGGCGAGAACGTCGCGCCGGCCGAGGTCGAGCGCGCCCTGCGGCTGCATCCCGGGATCGCCGATGCGGCGGTGGTCGGCGTTCCCGATCCCGTGTGGGGGGAGCGCGGCGTCGCGTTCGTGGTCCGGCGCCCGGGCGTCGCGCTCGGCGAGGACGAGGTGCTCGCCCACGCGCGCGCCGAGCTCGCCGGCTTCAAAGTGCCCGTGCGCATCGGCTTCCTCGACGAGCTGCCCCGCTCGACCATCGAGAAGATCGCCCGGGCGGCGCTGCGCGAACGCGCGATCGCCCTGATCCAGGAGGACGCCCATGAGCGCCGCTGACCACGTCGAGACCCTCGGCCAGGTGCCCGCCACGCTGTCGGCGACGACCGGCAAGCCGCTCACCAAGCGGGGCGAGGCGACACGCCGGAAGCTGCTGGAGGCCGCCGAGGTGGTCTTCGCGGCGGTCGGCTACCACGAGGCCTCCATCGTCAAGATCACCGAGCGCGCGGGCATCGGCCTCGGCACCTTCTACCTCTACTTCGACGGCAAGCAGCAGATCTTCGAGGAGCTCGTCGTCGACCTCAACCGGCGCGTCCGCCACTCGATGGCCGAGGCGATGGCGGGAGCCGCGAACCGCATCGACGCGGAGCGGGCGGGCTTCGAGGGGTTCTTCCGCTTCACCGCGGCCCACCCGGCCCTGTACCGGATCGTGCGAGAGGCCGAGTTCGTGTCCCCGGAGACGCTGCGCCTGCACTACACGCGCATCGTCGAGGGGTACGAGGCGGGCCTGCGCGCCGCGCAGCAGCACGGCGACGTCGACGACCGGCTCGACCCCGAGGTGACGGCATGGGCGCTCATGGGTGTGGGAGAGCTGATCGGCATGCGGTTCCTGCTGTGGGAGCGGGATGCCGACGGCAAGCCCCCGGCGACGATGCCGGCCGAGGTGATCGACCACATGATGCGGTTCATCCAGAACGCGCTGGCGGCGCGGACGAGCAAGGGAGCAGAGGATGACTGAACAGGATCTCGCGGGGCGGCGCGCCCTCATCACGGGCGCGGGCAGCGGCATCGGCCTCGCGTGCGCGCACGAGTTCGCCGCGCGCGGTGCGCACGTGATCGTCGCCGACTTCAACGCGGAGGCCGCCGCGGACGCGGCAGCGGCCGTCGCGGGGGAGTCGTGGGTCGTCGACCTGTCCGACACGGCGGCCCAGGAGCGGCTCGACCTCGATGTCGACATCCTCGTCAACAACGCCGGAGTGCAGACGGTCGCCCCGATCCACGAGTTCGACCCGGAGCGGTTCCGCTTCATGCACCGCCTCATGGTCGAGTCGCCCTTCCTCCTCATCCGCGCCGTGCTGCCCCGGATGTACGAACGCTCCTGGGGGCGGATCATCAACATCTCCAGCGCCCACGGCCTGCGAGCGAGCGCCTACAAGTCGGCGTACGTCTCGGCCAAGCACGCCCTCGAGGGGCTGTCCAAGGTGACGGCGCTGGAGGGCGGGCCGCACGGGGTCACGAGCAACTGCATCAACCCGGCCTACGTGCGGACGCCGCTCGTGGAGAAGCAGATCGCCGACCAGGCGACGCTGCACGGCATCCCGGAGAGCGAGGTCGTGGAGAAGATCATGCTCACCGAGACCGCCATCAAGCGCCTCGTCGAGGCCGACGAGGTCGCCTCCCTCGCCGGCTGGCTGGCGTCGGACCGCGCCGGCATGGTCACGGGCGCGAGCTACACGATGGACGGCGGGTGGACGGCGCGATGACGCGGACCTATCGCACGCTCGACGTGCCGGTCCGCGGCGGCGACCTGCGCGTGGGGGTCTGGGAGGACGGCACCCCCGGCGCCCCGACGGTCGTCGCGGTGCACGGCGTCACGGCGTCGCATCTCGCCTGGCAGCTCGTCGCGGAGGCGCTGCCGGGCGTCCGGATCGTCGCCCCCGACCTGCGCGGCCGCGGCCGCAGCAACGAGCTCAGCGGACCGGCCGGCATGGCCGCCCATGCCGACGACCTCGCGGCGGTCTTCGCGCACCTGGACATCCCGGCCGGGCTCGTGGTCGGGCATTCCATGGGCGCGTTCGTGTCGCTCGCGTTCGCGCACCGGCATCCCGGCCTGCTCGCGCGCCTGCTGCTCGTCGACGGCGGCCTCCCGCTCGCGACCCCGCCGGGGCTCTCCGGCGACGAGCTCGTCGCCGCCATCCTCGGACCCACGGCCGAGCGCCTGTCGATGCGCTTCCCCGACGTCGCCGCCTACCTCGCCCTGTGGCGTGCGCACCCGGCGTTCGCGGCGGACTGGACGCCGGAGCTCGAGGAGTACCTGGCGTACGATCTTGTGCCGGACGGCGGCGGGTCGCTGCGTCCCGCGACGAGCTACCGGACGACCCTCGAGGACACCGTCGACCTCAACACCGGCACGGCGGTCACCGACGCCCTCGCGGCCCTCGGCCACCCGACGCGGTTCCTCACCGTGCCGCGCGGTCTGCAGAACGAGGCGCCGGGGCTGTACTCGCCGGAGCACGCGGCGCGCCTGGTGGCGACCTATCCCGCCGTGCGGCACGAGCGCTGGGACGACCTCAACCACTACACCGTCGTCATGTCCGAGCCCGGCGCCCGCGGCGTGGCGGCTGTCATCCGGGAGGAGCTCAGCGCGCTCGGCTGACGCCGCGCCGGGCAGACGCGATGCGGGTCGTCAGCTGGTGCGCGTGGGCCAGCAGCGTGCGACCGAGGAGCGTCAGCCGGTCGGGCCCGAACCGGAATCCGACGCCCGTGAGGCTCAGCGCCCAGGCCGGGCTGCCGGACTGGTCGAACACGGCCGCGCCGATTCCCCAGCTGCCCTCCACGATGAGACCCGGGTTGACGGCGTAGCCCCGGTCGCGGGTCTCCGCAAGGCGCGGGCGCAGCGCGTCCGCATCGTGGGACGCCCCCCAGCTCGTGGCGAGCTCCGGATGACGCGCGAAATAGGCCTCGCCCTCCGCCTCGGGGAGGAACGCGAGGATCGCGAGTCCCGCCGAGGCGACGCCCAGCGGGAAGCGCACGCCCTCGCTGAGCACGAAGGAGCGGATGGGGAACGACCCCTCCTCGCGCAGCAGGCACACCGTCTCATCGCCGCGCCGCACCGAGAGGAAGGCGCTCTCCTCCGTCCTGACGGCGAGCGAGCGGACGATGTCGCCGGCGAGGTGCGTCACGTCATAACGCGCCGCGGCCACCGAGCCCATGAGGAACAGCTCGGGTCCCGGCATCCACCGCGACGTGCGCTCGTCCTGATCCACGAGGCCCTCCGCGCGCAGGGCCGTGAGCAGCCGGTGCGCGGTCGACCGGGAGAGCCCGGCGTCCCGGGCGAGCTCCTGCACGCCGCGTCCGTGCTCGCCGCCCGCCGTCACGAGCCGCAGCAGCGCGGCGGCGCGGGCGATCGCCTGCGCGCCGGGCACGGTCCTGGTCGGGGTGTCCACATGATGGACACTAGGCGGCCCGGCTCCCACATGGCAAACCCCGCCTTGTCGTACCCTCGGCGCGGCAGGATGCTGGGGGGACGACACGAGGGAGTGCAGTGTGATCGACAAGACGTTCGCGTCGGCGGCCGAGGCCGTCGCCGACATCCCGGATGGGGCATCCCTGGCCGTCGGGGGCTTCGGGCTCTCCGGCAATCCCATCGCGCTCATCGAGGCGCTCCTGGCGCAGGGGACGACCGATCTGTCGATCGTCTCGAACAACTGCGGCGTGGACGACTGGGGCCTCGGGGTGCTGCTGAACGCGAAGCGCATCCGCAAGATGACCTCCTCCTACGTGGGCGAGAACAAGGAGTTCGAGCGGCAGTTCCTCAGCGGCGAGCTCGAACTCGAGCTCACCCCGCAGGGCACGCTCGCCGAGAAGCTCCGCGCCGGCGGGTCGGGGATCGCCGCGTTCTACACGCAGACCGGTGTCGGCACGCAGGTCGCGGAGGGAGGCCTCCCGCGCAAGTACGACGGAACCGGCGGCGTCGCCGTGGCCTCGCCCGCCAAGGACGTCCGCAGCTTCGAGCTGAACGGCCGTGCCGGCGACTACGTGCTGGAGGAGGCGATCGTCACGGACTTCGCGCTCGTGCACGCCGCTGCAGGCGACACCCACGGGAACCTCATCTTTAACAAGGCGGCCCGCAACTTCAACCCGCTCGCGGCCATGGCCGGCCGGACCTGCATCGTGCAGGTCGAGCATCTTTTCCAGCCGGGCGAGCTCGACCCCGACCGCATCCACCTGCCCGGCATCTATGTGCACCGCATCGTCGAGGTCGGCGGCGACATCGAGAAGCGGATCGAACGCCGGACCGTCTCCGTCGCCGAAGCGCTCGGCCGCGACATCCCGGAAGGAGCCTGACATGGCGCTGTCCCGCAACGACATGGCCGCGCGCGCCGCGGCCGAGCTCGCCGACGGCTCGTACGTGAACCTCGGCATCGGCCTGCCGACCCTCGTCCCGAACTACGTGCCGGATGGGGTCACGGTCGTGCTCCAGTCCGAGAACGGGATCCTCGGCGTCGGTCCCTACCCGACCGAGGATGCCGTCGACCCCGACCTCATCAACGCGGGCAAGGAGACCGTCACGGTGCTCCCCGGCGCGGCGTACTTCGACTCCGCGACGAGCTTCGGGATGATCCGCGGCGGCAAGATCGACGCCGCGATCCTCGGCGCCATGCAGGTCTCCGCCACGGGCGACCTCGCGAACTGGATGATCCCCGGGAAGATGGTCAAGGGTCCCGGCGGCGCCATGGACCTCGTGCACGGGGCCGCGAAGGTCGTGGTGCTCATGGAGCACACCGCGAAGGACGGCTCGCCCAAGATCGTCCACGAATGCACGCTGCCCCTCACCGGCCGGGGGGTCGTGGACCGCATCATCACCGATCTCGCCGTCATCGACGTCACGCCCGATGGGCTCGTGCTCGTGGAGACGGCGCCCGGGGTCACCGTGGACGAGGTCGTGGCGGCCACCGAGCCCGATCTGCGGGTGCCGGACCAGCTCAGGAGGAACGCATGAACACCGACGACGTCGTCATCGTTGCCGCTGCGCGCACCGCGCAGGGCCGCCTCAAAGGTCAGCTCGCCTCCTTCACGGCGCCGCAGCTCGGCGGCTTCGCCATCGCCGGGGCGCTCGCGCAGGGCGGCATCCCCGCCGACGCCGTGGACGCCGTGATCATGGGCCAGGTGCTCCCGGCCGGCTCCGGCCAGAACCCCGCCCGCCAGGCCGCCATCGCCGGCGGGATCGGGTGGGACGTGCCGGCATCCTCGGTCAACAAGGTCTGCCTGTCCGGCCTCACCGCCATCATCGACGCGAAGCGCATGATCCAGACCGGCGACGCGACGGTCGTCGTCGCGGGCGGCATGGAATCGATGACCCGCGCGCCGCACCTGCTGATGGGGTCGCGCGACGGCTGGGCGTACGGCTCCGTCGAGGTGCTGGACCACATGGCCTTCGACGGCCTCACCGACGCCTACGACAAGGAGAGCATGGGCGCCTCCACCGAGCGGCTCAACGCCTCCTACGAGGTCACCCGCGCCGGGCAGGACCGCGTCGCGGCGCTCTCGCATCAGCGCGCCGCGGCCGCTCAGGAGGCGGGGCTGTTCGACGCGGAGATCGTGCCGGTCGACGTGCCGCAGCGCAAGGGCGACCCGATCCGCGTGACGGCGGACGAGGGCGTGCGCCCGGGGACGACCGAGGAGACGCTCGCCGGGCTCCGGCCCGCGTTCAGCTCCGACGGGTCGATCACGGCCGGCAACTCCTCGCAGATCTCCGACGGCGCGGCCGCCGTCGTCGTGACGAGCCGAGCCCACGCCGACGCGCAGGGCTGGACGGTCCTCGCCGTCGTCGGGGCCTCCGGCCAGGTGGCCGGCCCCGACAACTCGCTGCACGCGCAGCCCGCGCGCGCCATCGAGCAGGCGCTCCGCAAGGGCGGCCTCACGGCGGCGGACCTCGACCTCGTCGAGATCAACGAGGCCTTCGGCGCCGTCGTCGCCCGCTCGCAGGCCGAGCTCGGGCTGTCCGAGGACATCGTCAACGTGCACGGCGGCGGCATCGCGATCGGGCACCCCATCGGGGCATCCGGATGCCGGCTCGTCGTGCACGCCGTGCACGAGCTCGTCCGGCGCGGCACCGGCACGGCCGCGGTGGGCCTGTGCGGGGGCGGCGGTCAGGGAGAAGCGCTTATCCTGAGTCGGTGAACGCTCACCGCGAGCGTCGACGATCCTCGAGGAGCCTCCATGTGCCGACCCGTCTCCTGCGACAGCTGCGGCAAGACCACGTGGGCCGGCTGCGGCGAGCACATCGAGCAGGCTCTCGCGGGGGTCGGCCCCGCCGAGCGCTGCACCTGCGCACGCGGCTGACCGCCGTGCGCGGCTGACCGCGGCGCCGGCCTTAGCGCTGCAGGCGGCGCTTCAGGAGCTTCTGCTCCTTGCCGGCGACGGGCGAGTCCTGGGCGATGAGCTTGCCGCGGGAGGCGCGACGCGTGTCGACGATGGCGCCGACGGACAGTGCCAGGGTGATCCCCCAGCTGAGCCAGGCGAGGGCGATGCGCCACGTGAACGGCTCGTTGCCGCGGATGCCGCGCAGGAGCGCGAGGCCGCTCGTGACGGCGGAGATGATCCCGGTTCCGAAGAGGTACTTGCGCATGCGCTCCACGCTACCCGGCGGACACGCGGGACGCGCGGCTTGTTAGCCTGGACGTTCGCACCGCCGAGAGGATCATCGTGACCGACCACGCTGCCGTGTCCGATTTCGTCGTCGTCTCCAACCGCCTCCCCGTCGACCGCACCGACGACCCCGAGGAGCCGTGGCGTCGCTCGCCCGGCGGCCTCGTGACGGCGCTCGCCCCGTTCATGCGGCGCACCGACGGCGCGTGGGTGGGATGGCCGGGACAGGCCGGTGTGGAGCTCGACCCGTTCGAGACCGACGGGATGCAGCTGGTCCCCGTGACGCTGTCCGCAGAGGACGTGGAGCTCTACTACGAGGGCTTCTCCAACGACACCATCTGGCCGCTCTACCACGACGTCATCTCCCCGCCCCGCTACCGCCGCGAATGGTGGCAGGCCTACGTCCGCGTCAACCGCCGCTTCGCCGAGGCCGCCGCGGCCGCCGCGGCCGACGGTGCGACGGTGTGGGTGCACGACTACCAGCTGCAGCTGGTCCCGAAGCTCCTCCGGGAGCTGCGGCCCGACCTCGTGATCGGCTACTTCCACCACATCCCGTTCCCGGCCTACGGCCTGTACTCGCAGCTGCCGTGGCGCCGTCAGGTGCTCGAGGGGCTCCTGGGGGCCGACGTCATCGGCTTCCAGCGCGTCGCGGACGCCAGCAACTTCGCGCGGTCCGTGCGGCGTCAGCTGCGCTACGACACGAAGGCGACCGGCATCACGGTGCCGCAGCCCGGCGGGGGAGAGCGGCTCGCGCTCGCGAAGGCGTTCCCGATCTCCATCGACGTCGACGACTACGTCCAGCTCGCGCACAGCCCGGCCGTGCGCGCGCGCGCCGCGGAGATCCGGGAGAGCCTCGGCAACCCGAAGAAGGTGCTGCTGGGAGTCGACCGCCTCGACTACACGAAGGGCATCGGCCACCGGCTCAAGGCCTTCGGCGAGCTCCTCGACGACGGCAGGCTCGACGTGGAGGACGTCACCCTCATCCAGGTCGCGAGCCCGAGCCGCGAGCGGGTCGACGCCTACATGCAGCTGCGCGACGAGGTGGAGCTCGCGGTCGGCCGCATCAACGGCTCCGTCGACACCGTCGGGCACACCGCCATCCGCTACCTGCACCAGTCCTTCCCCCGGGAGGAGATGGTGGCCCTCTATCTCGTCGCGGACGTCATGCTCGTCACGGCCCTCCGCGACGGCATGAACCTCGTCGCGAAGGAGTACGTCGCGAGCCGCATCGACAACCGGGGCGTCCTCGTGCTGAGCGAGTTCGCGGGCGCGGCCGACGAGCTCGGCAGCGCGATCCGCATCAACCCGCACGACATCGACGCCCTCAAGGACGAGATCGTCCGCGCGATCGAGATGACCCCCGCGGAGCAGGGCCGCCGGATGCGCGCGCTCCGCCGCCGCGTGAGCGACCACACCGTCGACGACTGGTCCCGCGACTTCCTCGCGGCGCTGGATGCCGCGCGGCAGGCCCGCTCGTGACGCTCGACGCCGACCTGGCCGCGCTCGCCCGGACCCCCAGGCTCCTCATCGCCCTCGACTTCGACGGGACGCTCGCGCCGCTGCAGGACGAGCCGATGCGCTCCCGCATGCTGCCGGAGGCGCGGACGGCGCTGGAGCGCCTCGCCGCCCTCCCGGACACCGTGGTCGCCCTCGTCTCTGGGCGGACCCTCGCGCACCTCGAGGAGATCAGCGAGCACACCGCCGACTCCCGCATCCACCTCGCCGGCTCGCACGGCGCCGAGTTCTGGCACCCGGACGACGACGGCGCCTCGCACGCCGCGGAACCCGGCGCGGACGCCGACGAAGACGCCACGCTGCGCGACGACCTCATCCGGCGCGCGCAGGAGATCGTCGCGCCGCTGCCCGGTGCGTGGATCGAGGCGAAGATGTTCGGGTTCGGTCTGCACACGCGTCTGGCCTCGGAAGCGGATGCCGCGGCGGCGACCGCCGCGATCGACGCGCTCGTCGCGGAGCGGGCGCCGGCGTGGCGTCGCCGCACCGGGCAGGACATCCTCGAGTTCGCCTCCCGGCAGGAGGGCAAGGACTCCGCCGTCCGGGCGCTGCGGGCGCAGGCCGAAGCGACGGCCGTGCTGTTCGCCGGCGACGACGTCACCGACGAGGACGCACTGGCCGCGCTGGAGCGGCAGGACCTCGGCATCCGCGTCGGCCCGGGGGAGACGGCGGCGCGCCACCGTGTGCCGGATGCCGCGGCCCTCGCCGCCCTCCTCGCCAGGCTCGCCGAGCTGCGCGCGACACGGTGACCCCGCGCGGACGGGAATAGACTTCGAGAATGCCCGTACCCGACGAATCCATCGACATCAAGCCCCGCAGTCGCGTCGTCACCGACGGCATCGAGGCCACCACATCCCGCGGCATGCTGCGCGCCGTCGGCATGGGGGACGCGGACTGGGACAAGCCCCAGATCGGCATCGCCTCGAGCTGGAACGAGATCACGCCCTGCAACCTGAGCCTGGACCGCCTGGCACAGGGGGCCAAGGAGGGCGTGCACGCCGGCGGCGGCTACCCCCTGCAGTTCGGCACCATCTCCGTCTCCGACGGCATCTCGATGGGCCACGAGGGCATGCACTTCTCGCTCGTGAGCCGCGAGGTCATCGCCGACTCCGTCGAGACCGTCATGATGGCCGAGCGCCTCGACGGCAGCGTCCTGCTGGCCGGCTGCGACAAGTCGATCCCCGGCATGCTGATGGCCTCCGCGCGCCTGGACCTCTCCAGCGTCTTCCTCTACGCCGGCTCCATCGCGCCGGGCTGGGTCAAGCTCTCCGACGGCACCGAGAAGGACGTCACGATCATCGACTCGTTCGAGGCGGTCGGAGCGTGCATGGCCGGGAAGATGAGCGAAGCCGACCTCAAGCGCATCGAATGCGCCATCGCTCCGGGCGAGGGCGCGTGCGGCGGCATGTACACGGCGAACACGATGGCCTCGGTCGCCGAGGCGCTCGGGCTCAGCCTCCCCGGCTCGGCCGCGCCGCCCGCCGCGGACCGCCGCCGCGACTACTTCGCGCACCGGTCCGGCGAGGCCGTCGTGAACCTGCTGCGTCAGGGCATCACGACCCGCGACATCCTCACGAAGGAGGCGTTCGAGAACGCCATCGCCCTCGCGATGGCGCTCGGCGGCTCCACGAACGTCGTGCTGCACCTCCTCGCGATCGCGCGCGAAGCCGAGGTCGAGCTGACCCTGCACGATTTCAACCGCATCGGCGACAAGGTCCCGCACGTGGCGGACATGAAGCCGTTCGGGAAGTACGTCATGAACGACGTCGACCGGCACGGCGGCATCCCCGTCATCATGAAGGCGATGCTCGACGAGGGCCTCCTGCACGGCGACGCCCTGACGGTGACGGGTAAGACACTCGCCGAGAACCTCGCGGAGCTGAACCCGGACCCCATCGACGGCACCGTCATCCACACCTTCGACAACCCGATCCACGCCACCGGCGGCCTCACGATCCTGCACGGCTCGCTCGCGCCGGAGGGCGCCGTCGTCAAGACCGCCGGCTTCGACGCCGCCGTCTTCGAGGGGCCCGCCCGGGTCTTCGAGCGCGAGCGCGGCGCCATCGACGCGCTGGCCGCGGGGGAGATCGAGGCGGGGAGCGTCGTCGTCATCCGCTACGAGGGACCCAAGGGGGGCCCCGGCATGCGGGAGATGCTCGCGATCACCGCCGCCATCAAGGGCGCGGGGCTCGGGAAAGATGTACTACTGTTGACGGACGGTCGATTCTCAGGCGGCACAACCGGACTGTGCATCGGCCACATAGCACCCGAAGCGGTGGACGCAGGTCCCATCGCCTTCGTGCGCGATGGTGATCTGATACGGGTCGATATCGCGGCTCGCACTCTCGACCTACTCGTCGACGACGCAGAGCTGAGCTCCCGCCGCTCCGGCTGGGAGCCCCTTCCCCCGCGCTATACCCGTGGCGTCTTGGCCAAGTACTCGAAGCTCGTGCGCTCCGCTGCGGAGGGCGCGACGACCGGCTAGGCCCTCCCACACTCGCCCATCGATCACGAGGTCTCACACCCATGTCATCCGACACTGCGGCCGTGCCCCGGCCGCCCGCACGCAGTTCGTCCGCGCCCCTCCTCACGGGAGCCCAGGCCGTCGTCCGCTCGCTCGAGCTCCTCGGGGTGACCGATGTGTTCGGGCTCCCGGGCGGCGCGATCCTGCCGGTCTACGACCCGCTCATGGACTCCACGGAGCTCCGGCACATCCTCGTCCGCCACGAGCAGGGCGCCGGCCACGCGGCCGAGGGCTACGCCGCGGCCTCCGGGAAGACGGGCGTCGCGATCGCGACCTCCGGCCCCGGCGCGACGAACCTCGTCACCGCGATCGCCGACGCCTACATGGACTCCATGCCGATCGTGTGCATCACGGGCCAGGTGTTCTCGACCCTGATGGGCACCGACGCCTTCCAGGAAGCAGACATCGTCGGCATCACGATGCCGATCACGAAGCACTCGTTCCTCGCGAAGGATGCCTCGGAGATCCCCGGCGCCATCGCGGCGGCGTTCGAGATCGCCTCCACCGGCCGCCCCGGGCCCGTCCTCGTGGACATCACGAAGGATGCGCAGCAGGCCGAGGTGCCCTTCATCTGGCCGCCGAAGATCGACCTGCCCGGTTACCGGCCCGTCGTGAAGGCGCACGGCAAGCAGATCCAGGCCGCCGCACAGCTCCTCGCCACGGCGAAGAAGCCCGTGCTGTACGTCGGCGGCGGCGTCATCCGCTCCGGCGCGTCGGCCGAGCTGCTGCGCCTGGCCGAGTCGACCGGCGCCCCTGTCGTGACGACGCTCATGGCGCGCGGCGCGTTCCCGGACTCGCACCCCCAGCACCTCGGCATGCCCGGCATGCACGGGACCGTCCCCGCCGTCCTCGCCCTGCAGGAGGCCGACCTCCTGATCGCGCTCGGCGCACGGTTCGACGACCGCGTCACGGGCAAGGCGGCGCTGTTCGCCCCCGACGCCCAGGTCGTGCACGTCGACATCGACCCCGCGGAGATCTCCAAGATCCGCACGGCCGACGTCCCGATCGTCGGCGACCTGCGCGAGGTCCTCGTCGACCTCGACGCCGCCTTCTCCGGCGCGACGGGCGCCGCCAAACCCGACATCGCGGAGTGGTGGTCGTACCTCGACGGCCTCCGCGACGAGTTCCCGCTCGGCTACAGCCAGCCCAGCGACGGCCTCATGTCGCCCCAGTACGTCATCCAGCGCATCGGCGAGCTGACCGGGCCGGAGGGCATCTACGCCGCCGGCGTCGGCCAGCACCAGATGTGGGCGGCGCAGTTCATCAAGTACGAGCGTCCCAACGCGTGGCTCAACTCCGGCGGCGCCGGCACGATGGGCTACTCGGTCCCGGCCGCGATGGGCGCCAAGGTCGCCGAACCCGACCGCGTCGTCTGGGCGATCGACGGCGACGGCTGCTTCCAGATGACCAACCAGGAGCTCGCGACCTGCGTCATCAACCAGATCCCGATCAAGGTCGCGATCATCAACAACTCCTCGCTGGGCATGGTCCGGCAGTGGCAGACGCTCTTCTACGACGGCCGGTACTCCAACACCGACCTGAACACGGGCCACGACACCGTCCGCATCCCCGACTTCGTCAAGCTCGCCGAGGCCTATGGCTGCCTCGCGCTGCGCGTCGAGAAGGAGGAGGACGTGGATGCCGCGATCCAGACGGCGCTGGAGACCAACGACCGCCCCGTCGTCATCGACTTCGTCGTCAGCGCGGACGCCATGGTGTGGCCGATGGTGCCCCAGGGAGTCAGCAACAGCTACGTCCAGTACGCGCGGGAGCACTCGCCCGCGTTCGACCAGGAGGCCTGAGCGATGAGCAAGCATGTCCTGAGCCTCCTCGTGGAGGACAAGCCCGGTCTGCTGACCCGTGTCGCGGGCCTGTTCGCGCGCCGCGGGTTCAACATCGACTCCCTCGCGGTGGGCGTCACGGAGGTGCCGGGGCTCTCCCGCATCACCGTCGTCGTCGACGTCGAGGAGCTTCCGCTCGAGCAGGTGACGAAGCAGCTGAACAAGCTCATCAACGTCATCAAGATCGTCGAGCTCGAGCCGTCGGCATCCGTGCAGCGCGAGCACATGCTCGTGAAGGTACGCGCCGACAACCAGACCCGCTCCAACGTCATCGAGGTCGTGAACCTGTTCCGCGCCTCCGTCGTGGACTACGCCACCGACGCGCTCGTCGTCGAGGTGACCGGCGACCGCGGAAAGGTCGAGGCGCTGCTGCGCGCGCTCGAGCCGTTCGGCATCAAGGAGCTCGCCCAGTCCGGCATGGTCGCCATCGGCCGCGGCGGCAAGTCCATCACCGAGCGCGTCCTGCGCGGCTGAACTTTTCGAACCCCTACCAAGGAGAAACACACACCATGGCTGAGATCTTCTACGACTCCGACGCCGACCTCTCGCTCATCCAGGGCAAGAAGGTGGCCATCGTCGGCTACGGCTCGCAGGGCCACGCGCACGCGCAGAACCTGCGCGACTCGGGCGTCGAGGTCGTCATCGCGCTCAAGGACGGCTCCAAGTCCAGCGCCAAGGCGCAGGAGGACGGCTTCGAGGTCAAGTCCGTCGCCGACGCCGCCGAGTGGGCGGACCTCATCATGATCCTCGCGCCCGACCAGCACCAGCGCGGCATCTTCAACGAGTCCATCAAGGACAAGCTGACGCCCGGCAAGACGCTCGCCTTCGCGCACGGCTTCAACATCCGGTTCGGCTACATCGAGGCGCCCGAGGGCGTCGACGTCATCCTCGTCGCCCCGAAGGCCCCCGGCCACACGGTGCGTCGCGAGTTCGTCGCAGGCCGCGGCATCCCCGACATCATCGCCGTCGAGAAGGACGCGTCGGGTCAGGCGTGGGACGTCGCGAAGGCGTACGCGAAGGCCATCGGCGGCACCCGCGCCGGCGTCATCAAGACGACCTTCACCGAGGAGACCGAGACCGACCTGTTCGGCGAGCAGGCCGTCCTCTGCGGCGGTGTCTCGCAGCTCGTCCAGTACGGGTTCGAGACCCTGACCGAGGCGGGCTACCAGCCGCAGATCGCCTACTTCGAGGTGCTCCACGAGCTGAAGCTCATCGTCGACCTCATGTGGGAGGGCGGCATCGCCAAGCAGCGCTGGTCGGTCTCCGACACGGCCGAGTACGGCGACTACGTCTCCGGCCCGCGCGTGATCGACCCGCACGTCAAGGAGAACATGCAGGCCGTCCTCGCGGACATCCGCTCGGGTGCGTTCGCGGAGCGCTTCATCGCCGACCAGGACGCCGGCGCGCCGGAGTTCCAGGAGCTGCGCGCGAAGGCCGCCGCCCACCCCATCGAGGCGGTCGGCAAGGACCTGCGCGCCCTGTTCGCGTGGAAGCAGCAGGACAGCGACTACGTCGAGGGCAGCGCCGCACGCTGAATGACTCTCGGCTACCCGCCGAGTACGGCTTGAAACGAGCCACGGAGGCCCGGTCCTGACAGAGGACCGGGCCTTCGGCGTGCTGGCACCTCACCTGCGTGCAGCACGTCCGGTGAGAGCACGCGCCGATACGGTGGGGGACGTGAGCACACCGCGGGTCGCCGTCGAGATCGCCGTCCAGGATGCCGCGGGCGCGCGGCTCGCGATCGCCGCCGGCGCCGACCGCCTCGAGCTCTGCCAAGGGCTCGCCGTCGGAGGACTCACGCCCTCGATCGGCCTCGTCCGGGCCGTCTGCGACGCGGTGGACCCGGCGCTCGTGAACGTCCTCGTTCGACCGCGGAGCGGAGGCTTCGTCTACTCCCGCGAGGAGATCGACCTCGCCGCCGCCGACATCCGTGCCGTCACGTCGCACGGGGTCGGCGGCGTCGTCGTCGGAGCGCTGACCGCCGAGGGGCGACTCGACCTCGCCGCCCTCGCGCGCTGGCGGGATGCCGCGGGCTCTGCGGCCGTGGTCTTCCACCGCGCGATCGACGCGTCGCCCATGCCGGACGCCGTCTTCGACGCGCTCCGCGCCGCGGGCGTCTCGCGCGTGCTGACCTCGGGTGGGGCGGCGCGGTCGGTCGAGGGCATCGCGCGGCTCACCGCGTTCGTGGAGCGCGCCGAGGGTGTCGAGGTGATGGCGGGCGGCGGCGTCGCGCCCGCGGACATCCCCGCGCTCCGCCGGGCGGGAGTGGGCGCCGTGCACCTGTCGGCGCGGAGGCGCACGGGCCGGGAGGCGCCGGCGGGCCCGGGCGGCGGGGAGGAGGGACACGACACGACCGACGCGGAGCTCGTTCTCGCCGCCGTCGCCGCGGCGCGCTCCTGACGCGCTGCGTCGCCCCCGGCTACGCTGAACGCGTGAGCACCGGACGCGACGACGACGCCCTCAGCTGGCAGGGCGACGACGACCCGACGCTCGACGTGGGCGCGAGCCCGGTCGACGAGCGCGATCCGGCGCCGTCCGCGCCGGCGGCGGAGCGCCCGGCGCTGCCCGACGGCTACCGGGCCGTGGGCCTCGGCAGTGACGAGGTGGGACGCATCGACGCCGACGGGACCGTGACGCCCGCCGGAGCCCCCGTGCCGCTCGGCAACGCGATGCTCATCGCGCTCGGCATCCTGGGCGGCGTCTACCTGCTGTACACGATCGGCTGGGTGATCGGCGCCCTGCGCCTGGACACGGTCGCGCCGATGCTCATCGTCTCGCCGGCGGCGTACGTGCCGGCGTTCTGGCTCGCCGTGCTCGCGCCGGCCCTGTGGTTCGGGGTGTCCCTCTGGCTCACGCGCGGCTCGGCCGCGTGGGTGCGCCTCGCCTGGCTCATCGGGGGAGCGGTGCTGCTCATCCCGTGGCCCTTCATCATGATCGGGGCGGTGGGACAGTGACCGAGACGACCGCATCCCGGGCGAGCATGCCGACGTGGCTCGCCGCCACGATCGCCGGCGCGTTCGGCCTCTTCTACGCCTACGCCGTGTGGAACGCCGTCGCGTTCCTCATCGACAAGGCGACGAACCCGGGACTGAACAGCCTCGGCTGGGCGGTGCTGCTGTTCGCGGTGCTCTTCCCGCTCATCGTCTTCGGCGCTGCCCTGGCACTCGGACTCCGCCGCCCGCCCGCGCACTTCGCGGCCCTGCTGCTCGCCGGGCTCGGGCTCACGGCCGTGTTCTGGCTGAACATCATCTCCTACGTGTTCTCCAGCGGCGCCTCGCTCATCGCCTGACCGCCGACGTCACACGGTCGGGGGGCTCTGCGCGCGGCGGGTAGGCTGGTCCTGCCACGCCCCGACGCTGTGCGGCGCGGCATCCCACCCCGCCGTCGCAACCGCGAGCCCCCGAAGGTCTGCCACCGTGTCCAAGCCTGTCGTCCTCATCGCCGAAGAACTCTCTCCCGCCACGATCGACGCGCTCGGTCCAGACTTCGAGATCCGCAACGTGGACGGGGCCGACCGCTCGGCGCTCCTCCCCGCCCTCGCGGAGGCGCACGCGGTCCTCATCCGCTCGGCCACGAAGATGGATGCCGAGGCGATCGCCGCCGCCCCCGCGCTCAAGGTCATCGCCCGCGCCGGGGTCGGCCTCGACAACGTCGACATCAAGGCCGCCACGACAGCCGGCGTCATGGTCGTCAACGCCCCGACCTCCAACATCATCTCGGCGGCGGAGCTGACGATCGGCCACATCCTGAGCCTCGCCCGCCGCGTCCCCGCCGCGCACGCGTCGCTGGCCGCCGGCCAGTGGAAGCGCAGCGCCTACACGGGCACCGAGCTGTTCGAGAAGACGCTCGGCATCATCGGACTCGGCCGGATCGGCGCGCTCATCGCCGCGCGCCTGCAGGCGTTCGGCATGAACGTCATCGCCTACGACCCGTACGTCACGAGCGCGCGCGCCCAGCAGCTCGGCGCCCAGCTCGTCACGCTCGACGAGCTCCTGCAGCAGAGCGACTTCATCACGATCCACATGCCGAAGACGCCCGAGACCACCGGGATGATCTCCACCGACCAGTTCCGGCTCATGAAGCCGAGCGCGTACATCGTCAACGTCGCGCGCGGCGGCCTGATCGACGAGGAAGCGCTGCACAAGGCGCTCACGACCGGCGAGATCGCCGGTGCGGGCCTCGACGTCTTCACGAGCGAGCCGCCGGCCGCCGACGGCTCCGCGGCCCTCCTGCTCGACCTGCCGAACGTCGTCGTGACGCCGCACCTCGGCGCGTCGACGGACGAGGCGCAGGAGAAGGCCGGCGTCTCGGTCGCGAAGTCGGTGCGCCTCGCCCTCGGCGGCGAACTCGTGCCGGATGCCGTCAACGTCGCCGGCGGCATCATCGACCCGTACGTGCGCCCCGGCATCCCGCTCGTCGAGAAGCTCGGTCAGATCTTCTCCGCCCTCGCGCACAGCCCGCTCACGAGCCTCGACGTCGAGGTGCACGGCGAGCTCAGCGGCTACGACGTCAAGGTCCTCAAGCTCGCCGCGCTCAAGGGCGTCTTCACCAACGTCGTCAGCGAGACGGTCTCCTACGTCAACGCGCCGCTCCTCGCCGAGCAGCGCGGCATCGAGGCGCGCCTCCTCGTCGACGACCAGTCCGACGAGTACCGCAACGTCATCACGCTGCGCGGCGCGCTCTCCGACGGGTCGCAGCTGTCGGTCTCCGGCACGCTCACCGGCACGAAGCAGATCGAGAAGCTCGTCGGGATCAACGACTACGCGCTCGAACTGCCGATCGAGAAGCACCACATCGTGATGCTGTACACCGACCGCCCCGGCATCGTCGCGGTCTACGGTCAGAAGTTCGGCGAAGCGGGCATCAACATCGCCGGCATGCAGATCGCGCGCCGCGCGGCCGGTGCGCAGGCGCTGTCGGTCCTGACGGTCGATTCCCCGGTCTCCGACGACCTCCTCGACGAGGTGCGCTCGGCGATCCAGGCCGACCTGTTCCGTCAGATCGAGATCACCGAGGCCTGACCCTCACGCGCTCGCGGCACGCTCCACGAGCGCGATGAGCGCATCCATCTCCGCGCCCTCCGGCACGGGGCCGGGCACGGCACCCGTGCCGAGCGCGTTGTTGAAGTAGAGCCCGTCGCTCACGAGCAGCACGAGCTGCACGGCCGTCTCGTCGCGCGTGTGCGGGCGGAGGGCGTCCGCCCAGAGCTCCCGCACGCGCCGCAGCGCATCGACGGCGGCGTGGCTTCCCGCCTGGGCGAGCTTCGACCCGGCGACGAGCGCGCGGTCGATGGGGGAGTCGTCCATGACGGAGGTCCGCAGGAAGGCCGCCACGAGCCCGCCCGGCGCCGCCGACATCTCGTCGAGATCGGTGCGCGCCAGCTGTTCCATGCGCCCCAGGAGCCCGGCATCCAGCGCCTCCTTCGAGGCGAAGTGGTAGAGCAGGCCGCCCTTGGACACTCCCGCCGCCGCGGCGGTGGCCTCGAGGGTCGCGTGCCGCGGTCCCTCGTCGATGAGAAGGCGCTCATACGCCTCCAGGACGCTGTCGCGGGCTCGTGCGGGTCTGCTCACAGCTGTTACTATACCGGCTGGACGGTATAGAAACATGATGACACTGACAGAAGAGATCGCCCTCGCCGACAGCCGCGGAGCGCGGGTGGGATGGCGCGGCTGGGCGGCGCTCGTCGTGCTCATGCTGCCCGTGCTCCTCGTCTCGGTCGACAACACCGTGCTGAGCTTCGCGCTGCCGGACATCGCCCTGGACCTGGCGCCCTCGAGCGCCGAGCAGCTCTGGATCATCGACGCCTACCCCCTCGTGCTCGCGGGCCTCCTCGTCACGATGGGGACGCTCGGCGACCGGTTCGGCCGCAGGCGCATGCTGCTGATCGGCGCGACCGGCTTCGCCGCCATCTCGGTGCTCGCCGCCTTCGCGCCGTCCGCGACGCTGCTGATCGCAGCCCGCGCGGGGATGGGCGTCTTCGGGGCCATGCTCATGCCGTCGACCCTGTCGCTGCTGCGCAGCATCTTCACCGACCGCGACCAGCGCCGGTTCGCGATCGCGGTGTGGGCCGCGATGTTCTCGGCCGGTTCCGCGCTCGGCCCGATCGTCGGCGGCATCCTGCTCGAGCACTTCTCCTGGGGCTCGGTGTTCCTCATGTCGGTGCCCGTCCTCGTGCCGCTCCTGGTCCTCGCGCCGCTCCTCGTGCCGGAGAGCCGCGACCCCCGCCCCGGTCGCATCGATCCGCTCAGCATCGTGCTGTCGATGCTGACGATGATCCCGATCGTGTACGCGATCAAGGAGTTCGCGGTGCACGGCGCCGGGGTGCTGCCGCTCGTCCTGGTCGTGGCGGGCCTCGGGTTCGGGATCGTCTTCGTGCGGCGCCAGCTCACCTCCGCCTCCCCGATGCTCGACATGCGCCTGTTCGGCCGGGGAACCTTCACCGGCGCGCTGCTGGTGAACCTGCTGAGCATCGTCGCGCTTGTCGGCTTCCTCTTCTTCGTCGCGCAGCACCTGCAGCTCGTCCTTGGCATGTCGCCCCTGGACGCCGGTCTCGCGCTCGTCCCGGGCATGCTCGCGATGATCGTCGCCGGGCTCGTCATCGTCCCCATCGCGCGGCGGGTCGACGCCCGCATCGTCGTCCCCGCCGCCATGCTGTTCTCCGTCGCCGGGTACCTCCTCGTCGCCGTGTCGACGGCCGAAGCGTCTCTGGCCCTTCTCGTCATCGCGTTCGTGCTGCTCGGACTCGGGATCGGCGCGGCCGAGACGGTGTCCAACGAGCTCATCCTCGCGAGCGCCCCGCCCGCGAAGGCCGGCTCCGCGAGCGCCGTCTCCGAGACGGCGTACGAGCTGGGCGCGGTGCTCGGGACGACGGTCCTGGGCGGCATCCTGACGGCGCTGTACCGGTCCGGGATCGTCCTGCCCGAAGGGCTTCCCGCCGCAGCAGCCGGCGCCGCACGGGAGACGCTCGCCGGCGCCATGGCCGCCGCCGCCGGCCTCGACGCCGCCCTCGGCGCCGCGCTGCGAGAGGCGGCGGCCCATGCGTTCGACGCCGGCGTCGGCGTCACGGCGCTCATCGGGGCGGGGCTGGTCGTCGTGGCCGGGGTCATCGCGGCCAGTACGCTGGGAGGGACCCCCACCCCGACCGAGGAGAGCAATGTCGCGCGTCATCAAACTGGCACTCATTCCGGGTGACGGCATCGGCCCCGAGGTCGTCGTAGAGGCCGAGAAGGTGCTCGACGCCGTCACGGCCGACGCCGGCGTGACGTTCGACAAGACCCGCTTCTCCCTCGGCGCCGCGCGCTACCTCGAGACCGGCGACACGCTGACCGATGAGGACCTCGCCGCGATCAAGGGCCAGGACGCCATCATCCTCGGCGCCGTGGGGGGCCTGCCCGGCGACCCGCGCCTGAAGGATGCCAACATCGAGCGCGGGCTGCTGCTGAAGCTGCGGTTCGAACTCGACCACTACGTCAACCTGCGCCCCTCGAAGCTGTACCCGGGCGCGCCCGGCCCGCTCGCCGAGCCCGGCGAGATCGACTTCCTCGTCGTCCGTGAGGGGACGGAGGGCCCGTACGTCGGCAACGGCGGCTCGATCCGCACCGGCACACCGCACGAGGTGGCCAACGAGACGTCCGTCAACACGGCGTTCGGCATCGAGCGGGTCGTGCGGTACGCGTTCGCCCAGGCGGAGCGGCGCCGGAAGAGGTTGACGCTCGTGCACAAGACGAACGTGCTCGTGCACGCCGGCGGGATGTGGAAGCGCATCGTGGATGCCGTGGCATCCGAGCACCCCGGCGTCGCCGTAGACTATCTGCACGTCGACGCGGCGACGATCTTCCTGGTCACGAACCCGGGCCGCTTCGACGTGATCGTCACCGACAACCTCTTCGGCGACATCCTCACCGACTTGGCCGGCGCCGTCACCGGAGGCATCGGCCTCGCCGCTTCGGGGAACATCAACCCCGACGGCGCGTTCCCGTCGATGTTCGAGCCCGTGCACGGATCGGCGCCGGACATCGCGGGCCAGCAGAAGGCCGATCCCACGGCCGCGATCCTCTCCGTCGCCCTGCTGCTCGATCATCTCGGGCTCGGGGCGCAGGCCCAGCGCGTGACCCGCGCGGTCGAGGAGGACATCGCGAACCGCGGCGGCACCGCCCGCACGACCGCGCAGGTCGGCGACGCGATCGCGGCGCGCGTTCAGGCGTAATCTGGATGCGCCCGTCGTCCCTCGTCGACGGAGCGCGTGGAACAGGACTGACATGACCCTCACAGAGACCGACCTCGCCCCGCTCGAGTTCGCCGTCACCAAGAACCTCGCCGCGAAGCCGGCGGCCCAGCGCGAAGAGATCCTGCGGAGCCCCGGCTTCGGCACGAGCTTCACCGACCACATGGTGGACATCTGCTGGTCGACCCGCGGCGGCTGGCACCGCCCCCGCGTGCAGCCGTACGGCCCGATCTCGCTCGATCCCGCCGCGGCCGTCCTGCACTACGGGCAGGAGATCTTCGAGGGGATCAAGGCGTACCGGCACGCGGACGGCTCGATCCACACGTTCCGGCCCGAGCAGAACGCCCGCCGCCTGCAGCGCTCCGCGCGCCGGCTCGCGCTGCCCGAGCTGCCCGTGGAGTACTTCCTGCAGTCGCTGCGCGAGCTCATCGCCGTCGACGGCGACTGGGTGCCCTCCGGCGAGGACCAGAGCCTGTACCTGCGGCCCTTCATGTTCGCCAAGGAGGCCTTCCTCGGCGTCCGGCCCGCCGAGAAGGTCGCGTACTACGTCATCGCGAGCCCTGCCGGCGCCTACTTCAAGGGCGGCGTGCAGCCGGTCACGATCTGGCTGAGCGAGGACTACGCGCGCGCCGGCAAGGGCGGCACGGGCGCCGCGAAGACCGGCGGCAACTACGCCGCGAGCCTCCTGCCCCAGGCCGAGGCGTACGAGAACGGCTGCGACCAGGTCGTCTTCCTGGACCAGGACCGCAACGTCGAGGAGCTCGGCGGCATGAACGTCGTCTTCGTCCGCAAGGACGGCACGCTCGTCACCCCGCACTCCCCGTCGATCCTCGAGGGCATCACGCGCGACTCGATCCTGCAGCTCGCGGAGGACCGCGGTCACGCCGTCGAGCGCCGCGCGGTCTCGCTCGACGAGTGGCGCGAGGGCGTGGCATCCGGCGACATCGTCGAGGTCTTCGCGTGCGGCACCGCCGCCGTCGTGACGCCCATCGGGACGCTCAAGGGCAAGGGCTTCGAGGACGCCCAGCCCAGCGGCACCCTCGCGCTCGAGCTGCGCCAGCAGCTCACCGACATCCAGTACGGTCGCGCCGAGGACACCCACGGCTGGCTCGTCCGGCTGGACGGCTGAGCCGTGCGGATCGCCCGTTTCAGTCACCACGACGCCATCCGCTTCGGAATCGCCGATGAGACCGACCTCGTCGTGCTCTCCGGCGACCCGATGTTCGCCGGGTTCGACACGACGGGGGAGCGCGTGCCGCTGTCCGAGGTCACCCTCCTCGCGCCGGTGATCCCGCGCTCGAAGATCGTGTGCGTCGGCAAGAACTATCGCGACCACGCCGCCGAGATGGGCGGGGAGGCGCCGGCCGAGCCGATGCTCTTCCTCAAGCCCAACACCTCCGTCATCGGTCCGAACGACGCCATCGTGCGGCCCGTGCAGTCGCAGCGCACCGACTTCGAGGGCGAGCTCGCCGTCGTCATCGGCCGGATCGCGAAGAACGTGCCGGCGGAGAACGCGCTGGACTACGTCCTCGGCTACACGATCGGCAACGACGTCACGGCCCGCGACCTGCAGCGCAGCGACGGCCAGTGGTCGCGCGCGAAGGGGTTCGACACGTTCTGCCCCCTGGGCCCCGCGATCGAGACCGACTTCGATCTCGACGGCGGCGCGCGCGTCGTGACGCGCGTGAACGGCGAGGTGCGTCAGGACGGTCCGATCAGCGACATGGTCCACTCGGTGCCGGACATCATCGCCTACGCGTCGGCAGCGTTCACGCTGCTGCCCGGCGACGTCATCCTGACCGGCACGCCCGCGGGCATCGGCCCGTTCCAGGCGGGGGATGTCGTCGAGGTGGAGATCACGGGACTCGGAGTGCTGCGCAACACCGTGCGCGATGCCTGACGCTTCCGCCGTCACGACACCGGAGGCCGTCGCCGCCCTGCAGCGGCGCACCGTCACGGTGCTGGCGGCCGGTCAGGTGCTCGGCGGCATCGCGTTCGGCGCGACCGTGTCGCTGGGCGCACTGCTGGCCGCCGACCTGTCCGGGCAGGACTCGCTGTCCGGTCTCGCGACCGCATCCGTCACCCTCGGCGCTGCTCTCTGCGCCATCCCGCTCGCGCGGCTCGCGGGTCGCCGCGGACGCCGCTTCGCTCTGACGCTCGGGAACCTGTTCGCGCTCGTCGGGATCGCGACGGTCATCACGGCGGCCGCGGTCCGGTCGTTCCCGCTGCTGCTCGTCGGCGTCATCCTCATTGGCGCCGGCAACGCCGGCAACCTGCAGTCGCGGTTCGCGGCGACCGATCTAGCCGCGTCCGGCCGGCGCGGACGCGCCCTCGGCACCGTCGTGTGGGCGACCACGGTCGGCGGGGTCATCGGCCCGCTCATGCTGACGCCGGGGGAGGCGCTCGGGCAGGCGATCGGGATGCCGCCGCTCACCGGGTCGTATGCGTTCTCGCTCGTGGCGCAGGTGGCCGCGTTCCTGCTGTACCTGACGGCGCTGCGGCCCGACCCGCTCCTGACGGCGCAGCGCCTCGCGCGCAGCGGCGAGGCCGGCCGCGAGCACATCGTCGAGACCGACCGCCCGATAGCCGCCCGGTACGCGATCTTCGCCGTGGCCGGTTCGCACGTCGTCATGGCCTCCGTCATGGCCATGACCCCCGTGCATCTCGCCCACCTCGACCCGGCGCATGTAACGACGATCGTGGGGGTCACGATCGCGCTGCACGTCTTCGGCATGTACGGGCTGTCGCCGCTGTTCGGCATCCTCGCCGACCGGTGGGGACGGATGCCGACGATCCTGCTCGGCCAGGGGATCCTCGCCGCGTCGCTCGTGACCGCCGCGATCGCGCCGCGATCGCAGGTCGCGGTGCTCATCGCCCTGTTCCTGCTGGGTCTCGGCTGGAGCGCGGCGACCGTCAGCGGCGCGGCGCTGCTGACCGAGAGCACGCTCACCGCGATGCGGCCGAGGAGACAGGGACGCAGCGACACCATCATGACGCTGTCCGCCGCCGTCGGTTCGATGCTCGCCGGGGTCGTGCTGGGCTGGATCGGCTACGGGGGGCTCGCGCTCGTCGCGCTCGGCATCGTCGTCATGGTCACGGTGCTGTCGCCGTACGCTCGGCGCTGATCCCGGCCGCCGGACCTGCCGACGCGCGGTTCAGAAGGGTGGCGGCTCGTCGCTGGTGAAGCCGGTCGGGGTGACCACCTGCACCGTGCCGTCGGTCCGGGAACGGAACCTCATCGCCGTGGAATGTCGCCGGGCATGGTCGGCGGGGCAGAGCGGGCGGAGCGAGTGGAGGTTCGTCGGGCCGCCCCGGCTCCATTCGGTGATGTGGTCGATGTCGGCGTCGAGGGCCAGGCGTGTGCAGCCGTCTCGGCTGCAGGTGCCGTGCTGCAGGATGAGCCATTCGCGCTGCGCCTTCGACGGACGGTAGCGGCGCCGGTCGAGATCGACGATGACACCGCGTGCGGGGTCGTGGATGACACGGCGGAAGCTCCTCGCGTCGAGGAACAGCTGCTTCGCGGTCAGCGGGTCGACGGTGTCACCGCCGACGATTCGGGCCTGCTCGGCGACGCCGGATCCTCCGCACATCGTGCAGCGGCCGTGCTCATCGGCGGTCCGGCTCGCCATGACGCCGACCGGCACCGTCACGAACACTTTCGTCTGGACAGCGGTGGGCGTGCCCACGCCGCGCAGCCAGGCGGAGGCGAGGTCGGCGCGGATCTGATCGCGGTCACGGCCGTCACGCTCCGTCTTCTGCAGGTGCTTCGCGGTCGCGGTGAGCCGGCGTTTGGCGGCGAGGGCGTCGGCGCTCGTCATGAGCACCGCGAACCATGACATGCCGTCGACGTCCTCCTCGACGACGACGCGGCGCTCGGCGAACGCGTCCCGATGGCGCGCACTCGCATCGCGCGGGTCGAGCCGATCGAGGAGGATGCGGAGGCGCCGCCGGAAAGCAGCGGGCGTCAGCGTGAGCACCCATGCGCTCGTGGCCTCGTCGACGAGGGCGATCGCCTCGGCGGCGACGGCGCGCGCGGCCGGGTCGGCATCCACGGCCGGCAGGAGGCGGACGATCGCGTCCGTCGTCGCCTCGACGAGGGGGAAGGGCGCGAAGCCCTCGCGGGCGCGGCGCCACAGCGCAGGCAGGTGGCGGTGGGCGCTGCGGGCCACCGCGGCATCCGAGCGGATGCGGTTCTCGGAGATCTGCAGACGCAGCGAGATGTCGAGCAGGACGGCGAGCTCCGCCGCATGCGTGCCCGCAGCGCCCTCGAGCGGCGTGTACACGTAGGGGTGGCTCAGGGCGTAGTCGATCGCGTCGCGGATGCCGTCGGCCCGCAGCGCGGCGCGACGGTTGACCTCCATCTGATCGGCGAGGAGATCGTTCAGCACGCCCGCGAGCGCCCGGTGTGCCAGCGTCTCCTCGAACGTGTCCATGGCTCCACTGTGCCAGGGGGTTCCGACATCGGTCTCCAGCCATCCCGCATAGTGGTCGGGCCCACCGGCGTGCGGCCCACCCAGGAAGGCCAGATGGTTCACTCCCGCGCGTCGCCGGTCGTGCTCCCCAGGGCCGAGCCGCTCGAGCAGCCATCCCCACTCCGCGGCGGCGGCATCCAGGTCGGCGACCCACATCTCGACGTGATGGAAACCCGGCGTCCACCGACTCTCGCAGCCCGAAGCCCGCTCGCCAAGTCGCCGCACGCGCGCGAACTAGACTGGACCGGATGTCTTCTGCACCCGATCCCCGCACCACGACCGCCACCGGCTCCGATATCCGCGCGCGCTTCTGCCCCTCTCCGACGGGGCTGCCGCACGTGGGAATGGTCCGCACGGCGCTCTTCAACTGGGCGTACGCGCGCCACAACGGCGGCAAGCTGGTGTTCCGCATCGAGGACACCGACGCCGCCCGCGACAGCGAGGAGAGCTACCGCCAGCTCCTCGACGCGCTGACCTGGCTCGAGATCGACTGGGACGAGGGCGTCGAGAAGGGCGGCCCGCACGCCCCGTACCGTCAGTCGCAGCGCCACGACATCTACCGCGGCGTCCTGGACAAGCTCATCGCCGCCGGCGCCGTGTACGAGTCGTACTCGACGGCGGAGGAGATCGACGCGCGCAACGAGGCCAACGGCCGCGCGAAGCAGCTCGGCTACGACAACTACGACCGGACCCTCACCGAGGAGCAGAAGGCCGCCTTCCGCGCCGAGGGGCGCGAGCCCGCGTGGCGCCTGCGGGTGCCCGACCACGACCTCACCTACGTCGACCTCATCCGCGGCGAGGTGACCTTCCCGGCCGGCTCCTTCCCGGACTTCGTGATCGTCCGCGCCGGCGGCATCCCGCTCTACACCTTCGTGAACCCCGTCGACGACGCCCTCATGGGCATCACCCACGTCCTCCGCGGCGAGGACCTCATGCCCTCGACGGCGCGTCAGCTCGCGCTCTACAGCGCCCTCATCGACGCCGGCGTCACGACGTTCGTGCCGCGCTTCGCGCACATGCCGCTCGTCCTCGGCGAGGAGGGCAACAAGAAGCTCTCCAAGCGCGACCCGAAGGCCGACCTCTTCCTGCAGCGCGAGAAGGGTTTCATCCACGAGGGCCTCCTGAACTACCTCTCGCTCCTCGGCTGGTCGATCGCCGCCGACCGCGACGTGTTCTCCCGTCAGGAGCTCATCGACGCGTTCGACATCGTGAACGTGAACCCCCACCCGGCCCGGTTCGACCAGAAGAAGGCCGAGTCGATCAACGGCGACCACGTGCGGATGCTGGAGCCCGCCGACTTCGCCGGCCGCCTCGTCCCGTACCTCGCTGCCGCGGGTCTCATCAGCGAGCCGCCGACGGCTTCGCAGCAGGAGATCCTGGACGCCGCCGCTCCGCTCGTGCAGGAGCGCATGCAGCTCCTGGGCGATGCCCCCGGGCTCCTCGGCTTCCTGTTCCGCGACGCGGTCGTCTACGACGAGGATGCGCTCAAGGGCCTCCCCGCGAACGCGGGAGAGGTGCTGACGGCATCCGTCGCGGCCCTCGATGCGGTTCCGGACGACGGCTTCGCCGCGGCGGCGATCCAGGACGCGCTGTCGGCGGCCCTCATCGACGGACTCGGGCTCAAGCCCCGCGTCGCCTACGGGCCGCTGCGCGTCGCCGTGAGCGGCCGCCGCGTCTCGCCGCCGCTCTTCGAATCGATGGAGCTGCTGGGCAAGCCGGAGTCGCTGCGACGCCTCGGAGCGCTCGTCGCGCACCTCGGCTGACACGCCGCTCGGTTTGGCGCGGCCCGCGGAGTGGGCTAAGCTTGATCTTCGGAACGGCTTCGGCCGGACCCCTTGGGGTATGGTGTAATTGGCAACACGGAGGTTTCTGGTACCTTTGTTCTTGGTTCGAGTCCAGGTACCCCAGCAAGGAAAAAACCCCCGCTCAGGCGGGGGTTTTCCTGTTTTCGGGACGCGCGCGTGCCGGTCGCGGTTCAGTCAGCGCATCGCGTCGCCGATGTAGGAGTACTTGACGAACACCTCCGACGCCCAGCCCGCCTCGTCGAGGACGCCCTGCACCGCGGTCAGCATGTACTTCGAGTCCCAGCCCATGTAGAGATACTGGCCCTCGGCGATCTCATCCCACGCGCCGTTCCACGCCATCGCGGGATAGACCGGTCCGCCACGACGCGCGCTGAAGTCGACGACGCTCTGCCGGGAGTCGGCCCAGAGCCGCTTGAAGATGCGGTTGAAGAGGTACTTGACGTCCTTGACCTCCCAGTGCTCGCCGCGGTACTCGACGTAGTCGAACTCCCGCTGCCACCCGCGCGGCCAGCCGCGGCGGCGCTTGGCATCCAGCACGGGGGTGAGGTTGTCGTCGTCGATGCTCACGACGGCCGGTCGTTCCCAGACCCGCACGAAGAGGTCGGTGAGGTGCTCGGTGCGGGCGGCGATGGCCGCCGTGCCCCACGCCTCGACGTCGGCCAGCTCGCGGGTCGGGACGACGCGGCTCCGGGCGTACAGGTCGCGCTTCACGGCGAACGATGCATCCAGCGCCCGGTCGGCGAGACCCTCCTCCAGGAGCGCGAGGTTGCCGAGCGTCTGCGCGAGCGCGCGGTGGCTGTTCTGCTCGTCGTCGGTGTACTCGGCCCAGCGCCGCGCGCCGTCGCCGCTCCAGTCATCCGGCGGCGCGAGCGGGAACACGTGCTCCACGTCGAGCCCCTCGACCTCGTCGACCCCCGACAGCCGCCCGAGGACGTACGGCGCGTGCGGCAGGTCGCCGTACTTGAGCCCCACGCGCACGCGCTCGTCCGAGGGGGTGATGCGCGCGATCGCCCGGACGAGCGCGTCGCGACCGTCATCCATCGCGCGGCACAGCCGGGCGACGAGGCGGTCGGTGGAGATCCCGACGATCTTCCTCCGCAGCAGCAGCGACTGGAGGTGCTCGAGGGCCGAGATCAGCTCGTCGACTCCCAGCACGCCGTGCCGGTGGTCGCGGTAGAGCCGCATGACGAGCGGATACATGCCGCGCCCGAACGTGTTGAGGTAGCCGAACTGGCGTCCGACCTCGGCGTCCGGAGCCTCGCCGGGCTCCAGGAGCAGGCGGTAGATCTCGGAGAACTCCCGCCACTGCGTCGCCCGCTCCCGGAGCGTCTCGACGTCAAGACGCGGGAACTCGTGCCGGAACGCGTCGTAGACCCCGCGCTCCCCGGTGACGGTCACCTCGCGCCCCGTCAGCATGACCAGGTAATGGCGCCAGAAGCCGCCGATCTGCTCGCCGGTGTTGCGCTCGATGGGCAGCCAGAACTGCTCCTCGATCTCGCTCTGCTCGGCGTGCGAGAGGCCCATCAGGACGTAGTTGTGGATCAGCTCGTGGTCGCGGAGCGGCTCGCCGGTGGAGTTCAGGCTCTCGAAGATCTGCTGCGCGTTCGCCTCCGCGCCGAGCGTGATCGACACGTGCTCGAGCTTCTGCAGGCCGCGCCAGATGTGCGCCGCTTCGCCCGGGCGGATCTGGCTGCGGAAGAAGGCGTAGTTGTCGTCGAACCGCGACGCGCGCTCCTCGCGGGCGGGGGAGCGGTCGCCCAGCACCACGCTCTCGAATACGTCCGCCCACGCGCGGTGGGGGCGCAGCTTCGTGCGTGCCGGGTCGTCGGTGCGCACGAGGACCCGTTCGAGCTCGGCGGCCGTCGCCGGATCGTCCCCCTGCAGCGTGTGGTGCAGGGCCGCCACGAGGAGCATGAGCGTCGTGATGCGCTGCTGGCCGTCGATCAGCACGAGCTGCGCGTCATCCTCATCGGAGGTGCTCGCCGTGGAGAGGATCGAGCCGATGAAGTGGGTCTGACCGGCATCCGCCGCGGCGACGGCGCGGATGTCACCCAGCAGCTGCTCGCACCCGCCGATGTCCCACCGGTACTGGCGCTGATACACCGGGACGACGATCGTGGTGTCGGATGCCGAGAGCCAGCCGATCGTGTTGACAGCGGTCGCTTCGACATTCGTGGCGGTGCTCATATGCTCCGAATCGCTCCTCACCGGACCCGATCGAGTTTAGTCGCCGCGCTCCAGAAGCCTCGCAGGACGCCTCGGTAGGCTTGCCGCAGTTGGACCTGTAAAAACGTGCTGGTCCTCTACGAAAGGGCATGATTCAGATCATGGGTTACATCAAGTCTGCGGCGCTGGAAGAGACCGGCTACGTCGTCCTCGACCGCTACAACAAGGAGATCGACCCCAAGGAGTGGCTCGACATCGAGTACGTCGACTGGAAGTCCTCCGGCGACACCCGGTTCGCGCCGCTCGCGTCCGCCAAGGGCGAGATCGAGTGCAACGGCTTCTGGAACCACAAGCCGCCGCGCACCGACAAGGACGGCGTGTGGATCCCGTCGCAGACCGAGAAGGCCCCCACGCTCACCGAGCGTGCGCAGGAGCCCGGCGCCAACGTCGGCCGCTGCCGCATCATCGAGCTGCAGCCGAACACCTACGCGGACTGCCTCTACAACCTGCACCAGGATGACAACAACCGGCTGAACCCGGACGGCACCGGCTGGGTGGTCCGCGGGTTCTTCAACCTCACCGACGACAAGACGAGCTACTTCGTCCTCCGTGAGAACCGCACCGACCCGAGCGAGGAGACGCGCATCGCCCTCCCCGCCGGCGCGCAGCTGATCGTCGACACGCAGCGCCTCTGGCACGCCGCCGCGCACTACGGCGACGAGCCCCGCTACTGCCTCATCACGTCGTGGACCTCGGGCCCCGAGCTCGACGCCTACATCGAGAAGTACAACGGCGTGAACAAGGTCGAGAGCTACCCCGTCGACCAGGAGACGCTGGATGCCGGTCAGGCCGAGCAGGCACGCCGCATCGCCGCGCGCGCCGCGGCCCTCGCCGCGCGCGGCCAGGCCGAGGTCATCGCGATGAGCGAGGCCTGAGCCTCTCCCACTCCACGCACAGAAGGTCCCGGCCGATCGGCCGGGACCCTCTGTGCGCTGTGCCGCGTCAGGCGCTGACGAGGCCGCGCACGCGGTTGCGGTGCGCGATGCGGTGCGCGATCCAGAGCGCGATGCCGATGAGGCCCGCGATGGCGACGCCGAACATCCACGGCAGCAGCGACGGGGTGAGGCCCGACGTGCCGGCGGCGAGCTGCCCGGTGCCGTCCGCGATCTTCGTGTTGCCGTCGCTGAGCTCGGTCGAGCCGGCGGCGAGCGTGCCCGCGCCGTCCGCGAGCTGCGTCGTGCCGTCCGCGAGCGTCACGGTACCCGTCGAGAGTGTCCCGAGGCCGGTGGCGAGGCTGCCGGCGCCCTGGGCGAGCGTGCCGGTGCCGTCCGCGAGCGAGGTCGCACCCGTGGCGAGCGATCCGGCTCCCGTGGCGAGATTCTGCGCGCCGGTCATGAGACGGAGCGAGCCGTCGTTGAGGCGCTGCGTGCCCGCGTTCAGCTCGGAGAGTCCGCTCGCGAGCTCGCTCGTCTTGCCGGCGAGCGTCGTGCCGCCGGAGGTCAGCTCACCCGACTTCGCGCGGAGCGTGGACAGACCGCCGGAGACCTCCGCGGCGCCCGCGTTCAGCCTGCCGAGACCCGCCGACAGCTCCGCCGACTTGGTCTTGGCCGTCGCGAGGCCGGTCGCCAGTTCGCCGCTCTTCGTCGCGAGTGTGTCCAGACCCGTCGACACGCCGGAGGCTCCCGCGCTGAGGGTCGCGGTGCCGGTCTTCAGGGTCGTCAACCCGTCTCGGAGGTCGGCGACGCCGTCCCGTACCTGGGCAGCGCCGCCGCTCACGGCATCCGCCCCGGTCTTGATGCTCCCGGCGGCAGCGGCGAAACTCTGGAGGTAGCCGACGATCGTGGCGTTCGCGGGGTCGGCCGACAACATGGTGGCGAGTCCGGCGATCTGGTCGCGGAGTGAGCCGAGGTTGGTGGCGACGTCGGCTGCGCCGGCGGCCACCGGCACGGCGCCGGCGGCTGCGGTGGTCGCGCCGGTGAGGGCGCCGGCGACGCCGGCGTCGACCCCTGCGGCACCGGACTTGACGCTCTGCGCGCCGGTCGCCGCGCCGCTGATCCCGGCGGCGAGCTGGGATGCGCCGTCTGCGGCGCCGCCGAGGCCCGTGGCGAGCTGCGCGCCGCCGTCGGAGGCCGACGTCATGCCCGCGGCGAGCGTCCCCGCCCCGGAGTCGAGGCGGTCGATGCCGGCCTTGGCGGTGTCGATGCCCGCGGAGAGGCGTCCGGCACCCTCGGCGATCTGGCTCGCGCCGCCCGCGGCCTTCGTGGCGCCGGCGTGCAGCCGCACGGCACCGTCGCGGTTCGCGATGGTGCCGTCGGCGAGGGTGACGGCGCCCGTGGCGAGGGTCTGGGCGCCCGTGGACAGGGCGACGGCGCCGGCGGCGGCGGACGTGGCGCCGTCGGCGAGCTTCGTGGCGCCGTCGGAGGCCGTGGTCGCCCCGTCCTTGAGCTTCGCGGCACCGGCGGTCAGCTCGGAGGCGCCCGCGGCCAGGCGCTTCGCGCCGTCGGCGACGTCGGAGGCGCCCGCCTGCGCGCGCGCGGCCCCGGAATCGAGTTCCGCGGCGCCCGCGGTCAGCTTGGCCGCCGTCAGGAAGTAGAGGATCGTCATCGCCGCCAGCAGCACGCTGAGGGTGATGACCGTGATGCGCATACCCAACCCGTGGGTGTGTGCGTGGGTACTCGTCATTGAGACTCCGTTGTTTCGCGCCTGCGGGGCAGGCGTGGCGGGCACTCCGGCTGGCGCCGGCCGACACGTGATCGGGGATGGATCGCCGCCACCGGCGGTCCGCGAACGGATCGCCCGCGACGGCTGTGTCGCGGAAGTGCCCTGAAGCTAACAGGTGTTCACACGTTCCTGAGGGCCTGCCGCACGGGTCTATCAGTGACACTCAGTCTCACATTCAGAGAGCCTCCGTATCTTGTAGGCATCCTACAAACGCCTGCGCGCGCTCCTCGGTGCTGCGACGGCACGGGCCGTTCGGGCTTGCGCACTGCCACCAGAAACAACATTGCGAATAGTTGACAGTGTGTTGTACTGTGTTGCCGATCGGGAGGTCATCTTGTACGCAATGGAGCGCCAGCAGCTCATCGAGCAGCTCATCGTCGCGGACGGTCGGGTCGCCGTCGTGGAGCTTGCCGACCGGTTCGCCGTCACGACCGAGACGGTCCGACGCGATCTGGCCCTCCTCGAAGAGCGCGGAGTCCTCCAGCGCGTGCACGGCGGCGCCGTCGTGGCGTCGCGCACCAGCACGATCGAGCCGTCCCTCGCAGAGCGATCGGAACGCCGCAGCGCGGCGAAGGAGGCCATCGCACGCCGCGCCCTGGACGCCCTGGCCTCCGGCGCCACCGGCTCGGTGTACCTCGACGCAGGGACGACCACCGCGGCGGTCGCCCGGCTCCTCGCGGGCCGACCCTCCGGGCGCCCCCTCGAGGTCGTCACGCACGCCATGACGATCGGACACGTCCTCGCCGGTGCCGCGGGCGTGAATCTCACCGCCATCGGCGGCCGGGTCCGGGGGCTCACCGCTGCCGCCGTCGGGGCCCAGGCGGTCGCCGCCATCGGGCACCTCCGACCGGACGTCGCCTTTCTCGGCGCCAACGGGATCTCCGCGGACTTCGGCGTGAGCACCCCCGATCCGGACGAGGCCGCGGTCAAGCGCGCCATCGTCGCCTCCGCGCGCCGCGTGGTCCTCGTCGCCGACGCCGACAAGCTCGACGCAGAGCTCCTCGTCTCCTTCGCCGCCCTCGACGAGATCGACGTCCTCGTGACGGACGCCGCGCCGTCCACGGCGCTGGCGGCTGCGCTGGACGAGGCGGGAACGGAGGTGTGGCTCGCATGATCGTCACACTGACCGCCAATCCGTCCCTCGACCGCACGATCACGCTCGCCGAGCCGCTGCAGCGCGGTGCCGTGCAGGCGGCGTTGTCAGCCCGGGAGGATGCCGGCGGCAAAGGCATCAATGTGACCCGCGTCGTGCACGCCGCGGGCGTGGAGAGCCTCGCGGTCCTGCCGCTGGATGCGGAGGACCCGTTCGCCTCCGCCCTCCGGCACACCGGCATCCCGGTGCTCCCGGTGGACACGGCGGGCGTGGCGCGCGCCAACGTCACGATCACCGACCCGGCGGGGGAGACCACGAAGCTGAACCTCCCCGGGTCCGTGCTGTCCGCGGAGGACGCCGGCCGGCTCGTCGCCGCGGTCACCCGCGCGGCGGAGGGCGCCGAGTGGGTCGTTCTGGCCGGTTCCCTGCCCCCCGGCCTCCCAGATGACTTCTACGTGACCGTCATCCGCGCCGTGCGTGCGCGGTGGGGCGAGCGCGCACCGCGGATCGCCGTAGACACGTCCGGCCCCGCGCTGCGCGCCGTCGTCGACGGCGGCGCCCCCGACCTCATCAAGCCGAACGACGAGGAGCTCGTCGAGCTCACCGGCGGCCACCTCGACCCATCGGCCGACCTGGCCGACGCGGTGCACACGCTGGCTCGCACGCTCGTGCCCGAGCGGGTCGCCGCGGCCTTCGTGACCCTCGGCGGCGCCGGCGCGGTGCTCGTCGACGCGACCGGCGCCTGGCACGGCGCTCCGCCGCCCACCCGCGTCCGCAGCACCGTCGGGGCGGGGGACAGCTCGCTCGCCGGGTTCCTCCTCGCGCACGTCACCGGCGCCGGATCCGAGGAGTGCGTGCGCTCCGGCATCCGCTACGGCTCGGCCGCCGCCGCGCTCCCCGGCACGCAGGCACCCACCCCCGCAGACCTGCCCGCCGGCGACGTGCCGGTGCGGGCGCTCACTCCTTGACGGCGCGCGGCCGCGCGACGACACCCATCGACCTGGACAACGACAACGACCACTGGAGGTCACCGTGGCAGAGACCATCACGCCGGCACTCGTCAGCCTCGACGAGTCGCTCGGCGACGACAAGCGCGCCGTCATCGGCGCCCTCGCGGCCCGCGTCGCGGCGGAGGGGCGGGCCACCGACGGTGCCGCCCTCGCCGAGGACGCGTGGGCGCGCGAGCAGAAGGACGAGACCGGGCTCCCGGGCGGCATCGCCATCCCGCACGCCAAGAGCGCCGCGGTGACGCAGGCCAGCCTCGCGTTCGCGCGGCTGAAGCCCGGTGTCGCCTTCGGAGCACCGGACGGACCAGCCGACCTCGTGTTCCTCATCGCGGCGCCGGACACGGCGGCCGAGGAGCACCTCGCCGTCCTGTCCACACTCGCCCGGAGCCTCATGCGCGAGGACTTCCTCGCCGGCCTCCGCGCCGCGACGACCCCCGATGAGGTCGTCGCGATCGTCCGGGGCGCGATCTCGGACGTCCCGGCCGCCCCGGCATCCGCCGCGGTGTCTGCGACGACAGCCGCCCCCGCGACCGTCCCGGACGGCTCGACGATCGACGGCCGGCCGGCGCGCATCGTCGCGGTGACCTCGTGCGCGACCGGCATCGCGCACACCTTCATGGCCGCCGATGCCCTCACCGCCGCGGGCGCTGCCGCCGGCGTCGACCTCGCCGTCGAGCCGCAGGGCTCCAGCGGCTACCAGGCGCTGCCGCAGCAGGTCATCGACGATGCGGATGCCGTCATCTTCGCCACCGACGTGGACGTCCGCGAGCTCGGGCGCTTCGCGGGCAAGCCCGTCGTCCGCTCCGGCGTCAAGCGGGGGATCGAGCAGCCCCGCCAGCTCATCGCGGAAGCCGTCGCGGCCGCGGCCGACCCGGCCGCCGCCCGGGTGACCGCCGGCGGCGCGACCACGGGGACGAGTACGACCTCCTCGGCGCAGCTGTCCTGGGGAGCGCGCATCCAGCGCATCCTCCTCACGGGCGTCAGCTACATGATCCCGTTCGTCGCCGGCGGCGGCCTGCTCATCGCCCTCGGGTTCCTCCTGGGCGGCTACCGCGTCACCGACGATGCAGCGAAGGTCATCATCGACAACTCGCTGTGGAACCTGCCGACCGAGAACATCACGTCCGACCTGGGGCCGCTCGGCCAGTACCTCGGCTCCGTCGCGTTCATGATCGGCGCCACGTCCATGGGCTTCCTCGTCGCCGCCCTCGCCGGCTACATCGCGTTCGCGATCGCCGACCGGCCGGGCATCGCGCCGGGCTTCGTGGCGGGCGCCATCGCCGTCACCATGAACGCGGGCTTCATCGGCGGCATCATCGGCGGGCTCCTCGCGGGCGTCGTCGCGTGGTGGCTCGGCAGCCTGTCTGTGCCCCGGTGGCTGCGCGGGCTCATGCCCGTCGTGATCATCCCGCTCGTCGGGTCGATCGTGGCATCCGGCCTCATGATCCTCTTCCTCGGCCGTCCGATCGCGACCCTCATGACCTGGCTCACGGACGGCCTCACGGCGCTCACCCAGAGCGGGGCCGGCGTCATCGGCGTCGGCGTGATCCTCGGCCTCATGATGTGCGTCGACCTCGGCGGTCCCGTCAACAAGGTCGCCTACGTCTTCGCCACGACCGGTCTCGCTGCGGGATCGGACGCCAACACAGCGCCCTACCTCATCATGGCGGCGGTCATGTGCGCCGGCATGGTGCCTCCGCTCGCCCTCGCGCTCGCCTCGACGGTTCTGGCGCGACCGCTGTTCACTCCCGTGGAGCGGGAGAACGGCAAGGCGGCGTGGCTGCTGGGCGCCGCCTTCATCAGCGAGGGCGCCATCCCGTTCGCCGCTGCCGACCCGTTGCGCGTCATCCCGGCCTCGATGGTCGGCGGTGCCGTCACGGGGGCGCTCAGCATGTGGTTCGGCGTCACGAGCTTCGCCCCGCACGGCGGCATCTTCGTCCTCTTCGCGATCGGCCCGGTATGGGGTTTCCTGGTCGCGCTCGTGGCGGGTACGGTCGTTTCAGCGGTCCTGATCGTCGTGCTCAAGAAGTTCGTCGGCCACAGGAACCCCATCCAGGCCGAGGCAGCCGTCGTCGCCCCGGTCGCGGCATAACCGAACAGGAGAACGACATGGCAGAACGTACCGCCACCATCGCGAGCAGCTCGGGTCTGCACGCCCGCCCGGCGAAGCTCTTCGTCCAGAAGGTGCAGGAGACCGGCGTCCCGGTCACCATCGCTGTCCCGGGCGGTGCCGACCTCAACGCGGGCAGCATCCTGAGCCTCATGGGCCTGGGCGCCACGCAGGGCACCGTTGTGACCCTGAAGGCGGAGGGCGACGGCGCGGAGGCGGCTCTCGACACGCTCGCCGCCTTCCTCGAGGTCGACCACGACGCCGAGGCCTGAACCGAGCCACGCACCGACGACGGATGCCGCGGAGCCCTGAGGGCCCGCGGCATCCGTCGTTGTCGGTCGGGAGGTCAGAGGTCGACGGATTCGCCCGGGTCGAGCGCGACGAACTCGCCGCCGTCCTGCTCCGTCGCCCAGCGCAGGCGCTGCCGGCCCATCTCCCGCCCGACCTGCGACAGCGTCATGTCGTGCGTGCCGAACGCGCGGCGCGGTGCCACGGCGAGGACGAAGTCCATGGCCTCGCCGATCTTCAGCCAGGGCGCTCCGACCGGCGCGGCGAGGAGCCGCACGTCCCGTCCCTCCGGCACGGCGTAGGAGTCGCCGGGGTAGTAGAACTCGTCGTTCACGAGCACGCCGACGTTGTCCACGATCGGGATGGTCTCATGGATGACGGCGTGCCGCCCGCCGAAGAACTCCAGTGTGAACGGCTCCAGTGCGACCGTCTCCCCGGGGGAGACGGTGATGACGTCGAAGCCGGCGGCGGCAGCCGCGACGCCGGCCGGCCCGTAGATGGGGGTGCCGGGCGCCGCCTTCAGCAGCCGGTCGAGGTGCTCGGGCGTCCAGTGGTCGGGGTGCTCGTGCGTGAGGACGATCCCGATGAGATCCTGCAGGTCCGCCAGAGGCAGCGTGAAGGATCCGGGGTCGACGATGAGGGTCTTCCCCTCGCGTTCGAGGCGGAGGCAGGCGTGTTCGTGCTTGGTGACGCGCATGCCCCCAGTCAACGCGTCCGGAGGGCGTCGAGGCAAGCTCGGGCCTCGATTTGGCCGAGGCGCGGACGGCATGGCATAATCGAACGGTTGCGTGAAACGGCCCCATCGTATAGCGGCCTAGTACGCCGCCCTCTCACGGCGGTAACGCGGGTTCGAATCCCGCTGGGGTCACCAACACGAAAACCCCCGGTCTCCCGGGGGTTTTTTCGTGCGCCGAGGGGAACCTAACGGGCGCGGATCAGGGTGGCCTCGGTCGTGGAGCCGTCGGGCACGACGAATTCGATCCTGGCGTCGCCGTCGACGATCTCGATGATGCGCAGGTCGGCGAAGCGCGGGTGGGCGCGGTGCTCGATGCGCGCCGTCGGACGGGGGAACAGGAACGTGTGGAACGAGGGAGAGGTCGGTCGTCTTCCCGGTGTCGACATGCCTTCTGCGGTGCAGGACGTGGCATCCGTCCGGGGATGTCCCCACGACCGCGGCCGTCAGCATGCTCGGTCGCAGCCGGTCCACGAGGCGTGCCACCAGACCGCCCGCCGGCGGCAGAAGCCGGGAGCCGTGGGCGCCTGCCAGCGTCACGGCGGGCTCCCGCCCGGCCAGCTCCCGCCAGGCGCCCAGGAGGGCGTAGTCCCGCTCGCCGTCCAGCGCACCGATGTCGCCGGTGGGGTGGCCGGCGGAGGCGACGACGGACGACCCGTCGCGCTCCGTCGGGGAGAGGCGCCGCAGCACGGTGGCCAGCCGGCTCATCACGCCCTGTGACGAGCCGTTGTAGGTGATCTCGAGCGGCTCGCCCTCGTCGACGTGGAGGACGAGACGCCCGTCGAGCAGGAGGACGGAGTCCACGATCGCCACGAGTGCCGCATGCGGCACCGTACGCGTCGTGTAGGTGTCGTCCTGCCGGGAGAGGACCGTGGTCGCCTCCGCGTCGACGATCAGGAGCGCGTCGTAGAGGTCCATGCCGGGATGGGCGTCGCGTCGTGCGATGTTCCGCGGCACTTTCAGCACCAGTTCCGCCTTCGCGAAGTCCAGCGGGAAATCGCGGTAGAGACGGGGGACGCCCGCCGCATCGGTGACGTCGTCGACCCAGGGGCCGAATGCCGTGAACTCGGCCGTTTCCGCGGTCGACATGATTCGTCTTCTTGTCTCGAGGGGGAGCCCTCCGGGGTTGCGGGCGCCGCTGTCTGCACACTATCGGTTCCGTGGCGCCTCGCTCTCCGCGTCCGCGTTCAGGCCTCCGGCGGCGTCGTCGCGGAGGCCCTCGCGGCGGCCGTCCGCCGGCGCCGCGCCGTCCGCACGGCCCACACGACGAGCGCCGCACCGGCCAGCACGACGAGCCAGGGGAGCAGGAATCCGAGCCCGATGACGATCCCGTTGACGGTCGCCACGAGACCGTTCCAGCCCGCCGCGAGGCCGTCGCCGAACCCCGCGGGATCGGCCTTCACGACCTCCTGCGGCTCGGACAGCGTCACCGTGAGCGTCGACATGGACACCTGGTCGTCGAGCGCCGTGAGCTGCTGCTGGTAGGACTCCAGCTCCGCCTGACGCTGCGCCAGCGCGCTCTCCGCCGACAGCAGGTCGGCCGTCGACGTCGCCTCCGCCATGAGAGCCGTGAGCCGCGTGACGGATGCCTCGAGCGCCTCGATGCGCGCGCGAAGGTCGACGACCTGCGTCGTGACGTCGCGCCGCTCCAGCTGCGACGCCATCACCTCCCCGACCTCCGCGAGCCCGCGCGTCTGCGCCGTCAGCTCGTCGGCGGGGACCCGCACCGTGATCCACGAGCCGGAGGGCGATGGCCAGACGTCGCCCCCGTCTCGGATGACACCCGGGGCGGGCTGCCCCTCGCCCGCGAGACTGAGCGTCTCGACGTACCCGCCCGCCCGCTCGGCGGCCTCGCCGATCTCCCGGGCCGCCGTCGCCGCGTCCTCCACCTGCACCGACGCGGACGCCGTCGCGATGATCTCCCGTGCGAGGGAGCCGTCGGCCTGCGCACCGTCCTCCGACGCCGCGCCGTTCTCCGCTGCCGCGCCGGCATCCACGCCGGACAGCCGTCCGTCCTCGCTCCCTCCGTCCCAGGCCTCGGGGGCGCCCGCCTCGTCGGCCGTGCTCGACGCGCCGATGCCGCCGAGCCCGCCGAGCTGCGGCCCGACGACGGCCGCGACGATCACGACAGTCGCCGCGGCTGCAGCGCCGACCCACCAGCGTCCCCGCCGTGCGCGCCGCCGGGCGTCGATGGCGTGCCGCTCCGCCGGCGCGCCCCGCTCGGCGGCGATCGCGGCGAACAGCGCCTTCTCCATCTCGTCGACGCGGTCGTCGGCGAGCTCGGGCAGCGTCACATCCTCGACGTTCATGTCCCCTCCGTTCCGATGGCGGTCCGCACCTGGGTGCGGATGCGGGAGAGACGATTGCGGACGACCCCGTGCGACACGCCCAGCTGATCGGCGGCCGCCTGATAGGCGTAGCCCTCGGTGGCGCACAGCCGGAAGATCTGCTGATCGAGAGGACTGAGCGCCGACACCTCGGCGAGGATCCGCTCGGCAAGCGCCGCCGTGATGACCTGCTCCTCCACGTCCACCGTCGCCGGCAGCGTCTCGTCGGCCGCAGCCGCCGTGTGGATGCGGTCGCGCTGGAGGCGCCGGACGCGGTTGGCGCACTGGAACCGGCAGATCGTCGCGAGCCAGGGGAGGAGCGATTCCCCCGCCAGCTCCATCCCGGGCAGCTTCCGCCATGCGGCCAGGAACGTCTCCTGGGTGACGTCCTCCGCATCCACGACGTTGCCGAGGATGCCGTGCGCCAGCCAGTACACCGGCCGCACGTACGCCCGGTACAGTGCGCGGAACGCCTCGTCGCTGCCGCCCGCCGCCGCAGCGACGAGCGCGGCGTCGGTGCGCGCGGCCGGCTCGGTCATGGTCTCCTCATCGTCTCTCACCCCAGGAGTGTCGTCCACGGTCACACCGTCTCATGACCTCATGACGCCGGCCGGCGGCGCCCCCTGTATCCTTGGACGCGCGAGAGGGAGTATCCCGACCTCGCGCGTCCGTCATCACGGGTTCCGTCGCTGAGACCCCGGGCGCGCGCCGCAGTCCTGCGGGGGAGAGACTTTCGACGTTCCGTCACCCCTCCTGAAAGGCCCGAATGGACCTCCCCGTCTGGTTCGAGATCGGCTCCATGGCCGTCCTCCTCATCATCCTCATCGCGGATCTGCTGCTGATCATCAAGCGGCCGCACATCCCGTCGAACAAGGAGTCCACCCTCTGGGTGCTCTTCTACGTCCTGCTGGCGCTCGTCTTCGCCGGGCTCATGTGGATGTTCGCAGGCGGCGAGTACGCGGGGCAGTTCGTCGCCGGCTGGCTCACGGAGTACAGCCTGTCGATCGACAACCTGTTCGTGTTCGTGCTGATCATGTCGCAGTTCTCGGTGCCGCGCCGCTACCAGCAGAAGGTGCTGATGGTCGGCATCATCATCGCGCTCGTCCTCCGCGGCATCTTCATCCTGCTGGGCGCCGCGATCATCGAGAACTTCCTGCCGATCTTCTACCTCTTCGGCGCGTTCCTCATCTGGACCGCGTGGAAGCAGGCCTTCCCCGGCGGCGACCACGACGAGGACGTCAAGCAGGAGACGTTCATCGTGCGGCTGCTGCGCCGCACCGTCGACATCAGCGACACGTACGACGGTGCGAAGGTTCGCACGGTCGTGGACGGCAAGAAGATGTTCACCCCGATGATCATCGTCTTCGCGGCCATCGGCGTGACCGACCTCCTCTTCGCGCTCGACTCGATCCCGGCGATCTTCGGCATCACGCAGAACGCCTTCATCGTCTTCGCGGCCAACATCTTCGCGCTCATGGGCCTCCGCCAGCTCTACTTCCTGCTCGGCGGGCTGCTCGACCGGCTGCGCTACCTGCACTACGGCATCGCGTTCATCCTCGCCTTCATCGGCGTGAAGCTCATCTTCCACGCGATGCACGAGAACGAGGTGCCGTTCATCAACGGCGGGGAGCACATCGAGTGGGTGCCCGACATCTCCACCTGGATGTCGCTCGGCGTCATCATCGTCTCGATGGTGGTCGCCACGGCCGCGAGCCTCATCGCCTCGGCCCGCGAGAGCCGGCGCGACGAGCCCGGAACGCCGGTCGCCGCCGCGGCCGCCGTGGCGGAGGAGAAGGGGACCCCGGCGTCCGTCGAGCAGCCGCACGTCGAGCAGCGCGACTGACGCCCGGCAGGCGGCACGGGACCTTACCGGACGGTGTCGCCGGGTTACACCCCGGTGCCCCGTGTCCCCACCCTGTGCTTGAGTGGCACGTGGGGCCTGAGCGGCTCCGGGAGGGACGCCCGTGATCGAGTTCCGCGATGTGACGAAGCAGTACCCCGACGGCACGCTGGCGGTCGACGGATTCAGCCTCGTGCTCCCGGCGCACAAGACGACGGTCTTCGTCGGCTCCTCGGGATGCGGGAAGACGACCCTGCTGCGGATGATCAACCGGATGGTGGAGCCGACGTCGGGGGAGATCCTCATCGACGGCGATCCCATCCGGGGCCAGGATGCCGTGCGCCTGCGGCGGAGCATCGGCTACGTCATGCAGAACAGCGGGCTGCTGCCGCATGTCTCGGTCATCGACAACGTCGCGACGGTGCCGCTCCTGCAGGGCACGCCGCGGCGCGCCGCGCGCGAGCGGGCCCTCGAGCTCCTCGACGTCGTGGGCCTGGACCGGTCTCTCGCGCAGCGGTATCCGAGCCAGCTGTCCGGCGGCCAGCAGCAGCGCGTCGGCGTCGCGCGGGGCCTCGCCTCCGACCCCAACATCCTCCTCATGGACGAGCCGTTCGGCGCCGTCGACCCGATCGTCCGCGCCGAGCTGCAGCAGGAGGTCAGCCGCCTGCAGCGTGAGCTCGACAAGACCGTGGTCTTCGTCACGCACGACATCGACGAGGCGTTCCTGCTCGGCGACCAGGTCGTCATCCTCGAAAAGGGCGCGGCCATCGCGCAGGTCGGCAGCCCGAGCGAGATCATCGAGGCGCCTGCGAGCGCTTTCGTCGCCGACTTCATCGGCGCCGATCGCGGCAAGCGCGCGCTGCGCCTGAAGGAGACGGCGAACGGCACCGTCGTCGTCGACGCCCTCGGGCGCACGCAGGGAGCGCTCCTGCGCGGGGAAGCAGGCCCGTGAACTGGGTCCTCGACAACCTCGACCTGATCGTCGAGCTCGCGCTCGTGCACGTGCGGCAGAGTGTGCCGCCGCTCGTGTTCGGGCTCCTCGTCTCCCTGCCGCTGGGCTGGCTGGCGTGGCGCTACCGCGCGGCTCGGGGGACCATCCTCAGCATCACGGGGCTCCTGTACACGATCCCCTCCCTCGCGCTGCTGTTCATCCTCCCGGTCGTGTTCGGCATCAGCGCAACGAGCGAGGTGAACCTCATCACGGCGCTCACGATCTACGCCGTGGCCCTGCTGACGCGGTCGGTGGCGGAGGGGCTGGCCTCGGTCGATCCCGACGTCCGCCTCGCGGCGACTGCCGTCGGCTACGGCACGGCGCGCCGGTTCTGGGCCGTCGACCTGCCGCTGTCCGGGCCGGTCATCCTCGCGGGGCTGCGCGTGACCGCCGCCAGCACCGTGGCGCTCGCGACCGTCGGCATCCTCATCGGTGTCACCAACCTCGGCTACCTCTTCACGAACGGTCTGCAGCGCCGCATCATCCCGGAGGTGGTCGCGGGTCTCGTCGCGGTGGGCCTCATCGCCCTCCTGATCGACCTCGCCCTCGTCCTGCTCGGTCGCCTCCTCATGCCCTGGACGCGGCGGACGGCCACGTCCCGCATCTCGGCGCAGCGGGAAGTCGTCCGCGCGGAGGTCACGGCATGAACCTCATCATCGACGCCATCGCGTGGCTGCTGAGCGGGGACCGGTCGAAGTCGGACTCGATCCCGGAGGCACTCGGCCAGCACCTGCTGCTCACCGTCATCTCCGTGCTCATCGCCGCCGCCATCGCCATCCCGATCGGCTGGCTCGTCGGACACACCGGCCGGGGGCGCGACGCGGTCGTCGCCCTCTCCGGGGCTGCGCGGGCCGTCCCCTCGTTCGGGCTCATCATCCTGCTGGTGCTCCTCCTCGGCGTCCTGCACAAGCCCGAGGCCGCCGTCATCACCTTCGTGCTCCTCGCGATCCCGTCGCTCCTGGCAGGCGCCTACACGGGGTTCGAGGCGATAGACCGGGCGACGATCGACGCCGGACGCGCCGTCGGGATGACCGAGTTGCAGGTGCTGTGGCGCATCGAGGTGCCGCTGGGACTGCCGCTCCTCGTGGGCGGCATCCGTGCGGCGACGCTGCAGGTGATCGCGACCGTGACGCTCGCCGCCTACGTGAACGTCGGGGGACTGGGGCAGTACATCATCACGGGCCTCCCGCTCCGCCGGTTCGACATGGTGCTGGGGGGCGCGCTGCTCGTCGCGGCACTCGCCCTCGCCGTCGACGGCCTGTTCGCCCTCACGCAGCGGCTCGCCGTCCCGCGGGGCGTCCGTGCGGCATCCGATCGCCACTCCGCTCCGAAGACCTCCCGGCGCCGTCCGGTTCCGGCCTGACCCCATCACCACAGAAAGAGAGAGACGCACATGTTCACAGCACGGAAGAAGCGCGTGCTCGGCATCGCGACCTTCGCCCTCACCGCATCGCTGGCTCTCGCCGGCTGCGGGACGAGCGATCCGCTCGCCGAGGAGACCACGTCGCCCGGCGGCGAGACCGACGCGATCGTCATCGGCTCGCAGGCCTACTACTCCAACGAGATCGTCGCGGAGATCTACGCGCAGGCGCTGGAGGGCGCCGGCTTCGAGGTCGAGCGCTCGTTCAACATCGGCCAGCGTGACGCCTACCTGCCGTCGCTGGAGAGCGGCGAGGTCGACCTGTTCCCCGAGTACAGCGGCAACCTGCTGCAGTTCTACGACCCGGAGACCGAGGCGCGCAGTCCCGAGGACGTGTACAGCGCCCTGGTCGACGCGCTTCCCGAGGGGCTCACCGTCCTCGAGCAGTCGACCGCCAGCGACCAGGACTCGTACACCGTCACAGAGGCCTTCGCCGAGGAGAACGACCTCACCACGATCGCCGACCTGGCGGACGTCTCCGTGCCGCTGACCCTCGGCGGCCCGCCCGAGCTCGCCGAGCGGCCGTACGGGCCCGAGGGTCTCAAGGCGACTTACGGCGTCGACGTCGCCTTCGAGGCAACGGGCGACACGACCGTCGAGGAGCTCGTGGCCGGCACGGTCAACGTGGCGAACGTCTTCACCGCCGACCCGCGCATCGAAACGCAGAAGCTGCGTGTCCTCGAGGATCCCGAGGCGCTGTTCCTCGCCTCCAACGTCGTCCCGCTCGTGAACGCCGACATCGCCGAGGAGATCGCCGATGTCATCAACGCCGTCAGCGCGGCGCTCACCCCCGAGGGACTCGTGTCGCTGAACGTGCAGTCCCAGGTCGACGAGAAGTCGCCCGAGGACATCGCGAGCGCGTGGCTCGCGGAGAACGGCCTGGACTGAGGACGGCGGGTGGGGGCCGGTCGACCGGCCGGCCCCCACCCGTGGTTCGGTTCCGGGGTGCCTCTGCCTGCGTGGTCAGAACGAGCGGAGGTTCGCGCGCAGACCGCCGTCGGCGTACTCCGCACGCAGGATGCCGCGCCGCCGGAGGATCGGCACGAGCTCGTCCAGCATCCGGTGCACCGTGACGGGGTGCAGGTCGCCCCACAGCAGCACGCCGTCGTTGCCCCAGGTCCCGAGCTCCTCGATGCGGTCGGCCAGTTCGCCCGCCGTGCCGACGAACCCGCTGCCGTCGCTCAGCCGCCCGAGGCGGGCGTGCGCCGTCAGGATCTCGCGCAGCGTCGCGTCCGGGGCGTGCGCGCCGACGAGTCGTCGGATGCTGCCGTGCGACACGTGCTCGCCGAACACCGCCGTATCCAGCGGCGCGTCGAGGTCCAGGGCCGTGAGGTCGGTCTCCAGGTCGCTGGACTGACGTTCGGCGATCTGCCGCAGCGTCGCCTCATCCGGGTGCGCCGAGGCGGCGACGAGCCGGTCGGCCTCCTCCGGCGAGGACACGAGCACCGGCTGGATCGCGAAGAGGACCTTCACATCCTCGGGCCGGCGGCCCGCCGCACGCGCGGCGTCGTGGATCTTCGCCCGGTACGCGCGGATGCTGGATTCGTCCAGGGGTGCGAGGGCGAGCTGGATGTCGGAGTTGTGGCCCGCGAAGCCCAGTCCGCGTCCCGAGCCGCCGGGGGAGACGATGACGGGTTCGCCGTCCGTGAACGGCACGAAGTTCAGCGGACCGTCGAAGGCGAAGTGCTCGCCCCGGTGGCGGACGGCCTCCAGGCGGGTCCCGTCGGCGTAGCGTCCGCGCGCCGGGTCGGCGATGAGCGCGTCGTCCGGCCAGCTGCGCCAGAGGTCCCGGATGCCCCCGAGCCACTCCTCGGCGCGGTCGTACGCGGCGTCGTGGCCGAGCGGGGGCGCGGCGCCGAAGTGCCGCGCGCTCCCGGTGTCGGTGACGACGTTCAGGCCGAGGCGGTTCCCGCTCAGGTGCTGCAGCGTCGCGAACTGGCGCGCCGCCGTGTACGGCAGGTACGCCGCAGGGTTGACGGTGGGCGCGACCCCCAGGTGCCGCGTCGCGGCGAAGAGGTACGGCGCGAGGAGCAGCGGGTCGAGCTTGGGGCCGCCGAACGCCTGGCGCACGCGGAGGTCGATCGTCTCCGCGGAGCCGAGCGAGGGCGCGTCCTCGATGATGAGGAGGTCGAAGCCGGCCTGCTCGAGGGCGCGGACGGCATCCTGGTAGAGCGTGGGCTCGGTCCAGCGGTAGTTCCAGTCGAGGTACGGATGCCCCCAGCCGTGCGGTCCGAAACCCCGCGCGAGGAACCATCCGAAGTGCTGGAGACGGCTCACGCGACCACCGGATCCGCGCGGTCCGCCGGGACGGGCTCCGCTCCGGTCGCGGAGACGGCGTCGAGCGCCCGGCCGAGGTCGGCGATGAGGTCGTCGACGTCCTCGATCCCGATCGACAGTCGGAGCGTCCCCGGCTCCACGCCGTGCGCGCGCTGCTGCGCCGCCGTGCGGTGGGTGTGGCTCGTCGATGCGGGGTGCAGCACGAGCGAGCGGACATCACCCAGGTGCGTCATGTGCGTGATGACGCGCAGGCCGTCGACGACCGTCCGCGCCGCGGGCAGTCCGCCGCGGAGCGTGACCGTGAAGACCGAGCCGAAGCCGCCGCGGAGGTACCGGCGTGCCGTGTCGTGCGTCGGGTGCGACGCGAGTCCGGCGTGGTCGACGCGGGCGACCTCCGGCCGGCCCTGGAGCCACCGGGCGACGGCGAGCGCGTTCTCGCTCTGCCGCTGCACGCGCAGGCTCAGCGTCTCCACCCCCTGTCCGATGAGGAAGGCGTTCAGCGGAGAGGGGGTCGGTCCGAAGCGAGGCGCGACGCTCTCCCGCAGGTACGCGATGCGGGCCCGTCCGCCGTGCCGCTCCCACAGGCTGGGGCCGGATGCGGCATCCGTCAGGTGCGGGAAGCGTCCGGCGGCCGTGGCGGCGTCGAAGCGGCCGTCGTCGACGACGACGCCGCCGAGCACCGCCCCCTGGCCGGCCAGGAACTTGCTCGCCGAGTGCACGACGACGGCGGCGCCGTGCTCGAGAGGTCGCACGAGATAGGGCGTCGCGAACGTGTTGTCCACGACGAGCGGGATGCCGTGCTCGTCGCCGACGGCCGCCACCGCGGCGATGTCGAGGACGTCGTTGCGCGCATTCGCGATCGACTCCGCCAGCAGCGCGCGCGTCGTGGGGCGGATGGCGCGCCGCCAGGCGTCCGGGTCGGCGATGTCGTCGACGAAGTCCACGGTGATCCCGAGCCGGGCGAAGTTGTCCAGCAGCAGACCGCGGGAGCCCTCGTAGATGTGCGTCGAGCTGACGATGTGCTCGCCCGCGGCCACGAGCCCCAGCAGGGCGACCGTGAGCGCCGCCTGGCCGCTGGCCAGCAGCAGCGCCTCGGCGCCGCCCTCGAGGGAGGCGAGCTTGCGTTCCACGGCATCCACCGTCGGGTTGCCGGTGCGGGTGTAGCCGAAGCCGTCACCGACCCCGAAGTGCGCGGCGGCGTCGTCGAACGAGCCGAACGTGAAGCCCGCCGTCAGGTGGATCGGAAGGGCCCGCGGCGTGGCGGGGACGGCATCCGACCCGATGTGCACCTGCCGCGTCGTGAACCCGGCGTCCGTTCCCGCTCCCACAGCGTCCTCCCGTTGCTTCCGGCCCTCAGCGTCGCACGCCGCCGCCTGCGGAACCCGCGATTGCGACGCGGTGTTACGCCCGGGCCGGGGCGGGCGCCCGGTCGCGCGGTGGTAATCTGGCCGCGTGCGGATCACTCGCCTCCTCCTTAGCGGCCGCGACGAGACCTCGTTCTGAGCCCGTCCTCGTCGCGGAGTGAGTCGCGGGCGTGATCCCCTTTCTGGAGAACGAGACACCATGAGCACTGCGATTCCCGATCGTCCTCGCACCCTGGCCGAAAAGGTCTGGGACGACCACCTCGTCGTCAAAGGCGAGGGCGGTGAGCCCGACCTCATCTACATCGACCTGCACCTCGTGCACGAGGTGACGAGCCCGCAGGCCTTCGACGGCCTCCGCGCCGAGGGGCGGCCGGTGCGGCGCCTCGACCTCACGATCGCGACCGAGGACCACAACACGCCGACGCTCGACATCGACAAGCCGATCGCCGACCTCACGAGCCGGACCCAGATCGAGACGCTGCGCCGCAACGCCGCCGAGTTCGGGGTTCGGCTGCACTCGCTCGGCGACAAGGAGCAGGGCATCGTCCACGTCGTCGGCCCGCAGCTGGGGCTCACGATGCCGGGAATCACGGTCGTGTGCGGCGACTCGCACACCTCGACGCACGGCGCGTTCGGCGCCATGGCGTTCGGCATCGGCACGAGCGAGGTCGAGCACGTCCTCGCGACCCAGACGCTGCCCCTGAAGCCGTTCAAGACCATGGCGATCACGGTCGAGGGGACGGTCAAGCCCGGTGTCTCGGCGAAGGACGTCATCCTCGCCGTCATCGCGAAGATCGGCACGAACGGCGGCCAGGGCTACGTCCTGGAGTTCCGCGGCTCCGCGATCAGAGCCCTCTCCATGGAGGGGCGCATGACGATCTGCAACATGTCGATCGAGGCCGGCGCGCGCGCCGGCATGGTCGCCCCGGACGACACGACCTTCGCGTACCTCAAGGGCCGCCCGCACGCGCCGGCCGGTGCCGACTGGGACGACGCCGTCGCGTACTGGCGGACGCTCCCCTCGGACGAGGGCGCCGTCTACGATGCGGAGGTCTTCCTCGACGCCGACGAGCTGGAGCCCTTCGTCACGTGGGGCACCAACCCGGGTCAGGGCGTGTCGCTGTCCGGCGTCGTGCCGGCGCCGGAGGACTTCGCCGACCCCAACGAGCGGGTCGCCGCGCAGCGGGCGCTGGAGTACATGGACCTCGTCGCCGGCACCCCGTTGAAGGAGGTGCCCGTGGATGCCGTGTTCATGGGCTCGTGCACCAACAGCCGCATCGAAGACCTGCGCCAGTTCGCCTCGATCATCCGCGGACGGACCAAGGCGGACGGCGTCCGCGTCATGGTCGTGCCCGGGTCGGCGCGCGTGCGCCTGGAGGCCGAGGTGGAGGGCCTGGACAAGGTGTTCACCGACTTCGGCGCCGAATGGCGCTTCGCCGGCTGCTCCATGTGCCTCGGCATGAACCCCGACCAGCTGGCACCGGGGGAGCGCTGCGCCTCCACGAGCAACCGCAACTTCGAGGGCCGGCAGGGCAAGGGCGGTCGCACACACCTCGTCTCGCCCCTCGTCGCCGCGGCCACGGCCGTCCTCGGCCGGCTCGCGAGCCCCAGCGACCTGCCCGTCCTGACCGCAGCGGAGGCCTGACATGGAGAAGTTCACCACGCACACCGGTGTCGTCCTGCCGCTGAAGCGCTCGGCCGTCGACACCGATCAGATCATCCCGGCCGTGTACCTCAAGCGGGTCACGAAGACCGGGTTCGAGGACGCCCTGTTCGCCAACTGGCGGCAGGACCCCGACTTCATCCTGAACCAGCCCGCCTACGCCGGCGCGTCGGTCCTCGTCGCCGGGCCGGACTTCGGCACCGGCTCGAGTCGGGAGCACGCCGTGTGGGCGCTCCGCGACTACGGGTTCCGGGTGGTCCTCAGCCCCAAGTTCGCCGACATCTTCCGCGGCAACGCGGGCAAGCAGGGGCTCGTCACGGGGGTCATCGGGGACGCCGACCTGGAGGCGATCTGGGCGGCCGTGGATGCCGACCCGGGCGCCCGGATGACGGTCGACCTGCAGGAGCGCACCGCCGTTATCGGCGATCTCCGAGTCGCTTTCGACATCGACGATTACACTAGGTGGCGGCTCCTCGAGGGACTCGACGACATCGGGCTCACACTGCGCAACGAAGAGAAGATCTCGCAGTTCGAGGCGCGCCGTGAGGCGTGGCGGCCGCGGACGATCCCCGTCCCGTAGCCCGAACAGCCCGTCCCACATCCTGCGGACGCGGCCGAGTTCCCTCGAACAACAAGTGAGGTCCACCGGATGAACACACTGCTGAGTGCGTCGGCGACGCCGAACCCCGGGGACGGGGACAGCGAGCTCGGAGAGGTCCTCTCGATCCGGGGCGGCCGACCGCTCACCGGTCGTGTCGACGTCAAGGGCGCGAAGAACCTCGCGACGAAGGCGATGGTCGCCGCCCTCCTCGGGGAGGACGTCAGCGTCCTCCGCGACGTCCCGGACATCAGCGACGTGCAGGTGGTCCGCTCGCTCCTGGAGGTCCACGGCGTGACCGTCGAGGACGACGGCGAGGGCGTCCTCCGGCTCGACCCGCGCGGCGCCGTCTCGGCGCACATGGAGGAGATCGACGCCCACGCCGGTGCCTCCCGCATCCCCATCCTGTTCTGCGGGCCGCTGCTGCACCTGCTCGGCCAGGCGTTCATCCCCGACCTCGGCGGCTGCCGCATCGGCGACCGTCCCATCGACTTCCACCTCGATGCCCTGCGCGCCTTCGGCGCGATCGTGGAGAAGCTGCCGAGCGGCATCCGCCTCTCCGCACCCGAGGGGCTCCGCGGCGCCGACATCGAGCTGCCGTACCCGAGCGTCGGGGCGACGGAGCAGGTGCTGCTGACGGCGGTGCGCGCCAAGGGCACGACGGAGCTGCGCAACGCCGCCATCGAGCCCGAGATCATGGACCTCATCGCGGTGCTGCAGAAGATGGGCGCCATCATCTCCTACGAGCCCAACCGCGTCATCTTCATCGAGGGCGTCGATTCGCTCCGCGGCTACGACCACCGCTGCATCTTCGACCGCAACGAGGCCGCCTCCTGGGCGTGCGCAGCGCTGGCCACCGACGGCGACATCTTCGTCGGCGGGGCCAAGCAGCAGGAGATGCTGACCTTCCTCAACGTGTTCCGCAAGGCCGGCGGCGACTTCGACATCGCCGAGGACGGCATCCGCTTCCGCCGGGGCGGGGCGCTGCGGCCCGTCGTCGTGGAGACCGACGTGCACCCCGGCTTCATGACCGACTGGCAGCAGCCGCTCATCGTCGCGCTGACGCAGGCGGAGGGCGAGTCCATCGTCCACGAGACCGTGTACGAGAACCGGCTCGGCTTCACCCGCGCGCTCGTCCAGATGGGCGCCGACATCGTCGTGCACCCGGATGGCATCGCGAGCCCCGACCGGCGCGTCCCGCGCCGCGCACTGGAGCAGGCCGCCGTCATCAACGGCCCGACGCCGCTGCACGGCGCCGACGTCGTCGTCCCCGACCTCCGTGGCGGGTACAGCTACGTGATCGCCGCCCTCGCGGCCGAGGGGCAGTCGACCGTCCGCAACATCGGGATCATCCGCCGCGGGTACGAGAAGTTCCTCGACAAGCTCGCCGCCGTCGGCGCCGACTTCGACGTCATCGGATAATCGGTGCCGCGCTCCCCACGGCGGCGGGCCTCCGCCGAGAAGTCCGCGCCCAGCGTCTTCTGGCCGGCCGCAGCCATCGTCGTCCCGGTCGTCGGGCTGATCGCGAAGATCGAGATCACCGGCGGCGAGCACCTGCCGCAGGAGGGCCCCTACGTCCTCGCGCCGAACCACTACAGCGAGTTCGACCCCGTGATCGTGGCCGTCGCGACGTGGCGGCTCGGGCGGGCCCCGCGGTTCATGGCGAAGGAGAGCCTCTTCCGGGTTCCGGTGCTCGGTCCGCTCCTGACCTCGATGGGCATGGTCCCCGTCGCGCGGGCGTCCTCCGCGTCCGCGGCGCGCCAGACCATCGTGCAGGCCGCGTCGCTGGTCGAGAAGGGCCGCGGCGTCATCGTGTACCCGGAGGGCTCGCTCACCCGCGACCCCGACCTCTGGCCCATGCGCGGCAAGACCGGCGCGGTGCGGCTCGCGCTCGAGGGCGACATCCCCGTCATCCCCGTCGCCATGTGGGGCGTCGAGAAGATCCTGCCGCGCTACGGCAGGCTCAGCCTCTGGCCGCTCCGCAAGCGCGTGCAGGTGCGCCTCGGCCCGCCCGTGGACCTCGACGCGTACCGCGCGAAGGCGACACCCACGAACCTCGTCGCCGCGACGGATGTCGTCATGGCCGACATCTCGCGGCTCCTCGGCGAGCTGCGCGGCGAAACGCCGCCCGCGCAGCGCTGGAACCCGTCCGATCACGGGCAGAAGGAGACGGGCCGCCTTGAGTCGTAGGCAGGATGCCGCCATGCCCCGCGTCGCCGTCATCGGCGCCGGCAGCTGGGGGACCACGTTCGGCAAGGTGCTCGCCGACGGCGGCGCGCAGGTCGTCATGTGGGCCCGCCGGTCCGAGCTCGCGCAGGAGATCAACGAGGGCAAGCGCAACAGCGAGTACCTCCCGGGCGTCAACCTGCCCCGGTCGATGACCGCGACCTCCCACCTCTCCGATGCGCTCGAGGAGGCGACACAGGTCTACCTGGCGATCTCCAGCCAGGCCCTGCGCCAGAACCTGAAGGCCGTCCGCCCGCTGGTCGCCGCCACCGACGCCCCCATCGTGTCGCTCATGAAGGGCGTCGAGAAGCGCTCCGGCCTGCGGATGAGCCAGGTCATCGAGCAGGAGCTGCACTGCGATCCGTCCCGGATCGCCGTGGCATCCGGCCCCAACCTCGCCTTGGAGATCGCGCGCGAGCAGCCGACCGCCGCCGTCATCTCCTCCACGAGCCAGGAGACCGCGGAAGCCGTCGCCCGCCGCGCCCGCAACGCCTACTTCCGCACCTTCGTGAACACCGACGTCATCGGCACGGAGTTCGGCGGGGTCCTGAAGAACCTCATCGCCGTCGCCATCGGCATCGTCGACGGCGTCGGCTACGGCGAGAACACGAAGGCGTCGATCATCACGCGCGGCCTCGTGGAGATGACGGACTTCGCCGTCGCGCAGGGCGCGCAGCCGGAGACGCTGCAGGGGCTCGCCGGGCTCGGCGACCTCATCGCGACGTGCCAGTCGCCGCTCAGCCGCAACAACACGGCGGGCCGGCTCCTGGGCCAGGGGTACAGCTTCCAGGACGTCGTGAAGCAGATGGACCAGACCGCGGAGGGGCTCGCGTCCGTCGCGCCGATCCTGCAGCTGGCCCGGGATGCCGGCGTGCACATGCCGATCGTCGAGCAGGTCAAGATGGTCCTGGACGGCACCATGAACCCGCGCGACATCGCGCCCCACCTGACGACGGACGACGACCAGCCCAAGGGCGAGAGGACGCAGAATGGACAAGGCGGCAGTGGCGGTGCTCTTTGGAGGTCGCTCCAGCGAGCATTCGATCAGCTCCGCAACGGCCGGGGGAGTGCTCCGCGCGATTGACCGCGAGCGCTACCGCGTCATCCCCATCGGCATCACCCGCGAGGGGGCGTACGTCCTGGAGGACGACGAGCCGGACAAGTTCTCGCTCGACCCCGCGCACCTGCCGGAGGTCGTCGACAACGGCACCCGTGTCATCTGGCCGGACTCCGCGGCGTCCCGCGAACTGCGCGTCCGCGACGCCGACGGCGAGCGGTCGCTCGGCGAGGTCGACGTCGTCTTCCCGATCCTGCACGGCCGGTTCGGCGAGGACGGCACGATCCAGGGCTTCCTCGAGCTGCTCGACCTGCCGTACGTCGGTGCGGGCCTGCTGATGTCCGCGATCGGGATGGACAAGCACACCACCAAGAGCGTCCTGAAGGCCGCGGGCGTGCCCGTCGTGCCGTGGGTGACGGTCACCCGGCGCGACCTCGCGCGCGACCGGGACCTGTGGCTGCGCCGCATCCGCGCCCTCGACCTGCCCCTCTTCGTCAAGCCCGCCCGCGCGGGATCCAGCGTCGGCGTGTCGAAGGTCTCGGACCTCGGCGAGCTCGACGCCGCGCTGGAGACCGCCTTCGCGGAGGACGGCACCGTGCTCGTCGAGCAGGCCGTCGTCGGCCGCGAGATCGAGTGCGGCGTGCTGGCCGCGCGCGACGGCGGGCTCCCGCGCGTGAGCGTCGCGGGCGAGATCGTGCTGGACGGCCGGGAGTTCTACGACTTCGAGGCGAAGTACCTCGACGTTCCCGGCGTCGCGCTGACCTGTCCCGCCGACCTCGGCGACGGCGAGCTCGCGGAGATGCAGCGGATCGCCGCCCGTGCGTTCGAGGCGATCGGCGGCGAAGGGCTCGCCCGGGTGGACTTCTTCTACACCGGCACCGAGTTCTTCGTGAACGAGCTCAACACGATGCCCGGCTTCACCCCGATCTCGATGTTCCCGAAATGCTGGATCGCCTCCGGGATGACCTACCCCGAGCTCATCACGGAGCTCATCGAGATCGCCCGCGCCGCCTGAGCGGACGGGGGATCCGGCGTCAGCGGTCGCCCGTCAGGGCAGGACCGACGACGTCGAGGTGCACTGCCGCTGGGCGGGGACCTGCTGCAGCGCCGTCGCGAGGCCATCCAGCACCGTCGTGGGCGCGACGATCTCGTTGTCGGTGAGCACCTCGACCGCCGGCGTCCGGCCGTAGCTCGTGATCCGGTAGCGCGGCGCGGCGGAGTCGTCGACGATCCAGTCGATGCCGGCCACCGTGATGCACTGCGCCTCGGTGGGCCCGGGCGGCACGACCCCGCAGGACACCAGGACGGCGGACGGGTCGCCCCACGCCGCCGTGGACTGCGCGTCGGTCCACCGGCGTTGCTGGCCGTCGAGCGTGTCGGGGAGGCGGACCATGACCTCCGCGCACAGCGGATCGTTCGCCTCGTCGGCGGGCTGCATCGAGACCGTGGTGGCGCAGCCGGTGAGCGTCAGCGCCGTCAGCACGGCCAGGAGGACGGCGGTCGGGCGCGGGCGGGGCACCACTCCAGGCTAGCGTGGAGGCATGCCAGGCGATGACGGGGAGACGGTCGGCGGATCGAGCGAACGCGCGGTGCTGGCCCGCATCCTCGGCGCGCTGCGGGGCTCCTCGCGAGCCCTCGTCGGGCCGGGCGACGACGCCGCCGTGCTCGCCGCGCCGGACGGCCGTGTCGTCGTCACGACGGACACGCTCGTGCACGGCCCCGACTTCCGCCTCGCCTGGTCGAGCGGCCGCGATCTCGGCTTCAAGGCCGCCGCCGTGAACCTCGCCGACATCGCCGCGATGGGCGCGCGGCCGACCGCGCTGTTCGTCGCCCTCGCGGCGCCCGAGGCGACGCGGCTGCGGTTCCTGGAGGACCTCGCCACGGGGCTCCGCGAGGCCTGCGACGAGCTCGCCCCGGTCTGCGCCGTCGAGGGCGGCGACCTCACGGTCTCGGACACCCTCACGGTCGCCGTGACGGCGGTCGGGGTGCTGGACGGGCGGGAGCCGGTCCTCCGCTCCGGAGCCCGGCCCGGCGACGTCGTCGCGGTCGCCGGCGCGCTCGGGCAGGCCGCGCGGGGGCTCGCCGTGCTGTTCGACCGGTTCCGCGACGATCTCGGCGAACCGGTTCCCGTCGACCTCGCCGCGCTGTCACCGGACGAGCGTGCGGCGCTGACGGCGCAGCTGCGGCCCTCCCCGCCCATCGCGCTGGGGCCCGTCGCGGCGGATGCCGGCGCGACGGCGCTCATGGACGTCTCGGACGGCCTCGTGCTCGATGCGACCCGGATGGCGGAGGCCTCGGGCGTGACGATCGCGCTCGAGAACCCCGGCGATCCGCTCGCGCTCTCCGGCGGCGAGGACCACGCCCTCCTCGCGACGTTCCCGGCCGGCGTCCCCCTGCCGGAGGGCTTCCGCCCGGCCGGCGTCGTGGTGCCGCGTGGCGCGCACTCCGTCACCGTCGGGGGCACCCCGCCCGTGGGCCGGGGCGGCTGGGACCCCTACCAGGACTGGGACGCGCACCGCGGCTGACGCGGCCGGGCGTCCGGCTCGCACGCCGGGCGCCGCATGCGGCTCGCGGCCGCGAGAAACCACATCCGGCGTGAGAAACCACGCCAGAGCCGGTTTCTCATGCTCGATGTGGTTTCTCGGGCGGGTGGCCGGGCGGCCGGGCCGGGCGGGCCGCCGCGGCGTCAGGGCGTGGTCGCCCACCAGACGGCGGTGTCGCCGTAGCGCTTCGACCGCTCCCGCACGAGGCCGGGGGGAAGTGCCGGCTCGGACGAGCGCGCGGCGCGCTCGATGACCACCGTGGCATCCTCGGCGAGGCGGGGGACGAGCAGGGCGAGGGTCGCGGCGAGCGCCTCGTCGTCGACACCCTCGTACGGCGGATCGAGGAACACGAGGTCGTAGGGGCCGCGCGGCAGCTGCAGGAAGGCGTCCGCCGTCATCCGGTGCACCCGGGCGGCGGCGCCCGGCACCGCCTTCGCGACGGCGCGGGCGTTGCGCTCGGCGACCGCCGCGGCGCGCGGCGCCTTCTCCACGAGATCGGCGGATGCCGCGCCGCGGCTGAGCGCCTCCAGCGCGAGGGCGCCCGAGCCGGCGTACAGATCCAGCACGGCGGCGCCGCGCAGTCGGTCGGCGGACTCCAGCGAGCCGAACAGCGACTCGCGGACCCGGTCGCTCGTCGGCCGGGTCCCGGCATCCGGCACCGCCAGGGTGAGCGACCCGGCGAGCCCCGCGATGATCCTCGTCACCTGTTCACGATATCGGCGCGCCGCTCTCGTCGCGCAGCCGCGGTTCGGTGCGCAGGTGCGGGCGCAGGCCCGCCTTGTCGGCGTAGAAGGCGCGGATGCGGTCCATGTCGGCAGCTACGTCGCCGGTCAGCTCGATCGTCGGGCCGAGGCCCGTCGTCATCGTCGTCCGGTCCACGAAGCCCAGGGTCACCGGCATCCCCGTCTCGCGCGCGATGCGATAGAAGCCGGACTTCCAGTACGTGTTGCCGCCGCGCGTGCCGTCCGGGGTCACGACGAGGCCGAAGACCTCGCCGGCGTGCACACGGTCCACGACCTCGGTCACGACGCCCGCGGCGTCGGATCGGTCGACGGGGATGCCGCCGAGCCGCCGCATGATCGGTCCGCGCCACCCCCGGAACAGCGAGTCCTTGCCGAGCCAGCGGATCGGGATCTCCAGGCGCCACGCGAGGGCGAGCATGAGGACGAAGTCCCAGTTCGAGGTGTGCGGTGCCCCGATCAGGAGCGTCGGGCGCTGCGGGGCCGGCTCCGTCTGCAGGGTCCAGCGACTGAGCGACCAGTAGAGGCGGGCGACGGCGCGGCGGATCATGCTCACACAGTACGCGGCCGCGGGGGAGTGGCGTCCCCGACCGCTCGTAGACTCGGGGCATGCCGTCCGTGAGCCTCGAGTCCCGTCTGGACGGCGTCGTCGGAGGCAAGACGGCGTCCGCCCTGTCACGGGCGTTCGGGATGTCCACGGTCGGCGACCTCCTCGACCACTACCCGCGCCGGTACGCGCGGCGCGGCGAGCTGACGCCCATCGCCTCGCTGCCCGTCGGGGAGCAGGTGACGATCGTCGCCGAGGTGCGCTCGGTCTCCGTCCGCCCCATGCGCGCCCGGAAAGGGACGCTGCTGGAGGTCGTCATCAGCGACGGCCACGGCACGGTGAGCCTGACCTTCTTCAACCAGGCGTGGCGGCAGAGCGAGCTGAGAGTCGGGCGCCAGGGCATCTTCTCCGGCAAGGTCGGCGACTTCAAGGGCCAGAAGCAGTTCGCCCACCCCGACTATGAGATGTTCGACGACGAGGAGCAGGCGCGCACGAGCGCCGAGGCGAAGCAGAACCTCCCCATCCCGATCTACCCGGCCACGAGCACCGTCACGAGCTGGCAGATCGCGAAGACCGTCGAGATCGTCCTCGCCGTCCTCGGCGACGTCCCCGACCCGCTCCCCGACGACCTCCGGCAGCGCCTCGGGCTGCTCGATGCCCGCACCGCCCTCCTGCGCATCCACGCCCCCGAGCTTCCCGACCAGATCGAGCAGGCCCGCGAGACCCTGCGGATGCACGAGGCGTTCGTGCTGCAGGTGGCGCTCCTGCAGCAGCGCCAGTTCGTCCGCATGCTCTCCGCGACCTCCCGGCCGGCCGGCGACCTCCTCGCCCGCTTCGACGCGGCGCTGCCGTTCGAGCGCACCCCCGACCAGGTGTCGGTGGGCGACACGATCGCCGCCGACCTCGAGGGAGCGTGGCCGATGAACCGGCTCGTGCAGGGCGAGGTCGGTTCCGGGAAGACCCTCGTCGCGCTCCGCGCGATGCTGCAGGTCGCCCAGTCGGGCGGGCAGTCCGCGCTCATCGCGCCGACCGAGGTCCTCGCGGGCCAGCATGTGCGCTCCATCGCGCGGATGCTGGGCCCTCAGCTCGCGCCGGAGCTCATGCCGACGCTCCTCACCGGCCAGCAGCCCGTCGCCGAGCGCCGCAAGGCGGCGCTGCGCGCGGCGGCGGGGCAGGCGCGCATCATCGTGGGCACCCACGCGCTGCTGAGCGAATCGACGACGTTCGCCGACCTCGGCCTCGTCGTCGTCGACGAGCAGCATCGGTTCGGCGTGGAGCAGCGCGAGACGCTCCGCGCGAAGGGGACCTCGCCGCACGTGCTCGTGCTGACCGCGACGCCCATCCCGCGCACCGTCGCCATGACCGTCTTCGGCGACCTCGACGTCTCCACGATCCGGACGCTCCCGGCCGGGCGCGCCGGCATCTCGAGCTTCGTCGCCCCGCTGGATGAGAAGCCGGGCTGGTTCGCGCGCGTGTGGGAGCGCGTCGCGGAGGAGGTCGCGCAGGGGCGACAGGCGTTCGTCGTCTGCGCCGCGATCGACGCCGAGGCGAACGCGAAGGACGCGAAGGACGACGGCGCGGAGCCGCCGACGCTCGAAGGGGAGCAGGAGCGCACCCGCTGGGGGGTCGTGCAGGTGCACGAGATGCTCGCGGGGCACCCCGCGTTCGACGGCATCCGGGTGGAGATCCTGCACGGCAAGATGCCCTCGGATCAGAAGGACGTCGTCATGCAGGCGTTCAGTCGCGGGGAGATCGACGTGCTCGTCGCCACGACCGTCGTGGAGGTCGGTGTCGACGTCCCGAACGCCTCGACGATGGTGATCCTCGAAGCCGACCGGTTCGGCGTCTCGCAGCTGCACCAGCTGCGCGGGCGGGTGGGCCGCGGCGCGATCCCGGGCCTCTGCCTCCTCGTGACCGAAGCGCCGCAGGGCACGCCCGCCCGCGCACGGGTCGAGGCGGTCGCCGCGACGACGGACGGCTTCCAGCTCGCCGAGGTCGACCTCGAACTGCGCGGTGAGGGCGATGTGCTCGGCGACGCGCAATCGGGTGCACGATCGTCGCTGCGCCTCCTCCGCGTCGTCGCCGACGCCGACCTCATCGCGCTCGCCCGCGCCGCGGCGGAGCAGGTCCTCGACGAGGACCCGGCGCTCCTCCGCCACGCCGGCCTGGCCGCGGCGATCGGGCGCCGCGTCGGTCAGCAGGAGCGCGCGGCGCTGGCCAAGAACTGACCCGCCCGGCCGATAGGCTCGATGGCATGAACAACCGGATCGCCGTCGTCCCGGGATCGTTCGATCCGCCGACGCTGGGTCACATCGACGTCATCCGCCGGGCCGCGGCGCTGTACGACGAGCTGCACGTCCTCGTGGTGCACAACCCCGGCAAGGAGGCCATGCTGCCGATCGCGCAGCGGCTGAGCCTGCTGGAGCAGTCCATCGCCGAGGAGAACGTCGACGGCAACGTCATCGTCGCCTCGTGGAGCATGGGCCTGCTCGTCGACTACGCGACCGACGTGGACGCGGGGGTGCTCGTCAAGGGCATCCGCTCCCAGGTGGACGTCGCGTACGAGACGCCCATGGCGATCGTGAACCGGCATCTCGCGCAGATCGAGACGGTGTTCCTCCTGCCCGACCCCGCCCACGCCCTCGTCTCCAGCAGCCTCGTCCGCCAGGTCGCGGCGCTCGGCGGCGACGTGTCGCCGTTCGTGCCGGGCCCGGTGGCGCGCTTCCTGGATACCGGCGCGCGGGGACTCTGAGCCGGCGCACCTGCGCGGCGGGCCCCGGTGGTCCCGGCGCCGACTAGCATTGACGACCGTGGTCAGAAAGCATATGAACGGTCCCTTCGTCCTGTCGGTGCGCGACATCTCGCACCGTGCGGGCGAGATGCGCGAACACGACCTCGAGGTCGCCGCGCCCGCCAAATGGGGCGAAGGCCTGGTGTCCGTCCCGCAGGGGGAGCCCATCGACATCGCCGTCCGGCTGGAGTCCGTCCACGAGGGCATCCTCGTCACCGCCGACATCGCGACCCAGTACTCGGGCGAATGCGGACGCTGCCTGACCGAGATCACGCAGCCCGTCGAAGTCGAGATTCAGGAACTCTTCGGGTATCCTGGATCGGAAGCGACTGACTTCGAGGTTCAAGACGACCACGTGGATCTTGAAACTCCGGTCAGGGATGCGATCGTCCTGTCGCTTCCTTTCCAGCCGGTGTGCCAGCCGGATTGCCCCGGCCTCGATCCGGCCACGGGCGTGAAGCTGGCGCCGGATGCCGTGCCGGAAGCTCCGATCGACCCGCGTTGGGCCACGCTGAAGGCCCTCACCCCAGACCACGACGACGAGGCAGCGCGCCCCGCCGCCGACGACACAGAGAAGAGCTAGCCATGGCAGGTAACCCCCCGAAGCGGAAGGTCTCCCGCTCCAACACCCGTTCGCGCCGCGCCCAGTGGAAGGCGGCGCCCATCACGCTGACCACCACCGTGGAGAACGGCAAGGTCGTCTACAGCCGTCCGCACCAGGCCAAGGTCGTCACCGACTCGCAGGGCACGGAGCTGTTCCTGGAGTACAAGGGCCGCAAGGTCGCCGACGTCTGATCCTCGCGGCCCGCGCCGTGACTGAGGTCTCGCTCGAGCACCAGCTGCTCACCGACAAGCTCGGGGTCGACATCGACCCCGAGCTTCTGTCGCTTGCGCTCACGCATCGCTCGTTCGCGTACGAGAACGGCGGGATCGCGCACAACGAACGCCTCGAGTTCCTCGGGGACTCGATCCTCGGCCAGGCCGTGACTGTGCACCTGTACACGCGTCACCCGGGCCTGGAGGAGGGTGCGCTGGCCAAGCGTCGCGCGAGCGTCGTCTCGACGGTCGCGCTGGCCGAGGTCGCCCGCGGCATCGGGCTGGGTGCGCACCTGCGTCTCGGGCGCGGCGAGGACCAGACCGGCGGACGCGACAAGGACTCGATCCTCGCCGACACGATGGAAGCCGTCATCGGCGCGACGTTCCTCTCCGCCGGCCCCGATGCCGCGACGGCGCTCGTCCTCCGCCTCGTCGCGCCGCTCATGGCCGACCCGGAGCGCTACGGCGCCGCGATGGATCCGAAGACGAGCCTGCAGGAGCTCGCGGCGCGCATGAACCTCGCGCCGCCGCAGTATGTCGTCGTGGCCGCCGGCCCCGACCACCACCGCGTGTTCACCGCGACCGTCACGGTCGGCGACGTGGAGCGCGACGGCCGCGGCAGCAGCAAGAAGCAGGCCGAGATGGCCGCCGCTCTCGCCGTGTGGCGCGAGCTGTCCGCCCGTGCCTGAGCTGCCGGATGCCTGAGCTGCCCGAGGTCGAGGTCGTCCGCGCCGGTCTCGCGCCCGCCGTCTCCGGCGCCACCGTGCTCGGTATCACGGTCCTCGACGAACGGGCGCTCACGCGGCACACCAGCGACGGCGTCGACTTCGAGCGCGCGCTGACCGGGCGGATCATCGAGACCGCCGCCCGCCGCGGCAAGTTCCTGTGGATGCCGGTGCGCGGCGCCGACGAGGCGGTCGTGGCACACCTCGGGATGAGCGGACAGCTCCTGCTGCGTGCGCCCGGCGCTGCCCAGGAGCGGCACGAGCGGATCCGGCTCGACATCGCGCATCCGGAGCACGGCGATCTCGCCGTCGTCTTCGCCGACCAGCGCACGTTCGGCTCGCTCGCCCTCGACGCCCTCGTGCCGACCGCCGACGGCGCCCCGGGCGGGTGGGGGACCGACGCGGCGACGGTGCCGACCCAGGTCGCGCACATCGCCCGCGACCCGCTGGATCCTGCCTTCGACGACGCCGCGTTCGTCACGGCGACGCGGCGGAAGAAGTCGGCGGTCAAGCGCGTACTGCTGGACCAGACCGTCGCGAGCGGCATCGGGAACATCTACGCCGACGAAGCGCTCTGGGCCGCCCGCATCCACCCGGAGACATCCGCAGCAGGCATGTCGCCGCGGACGGTCCGGCGGCTCCTCGCGGAGGTCCGCACGGTGCTCGAGAAGGCGCTGGCGGAGGGCGGCACGAGCTTCGACGCGCAGTACGTCAACGTCAACGGGCAGGCCGGCTACTTCGCGCACTCGCTCAACGCCTACGGTCGCACGGGTCAGCCGTGCCCGCGGTGCGGGCACCCGATCGTGCGGGTCGGGTTCATGAACCGGTCCAGCCACTATTGCGCGCACTGCCAGCGACGCCCCCGCGCGGTCAGCTGACCCGCTGCCACGCGCCGGCGACGGTGAGCGGCGTGAAGCCGAGTGCCTCGTTCACGTCCAGCATCGGGCGGTTCTCCTCCGCGTTGAACGTCGTGATCACGGGCGACTGCGGCACGAGCTCCCGCCAGCGCAGGATGTTCGCGCATTTCACGAGCGTCCCGAGGCGGTGACCGCGATGCTCGCGGAGCACGAGGGTGCCCCACTGGTTCGTCGGGCGCGTCCGGTCGGCGCCGATCGTCAGCTCGTTGTAAGCGACGAGCCGGCCGGTCGGGACGTGCTCGACCACAGCCACCGAGACGAGCAGTCCGCCGGCACGGAGCCGCTCGTCACGACGCGCGACGCGCGCGGCATCCCACGTCTCCTCCGTCATGGTCAGCCCGGCGAAGGGCGCATCCGTCGACATCCGCGAGATGACGTGCGCGAACTCCGCGCGCCACGGCGCGGGGGTCGGCGACGTCCACGTCCGCAGACGGTAGTGCGGGCCGGCCGCGGCCGCGGCCTCGGCGGTCGCGAGCAGCTCCTGCACGCGGTCCAGGGGAGCGGTGAGATCCAGGATGCTGTTGCGCTCGACCTGCTGCAGCGTGAAGCCGTGGTCGCGGTAGAACCGCGAGTACCGGTCGACCGGGACGGAGCCGAAGCCCGTGGGGGAGCCGATCCGCTCGCCGCCGGCATCCGCGCGGTGCAGTGTGTAGGTCTGCACGTGCGTGCGTCCGAGGCGCGCGGCCTCGGCGAGGAGCCGCTGCAGCAGTGCGTCCTCGACGGCGCCGTCGCGCCGCGCATCCGGCAGCGCCAGCAGGTCGAACTCCAGTTCCGTGGCGCCCTCTTCCCGCGGCGCGGTCAGTGCGAGGGCTCCCGCCGGGCGGCCGTCCTTCCAGGCGAGGAACGCCGCCTGCAGGCGGTCGGTCTGGTCCTGCCAGGCGGGCAGCATCTCGGCGGCATCCCAACGGAGATGGTCGAGGCCCAGGTCGTGGTGCAGCGCGGTGTTGAAGACGTCGGCCAGCGCGCGGAAGTCGCGCGCGTCGTCCCCGTCGATGTGCCGCGGCACTCCGACGGGGACGACGACCGGACGCTCCGTCCCGAGGACGGTCACGGCAGGACCTTCTTCCAGGCGCCGTTGTAGGACACCGGGACGAACCCGATCGCCTCGTTGATGTCCAGCATCGGCCGGTTCTCCTCGGCGTTGTAGGTGATCACCTTGGGGGACTCCGGCGCGATCTCGGTGCGCCAGCGCGCCAGGCCGGCGCACTTCACGAGCTGCCCGAGCCTGTGGCCGCGGTGCTCCTTGAGCACGAGGGTGTCCTCCTGGCTCGTGGCGAGCGTCCGGTCCGGGCCGATGGCCAGTTCGTTGAACGCGACGATGGCTCCCGAGTCGATGTGCTGAGCGACCGTGACGAGCACCGTGCGGCCGCCGTCGAGGTAGCGCTGGTCGTGCAGCCGAACGCGCTCGGCATCCCAGGTCTCCTCGTCGAACTCGAGTCCGGCGGCGGGTGCATCCGTCGACATGCGCGACTTCGTCCAGGCGTACCCGTCGATGTACTCCTCCGGCGTGGGCGGGCTCCACTGGATGACCCGGTAGCCCGTCGCCTTCGCCTCCGCCTCGGCGAGGAGGCGCCGCACCGTCGGGGCGGACGTCACCAGGTCGAGCTCGCTCTTGCGCTCGATCTGCTCGAGCGTGTAGCCGTTGCGGAGGTAGAACCGGGCGACGTCGTCCTCGGGGATCTCCCCGAAGCCCGTCGGCGGCGTGAGGCGGCGGCCCGGCGCGTCGGGGTGCGTCGCCCACGACTGCAGCACGGTCCGGCCGTGCTCCCGGGCCGCCTCCTCGACGAGGGCGTACCCCGCCGTGCCGATGCCGCGCCCGCGGTGCGAGCGCTGCAGCTCCACGAGCCAGTAGGCGTTCTTCGACCCGTCCTCCAGGGGAAGGTCGACGCCGACGCGGCCGACGATCGCACCGTCGGCCACGACGAGCCACATGAGCCGGATCTCGTGCGGGTCCGGCGCGTAATGCGGCAGCAGCTCCTGCGGCGTGAGGTCGTCGTCGGCGTTGCCGTTGATCTCGGCGTAGACGGCGTTGCGCACGCGCACCATCTCGACGAAGTCGGCGTCGTCCGCGTCGCCGATCGCGGCGGGGACGGTCAGGCGCCGGAACTCGACGCCCGTTGTCGTCGTCTGCATGTCATTTCCGTTCTGTGGGATGCCGGGGTGACCGGTCATCGGCTGTTCGGGAGGAGGAGGCGCGCTCGCGCCCACTCCTGCTCGCGGATCCGGCGGTCGCGCAGGAGCCGGTGCGCCTGCGCGCCGGCGGCGCGGTCCCGGTTGTCGGTCGGCCGTGTGCTCCACAGGAGCAGAGCCAGGGCGATCCGCATGGCGATGCGGTCGGGGAGGGACGTGCGCGGCGCACGGCCCGGAAGCTGCAGCGGATCGGGGATGCCCGACGGGCGCTGCGGCGCAAGGAGAGTACTCATGGTGGTTCTCTTTCGGAGTGGGTGAAGGATGCCGCGAACGCGGCGGAGATCGTGCCGCAGCACGAAGGGGAAGGCCGAGCGCCGATCAGGACGAGGCCGGATGGGCGGAGACCGCGAGCCCGAAGAGGACGGAGTCCTCCTGTGCGGACGTCAGCAGGCGCCGCGAGCGCTCAGGCTCGGGAAGGCGCCGAAGGAGCCGGTCCCCGGACGGATGAACGCCGGAGCGAACGCTCCGGTGGTGGCGGTGATGGTCATCATTTCGGGGACCTCCTTTCTCGACTTCAGACGCGATCAGTGACGATAGACCCGACTCGCCCTCCGCGTCAAGAGGGCACGGCGTGCGGTGGGCTACGGTGGACCGGACACTCATGTCGGGAGGCTGGCCGGATGCATCTGAAGAGCCTGACGCTCAAGGGCTTCAAGTCGTTCGCGCAACCGACCACGTTCGCCCTCGAGCCGGGCGTCACGTGCATCGTCGGACCCAACGGATCGGGCAAGTCGAACGTCGTCGACGCCCTCGCCTGGGTCATGGGCGAGCAGGGCGCGAAGACGCTCCGCGGCGGCAAGATGGAGGACGTCATCTTCGCCGGGACGGCGACGCGCGGTCCCCTCGGCCGCGCCGAAGTGCAGCTCACCATCGACAACAGCGACGGCGCCCTGCCGATCGAGTACAGCGAGGTGACGATCAGTCGCACGCTGTTCCGCAACGGAGCGAGCGAATACGCGATCAACGGCGACACGTGCCGGCTGCTGGACGTGCAGGAGCTGCTCAGCGACTCCGGTCTCGGCCGGGAGATGCACGTCATCGTCGGACAGGGGCGCCTCGACACCGTCCTCCAGGCCTCGCCGGAGGAGCGTCGCGGGTTCATCGAGGAGGCCGCCGGCATCCTCAAGCACCGCCGACGCAAGGAGAAGACCCTCCGCAAGCTCGACGCCATGGAGGCGAACCTGACCCGCCTCAGCGATCTGGCCGGCGAACTGCGCCGGCAGCTGAAACCCCTCGGCAAGCAGGCCGAGATCGCCCGCGAGGCGGCGACCATCGCCGCGGTCGTCCGCGACGCGAAGGCCCGGCTCTACGCCGACGACCTCGTCTCGCTGCGCACCCAGCTCGCCGATCATGCCCGCAACGAGCAGGAGCGGCACGGGGAGCGCCTCGTCCTGCAGGACGAGGCCGAGCAGCTCAAGGTCCGCATCGAGTCCCTCGAAGCGCAGCAGCGATCGGAACTCGTCGACAAGGCCCGCGCCGTCGCGTTCTCCCTCGAGCAGGTCCAGGAGCGGCTGCGGAGCCTGCACTCCCTCGCCGGGCAGCGTCTCGCGCTGCTCGAGGACGACGGGCAGCTCGCGATCGAGGTGGCCACGGTCGGCCAGGCCGCGATCGACGAGGCCCGCGCCGAGATCGACGAGATCGCGAGCGGGCTGGGTGCCGCACAGGATGCCGCCGCGGCGGGGTCGCGTGACGTCATCCGGGCGCGTGCCGAGCTGGACGCCCTCGACGTCGACATCGCCGCACAGAGCGCCCTGGTCTCCGAGCACGACATGCGCCTGGCGGCATTGCGGGGCACCGCGGAGGCCGCCGCCTCCCGCCTGGACGCCGTCCGCGCCGCCGTGGAACGGCAGCAGCGGGCACTGGATGCGGCCCTGCAGCGCCGCGACGAAGCCGCCGAGGTCCTCGCCGGCGTCGACCCGGACCTGGTGCCGGAGAGCTCGTCGGCCGAGCATGCCGCCGGCTACGAGCGCAGTCAGCGCGAGGCCACCGACCTCGAGGCGAAGGTCGGCGGTCTGCGGGAGCGGCTGCACGCCGCGGAGCGCGAGGTCGAGTCGCTCACGGCCCAGACCGCCGCGCTCGGCCGGGCCCTCGACATCCGCAACGCCGCCGCCGAGCTCATCGCGCGCGGCGGGCGCGGCATCCGCGGACTCGTCGGCGACGCCGTCAAGGTCACCCCCGGCTACGAGGCGGCCATCGCCGCCGCCCTCGGCTCGCTCGCCGAGGGCGTGCTCGTCGACGACGTCGACGCCGCGCTCGAGATGGCGCGCACGGCCCGTGACGCCGACCTCGGCTCCGTCGACATCGCCGTCGCGGCCGGTCGCGCTGTCGCCGACCTGCCGTCCGGCGTACCGGGGGTCGTCCTGGCCCGTGACGTCGTGACGGCGCCGGAGGGTGTCCTCGGCGTGCTCGCCGCCGTGGGGATCGTCGACGACCTCGACGCCGCGCACGCCGCCGGGCGCGCACTGGCGGATCAGGGCGCCGGTCCGGTCACGATCGTCACCCGCGCCGGGGAGATCGTCACGGAGTACACCGTCCGTGCGGGATCGGGTGCGGGACGCTCGCGCCTCGAGCTCGCCGCGGAGCGGGTCGCTGCCGCCGAGCGCCTCGGCGAGATCGCCGTCGTCGCCGACTCGCTCCGCGAGGCGCTGGCCGACGCGCAGGCCGCCTGGGACGACGCCCGCCGCCGCACCCGCGAGGCGCTGGAAACCCTCCGCGCCCACGACGCCGCGCTGGCGGCGCACACCGAGCAGGTCAACCGCGCGACCCTCCGCCACGAGGCGGCCCTGGCGGAGTGCGAGCGGCTGGAGGCCGGCGTCCGCCAGGCACAGGCCGCCGTCGCCGACGCCGAGGCCTCCGCGCGCACCGCGGACGCGGCGCTCGCGAAGGCGCAGGACGCGCCGCGTCCCATCCTCGACGCCTCCTCCCGCGACGAGCTCCTCGGGGCGCTCGAGGCCGCCCGCGACGCCGAGATGCGCGCCCGGCTGGACGTCGAGACGCTCAAGGAACGCGTCCGCGCCGGCGAAGCGCGCGTCGCCCAGCTGGAGCGGCAGCGGGAGCGCGAGCGCGCCGCCGCCGAGGAAGCGGCCCGGCGCGCCGTCATCCGCCGCGCCCAGCGCGAGCTCGCCGCCGAGCTCGCCGATCAGCTGCCGCCGCTCCTGGAGTCCGTCGACCGGTCCGTGACCCAGGCACGCGTCGAGCTCGCCCTCGCCGAGCAGTCCCGCACCGCCGTGACGGCGGAGCTGGCGCAGCTGCGCGCGCAGGACGCCGTCGTTCGCGAGCGGCTGAGCCGGCTCACCGAGAGCGTCCACGGCCTCGAGCTCCAGATGCACGAGAAGCGCTTGCACGTCACGAGCCTGCTCGAGCGCGTCGCGTCCGAACTCAGCCTCGACGAGAACATTCTCGTTTCGGAATATGGTCCCGACCAGCCGATTCCGGCCGACACCGAGGACGGTGACCCCGTCCCGTACGACCGGGACCGTCAGCGCAAGCGCCTGGCCGACGCGGAGCGGAAGCTCGCCCAGCTCGGCCGCGTCAACCCGCTCGCGCTCGAGGAGTTCGCGGCGCTGGAACAGCGGCACGCGTTCCTCACGGAGCAGCTCGCCGACCTGACGCAGACCCGCACGGACCTGCTCACGATCATCGACGAACTCGACGAGCGGATGCAGACGATCTTCCTGGCCGCGTTCGAGGACACCAAGACCGCCTTCGGCGAGGTCTTCCCGATCCTCTTCCCGGGCGGCGCCGGGAGCATCTCGCTGACGAACCCGGACGACCCGCTCACGACCGGCATCGAAGTCGCCGTGCGTCCGGTCGGCAAGAAGATCGAGCGGCTGTCGCTCCTCTCCGGCGGCGAGCGGTCGCTGGCGGCCGTCGCGCTGCTGACGGCGATCTTCAAGGCGCGGCCGAGCCCGTTCTACATCCTCGACGAGGTCGAGGCGGCGCTCGACGACGCGAACCTCGGTCGCCTCCTCGGCGTCTTCGAGCAGCTCCGCGAATCGAGCCAGCTCATCGTCATCACCCATCAGAAGCGGACGATGGAGATCGCCGACGCCCTCTACGGCGTCTCGATGCGGCAGGACGGCGTCTCCGCCGTCGTCGGGCAGCGCGTGCGCGAGCGCGAAGCCGTCTGAACCGTAGGCTGGAGACATGGCGGAGAACTCCTGGTCGCTCGGTCGCGCGCTGCGCGGCATGTTCGTCAAGCCCACGATCGACGAGACGACCTGGGAGGACCTGGAGACCGCCCTGCTGACCGCGGACTTCGGCCCGGATGTCACCGAGCGCCTCATCGACGAGCTGCGCGAGAAGGTGGACCGGTTCCGCACGACCGACCCGCGCGACCTGCAGCGGATGCTGAAGGAGACCCTCGAGGAGCACTTCGCCAAGTTCGACACGACGCTGCGCCTCACCGAGCGCCCCGCCGTCGTCCTCGTCGTCGGGGTCAACGGCGTCGGGAAGACGACCACGATCGGCAAGTTCGCGAAGTACCTGCAGCGCTTCGGCCGCACGGTCGTCGTCGGCGCCGCCGACACCTTCCGCGCGGCGGCCGTCGACCAGCTCGCGACGTGGGCCGAGCGCGGGGGAGCGGCGATCGTGCGTCCGCAGCAGGAGGGCCAGGACCCGGCATCCGTCGCCTTCCAGACCATCGACTACGCCAAGCGCACCGGCACGGAGATCGTCCTCGTCGACACGGCGGGGCGTCTGCACACCAAGGGCGGGCTCATGGACGAGCTCACCAAGATCCGCCGCGTCATCGAGAAGCAGGCGCCCATCAGCGAGGTGCTCCTCGTGCTGGACGCCACGACGGGTCAGAACGGCGTCATGCAGGCGGAGGCCTTCCTCCAGCACGCCGGCGTCACGGGCCTCGTCCTGACCAAGCTCGACGGCTCCGCCAAGGGCGGCTTCGTCCTCGCGGTGCAGGAGCGCACCGGAATCCCGGTGAAGCTGCTCGGCCAGGGCGAGGGCATCGGCGACCTCACGGGCTTCACTCCGCACGTCTTCGCCGCCGCGCTCGTGGACTGATCCGGCGATTCGGCGTGGCCGGGGTCGCGTCCGGGTCGCGAGGCTGGTTTCATGGGCGTATGGCGATCGAGCACGACTACTTCGGACTCCTCGAGTCCGGACCCGACGGATCGATCTTCTGGTCCGAGAGCGTCGACCTCGGCGACCAGAGTGTCACCGTCGACCTGACCGCGCCCGATCAGGACGACGTCTCCGCCGCCGCGCTGGACGTCGCGGCGGCCATGATCTCCTCGATCGAGGACATCGACATGCAGGCGCGCAACGCGATGGTCGACGAGCTCGACGATCGCACGAGCGAGGTCATCGAGTACATCCTGCAGCAGCAGGAGCAGCTGGGCGAGGGCATCGAGGATGTCCTCGTGGACATCTCCGGCGACGTGCACGTGGACATCATCCGGTCGCTGCAGCTGGTGAGCATGACGATCCTCGCCGACGAGCACGGCGGCTCGGACCCCTTCGCGGTCCTCGAATACGCGCTCGACCCGGACGCGACCGACGAGGTCCTCCTCGTCAACCTCACCTCCGACGGCGCGGTCCAGTCGGTCACGAGCGCCGACTGAGCCGCACCGCCCGAGTTCAGACCGCCTGCGCGAAGGTCGCCCCGTCGCGGGCGATGTCGGTGGCGAGGTGGGCGAGGTCCTCGGGGATCTCGCGTCCCTTGGAGAGCATCGACTGCGCCCAGAGACGGCCCGCGCGGTAGGAGGAGCGCACGAGGGGGCCGGCGAGGACGCCGAGGAAACCGATCCGCTCGGCCTCGTCCTTGAACGCGACGAACTCGTCGGGCTTGACCCAGCGGGCCACCGGCAGGTGCCGGGGCGAAGGCCGCAGGTACTGCGTGATGGTGATGATGTCGGTGCCGGCGTCGTGCAGGTCCTGCAGCGCCTGCACGACCTCCTCCGGCTCCTCGCCCATCCCGAGGATGAGGTTGGACTTCGTGATGAGGCCGGCGTCGCGCGCGCGGGTGAGGACGCCGAGGGAGCGGTCGTAGCGGAACGCGGGGCGGATGCGCTTGAAGATGCGCGGGACCGTCTCGACGTTGTGCGCGAAGACCTCGGGACGCGCGTCGAAGACCTCGTCGAGCAGCACCGGGTCGCCGTTGAAGTCGGTGGCGAGGATCTCCACGCCGGTGCCGGGGTTGTCGGCGTGGATGCGCCGCACCGTCTCGGCGTGCAGCCACGCGCCGCCGTCCGGCAGGTCGTCCCGCGCCACACCGGTGACCGTGGCGTAGCGCAGCCGCATCCGCCGCACGCTCTCGGCGACCCGGCGGGGCTCGTCGGTGTCGTAGTCGGCCGGCTTGCCGGTGTCGATCTGGCAGAAGTCGCACCGGCGCGTGCACTGCGAGCCGCCGATGAGGAACGTGGCCTCGCGGTCCTCCCAGCACTCGTAGATGTTGGGGCAGCCCGCCTCCTGGCAGACGGTGTGCAGCCCTTCCTCCTTCACGAGAGAGTGCAGGGCCTGATACTCGGGGCCGAGCTTCGCCTTCGTCTTGATCCATTCCGGCTTCCGCTCGATCGGCGTCTCGGCGTTGCGGACCTCGAGGCGGAGGAGCTTGCGTCCGCCCGGCGCGGCCGCCGCCGGCGACGCCGGACCGGTGCCGCAGGCGCTCACGCGGCGACCTCCGCCGCGGAGACGCCTGCCGAGACGGCTGACGAGGCGGCTGACGAGGCGGCGCGGAAGGCGGAGGCGACGGCATCCACGACGTCGGCGGGGGAGAGGTGGGCGCCCGCGGCCTCGCTGAGCGTCGTGACGCCGGCATCCGAGATCCCGCACGGGACGATCCGGGAGAACGCGGCGAGGGAGTTGTCGCAGTTCAGGGCGAAGCCGTGCATCGTGACGCCGCGCTGCACGCGCACCCCGATCGCGGCGACCTTGTCCTCGGACAGCGGCCGGCGCACCCACACGCCGCTGCGCCCCTCGACCCGGTGCCCCGCCACGCCATAGCCGCGCAGCACGCCGATCAGCACCTCCTCGAGCATCCGGACGTGCGCCACGACGTCGACGGGTTCCGGGAGCCGCACGATCGGGTAGCCGACGAGCTGGCCGGGCCCGTGCCACGTGATCTTTCCGCCGCGGTCGACGTCCACGACCGGTGTGCCGTCGGTAGGACGCTCGTGGCGCGCCGTGCGGGCACCTGCCGTGTAGACGCTCTCGTGCTCCATGAGCAGCAGGGTGTCGGGCCGTTCGCGGGCGACGACGGCGGCGTGGACCTCGCGCTGCAGCGCCCAGCCGTCGAGGTAGGGGACGAGGTCCGGCGCGAGGCCGACCGTCTGGACATCGAGCATGACGCTCCTCCGGATCGCGGGGATGGGCATTGATAGACCGCGTCCAACAATACCTGCTCGCTACGATGGGCGCGTGACCAGCGGACGACCCAGGGCCTCCTCGCGCGACACGCTCGCCGACGCCGCCTGCGAGCTGTTCCTCGAGCAGGGTTACGACGCCACGACGGTGACGGACATCACTCGGCGAGCCGGCGTCAGCCGATCCAGCTTCTTCAACTACTTCGGGTCGAAGGCCGACATCCTGTGGGGCGGGCTCGACGAGCGGATCGCGGAACTCGAGGAGCGGCTGCGCGCGGGGGGCGGAGCGGATGCGCCCGGGGACGTCCGCGCCGCGCTGACCGCCCTGGGCGCGACCGTCGCGGCGGACAGCCTCGCCCTCGCCGTGGCCAACAGCGAGGCGATGGGGCTCGTCGACGAGCTGCGGCGGGAGGCCGCGCTCCGGCAGGCGCGCATCGCCGTCGCCGTCGCCGACCGGCTCGAGCGGGCGGGGACGCCCCGCCTGGCCGCCGCCGTGGCGGGATCCGCGCACGCCGGCGCCGTGTGGGCGGCGATCGCGCAGTGGGCCTGTGTCGGCCCGGGGCGGACGGCGCTGCCCGCGCTCCTGGGCACGGCCCTCGCGGCCGCCGCCGTCACTGTGCCCGGCCCGGTCCGCCAGCTCCGCGTCGTCGCCTGCGCGGAGGATTTCGAGGACGCCCTCACCTTCTACCGCGACACGATGGGCATGCGCGAGCAGGACGCGTACGAGGGACCCGCGGGCGCGCGCGTCGCCATCCTGGACGCCGGGCGGGCGACGCTCGAACTCGCCAACGCCGCCCAGGTCGCGCTCATCGATGCCGTGGAGACCGACGGAGACGCACCGAGCGAGCCGATCCGCATCGGGTTCGAGGTCTCGGACACCGCCGTCGTGACCGACGCGCTCGTCTCCGGGGGCGCCCGGCTGGAGGCGGCGCCGCGCGTGACGCCGTGGGGTTCCGTCAACGCGCGCCTCCGCGCCCCGGCCGGACTGCAGGTCACGATCTTCCAGGAGCCCGCAGCGGAATCGGGCGCCGACGCGCGACGGTAGAATCGTCGGATCATGGCGACTTTCGGCACCCTCTCCGACCGGCTCACCGAGACCTTCCGCAACCTCCGCAAGAAGGGGCAGCTCACGCCCGCGGATGTGGACGGCACCGTCCGCGAGATCCGTCGCGCGCTCCTGGACGCCGACGTCGCGCTGACCGTCGTCAAGGAGTTCACGGCCAAGGTGCGCGAACGGGCGCTCGGCGACGAGGTCAACCGCGCGCTGAACCCGGCGCAGCAGGTCGTCCAGATCGTCAACGAGGAGCTCGTCGCGATCCTCGGCGGCGAGCAGCGGCGCCTCCAGTTCGCGAAGAACCCGCCCACGGTCATCATGCTCGCGGGCCTGCAGGGCTCCGGAAAGACCACCTTCGCCGGCAAGCTCGCGCGGATGCTGCAGAAGGACGGCCACACGCCGCTCCTCGTCGCCGCGGACCTGCAGCGCCCGAACGCCGTGAACCAGCTGCAGGTGGTCGCCGGGCAGGCCGGCGCCGCCGTCTACGCACCGGAGCCGGGCAACGGCACCGGTGACCCCGTCCGCGTCGCCCGCGACGGCGTCGAGACCGCGCGCCGCCAGCAGCACGACGTCGTCATCATCGACACGGCGGGCCGGCTCGGCGTGGACGCGGAGCTGATGAAGCAGGCCGCCGACATCCGCAAGGCCACCGACCCCGACGAGGTCCTCTTCGTCATCGACGCGATGATCGGCCAGGATGCCGTCAACACGGCCAAGGCCTTCCAGGACGGCGTCGACTTCACCGGCGTCGTGCTGAGCAAGCTGGACGGCGACGCCCGCGGCGGCGCGGCGCTGTCCGTGGCATCCGTCACGGGACGTCCCATCATCTTCGCGTCCACCGGCGAGGGCCTGGACGACCTCGAAGCGTTCCACCCGGACCGCATGGCGAGCCGCATCCTCGACCTCGGAGACATCCTCACCCTCATCGAGCAGGCGCAGGCCGCGTTCGACGAGGAGGAGGCGCTCAAGGTCGCCGAGAAGCTCGCGACGGAGCAGTTCACCCTGGAGGACTTCCTCGGCCAGCTGCAGCAGATGCGCAAGATGGGCTCGATGAAGAAGATGCTCGGCATGCTGCCGGGCATGGGGCAGATGAAGCAGCAGCTCGAGGACTTCGACGAGCGTGAGATCGACCGCACCGAGGCGATCATCCGCTCGATGACCCCGGGGGAGCGCCGCAACCCGAAGGTCCTCAACGGCTCGCGGCGGCTGCGCATCGCCCGCGGCTCGGGCATGACCGTCACCGACGTCAACGCGCTCGTGAACCGCTTCGAGCAGGCCGCGAAGATGATGAAGACCGTCGCGCGCGGCGGCGTCCCCAACATCCCCGGCATGGGCCCCATGGGCGGCAAGCCCGGCGCGTCCAGCAAGCGCGGCAAGCAGGCGAAGAAGAAGTCGGGCGTCTCGCGGTCGGGAAACCCCGCCAAGCGCGCGGCGGAGAACGCCGGCATCGCGGCGGCGGCACCCACGGGCTCCGGCTTCGGGCTCGGCGGCGGTGCGCCGCAGCCGACCGAGGCCGACCTCGCCGAGATCCAGAAGCTCTTCGGCAAGGGCTGAGCCTCGGCCCGCCGGCGTCAGGGACGCAGCGTCGCCAGGTGGTCGCGCAGGGTCGGGCCCGCGCGGAACTCGCGGATGAGGTGCTGGACGACTTCCCGGAGATCGCCCTCCGCGGCGTCGGCCACCCGCAGCTGTCGCGCGTAGCTCGCGCCCTGCTCGACGATCGCGCCGAGGCCCGCGAACTCGCGTGCGCAATGCAGCTCCTCCGCGACCGGCATGAGCCGATCCATCGTCTCGCGCAGGTGATCGGTGACGAGACGCTGCGTGCCGTCGTGGTCCACGATCACGCGGGCGTCGAGTCCGTACCGGGCAGCCCGCCACTTGTTCTCCCGGATGAACCAGGGCTGGATGGTGGGGAGTTCGCGGCCCTCGTCGAGCTCACGCGAGAAGTGCTCGACGAGCACCTGGACGAGGGCGGCGACGGCGGCGAGTTCGGGAAGGGTCGACATGCCGTCGCACGCACGGATCTCGATGGTGCCCCAGCGCGGGGCCGGCCGGATGTCCCAGCGGACCTCCGTCGCGTCCTCGATGACCCCGGTGCGCACCATGTCCTCGAGGTAGCCCTCGTACTGGCTCCAGTCGGCCAGGGGCCAGGGGAGCCCCGCCGTGGGCAGCTGCTGGAAGACGAGGGCGCGGTTGGAGGCGTATCCGGTCCGGTCGCCGGCCCAGAAGGGGCTGGATGCCGAGAGGGCCTGCAGATGCGGGAGGTACACCGCCAGCGCGTTGATGATCGGGAACACCTTGTTGACGTCGTCGACGCCCACGTGCACGTGGATGCCCCAGATCATCATGTTGCGCCCCCACCACTGGGTGCGCTCGATGAGCTTGTGATAGCGCGTCTTGTCGGTGATCTGCTGGTCGTACCACTGCGCGAACGGATGGCTGCCGGCGCACAGCAGCTCGAGTCCCATCGGGTCGGTGACCGTGCGGACCGTGGCGATCGCGTCGGCGATGTCGTCGACGGCCGCCGCGACCGTGTCGCCGACGCCGCTCGTGACCTCGATGGTGTTCGTCAGCAGCTCGCCGGTCACGGTGTAGCGTTCCAGCGCGGTCGGCTCCTCGACCTGCGCGATGAGGTCGGGCGCGCGAGGCGCGAGGTCGCCCGTCGCCCCGTCGGCGAGCATGATCTCCCATTCGAGCCCGACCGTGGAGCGGGCGGATGTCGCAAACGGCACCGTCATCCGCTCAGTCTGACACGGCGCGCGGCGGCCGGTTCGCGGCATCCGTCCGGATCTGGCAAAATGGATCCTTGGACCACCCGCTCGACCCTCTAATCCGGCGGGGCGCGTCCACCCAGAGCTCCCCGCCGGGTGTGCACCCCACGCTCCAGGCGACGTTCATCACCTCTTACACATTCAGGAGAATTGTGGCTGTCAAGATCCGTCTCAAGCGCCTCGGCAAGATCCGTGCGCCGTACTATCGCATCGTCGTCGCGGACTCGCGCACCAAGCGCGACGGTCGCGTCATCGAGGAGATCGGCAAGTACCACCCGACCGAGGAGCCCTCGTTCATCGAGGTCGACTCCGCGCGTGCGCAGTACTGGCTCTCCGTGGGCGCCCAGCCGACCGAGCAGGTCGCGGCGCTCCTCAAGCTCACGGGCGACTGGGGCACCTTCAAGGGCGACGCGAACGCCGTCTCGACGGTGAAGACCGCCGAGCCGAAGGCGGCCTTCTCGGTCGACGCCGGCAAGAAGTCGGTGCTCAAGCCCCAGGCCAAGAAGGCCGAGGCTCCCGCCGAGTCCAACACCTCCGACGCCGAGGCGCCCGCCGCCGAGGCCGACGCAGAGTAATCCGTTGCTGGCCGCCGCGCTCGAGCACATCGTCAAGGGGATCGTCGATCACCCCGACGATGTCACCATCAACGCCTCCTCGTCGCCGCGAGGCGACGTCCTCGAGGTGCGCGTGCACCCCGATGACCGGGGGCGTGTGATCGGGCGCGGCGGACGCACGGCCAAGGCGCTGCGGACGCTCGTGTCCGCACTGGCCGACGGAAAGCGCGTCCGCGTCGACGTCGCGGACGACTGAGATGTCCGCTGCGAAGCCGGCCCGCACGCAGCTGCGTGTCGGCCGTCTTGTCAAGGCGCACGGGCTCAAGGGCGCCCTCAAGCTCGAGCTGTACACCGACGACCCGGACGGGCGCTTCGTACCCGGCGCCGAGTTCACCCTCCAGGTGCCGGAGTCCTCGCCGTGGCACGGCAAGATCGTCACGGTCCGCGAGTTCCGCTGGATGAACTCGCACCCCGTCGTCTTCTTCGAGGACATCGACGACCGCGACGGCGCCGAGTCGATCGTGCGCGCGATCCTCTGGATCGATCAGGACGACGCGTCCGCGCCGGCCGAGGAGGACGCCTGGTACGACCACCAGCTCGTCGGACTCGACGTCGTCCGCGACGGTGCGGTCGTGGGGCGCGTCGCGCGCGTCGATCACCTGCCGGCGCAGGACATGCTCATCGTCGCGCCCACCGGCCGCGACGGCGAGATCCTCGTGCCCTTCGTGAAGGCGATCGTGCCCGAGGTCGACCTCGCCGCCGGTCGCGTGACCGTCACGCCGCCTGCCGGTCTCTTCGAAGAGCTGCCGGACGACGAGGACACCGCCCCCGCCGAGGAACCGGCCGACGAGGACTGACGTGCGCATCGACGTCGTCACGATCTTCCCGGCGTTCTTCGACGTCCTCGAGGTCTCCCTCCTCGGCAAGGCCCGCGGCAGCGGCATCCTCGACGTCCGCGTGCACGATCTCCGCGACCACGCGCACGACCGTCACCGCAGCGTCGACGACACCCCGTACGGCGGCGGCGCCGGCATGGTCATGAAGCCGGAGCCCTGGGGCGAGGCGCTCGACGCGATCGCCGCGGACTCCGCCGCCCGCCCCGTGTTCATCTTCCCCTCGCCCGCCGGCGAGCAGTTCACGCAGGCCACGGCCCGCGAGCTCGCCGCGGTGCCCCACCTCGTCTTCGGCTGCGGTCGCTACGAGGGCATCGACGAGCGCGTCTTCGCGTACGCCGCGACGCTCGGCGAGGTGCGCCTGGTCAGCCTCGGCGACTACGTGCTCAACGGCGGCGAGGTGGCCGCGATGGCCATGATCGAGGCGGTCGGCCGGCTCATCCCCGGTGTCGTGGGCAACCCGGAGAGTCTCGTGGAGGAGTCCCACGAGGACGGCCTGCTGGAGTACCCGTCCTACACCAAGCCCGCCTCCTGGCGCGGCCGGGACGTGCCGGACGTGCTCCTCAGCGGCCACCACGGCCGCGTCGCGCAATGGCGCCACGACCAGCAGGTGCAGCGCACCCGCGAGCGACGGCCCGACCTCCTGCCGGAGTCAGTCGACGCCGAGGAATGAGCGGTCGGTCAGGACGATCGGTCCCGCATCGGTGATCGCGACGGTGTGCTCGGCGTGCGCGCCGCGGGAGCCGTCGACGCTGCGCAGCGTCCAGCCGTCCGGGTCGGTGACGAGCTCGTCCGTCGTCTGCAGAAACCACGGCTCGAGCGCCAGCACGAGGCCCGCGCGCAGCGGGTAGCCGCGGCCCGGCTTGCCGTCGTTGGCCACGTGCGGGTCGCCGTGCATCTCCCGGCCGACGCCGTGCCCACCGAAGTCGGTGTTGATGGCGTAGCCGTCCGCGCGCGCGACGCCGGCGATCGCATGCGAGATGTCGCCGATGCGGTGCCCGACGACCGCCGCGTCGATCGCGGCCGCCAGGGCCCGCTCCGCGGTGTCGATGATGGCGAGGTCCTCGTCGCGGGGTGTCCCCACGACGAACGAGACGGCGGAGTCGGCGACCCACCCGTCGACGGACACCGCGAAGTCCAGGGAGACGAGATCGCCGTCCCGGAGCGCGTAGTCGTGGGGGAGGCCGTGCAGCACGGCGTCGTTGATGGACGTGCAGATGACCTTGCCGAAGGGACTCGCGCCGAAGGACGGGTGGTAGTCGATGTAGCAGGACTCGGCACCCGCGCGGCGGATGAGGTCGTGCGCGCACCGGTCGATCGCCAGCAGGTTCGTGCCGACCGTGGTCTCATCGCGAAGGGTCGCGAGGACCTCCGCCACGAAACGGCCCGCGGGCCGCATCGCCTCGATCTCGGCAGGCGTGCGCAACTCGATCATCCTGATCCTTTCCTCAGAGACCATTCTGACGGACCGGCGTAGCATCGAAGGCATGTGGCTGAGACGTGCGTTCTACCAATGGCTCCTGCCGGCGGCGCTGATCCTGCCGCTGTGGCTGCTGATCGGCTGGATCGCGTTCAGCGCGAGCGGCTGGGCGCTGCTCTGGGTCATCGTCATTGCCATCCCCTCCGTGCTCGTCGGCCAGGTGCTGCTGACGCTCCTCGCCCGCGCGCGCGGCACGGTCCGGCACACCCGCACCCTGTCGTGGTGGGATGTCGCCGGCTTCGGGCTCTGGCACCTCCTCACGATCGCGGTCGGATTCTTCTCCCCGGCCGCCTTCTGGCCTTTGCTGACCGCCGCGATCGTCGTCTTCATCGGCCTCGTCTGGCTCATGCTGTGGCAGCTGTTCCGCGAGGCGAAGCCGGGCGCCGTGCTGCAGCGCGCGACGGACGGCGCCCGGTACATCCCGCCGCCCGCGCCGTCCCAGACCCCGCGGGAACCGCACGAGGTGATCGTCGTGACCGAGAAGCGGAGCACCGGCGACGCCTGAACCGGTTTTGAGCGCACCGTCATCCATGGCAGAATGAATCTTTGTGCCCTGGACAGGCTCTGCCTCAGGGGAGCACGGCGCCGTCTCGGCTGCCAGGGGCACACTCCATCCTTTTCCCTCAACTCTCGCGATCGACCTGTGGCGGTCGCAGGAAGTGACGATCATGCAGATCCTCGACTCCGTCGACGCAGCATCCCTGCGCAACGACATCCCGGTGTTCGCGCCGGGCGACAACGTGAAGGTCCACGTCAACATCACGGAAGGCAACCGCTCGCGCGTCCAGATCTTCCAGGGCGTCGTCATCGGCCGCTCCGGCGACGGCGTGCGCGAGACCTTCACCGTCCGCAAGATCAGCTTCCAGGTCGGCGTGGAGCGCACCTTCCCGGTGCACAGCCCGGTCATCGACCACATCGAGGTCGTCACCCGCGGTGACGTGCGTCGCGCGAAGCTGTACTACCTCCGCAACCTCCGCGGCAAGAAGGCCAAGATCAAGGAGAAGCGCGACCGCTGAGACGCGGCGCGATTCACGTCGTGATGCCCCGGGACCGTTCGTCGGTCCCGGGGCATCACGCTGTCCGAGGTGCGCGCGGCGGCACGCGCGGCGGCGCGGATGTGGGACCCTGGTAGGGCGGTCGCGGGGCGACCGGCGGATGTGTGTGCGTGTGAAGGACGGGAATGACTTCGGAGACGACGGCCCCGGCCGCTGATGCCGCGGGCGAACCCGCATCCCCGCGCCGGAGGCACCGGTTCTGGCTGCTCGTCCGCGACGTCCTCGTGATCGTGCTGATCGCCGTCGTCGTGTCCTTCCTCGTCAAGACCTTCCTCGTCCGCTCGTTCTTCATCCCGTCCAGCTCCATGGAGCAGACGCTGCAGATCGACGACCGGATCCTGGTGGACGAGCTCACTCCGCGGTTCGGCGGCTACGACCGCGGCGACGTCGTCGTCTTCCGCGACCCGGGCGGCTGGCTGCCGCAGACGCCCGCCCCCGACCGCTCCTTCGCCGTCGAGGCCGTCGACTGGGTGCTCGCCCTCGTCGGGATCTCCGCACCGGACAGCAAGGACCACCTCATCAAGCGGATCGTCGGCGTCGCCGGCGACCATGTGGTGTGCTGCAACGTCCTCGGGCAGATCGAGATCAACGGCGTCCCCGTCGACGAGTCGGCGTACCTCAACCTCGCGGAGGGTCAGAGCGCTCCGGAGGACGTCCCGTTCGACGTCACGGTGCCGGACGGCTCGCTGTGGGTGCTCGGTGACAACCGCGACCACTCCCGCGACTCGCGCTACAACGTCGATCAGCCCTCGCGCGGCTTCGTGCCGGTCGACAACGTCGTGGGGCGCGCGTTCCTGCTGACCTGGCCGCTCTCGCGGTTCGGGTTCATCGACGCGCATCACGATGTCTTCGCCGGCATCCCGGACCCCGGGACGCCATGACCGTCGCGACCCCGAAGCTCACCGTCGAGCGGCGCCTGCTCAAGGAGCACGCCGTCGTCGTCGCCTGCGACGAGGTCGGGCGCGGGGCCCTCGCCGGGCCCGTCGCCGTCGGTGCCGCCGTCGTGGACGCCGCGGGCGCCCGCCGCCGGATCCCCGAGGGCCTCCGCGACTCGAAGCTCGTCGCAGAGCACCACCGCGCCGCCGTCGCGGACCGGGCCGCCGGCTGGGTGAACGCCTCCTCGGTCGGGTGGGCGAGCGCCGCCGAGATCGACAGCGTCGGCATCATCCGCGCCCTGGGGCTCGCCGCGCTCCGCGCGATCGCCGACCTGCGCGCCCACGGCATCGTCCCGGAGGACGCCATCGTCATCCTCGACGGCAACCACGACTACATCACCCCGGCGGGCGGTGCCGGGCTGCGCGTCACCCCGATCATCAAGGCCGACCGCGACTGCGCGTCGGCGGCAGCCGCATCCGTCATCGCGAAGGTCGCGCGCGATGCCCTCATGACCCGGCTGCACGACGAGGTGCCCGTCTACCAGTGGGCGCGCAACAAGGGCTACGCGAGTCTCGAGCACCGCGAGGCGATCCGCTCGCACGGGCTGAGCGACCACCATCGCGCATCCTGGGCGATCGCCGACGCCCCCACGCTCTTCTGACCCGCCCGGCGATGCCGGCGCCGCGACCGGGCGGTGACCTTGCCCTCCCGCGACCCTAGGATGGAAGAACCATGGACGACGAAGTATTCGAGGACTATGACCGCGAACTCGAACTGGCGCTCTACAAGGAGTACCGGGATGTCGTGTCGCAGTTCCAGTACGTTATCGAGACCGAACGGCGGTTCTACCTCGCCAACGAGGTCAACGTCGTCCGCCGGGACACCGAGCACGACTTCTACTTCGAGATCTCGATGCAGGACGTGTGGGTGTGGGACATCTACCGCGCCGACCGGTTCGTGAAGTCCGTGCGCGTGCTGACGTTCAAGGACGTCAACGTCGAGGAGCTGCAGCGCCGCGACTTCCAGCTCCCTGAGGAGCTCTCGCTCGACTGAGCATCGCCTCCTGCACAGGATGCCGCCGCATCGGCCCCCTGCACGGATCCGGGACCGCACGCCCTGACGAGGTGACGCGCTCGGGACGATGCCGTCATGGCATTGAAGGACGAGCGGGGCCGAGCCGGTGAGGACCGTGCGGCGTCGTACCTGCGGGGCGGCGGGTACCAGATCCTCGACCGCAACTGGCGCTGCCCCGCGGGCGAGATCGACATCGTCGCGGCGTCGCGGGAGGACCTCGTCGTCGTCGAGGTCAAGACGCGGCGGACGGAGTGGTTCGGGCATCCCTTCGAGGCCGTCGACGCGCGCAAGCGCGCGCGGCTGTGGCGGCTCTCCTGCGCGTGGATCGCCGCGCATCCGGCTGCCGCGCGGGGCAGGCGGCTGCGCCTGGACGTCATCGCCATCACGGGAGAGGATCCCGCCACCGCTGTCCTCGAGCACATCGAGGACCTCGCGTGAGCCTCGGGCGGACGTGGTCGGTGGCGCTCACCGGGCTCGTCGGCGACGTCGTCGAGGTCGAAGCCGACCTGTCGAACCAGACCCCGGGGTTCGCGATCATCGGGCTGGCCGACAAGGCGATCTCCGAAGCGCATCAGCGGGTGCACAACGCGTGCGCGAACAGCGACCTCGCCCTGCCGCGGCGCCGGCTGACCGTGAACCTCTCGCCGGCGAGCCTGCCGAAGCAGGGCACGGGGCTCGATCTCGCGATCGCCCTCGCGGCGCTCGCGACCGAGCACCCGATGGACCGGGACTCGCTCGCCGGCGCGGTGCACCTGGGCGAGCTGGGCCTCGACGGGCGTCTCCGGCCGGTGCCCGGCATCCTGCCGGCCGTCCTGGCCGCCGCGCGGGCGGGCTTCCGCCGTGTCGTCGTCCCGCATGCCTGCCGCTCCGAGGCGGAGCTGGTCGACGGCGTCGAGGTGTTCGGCGCCGTGAGCCTCCGCGACGTCGCGCGCTGGCACGGCCTCGACGTCGCGGAGGTGGAGGAGGAGCCCGTCCCGTCCGCCGCCGCCGCACCGGAGGCGGAGACGGAACCGCCCGAGCTCGCCGAGGTGGTCGGGCAGCGCGACGCCGTGGATGCGCTCGTCGTCGCCGCGGCGGGCGGACACCACCTCCTGATGAGTGGGCCGCCCGGCGCCGGCAAGACGATGCTGGCGCGGCGGCTCCCCGGCATCCTTCCCGATCTCGACGACACCGCCGCGCTGCAGGTGGCCTCGATCCGCTCGCTCGCGGGGCTTCCGGTCACGGGGGGGCTCCCGCGCACGCCCCCGTTCGAAGCCCCGCACCACAGCGCGAGCGTCGCCGCGCTCGTGGGCGGCGGGAGCCGCGTCGTCCGCCCCGGCGCGATCGCCCGCGCCAGCGGCGGGGTCCTCTTCCTGGACGAGGCGGGGGAGTACAGCGGTCACGCCCTGGACGCCCTGCGTCAGCCCCTCGAGTCCGGCCGGATCGAGATCCACCGTGCGGGCTTCCGCGCCGCGTTCCCCGCTCGGTTCCAGCTCGTCCTCGCGACGAACCCGTGCCCGTGCGGCGTGTACGGGGTGCCGGGTGGGACCTGCGTCTGCCCGCCGATGGCGATCCGGCGCTACCTCTCGCGGCTGTCCGGTCCGCTGCTTGACCGCATCGACATCGAGCTGGCCATGCAGCGGGTGTCCCTCGCGCAGATCACCGGGGCGGGCGGCGGCACGGAGACGACCGCCTCGGCGCGGGCACGCGTCGCGGAGGCGCGCTCCCGCGCCGCCCACCGGCTCCGTGAGACCCCGTGGCGGACGAACGCCGAGGTGTCCGGGGCGTGGCTGCGATCGGGACCGCTCGCGCCGGAGCCGCTCATCCGTCGCCCGCTGGATGCCGCGCTGCACCGCGGGTCGCTCACGCTGCGCGGGTTCGACCGCGTGCTGCGCGTGGCGTGGTCGGTGGCGGACCTCGCGGGGCGCGGCCGGCTCGAGGTGCCGGACATCGGCCGAGCGCTGTACCTGAAGAGAGGGACGCACGCATGACGGGTACCGATCTGTCCAGCGCCGCGGCGCGTGCGGCGCTGCGGGGGAGCCCCGGTGCACGCGGGGCCGGGGAGGACGAGGACGCCGCGCGGGACCGGTTCGCGCGGGGCATCTGGTCGGCGCTCGCCGAGCCGGGCGACGGCACCGGCGGCGCGTTGCGCGACCGGTGGGGCGCCGCCGAGGCGCTCGCCATCGCAGTGCTGACGGACGGGCGCGAGGCGGAGGCCGCGGAAGCCGGCGTCGAGCCCGCCAGCCTGAAGAAGGCGAGGGAGCGCTGGCATCCCCGCGTCGAGGGCGTGGGCGAGACCTTCGCCGCCGCACGGCGCGCCGGAGCCGTCCTGCTGACGCCCGCCGATCCGCAGTGGCCCGCGGGCTTCGACGACCTGGGACCGCACGCGCCCGTCGCGCTGTGGACCCTCGGTGCGCCGGAGCGCCCGCTGACCCCGGGATCCGCCGTCGCGCTCGTCGGGGCGCGGGCGGCGACGGCGTACGGCGAGCACGTCGCGATGGAGCTCGCCGCAGAGCTGGGCGCGACGGGGACGACGATCGTGTCCGGCGCCGCGTACGGGGTCGACGGCTCCGCGCATCGCGCCGCCCTCCGCGTCGACGGGCTGACGGTGGCGCTCCTCGCCGGCGGCGTCGACCGCCCGTATCCCGCCGGCCACAGCGACCTGCTCGACCGCATCGCCCGGACGGGCGTCGTGGCATCCGAGGTGCCCTGCGGGTCGACGCCGACCAAATGGCGCTTCCTCGCGCGCAACCGCCTCATCGCCGCCGCGGCACAGGCGACCGTCGTCGTGGAGGCGGGATGGCGCAGCGGCTCGCTCAACACCGCGCACCACGCGGCGTCCCTCGGGCGACCGCTGGGAGCGGTGCCGGGTCCGATCACGAGCGCGGCGTCCGCGGGATGTCACCGGCTGCTGCGGGAGGCCGACGCGCAGTGCATCACCGCCGCCGACGACGTACGGGAGCTCCTCGGGCTGCCCGTGACGATGTCAGCGGACGACGGGGGACGCACCGACGACCGGACGCGGGTCGTCGACGCGCTGGGCGTGCGCGTCGCCCGCTCCGCGGAGGAGGTCGCGCGGCGCGCGGGCCTCTCCGCCGGTGACGCCGCCGCGCTCCTCGGGCTCCTCGAGCTCGAAGGCCGCGCATCGCGCGGCGTCGACGGGTGGCGGCGGTGCTGACCGGCGCCGGAGGGTCGCCGTTCGCGCGCCGGGCGGGCGGGGCATGCTGGACGCATGCGCATCTCCGCCGCGGTCGCCGCGTACACGGGACACCTCGCCGACGTGCGCCGCCTCTCGCCCGCGACGGTCCGCGCCTACCGCGCCGACCTCGCCGACCTCACCCGCTCTTGCGGTGACCTCGAGATCGCCGACGTCGACCTGGAGACGCTGCGTGAATGGCTGTGGACGGCGACCAAGCGCGGCGATGCCCGCGCGACGATCGCGCGCCGCACGGCGTCCGCCCGCGGGTTCTTCGACTGGGCTGTGGAGACCGGACTGCGGGGGACCGACCCGAGCCTGCGCCTCGTCGCACCCAAGCGGGGCCGCACCCTCCCGCACATCGCGACGGCGGGGGCCATGGCATCGCTGCTCGACGACGCCCGCACCGTGGCGGACGAGGAGGGCGATCCCCTTGCGCTCCGTGACGCCGCGATCCTCGAGCTGCTGTACGGCGCGGCGCTGCGCGTATCAGAGCTCTGCGGTCTGGACCTCGACGCGGTCGACCGCGACCGCCGCACCGTGCGCGTCGTCGGAAAGGGCTCGAAGGAGCGGATCGTCCCATTCGGGGCGCCCGCAGGACGCGCCCTGGACGCCTACCTCGTGCGCGGGCGGTCGGCGCTGCTCGCGCGACGCACGGGCCCCGGAGCCGGGGCCCGTCCCTCGGCGATCTTCCTCGGCGCCCGCGGCGGACGGATCGGACCGCGCGCCGTGTACGACGTCGTCGCCCGGACGGTCGGCCCCGTGGTCGGCGCCGGTGCAGTCGGTCCGCATGCGCTGCGCCACTCGGCCGCGACGCACCTGATCGACGGCGGCGCCGACCTCCGTGCCGTGCAGGAGCTCCTCGGCCATGCGAGCCTGGGCACGACGCAGATCTATACGCACGTCTCGGCCGAGAAGCTGACGGCCTCCTACCGGCTGGCGCATCCCCGCGCCTAACGTGCGTCCGGTGCGGGCGCGGGCTCCGTCGAGAGCAGAGCGCGCCGCGCAACCGCACCGGGCGGACCGATCGGCCACGTCAGCAGCAGGGGAGCAGGATCGCCCGCGGCAGGTCGCCCAGGAGCAGCATGGGGTTGATGTACTCGCCATGCTCCCGCACCCCGAAGTGCACGGCGCCGGGGGCGGCGTGCCCGCCGTGCCCGATCGACCCGACCGGGTCGCCGGCGGCGACCCGCGTGCCCGGCACCGGCATCCCCGACACGGGTTCCAGGGTCGTGACGAGGCCGCCCCCGTGGTCGATCGTCACGACGCCACGCCCCGCGACGGGCCCCGCGAACGCGACGACGCCCGCGGCGGGGGAGCGGACCATGTCCTCGCCCGCCGACTCCAGATCGATCCCGCGATGGCCGGGGCCATACCGGTGCGCCGGGGCCGCGTAGGGATGGGTGATGCGGAAGGAGTCCAACGGCCAGCGCCAGGCGGCCAGTCGCGCGGCCTCCGCGGCGCCGCGCTCCGGCGGCGCGGAGGTCTCGGCGCCTCCCGCGACGGCGGGCGGGACCGCGCCGGGTCCCACGGCCAGGAGGACGGCGACGGCGGCCGCTGCGGCACGGGCCGAGAAGGTCATGCCGGGAGCCTGCTCCGGCCGCCGCTCCGGGCGGATCCCGCGGCGATGATCGGTGGACGAGCGGACGCCCCGCTCTGCGGGGCAGGAAGCGGCGTGACTGATACACTGAACGACGCACCTCGCTTGTCGGGGTGACTCCGCGTGCCCACAGCGCGTGCGGCGATCCGCAAGGACCGTCGCGGCGTGGCATCCCACACCCCAGGTCTCGCACCGCTCCGGCGGACGAGCGGGTGTGCGCCGGGCACCAGGCCCGCCGACCTTCCGGTCCGGCGAGAACAACCGAAACAGGGCGCGCCCGCGCGCCAGAACAGGAGAACGGCCATGGCCGTCGTCACCATTCGCCAGCTGCTCGACAGCGGCGTCCACTTCGGGCACCAGACCCGCCGGTGGAACCCGAAAGTCAAGCGCTTCATCCTCACCGAGCGCTCCGGCATCCACATCATCGACCTGCAGCAGTCGCTGGCCTACATCGACCAGGCCTACGAGTACGTCAAGGAGACGGTCGCGCACGGCGGCACCATCCTCTTCGTCGGCACGAAGAAGCAGGCCCAGGAAGTCATCGCCGAGCAGGCGACCCGCGTCGGCCAGCCCTACGTCAACCAGCGCTGGCTCGGTGGCCTCCTCACCAACTTCTCCACCGTCAGCAAGCGCCTCGCGCGCATGAAGGAGCTCGAGGAGCTCGACTTCGAGAACCCCTCCGAGAGCGGCTTCACGAAGAAGGAGCTGCTGCTCAAGAAGCGCGAGCTGGACAAGCTGCACAAGTCGCTCGGCGGCATCCGCAACCTCCAGAAGACGCCGTCGGCCATGTGGGTCGTCGACGCCAAGCGCGAGCACCTCGCCATCGACGAGGCCAAGAAGCTCGGCATCCCCGTGATCGGCATCCTCGACACGAACGCCGACCCGGACGAGTTCCAGTACCCGATCCCCGGCAACGACGACGCGATCCGCTCGGTGGGCCTGCTCACCCGCATCATCGCCGACGCCGCCGCCGAGGGCCTCATCCAGCGCCACCAGCCCACCGACGAGTCCGCCGAGGCCGCTGAGCCGCTGGCCGACTGGGAGCGCGAGCTCCTCGAGTCCGCTCCGGCCGAGGCCGCTGCCGAGGCGCCTGCCGCCGAGACCGAGGCTCCGGCCGAGGCCCCCGAGACCGAGGCTCCGGCCGATGCTGCCGAGACCGAGGCTCCGGCCGAGGCCGCTGCCGACGAGGCCCCCGCAGCCGAGTAAGTCGTCGCCCCGGCGGGCGTGACCCGCCCGCCGGGGCTCCCACACCACGAACCAAGGAGCCACCACCCATGGCAAACTTCACCATCGCCGACATCAAGGCGCTGCGCGAGCAGCTCGGCACGGGCATGGTCGACACGAAGAAGGCGCTCGAAGAGGCCGACGGCGACCTCGAGAAGGCCGTCGAGATCCTGCGCCTCAAGGGCGCGAAGGGCAACGCGAAGCGCGCCGACCGCTCCACGAGCGAAGGCCTCGTCGCCGCGACCGAGCAGAACGGCGCGGTCACGATGATCGAGCTCGCCTGCGAGACCGACTTCGTCGCCAAGAACGACCGCTTCATCGCCCTCGCCGACAAGGTGCTCGCCGCAGCTGCCGCTGCCGGCGCCGACTCGGCCGAGGCCGCCCTCGCCGCCGACGCGAACGGTCAGACGGTCGAGCAGCTCATCTCCGACGAGGCCGCCATCATCGGCGAGAAGGTCGAGCTGCGGCGCGTCCGGACGCTCACCGGCGACGCGTTCCAGGTGTACCTGCACAAGACGAGCAAGGACCTGCCCCCGCAGGTCGGCGTCGTGGTCGCCTACACGGGTGCCGACGCCGAGACGGCTCGCTCCATCGCGCAGCACATCTCCTTCGCGAACCCCTCCTACCTGTCCCGCGACGAGGTCCCCGAGGCCGACGTGGAGAAGGAGCGCGAGATCGTCACCGAGATCTCCCGCAACGAGGGCAAGCCCGAGGCGGCCCTGCCGAAGATCGTCGAAGGTCGCGTCAACGCGTTCTTCAAGCAGGTCGCCCTGCTCGACCAGGACTACGCGAAGGACAACAAGCTGTCCGTCGCGAAGGTCGCGCAGGACGCCGGCATCACCGTCACCGGCTTCGCCCGCTTCAAGGTCGGCGCGTAGTCGTGGAAAGGGCCCGCATCTCCGGATGCGGGCCCTTTTCCATGCCCGCCATTCGATAGTCTGCACACGCGACGAGAGGAACCCACCCCTGTGATCGATGAGAACACCGGACGCCGACGCGTCCTCCTGAAACTGTCCGGCGAGGCGTTCGGGGGTGGCCAGCTCGGAGTGAACCCGGATGTGGTCGGTCAGATCGCGCGTGAGATCGCGGCGGCCGTGGACCGCGTGGAGATCTCCATCGTGGTCGGCGGCGGCAACTTCTTCCGCGGCGCCGAGCTCAGCCAGCGCGGCATGGACCGTGGGCGCGCCGACTACATGGGCATGCTCGGCACCGTCATGAACGCGCTCGCCCTGCAGGACTTCCTCGAGCAGGCGGGCGCCGCGACCCGCGTGCAGTCCGCCATCGCGATGACCCAGGTCGCCGAACCCTACATTCCGCGCCGCGCCGAGCGGCACATGGAGAAGGGCCGCGTCGTCATCTTCGGCGCCGGCGCCGGGCTGCCGTACTTCTCCACCGACACCGTGGCCGCCCAGCGCGCCCTCGAGATCGGCGCCGACGAGGTCCTGGTCGCCAAGAACGGCGTCGACGGCGTGTACACCGCCGACCCGAAGACGGATGCCACGGCGAGCCGCATCGACGAGATCACCTACCGCGATGCGCTGCAGCGCGGCCTCAAGGTCGTCGATTCGACGGCGTTCAGCCTCTGCATGGACAACGGGATCGACATGCGCGTGTTCGGGATGGAGCCGGCCGGCAACGTCACCCGCGCCCTCCTCGGGGAGCGGATCGGCACGCTCGTCACCGTCTGAGCCCGAGGCCCGCCGCACTAGACTTGATCCGACGTACCGACGAATGGAGTGACCGTGATCGCCGACATCCTGGCCGACACGACAGCGCGCATGGACCGTGCCGTGGAGGCGGCGAAGGAGGACTTCGCCACCGTCCGCACGGGCCGCGCCAACCCGCAGATGTTCCAGAAGATCCTCGTGGACTACTACGGCTCGCCCACCCCGCTCGCGCAGCTCGCCTCCCTGAACAATCCCGAGGCACGCACGATCATCGTGACCCCGTACGACAAGTCCGCCCTCAAGGCGATCGAGCAGGCGATCCGCGACACCCCGAACCTGGGCGCGAATCCCACGAATGACGGCAACATCGTGCGGGTGACGCTCCCGGAGCTGACGCAGGAGCGCCGCAAGGAGTACGTCAAGCTCGTCCGCACGAAGGGCGAGGACGCGAAGGTGCACCTGCGCGGCATCCGCCGCAAGGGCAAGGACGACCTCGACGCGCTGAAGAGCGATGTCGGCGAGGACGACCTCGTGCGCGCGGAGAAGGAGCTCGATGCCCTCACCCGCGCCCGCGTGGACGCCATCGACGAGGCTCTCAAGCGCAAAGAAGCCGAACTCCTCGAGGTCTGACCACCCATGACCGAGTCATCCGGCGACCCGGCGCCGGACGAGCGGATGCCGACGTCGCGCGCCGCGCGTCGCGCCGTCGATCCTGCGTCGTTCCAGCAGCATGTGCGTGCGGCGCGCTCGGAATTCGAACTGCAGATCGAGAAGGCCCGCACCGATTTCGAGCAGGCCAACGAGCGGATCAACGAGCGGACCGGTCGGAACCTGCTGCTGGCGACGATCATCGGCATCGCGATCGGCGCCGTCGTGATCGGCGCGCTGCTGTTCGTGAAGTGGATCTTCCTCCTCTTCGCGATCCCGGTGTGCCTCCTCGGCCTGTTCGAGTTCTCCCGCGCGCTGCAGACGGCGGGGCGTCGCGTGGACCTCGTGGTGCAGCTGCTCGCGGGCACCGCGATCCTGCTCGCCGCCTACTTCACCGGCCACTGGACGCACTGGGTCATCACCTTCGCCGTCGTCGCCACCCTCGTCGTGTGGCGGCTCATGGCCCAGATGGCGACGGGGGACGGCCGGCGCTACGGCGAGGTCGTCTCGGACGCGCTCGTCGCCGGCCTGCTGCCGCTCTACGTCCCGTTCCTCGGGAGCCTCTGCCTCGTGCTCCTCCGTCAGGAGCAGGGCGAGCTGTGGGTCCTCACGATGATCGCGACGGTCGTCGCCGCGGACACCGGCGCCTACGCGAGCGGACTCGCCTTCGGCCGGCATCCCATGGCGCCCCTCATCAGCCCCAAGAAGACGTGGGAGGGTTTCGCGGGCGCCGCCCTCGCTGCCGTGGCCGCCGCCGTGCTGATGGGGATCTTCCTCCTGCACGTCCCGTTCTGGGTCGGGATCGTCTTCGGCTTCGTCGTGCTCGGCTCGGCCACCGTCGGCGATCTCGGCGAATCGATGATCAAGCGGGACCTCGGCATCAAGGACATGAGCTCGTGGCTGCCCGGGCACGGCGGCGTGCTCGACCGGCTCGACTCCATCCTGCCGTCGACGATCACGGCGCTGGCGATGTACTTCCTCTTCTTCCCCCTGGTGAGCGCATGACCTCCGAAATCCCGACCGGCACGACCACGGAGTCGACGCCCTTCCCGCTCGCGACCGGCCGATTCAAGGGCTACGACATCGCCGCGGTCGACGAATTCCTCGCCGTCGCCCGCGCCGCCTTCGAAGACGACGACGACGCGCGGATCTCCTCGGCCGACGTCCGCCAGGTGGGCTTCCCGCTCGTGAAGCACGGCTACCAGATCGCCGCGGTGGACGCCGCGCTCGGGCGCCTCGAGGATGCGTTCGCCGCGCGGGAGCGGGAGCACGCGCTGTCCCGCGCGGGGGCGCGCGGCTGGGTCGGGCGTTCCCGCCGGCTCGGGCAGGAGATCCTCGACCGGCTCAACCGCCCGCGCGGTCACCGCTTCGAGCGGGTCGGGCTGCTCACGTACGGCTACCGCGTCGACGAGGTCGACGTCGTCGCCGACAAGATCGCCGGCTACCTCGAATCCGGTGAGCACATCACCGCCGACCAGGTGCGCAGCGTCGCCTTCCGCATGCAGCGGCGGGGCTACCGCGAGGACCAGGTGGATGCGGTGCTGGACGCCGTCGTCGAGGTCATGCTCGCCGTCGGCTGAGCCCGTCCCGCGACGCCCGGATGGCACGACCGCGGACCAGCCGGTAGACTCGCGGCACTGTGACTTCCGAAGGCGAGCTGATCCCCGCGTCATCCCGAGAGGTGGCGGTGCCGGTGACCCCCGTCGTCCGCCGGCCTCCGGCATCGGCCCGCTGGTCCCGCCGTCGCCGTGTGCTGTCGGTCTTCGCGGCCCTCGCGGTCGCCGGGTTCGTCGCGGCCTACATCGGCCCGGTCGGCGCGTCGGTCTCGCAGGCGGAGGCCAGCGAGATCGAGCCGGTGTCGCTGTACGCGAGCTCCATCCAGGACGCGCAGGCGTACGTCGCCGACGCGGGGACCGCGACGACGCTCAACCGCGGCGCCCTCACCTACACGGTCTACGTCGCGCCGAAGCCGACGCCCACCCCGACGCCCACCCCGGAGGCCGCGAAGAAGCGGACCGGCACCTCGACGTCGTCGACCTGGTCGCCGCCGTTCGTCTCGCCCGACCCCGGCAGCGCGCAGGCGATCGCCTACGAGATGGTCACCGCCCACGGCTGGGGCGACGACCAGTTCGCGTGCCTGGTGGCGCTGTGGAAGAAGGAATCCGGCTGGCGGGTGAACGCCTACAACGCCTCCAGCGGTGCGTACGGCATCCCGCAGGCCCTCCCCGGCAAGAAGATGGCGTCTGCGGGCGCGGACTGGGAGACCAACCCCGCGACGCAGATCGCCTGGGGCCTCGGGTACATCTCCGGCCGATACGGCGACCCGTGCGGCGCGTGGGGCCACTCGCAGAGCGTCGGCTGGTACTGAGCGCATGCCGAGGTCGAACCGTCGTCGCCCGCAACCCGGTGACGACTCCCTCGAACGCCTGCTGAGCGGCTGGAAGCGCACGGAGACCCGTCGTGGCGCGGCGTGGACCGTGCAGCCGGTCTCCGCCGCACAGGCGCAGAAGACCTACACGTGCCCGGGTTGCGGGCGCGACGTCGTGCCCGGCACCGCACATCTCGTCATCTGGCGCGCCGACGGCGTGCTGGGCGATGCCGCGGACCTCGCGGCGCGTCGACACTGGCACACGGCATGCTGGAGGATCAGCTGACATGGAGATCCGCGGCCCCGTCCTGCTGCCCGCGCGGCGCGAGGACATCGCATTCGAGACCATCGACGGGCTGACGCTCGTGGGGGAGCTCGCGCTCCCGGCGGAGACCGAGCCTGTCGCGACGCTCGTGACGCTGCACCCGCTGCCGACGGCGGGCGGGTTCATGGACTCGCACGTCCTGCGCAAGGCCGCGGGGCGCCTCCCGGCCCTCGCCGACCTCGCGGTGCTGCGCTTCAACACGCGGGGGACGAGCTCTCCGCGCGGGACGAGCGAAGGCGCGTTCGACGGCGGACGCGGCGAGGCGTTCGACGTCGCCGCGGCGATGGACTTCGTCCGCGAGCGCGGTCTGCCCCGCCCGTGGCTCGTCGGCTGGTCGTTCGGCACGGAGCTCGCGCTCAAGTACGGCCGCGATCACGATGTGGAGGGCATCATCCTGCTCTCCCCGCCGCTGCACCGCGCGACCGACGAGGACATCGCGGCGTGGGAGGGCGTCCCGCGGAGCGTCATCGTCGTGGTGCCGGAGTTCGATGACTACCTCCGCCCGGAGGAGGCCCGGCGCCGGTTCGCGCCCATCGGGCACGCGACCGTCATCGCCGTCGACGGCGGCAAGCACCTGTGGGTGGGGGAGACCCAGACCCGCCGCGTGCTGACGGAGATCGTCGCGGCCGTGAACCCGGACGCCCTGCCGCTGCCCACCGAGTGGCACGGCGCGGTCGTCGGCTGAGCGGCGGCCGCCGACCGGCGGTCAGAGCTCGTTCTGCCGCGGGATGATCACCTGGCGGTAGATGATGAGGATGCTGGCCGCCACCGGGATCGCGATGAGCGCGCCCAGGAGCCCGAGCAGCGAACCGCCCGCGAGGGCCGCGATGACGACCACGGCGCCGGGCACCGAGACGGCGCGGTTCATGATGCGCGGGGAGAGCAGGTAGGCCTCCACCTGCATGTAGATCAGGTACCAGATGAGCGCGACGAGCGCCGTCAGCGGCGAGCCGAGCCCGGGGATGAGGCAGGTCAGGACGATGATCGCCGAGCCGGTGAGCGTTCCGACGAGCGGGATGAGCGAGAAGAAGAACGCGATCACGGCGAGCACGGCGGGGAACGGGGCGCCGATGATGCTGAGGAAGATCGCGCTTAGGATCCCGTTGATGATGCCGAGCGATGCCTGCCCCATGACGTAGTAGCCCACCGACGCGGTGATCTGCTCGGACAGGTCCACGAACCGCTCCCGCTTAGAGGCCGGGACCAGCTGGTAGACGGCGGCCTTGAGCGACGGCGTGGAGGACGTGAAGTAGATCGTGAGGATGAGGACGATGATGGCGCCGGTCGACGCGGCGATGATGCCCCCGCCGATGCCGAGCACCGTCGTGCCCACCGACTGGCCGATCTCACCCATGTCGAGGGATTCGTACCAGTTCGAGACGTATTCGAAGACCTGGTCCACGTTCAGCAGCGGGAAGGCGTCGTGCAGCCACTGCTTCGCGGCGTCCACCGGGTCCCACGTGCCGGCCACGGCATCCTCGACGAGCGTCTGGATCTGGGTCACCAGCTGTGTGATCTGCCCCACGATGATCGGCACGACCATGAGGATGAGCCCCGCGAAGACCGCGAGCACCCCCACGAAGGTGACAAGCAGCGCCGCCCACCGGGGGAGGCCACGCCGCTCGAGCCACGACACGAGCGGGTCGAGGCCCAGCGACAGGAACAGGGCCGTGCCCACGTACAGCAGCACGGTCTGCAGGGTCGTGATGCTCGTGATGAGCATGATGCCGACTCCCACACCGAGGGTCGCGATGAGCGCGGTGCGGAACGGATGCTGGATCTTCACGGGCCCTCTTTCCGGGGGGTCTCTGTGCTGTCAGGATACGCACGCGACCACCTTCCGTGAGGACGCCTCGCCCGCTCCCGGGCGACATTCAGCCGGTATTCGCTAGTCTGGAACGTCGATTGTGCCTCCCCGCGCGCCGCGGAGGCAGAGAGGTGTCGTTTCGTGCGTTTCGTGTGGGCTGTGGCCGCTTTCGTGCTGGCCACGCTGATGATCGGTGCCGGCATCGCCCAGCGCACCGTGTTCCAGGGCCCGGAGACCGAGACGCGCGCGATCGAGATCGACGAGACCGCTCCGTACATCGTCGTCGACGGCGGCGTCCTGAACAGCCACCGCGGCGCGCAGACGCTCCGCGCGCGGGGCGACGGTGAGATCTTCGCCGCGTACGGGCGCACGACGGACATGACCCAGTGGCTCGCCACGAGCGACCATGTGCGCGTGACGCTCGACGACGACGGCGACCCGGTCGCCGAGTTCGTCGCGGCTCCCGAGCCGGAGGAGCCGGCCGAGGGCGAGGAGACCGCCGAACCGGCCCCCCTCACCCCGGCGGGCTCCGACCTGTGGCTCGACGAGTTCCAGCAGGAGGACGTGCTCGTCACGTCGCTGCAGCTGCCCGAGGAGATGAGCCTGCTCGTGGCGGCCGACGGCGTGCAGCCCGCGCCGTCCCGCCTCACTCTGACCTGGCCGACCGGCGTCACGACCCCGTGGGCCGGTCCGCTCATCGTCGGCGGGTGCCTCGTCATGGCCGCCGGCATCGTGCTCTACATCCTCGGTCTCCGCCACGCGCGCCGTTCCCGCGGCCCGCGCCGCAAGGGCCTGCCGATGGCGCAGACCGAGCCCATCGACCTCGCGGTCGAGGGGGCCGACAAGGGCGTCATCAGCGCCACGCCGACGCGGCGGAGGATCTCCGCGGGCAAGCGCGCCTTCGCGGCGGTCCCCATCGTCGCGGTCTCCGCGCTGCTGTTTACCGGCTGCACCGCCGACGCGTGGCCTCAGCTCGGCGGGACACCCACCCCCACGCCCACCGAGACCGTCATCGTCCCGGCAGGGCAGGGCCAGCCGGCCGTCACGAAGGCGCAGGCCCAGCGCATCGTCACGCGGGTCGCCGAGCAGGTCGCGACAGCGGACGAGGCGAAGGATGCCGCCGCCGCGGCGGCCAGGCTCGCGGGTCCCGCCCTCGCGGAGCGCGAGACCAACTACACGCTGCGCGCCCAGCTCGCCGACCACCCCGCGCTCGACCCGATCCCGAGCGGACCGCTCTCGCTCGTGCTCCCGCAGGCGTTCGACGGCTGGCCGCGGACGTTCATGGCGGTCGTCGACGACCCCCAGGACAAGCAGTCCACGATCATGACGATGTCGCAGGAGGATGCGTGGGCCGACTACAAGCTCACCTACATCGCGAACCTCGCCGCGGACACCAGCATGAACGTCGCGCCCGACTACGTCGGTGCCACCGCCGTCGAGCCCAACTCGCCCTTCCTCGTCCTCCCGCCGGATCAGATCGCCACGGCGTACGCCGACGTCCTCAACAACGGCGACGACAGTGAGTTCGCCGCGTTCTTCGACGAGGACACCGACACGTTCCGCGCGGAGGTCGCGCGGGACCGAGCCGGGCGGCTCGAGCAGTTCAACCAGACGGGGCAGGAGACCGGGAAGCTGACGTTCGCGGCCACGGCGGGGACGCAGGCCCCCGTCGCCCTCGCAACGCTCGACAGCGGCGCGATCGTGGCCGTCACGATCAACGAGAGCGACACGGTCACCCCCACGAACGCCGACGCCGTCATCAAGGTCGACTCGAACCCGATCGTGAAGACCCTCGCCGGTGTGACGCAGTCCGCCACCGGCTTCACGACGACCTTCGCCGACCAGCTCTTCTTCTTCGTTCCCGCCCAGAGCTCCAGCGAGAGCATCCGGTTCCTGGGCTATTCGTCCAACATCCTCTCTGCCAAGGTGGTGAATCAGTGAGCGACATCGCTCCCGGCGCCGTCCTCCGCGGCGCCGTCGACCTGTCCACTCTCCGAGCGCGGGCAGCCCAGCCCGCCCAGGCCGCCGGTGCGGCCTCCGATGGCGCGCCGTCCGGCGCGGTCCCGTCGCTCGTGTTCGACGCGACCGACGAGACGTTCGGGCAGGTCCTGGAGCTGTCCCGCTCCGTCCCGGTCGTCGTGGACCTCTGGGCCGAGTGGTGCGGGCCGTGCAAGCAGCTGAGCCCCATCCTCGAGAAGGTCGTGGCAGAGCTCGGCGGCCGGCTCGTCCTCGCGAAGGTCGATGTCGACGCGAACCCGCAGCTCGCGCAGGGTTTCCGGGCGCAGTCGATCCCGATGGTGGTCGCGCTCATCGCCGGCCAGCCGGTTCCCCTGTTCACGGGCGCGGTCCCGGAACAGCAGGTGCGCGAGGTGTTCGCGCAGCTGCTCCAGCTCGCCGCTCAGCACGGAGTGACCGGCACCGTCCCCGTCGGGGACGCGCCGGAGACGGATGCCGAGGAGCCGCAGCTCCCGCCGCTGCATCTCGAGGCGTTCGACGCCATCGAAGCCGGCGATTACACGCGCGCCGTCGCCGCCTACGAGCGGGCTCTCGCGGAGAATCCGCGGGACGAGGACGCGCGCGCCGGTCTCGGGCAGGTCCGCCTCCTGGAGCGCATCCAGGGCGTCGACCTGCAGGCCGCCCGCGCCGCCGCCGCGGCCGCGCCGACCGACATCCCCGCCCAGTTCACGGTCGCCGACCTCGACCTGGCCGGCGGCCACGTCGAGGACGCGTTCGATCGTCTGCTCGACCTGTTCGCGTCGCTCCCGGGCGACGAGCGCGCCCCCGTGCGCGAGCGCCTCCTCGAGCTGTTCGGCCTGATCGGCACCGCCGACCCCCGCGTCATCCGCGCGCGGGGCCGGCTCTCCAGCCTGCTCTTCTAGAGCGCTCTTCTACACCGCGTCGTCGCCGGCCGCGGTCCGGTGGCCGAGCCACAGCACGCCCAGGGGCGGCAGGACCATGTGCGCGCGGCCGCTGCCGTCGGCGTGCACCGTCCCCATGTTGCCGACGCCGGAGCCGCCGTAGATCTGCGCGTCCGAGTTCAGCAGCTCCGACCACTCCCCGGCTTCGGGGAGGTCGAGGGCGAAATCGTGGATGGGGGCGCCGGAGAAGTTGCAGACGACCGCCACGGTGTTGCCGTGGTGGTCGCGGCGCGCGAAGGCGATGACGTTCGGGTTCCATGCGGGAGCGCCCAGACGCTGGAACGCGTCCCCGTCGCTGTCCCGCGCCCACAGCGGCGCGTTGTCGCGGTACACGCGGTTCAGCGCGGCGACGAAGTCGTGCAGCTGGCGGTGCGGCGGCTGGTCGAGGATCCACCAGTCCAGGCCCCGGCCCTCGGACCACTCCGACAGCTGGCCGAACTCCTGGCCCATGAACAGCAGCTGCTTGCCCGGATGACCCCACATGTACGCGAGGTAGGCGCGCATGTTCGCGAGCTTCTGCCAGTGGTCGCCCGGCATCCGGGTGAACAGCGTGCCTTTGCCGTGCACGACCTCGTCGTGACTGATCGGGAGGACGAAGTTCTCGGTGAAAGCGTAGACGAACGAGAAGGACAGCTCGCCCTCGTGGTGCGATCGGTACATGGGGTCGCGCTTCATGTACACGAGCGAGTCGTTCATCCAGCCCATGTTCCACTTGAAGCCGAACCCGAGGCCGCCCTGCGACGTCGGGGCGGTGACGCCGGGGAAGCTCGTGGACTCCTCGGCGATCATCGCGATGCCCGGGTAGCGCTTGTAGGCGGTCGCGTTGACCTCCTGCAGGAACGCGAGCGCCTCCAGGTTCTCCCGGCCGCCGTGCACGTTCGGCTCCCACTCGCCGGCTTCGCGGGAGTAGTCGAGGTACAGCATGGATGCCACGGCATCCACCCGCAGACCGTCGACGTGGAACTCCTCGAGCCAGTACAGGGCGTTCGCGACGAGGAAGTTGCGGACCTCGCTGCGGCCGTAGTCGAAGATCAGCGTGCCCCAGTCGCGGTGCTCGCCGCGGCGCGGGTCGGCGTGCTCGTACAGCGCCCGCCCATCGAAGCGGGCGAGGGCGAACTCGTCCTTCGGGAAGTGCCCGGGGACCCAGTCCATGATGACCCCGATGCCGGCCTGATGCAGGCGGTCGATGAGGTAGCGGAGGTCGTCCGGAGTGCCGAAGCGGCTGGTCGGGGCGTAGTAGCCGCTCACCTGGTATCCCCACGACCCGCCGAACGGATGCTCCGCGAGCGGCATGAACTCGACGTGGGTGAAGCCCTGCGCGAGGACGTAGTCGACGAGAGGGTCGGCCGCGTCCCGATAGCCGAGGCCCGGGCGCCACGAGCCCAGGTGCACCTCGTAGGTCGACATCGGCTTGTCCAGCGGGCTCTGCGACGCGCGCGCCGTCATCCACTCGTCATCGGCCCACGTGTAGCCGCTCTCCGTCACGACCGACGCGGTCGCGGGGGGCACCTCGGCCCACTGCGCCATCGGGTCGGCCTTCTGCACCCACGCGCCGCCCTCGGTGAGGATCTCGTACTTGTAGGCGGTGCCGGCGGACAGGCCTGGGACGAAGAGCTCCCAGATCCCACTCGAGCCCATGGAACGCATCGCGTGGCCGGCGCCGTCCCAGGAGTTGAAGTCGCCGGTGACGCGGACCGCACGGGCGTTGGGGGCCCAGACGGCGAAGGACACCCCGTCGACGCCGGCGAAGTGGCGCACGTGGGCGCCGAGCACCTGCCAGAGCTGCTCGTGACGTCCTTCCCGGATGAGGTGGATGTCGAGCTCGCCGAGCGTCGGCAGGTGCCGGTACGGGTCGTCGGCGCGGTGGTCCGGTCCGCCGTCGTACGTGGCGACGAGGTCGTACGCGTGCGGCTGGGCCGCGGTGCGGCCCTCCCACACGCCGCTGCGGACGTGGGCGAGCTCGACTTCGGAGGCGTCGTCGAGGACCGCCGTCACGGTCTTCGCGAAGGGCCGGCGGGCGCGGATGAGCCAGCCGTCGCCCTCCTCGTGCGGCCCCAGGATGTCGTGCGGGGCGAAGTAGGAGCCCGCCGCCACGGTGTCGAGGACGGAGTCGGACGGTCGGTTCATCGGTGCCCCTTGACGTGGAGGATGTGGACGGGCTCGGCGAACGCGTCGAGTCGGACGAAGTTGTCCTGGTTCCAGGTCCACCGTGCCCCCGTGAGCAGATCCTCGACGTCGTAGTCGTGGCCGCGCGGGACACCGAACTCGGACGAGTCGATGTGGACGGTGGTCTGGCGGGTGGAGTGCGGGTCGACGTTCGCGACGACGATGATCGTGTCGGACTCGCCGGTCGGCGACAGCGCCGCGGGGAGGTGCTTGACGTACACGAGGATCGCCTCGTCGTCGCTCCAGTGGATGCTGAGGCCGCGCAGCTGCCGGACGGCCGGGTGCGCGCGACGGATCTCGTTCAGCCGACGCAGGTACGTGGCGAGGGAGTCGCCGGAGGCCTCGGCCGCGGCCCAGTCCCGCAGCTTGTACTCGTACTTCTCGTTGTCGATGTTCTCCTCGGAACCGGGCCGCGCCACGTTCTCGAACAGCTCGTAGCCGGCGTAGACGCCGTAGGACCCGGCACCGGTCGCCGCGATCGCGGCGCGGATCTTGTAGGCCGGGCGGCCGCCGTACTGCAGGTACTCCGTGAGGATGTCGGGGGTGTTGACGAAGAGGTTCGGCCGCATGAAGTCGGCGGTCTCATCCGAGATCCAGCCGAGGAACTCCTCCAGCTCGGCCTTCGTGTTCCGCCAGGTGAAGTACGAGTAGCTCTGCTGGAAGCCGGCCATCGCGAGCCCCTGCAGCGGGGCGGGTCGTGTGAAGGCCTCGGCGAGGAAGACGACGTCGGGCTCCTCTGCGTTCACGGTCCGGATGAGCCACTCCCAGAACTGCAGGGGCTTGGTGTGCGGGTTGTCGACGCGGAAGATCTTCACCCCCTGGGCGATCCAGTGCCGGACGATGCGCAGCACTTCGGCGCGGATGCCGTCCGGGTCGTTGTCGAAGTTGACCGGGTAGATGTCCTGGTACTTCTTCGGGGGGTTCTCCGCGAACGCGATGGAGCCGTCCGGGAGCGTCGTGAACCACTCCGGGTGGCTCGTGACCCACGGGTGGTCGGGGGCGGCCTGCAGGGCGAGGTCGAGGGCGACCTCCAGGCCCTCCGCGCGCGCCGCGCGTACGAACGCGCGGAAGTCCGCGAGGGTGCCGAGGTCGGGATGGACGGTGTCGTGGCCGCCCGCGGCGGAGCCGATGGCCCACGGCGAGCCGGGGTCGCCGGGCCCGGCGGTCAGGGTGTTGTTCGGTCCCTTGCGGTTCTGCTCGCCGATCGGATGGATGGGCGGCAGGTACAGGACGTCGAACCCCATGGCGGCGACGGCGGGGAGGCGCTTGACCGCCGTCCGGAACGTCCCGCTGCGGATCGTGCCGTCCTTGAGCCGCCGCGCGCCCTCCGAGCGCGGGAAGAACTCGTACCAGGCGCCGACGCCGGCGCGCTCCCGCTCCACGAGCAGCTCGAGGTCGGGGCCGACGGTCACGAGGGACTGCAGCGGCCGGTCGGCGAAGAAGCGCGCGATGGTGGGGTCGCGGACGACGAGGAGCGCCGCGTCGTCGTCGACGGACGTGTCCCGCAGGGTGGCGGATGCGGCGGCCAGGGCGCGCCGTTCGGCGGCCGGCCGCGCGCTCTCGGCAGCCGCCCGGTCGAACAGCGCCGCGCCCATCTCCCGCATGAGCGGCGCGTCGACGCCGGCGGCGATCTTCAGGTCGGCGGCGTGCTCCCATGTCGCGAAGTCATCGCCGAACGACTCGAAGCGGAAGCGCCAGACGCCCTGCTCGAGCGGAGCGACGAGGGTCCGCCACCGGTCGAAGCCGTCGTGCAGCGCCGTCAGGCGGTGCAGCGTCTCCTCGCCGGACGGGGCGAAGAGGCGCACGTGGACGCCGATGATGTCGTGACCCTCGCGGTAGGCCGTGACGCCGAACGGCACCGCCTCTCCCGTGACCGCCTTCGGACGGTACAGGCCTCCCGGAACGCTCGGCCGGGCGAGGCTCAGGGGGATGCGCCCCGCCACCGCGTCGGCGGGCGGGGCTGCGGCGCCGGCCGGCCGCAACGGGATCTGACCGTCGCTTCGCACGGAGGCAGGGGCGGAGGAACGCGTCGTCGTGGCCACCCATCGAACCTACCGCCGTTGCGTCTGCGGACGACAGCCGCGGCGGCGAGCCGCGGGTTCACTCGGCGCGGAAGAGCCGCATCGCGGTGCCCGGGATCAGCACGGTCTCGCCCGGTGCGAGCGGGTCGCCATCGTCGGCGGGGCGCTCGTCCATGCTCGACCACAGGGGCACGAATCGGGCCACACCCGGGATCCGGGGGAGCGTCACCGTGATGGGCGATTCGTCGCCGTGGACGATGAGGAGGATCCGGTTGGGGTCCTCCAGCTCGGGGGTGGAGCGGGCGTCGTACTGCAGTGTGCGGTGCGCCGGGTTGGTCCACCGTTCGATGGACATCGTCTCGCCGTGCTCGTCGTACCAGTCGATGACCGAGGCGCTCGGCACGGCCCGCTCCTCGTGCGCGAACCGCGTCGGACGCAGCGCCGGGTTCTCCCGCCGCACCTGCAGCAGCCGCTGGACGTGCGCGAACAGGTCCTCCTGCCACGGCGCGTGGTCCCACGCCAGCCAGGTGAGCGCGGAGTCGTGGCAGTACGCGTTGTTGTTGCCGCGCTGCGTGCGCCCGAACTCGTCGCCCGCGGTGATCATCGGTACGCCCGCGGAGAGCAGGAGGGTGCCGAGCAGGTTCCGCATCGCCTTGCGGCGCGTCGCGAGGATGGCCGGGTCGTCGGTCGGACCCTCCGCGCCGTGGTTGAACGAGCGGTTCGTGTCGGCGCCGTCGCGGTTGTGCTCGCCGTTGCCCATGTTGTGCTTGACGTCGTACGAGACGAGGTCTCGCAGCGTGAACCCGTCGTGCGCCGTCACGAAGTTGATGCCGGCCAGGGGCCCGCGCTCCGCGCTGAAGGTGTTCGCCGAGCCCGCCAGCCGGTGCGCGAAACCGCCGATGCCGACCGGTGCCGTGGATGCGCGGCGGGCGTAGTCCACGTCGCTCAGCCAGAAGTTGCGCACCCGGTCGCGGTATCGATCGTTCCACTCCGACCAGCCGTCGCCGAAGTTGCCGGTCTGCCAGCCGCCCATCCCCACGTCCCAGGGCTCGGCGATCTTCTTGACCCCGTCGAGCAGGGGATCCTCGACGATCGCGCGCAGCAGCGGGTGATCCGGAGTGAACACATGGTCGCCGTCCCGTCCCAGCGTCGGCGCGAGGTCGAACCGGAAGCCGTCCACCTGGACGTCGTTCGCCCAGTACCGCAGCGAATCGAGCACGAGGCGGGACGCCGCATCCGTCGCGGTGTTGAGGGAGTTGCCGCAGCCCGTGACGTCGATGTAGGCGCCGTCGTCGTGCTGGCGGTAGTAGGCGCGGTTGTCGATGCCGCGCAGGCTCGTCCGCGGACCGCCCAGCTCGAGCTCCGCGGTGTGGTTGTAGACCACGTCGAGGATGACCTCGAGGCCGGCTTCGTGCAGGAGCTTGACCATGCCCTTGAACTCGCGCAGCACCGCATCCGGTCCGCCGGCGCGGCTCTGCGCGCTCGCGTAGCCGATGTGCGGTGTGAAGAAGTTCAGCGTGTTGTAGCCCCAGTAGTTCAGCAGCCCGAGGTTGAGCAGCCGTGGCTCGGTGCTGAACGCGTGCACGGGAAGGAGCTCGACGGCCGTCACGCCGAGCGAGAGGAGGTGCTCGATCATGGCGGGGTGCGCGAGGCCGGCATACGTGCCGTGCAGCGCGGGCGGGATGCCGGGATGCCGCTTGCTGAGGCCCTTCACGTGGGCCTCGTAGATGACGGTGCGGTCCATGGGCGTGGCGGGCTTGCGGGACGAGCCCCAGTCGAAGGACGTGTCGACGACGACGCCGCGCCAGTCGTCGAGGCCGCCCCAGGCGAGTCCCTTCGCGTACGGCTCCAGGAGGAGGGTCGCGGGGTTGAACGTGCTGCCCGCGCCGGTGGGGCCGCCGACGCGGATCGCGTAGCGGGCGCCGGGCCGCAGCGCCGGGGTCGTGACCTCCCAGACGCCCCCGCCCACGGGCGCGAGCGGCCGGGTGTCGGTGATCCAGTCCAGGTCGACGGCGTCGAAGAGCACGAGTTCGACGGCGTCGGCGGCGCCCGACCAGACGCGCAGGGTGCCGACGCCGTCGTGCATCGTGACGCCGAGGTCGTCGAGGCGCGCGGAGAGGAACGCGGGGGCGCCGAGGACGGGAGCACTCGGCTGCGGGCTGGCCATGCGCTCTACAGTAGTTAGGCGGCAGGCCGTTCGTGACGCCGAGGGGAGAGCGATGACCGTCTACCTCGACCACGCGGCCACGACGCCGCTCCGGCCCGAAGCCCGCGCCGCATGGCTCGCGGCCACCGAGATCACCGGGAATGCCTCCTCGGTGCACGGCTCCGGCCAGGAGGCCCGCCGCGTCCTGGAGGATGCCCGCGAGCGGATCGCCGCCGCCCTGGACTGCGATCCGATCGAGGTCGTCCTCACCTCCGGCGGCACGGAGGCGGTCAACCTCGCGCTCAAGGGCCTCTGGTGGTCGCGCGGCGCCGGCACGGCTGCCGTCGTGCTCCCGGACGGGGAGCACCATGCGACGTGGGATGCCGTGCGGTGGCTGGAGAGCGCGCAGTCCGCGGTCATCCGCCCGGTCCCCCTCGACGCGTTCGGCGCCATCGGCTCCGCCTCGTTCGCGGCGGCGCTGCCCGGCGCGGCGCTTGCGACGGCGCTCGTCGCCAACAACGAGGTCGGGACCGTCAACGACGCCGCCGCCCTGGCGGCGGCCGCCGCCGAGGCCGGGGTGCCGCTGCATCTGGATGCCGTGGGCGCCGCCGGGCACCTCGACGTGGCGTTCGGGCGCTGGCGCGGGCCGGGCGCCGCACCGCACGGCCTCGTCGCGCTGAGCGTCTCCGGTCACAAGGTCGGCGCGACCGTCGGGACCGGTGCCCTCGTGGTGTCGCGCCACGCCCGGCTGACGGCGCTCGTCCACGGCGGCGGGCAGCAGCGCGGCCTCCGCTCCGGAACCCAGGACGTCGCGGGAGCGGCGGCCTTCGCCGCCGCGCTGGAGGCCTCCGTCACCGAGCGGGCCGCCGAGGCGGAGCGACTCGTCGCCCTCCGCCGCCGGCTCATCGACGGCATCCGCCGGGCCGTGCCGGAAGCGGAGCTGCTCGGCGACCCCGACCGGCGCCTGCCTGGCAACGCGCATGTGCACTTCCCCGGGGCGGCGGGGGAGACGCTGCTGTTCCTCCTCGACCAGCGCGGGATCTCCGTCTCCACCGGGTCGGCCTGCCAGGCCGGGGTCACCGAGCCCTCGCACGTCGTGCTGGCGCTCGGGCGCGACGAGCGCGCGGCACGGTCGGTCCTGCGCCTCACCCTCGGCCGCACCTCGTCCGCCGCCGACGTCGACGCGCTCGTCGCCGCGCTTCCGGACGCATACGCGCGGGCCGTCGCATCCGGCGCCCGGTCAGCCGCCCGCTCGTAGACTGGAGTCCATGCGGATCCTGGCGGCGATGAGCGGTGGCGTCGACTCCGCCGTCGCGGCCGCCCGTGCCGTGGAGGCGGGGCACGACGTCGTCGGCGTGCACCTGGCGCTGTCCCGCGCCGGCGGGACGCTGCGCACCGGCAGCCGCGGCTGCTGCACGATCGAGGACGCGATGGACGCGCGGCGCGCCGCCGACCGGCTCGGCATCCCGTTCTACGTGTGGGACTTCTCCGAGCGCTTCCGCGACGACGTCATCGACGACTTCGTGGCGGAGTACCGTGCCGGACGCACACCGAACCCGTGCATGCGGTGCAACGAGAAGATCAAGTTCGCCGCCCTGCTTGAGCGCGCGCTGGAACTGGGCTTCGACGCCGTCTGCACCGGCCACTATGCGCTCCTCGTCGACGGACCGGAGGGGCGGGAGCTGCACCGCGCCTCCGACGCCGCGAAGGACCAGTCCTACGTGCTTGGTGTCCTGACGGCCGAGCAGCTCGCGCACACGTACTTCCCGCTCGGCACGACGCCGTCGAAGGCGCTCGTCCGCGCCGAGGCTGCCGAGCGCGGGCTCTCGGTCGCGCAGAAGCCGGACAGTCACGACATCTGCTTCATCCCGGACGGCGACACGCGCGGATGGCTCGCCGACAAGGTCGGCGCCGCGGCCGGAGACATCGTCGACCGGTCGGGCGCCGTCGTCGGCGCGCACGAGGGAGCCCACGCCTACACGGTCGGTCAGCGCCGCGGACTGTCCCTGGGCGTCCCGGCACCGGACGGCAAGCCGCGCTTCGTCCTGGAGGTGCGACCGGTCAGCAACACCGTCGTCGTGGGGCCGAGGGAGGCGCTCGCGACCGCGCGGATCGCGGGGGAGCGGTTCACGTGGGCAGGGCGCGCTCCGGCATCCGAATCGTTCGCCTGCCAGGTGCAGATCCGCGCGCACGCCGAACCCGTCGACGCGGACGCGCGCATCGAGGACGGCGTCATCACGGTCGAGCCCGCCGTCCCCTTCGACGGGGTCGCGCCCGGGCAGACGGCGGTGCTGTACGAGGGCACGCGCGTCATCGGCCAGTTCACGATCGACACCACGACCTCGGCCGTCCCCGCGCCCGTGTGATGTCGGCGGCCCGCCATACACTTGCCGGGTGACGGATGCCGCTGACCCCACGCCCGCAACACTCCAGGAAGCGCGGGCCGAAGCCGAACGGCTGACCACGCTGATCATCGAAGCGCGGGAGAACTACTACGGCCGCGACGCCGAGATCGTCGACGACGCCACCTACGACGGGTGGATGCGGCGGCTCGAGGAGCTGGAGCGCTTCCACCCCGAACTGCAGGGCCAGGACTCCCCGACCCTCACGGTCGGGGCCGCGGAGTCCTCGATGTTCGCTCCCGTCGAGCATGCCGAGCGGATGCTGAGTCTCGACAACGTCTTCAGCGAGGACGAGCTCCGCGACTGGTGCCTGAAGGCGCAGTCGGCGGCCGGGCGCACCGTGCGGTGGCTGACCGAGCTCAAGATCGACGGGCTCGCGATCAGCCTGCGGTACGAGGACGGGGTGCTGACGTCGGCGGCGACCCGTGGGGACGGACGGGTGGGCGAGGACGTCACCGTCAACGCGCTGCGCGTCACCGGCATCCCGCAGCGCCTGGCCGGCACCGGTCACCCGTCGATCGTGGAGGTGCGCGGCGAGGTGTTCATCCCCGTCGCCGCCTTCGACGAGCTCAACGCCCTGCAGGCCCGGCTGCGCGATCGCGTGCTCGCCGAGGCCCTCGCGCGGGGGACGGACGAGGAGAAGGCCTCGCGCAGCGCCGCCCGCCGGTTCCCGGCCTTCGCGAACCCCCGCAACGCGGCGAGCGGCGGCCTGCGCCAGCAGCTCGACAAGAAGAGCGGACTGGAGCTCGAGGCCGGACAGGCGCGCGTGGACTCCCTCCGCCTCTTCGTGCACGGCATCGGCGCGTGGCCGGACCCGCCCGTGGCCTCGCAGAGCGAGGTGTACGCCCTCCTGGCCGAGTGGGGGCTGCCGACGAGCCCGTACTTCCGCACCGCCGACGACGTCGACGGGGTCCTCGCTTTCGTGGCGCACTACGGGGTGCACCGGCACGACGTCGAGCACGAGATCGACGGCATCGTCGTGAAGGTCGACGAGCTCGCGCTGCACGACGAGCTCGGTGCGACGAGCCGGGCGCCGCGGTGGGCCATCGCGTACAAGTACCCGCCCGAGCAGGTCAACACGAAGCTCCTCGACATCGTCGTGTCGGTCGGGCGCACGGGCCGGGCGACGCCGTACGCCGTGATGGCCCCGGCGCGCGTCTCGGGCAGCGTCGTCCGGCAGGCGACGCTGCACAACCAGGACGTCGTCAAGGCCAAGGGCGTCCTGATCGGCGACACCGTCGTGCTGCGCAAGGCCGGCGACGTCATCCCCGAGGTGCTCGGCCCCGTCGTGGAGCTCCGCGACGGCACCGAGCGCGCGTTCGTCATGCCGGCGGACTGCCCCGAGTGCGGCTTCCCGCTCGCCCCCGCGAAGGAGGGCGACATCGACCTCCGCTGCCCCAACACCCGTGCCTGCCCCGCGCAGGTGCGGGGCCGCGTCGAGCACGTCGGCTCCCGCGGCGCCCTCGACATCGAGGCGCTCGGCGAGGTCACCGCCGCGGCGCTCACGCAGCCCTCCCACCCGGAGACCCCTCCGTTGAAGAACGAGGCGGCGCTGTTCGAGCTGACCCTCGACGAGCTCGTGCCGATCGAGGTCGTCGTCCGCGACGCGGAGACCGGGCTGCCGAAGGAGGACGAGGACGGCACCGTCAAGACGCGCGCGCCCTTCCGGCGGAACCCGAGCGCCGCCGAGAAGAAGGCGGGCCGCACCGGCCCACAGCCGTCCGCGCAGGCCCTCACCCTCCTCGAGGAGCTCGAGAAGGCGAAGACGAAGGACCTGTGGCGCTTCCTCGTCGCGCTCAGCATCCGGCACGTCGGCCCGGTCGCCGCCCGCGCGCTGGCGCAGTGGTTCGGCTCGCTCGCGGCCATCCGCGCGGCCTCCCGCGACGAGCTCGCGGCCGTCGAGGGCGTCGGCGGCATCATCGCCGACTCCCTCATCGAATGGTTCGACGTCGACTGGCACCGGGAGATCGTCGAGCGCTGGGAAGCCGCCGGCGCTCGCTTGGAGATCCCCGGCCACCCCGGCCCCGGCGCTCTCCGCAGCGCGGGCGGGGTCCTGGACGGCATCACGGTCGTCGCGACCGGCAGCCTCGACGGCTACAGCCGGGAGGGCGCGCAGGAGGCGATCATCGCGGCGGGCGGCAAAGCCGCCTCGGGCGTCTCGAAGAAGACCGACTTCGTCGCCGCCGGCCCCGGTGCGGGCTCGAAGCTCGGCAAGGCGGAGGAGCTCGGCATCCGCGTCATCGACGCCGCGCAGTTCAAGATCCTCGTCGAGCAGGGCCCGGGGGCCCTCGACGCGGAGGACGAGTAACCACTCCGCCCCAGTGTCGTAGGTATGTTCTCGTCTCGGTTTGACCGAGAAAGGATTTCCCATGACCATGACCCCGGACCCTGCCCTGCAGGCGTGGCTCGATCCGGAAGACCGCCGCACGGCGGACATCATCCGCACCAGCGGCACATACATCCAATACGCCTTCGCCGCCAACCGCTTCGATCAGCGCCCCGATGAGTTCTCGGTGCCGCTGCTGCAGTTGACCTACGACGACCGCGACGGACGCTTCCCCGACGAGGACGGCTACGCCGACGCGTCGTGGATCCAGCCGCGGCCGGGGGAGTTCAGCGCGCGCTGACGCCCGTCAGCTCCCCGAGGTGAGGGCCAGCAGCGACTCGCGCACCTGGCGGCGCAGCACCTTGCCGATGAGCGAGACGGGCAGCTCGTCGACGACGAAGATCCGCCGGGGGACCTTGTAGGGCGTGAGGATGCTCCGGGCGAACTCGCGAATGGACTCCACGTCGACGTCGCCCTCGCCGTCGAGCACGACGGCCGCGACCACCTCTTCGCCGGAGGTCGCGTTCGGGAGCCCGACGACGGCGGCATCCGCGACCCGGGGGTGCTGCCGGAGCACCTGCTCCACCTCCGTGGGCGCGACGTTGAACCCGCCGGTGATGACGAGCTCCTTGATCCGGTCGACGATGCGCACGAAGCCGCGTTCGTCGATCGTGACGATGTCGCCGGTGCGGAACCAGCCGTCGACGAACACCGCCTCGGTCTCCTCGGGTTTGCCGTAGTAGCCGGCGAACACCTGGGGGCCTCGAACGACGAGTTCCCCGGGCTGCCCGGGAGGCACGTCGCGCGTCGGCTCGTCCGGATCGACGACGCGGCACTCGGTGCCCGGGAGCGGGAGGCCGACCGTGCCCGGCACGCGGTTGTCCGCGACGGGGTTCGCCATCAGGACGGGCGAGCACTCCGACAGGCCGTAGCCCTCCACGAGGTAGCCCCCGGTGGCCTCCTCGAACGGCACGACGAGCTCGTGCGGCAGAGCCATCGCACCGGAGATCGCGATGCCGGTGCCGGCGAGGGAGACGCCCTTCTCCCGGGCGACGGCCAGCAGCCGCGCCGCGATCGGGGGGACGAGCGGCAGGAAGGTCGCCGGATGCTTCTTCGTCACCTCGAGCACCATGTCCGCATCGAAGCGCGGGAAGAGCACGAGCCGGGCGCCCATCGACATCGCGAAGGTCAGGCACAGCGTCAGCCCGTACGCGTGGAACATGGGCAGCACCGCGTACACGACGCAGCCCTCGCCGCGATGGATCGACGGCACCCACGCCTGCGCCTGCCGCGCGTTGGCGAGGAGGTTCCGGTGCGTGAGCGCGGCGCCCTTGGGGGTGCCGGTCGTACCGCTCGTGTACTGGATGATCGCGAGGTCGTCCGTGCGCGGCTGGGGGAAGGAGGCCGGGAGCGGGGTCGCCTGCAGGAGCTTCTCCCACCCGGTCGCGCCGGTCACGCGCTCGGTCAGCGCCGCCCGCGATTCGCGGGCCTTCGGGATCGGCAGAGTGAGGGCGAGGCGCAGCGACAGGGGCATCGCACGGGTGAGGTCGACGGCGACGATGGTGCGCACCGCGAGGTCGGCCGGGAAGTCCTGCACCGTCCGCACGACCTTGCTCCACACGATCGCCGTCTTCGCACCGTGATCCTCGAACTGCTTCCGCAGCTCCCGGGGCGTGTACAGCGGATTGTGCTCGACCACGACGGCGCCCAGGCGCAGGATCGCGTAGAACGCGACGATGTGCTGCGGGCAGTTCGGCAGGACAAGGGCGACCCGGTCACCGGGCCCGACACCGAGCGCCTTCAGGCCCGCCGCCGCGCGGTCGACGGCATCCTGCAGCTGACGGTAGGAGGTCGTCCGGCCGAGGAACTGCAGCGCGGGCGAGTCCGGGTAATCGCGCGCCGAGGCGGCGACGATGTCCAGCAGGTTCCCCTCCAGCGGGCCGAGGTCGGCCGGCACCCCCTCCGCGTAGCTGGCGATCCAGGGGCGAGGCGGGTCGTACGTCGTCACGGCCCTCACCCTACGACAGGGCGGGACAGGACGGTGCAGGCGGCGCAACTAGACTTGACCGGTGTCTGAAATCACCCCCGATCTCGTGCGCCACCTCGGCGTCCTCGCCCGGATCCAGCTGAGCGACGAGGAGGTGGAGCGGCTCACGGGTCAGCTCGACGTCATCGTCGACAACATCGCGAAGGTCTCGGAGGTCGCGACCCCCGAGGTACCGGCGACCAGCCACCCCATCCGGCTGCACAACGTGTTCCGTCCCGACGTGCCGGGCGACATGCTCTCCGTCGAGCAGGTGCTGCAGAACGCTCCGGATGCCGCCGACGGCCGCTTCCGCGTCACCGCCATCCTGGGAGAAGAACAGTGAGCGACCTCACCCGCCTGACCGCCGCCGACCTTGCCGGCAAGCTGGCCGCGGGGGAGGTGTCCAGCGTCGAGGCGACGCAGGCGCACCTCGACCGGATCGCCGCCGTCGACGGCGACGTGCACGCCTTCCTGCACGTCAGCGACCACGCTCTCGACGTCGCCGCCGACATCGACCGGCGCCGCGCCGGCGGGGAGCAGCTGGGCGGGCTCGCCGGCGTCCCGCTCGCGATCAAGGACGTCCTCGTGACGACCGACATGCCCTCCACGAGCGGCTCCAAGATCCTCGAGGGCTACATGTCGCCGTACGACGCGACCGTCGTGGCACGGGCCCGCGCCGCCGGCCTCGTGCCCCTCGGCAAGACGAACATGGACGAATTCGCGATGGGCTCCTCCACGGAGCACTCCGCATACGGCCCCACCCACAACCCGTGGGACCTCGACCGCATCCCGGGCGGCTCCGGCGGCGGCTCCGCCGCGGCCGTCGCCGCCTTCGAGGCGCCGATCGCGCTCGGCTCCGACACCGGCGGGTCCATCCGCCAGCCCGCGCACGTCACCGGCACCGTCGGCATGAAGCCCACGTACGGCGGCGTCAGCCGGTTCGGCGCGATCGCGCTGGCGTCCAGCCTCGACCAGGTCGGCCCCGTCTCCCGGACGGTGCTCGACTCCGCGCTCCTGCACGATGTCATCGGCGGACACGACCCGCACGACTCGACGTCGCTCACCGACGCGTGGCCCTCCTTCGCCGCCGCCGCCCGCGAAGGCGCCACCGGTGAGGTCCTCAAGGGGCTCAAGGTCGGCGTCATCGCCGAGCTGCCGGACAGCGGCTTCCAGCCCGGCGTCTCCGCCTCCTTCCGTGCGGCGCTGGCCGCCATGGAGGCCGCCGGCGCGGAGATCGTCGAGGTCAGCGCGCCGCACTTCGAGTACGGCGTCGCCGCGTACTACCTCATCCTCCCGGCGGAGGCGTCCAGCAACCTCGCGAAGTTCGACTCGGTGCGCTTCGGCATGCGCGTGAACGTCCCCGGCGGCACCGTGGAGGACGTCATGGCCGCGACCCGCGACGCCGGTTTCGGCGACGAGGTCAAGCGCCGCGTCATCCTCGGCACGTACGCCCTGTCCGCGGGCTACTACGACGCCTACTACGGCAGCGCGCAGAAGGTCCGCACTCTCATCCAGCGCGACTTCGACGAGGCGTTCGCCCGGGTCGACGTCATCGCCACCCCGTCCGCGCCGACCACGGCGTTCAAGCTCGGCGAGAAGGTCGACGACCCCATCCAGATGTACCTGAACGACGTCACGACGATCCCGGTGAACCTCGCCGGCGTCCCCGGCATCTCGATCCCCTCCGGCCTCGCCGAGGAGGACGGGCTGCCGGTCGGCATCCAGTTCATCGCTCCCGCGCGGGAGGACGCCCGCCTGTACCGGGTCGGCGCCGCCGTGGAGACCCTGCTCGTCGACCGCTGGGGCGGACCGCTCCTGGACCGCGCACCCGTTCTCGGAGGAACCCGCTGATGGCCAAGGACAAGCTGCTCGACTTCGACAAGGCCCTCGAGCTGTACGAGCCGGTGCTCGGCTTCGAGGTGCACGTCGAGCTGAACACCGCGACGAAGATGTTCTCCTCGGCCGCCAACCCGGCCAACTCGGCGAACCACGAGGCGGAACCGAACACGCTCGTCGCACCCGTCGACATGGGGCTCCCGGGCTCGCTGCCGGTCGTCAACGAGACCGCCGTGCGCTACTCGATCAGCCTGGGCCTCGCCCTCGGCTGCTCGATCGCGCCGTCCAGCCGGTTCGCGCGGAAGAACTACTTCTACCCCGACCTGGGCAAGAACTACCAGATCTCGCAGTACGACGAGCCCATCGCCTTCGAGGGCTCCGTCGAGATCGAGCTCGGCGACGGCACCCTCGTGACCGTCCCGATCGAGCGCGCCCACATGGAGGAGGACGCCGGCAAGCTCACCCACATGGGCGGTGCGACCGGCCGCATCCAGGGGGCCGAGTACTCGCTCGTGGACTACAACCGCGCCGGCGTGCCGCTCGTGGAGATCGTCACGAAGCCGATCTTCGGGGCCGAGCACCGCGCGCCGGAGATCGCGAAGGCGTACGTCGCCGCGATCCGCGACATCGTGATCTCGCTGGGCATCTCGGAGGCGCGCATGGAGCGCGGGAACCTCCGCTGCGACGCCAACGTCTCCCTCCGCCCACGCGGCCAGGAGAAGCTCGGCACCCGCACCGAGACGAAGAACGTCAACTCGATGCGCTCGGTCGAGCGGGCCGTCCGCTACGAGATCCAGCGTCAGGCGGCGATCCTCGCCGCCGGCGGCACGATCACGCAGGAGACGCGGCACTGGCACGAGGACACGGGGACGACCTCGCCCGGTCGCCCCAAGTCGGATGCCGACGACTACCGGTACTTCCCGGAACCCGACCTGCTTCCCGTGGAGCCCTCCGCCGAGCTGATCGAGGAGCTCCGCGCCGCGCTGCCCGAGCCGCCGGCCATCCGTCGGCGCCGGCTGAAGGCCGACTGGGGCTTCACCGACCTGGAGTTCCAGGACGTCGTCAACGGCGGCCTCCTCGCCGAAGTCGAGCAGACCGTCGCCGCGGGAGCCGCACCGGCCGCCGCCCGCAAGTGGTGGACGGGCGAGATCACCCGCGTCGCCAACGCGCAGGGCGTCGAGGCGAGCGCGCTCGTCGAGCCGCAGGCCGTCGCCGCCGTGCAGAAGCTCGTCGACGCCGGCACCCTCACCGACAAGCTCGCGCGCCAGGTGCTCGAGGGCGTCATCGCGGGTGAAGGCTCGCCCCAGGAGGTCGTCGACGCGCGGGGACTCGCCGTCGTGTCCGACGACGGTGCCCTCATCGCCGCGATCGACGACGCCCTCGCCGCCCAGCCCGACGTCCTCGCGAAGATCCGCGACGGCAAGGTGCAGGCCGCGGGCGCCGTCATCGGTGCGGTCATGAAGGCGATGCGCGGGCAGGCGGATGCGGCGCGCGTGCGCGAGCTCGTGCTGGAGCGCGCCGGGTCCTGAGCTGGCGGTGTCCGGGGGACCCGGGACAATGGTCGTATGGGACGCGGTGACGGGACGGGACGGATCGCCTCGCCCGACGACGCCGACGACACCGGGACCCGCATCCTGCACGTCGACATGGACGCGTTCTACGCGTCCGTCGAGGTGCTCGACGATCCGCGCCTGGCCGGCAAGCCGATCATCGTCGGCGGCGCGGAGGGGCGCGGCGTCGTCTCCAGCGCCTCCTACGAGGCGCGTCGCTTCGGCGTCCGCTCGGCGATGTCGACCGGCATGGCGCTGCGCCTGTGCCCGACCGCGATCGTCGTCGCGCCCCACTTCGACCGGTATGCCGCGCTGTCGCGCGAGGTGATGCGGATCTTCCACGAGGTGACGCCGCTCGTCGAGCCGCTGTCCATCGATGAGGCCTTCCTCGACGTGAGCGGGGCGCGGCGGCTGTGGGGATCCCCCGGGGAGATCGCGCGCATGCTGCGCGCACGCGTGAAGGAGCAGACCGGGCTCACCTGCAGCATCGGCGTCGCCGCGACCAAGCACGTCGCGAAGATCGCCTCGACCCTGTCGAAGCCGGACGGGCTGCTCATCGTCAGCGCGGCCGACACGGGGGCTTTCCTGGCCGCGCGGTCGGTGCGCGCCCTCTGGGGTGTCGGGCCCAAGGCCGCCGAGGCTCTCGAGGCCCGCGGCATCCGCCTGGTCTCGGACATCCTGGACGCGCCGCAGGCCGTCCTGGAGCGCGCACTCGGGAAGGCCATGGGGGAGCGGGTCGCCCAGCTCGCCCGCGGACTCGACCCCCGCGAGGTGGAGACGCACCGCGTCGAGAAGAGCGTCGGCCACGAGGAGACGTTCCTCGAGGACATCTCCGCCGTCCCGGTCCTGCGCACCGAGCTGCGCCGCCTCGCCGACCGTGTCGCGGCACGCCTGCGCGACGGCGACTGGGAGGCGTCCACGATCGCCCTGAAGCTCCGCTTCGCCGACTTCACGACGCTCAGCCGGTCGGCGACCCTCCCGGAGCCGACGAATGTCGGCCAGCGCATCGGCGACGTCGCCATCGAGCTGTTCGACCGCATCGACCTCGTGCAGCCGGTGCGGCTCATCGGCGTCCGCGGCGAGAAGCTGCGCCCCGCCGGATCGCTCGGGCTCGCGCTGTGGGACGACGACGCCGACTGGCGCCGCGTCGACGAGGCCCTCGACGGCGCCCGCTCCCGCTTCGGCGGTGGCGCCGTCACGCGGGCGAGCACCCTGGGGGCACGCCGCGACGTCAACGCGCTTCCCACGAACCCGCGCCTGCCGCAGACCGACCAGGGCTGAGCATCCTCGCAGAGCCCGCGCGCCCGCGCGCTCCGCGCAGTACGGTGGGACCATGCCCAACCTCGCACTGGAACTCGGCAAGCAGACCGCCGCCCTCGGCGTCCACAGCGTCTACGGAGAGCAGATCGACGTCGACGGCGTCCGCCTCATCCCCGTCGCCATGACCTGGTCGGGATTCGGCGCCGGCGAAGACGACCGCGGCAGCGGCGGCGGGGGCGGCGGTGGTGTCGCCGTGCCGCTGGGAGCGTACATCCGCAAGGGCGACGACCTGCGCTTCGAGCCGAACCTCGTCTCGCTCGTCGCCGTCGCGATCCCGTTCGTGTGGGTCACGGGACGGGCGCTCAGCCGCCTCATCCGTGCACTCAAGCGCTGACCCCGTCGCCGGCGCCCTCGCCGCGGCCGCCGATCTGCTGGCCCCCGCGCTCCTCGACGCGCGCGTGACCCTGATCGACGGACGCTCCGGGGCGGGCAAGACGTCCCTCGCGGCGCTGCTCTCCGCCCGGCTGCCCCAGGTTCAGGTGCTTGCTCTGGACGCCCTGTACCCGGGCTGGGACGGCCTCGAACAGGGCGTGGAAGCCGTCCTGCACGGTGTCCTGGAAGCCCTGGCGCGGGGCGAGGAGGGCCACTGGCGGCGTTGGGACTGGGCGAAGGAGCGCCCTGCCGAGGCGCATGCCGTCGACCCCGCGCGCCCGCTCATCGTCGAAGGATCCGGCATCCTCACCCCGCAGACGGCCGCCCTCGCCGACGTCCGCGTCTGGCTGCGTTCGCCCGCGGCGTCGCGGAAGGCCCGCGCCCTCGCCCGGGACGGAGAGGCGTACCGGCCGCACTGGGACCGGTGGGCCGGGCAGGAGGAGCAGCACCTCCGCACCGACGAGCCGGAGCGCTGGGCGACGCACGTCCTCGACGTCCCCTGAGTCAGCCGTCGATCGCCTGCAGCAGCCCCTCGAGCCGGTAGCCGAGCCATTCGTACACGCCGTAGCGCGGGTCGTCGACGTCTCCGTCGGCTTCCGTCCGGATGCCGAGGCGCGTCGCCAGGACGAGCCGCAGCGCCGTGAGGGTGCGCAGCCACGCGGACAGGCGCTCCCCATCCAGCGGGATGCTCACCACCGCCTCGGCGGAGACGGCATCCAGCTCCTCCGGGCGGAGCGGGGCGCCGTCGCGGAGCAGCGTGGCCAGCACCAGGCCGGCGTCGGCGGCACGGCGCTGCAGGAGGTCGCTCTCCGTGAGCGCGCGGAACTCGCGCGCCGCGTCGGTGTCGGCATAGGCGTCGGGGACGAGTCGCGCGATCGCCGGGTCTCCGGCATCGGACTCCTGCTCGGTCACGAGGGCGGAGAACTGCTCCACGAGCGAGGTCAGGTGAGCGACCTCGATCGCGGTCAGCTCGAGGGCGACGCCGGGCGCGGTCACGCGCCGGCCTCCCGCACGGTCGCCCACAGCCCGTAGTCGTGCATCGCCTGCACGTGCAGTTCCATCTGCTCCCTCGGCCCCTCCGCCACGACCGCGTGCCCGTCGTGGTGCACCGCGAGCATCAGCTGGTGGGCGCGCGCCGCCGAGTACCCGAAGTACTCGCGGAAGACGTGCACGACATAGCTCATGAGGTTGACCGGATCGTTCCAGACGACCGTCTGCCAGGGTCCCGACTCGGTCCGCGCGAGGTCGAGGTCGTCCTGGGGGAGGGTGAGGGTCATGCCCAGCCCAACTCGTGCAGGCGGTCGTCGTCGATGCCGTAGAAGTGCGCGATCTCATGGACGAGGGTCGTGTGCACCTCGCCCCGCAGCTCGTCCTCGTCGGCGCACACATCCAGGTGCGGTTCGCGGTAGACGATGATCCGGTCGGGGAGTTCGCCCATGCCGTAGCGGTCGCGCTCGGTGAGGGAGAGACCGTCGTAGAGGCCGAGGAGATCGAGGCTGCCGTCCTCGGGGCGGTCCTCCACGACGAAAACGACGTTGTCGAGGCCGGCGACCATGTCCTCCGGCAGCCGGTCGAGTTCGTCGGAGACGATCGCGTCGAACGCGTCGGCATCCATCTCGATCATGACAACGCCTCACCGCGGGGGTGCTTGGGGTGAGTAACGGGACTTGAACCCGCGACCCCCTGGACCACAACCAGGTGCTCTACCAACTGAGCTATACCCACCAAGTGCCCGTGCATGGGCAACCCCACCAGTGTATTACAGCCCGGAGGCGAACGACGACACGGCGGATGCCGCCGCGTCCCGCGCCGCGTCACTGGTGGGTCCGGGCTCGGGGACGAAGACGGCCTGCCGGTAGTACGCGAGCTCGCGGATCGACTCGCGGATGTCGGCGAGGGCGCGGTGCCCGCCGTCCTTGCTCGGCGCGTTGAAGTAGGCCCGCGGGTACCAGCGGCGGGAGAGCTCCTTGATCGTGGACACGTCGATGTTCCGGTAGTGCAGCCAGCGATCGATCCGGGGCATGTACTTCGCGAGGAACATCCGGTCGGTGCCGATCGTGTTGCCCGCGATGGGCGCCTTGCCCTCCGCGACGAAGCGCTGGATGTACTCGAGCGCCTCGAACTCCGCCTCGGCGAGGCTCACGCCGTTCGGGATCTCCTCGAGCAGTCCGGACGTCGCGTGCATGTTCGTGACGAACTCGTTCATGTTCGCGAGGGCGGAGTCGTCCGGCTTGATCACGATCTGGAAGCCGGGGTCGAGCACGCGGAGTTCGAAGTCCGTCACGACGACCGCGATCTCGACGATCTCGTCGACCGCCGGGTCGAGCCCCGTCATCTCACAGTCGATCCAGACGAGACGATCGTTCTCCGCGGCACTCACCATGCCGCCATCCTAACGAGCGCTTCCGACGTGGCCCGGCCCGCGCGATAACCTGACAGTGCGCCCTCGTAGCTCAGTGGATAGAGCAGCGGCCTTCTAATCCGCCGGTCACAGGTTCGAATCCTGTCGGGGGCACGTCCCTCTGGCGGCCCGCGGCCGTTCCGCGTAGCGTCGTGACCGTCGGAAGGAGTTCGGAGATGAGCACCACGTCACAGACCGCCCTCTGGGTCGCATACGGCGCGGAGAGCAACGTCGTGGGGACGATCCGCAAGGTCGACGGCGCATACACCGTCACGATCGCCGGCGCGGACGCCTCCGTCGGCACCTACCCGTCCATGGAGATCGCGAAGAGCGCGCTGCACGGGCACCTCCCGCCCGGGTCGGACTGGCCGAGGTTCACCCAGCACTGACGGCCGGCGTGGCGGGCGCGGGTGTCGCGCGCCGACGGTGATCGAACGGCGGCAGCGCGATGTGCACGAGCGGTCCGATGAGGACGGCGAAGAGCACGGTCCCCAGGCCGACCGTGCCGCCCAGCAGCCAGCCCGCCAGCAGGACCGTCGCCTCCACCGCGAGGCGGGCCGCCCAGATGGGCCAGCCGAACCGCGCGTTGATCCCCGTCATGAGCCCGTCGCGCGGCCCGGGGCCGAAGTTCGCGCCGATGTAGAGCCCCGAGGCCAGCGCGACCAGCACGACCCCGCCGAGGAAGACGACCCCCTGGGCGAGCCAGCCCGTGATCGGTGGGACGATGCCGAGCGTCGCCTGCATGCTCGTCCCGACGATGAGGATGTTCGCGATCGTCCCGATGCCGGGCTTCTGCCGCAGCGGTATCCACAGCAGGAGGATGAGGAACCCGAGGAGGTTCGTCACCCAGCCGATCCCGATCCCCGTCTGGCGGGACACGCCCTGCGCGAAGACCGTCCACGGGTCGAGTCCGATCCCCGCCTGGACCATGACGGCGCAGCCGGCGCCGTAGAGGACGAGGCCGATGAGGAGTTGGACGACGCGGCGGGGCATGAGGACATCCAATCGCACGATTGGCCCTCAGCGAGCGGTCCAATCCCGATATGGTGGCTCGCATGGACTCCCGGATCACGGCGCGCAGCCTCGCGCAGGCTCTCGGCGGGTGGCGCACGCGCGATCCCGCCTATGAGGCGCTGGCCGATGGCATCCGCCTGCTCTGCCTCGACAACCGTCTCGCGCCGCGGACGGCGCTGCCGGCCGAGCGGGAACTCGCCGGGGTCCTGCAGCTGAGCCGCACGACGGTCGCCGCGGCGTACGGGAGCCTGCGTGCGACGGGTCACATCGAGAGCCTCCGGGGCTCCGGGAGCGCGACCCTGCCGCTCCATCGCCGCGAGCCGGGTCGCGTCGCCGGCGCGCCGGACGACATCGACCTGCAGCAGGCCAGCCCGGCCGCGTGGCCCGGTCTCGCCGGGCTCATGAGCGAGGTCGCGCTGGACGCCACGTCCATCGTGTCGCGCGCCGGGTACGACATCCTCGGCCGGGAGGACCTGCGCGAGGCCATCGCGGCCCGCTACTCGCTGCGCGGCGTCCCGACGACCGCGGACCAGATCATGGTGACGACGGGGGCGCAGAGCGCGATCCACCTCGTCGCCGCCGCGTTCCTCCGCCGCGGCGAGCGTGCCCTCATCGAGACGCCGACCTACCCGCACGCCGCGGAGGCCCTCCGGGATGCGGGTGCGCGACTCGTCGGCGTCCCGGTCACCACCGACGACGGCTGGGATCTCGAGCGGGCGGAGCAGGCGTTCGCCCGTACGAATCCGGCCCTGGCGTACCTCATGCCCGTGTTCCAGAACCCCACCGGGCGGAGCATGACCGAGCGCGAGCAGGACGTCATCGGTGCCGCGGCGCACCGCGCCGGCACGCTCCTCGTGCTCGACGAGACGACCGGCGACCTGGCGATCGACCCGCGCCCGGCGGGCCTGGCCCTGCCGCACGCCGACGTCATCCGCATCGGGTCGCTGGGGAAGACCGTGTGGGGCGGGCTGCGGGTCGGGTGGATCCGGGCCGACACGGAGACCATCCGTCGGCTGGTGGCCGCCCGCCCGCACCGCGATCTCGGCACGCCCGAGTTCGAGCAGGCCGTCGCCACCCGGGTCCTCGGCCACATGCCGGATGTCATCGCGCAGCGCTCCGCCCTGCTGCGCGAGGGACGGGATGCGCTGGCCGCCGCTCTGCGCACCCACCTGCCGGAGTGGCGGCTGCCGCACGTGGCCGGGGGCGTCTCGCTGTGGGTCGGCCTCGACGCGCCGCTCAGCTCGGGGCTCGTCCTCGCAGCGCGGGCCGAGGGGCTCCACCTGTCGGCAGGCGCCCGCTTCGCCGTCGACGGCGGCCACGACCGGCACCTCCGCGTGCCGTTCACGGCGCCGGTGGAACAGCTCCGGCGCGCCGTCGACATCCTGGCCCGCACGTGGCCGGCCGTGCGGTCCAATGCCCCGCTCCGGGGTGCGGACCTGCTGGACGCCGTGGTCTAGCGGGACAGCCGCAGACACTCCACGGCCTCCGCCGCCGACCAGAACGTGCCGACCTCGCGGAACCCCGCGCTGGCGGCATGGAAGCGGAGCGCGGCGAATCGCGCGCCGTCCTCCCGGGTGGCGAGATGCCCGAGCGCGCGCCCCGCGGCGTCCAGGACGCGCCAGAGCCCCGCACCCACCGGCAGCAGCCGCACCGCCTCGGACACGGGCGGTCCTTCCATCAGAATCGACATCGTCTCTCCTTCCCGGAATCGAACATATGTCCACGCTCCGACATCCCGTCCGCGTCGGGAACAGCGGCGCGGGGATGTACGTTCGGTCCAGTGACGCGCCGCCGATCGTGGCGCGAGATTCGGAGACGACATGGAGACGTACGTACTCGCCGGCGGGTGCTTCTGGTGCCTGGATGCCGCATATCGCGCCCTGCGCGGAGTGACCGAGGTCGAATCCGGCTACATCGGCGGCACGACGCCGAACCCCAGCTACGAGCAGGTCTGCACCGGCACGACCGGGCACGCGGAGGCGGTGAAGGTCACCTTCGATCCCGAGGTCATCCCCGGCGACGTCATCCTCGACGCGTTCTTCACGATGCACGACCCGCGTCAGCTGAACCGGCAGGGCAACGACGTCGGTACGCAGTACCGTTCGGCCATGTTCCCCGCCGACGACGCGCAGCGCGAGGCGTTCGCCGCCGCCGCGGAGCGCGCGGCGGAGTGGTGGGACGGCGGTCTCGTGACGACCACGGAGGAGCTGGGCGCGTTCTACCCGGCCGAGGACTACCACCAGGACTTCTTCGCCAAGAACCCGGGCCAGGGATACTGCCTGGCCGTCGCGGTGCCGAAGGTCAACAAGGTGCGCGCGCGCTTCGGCGAGTACGCCCGCCTCTGACGCCTCCTCCCCACCGCCTCTCTCCGCGCCGCCCTCCACCGATCGCCCGGCTCGCCCGTCCCTGTGGGCGGGTGCCGGTCAGGGTGGAGGTGCTTCGGCATCCGACGGGCACTCGGATGCCGAAGCATGGCCTGCGGAGAGTCCGCGGCCCGTGAGAGAGGAAACGCGATGAGCGATCGCATCACCGTCGTCGGCAACATCGCCACCGTCCCCGAGCGCCGGCAGACCGGCACCGGGATCCCGGTGGCACACTTCCGGCTCGCGACGAGCCAGCGTCACCGCGACGCGCAGGGGGCCTGGGTCGACGGCACGACCAACTTCTACTCCGTGTCGGCCTACCGGCAGCTGGCCGAGCACGCCCTGGCGTCCCTGCAGCGCGGCCAGCGCGTCATCGTCACCGGCGCCCTGAAGATCCGCACGTGGGAAGTCGGCGAGAAGAAGGGCACCGAGGCCGAGATCGACGCCGACGCCCTGGGCCCGGACCTGCAATGGGGAACCAGCCGGTTCACCGCGCTGAAGCGGGAGACCGCCGCGCCAACGACCGACGCGAGCTGGTCTGCGCCGGGGCTTCCGGCGGGTGGCCCGAATGGGCCGGAGGACGGCGGCGCAGATCCGGATGCGGTCGACGACGAGGTGGAGCCGGACTGGGCGCGGAGCCCCCTCGCGGAGCCTGCCCCGTTCTGAGCGAGGCGCGGAGCGCGCCTAGACTCGCTCCGTGCCCGTGTCGCCTGCCTCCTCTGCGTCGTCGACGGGGCACCCCACCCGCCGCGTCGCGCACCGGCGTCGTGGATCGACGGTCGCGGCCCTGATCGCGGGGGTCCTCGCCGCGACGATGGCGGGCTGCGCGCCGACAGCCGTCGACCCCGTGTCGACGCCGTCGCCGACCTGGGCGGCGCCGACGCCCACTCCCACGCCCGCGGGGCCCACGCTCGTGGTGGACGGGTCGGCGGAGGACAACCTCCCGCTCTTCACCGAGGTCATGCAGACGGTCGCCGCGACGGCGCAGTCGGTCGAGGGGCGGGCGTACATCGACGCGCTGGCGGGGGCGGGCTTCGACAAGTCGGCCATGGAAGTGACCTACGACCGGACCACCGTCGACAATGCCGCCGACAGCATCCAGTTCTCCGTCGCGTGGGAGGGGGAGTGCCTCATCGGACAGGTCGGGCCCTCCACCCCGGCCCCCACCGCCGTCGTCCTGCCCGCGCTGCCCGCCGGCGGCTGCCTCATCGGCGAGACCCGCCCGATCGACTGGTGAGGCGCACTCCGCTCCCCGCGTAGACTTGGGCCGTTATGGCTGAATACATCTACTCGATGGTCCGTGCCCGCAAAGCGGTGGGCGAGAAGCTCATCCTCGACGACGTCACGATGGCATTCCTGCCCGGCGCCAAGATCGGCATGGTCGGTCCGAACGGCGCCGGCAAGTCGACGATCCTGAAGATCATGGCCGGCATGGATCAGCCCTCCAACGGCGAGGCGAAGCTGTCTCCCGGCTACAGCGTCGGCATCCTCATGCAGGAGCCGGAGCTCGACGAGACCAAGACCGTGCTGGAGAACATCCAGGAGGGCGTCGCGATCAAGGCGAAGCTCGACCGGTTCAACGAGATCTCCGCGCTCATGGCCGACCCCGACGCGGATTTCGACGCGCTGCTGGCGGAGATGGGCGTGCTCCAGGAGGAGATCGACGCCGCCGACGGCTGGGACCTCGACTCGCAGCTCGAGCAGGCGATGGACGCCCTCCGCACCCCGCCCGGGGACGCCGAGATCGCACCGCTCTCCGGTGGTGAGCGGCGCCGCGTCGCCCTCGCGAAGCTCCTGCTCCAGAAGCCCGACCTGCTCCTCCTCGACGAGCCCACCAACCACCTCGACGCGGAGAGCGTCCTGTGGCTCGAGCAGCACCTGCAGGCGTACAAGGGCGCGGTCATCGCGATCACCCACGACCGGTACTTCCTCGACCACGTGGCCGAGTGGATCGCCGAGGTGGACCGCGGTCGCCTCATCGGCTACGAGGGCAACTACTCGACCTACCTCGAGAAGAAGGCGGAGCGTCTCGACGTCCAGGGCAAGAAGGACGCCAAGCTCGCGAAGCGCCTGAAGGACGAGCTGGAGTGGGTCCGCAGCAGCGCGAAGGGCCGCCAGACGAAGTCGAAGGCGCGTCTGGCGCGCTACGAGGAGATGGCGACGGAGGCCGAGCGCACCCGGAAGCTGGACTTCGAGGAGATCCAGATCCCCGCCGGCCCCCGCCTGGGCAGCATCGTCATCGACGCCAAGAAGCTCAAGAAGGGCTTCGGTGACCGCACGCTCATCGACGGCCTCAGCTTCAACCTCCCGCCGAACGGCATCGTCGGCGTCATCGGGCCGAACGGCGTCGGCAAGACGACCCTGTTCAAGACGATCGTGGGCCTCGAGCCGCTGGACGGCGGAGACCTCAAGGTCGGCGAGACCGTCAAGATCAGCTACGTCGACCAGTCGCGCAGCAACATCGACCCGAACAAGACGCTGTGGGAGGTCGTCTCGGACAGCCTGGACATCATCACGGTCGGGAAGATCGAGATCCCCTCACGTGCGTACGTGTCGAAGTTCGGCTTCAAGGGGCCCGACCAGCAGAAGAAGGCCGGTGTCCTCTCCGGCGGTGAGCGCAATCGGCTGAACCTCGCCCTGACGCTCAAGGAAGGCGGCAACCTGCTGCTCCTCGACGAGCCGACGAACGACCTGGACGTCGAGACCCTGTCGAGCCTGGAGAACGCGCTCCTGGAGTTCCCCGGCTGCGCCGTGGTCATCACCCACGACCGGTGGTTCCTCGACCGCATCGCGACCCACATCCTCGCCTACGAGGGCACCGACGAGGACCCGGCGCAGTGGTACTGGTTCGAGGGCAACTTCGAATCGTACGAGGCCAACAAGATCGAGCGCCTCGGCGCCGACGCCGCCAAGCCGCACCGTTCGACGCACCGCAAGCTCACCCGTGACTGACAGCCCGCGGATGCACGTCCCCATCCACCTGCGATGGGGCGATCTGGACGCCTTCAACCACGTCAACAACACGGCGATGCTGAAGCTGCTCGAAGAAGCCCGGGTGCGGGTGTTCTGGCTGCCGCAGGCGGGGGAGACCGGTCCGGACACGGCCGTGCTGGAGTCCAGTCTCGCCGCCGGCACCGTGACGCTCATCGCCCGGCAGGAGATCGAGTACCTCGCGCCCGTTCCGTACGGGCGGGAGCCCCTGAACGTGCAGATGTGGTTCGGCAAGATCGGCGGCTCGAGCGTCGAGGTCTGCTACGAGGTCTACAGCCCGCTCGGCGCCGAGCCGCAGAAGCTGTACGCGCGGGCGACGTCGGTCGTCGTGATGGTGGATGTCGCGACGGGGCGCCCCACGCGCCTCTCCGACGAGATGCGCCGCGTCTGGGAGCCGTACCTCGGCGAGCCCATCGCGTACGGCCACCGCCGCTGAAACCACCGCCGCTGAATCAGCCCGCGGTGAGCTCTCCGGCGGGGACCCGCGCCATGATCTCCTGGGCCACGGAGGCGATCAGCTCACCCTCGCGGGTGTACATGCGGCCCGTCGACAGCCCACGGCCGCCGCGGGCGCTCGGCGACTCCTGCACGTAGAGGAGCCAGTCGTCGACGCGGCCGGGCCGGTGCCACCACATCGCGTGGTCCAGACTCGCGACCTTCAGCCCGGGCTGAGACCATGCGATGCCGTGGGCGCGCAGCACCGACTCCTGGATCGTCAGGTCGCTCATGTACGCGAGGGCCGCGCGATGCAGCCGCGGGTCGTCGGGGATCGTCCGGCGCGTCCGCATCCATACCGCCTGCCGCGCCTCGTGCGCGCCGTCCACGGCGACGTAGATCGGCGAGGAGACGTGCCGCAATTCGATGGGACTGTCCGCGAAGAAGCGCTTCGTCATCGGGTGCAGGCCCGGGAGGCGGTCCTCGATGCTGTCGACGTGCTCCGGGTCGGGGACGCCCTCCGGCATCGGCGCGCGATGCTCGAGACCGGGCGCCTCGTGCTCGAAGGACGCGATCATCGAGAAGATGGGGACGCCCTGCTGGAAGGCCTGGGTGCGTCGCGTCGAGAACGACCGGCCGTCGTGGATGCGGTCCACGGAGAACGTCAGGCCCGCCGTCGAGTCGCCGGGGCGCAGGAAGTACCCGTGCATGGAATGCGCGATCCGCTCGTCGGGCAGGGTGCGCTCGGCCGCCATGATCGACTGGGCGAGGACCTGCCCGCCGAACACCCGGCCCGTCGGCATGTTCTGCGAGACGCCCGTGAAGATGTCCTCCGTCGTGCGGGCATCGCCCGAGGAGAGATCAAGGACGGACAGCAGGCCGGTGACCGGGTCCAGATCGTCCGCCACGTGGTCTCCCTCTCACACTCCGCGCCGGGGCGCATCCGTCGCTGATAGCTTAGGGCGGATGTCCCCGAGCCTCCGCTTCCCCGACCCGCAGGCCGCCGCCGACGTCCTCACCTTCGCCCGGCGCGCCACGCGGCTCGGCGACGGCGCCGTGCGGCTTCGGGCCGACGCGGGAGTCCTCGCCCTGTCGTCGGCGCCGCTGGCCCCGCGGACGCTGCTGGAGGCCGTGCCGACGGTGCTGGGGATGCGGTTCCTGCCGGTCGACCCCGAACTCGTGTGCGACCTGACCGTGGACGCCGGCGCGCTGGCCGAGGGCACCCAGCCGCACACGGTCCGGCTTCCGGACACTTCCGTGACGGCGCCGTGGGCGGGCATCTCCCCGCCGCGCGGCGGCTGGACGGACGCCGGCGCGCTCCCGGCATCCCTTCTCGCCTCCCGCGCCCAGTGGGGCATCGCGGCGGTCGCCGAGCAGGTGCCGACCGATGCCGGCGACGACGCCGTGCACCGCGTCCGGTCGCTCGTCTGGGGTGCAGCGGACGAGGACCTCGGCGGCATCCCGCTCGGCGCGGCGTTCGCCGCCTTCGCGCTCGGCTTCATCGCCGGCGACGAACTCGCCGCCGTGCGCCGCTCCGGTGCGTGGACGCGGGTGAGCCTCACCCGCGGGCATGTGCTCGTCCGCACGGCCGGCCCGCCGGGACTCACCGCCGTGCGGCGTACCGGCGCGAGCCGGTAGAGCGGCCTCAGACGGCGGCCGCGGCCGCCCTGCCCGCGGTGCGGCCCGAGAAGAGGCACCCGCCCAGGAACGTCCCCTCCAGCGCGCGATAGCCGTGCAGGCCTCCGCCGCCGAAGCCCGCGGCCTCACCCGCCGCGTAGAGGCCCGGCACCGGCGCGCCGCCGCCGCCGAGCGCGCGCGCCGACAGATCGGTCTCGATGCCGCCGAGCGACTTCCGGGTCAGGACGTGCAGCTTCACGGCGATGAGCGGTCCGTTCTTCGGATCGAGGATGCGGTGCGGGACGGCCGTCCGCACGAGCCGGTCGCCGCGGTAGGCGCGCGCGGAGCGGAGCATCGCGATCTGCGCGTCCTTCGTGAAGTCGTTGTCGATCTCGCGGTCGCGGGCTTCGACCTCGGTCCGCACCCGGTCGGCGTCGAGGCTCTCCCCGCCCGGCAGCGCCTGCATCCCCGCGATCAGGTCGTCGAGGGTGTCGCGGACCACGAAGTCGGCGCCGTGGTCGAGGAAGGCCTGCACGGGACCGGCGGCGCCCTTCCCGAGCCGGGACTTCACGAGGAGCGGGAGATCCTTGCCGGTGAGGTCGGGGTTCTGCTCGCTGCCGGAGAGCGTGAACTCCTTCTCCACGATCGCGCGGGACAGGACGAACCAGGAGTGGTCGTAACCCGTGGCCCGCAGGTGCGCGAGCGTGCCGAGGGTGTCGAACCCGGGGAACAGCGGAACGGGCAGCCGGTTTCCGAGAGCGTCGAGCCACACCGAGGACGGGCCCGGGAGGATGCGGATGCCGTGCTGCGGCCAGACCGGGTCGAAGTTCCGGATGCCCTCGACGTAGTGCCACATGCGGTCGCCATTGATGAGCCGGGCGCCGGCGGCGCTGCTGACCGGCTGCAGCGACCCGTCCACATAGGCGGGGACGCCGGAGAGCATCGAGGCCGGCGGGGCGCCGAGGCTCGCGGGCCACTGCGCGCGGACGAGGTCGTGGTTGCCGCCGATCCCGCCGCCCGCGACGATGACGGCGGGGGCCCGGATCTCGAACGAGCCCACCGTCTCCCGCGCCGTCGGGGCACCGCGGACGGCACCGGAGGGCGCGAGGACGGCGCCGGAGGCTCCCACGACGGCGCCGCCCGAGACGGTCAGAGCGGTGACCCTGTGGCGGGGGAGAACCGTCACGAGGCCCCGCGCCTCGCCGTCCTCGACGTCCTTCTGGAAGGGCGCGACGATGCCGGGACCGGTGCCCCACACGATGTGGAAGCGGGGCACGGAGTTGCCGGGCCCGGTCGACAGGTACCCGCCGCGCTCGGCCCAGCCGACGACGGGGAAGAATCCGACGCCCTTGGCGCGAAGCCAGGCGCGCTTCTCCTCGTGTGCGAACTGCAGATAGGCCTCCGCCCACCGGCGTGGCCAGAGGTCTTCGTCGCGGTCGAAGCCCGCCGTGGCGAACCAGTCTTGGCGCGCCAGATCGGGGGAGTCTTTGATGCCCATGCGGCGCTGTTCGGGGGAGTCGACGAGGAACAGCCCGCCGAAGGACCAGTGCGCCTGACCGCCGAGGTTGGTGCGGGGCTCCTGGTCGACGATGACGACCCGCTTGCCCGCCGCGGCCGCTTCGGAGGCCGCGACGAGGCCCGCCAGGCCCCAGCCGATCACGAGGATGTCCGCGGAATGCGTCTGGGTCTGCCGGGCTCCGGTCATCACGACTCCTTCGTCGTCTCGGGATGTGCCAGGAGGCTCGTCGCCTCCGGTGGTCGCGTCGGGCCGATGCCGGTCGGCTCGAAGGTGTTCACCATCGCGAACGCGGCCCGCTGCAGATAATCCCACAGCGTCGCCTCGTGCAGTGGCGGGAGGTCGAGCTCATCCACGGCGGCGCGCATGTGCCGCAGCCAGCGGTCGCGCGCGTCGGGATTGACATGGAACGACGCATGCCGCATGCGCAGCCGCGGGTGCCCGCGCCGTTCGCTGTAGGTGCTCGGCCCGCCCCAGTACTGCTCGAGGAAGAGCGTGAGGCGCTCGGCCGCCGGCCGGAGGTCGTCCTCGGGGTACATGGGCTTGAGGACCTCGTCGCCGGCGACACCGCGATAGAACGCGTCCACGAGCCGCACGAACGTGTCGTGGCCGCCGATCTCCTCGTAGAAGCTCAGCGGCGCGGGGGTTCCGGCATCCGTCATTTCGCGTCCTTCGCGTCGTCGCCGGCCGGAGACTCGGCGGCCTGCGCCTTCGTGGTCTTCTTGGCCTTCCAGACGCCCTTGGCCGGGGTGACGGGGGTGGGCCGGGTGCGCGGCGGGTTCGCGCCCCGCACCCGCTGGGCGCCCTCCAGACCCGTCAGCATGACGGAGTTCATCTGCGGGAGCGACAGGCCCAGGTCGTCCATCGCCCTCTTCAGCCGCATCCGCAGTTCGCGTGCGACGTCGTCCTTCGCGTTGGAGCGGGTCTTGACGACGAGACGGATGACGAGCGACTCACCCGTGATCGCCTCGAGGCCCCATACCTCCGGCTCCTCGAGGATGCGCGTGCGCCACTTGGGGTCCTTCACGAGCGACGTCGCCGCCGTGAGCATGGACTTCTCCACCTGCTCGATGTCGGCGTCGGTGGGAACGGCGAGATCGACGATGACGCGCGACCACCCCTGCGACATGTTGCCGATGCGGGTGATCTCCCCGTTGCGGACGTACCAGAGCGTGCCGTTGACGTCGCGGACGTGGGTGATCCGGACGCTCACGTACTCGACGATGCCCGTCGCGAGCCCGAGGTCCACGACATCGCCGATGCCGACCTGATCCTCGGCGACGATGAAGATGCCGTTCAGCACGTCCTTGACGATGTTCTGCGCGCCGAAGCCGAGCCCCGCGCCGACCGCCGCGGAGAGCAGGGCGAACGACCCCAGCGCCGTGGGCGCGAGGAAGTTGATCACCAGCAGCGTCACGACGATCACGATCGTGACGTTGACGATGTTCTGCAGGATCGAGCCGAGGGTGCGGGTCCGCTGCACGAGGCGCATGGCCGCGAGCGGCGAGCGGTCGAGCGCCTGCGTGTCGTCGACGTTCGCCTTGTTCTTCGCGCCGGAGACGATCCGGTTCACGACGCGGCGGATCACGAACTTCAGGACCCACCCGGCGAGGACCCCGCCCACGATGAACGCCGCCACGATGAGCAGGCTGACGCCCGCATCGCGGAGCCACGTCAGCAGCTGCTGCCAGAAGTCGGGATCCGTGATCGCGGCGGGGTCGGTGGAGAGTGTCGTCATCGTGGCCTACTGGGCGTCGCGCTCCTGGACGGACAGCGCCCGCTCGACGCCGGCGAGGTTCTCCTGCACGAGACGGCGGAGGGCCGGGGCGGCATCGCCGTGCGCGTCGAGCCACGCCCGCGTCGCCGTGCGCAGCGCGCGGTCCGCGAGCGGCGCCGGGTACAGGCCCGTGATGAGGTAGTTCGCGATCTGGTAGGTGCGGTCCTCCCAGATCGGCAGCAGCATGTCGAAGTAGTCGTCCACGAACGCGCGGAGCGCCTCGACGCCGGCCGGGTGCGTGAACCCGAGCGCCGCGGAGCGGACGACGGTGTTCGGCAGGTCGGCGGTGTCGATGAGCGACGACCAGGCGGCGCGCTTGGCATCGACGGTCGGCAGGGCGGCCTTCGCCTGTGCGGCGAACTCGCCGCCCTTGGCCGTGTTGTCGGCCGCGAGGGCGGCGTCGATGTCGGCGGTCGTGACGAGCCCGCCCGCGGCGAGGGAGACCAGCAGGGCCCAGGACAGGTCCGCGTCGATCTCGAGACCCTCGAGCGCGGTCTGCCCGTCGCGGAGCGCGCGGACCTGCTCCCACTGCGCCGGGGTGGCCGCGGCCGAGGCGAACGCCGTGACGAACTGCAGCTGGCTGTCGCTGCCCGCTTCCGCCGCCTGCGCGAGGGCCCAGAGGCCCTCGGCGACCCTCTCCCGTGTCGCGTCGCGCTTCTCCGGCGCGACGTACGCGTTCGCGGCGAGCTGCAGCTGAGCGAGGGTCGTCCGCACGGTGGTGGACTCCGTCTCGGCGCCGATGTTGCGGAGCACGAGGTCGACGTAGTCGGAGGCGGAGGCCTCCGCGTCGCGGGTCTGGTCCCAGGCCGCGCCCCAGACGAGCGAGCGGGCGAGCGGGTCGCTGATCTTGCCGAGGTGCTCGATGGCCGTCCGCAGCGACCGGTCGTCCAGGCGGATCTTCGCGTACGCGAGGTCGTCGTCGTTGAGCAGGACGAGGTCGGGGCGGGCGATGCCGACGAGCTCGGCGACCTCGGTCAGGTCGCCGTCGACGTCGATCTCCACGCGGTGCGTGCGCACGAGCGCGCCGTCGGTCAGCGAGTAGAAGCCGACACCGAGGCGGTGCGGGCGGATCGTCGCGTAGTCCGCCGGAGCCGTCTGGACGATCGCGAAGCGGGTGATGATCCCGGCGTCGTCGGTCTTGATCTCCGGGGACAGCGTGTTCACGCCGGCCGTCTCGAGCCACTTCCGCGACCACGTGGAGAGGTCACGGCCGCTCGTGGCCTCCAGCTCGGTCAGCAGGTCGGACAGCTCGGTGTTGCCCCACGCGTGCTTCTGGAAGTACTGCGAGACACCGGCGAAGAACGCCTCGATCCCGACCCACGCGGCGAGCTGCTTGAGGACCGAGCCGCCCTTCGCGTAGGTGATGCCGTCGAAGTTGACCTGCACGTCCTCGAGGTCGTTGATCGTCGCGACCACGGGGTGCGTCGAGGGCAGCTGGTCCTGGCGGTACGCCCAGGTCTTCTCCATGGCGTTGAACGTCGTCCACGCCTCGGTCCACTCGGTGGCCTCGGCCGTCGCGATCGTGGACGCCCACTCGGCGAACGACTCGTTCAGCCACAGGTCGTTCCACCACTTCATCGTGACGAGGTCCCCGAACCACATGTGCGCGAGCTCGTGCAGGATCGTGACGACCCGGCGCTCCTTCACGGCATCCGTCACCTTCGAGCGGAAGACGTAGGTCTCCGTGAACGTCACGGCGCCGGCGTTCTCCATCGCTCCCGCGTTGAACTCCGGGACGAAGAGCTGGTCGTACTTCGCGAACGGGTACGGGACCTGGAACTTCTCCTCGTAGTACGCGAAGCCCTGGCGGGTCTTCTCGAAGATGTAGTCCGCGTCCAGGTGCTGCCAGAGGCTCTTGCGGCCGTAGACGCCGAGCGGGATGACGCGGCCGGAGGCGCTCGTCAGCTCGGAGAACGTCGCCTCGTACGGGCCCGCGACGAGCGCCGTGATGTAGGACGAGATCCGCGGAGTGGGCTCGAACGTCCACGTCGCGGCGCCGTCCTGGGCCGGCACCGGCTCGGGGGTGGGGGAGTTGGAGACGACCTTCCACGCGGCGGGCGCCGTGATCGTGAACTGGAACGTCGCCTTAAGGTCGGGCTGCTCGAACACGGCGAACACCCGCCGGGAGTCGGGAACCTCGAACTGCGAGTAGAGGTAGACCTCGCCGTCGACGGGGTCGACGAAGCGGTGCAGGCCCTCACCCGTGTTCGTGTAGAGGCAGTCGGCCTCGACGACGAGCTCGTTGTCGGCGGACAGGCCGTCCAGGGCGATGCGCGAGTCGGAGAACACGGCGGCGGGGTCGAGCGCGCGACCGTTCAGCGTGATCGCGTGGACGGTGCGGGCGATCAGGTCGATGAACGTGGCCGCCCCCTCGGCGGCGGTGAAGCGGATCACCGAGCGGGATCGGAACACCTCCGGTCCGGTCGTGAGGTCGAGGCTCACCTCGTACGAGGTGGTGTCGACGATCGCGCGGCGCTCCTGCGCCTCGATGCGGGTGAGGTTCTCTCCAGGCACGTGCATGGCTCCCAAGGTCAGGGTGGATGCCGCGGTCGGGCGCTGCTGGCGCCCGCGGCAACCTCCCCAGACTACGCGCCCGCGGTCTCGCGCCGCACGTGACTGCGGGCGTGCGCCACCGCGGGCGCCAGTTCGGTGAAGAGATGATTGTGGTGGCGCAGCGACCCGAGGACACCCACCGTCCGGAACAGGTCGGCGTGACGGGGCTGGACGCCCTTGAGCAGCACCGTGACCCCGCGACGCTCCAGGGCCTGCACGATGTCGCCGAGGATGCGGGCTCCCGTCGCGTCGACGAGTTCGAGCTGCGACATCCGGAGGATCACGACCGACACGCCTCGCACGGCGTTGACCTCGTCGAAGACGCGGTCGGCGGCGGCGAAGAACAGCGGACCGTCGAAGCGGATCACGGCGATGCGCTCGTCCCCGGGCTCCGGGTCGCCGGGGAGTGCCTCGCGCTGCACCCCTGACGCGCGGGAGAGGCTCCGGATCGCGAAGACCCCCGCGAAGACGACGCCGATGACGACCGCGACGATGAGATCGAACGACACGGTGATGACGGCCGTGAGCAGGAAGGCGACGGCATCCGCACGGGTCGAGCGGAGGATCGCGCGCACCGTGTCGCGCTGCACCATGCGCACCGCCGTCACCATGAGGACGCCCGCGAGCGCCGCGAGCGGGATGGTCCCGACGGGGCCGGCGGCGACGAGGACGACGAGGAGCAGGACGACGGCGTGGAAGATGCCGCTGATGCGCGACCGGCCGCCGGAGCGGACGTTGACGGCTGTGCGGGCGATGGCGCCGGTGGCCGGCAGCCCGCCGAACAGCGACGCGCCGAGGGACGCCAGACCCTGGCCGACCAGTTCCCGATCGGGGTTGTAGGCGCCCGTGTCGGCCATGGCCGCCGCGACCCGCGCCGAGAGGAGCGACTCGATGGCGGCGAGGGCGGCGACCGTCAGGGCGGGTGCCACGAGGCTCGGGAGCACTGCGGGATCGAGTGCGGGGAGCGTCGGCAGGGGCAGAGTCCCCGGCAGGGCTCCGATCCGCGCCAGCGGGCTCGGCAGCAGGAGCGCCAGCACCGTCACGATCGCGATGCCGATCAGCGAGCCCGGCACGGCGGGGTGGATTCGGGGGGCGAGGATCATGCAGGCGGCCACGATCGCCTCGGCGCCGATAGCCCAGGCCAGGTAGGCGAGGTCCGCGGCGGTGAGGGCCTGGACGGCGGCGATCACCGCGTTGCTGCTGTGGTCGGTCGCGGAGGACGCGTGACCGGTGGTCAGGAGCGGGATCTGCTGCAGGAAGATGATGACCGCGATCCCGAGCGTGAAGCCCTCGATGACGGGCCAGGGGATGAAGGAGACCGCCCGGCCGAGCCCCAGGAGACCCGCGACGAGCACCAGCACCCCGGCGATCAGGGCCACCGTCGCCACCGAGCCGACCCCGTGCTGCGCGACGATCGGCAGGAGCACGACGGCCATCGCGCCGGTGGGTCCGGAGATCTGGACGTGCGAGCCGCCGAACACGGCGGCGATGACGCCGGCGACGATCGCGGTGATGAGCCCCGCCTCCGCGCTGACCCCCGAGCTGACGCCGAACCCGAGAGCGAGCGGGAGGGCGACGATGCCCACCGTGACGCCGGCGAGCAGGTCGCGCCGCCACGTGCGGCGGACGGAGGCGTAGTCGGCCCGCGACGGCAGCAGGCCGGCGAGGAAGACCGCGGCGCGGCGCGCACGGGTCCGGGCGGGGCGCTCGTTCATGAGCGGTCGGCCCCGGGAGTCTCCGGCGCCGCGAGCGCGGGGAGCGTCGCGACATCGCGGAGGAGGTCGCCGTCGGCGGCCAGCACCTCGACGAGGAGGTCGCGGGCCACCGCGAGCAGCCGCCCCACGGCCGGGTCGCCGAGCCGGTAGAAGACGTGGCTGCCGCGCCGCTCGGACTCCACGAGCCGGTGCCGGCGCAGCACGGCGAGGTGCTGCGAGAGGTGCGAGGCCTCGAGCCCGGTCTGGGCCTGCAGATCGGCGACGCTGCGCTCGGGTGCCGTGGAGAGCAGTTCGAGGATGCGGATCCGGAACGGATGCGCGAGGCCCTTGAAGAGGTTGGCCTTCACTTCGTAGAGGGGTCGCTGGGCGCGGGTGAATGGCATGATGGAATCATCATATCGCTGTCGTGCGACGGGATCCGCCCGCTACGAGCGTCCCTAGGATGGATGCCATGCGCATCCACATCGCGACCGACCACGCCGGCCTCGAATTCTCGACCCAGCTCCAGCACCACCTCGCCGCGAACGGCCACGACGTCGTGGATCACGGTCCGCTGGAGTACGACGCGCTGGATGACTACCCGGCGTTCTGCATCCGCGCGGCCGAGGCCGTCGCCCGCGATCAGGCGGCCGGGATCGAGGCGCTCGGCGTCGTGTTCGGCGGCTCCGGCAACGGCGAGCAGATGGCCGCGAACAAGGTGCGCGGCATCCGCGCCGCCCTCGTCTGGAACCTCGCGACCGCGGAGCTCGCACGCGAGCACAACGACGCCAACGTGATCTCCATCGGCGCGCGCCAGCACACCTTCGACGAGGCCGCGTCGTTCATCGACCGCTTCATCGCGACGCCGTTCACCGGCGAGGAGCGGCACGCGCGCCGCATCGCGCAGCTGGCCGCATACGAGACCGACGGGTCTCTGGAGCCGGACCCGCGCGCGCAGGCGCCGCACGGCGGCGAGTCCGCCGACGCCATCGACCCGGAAGCGGGCTGATGCCCGAGGGCCATTCCGTCCACCGCATCGCGCGCCAGTTCGACCGCAACTTCGTGGGCCGCACCGTCTCGGCCAGCAGCCCGCAGGGTCGTTTCGCCGAGGGGGCCGCGCTCCTCTCCGGGCGGGAGGCGACGGCGGCGCGCGCCGTGGGTAAGCAGATGTTCCTCGCGTTCGAGGACGACCTGTGGCTGCGTGTGCATCTGGGTCTGTACGGCGCGTGGGACTTCGCGGGGGAGATTCTCGTCGATCCCACCATCGCGTCGGCGAACGGCCGGATGGGGCAGACGAATCAGCGCGGCACCGACCTCGCCCCGATCCTGGACGACGCGGGCGAGAACTCGCTGAGCTCGATCGGCGCCCCGCGTCGCACGCGCGTGCACGTCCGGATGAGCGAGCAGACGCAGGGCCTCGGGGAAGACGGTGACGAGTGGCCGCCGCCGGTCGTGGGCCAGGTGCGGTTGCGACTGCTCACCGAGACGACGTGCGCCGACCTGCGCGGCCCGACGGCGTGCGTGCTCCAGACTCCCGACGAGGTCGCGGCCACGATCGCGAAGCTCGGCCCGGATCCCCTCGTCGACGACCCTGCCGAAGGCGAGGAGCGCTTCACCGCCGTCGTCCGCCGCAAGCCCACCTCCATCGCTCTCCTCCTGATGGACCAGAGCGTCGTCGGCGGGATCGGCAATGTGTACCGCGCAGAGCTGCTGTTCCGCGCGCGCCTGAACCCGCACACCCCGGGTCGCGAGGTGCCGGAGGAGATCGTGCGGCAGATCTGGCGCGACTGGGTGCGGCTCCTCGCGATCGGCGTCGAGACCGGCCAGATGATGACGATGGACGACCTGGACCCGGCCGCGTACCGGCTCGCGATGGCCAATCGCGACGACCGGCACTGGGTGTACCGCCGCGCGGGGCTGCCCTGTCGGGTCTGCGGGACGGCCATCGTGCTCGAGGAGCTGGCCGCCCGGAAGCTGTACTGGTGTCCGCGGTGCCAGGCGTGACGAGGGGATGAGGGAGCCATGCGACAGAACCCGAGCTTCGCGATGACCGACGTCGGCGAGCTGCGGCGCGTGATCGAGCAGAACCCGTGGATGACGCTGGTCAGCGACACCCCGGACGGACTCGTCGCCTCGCACTACGCCGTGCTGCTGGATGAGGACCGCGACGACCTCACGATCGTGGGCCACGTCGGCAAGCCCGACGACGCCGTGCACGGTCTCGGCGAGCGCGAGCTGCTCGTCGTCGTGCAGGGCCCGCACGGGTACATCTCACCGGGCTGGTACCCGGCCGGTCCGAACGTGCCGACCTGGAACTTCGTCTCGGTGCATCTCTCCGGCATTCCGGAGATCCTCGGCCCCGAGGAGAACCTGCGCGTTCTCGAGCGGCTCGTGGCGCATTTCGAGGCGACGCTGCCGGGCCCCCGGCTCCTGTGGGAGCCCCCGAACGACCCCGGGTACGTGCGCCGTCTCGAGCAGGGCACCGTCGGCTACCGGCTGACCCCGACGAAGGTCGTCGCCAAGCGCAAGCTCAGCCAGAACCGCCCCGGCGAGACCGTCGACACGATCATCGCGGAGCTCGAGGCCGGCTCCAGCCCCTACGCCGATCCGCGGCTTCCCGCCGAGATGCGCCGCGCCCGCGACGCCATGCGGCGAGCAGGGGACGCCCGATGAGCCTGGAACGCGGCGCGCGCGTCGACATCATCACGGACGCCCGGCTCACCGGCGCCGACCGGCTCGACCCGTTCGGCAGCGACCCCGTGGACGTGCACCTGCGCGGAGGGCGCATCGTCGACATCGCCCCCGCCGGCGCCCTGCCCCGCACCGGCAGGATGCTGGACGCCGCCGGCGGCTACGTCCTGCCCGGGCTCTGGGATCACCACGTGCACACCGTGCAGTGGGCGCTCGCGGCGCAGCGGCACGACCTCGGGGCGGCGCGCTCGGCGCGTGAGGCGGCCGCGCTGATGGCATCCGCGCCGGTCCTGCAGGACGGCCGGCGCATCGGGGCGGGGTTCCGTGACGCGCTGTGGCCGGACGTCATGGAGTTGGAGTTCCTCGATGCCGCAACCGGCGGCATCCCGACGTATCTCATCAACGCGGATGTGCACAGCGTGTGGCTGAACACGGCCGCGTTGCAGCGCGAGGGGTTCCCGGTCGACGGCTCGGGCGTCCTGCGCGAGGAGCCCGCGTTCGAGATCTCGCGGCGCCTCAACGCCGCCGACCCGGTGGTGGGGGACCGCCTCGTGGCCGCGGCGCTGCAGGCTGCTGCGGGGCGCGGCGTCGTCGGGATCGTCGACTTCGACATGGCCTGGAACGCCGAGGCGTGGGCGCGGCGGCTGGATGCCGGCTTCGACACGACGCGCGTGTCGTTCGGGGTGTACCCGGCGCTCCTGCACCGGGCGATCGCGGAGGGGCTGGCGACCGGCGATGCGCTGGACCCGGCGGGCCTCGTGCGGATGGGTCCGCTCAAGGTCATCACCGACGGTTCGCTCGGTACGCGCACGGCGGCCTGCTCGCACTCCTATCCCGGCGACCCGCACAACCACGGTCTGCTGACCGTGCCGCCGGAGGAGCTGCGGGAGCTGCTCACGACCGCGACCGCGGCGGGGATGGCCGCCGCCGTGCACGCGATCGGCGACCTCGCCAACACGTACGCCCTCGACGCGTTCGCCGCGACCGGCGCGCACGGCACGATCGAGCATGCGCAGCTCGTCGCGCACGCCGACATCGCCCGCTTCGCCCGTCTCGGGGTCGGTGCCAGCGTGCAGCCCGAGCACGCCGTGGACGACCGCGACATGACCGACGCCATCTGGACGGGGCAGACCGCGGTGCCGTACCCGCTGCGTGCCCTCGCCGACGCCGGAGCCAACCTCCTGTTCGGCTCCGACGCCCCGGTCTCCCCACTCGATCCGTGGGCGGCGATGGCGGCCGCCGTGTGGCGCACCCGGGACGGTCGCCCCGCGTGGCGACCCGAGCAGGCGCTCGACGCCGCGACCGCGCTGGCCGCCTCCACCGCAGGGGGTTCGGAGGCGGGGAGCGCGCTGGCCCCCGGCAGCGTGGCCGATCTCGTCGTCGCCGACCGCGACCCGCTCACCGCGGACGAGGGGGCGCTGCGCGGCACGCGGGTCTCCGCGACCCTGCTCCAGGGGCGGCTCACGCACGTCGCCTGACATGACGACGCCCCGGGCACGGGCCCGGGGCGTCGGAAGGCTGCGTGTCGGCGTCAGCCGGCGAGGTGGGCGGAGAGGAACCAGCGGTCCTTCTCGAGTCCGGCCTTGATGCCGATGACGATGTCCTGGCTGGTCAGGTCGATCTCGTCGAGCCCGTCGATGGCGGCCTGGACGTCGGCGATGACGGCATCCATGTCGCCCACGACGGCGGCGATGATCTGCTGCCACTGCGTGAAGCCGGCCGGCACGGCCGTCGGCTTCGTCTTGGCGGCCACCGTCGACACCCGCGCGTCGATCGGGAGGCCCAGGGCGACGATGCGCTCGGCCGCCTCATCGGCGAAGCCCTGGGCGTTGGCGACGACGGTGTCGAGGAGCTCGTGGATCGCGATGAAGTTGCTGCCGCGGACGTTCCAGTGGGCCTGCTTGCCGTTGACGGCGAGGCCCTGGAGTCCCAGCACGACCGGGGTGAGGAACTGCGCGGTTCCGGCGGCGACCTCGGGGTCGGTCGCGCTCATGGGGATGGTGTGCGTCTCGTTCATATGCTTCGTCTCCTTCAGCGGGGTGTCCGGTCCCGCTGTGCGTGCAACGCTACTCAGCAGCGGGCATTCCGCAAGCAAGCCGAGGCTGGGCTAACCGGTGTCGGCACCCGGGCCGGTGCGCGATATCGTCGGGACCATGACGATCGCCGACGATGCCTCCGTCCTGTCCGTGTCGGGGCGCAGCCCCCGCATCCACGCGTCCGCCTTCGTGGCATCCGGTGCCCGCATCATCGGAGACGTGACCCTCGAAGAGGGCGCGAGCGTCTGGTACAACGCCGTCGTGCGCGGCGACAGTGCCGCCATCACGCTCGGCGCGGGCAGCAACCTGCAGGACAACGTGTCGGTGCACGTGGATGCCGGTCACCCGGTCGTCATCGGCCGGGACGTCTCGGTGGGGCACAACGCCGTCGTGCACGGCTGCACGATCGGCGACGGCTCGCTCGTCGGCATGGGGAGCGTCATCCTCTCCGGCGCGGAGATCGGGAGCGGCTGCCTCATCGCCGGGGGAGCGGTCGTCCTGGAGGGCACGGTCGTGCCGGACGGGTCCCTCGTCGCCGGCGTCCCCGCGAAGGTGCGGCGGGAGCTCAGCGAGGAGGAGAAGGCCGGCCTGCTGCGCAACGCGCAGGTCTACCGGACCCACTCCGCGAACCACGCCGAGGCCACGGCGGCGCGCTGATGCGGATCGAGCGGCTGGCGGCGGACGACGTCTTCGTCTTCGGCTCGAACGCGCACGGCGCCCACGGCGGCGGCGCGGCCCGCTTCGCGCATGAGCGCTTCGGCGCCGTGTGGGGGCAGGCCGAGGGGCTGCAGGGACAGTCGTACGGCATCGACACGATGTCGGGGCTCGACGTCTTCCGGGCGCAGGCGGCGCGATTCGTCGCGTTCGCGGCGGAGCATCCGGAGCTGCGGTTCCTCGTCACCGAGGTGGGATGCGGGATCGCCGGCTATACGCCGGCCGAGGTCGCCGGGTTCTTCGCCGGGGCGCCGGAGAACGTGGTGCTGCCGGAGAGCTTCCTGCGGGTGCTCGGTGAGGCGGGGCCGGAGGCTGGGGAAGCCGGGGTTTAGCGACTCCGGCGCGGTGGCGCCGGTCGCCGGTTCCTGCACTGTGCTCGTGTTCTGGCGGTCATCCACAGATCGAACATTTCTTCGATGAATGTCGGAGGCTGCGGGTACCTTCGGGGTATGACTTCTCCGATGGATGCTCTGCTTGAGGCGGTGACGGCGGCGCGCGCGGTGTGGCCGGTCGGCCGGGTCGAGGGCACCGAGGGGGCGCGGTTGATCGCGGTGAACGATGCGCTGGGGACGGCGCGGCCGTTGTTGGAGGCGGCGTCGACGCAGGTCGCGGCGGAGATCGCTCGGCAGTCCCGGCCGGAGCTCGGGGCCGACAGTCTCGCGAAGGCGAACGGATTCCGCACCGCGACGGCGCTGCTCGCCTCGACGCTGGGAACGACGAACGGGGAGGCGTCGCGGCTGGTGCAGGTGGGGGATGCGACGGCGCCGCGGGTGTTGCTGAGCGGGGGCGAGGCCCCGGCGAAGCATCCGCACGTGGGTGCGGCGTTGGCGGCGGGGGCGATCGGGGCGTTGGCGGCGTCGGCGATCGTGTCGATGCTGGATCGGGTCGCCCTCCGCGGGAACCCGGGCGATCTGGAGGCGGCGGAGCGGACCCTGGCCGGGCAGGCGCCGGGGTTGACGTTGGATCAGTTGGCGAAGCTGATCGCGCGTGCGGAGGCGCACCTGGATCCGGATGGGGTGCCGCCGCGGGAGGAGGAGCTGCGGGGGCAGCGGTTCCTGCGGGTGCAGGAGGATCGGTCCGGGATGCTGCACCTGACCGGCGGGTTCGACCCGGAGCACGGCGCGGCGATCATGGTCGCGATCGACGCGATCGTGGGCGCGGAGCTCGGCGCGCAGCGCGACGCGGACGCGTCGAGCGACGTGGATGCGCCGCGGCGCAGCGTGGCGATGATGCGCGCCGATGCGCTGGTGAAGATCTGCGAGCACCTGCTCGGCTGCGCGCACCGGGACACCCCGCTGCGGGGTGCGACCGTGGTCGTCCGGATGACGCTGGAGGACCTGCGCGCCGGGACCGGGCACGCCACCATCGACGGGCTCGCCGCCCCGGTGTCGATCGCGACGGCCCGGCGGATGGCGGAATCATCCCGGCGGTCCTGGGCGGGGACAGCGAGATCCTGGACTGGGGCCGGCAGCGGCGCCTGTTCACGAGGGCGCAGAGACTCGCGCTCACCGAACGCGACGGCGGCTGCGCGATGTGCGGCGTCCCACCCGGGCACGCAAAGGTCCACCACATCCGGTGGTGGGCGAGAGACCGCGGC